>JACRNL010000001.1 GCA_016234935.1 Deltaproteobacteria bacterium | reverse complement strand
GGTCGTCACGGGCGTTGAGATGTTCCGTAAGCTCCTTGACGAAGGCCGCGCCGGCGACAACATCGGCGCGCTTTTAAGGGGCACGAAGAAGGAAGACGTTGAGAGGGGGCAGGTGCTTTCAAGGCCCGGCTCCATCACGCCGCACACGCGGTTCAATTGCGAGGTCTATATATTGACGAAGGAAGAGGGCGGCAGGCACACGCCGTTCTTTAACGGATACAGGCCGCAGTTCTACTTCAGGACGACGGACGTCACGGGCGTATCCACGCTGCCTGAGGGCACGGAGATGGTCATGCCCGGAGACAACGTAAGCCTCGCCGTCGAGCTCATCACGCCGATAGCGATGGAAGAAGGCCTGAGGTTCGCCATCAGGGAAGGCGGCAGGACGGTCGGCGCCGGAGTCGTAACGAAGATATTGGCGTAAAAGACCCGGGCGGGTTTTTCTGAAACAGACGGGTGCGGGCGCGGTCTATCTGAAGCAGCAGGCAGGTCAAGGGTTGTCTGGAACATACATGACAAGGGTTTTTTAGCCGAGCAGCGATAACCGGCAACCGATAACGGCTTTAGGAGTTAAGGGTGGATAATCAGAAGATCAGGATAAGACTTAAGGCGTTTGACCACAGGCTTCTTGACAAGTCTGTGAAGGATATCGTGGAGACGGCAAAGAGGACAGGCGCCCGGATAAAGGGGCCGATCCCGCTGCCCACGAGGATAAACAAGTATTGCGTCCTGCGTTCTCCGCATGTTGACAAGAAGAGCAGAGAGCAGTTCGAGATAAGGACGCACAAGAGGCTTATGGATATAATGGAGCCTACGCAGAACACGGTTGACGCGCTTATGAAGCTTGATCTGCCGGCGGGCGTTGACGTTGAGATCAGGCTTGACTGAGCTTCACGGATTAAGGGCTGCGGCCCGGCGTCAGCAGCATAAATTGGCCGAAAAGGTTGGATGAAAATGATACAAGGAATACTTGGAAAAAAGATCGGCATGACCCATATCTTCGCCGAAGACGGTTCGATAATTCCGGTTACGGTTATCGAAGCCGGCGGCTACGTCGTCCAGAGGAAGGTCAGGGCTAATGACGGGTACGACGCAGTCCAGATCGGACTCGGCGAGAAGAAGGAACACCGGACTTCAAAGGCGATGAAGGGCCATTTTAAGAAGGCGGGCACGCCGTGCCTGTATCATCTCGCGGAAGTCAAATGCTCAGGCGAGGATGCCTATACGCCCGGACAGGCGATAAAATGCGCCGAGGTATTCAAGGAAGGCGAGTTTGTAGATGTGCTCGGCACGTCAAAGGGCAAGGGTTTTCAGGGTTCCATGAAGAGGCACAACTTCTCCGGCGGCGGAGATTCGCACGGTTCCATGCACAACAGGGCGCCTGGGTCCATCGGCTCAAGCTCCGACCCGTCAAGGGTCTACAAGGGCATGAGGATGGCCGGACACATGGGCTCAGACGGCGTGACGGTGCAAAACCTCAAGATAGTGGCGGTTAAGAACGAAGAAAACCTTCTGCTCGTCAGGGGCGCGGTGCCAGGGGCGGTTAACAGCGTCATGATGATAAAAAAGGCAATGAAAAAGAAACCCGCGTAACCGGGCATGATTATAGCGGATTTAATGGGCGGCATAGTATGTAAGCGGCCGTCGGGCCAGTTATAAATTTCAAGGAAGTCTGAAAAATGGGCATAGACATTTTAAACAAAGACGGTGTTAAGGTAGGAGAGGCAAACCCCGGGAAGACCCTTTCAGAGGGCGTGATTAACGAGGACCTTTTCTACGAAGTAGTCAAGATGCAGATGGCCAACCGCCGCGCAGGCACTGCTTCCACAAAGACCAAAGGCAACGTCAGCGGCGGCGGAAGGAAGCCCTGGAAGCAGAAGGGCACGGGCAGGGCGAGGTCAGGCTCCATCAGGTCGCCCCTTTGGCGCCACGGCGGAACGGTTTTCGGCCCGCATCCGAGGGACTACTCCTATACGCTGCCGAGGAAGGTAAAAAAAGAGGCCCTTTTGTCGGCCCTCAGGCTCAGGCTACAGGAAGGCGCTTTGAAGGTCTTTGAAACGCTGGAGCTTAAAGAGCCCAAGACAAAGGCTGTGATGGAGATGTTCAAGAAGGTTGCCCTTGCCAACGCGCTGGTTGTAATAGACAGCGATAACAGGAACCTGAAGCTTGCGGTAAGGAACCTCAAGGACTTCAAGCTTATTGACATCGCCGGGCTGAACGTTTACGACATATTGAATTATGACAATTTAGTCATGACAAAGAGCGCGCTTGAGAAAGTAGAGGCATCGGTGATATGAAGAACCATTATTCGATAATAAAGTCCCCCGTCATCACCGAAAAGGGCACTATCCAGAACGCGATGAACAACAAGGTCATCTTCTGGGTCGAGCTTACGGCTAACAAGAAGGACGTCAAAGAGGCTGTTGAAAAGGTCTTTAACGTAAAGGTGCTTGACGTGAACACCCAGCGGGTGCCGGGCAAGATAAAGAGGATGGGCAAGCACGCCGGTCAGAAGCCAACGCGGAAAAAGGCGTACATAACGCTTAAACAGGGCGACAAGATAGAGATATTCGAAGGCGTGTAAGCCGGACGGGTGATGTCCCCTTCCATTTCTCCTTCCCCTTCACGGGGGAGGGCAGGGTGGGCAGGCAGGAATCGGCTTGAGGGGGTTTGACCCCCGTAAAAAAATTAACGAACCACAGAGACAAACATTATGCCAGTTAAAAGCTATAAGCCGACGTCGCCGGCCATGAGGGAAAAGACGACCATCGTTTTTGAAGGGGTCGCCAAAAAGGATCCGGAGAAGTCGCTTGTCCGTCCTTGTAAGCGCACGGGTGGAAGGAACAACACCGGAAGGATCACCAGCCGCTGGATAGGCGGAGGGCATAAGAGACAGTACAGGATTATAGACTTCAAGAGGGACAAGGTATCCATACCGGCAAAGGTCGCGGCGGTTGAATACGACCCGAACCGCAGCGCCAATATTGCCCTGCTCAACTATGTTGACGGCGAAAAGAGATATATACTCTCGCCCCTTGGTCTCAAGGAAGGTGACATGGTAGTGGCCGGGCCGGAATCTGACATAAAGCCAGGCAACGCGCTGCCTTTGAGGAACATACCGGTTGGAACCTTCGTCCACAACATAGAGATGAAGATCGGCAAGGGCGGACAGCTCGCAAGGAGCGCGGGAGCATACGCGCAGCTTATGGCAAAGGAAGGCACTTACGCCACGCTGAAACTTCCTTCCAATGAAGTGAGGATCGTTCTGCAGGAATGCTACGCCACGATAGGACAGATCGGCAACATAGACCATGAGAACGTCACGATAGGCAAGGCCGGAAGGTCGCGCTGGTTAGGGAAGAACCCCCGCGTGAGGGGCGTGGCAATGAACCCGGTTGATCATCCGCACGGCGGCGGCGAAGGCAAGAGCAAGGGTGGAAATCATCCGCAGAGCCCGTGGGGCACTCCGGCTAAGGGATACAAGACAAGAAGAAGCAAGCAAACCGAAAGGTATATCGTAAGCAGGAGGAAATAGCGGTGCGTTCAGTTAAAAAAGGCCCGTTTGTAGACAAGCACCTTCTGGAAAAGATACAGAAGGCGGAAGACGCAAAGTCAAAGAAGGTCATCAAGACCTGGTCGAGAAGGTCAATGGTAATACCGGAGATGGTCGGTTTCACGATGGCCGTTCACAACGGTAAGAAGTTTATTCCGGTGTTCGTGACTGAGAATATGGTCGGACACAAGCTCGGCGAGTTTTCGCCCACGCGCACCTTCCATAGCCACGCAGGCATTAAAAAGGCGAAGATCCCCGTTGCCGCAAAGGGATAAAAGCGGCGCGGACGCGGGAACAGGGGCGTCGCGGCATATAAAGAAGACAGCCGGCAGACCGGTAAGCAGAATTGATTTACTGAAAAAGGATAACTCAGATGGAAGCTAAAGCAATATTACGCTATCTTAAGTCAACGCCGCAGAAGACAAGGCTCGTCGTTGACCTTATCAGAGGCAAGATGGTAGACGACGCGCTTACGACCCTGACCTTCTGCAACAAGGCCGTCAGCAGGGATGTTTTAAAGCTCCTTAAGAGCGCGGTGGCAAATGCCGAGAACAATAAAAAGCTCGACGTTGACAGGCTATATGTCAAGACGGCGGTTGTCGGCCACGGCCCGACGCTCAAGCGCATGCACTCCAAGGCGATGGGCAGAGGGGCGACCGTATTGAAAAGGTCCTGCCATGTGACCATCGTGCTTGACGAGAGCGCAATCTAAGGGGCCGCCTAAGGGCTGGATGCACACGGCGGCTAATACGCAAAGACGCATCAGGTTTTTTTGATAATAAACGGCAGCTCTCATAACTCGGCAACTCAAGAAAGGGAGGTAGTTTTTTGGGTCAGAAGGTTCATCCTATAGGTTTCAGACTTGGCATCTCGAAGGATTGGGATTCGCGCTGGTATAGCTCAAAGAAGTACGCGGAATTCGTCCATGAGGATATGAAGGTCAGAAAGTTCGTCAAGAAGAGGCTCTTTCACGCGGGCATCGCAAAGATAGAGATCGAACGGACGGCTAACACCATGAAGGTCATCATAAAGACCGCAAGGCCCGGCATAGTCATAGGAAAGCGCGGCGCGGAAGTAGACGTCATTAAAAAACAGCTTGCGGCCATGACGGGCAGGGCCGTTGATCTGGAAATACTTGAAACGAGAAAGCCGGACGTCGAAGCGCAGCTGGTGGCGGAAAGCATCGCCATGCAGCTTGAAAGAAGGGTTTCCTTCAGAAGGGCGATGAAAAAGGCTGTGACCTCGGCCCTGCGCATGGGCGCCAAGGGCATAAAGATAATGTGTGCCGGAAGGCTCGGCGGCGCGGAAATCGCGAGGACTGAGTGGTACAGGGAGGGCAGGGTGCCGCTGCATACTTTAAGGGCTGACATTGACTACGGCACAGCCGAGTCGCTTACGACCTTTGGCATTATAGGCGTGAAGGTCTGGATATACAGGGGAGAAGTAGCCGGCCCGATGAAGGTGGTTTCCGAAGTTGCGCTGCCGGCTGCGCCGCCGGCGGCGCCGGTATCATAAGAATAAGGCCTTGCGTAAAAGTTTGAATACAGCGGCATAAGCGTCAAAGTAAAAAGGTAATTATAAAATGCTGATACCGAAAAAAGTCAAATTCAGAAAACAACAGAGAGGCAAGAGGCGAGGACTGGCGCAGAGCGGATCAACGCTGTCCTTCGGCAGCTACGGCCTGAAGGCAATCGAGTGCGGCTGGCTTTCAACAAGGGAGATCGAGGCGGCACGTATCGCCATGACGCGCTTCATAAAGAGGGGCGGCAAGATATGGATACGCGTTTTCCCGGATAAGCCCATAACGAAGAAACCAGCCGAGACAAGGATGGGAAGCGGTAAGGGAAATCCGGAAGACTGGGTAGCCGTAATCAAGCCGGGAAGGCTCCTGTATGAAATGGACGGCGTCACGGAAGATGTCGCCAGAGAGGCATTCAGGCTCGCGTCCCATAAGATATCGATACCCTCAAAGTTCGTAAAGAGGGATGTGGTTTAAGAACGTCTGAGTCTTTGATGAAATCGGGCTACGGTCGCCTTCCGCACGGAAGCGTGGATTGAAACAAAATGGATGTCAGGATATTTATGAAATCGAAAGAGATTCGCGAGATGACGCTGGAAGACATGAAGGCCAAGGATGCGGAGCTCACCAAAGAGCTTTTCAACCTTAATATGCGCCATGCGACGAGGCAGCTTGATAACCCTCTGAGACTTCGTTTTCTCAGAAAGGATATCGCGAGGGTAAAGACGATCATTGCTGAGAAGGCCGGCGGGGGGGCGAAACGTGGCAAGTGAGACTTTAGCTAAAAGAAAGAATATGACAGGCCGCGTTGTGGGCGGCAAGATGGACAAGACCGTCGTAGTGGCGGTAGAGACCCTCAAAAAGCACCCGCTTTACGGCAAGTACGTGAAGAGGAGGGTGAAGTTTCTCGCGCATGACGAAAAGAACGAATGCGGCGCCGGGGATAAGGTTGTGATATCGGAGACGAGGCCCCTCAGCAAGAATAAAAGGTGGCGCGTTAAAGAAATCATGGAGAAGGCAAAATGATCCAGATGCGTTCAATACTCGGGGTGGCGGACAACTCCGGGGCAAAAAGGGTTTCCTGCATAAAAGTCATAGGCGCGTCCAATAAGCTGTTCGCATCCATAGGCGACGTCATAATCGTCAACGTAAAGGAGGCGGTTTTTGACGCGAAGGTAAAAAAGGGCGAGGTCGTGCGCGCCGTAGTCGTGCGCATGGTGAAGGAGACCAGGAGGGTTGACGGCTCCTACATCAGATTCGACGACAACTCCGTCGTGATTATAAATAAGGATAATGAGCCCGTCGGCACAAGGATCTTCGGACCGGTGGCCAGGGAGCTTCGCGCGAAAAAATTCATGAAGATAGTGTCGCTTGCGCCTGAGGTTCTTTAGGAGCGGGGTTCTGCGGCAGGCATCATGACGACCATTCATGACAATTAGTCATGGATAAGGTATTTTTAAAGGGGTTAAGCCCCTTCAAGGGGAACATACGATGCAATTTAAAATAAGAAAAGACGACCAGATAATGGTCAAAACGGGCCGCGAAAAGGGAAAGACCGGCAAGGTGATGAAGGTCAACCCGGACAAGGCCGTGGTGCTGGTCGAAAAGCTCAATATGGTGAAGCGCCACCAGAAGCCTTCGCAGAAGCAAAAGCACGGCGGCATAGTGGAAAAAGAGGCGCCTATCGCCATCTCGAATGTCATGGTAATCTGCGAAAAGTGCAAAGGGCCCGTAAGGCTCGGCTATAAGATCCTTGAAAGCGGCTCCAAGGTCAGATACTGCAAAAAGTGCGGCGAGGTAATCGAGAGATGACGGCAAGGCTTAGAGAATTTTACAATAAAGAAGTAGTGCCTGCGATGATAAAGGAGTTCAAGTATAAGAACAGGATGCAGGCGCCAAGGCTCGAAAGGATCGTCCTGAACATGGGGCTTGGCGAGGCGGTCAAGGACGTAAAGGTCGTCGACGCCGCCGTCAGGGACATGACGTTGATTACTGGTCAAAAGCCCGTTGTGACAAAGGCCAAGAAGTCCATCGCGACCTATAAGCTCAGGGCCGGAATGTCCATAGGCTGCATGGTCACGCTGCGCGGAGAGAAGATGTATGAGTTCTTCGACCGCTTTGTGAACTTCAGCGTGCCGCGCATCAGGGATTTTAAAGGCATGTCCGACAAGAGCTTTGACGGCAGGGGCAATTATACCATCGGCGTGAAGGAGCAGATAATCTTCCCTGAGATAGAATACGATAAGATAGACAAGATCAGAGGCCTTAACATCACGATATGCACTACCTCTGAAAGCGACGAAGAGGCAAAGGCATTTCTGAAGAATATGGGATTGCCGTTCAGAAGTTAGTTATCCTGACGAACCGAGGGAGGTTTATAGTTGGCTAAAAAGTCTCTGATAATAAAGGCTAATAGAAAGCCTAAGTTCAAGGTAAGGGCATATAACCGCTGCCCGATATGCGGCAGGGCCAGGGCGTACTTCAGGAAGTTTGACATGTGCAGGATATGCATGAGAAAGATGGCCTTAAAGGGCGAGCTGCCGGGAGTTATCAAGTCAAGCTGGTAGAGTTTATGCATTTGCCCCGCGAAGGCCGGTTGATGAAATGGCCGATAGCGGGTTGTCATAAAAAGCAAGCTGACACAGGGTTGGCAAGCGGCGGCTGCGGCGGCTGAATGAATGCGCCTGGTCATCCAGCGGGCAACCATAATCTTAATCCATTGTTGAAAACGGAGTTTTGAAAGATGTCAATTACAGATCCCATAGCGGATATGCTTACGAAGATAAGAAATGCGGCAAAGGTGCGCCACAAGGATGTCCTTTCACCGTTGTCCGGCACGAAGAAGGAACTGGCAAGGATATTGAAGGAAGAAGGCTACATTAAGGACTTCAGCCTCGTTAAGGATGACGGCAAGGGGTTCATAAAGATACAGCTTAAGTACTCCGCTTCCAAGAAAAGCGTTATCACCAACATAAAGAGGGTCAGCAAACCCGGCCTTCGCGTCTATGTCGGCAAGGAGGAGGTCCCGAAGGTGCTAAACGGCTTGGGCATCTCCATCGTCTCGACGTCAAAGGGGCTGATGACGGACAGGGCCGCAAGGGAGCAGGGCGTGGGCGGCGAACTGCTTTGCACTATTTATTAAGAGCCGCGGCGCAGGCTATGTCAGGGGGAAATATCTCGCAGGGTGTCACACCCTTTAAAGCTAATATCCTGAATGGCACATAATCAATCGGAAAATCCGGCGTGCGCCGTCCACTCCGGGCTTTAAGAGAAAATACATCCCCTCGCATGCCTGCCCTCGCGTGTCTGAAGCGGGGGTCTAAAGCGGCAGGCTGAAGCGGGGGTCGGCATCTCCTCAACAAAGAGTTTCAATGGGCGTTAAAAAGGTGTTTTAAAAAGGGGTTGAATCCCTTCAAGGGGTTGAACCCCCTCAGGGGGCTTTAAACATGTCAAGAATAGGCAAGCGTCCGATAACGGTTCCGGCAGGAGTGAAAGTAGCCGTAGCCGGCAACAACGTAAAGGTTACTGGAAAGATTGGCACTCTGGAAATCAACATGAGGCCGGAGGTTGGCGTTGAGATACAGGACTCAAACATCCAGGTTATAAGGAAGGACGAAGGAAGGATGGGCGGGTCGTTCCACGGTCTCACGAGAACTCTGATAGCCAACATGGTCAAGGGCGTATCTGAAGGGTTTGAAAAAAAGCTCGACATCATCGGCGTGGGATATAAGGCTGACCTGCAGGGCAGTCTGGTGAACTTAGTGCTGGGCTATTCCCATCCGATAAAGTATCAACTCCCGCAGGGTATCAGCGCGTCGATAGAAAAGCAGACCGCGATAACCATAAAGGGCGCGGACAAGCAGCTTGTGGGGCAGGTCGCGGCGGAGATTCGCGCGATGAGGCCGCCGGAGCCTTACAAGGGCAAGGGCATCAAGTACTCGGCCGAGGTCGTAAGGAGAAAGGCCGGCAAGGCAGGAAAAGGCGCAGGTTCGAAGTAAGAGATTTTAAAGCTGCCTGAAAAGGCGCGGGTTCGAACCGGTTTTAAAAATCCAATAGAATGTCTTTAGATAAGAGGTAGATAAATGGCCGGAAGAGTTGAAACAATGAGCGGCTGGCAGAGAAGAAAGGCGCGCGTCAGAAAGAAGGTCAGGGGCACGACTGAAAGGCCCAGGCTCAACGTATACAGGAGCAACCGCCACATATACGCTCAGCTGGTGGACGACATCACGTCCACGACCCTTGCGGCGGCATCCACGGCGACGAAGGAACTTAGCGACGCGCTGTCAAAGGCAAACAAGATTGACGTCGCCAAGAAGGTTGGCGAATTTATCGGAAAGCTCGCCAAGTCAAAGGGTATTAAAAAGGTTGTCTTTGACAGGAACGGTTATATATATCACGGCAGGGTGAAGGCCCTGGCTGATGGCGCAAGAGAAGCGGGGCTTGATTTTTAGCGGCTACAAGTTGATCGGCATCGGTTATCAGCAAGACCGGAAAAAAACCGATAATTGACAATTATAAACAGATAACCGAATCAAACGGAGGTCTTTTTGGAGAGGGATAGAAGGGATTCACACGATCAGGAGCTAAAAGACAAGCTCGTCTACCTTAACAGGGTCGCCAAGGTCGTTAAGGGCGGCAAGAGGTTCAGCTTCAACGCCATCGTAGTCGTAGGCGACGGCAAGGGCAGGGTCGGAACCGGTCTGGGCAAGGCAAACGAAGTGCCCGAGGCAATAAGAAAGGCGATTGAGCAGGCAAAGAAGTCGCTATTCACCATCCCTGTAATCGAAGGCACGATACCTTACGAGGTATTGGGCATCTTCGGAGCAGGCAGGGTTCTTTTAAGGCCGGCATCCCCTGGAACCGGGCTTATCGCCGGAGGCGGTGTGCGTGCCGTTGTCGAAGCCGCGGGAATACAGAACGTCCTGACAAAGTCGCTTGGCACAAGCAACCCGCACAACGTGGTCAAGGCCACGATAGAGGCCCTGAAACAGTTAAGAAGCCCTGCATCGTTTGCCGAATTAAGAGGCAAGCAGATAGCTCAGTAACCGGAATAAACGGCAGCCGGCATTAAAAAGTTAAAATGACATCGCCGGCGGTCTGTCCGCCGCGTAAAAGACAGAGGAAACACGAGACAATATGACCGCAAAGAAGGCGCAAACTAAAGAGTTAAAGACAGAGGGAACACGAGGCAATATGACCGCAAAGAAGGCGCAAGCTAACGCGTTAAAGATCACCCTCGTAAGAAGCGGCATAGGCTACCCTGAGAGGCAGAAAAAAACGCTTCTGGGCCTTGGGCTTACGAAGCTCGGCAGGACGCGGGTGCTCAGCGACACCCCGGCGATAAGGGGCATGATAAACAAGGTCGCACATCTCGTGAGCGTTGAGTAGTTTTTTATTGAAATGCCGGCGTTGAAAAGCCGCAGGCAGCTGAAATGTATACGGCGAGCAGGCGCTGATAGACCGGAAACTGATAACAGGTAACGGATAACCGCTTTACGAGGTTTATAAAATGTTAGACAAGCTTAAGGCCCCCAAGGGGGCGAATACCAAGAAGACAAGGCGCGGACGCGGCGAAGGTTCAGGTCTCGGCAAGACCTCCGGACGCGGCGGCAAGGGCCAGACAGCCAGGACAGGCGGAAGCATCAAGCCCGGATTTGAAGGCGGACAGATGCCGCTCTACAGGCGTCTTCCAAAGAGAGGCTTTACAAATAAGTTCAGGGTCGAATCGCGCATAGTAAGCCTTGAACGCTTCGATGAACTATTCAAGGCGGGTTCCGTTGTGGACGAGGCCGCGCTCATGGAAAAGGGCGTGCTTAAGGACAAGCACGGTCCTCTGAAGGTGCTTGGCGACGGGGAGATAAAGAAAGCCCTTACCGTAAGGGCCAACCGCTTCAGCAAGAGCGCCGCAGAGAAGATAACCGCGGCAGGCGGCAAGGCGGAGGTAATTTAGTTGGCGGATTTGGCACCTAATAGCTCGAGCGGCAAGGTTTCGGAGCTGAACCGCAGGATCATTATAACGCTTATCATGCTGGCCGTTTTCAGGATCGGCGTGTTTATACCCACGCCGGGCATTGACGCAGAGGCGTTGGCGGGCTTTTTTAAGGCATCGAGCGGAACCCTCCTTGATTTCGCCACAATGTTCACCGGAGGCGCGCTTGAGCGTTTCTCGGTTTTTTCCCTTGGCATCATGCCGTATATCAGCGCGTCTATCATCCTGCAGCTCCTGGCGATGGTAGTGCCGTCCCTTGAAAAGCTGTCAAAAGAGGGCGAGTCCGGAAAAAAGACCATAACCCAGTATACGCGCTATCTCACCGTGGTGCTGTCCATAATTCAGGGCTTCATGATCTCCACCGGGCTTGAGAGTATGCACGGCAGCGCCGGGGAGCCGATAGTCCTTCACGCCGGCTGGAGCTTCAGGCTGATGACGGTCGTTACGCTCACCTCAGGGACTTGCTTCCTCATGTGGCTCGGCGAGCAGATAACTGAGCGCGGTATCGGCAACGGCATCTCATTGATTATTTTCGTAGGCATTATTGCAAATATGCCTGCGGCGGTATATAATACTTTTTCCCTTGTCCGCGCCGGGGAGATGAGCTTTTTGTTCGTCCTTGTGCTCATCGCAGTGATGATAGCCGTGGTGGCGTTCATCGTTTACATGGAGACGGCGCAGAGAAGGATCCCCATACAATATCCCAAAAGGGTGGTGGGCCGAAAGGTCGTTGGCGGGCAGAGCCAGCACCTGCCGTTGAAGATAAATTCGTCAGGCGTCATTCCGCCGATATTCGCGTCTTCGATAATCATATTCCCGGCAACGGTGGCCAACTTCATAAACATTCCTATAATGAAGTCCATCGCGCAGAGCTTTAACCCTGGCGGGCTGCTGTATAATATCGTATATGTGTTTTTGATAATATTTTTCACCTATTTTTACACGGCAGTGCAGTTCAACCCAAAGGATGTCGCCGAGAATCTTAAAAAGTATGGCGGTTTTGTCCCGGGGATAAGGCCGGGCGCGAACACGGCTGAATATCTGGACACGGTGCTTGGAAGGCTTACTCTGTGGGGCGCGTTGTATCTTGCGGCGGTGTGCGTCCTGCCGTCGCTTCTTGTCGCGGAGTTCAACGCTCCTTTTTACTTCGGCGGCACTGCGCTTTTGATAGTCGTTGGAGTCGCGATGGACACGGCCCAGCAGATGGAATCGCACCTGCTTGCCAGAAGCTACGACGGCCTTCTTAAAAAGGGCAAGATAAAGGGCAGTCGATGACCTCTTCCTTATCTCCTCCCCCCTCGCGGGGGAGGGCAGGGCGGGGGGTGGTGATAGAGAGCGGGTTATTGCGCGCCAGGCAGTGCGGGCTGTCAGGTTTAAAAGCAGTTATTGCCGCGACGCGGCGCATATGTATATTCTTTCATTCTGAGGGGTTGAACCCCTTCAAGGGGTATTTGTGCCAATGACAGACATAATCCTTTTTGGAGCTCCTGGCGCCGGCAAAGGCACACAGGGTAAGAACCTTTCAGAAAAGTACAGGATACCTCAGATTTCAACAGGGGACATATTGCGCGCAAACGTAAAGAACAAGACCGCGCTTGGCCTTAAGGCCAAGGAGTTCATGGACAAAGGGGCGCTCGTGTCAGATGACGTCGTCGTCGGCATGGTGATAGACCGCATTAAGGAGCCGGACTGCGAAAAAGGTTTTCTGCTTGACGGGTTTCCGAGGAATATCAGGCAGGCCGATGTGCTCGATGCCACGATTAAGGCGATGGGCAGGAAGATAGATTGCGTCATAGGCATAGAAGTCGAGAGGAAGGAGCTTGTAAGGAGACTCGGCGGCAGGAGGGTTTGCCGCAAGTGCGGCGATAACTACCATACGATATTCAGCCCGCCTATCAATATGGGCATATGCGACAAGTGCGGTTCCGAGATATACCAGAGAGAAGACGACAAGGAAGATACGATAGAGGCAAGGCTGAAGGTTTACGAAGAGGAGACCTTCCCGCTTGTGGATTATTATAAGAAGAAGGCTCTCTACGTCGCCATAGACGGCATCGGCGGCGTTGATCAGATAACAGGGGCGATAGTAAAGGCTATTGAAAGCCATAAATAACAGAGGCGCCGGCGCGTAAGCACGGTTGGCCGCGTCTGTCGGTATCGTTTTTGCGAAGGGAAACCATAATACTGAAGTCTCCTGAAGAGATTGAAAAGATGAGGACAGCCAACCTCATCGTCGCAGAGATACTTGAACTGCTCAGGGGCAGCGCGGCGCCCGGCATCGCCACAATGGACCTTGAGCGCATCGCAGAGGCGGAGATTAAAAGGCGCGGCGCACGGTCTGCGTTTAAAGGATACAGGGATTACCCGTATTGTCTGTGCACCTCGGTCAACAGCGAGGTCGTTCACGGCATGCCCTCCGCCAAAAGGATGTTAAAAGAGGGCGACATACTCAGCATGGACTTCGGGGTTTTGCATGACGGTTTTTATGGCGACTCGGCGATAACGGTGCCGGTAGGCGCCGTGTCAAAAGAGGCCATGCGGCTTATAAAGGTTACGGCCGAGTCCCTTGAAAATGCGATAGAAGCGGCAAGGGAAGGCGGCCGCCTGATGGACATTTCCCACGCGGTGCAGAGCCATGTGGAGGCGGCGGGTTTTTCAGTCGTAAGGGATTTCGTCGGACACGGCATTGGCAGGGAGCTTCATGAGCCTCCGCAGGTGCCGAACTTCGGCGCCCCCGGAAGGGGCGTAAGGCTGAAGGCAGGAATGGTGCTGGCCATCGAGCCTATGATAAACATGGGCGCAAGCGATGTGAAGGTGCTAGAAGACGGCTGGACGGCAGTGACTGTGGACGGAGGCCTCTCCGCTCACTTCGAGCACACGGTGGCAATAACAGCCAAAGGGCCGTATGTGCTCAGCAGGCTTTAAGCAGCGCGCAGACGCAAGACTCGGCGAGCGTTATCCGGCATGAAGGGCTATTGCATTTATGTGACGCGGAAGCATTAACCGTTTTTAGAGGGCAGGGAAGATAAATAATGGCCAAAGAAGAGGCTATACAGGTAGAAGGCACGGTGATAGAGACCCTGCCGAACGCGATGTTCAGGGTAGAGCTTGAGAACAAGCACAAGGTGCTGGCGCACGTTTCAGGCAAGATGAGGATGCATTTTATAAAGATACTCCCTGGCGACAAGGTTACTATCGAGCTTTCGCCCTATGACCTCACAAGGGGCAGGATAACTTTCAGGGCAAAGTAAAGCGATAATAAAGACACGGCAGAGAGGTTGTGATACAAGGGCAGGATAGCTTTCAGGGCGGCGATAATAAAGATACGGCAGAGAGGGCACGATGAAGGTCAGAAGTTCGATAAAGAAGATATGCGTAAAGTGCAAGATAGTAAAGCGCCATGGCGTTGTCAGAGTGGTTTGCGACAACCCCAAGCACAAGCAGAGGCAGGGATAATTCCGCGGCGCGATTGCCCCGCGGGCACGGCTTGATACGAGCTTGCAAGCGTATAACAGGGTAAACTTCACGGTTAGAAACAACGTCTAATCTTTGAAAACACAAGGAGGAGTACATTGGCAAGGATTGCGGGAGTAGACCTTCCAAAGAATAAAAGGCTTGAAATCGCGCTGACGAAGATATACGGCGTCGGCAGGCAATCGGCCCTTAATATACTGAAAAAGGCGGGCGTTCCACCTGCCCTTAAGACGCAGGACATGACCGAGGCGCAGGTGGCCGCGGTAAGGAAGGTCATTGACGCCGAATTCAAGGTTGAAGGCGACCTGAGAAAAGAGGTCGGCATGCATGTGAAGATGCTCATAGACATGGGCTGCTATCGCGGCCTGAGGCACAGGAAAAACCTTCCGGTGCGCGGACAGAGGACGCATACCAACGCGCGCACAAGAAAAGGCCCAAGAAAGGGAGCCGTGTCCATAAAGAAGGCTGAGTAAGGGCGGTAAGGCTCGGCGGAATCAAGACGCGGCAGCCGGGCGCATTGAATCCGGCCTGGTTAATGACAGCGCGACCGCGGCAAAAGAAGACAGTGACAGGGTTAAGTTAAGACGCATGTGCCGGCTAACGGAAGATAATCGGCTGAGACGGCGTTAGGTGTTCAAAAAAACGGAGGCGGCATGGCAAAGGCCAAAAAGGAAAAGAGGGCGGTATCAAAGGGCGTGGCCCATATAAAATCAACCTTTAACAATACCATAGTCAGCATCACTGACCATGCGGGGAACGTCCTGGCGTGGGCAAGCGCGGGCGGGCAGGGTTTTAAGGGATCAAGGAAGGGCACCCCTTTTGCCGCGCAGGTAGCCGCTGAAACGGCCGCCAAAAAGGCGATAGACATGGGCGTTAAGAGTGTTGACGTTTACATAAACGGCCCTGGCGCCGGCAGGGAGTCGGCCCTCAGGTCATTGCAGTCGGCCGGGTTCGGCATTTCCCTCATCAGAGACGTTACGCCTCTTCCGCACAACGGCTGCAGACCGCCGAAAAGAAGAAGGGTCTAAATTTGAAAAAGGTTTAAGAGACGGTAAAATATTCTGAGGACGCTGCATGGACGGAAGTGAAACTTAACGGAAGGCGTCCGGTATTTCGAAAACACGGAGGATACGTTGGCAAGGTACAGAGATTCGGTTTGCAAGATCTGCAGGCGTGAGGGAATGAAGCTGTTTTTCAAGACCGACAGGTGCTACACGGACAAATGCGCATTTGAGAGAAGGAGCTACGCGCCGGGCCAGCACGGTCAGGGCAAGGGCAAGATATCCGAGTATGCCATCCAGCTGCGCGAGAAGCAGAAGGTAAAGCGCATATACGGCCTTATGGAGGGGCAGTTCAAGAATACCTTCAGGGAGGCGGAGAGGCAAAAGGGCATCACGGGTGAAAACCTCGTCTCCCTCCTGGAAAGAAGGCTTGACAACGTCGTGTTCAGGCTCGGGTTTGCCGGAAACCGCAGCGAGGCGCGTATGTACGTCACGCACGGCCTGGTGCGCGTGAACGGCAAGAAGGTCGACATCGCCTCCTGTTTTGTCAAGGAGAACGACGTGATTGAAGTGGCCGCCAGCTTGAAGGCGAACCCTAAGATCGCGGACAACCTCAAGACCGCGGAACGCAGGGTCATCCCTGAGTGGCTTTTGACCGACAAGACGGCAATGAACGGCAAGGTGCTCAGGCTCCCCAAGAGGGACGACGTAACGCTTCCGATGAGCGAGAGGCTCATAGTCGAACTGTACTCGAAGTAATCGATTTGCGGCGCAAGGCCGGCGTGGGGCCTTTAAAGCGCCCTGCCGCACATGGACTGTGCTTAAGGCGGCATTTACCGGCATATAGATTGATGGGACATGTAAATAATTTTTAATAAATGGGGGCGCAATGCAGAAAAACTGGCGTGACCTTATTAAACCGAAAAAACTCGAAGCAGAGAGAGAATCGCTTACCGGCACCTATGGGAAGTTCGTAGCCGAACCGCTTGAGAGAGGGTTCGGGCTTACGCTTGGGAATTCGCTGCGCAGGGTGCTCATTTCCTCGCTTCAGGGAGCGGCTATAACGAGCGTCAGGTTCAATGATGTTCTTCATGAGTTTTCAACGATACCTGGCGTAAAAGAGGACGTCTCGGACATTATCCTGAGCTTGAAGCAGGTAAGGCTGAAGATTCACGGGGAAGGCCCAAAGACGCTGAAGATAAAGGCCGGCACAGAAGGCGTCGTGCGCGCCGGCGACATCATATGCGATTCATCCGTTGAGATATTGAATACCGAACTGCCTATCGCGACGGTATCAAAAGACGCGAAGTTTGAGTGCGAGCTTACCGCGAATACCGGCAAGGGCTACGTAAGCGCCGAGAAGAACAAGGCGACTAATCAGCCCGTGGGCACCATACAGATAGACGCCATGTTCCAGCCGGTGGCAAGGGTCAATTACAACGTCACCCAGGCGCGCGTGGGCCAGAGGACGGATTACGATAAGCTTATACTTGAATTATGGACGACCGGCGCGATCGACCCGCAGAGCGCCGTGGCCGTGGCTGCCAAGATTTTAAAGGACCAGCTGAGCGTGTTCATCACGTTCGAAGAGGGAGCGGAGGAAGGCGCGCTTGAGAAGTCCGAGGCGCGGCCCAAGTTCAACGACAACCTTTTCAAGACGGTGGAGGAGCTTGAGCTTTCCGTTCGTTCGGCCAACTGCCTTAAAAACGCCGATATAAAGTACATAGGCGAGATGGTCCAGAAGACCGAGCAGGAGATGCTCAAGACAAAGAACTTCGGCAGGAAGTCGCTCAACGAGATAAAAGAGATGATGCACAGCATGAGCCTTGACTTCGGCATGAAGCTTGACAACTTCCCTTCAAGGAAAGAGCTTGACGCCATGCACACGGAGCACAAGGAATCGGCATAAGACGCTCGCACGGGAAAAGACGGGTTTTTGGCGGATGTCCATCAACCTTTATCGCCCGGCGCACGTTCAGTATTCGATAAAAGGGGCAGATTAAAATGAGACACAACAGGGACGAAAAAAGGTTTGACAGGACGTACAGCCATTTAAAGAGCATGCTGTCAAACATGACTAACGACGTCATCAATATGGGCAGGATCAAGACGACCACGCAGAGGGCAAAGGTCTTGAGGAGCAAGATTGAAAAGATGATAACGCTCGGCAAGGACGGAAGCCTTGCGGCGCGCAGGCGCGCCTTCGCGTTCATGAAGAGCAAAGATGCCGTTACGAGGCTGTTTACGGATATCGCCCCGCAGTATGCGGAAAGGAAGGGCGGGTATACGAGGATAATGAAGCTCGGCGTAAGGCCGGGCGACGCCGCGCAAATGTCCATAATCGAACTTGTCGAGGGTAAGGGCGCTTTAGAGGCCAGGCCAAAGGCGCCGGCAAAGGCCAAAAAGGCCGCGGTAAAGCCGAAGGCCGCCGCAAAGCCCAAGGCAGAGGCAAAGCCCAAAGCTGAAGCAAAACCCAAAGCTGCCGCAAAACCAAAGGCAGAGGCCAAGCCCAAGGAAAAGACCGTAGCAAAGCCAAAGGTAAAAAAAGAAAAGGCCTGAGAAGCAATTGGCCGTCAGTAAGCTCATTAAGACAATGGAAAAGGCAAGGGATAAGACCCTTGCCTTTTTTTATTTTTTTTGGAGTGGGGCGGGGGGGAAACCTAACAGGATGTCGTGAGGCGTGATGAGGGAAAAATCGTCAGGGTTTGACAAAAAAACAGATATGGCCTATAATCTGATTATTCTGATTAAAATGAATTATCAGTAATTTTCGAGGGAGGTTGAGATGGTGAGGAAAAAAGCCGCGGCTCCATGCTGTGGGAACGGTAATTTGAAAGTGGAGACTTGCAGGGTCGAGTCCATTGTAAGCGTGGACGAGAGGGGGCAGATGGTGCTGCCAAAGGAGCTGCGTAAAAGGGCGGGGATAAAGGCCGGAGACAGGCTGGCGGTGGCGAGCTGGGTCAGGGGCGGCGAGGTCTGCTGCATCACTCTTATAAAGGTTGAAGAGCTTGTGGAGATGATGAAGGACAGAATCGGGCCGTTAATGAAGGACATGTTGAAAGAGGCAGCGCATGGAAAAAAGGGAAACTAAAAAAAGACTAAGAATAGGCGGGATAAAAAAGGCCTCCTGCTGCGGGTCTGCCGGTGATGCTCAGACTGGAAGCCAATGCTGCCTCGCGCCGGAAAAAAATCCGGCTGAGGCAGGAGGCGTGCAGGCTCGGCGCAAGGTCAGCTCCGAATGGTCATTTGATGAGCGAGTAGGGCATTTCAGGTGCAGGGCTGGAGTCTTCAGAATGCGTTATTTGACTGCCCCGGGCCTTTACGCTATCGGCGAGCCTGACGGCAACTCAGACGTGTTCGTAAGCGCAAATTACAAGCTGAGCTTTGACATATTGAGGCGCGCGTTAAAGGGCTTTAATGCCTGGATACTCGTGCTCGACACAAAGGGTATAAACGTCTGGTGCGCCGCGGGCAAGGGGACTTTTGGAACGGATGAGCTTATAAAACGAATCTTTGAGGCGCGCCTTTATGAAGTGGTGGAGCATAAGAGGATAATCGTCCCGCAGCTTGGCGCGCCCGGCATAGCCGCGCATGTGGTTCAGAAGGAGACCGGCTTTCGCGTCCATTACGGCCCCGTCGAGGCATCGGACGTCCGGGCATATGTAAATGCAGGTTATAAGGCAACTGAAGATATGCGTTTAAAAAGATTTCCCGTTGCCGACAGGCTCGTGCTTATCCCGCTGGAGCTTATTCCGGCGATGAAGCATTACGCCGTCTACGCTTTGATTATTTTTATTGTCTCCGGTATTAGTCCGTCAGGCATCTCGTTCATGGACGCATGGAACAGGGGGTTGCCGTTTCTTTTTCTCGGCCTCGCGGCCATATTCGCGGGCGCGGTTGTAACGCCTCTTGCCCTGCCGCTGCTGCCGTTCCGGTCTTTCGCGGTCAAGGGGTGGTTAGCGGGCATGGCCCTGACCATTGCCGCGCTGATGGGCGGCGCGGCGGCGCAGACTGGCAAGCTGTTTATCGTTCTATCGCTTATATTCTATCCGTTGGCGTCTTCTTATGCCGCCCTGCAATTTACAGGCGCGTCAACATACACCGGAATGACCGGCGTCAGGAAGGAGATGAATTACGCCATGCCGGTTTATATCGCCGGGGCGGTTATATCGGCAATGTTATTTGCAGCCGTTAAACTGGCGGAGCTGGGGTTGAACCCCCTCAGGGGGCTCGGCCCCCTCAGGTGGTAATATGAAATATCTGGCGAATGTTTCGAGCCTTGAGTTCAATGTTGAAAAATGCACCGGCTGCGGCAGGTGCGTCGAGGTCTGCCCTCACGCCGTCTTTGTCATGAGGGACAAAAGGGCGTCTATAACAGATAAGGACAGGTGCATGGAGTGCGGCGCGTGCGCGCGCAATTGTGCTTACGGAGCGTTAAAGGTAAACGCCGGAGTGGGCTGCGCAGCCGCTATAATCAACGGCATGATCACCGGCAAAGACCCTTCCTGCGGATGCGATGATGACGGCGGGTGTTGCTGAGCGTGCCGTGGTGTTATACAGGACGCTGGAGCGTCCATGGATGCATTCCCACGCCGGAGCGTGGGAATGATAACAACGATAATAATAAGCCGTTCGCGCCTCACTCTTCAATTTTCTTGAACTTATACGAATCAACAATGTTGTTTTTTATCACCACTTCAAGGGTGGTTGTTTCCTTGCCGCCTGTGACTTCGTCCTGGATGGTTCCGCCGAAGTAGGATTTTATCTGCTTTTCGGTGTAGACGTATTTCAAGCGTTCTTCGCCGTTTTCCGTTACAGTCTCTGCCGGAGCTCCAAAGGCGCTTATGACCGCCTCGCGCGAGGTTATGCCGGGTTTGAGCTTAAGGGCGGCCTCTTTTTCGAGCTTCGCCCCCTCGGCCTTCGTGGTCTTGGCGGTGACAGTGGAACAGCCTGCTGTGAGCGCGAGCAAAGCGGCAAGAAAAACTATTTTTTTCATTATATTCTCCGATTTTATTTTTCTGTTATTTCCAGCTTTTATCATAATTGTTTTTTTTACGTTCCTTATATTCCAACGCGTCTTTATGCCGAAACATCTCAAATCCCCCTAACCCCCTTTTCTAAAGGGGGAAATTGATTGATGATATTCTCCCGTTGTAAAAGGGGGATTGGGGATCGACCCATTCAAGGGGGTTTTGCGGTGACGTCTTTCACCGAATGCTGGGCCGTTCGTTTTACGCCCCGGATACGCCGTTGCGGCCGCTGTTTTTTACCGCGTACATCGCGTTGTCGGCCTTGTGGATGAGGTCGTCTTTGTCGCTTGCGTCATCGGGAAATGACGCAACGCCGAAGCTCCCGCTGAGCTGGGCGTTTATGCCTTCCTCCGTCAGAAAAATGTGCTTCTTCAGCGCGGCCCGTAACTTCTCCGCTGCCAGGATGGCGTTGTCCTTCGCAGTCTCCGGCATGAGTATCAGGAATTCATCCCCGCCGTAGCGGCATGCCATGTCCGTGCTCCGTATCATGTCGCGGATAAGCTTTGCCGCGGCCTTCAAAACCCTGCTTCCGCAAAGGTGGCCGAAATTGTCGTTTATTTCCTTGAAGTGGTCAAGGTCCATGAATACGAGGGATATCTGATGCTCCGAGCGCCTGGCCCTCTCGACTTCATACTCAAGACGGTTATGCATGAACCTTGAGTTGTACAGTTTGGTGAGGTCGTCCGTGATGGTAAGCTCCTCCACCTTTTTAAAGAACATCGCGTTTTCAATGGCTATGGCGCTGTAATCGGCAAGGGTGGTCAGGAGCAGGAGGTCGTCTTCGCTGAAGTTGTCGTGCTGGACTTTGTTGATAAGCTCTATGACGCCGAGGCATTTACCCCTTGTCACGAGCGGGACGCAGATGATGGATTGGGTCTTGAAGTTGGATATCTCGTCGCCCTTTCTGGAAAACCGCGGGTCTTTGTCCACGTCCGGGACAAGCAGGGGCTTTTTTTCCCGTGCCACCCATCCGGCGATGCCCTCGCCGATCTTCAGCCTAAGGTCCTTGAGCTTTTCCGCGCCTTCGCCGACGATTATCTCGAACCGCAGCTCGTCCCTGTCGTCGTCCACGAGAAGCAAAGACCAGTTCTTTGGCTGCATCAGGGTGCTTATGTTCTCCATGACGACCTTCAATATTTCCTTAAGGTCGAGCGACGAGGTCAGCGCTTTGCCGATTTCGTTGAAAGTGGCGAGGTGAAGGTGCCGGTATGCCGGTTCAACCGGCTCAGCCGGTTTAGCCGGTTTTGCCGTGGTCAGTTTTCGGGGGGTTTTTTCTTTAGATCCCGTCATTAAAAAAATATATCGCATAAATGTCTAAAACGCAATTGCTTTAAAAGCGCGCAACTCCGCCACGCGGCTATTTTTTTTCAGCTTGGGCAGGGTTGCGGAGATTATTTGAAAGGAATATGCCGATAAAAAAAACTTGCGGACAAAATAGAGACTTGCTATTATATATTATTACAGTTAAAGGAGTTTATCCTGCTGACCGTATCGTTTTGAGCCGGGAAAATACATCGGAGGAAGGATTTATGAAAGAAGGCATTCACCCAAATTATGCCGTTGCAACTGTCCATTGCGCGTGCGGCAACATCGTCCAGACGCGTTCCACGAAAAAGGAGCTTGCCGTTGACATCTGCTCCAAGTGCCACCCCTTTTTCACTGGCAAGCACAAGGTCATGGACACCGCCGGCAAGATTGAAAAATTCAGGAAGAAATACGCGCTTAAGCCGCAGCAGAAGAAAAACGCGTAATCATGCCCTCGCATGCTTGCCCTCGCATGTTTTAAGCGGGGGTTTAAAGCGGGGGTCCGGAGGGATGCCGTGCAGGTGACTCTCTTGAACTTCACGCCGGCCCCGGAAAAGACCGTTTACATGGCCGCAAGGCTCTGCTACTCCGCCGACGCGATAAAGGAACTTGAGGGGAAGGCCGGGGGCGCGTCCCTCGAAAAGTTTCTCGGCAGGATTTTAAGCATGGGCCACCTTTCGGTGCTTGAGCACGCATCTTTTACCTTCGGGATAGAAGGCGTGTCAAGGGCGCTTACGCACCAGCTCGTCCGCCACAGGCTGGCGTCATATTCGCAGCAGAGCCAGCGTTATGTGAAAGCCGCCGCGCCGGATTACGTCACGCCCGCATCCATCGAGAGCGTCCCTGAAAAGAAAAAGCGCTACGACCGGACGGTAAAGCAGGTCTATAAGCTCTACAAAGAGCTTGTGGACGCCGGTGTCCCGGCGGAGGACGCGCGCTACATCCTGCCAAACGCCGCGTGTTCGAAGATAATCGTCACCATGAACGCAAGGGAGCTTATCCATTTCTTCCGTCTGCGCTGCTGCGAGAGGGCGCAGTGGGAGATCAGGGACATGGCCACCCGCATGCTTGTCCTTGCGAAGAAAACGTCGCCGTTCATATTCAAGGACGCCGGCCCTGCCTGCGTAAAGGGCGCTTGCAGCGAGGGCGAGATGACCTGCGGCAGACCCAAAGAGATAAGGGAAAAATTCAGGAAGCTGTAGGCGTCAACAGGCCGCCGGCTTGACCGGCACAGGCTGCTGTCTTTTTGCCATTTTCATTGATAGCGTCTACGGACACGGTTTATTATTATGATACAGGATCGTCTTCAGGAAATAGAAAAGCGATACGCCGAGCTGTCAGGTTTTTTATCCAAGCCGGAGGTCATCTCCGATCAGGAGCTTTTTCAGAGGTACTCAAGAGAGCACGCCTCATACGCCGATATTGTCGAGGCATACAGGCAATACAGGGCGATAGACGCGGAGCTTGCCGAATACAAAGCGGCCCTTGAAGGCAAGGACGCGGACCTGCGCGAGATGTCCAAGGCCGAGATGCCGGTACTTCAGAAGATGAAGGACGATCTCTTCACGCGCATCAAGGTAATGCTCCTTCCTAAAGACCCCAATGACGACAAGAACGTCATCATCGAGATAAGGGCCGGGGTGGGCGGGGATGAGTCATCCCTTTTCGCCGCCGAGCTTTTCAGGATGTATTCGCGCTACGCCGAGAACCGCCGCTGGAAGGTCGACGTGCTCAGCTCAAGCCCGACGGGACAGAACGGCCTTAAGGAAATAATAGCCAACATCGAAGGCAGGGGCGCGTACTCGAAGTTGAAATATGAAAGCGGCGTTCACCGCGTGCAAAGGGTGCCGGAGACCGAGGCGTCCGGCAGGCGGCATACGTCGACCGTGACGGTGGCGGTCTTGCCGGAGGCCGAAGAGGTCGAGGTGGACGTGAGGCCCGACGACATACGGGTGGACACCTTCAGGGCCGGAGGCCACGGCGGGCAGAACGTAAACAAGGTCGAGACCGCCGTGAGGATGACGCATATACCCACGAATACCGTCGTGCAGTGTCAGGACGAAAAGAGCCAGCACAAGAACCGCCAGAGGGCCATGAAGATACTCCTTGCGCGCCTTCTTGACAAGAAGATACAGGAGCAGCAGAAGAAGATAGCCCTCGACAGGAAGACGCAGGTCGGAACCGGCGACAGGAGCGAGAAGATACGCACCTACAACTATCCGCAAAACCGCGTCACCGACCACAGGATAGGGCTGACGCTTTACAGGCTCACCGAGATACTCGGCGGCGACCTTGACGAGTTCATGGACAATATAACGGCCTACTACCAGACAGAGGCGTTGAAGTCATCTGAAGGAAGCCGCGAGGGCGCGCTTGCGTGACCTTCGGCAGTAACGAATTGGATAACGAAAAATACTCTTTATTCTTAACGGAATTTTATGGACAGGATATTAATAGAGGGGCCTAACCGCCTTATCGGAGAGGTCGCCATACGCGGGGCGAAGAACGCCGTTTTGCCGCTCATGGCGGCCTCTCTGCTCGTTGATGGCTGGATGACCATCACCAATGTGCCGAGGCTCAGGGACATAGACACCTTCAATACGCTCCTCATGCATCTTGGGGCGGACGTGGAGACCGACTATGACGGCGGCGTTTTGCGCATAAGGACGCCGCAGCTTAAATCCGACGAGGCGCCATACGACATGGTGCGCACCATGCGCGCTTCGGTACTGGCACTCGGCCCGCTTGTGGCGCGCTTTAAAAGGGCGAGGGTCTCCCTGCCCGGCGGATGCGCCATCGGCGCGCGGCCCATTGACCTGCACATCATGGCGCTTAAAAAAATGGGCGCCGAGGTAAGCGTGGAGCACGGCTTCGTGAATGTAAAGGCCGAAAGGCTCGTCGGCGCAAGCATCCGCTTCGACACCGTGACGGTGACGGGCACGGAGAACGTCATGCTCGCCGCCGTGCACGCCGAGGGAACGACCGTCATAGGGAATGCCGCGCTCGAGCCGGAAGTCGTCTGCCTTGCAGATACCCTCATAAAAATGGGCGCGCGGATAAAGGGCGCGGGCACGGATACCATTACCATCGAAGGGGTGAATGCGTTAAAGGCCGTTGAAGTAGAGGTCATACCGGACAGGATAGAGGCCGGCACCTTCATGGTCGCCTCGGCCATGACAAGGGGTAATGTCCTTATAAAAAATTGCCCGTATAAATTCCTCGACGCGCTTATCGTCAAGTTGAAGGAGACGGGGACCGAGATACGTCAGGAAAAGGACGGCGTTCGCGTCATAGGAGACATTCCAATAAGGAGCGTTGACGTAAAGACCATGCCGTACCCGGGCTTCCCCACGGATATGCAGGCGCAGATGATGTCCATGATGGCGACAGCCGGCGGCCTTTCCGTTATAACCGAAACGGTCTTTGAAAACAGGTTCATGCACGTGAGCGAACTCAGGCGCATGGGCGCGGACATAACCATAGACGGCAGGACCGCCGTAGTGCGCGGCGTAAGGGCGCTTTCCGCCGCGCCGCTCATGGCCACAGACCTCCGTGCAAGCGCGTCGCTCATACTCGCCGGGCTTGCGGCGCACGGTACTACCGAGGTGTCGAGGATATACCACCTTGACCGCGGGTATGAGAGGATAGAAGCTAAATTATTGGGGCTTGGCGCGAAGATAAAAAGGGTTAAGGCATAAAAGACAATGACAACAAGGAACTGGCAGGACACGCTCACGATAGCCATGCCAAAGGGCAGGATGCTGAAGGAGGCCGTTAATCTCTTCAAGGCCGCAGGCGTGGATTTCAGCGAACTTTTAAAGGATGACAGAAAGTTGATATTCGAAAACGTCGCCGAAGGGCTGCGTTTCATGGTGATAAGGGCGCAGGACGTGCCGACCTATGTCGAGTACGGCGCGGCTGACCTCGGCATAGCCGGAAGGGACGTGCTTATCGAGCAGGCCAAAGACCTCTACGAGCCGCTTGACCTCGGCCTCGGCATATGCAGGATGGTCGTGGCCGAGCCAAAGGAGCTTGGCGCGGGCGATAACCCGAGCCGCTGGACGCACATAAGGGTCGCCACGAAGTACCCGAATATCACCACAAGGCACTTTATGGAAAAGGGCATACAGGTGGAGATAATAAAGCTCTACGGCTCGATAGAGCTTGCCCCTTTACTCGGCCTTTCCGAGAGGATAGTAGACCTTGTGCAGACCGGCGAGACGCTGCGTAAAAACGGCCTTGTCGAGGTGGAAGACGTGATGGACATAAGCTCAAAGCTCGTCTGCAACCGCGCCAGCCTCAAGACCAAGCCCGGCAGGGTGCGGGAGCTTGTGGACAGGCTGTCCGCGGCTGTCAGGGACGCGGGAAAGGGGCGGGGGTAAGTGTTACAAAAAAAACGCATAGATATTTCAAAACTTGAGATTGTTCTACAAGGGGCTGCGGAAGAATTTGCCACTGCATTCGCTGCCTTTGAACCAACGGTAAGAGATATAATCGCGGATGTCAAAGCGCGCGGCGATGATGCGGTGGTTGAATATACCAAAAAATTTGATAGTGTTGATGTAAGCGGCAGATTGCTTGTTGGAAAAGAGGAGATTGACGCCGCATTTAATAACATTCCCAAAGATGAAATTGATTTACTTGAATTAGCCGCAAAACGGATTAGAGGGTTTCACGAAAGGCAGATTCAGAAGTCATGGGAATATACTGAAGAAGATGGCACTGTTTTAGGTCAGAAGGTAACGCCCATTGAAAGGGTCGGCATCTACGTTCCGGGCGGCAAGGCAACTTACCCTTCGACTGTTCTTATGAACGCTATCCCTGCCCGTGTTGCCGGAGTTAAGGAAATTATCATGGTCACGCCGCCTGGCAAGGACGGCATTGTCAATAAGCATGTCCTTGCCGCGGCCAAGATTGCCAGGGTTGACAAGGTCTTTCGCGTGGGCGGGGCGCAGGCTATTGCCGCGCTTGCATACGGCACAGCTACTATCCCGAAGGTAGATAAGATAACCGGGCCGGGCAATGCCTATGTTGCAATGGCAAAAAAGCTCGTTTATGGCTTGGTTGATATTGATATGATAGCCGGGCCGAGCGAGATACTCATCATAAACGACGGCACAGGCGACCCTGCGTGGATTGCCGCAGATCTTCTTTCGCAGGCAGAGCATGACGAGACGGCAAGGTGCATCCTCATAACGACTTCGGACGAGATGGCAGATGATGTTATTAAAGAGGTAGAAAAGCAGATTGATGGGCTTAATAAGAAACATATCGCAAGACGATCAATTGATGATTATAGTTATATTATCGTTGCAAAGGATTTAAAAGAGGCGGCAGATGAATCGAACCGGATTGCCCCTGAGCACCTCGAACTTTTCGTTGAAAATCCGCGCGAGCTATTAAAAGACATAAAAAACGCGGGCGCGATATTCCTCGGCAGGAATACGCCGGAGGCTGTCGGCGATTATATTGCAGGGCCTAACCATACGCTGCCAACAAGCGGCACTGCGCGGTTTTCTTCGCCGCTTGGGGTTGAGGATTTTATAAAAAGGTCGAGCATCATCGAATTTTCTCAGAATGGGCTTGAAAAGCTCGGCCCTAAGGCAAGGGACTTTGCCTTGCTTGAAGGGCTTGACGCGCACGCAAAGAGCGTAGAGGTGAGGCTTAAGAAAAGATAATGCAGCGCCAGCCTGAAGTCTCGCGCTGCAACAGGAGATAGAGATGAAAATCTTAATCGGGTTATCTTTCGTCTTTTTGCTGCTGCTCACGGGATGTTATGCTTCCGTTGACCCCGTTTTCCAAACAGCGCAGCGCAAGCAATATACTTCTTTTCAGATAGGGTTTGAACAGCAGGCCACCCTTGGCGACCCTATGGTGATCGAGGAGAATCTCTATTTTTATAAAGGTCTTGTGGTGACATCAGCCCTGAACACAAAGACACTCTCTTTGATAGAAGGCGACATGCTCAAGCTCTACGGCAAGACGGAAAAGGGAGTCGCTTTTTATAAGCCGGTCGGCTCTAAATCCGAGCAGATTTTCTCTCCCCCCTTTTCAAATATAAGCAGGAAATGGCACGTCTGCGTCGCGGTTGATTCCGATGGCGCGGCCATTGGCGAAGCGAATTGCGAGATGGACAATGTAAACAAATGGGCGGAGCCGTTCAAGGGCATTAAGGAAGCCTCCGTCTACGAGGAAGGCTCCATCAGAATGGAACTGATATACAACGGCAAGACAAAGGACACGGTAAGGCTGACATACCGCGAATTCAAAAACGACCTGGCGCGGGCGGCATACACGCAGGACCTTACATATGACCTGTCGGAATCAAAAAGCATCGGCTTCAGGAAAATGAAGATAGATATCATCGAGGCGACAAACTCATATATTAAATTCATCATTCAGCATGGCGATATGAGGTAACGGCGAGGCGCCCAAGTCAGGCGGGGGCTCAGCCCATTCAAGGGGAGATCATGGCGCGTAAAGCGGCGATAAAGAGAAAGACCACGGAAACCGACATCATTGTAGAGCTTGACATCGACGGCGCCGGGAAGGCGGATGTAAAGACGCCGATACCGTTTTTCACCCATATGCTTTCGAGCTTCGCAAAACACGGGCTGTTTGACTTGAAACTCAGGGCAAAGGGCGACATAGAGGTAGACCTGCATCATACTGTCGAGGACGCGGGGCTTTGCCTCGGCGAGGCCGTTAAAAAGGCGGCCGGCAGCAAGGCCGGCATAGTGCGCGTGGGCACGGCAACGGTTCCGATGATGGACTCCCTTGCCACCGTAGTCCTCGACTTAAGCGGCAGGCCGTACTTCAAGTTTAACGCGGCGGGAGACGCCGCGTCCCTCACCCAGCGGATATCCCCGGCGAACATGACGGAGGAAGGCTTTGACTTCGGCCTGGTTCAGGAGTTCATGACGGCCTTTTCAAGTAGCGCCGGCATTGACCTGCATGTCACGCTTCACTACGGGCGCGACATCCATCATTCCATAGAGGCCGTCTACAAGGCCCTCGGCAGGGCATTGGGCGCGGCAGTCCTGAAGGACAAAAGGATAAAAGGCGTAATGTCCACGAAGGGGAAGCTTTAAAAACGGGTATCGGTTATCAGTGAAGGTAAAAAATGGTTATCCTTAAACTGATAACCGTCTTTGATAACTGATAACGGATAACTGATAACCATTTTTAACCGATAACTTCTTATGATAGCAATCGTAGACTACGACATGGGCAACCTGCGCTCCGTTGCCAAGGCGTTTGAAAAAATAGGCGCCTCCGCAAAGGCTACTCGCGACCCGGACGCAATAAAGAACGCGAGCCACGTCGTCCTTCCCGGCGTGGGCGCGTTCAGGGACTGCATGAGGAACCTCACGGAGTACGGCCTCGTAGACCCCGTTGTAAGGAGCATAGAATCAGGCAAGCCCTTCCTGGGGATATGCCTTGGGCTGCAGCTCCTTTTCGAAGAGGGCTTTGAGTTTGGCCGCCATAAGGGGCTTGGCATCATAAAGGGCAAGGTCGTAAGGTTCCAGTCCGGCATGGAGTCCGATGGCGCGGAGCTTAAGATACCGCACATGGGCTGGAACAGCGTGAAGATGGAAAAGCAGTCGCCGCTGATGAAGGGCGTCCCGGACAACTCGTTTTTCTACTTCGTGCATTCCTACTACGCCGCGCCGGACGACCCGTCGGTCACGCTGACCACGACCGGTTACGGCGTTACGTTCACAAGCGGCATCGCAAAGGACAATATCGTCGCGTGCCAGTTCCACCCGGAAAAGAGCCAGAGGCTCGGTTTGCGGGTGCTTAAGAACTTCAGCGAGATGCGCTAAGCAGGCTGCTGAAAAAGCCCCATCTCCTGCGTTGTCTTCGTTGCTCATCATTGCGGCGCACGCCAAAAGTGCGCCTCATTCTTCGCTCCTCGGCGCCTTGTAGCTGGGGCTTTTTGAGCAGCCTGCTAACAAAGAAATGGAGTCTGACCAATGCTGATAATACCTGCGATTGACATAAAAAACGGCCAGTGCGTGCGTCTTGTGCAGGGGCGGATGGACGCGGTGACGGTCTACTCCGACGACCCGGCTTCGACCGCCGTGAAGTGGGAGTCCCTTGGCGCGAGGCTCATACACCTCGTTGATCTCGACGGCGCCGTGGAGGGCGCGGCCAAGAACTTCGACGTAGTTAAAAGAATAGCCGCTGCCGTAAAGGTCCCGGTTCAGATAGGCGGCGGCATCAGGGACATAACCGCCGCGCAGAAGTATCTGCATCTGCATAATGTCAGGAGGATCATCCTGGGCACGGCCGCCTTGCAGGATCAGGACTTGCTCAGATACCTGACGAAAAGGTATCCGGGCCGCATAGCCGTCGGGATTGACGCAAAGGACGGCTTTGTCGCCATTAACGGCTGGATAACCGTGACGGATGAAAAGGCCGTTGACCTTGCCATGAGCCTTGAGGACGCGGGCGTGGCGGCCATCATATACACCGACATCTCAAGGGACGGCATGCTTAAAGGCCCGAACGTGGCGGCGACCAGCGAGATGGCCGGGGCCGTGAGCATCCCCGTCATAGCCTCCGGCGGGATATCCTCGGCAAAGGACGTTGAGGCTTACAGGGGCGTGAAGCTCGAAGGCATCATAATAGGCAAGGCGCTCTACACAGGCGGGGTTGACCTGAAAGGCGTCGTGGAACTGGCGGAAGGTTTTTGATTTACAGACCGTCATAACTTCGCATACCTTCGTTGCTCCTCGGCTCGTCGTTGCGGCGCACGGCAAAAGTGCGCCTCACTCCTCGCTTTCGTCGCGCCTCGGTCTGCTTTGTTCTGACGCTCTGTATGCGCATTTATTTAAGACGCTGTGTATAGGATAATCGTATGCTCACCAAACGCATAATACCGTGTCTTGATGTCAAGGACGGCAGGGTCGTAAAGGGCATTAGCTTTACCGAGCTTCGCGACGCGGGAGACCCTGTGCTTTGCGCCAAGGCGTATGAGGCTCAAGGGGCCGATGAGCTTGTGTTCCTTGACATTACGGCCTCGCACGAGGCGCGAAAGACCATCATTGACGTCGTCGAAAGGACGGCCTCCGAGGTATTCATGCCGCTCACGGTGGGCGGCGGCGTGCGCGCGCTTGACGACATAAAGGCCCTTTTGAGGGCCGGGGCGGACAAGGTCTCGATAAACACGAGCGCGGTTGAAGACCCTGACTTCGTGCGAAGGGCCTCGGAGCGTTTCGGAAGCCAGTGCATAGTCGTGGCGATAGACGCTAAGAGAAGGACGGACTCCGTGAATGTCGCGAAGTGGGAGGTCTACACGCACGGCGGCAGAAAGGCGCGCGGGCTGGACGCGGTGGCGTGGGCAAAAAAGATGGAACTCCTCGGCGCCGGCGAGATACTTCTGACCAGCATGGACAGGGACGGCACAAAGGACGGCTATGACCTCGGCCTTACGAGGTCCGTGGCCGAGAGCGTGACCATCCCTGTTATCGCGTCCGGCGGGGCAGGGACGCTCGAGCACATCTACGACGCATTTTCCTTCGGATTGGCCGACGCCGCGCTTGCGGCGTCTATATTCCACTTCGGGGTTTTTACCATACCGCAGACAAAGAGATTCCTTCATGACAGGGGCGTAGCGGTAAGGCCGCCGGACGAGGACGAGGGCGCGGCCCTGTAAGATGAAGGAAAGAAGAGCCGGTTTTTTAAAGTTCATCGTCATCTACAAGGCGGCTACCGGCATATCCGCCTTGATAATGGCAGTTGTTTTTTTTAAGCTGCGCGGCGGCAATCTGCCCGAAGTTTTGGCTGAGTTTGCCTGCAGAAACGGTCTGACGGACAACCCCGTTATACAGCTTGCCATTAAACAGTCCGCCGGGGTAAGCAGCGGCGAGCTGACAGGGCTGGCGGCGCTGGCCCTGGCCGTCGGCATCATAGATATCGTTGAATCGGCCGGCCTTAGTCTCAGGCGCAGATGGGCGGAATGGATGACGGTGGCGCTCACCGCTGTTTTTATTCCGTTTGAGGTCTATGAGATGGCTATCGGGGCCTCCTTTTTTAAGGGCGCCGTGATAGTGATTAATTGTGTCATAGTCTACTACCTCGCAATGCACAGGGAGCTGTTCAAAGCCGCAAAGGGCCGGCTGCCGGATGAAACGCCGGATAAAAACACTTGATTTAATGCTCAGGAAATAGTATAAATTCTGTTTGTTGTAAAACCTTGTCCCTTCTACTTGAAAGGGGCGAACCCGCATAGGGCGAACCAGCGTTTGCGGGGAACCATAAGGAGGATAGATGGAAAAGCATTACGAAACAGTTTGCATCGTCAGGACGGACATCGGAGAGGAGGCCATAAAGGCCGCCATCCAGAAGTCCAGGGCCGCCGTGGAAGGGCTCGGCGGCAGGATAGACAGGGTGGATGAGTGGGGCAGAAGAAAGCTTGCATACCCCATCCAGAAGAAGAACGAAGGCTTTTACTTTGTCATCAATTATTTCAGCAAGCCCGAGGCCAGCAAGGAACTGGAGCGTCTTTTGAAGTATAATGAAGACGTGATACGCTACCAGACCGTAAGGCTCGAGTCGTTCGAAGCGGCTAAACCCAAAAAAGAGGAAACGCCGGTTCAGGCGGCCCCGGCCGCAGGAGCTGAGGATGCAGGGGGCGAACTCGCAGGGGCGAACCTGCAGGGGAGGCAGGAATGAGCAGAATGGAAAGACGTCCAAGTGAAGGCGCATCAGAGGGCGGAAGAAGGCCGTTTCAGAAAAAGAAGGTCTGCCGTTTTTGCAAGGTCAGAGGCCTGACCATTGATTACAAGGACGCCAGGGCTTTAAGGCCGTACCTTACCGAAAGGGGCAGGATCATGCCCAGAAGGATTTCAGGCACCTGCGCAAAGCATCAGAGGGTGGTGGCCGAGGCCATTAAGCGCGCCCGCAACCTCGCGATAATACCCTTTACCGCGATAAGCATGTAGTCGTTTGGCTGCGCGGAAATAATGCAACCGGCCAAGGGGCGGCCTTTTTTCAGATATGCAGGAAGAAAGTTAACCGGCCGAGGGGCAGCCCGCGGGGCCGCTCATCGGCCATAAAGATTCCAAGGAGCAACTTCCATGAAGGTTATAATAAGAGAACGCATTGAAAATCTCGGCATGTTCGGCGACGTCGTCAGGGTCGCCGACGGCTACGCGAGAAATTTTCTCATTCCCAAGGGCCTCGCCGTAGAGGCCACGGACGGCAACGTCAAGCAGGTCAACGCCGAAAAGGAAGCGTTCGCGGTAAAAGAAGCGACGCGCCTTGCAAAGGCCGAAAAGCTCGCGGAAGGTCTTTCGGCCGTTACGCTCAGCTTCGCGCGCAAATCGGGCGAGGATGACAGGCTGTTCGGCTCCGTGACGTCTCACGACGTCGAAGAGGCGCTGAAGGCAAAAGGTTTCAAGGTAGACAGGAAGGAAATCCATCTGCATGAGCCGATAAAGAACATCGGCATTCATACTGTCAGCGTCAAGCTCCATCCGGGAGTCACGGCGAACATAACTGTAGACGTCGTAAAAGAATAAAAGCGGCGTCCGCGGCCCCCACCCTGCCTTCCCCCGCGAGGGGAGGAGATAAGGAAGGGGTCATCAACCGTGCATGAGAAAACTCCTTCACCTGTTTTCGCATAGACAGTCACGGCTGCCGGCTGCGGACGCTGTCTTTAAAAAACCCCCCTTGAAGGGGCCAAACCCCCTATGGCAGTGTGCGTCCAAAAAGAAACCGTTCTCAAGTCGCCCCCCCACAATATAGAGGCGGAGCAGTCTGTCCTCGGCGGCATCCTCCTTGAAAAGGATGCCATCAACAAAATCCTTGAAATACTCGCGCCTGACGGAAGCGACTTTTACCACGACGCCCACACAAGGCTTTTTCGCGGCATGGTCGCGCTGTTTGAAAAAAACAGCCCCATTGACGCCGTTACGCTCGCAAGTCTTTTTAAGGACACCGACGCCCTTTCCTCCGTAGGCGGCGTGTCCTACATCGGCGAGATAACCGAGACCACGCCCACTGCCGCGAATATCATGTACTACGCGCGCATCGTAAAGGACAAGTCGCTCCTCAGGAAGATGATATACGTTTCTACTGAGATAGCCACGCGCGGCTACGAGCCGATAGACTCAATAGAAGACTTCGTGGACGAGGCCGAGAGATCTATCTTCCAGGTCTCGCAGGACAGGGCGAAAAAGTCCTTCTACGCCTTGAAAGACATCATAAACGACACGTTCGAGACCATCGAGAAGCTCTACGAGAGAAAGAGCCACGTCACCGGCATTTCCACGGGCTACAAGGAACTCGATAAAATGACCGCCGGTCTGCAGGACTCGGACCTCATCATCATCGCCGGAAGGCCCAGCATGGGCAAGACCGCCTTTTGCCTGAACATCGCGGAGAACGCCGCCATTGACGGCGGAATGCCTGTTGCCGTGTTTTCTCTTGAGATGAGCAAGGCGCAGCTCGTGCAGAGGATGCTCGCCTCAAGGGCGAAGGTAGATCTGCAGAGGCTCAGGACCGGGTTCTTAAAGGAAGATGACTGGGGCAAGCTCACCACGGCCGTGGGTTCTCTCTACGACGCGAACATTTTTATCGACGACACCCCGGCGCAGTCTGTATTGGAGATGAGGGCAAAGGCCAGAAGGTGGAAGGCCGAGCTGGGCCTGAAACTCGTTATAGTTGATTATCTTCAGTTAATGCGCGGAAAGAGCAACCGCGACAACCGCGAGCAGGAGATATCCGACATATCAAGATCTCTAAAGGCCATGGCAAAGGAGCTGCACATACCGGTCATCGCCCTTTCCCAGCTCTCGCGTATGTCCGAGCGCAGGGACGATAAGAAGCCGGAGCTTTCCGACCTCAGAGAGTCCGGCGCCATCGAGCAGGACGCGGATGTGGTCATGTTCGTCTACAGGGAGGGCGTTTACAAGAAGTGCGAATGCCCCAAGGAACTGTGCACCTGCGGCCTTAGGCGGAACGCGGAGATATTGATAAAGAAGCAGCGTAACGGCCCCATCGGCGACGTGAAGCTGACATTTATGTACGAATACACAAGGTTTGAAGATCAGGCGCCGTCCGGCTATGATACCGCCGCGGAGTGGGTGGAGTAGGCGGCGCGAGCCTCGGCGCCGGTCTTTTTTTTCGCGGGTTCAATGGTTAATTGAACCCGCGTTTTAGTTTTATCGAGGATTTATGAAAGGTAATTTCGCCCAGATAGCGGTGGAACTTCCGGTGGAGGGAAGTTTCAGCTACGCCATACCCGCGGCGCTCAAGGCCGAGGCGCGCCTCGGCATGCGCGTCCTTGTGCCCTTCGGCAAAAGGGTCATTACAGGCTACGTCACGGCCATTACCGATGAGCCGGGCGTAAAGAACGTAAAAGAGATAATGGACGTTCTTGACCCGGAGCCGCTGTTTGATGAAAAGCGCCTGAAATTTTTCAGATGGATGTCGGATTATTATTTCGCCCCTCAGGGCGAGACGCTCTCGCTCATACACCCGCCTTTTGCCAGCATAAAAAGCCGCAGATTTTTAACTTTGACAGAGGCCGGAGCGCAGGCGCTTGAAAAAAAAGACGGCCTTTCCGGCGATATCCTGAAGGCCGCTGAAAAAGGCGTAAGCCTCGGCGCGCTTTTACGGCGGCTTGGTTCAAGGCCGGTTCATGCGGCTGTCACGCGGCTTATTAAAGACGGCCTTTTGCTTGACGAAGTAAGGCTTAAAAGCGGCGGCTCGGCAAGGGTTGAGAGGTTCGCTGAGGCGGTCAATCGCAAGGAGACGGAGACATTGCCTGATTTCAAAAACGCTCCGCTCCAGGCGCGCGTCTATGAGCATATCAGGGACAAAGGAGGGGCGTCTTTAGCCGCCCTGAGGCAGGAGTTCGGCGCGGTTGACGGCGCTGTTAAGAGGCTCGCGGCCATGGGCCTTGTGAACGTCATGAACAGGCCTCGCCAGCGCGATCCCTTTTCAGACGTGGTCCCGAGGCCGTCTAATCACGAGCCTAATGCTGAACAAATGGCCGCGATAAGCGCCATTGCCGATGCCCTTCGGAAGGATGCCTTTTCGCCGTTCCTTCTTTACGGCGTGACAGGGAGCGGCAAGACCCTTGTTTATCTGAGGGCCATAGAGGAGGCTGTAACGGCCGGTAAAAAGGCCATTTTCCTCGTTCCGGAGATTGCGCTTACGTCGTGGCCTGCCGCGTATCTCTCGGAGATGTTTCCGGGAAGGGTGGCTCTTAACCACAGCGGCCTTTCCGAGGGCGAGCGGTTTGACGAATGGCAGAGGATAGTCAAAGGCAAGGCGGACATCGTCGTAGGGGCGCGCTCGGCGCTGTTCTCCCCGCTTAAAGGGCTGGGCCTCGTAATCGTTGACGAGGAGCACGAAACTTCATATAAGCAGGAGGACGGCGTAAGATATAACGCGCGCGACGCGGCGCTGATGCTCGGCAAATACCTTGGGATAACGGTAGTGCTTGGCTCGGCCACGCCTTCCATGGAAAGCTTTTATAACGCAAAGACAGGCAAGTTTACGCCGCTGACCCTGAAAAAGAGGGTTGAAGAAAGGGCCATGCCGGTTGTGGAGCTTATGGACATGCGCGGGCGCAGGAAAGAGGTCGTCTCCGAAAAACTCCGCGCAATGATGGACGAGACGCTGACGGCAAAGGATCAGGCGCTGCTCTTTCTGAACAGGCGGGGCTTTTCAAGCTCCATCATATGCAAGGACTGCGGTTATTCGTTCGGCTGCCAGAATTGCAGCGTGACGCTCACGCTCCATAAACGTCCCGCGCCGGGCATGCTCCGCTGCCACTACTGCGACATGACAGCCGCCCTGCCGGATTCCTGCCCGAAGTGCAAGGGGCTCAACCTCACCGAGCCGGGCATGGGCACTGAGAAGATAGAAGAAGAGGTCGCCGCTGTTTTTCCCGGGGCGGCCGTTGTCAGGATGGACAGGGACACGACCTCAAAAAAGGGCGCGGTAAAAAATATCATAAGCGCGGTCGAGGAAAAAAGGGCGGACGTGCTCATCGGCACGCAGATGGTTTCAAAGGGACACCACTTTCCCGGCATTGTCCTTGTCGGCATTATATCCGGCGACACGTCATTAAACATACCTGACTTCAGGGGCGCGGAGAGGACTTTTCACCTTGTGACACAGGCCGCCGGAAGGGCCGGTCGGGGAGAACTGCCCGGACGGGTCGTGATACAGACGCTCAGCCCTGACCACTACGTTTTTAAAAACGCCGTTACGCACGATTATGACGGCTTTTACGAGGACGAGATAGCCCTTAGAAAAGAGGTCTTCTACCCGCCTTTTTCAAGGCTTGCCGCCATCAGGGTGGAGGGCGCCAAGGAAGACGTTGTCATGCGCGCCGCCTTTGACATCAAGACCAATTCCGAGATTTTATTAAAAAGGCACGCCGGAGATATCATCGTCCTTGGCCCTGCCCCCGCGCTCATCTCGAAGGTCAAAGGCCGCTTCAGGTGGCAGCTGCTCGTAAAGGGCGGCTCAAAAGACATAAGGGGGATGCACGCCTTCGTAAGCAGATTGAAGTCTGCCTTTGACTCGAAAAAGCACGGCGGAGTTACCATGACCGTTGACATGGATCCGATAAGCGTAGTGTAGGGCGCGGGGAGGGGCTTATCGTTTAGAGGTTTGTCTCGTCGATGAGAAGCCCAGCTTTTTGTAAAGGTGGACTGAGCCCACCATAAAGAGCTACACCCAATAATTCTTTTTCCATTCCGATTCCTTAATCGTGAGTCATTTGGATATCAAGCGACTTCTTAATTGTTTCGTTGGTGTTTTGATCCGTAATTGAGATTATGAGATTTCCTTCCTTATTTGGAATTTCACCTTGCTCAAACTTATCGATAAGAACTACGTATGGTATAGAATTGAACGGTAGATTTTCAGGAAAATGGAGATATTCTTTAACAGCTTTAAGACCAACCCGTTTCACATTTGGCATCTGTTCCCAATTACTAACGTTGGGTGTGTGAGGCAATGAGGTTTTGGTCAATTCTTTACTTAAAGCTTGAATTGATACTTCCTCATCAATATCTACATTAAGGTTGTCTGTTGTTTTGTAACCTTCTACCGTAAATATAACAGCGATTATTAAATCATTCGCATTTTTATAGTAAAAACTAGTTGTAGGCCGTGCTACTAACTTCGTTATTACAGGTTTGTCGCCACTTCTGTCAACATATGATTCGTCAAGCAATTGCAACCTGGTTATTCGCAAGGTTTTAGGTGTAAGAACTAATTCTTTATTAGGTGGTTTTACACCCCAATAAAGATTTTTCCCACTTATTTGGTTACTACTGTTATTTTGATATTCCAATCCTAGTTCGACAGCGAGATCGCGTAATATTTGTTGTTGTGTTGTAATTTTTATATTAGATGTTTGAGCAAAAATCACATTATAAGTTCCGTCTGCTTTTAATGCGTTCTGAAGGAATCCGAGACCCTTGCGATCCGGTATATTTAGTATGGCCTGAGTACATCCTGGTTCCTGAGAATGAATACCTGAGTATACTATATTGTCAGGTATTTCTTCGACTGACACATTACTGAGTGTGACTTTAATATCCGTAATAGAACTATAGCCAGTTCTTCCTTGTAATTGTTTTAAGAAATCGGCATCAAATGTGAGGGTGCTGCTCAGTTTTTGGCTCGCATCATATGAAGCCGCCTTGTTTTTTGTTAACGATGGTGAGCCGATATAGCTCCCGTATTCGCAGATAGTGTCGGCTTGGAAGGGGTCATTTTTAACAATGCGTACGAGTTTGCCGGGCTGGTATGCGGTCGATGCTAACGCGATAGGCGTATAGCCCATACTTCTGATGGCCTTATCAAGCGTGTTAGTACAACCCGCTGACATGAAGATGATAGCAATGGAAACTGCACCTATAATTCGATGGCACATTGTAATAATCTCCTTTATTATCTCGTTAGTGATTTAAAAAATATGCTGCCAACCGTAAGTTTCCACCCACACTTTTAAAATGCTATCAATAAACTGCCGACATGTTATCTTTGTTCGCACCACTATGGTGTCTCGGCGAGCTTATTGATGTACGCTTGATATTCCGTAAGCTCCCCCGTCAAGGGGGAGAAGAAAAAAACAAGATCAAACCTCACTTACCGCATCGGAACAATCCCCCCTCAAAACCTCGCCTTCCCGTCAACGAGTATCTCTATCTTTTCCTCGCCTTTTATGACCTCGAGGGTGGGGCGGTAGAAGATGAAGTCTTCGTGGAAGGGGACCGAGACTTTTCCGCCGAAGGATGAGTTGTCTCCGAGGGCTATGTGGACGGTGCCGAGGATTTTTTCGGTTTCGAGGATATTGTCGGGGCGTTTGGCCTTTTCGTTCGTGCCTATGCCGAGCTCGGCTATGTTGCCGCAAAGCGGGTTGTTTTCTATCATATCTTGCAGATACTTGACGAAATTGCCTTTGCCTGACACCTTGACAACTCTGCCTCCTTTGACCGTCAGTTCAACCGGATGTCTTAGTTTGCCAGTGGGCGCCCATTCGAGGATGAGCGTTCCTTCGGCGCTGCCTTCGACCGGCGCGAGAAATGCCTCTCCGGCAGGGAGGTTGCCGAAGGTGCCGGGCTTGGTGAGGATGCCTGTGTCGGGCTGCAGTTCACGGCCTTTTATGGAAAAGGAAATTGACGTGCCGTTAGGGGTCGTTATAAAGACCGTCTGGCCGTCTTTGAACATCTTAACAAGGCCGAGCGTCCTTTTTTCCACCTTATGCCAGTCCGCGGTCATGGGGCCGCCAAGCATTGATCTTTCAAAAAGGGGCATGGACGCGTAGCGCGCGCCTTTTATCTTGGTCAGCAGGTCGCGGAACCTCGTGTGAGAGGTGGAGAAGTTTGAAAGGGCGATGACCGCGTCGCAGGTCCTGACGTTGTGTTTTTTTACTATCTCCTCGGCCTGCCGGACGTCCGCGTCGTCGGCCTTCTTATCGAGCAGTTTCATAAGGATGCCGGCCTCGTTCAGGTCTCCGACCGCGCCTATGCCGAACGCGGCCTCCCATAGCGGTTCCGGCGGCTCGCAGCCGTGCTCGCCCGGGGCGGGGTATTCGATAAATTCGGTTGTGCAGAATTTCCTGCCTTCTTCGGCAACGTCCTTTGCGAAATCCCGCAGGTCGTCCCGCCGCTCCCGTTCTTTAACGGTAAGCTTTTCCGCGCTGTCGATTATGTCCGTAAATACAATCACTTTTTCATCGGGCTTTACCCCGAGGTTGACTGTAAATATCCTTTCAATCGAGCTGTTTGCCATCTGCCACCCCGCGCGAGAGATTTAAAACCCTGATTACTCAATATACCATGACGGCGCTGTTTGTCAATTTTAACTAAAATTTACAAAACGGTGATTGGTGCGCAGCACCTGCGGTGGGCAAAGCTAAAGGGTTGCATCTTGGCTTTAGCCGTGCGCAGCACCTTTCTTTCAAGAAAGGCAAGCGGTTCAAAATATTGACACAGCCTTTTAGAAAAGTTATATTATTGTCATGAATCGAACGTAAATTCCGCTGCGTTGCAAGGGGCAATGACAGGGTATAACAAGTTGAAAGAACGCAAGATACTTATCATCGAAGACGACGCGCTCATCCGCGAGAGCCTGAGCGACGTGCTTGTCAACGCCGGTTACAAAATCAGCGTTGTTTCCTGCGGCGAGGACGGCGTGTCGGCCATCAGGGAAAGGCCGTTTGACATCGTGCTGACCGACCTTCAGCTTCCAGGCATAAGCGGGCTGGACGTTTTGCGCTCCGTAAAGAACGTCTCACCGCACAGCGCGTGCATAATCCTTACAGGCTACGCCTCGATAGAGACCGCGGTCGAGGCCATGCGCGCCGGGGCGTTCACCTATCTGAAGAAGCCGTTCGTCAACGCCGAACTCCTTGTCATCCTTGAAAAGGCGTATGAGCTTGTCTCCCTGAAATCGGAGAACGTCAATCTTAAAAAAGAGATGCGGCAGACATGCACCGGCGCGATACTCGGCACGAGCCCGGACATGCAGAAGGTAAGGGAACTTATAGAGAAGGTCGCCGATACGGACACGACCGTCCTGATATTGGGCGAGAGCGGCACGGGCAAGGAGCTTGTCGCGCGCGCCCTGCACTACGGCAGCTCGCGCTCCGGCAAACCTTTTGTGCCTATCAACTGCGGGGCTATCCCGGAAGACCTCCTTGAAAGCGAGCTTTTTGGCCATGAAAAGGGCGCCTTCACCGGCGCGGTGGCCACGAAGATAGGGAGGTTCGAGGCCGCCGACCACGGCACCATCTTTCTGGATGAGATAGGCGACATGAGTCCCGGCCTTCAGGTAAAGCTGCTGCGCGTACTGCAGGAAAAACAGCTTGAACGGGTGGGTGGAATAACCCATATAAAGATAGACGCGCGCGTGGTCGCCGCTACGAACCAGGACTTGGAGCTTGCCGTCGAGGAAAAGCGGTTCAGGAAGGATCTTTACTACCGCCTGAACGTCATTCCGGTATCCCTGCCGTCTTTGAGAAAGAGAAAAGAGGACGTGCCGGTGCTTGCGAAAGAGTTCCTCGCGAATATCGCCGAGAAGAAGAAAAAGAAGATCAGGGGCATCACCGGCGAGGCCCTCGATATGCTTGGCGCGTATGACTGGCCCGGGAACGTCAGAGAGCTTGAAAACTTCATGGAGCGCATAATTGTCTTGAAAGACGACGACAGCGTCATAACCACAAGAGACCTGCCGGAGAAGATACGGGCCGCGTCCGCCCCTGCCCGGCCGCAGGCCGCTGCCGGGCTTCCTCCGGATGGGATTGATTTTAATTCCTCCGTGGCCGACTATGAAAGGGAGCTTATCGTCACCGCCCTTGGCCGGGCAAATGGCGTCAAGAAGAAGGCCGCCGAGTATCTGCGCCTGAACAGGACGACGCTTATTGAAAAGATGAAGAGGATGGACATCCTCGACACCGACCGGGCCGAATCAGCCGCCGACTCAAAGGGTTCAAACCGCTAACCCTTTTCCAAGCATAACCCATCATTTAACAAATCATCTAACAAGTCATCCTGAATACCCCCGCCTTTAATCTTTTTGTCAAAAGCATGACAAAGAGCATTCAAAATTTTGACCTTTGACAGCCTTGACGCATTCGCAGGATAGGTTTATTCTGCGCGTAAAAAGTTTTTATTGATAATTCAACAGGTTGCAAGGCAAGGGGTGTCGGATAATTACTTGGCACTGCAATTGCACTATATTAAAACAGCCATCGATTATTAGAAATAAAGTTAATGCCTCAGAGGACGGAAATGGGAAATGCCGTGACCATAGGAATACCGGTGAAAGACGGTTCGGAGCGGGATGCGGGCGATAAATGCGCCCCGGCGCCGAGGGTCATAGCCGTCAGCAGCGGCAAGGGCGGCGTGGGCAAGACAAACTGCGTTATAAACCTCGCAATAGCCTTCGCGCGGATGGACAGGAAGGTGCTCCTTCTTGACGCCGACCTCGGCCTTGGCAATGTCGACGTGCTTTTGGGGCTTGACTCCGAATACAATATAGGGCATCTGCTGCGCGGTGAAAAGACGATTGAAGAGGTAATGGTAAAAGGGCCGTCGGACGTCATGATAATACCGGCCTCCGGCGGGGAGCAGGAATTTACCAGGCTCGCCGCCCATGAGCGCCACGCCCTGTCCTCTCATATAGAGGGGCTCAAGGCCAGCGTGGACGTCATGCTGATAGACACGGGATCAGGCATATCCGACAACGTCCTTTTCTTCAATATGGCCGCGCAGGAGATCATCATCGTGGTCTCACCGGACCCTGCCTCCGCCGCGGACGCTTATTCGCTGATGGCGGCGCTTCTTAAAAAGCACGGGGAAAGGAGATTTAAGCTCCTCGTGAATGCCGTTAGATCCAAGAAGGAGGGGTTTGCGGTCTACAAGCGGGTGCTCTTTGGCGTTGAAAGGCGGCTCAGCCCCTTCAGGGGGTTGAATGTTTCCATTGATTATATCGGCTCGGTGCTGAGGGACGACAGCGTCGGAAAGGCCGCCGGGCAGAGAAAGGCCGTTGTTGACGCCTTTCCAGGCTCAAAGGCGAGCCGCTGTTATTTAGAGGCCGCGCGCACCCTGAGCGAGATGCCGGTTTCGAAGGATTTAAAAGGCGGGTTGCAGTTCCTGTGGCGGCGCATGCTCAGCGCAAACTGCAATTCCTGAAGATTTATCATACCTCAAGGCGGAGGTGGGTTATGACTGTGGAGAATGCGGCAAAGGAATCAGGAGGGGTCGGCGCGACAGGGGTCGGCGCGACAGGGGTCGGCACGACAGGGGTCGGCACGACTGCAGGGACAGTCGGAAGAGACGCCCGCATACATGCGAACATGCGTCTTGTGAGGATAATAGCCCATCAGGTGGTGGCGGGCCTGCCCGGCCACATAGACGTCAACGACCTCATAAGCGCCGGGACGGTCGGCCTTCTCGAAGCGGTGGACAGGTTCGACGAGTCCAAAGGGGTTCAGCTGAACACATACGCGTCCATCAGGATACGCGGCGCGATAATGGACGAGCTCCGCGGCATGGACTGGATGACGCGTTCCATGAGGGACAAGTCCAACAGCCTCGAAAGGGCGTATGCGGCGATAGAAAGAAAAACCGGAAGGCCCGCCCAGGCCGAGGAAGTGGCCGGTTACCTGAACGTTTCCAATGACGAACTGCACGGCATGCTTTCCGAAGTCTGCGCGGTCGGCGTCCTGAGCCTTGAGGACATGGGCGTGGCAGGCCGTGATGAGGCGATGGACATTCTTGAATGCATCAAGGACGAGGAGGCTAAGGATCCTATGGCAATGGCCAAGCTCGCTGAAATCAAAAAATCCATAAAGGAGGCAGTGGAGGCGCTGCCTGAGAAGGAAAAGCTCGTGGTGTCGCTTTACTACTACGACGAGCTTACCATGAAGGATATCGGCGGGATACTCGGCATCACCGAATCACGCGTGTGCCAGCTCCACAGCCAGACCATGAGCAGGCTTAAGGCAAGGCTCATGCGCTACGGGGCGGCAAATTGAGGGCGGGTGTTGAACCTGCCGAGCAGGCGGTCAGCTTGCCGTTAAAGCCTCCCCGCCGGGTTGAACCTGTTGAGCCGCGGCAAATTGCGTGATTACAGCGCAAATATGCCGTTGATACGCGAGTGAATGACGAAGTCTCAGCTTCATTTCGCGGGGTTGACGCTATCCGCTGTTTAAGATATCATATTGTCTTGAATATATTCCCCTGAAGTCATATAATGCTTTAAGCAATAGACGTTTATTTACGATCCCGGGCGGCTCACCTAAAACAGGTTGAACCTGCCGGGCAGGTTCAACCTGCCCGGCGGGTTTGAGTCAATTGCGGTTTGGAGCGGTAAAAGATGCAGCGCGCCGGCAACCTCGAAAGAATCGGTATCATCAATGAAGAACAGTAACCTGACACTGATGCTGAAAAGCCCGGATCCGGCAAGCAGACGGGACGCTTGCGAGGCCATCGAGCGCGAGCGTGACGTCTCTTTTGTCAAGGATCTGGTCGGCGTTCTGAAGGACGAAGACCTGGGCGTCAAGGAGGGCGCGATAAACGCCCTCACCGCCATCGGCGGCAAACCGGTTGCCGAGGCCGTCGTGCCACTCTTGCGCTCTGAGAACGCCTCTCTCAGGAATATCGGCATCGAGATACTGACCAAGGTGGGTCTGAACGCGTCCGGCACCATCCGCGCTTTGCTCAAGGACGGTGATGACGACGTCGTCAAGTTCGCGGTTGACACGATTGCCGCGATAGGAGATGCGCGCTTTGAACAGGGTGACCCTGCTCAGCAGGATATTTCAGGGCTTTTAACCCACAAAAACCCGAACGTCAGGGCCTCTGTCGCCGTATGTCTGGGAAAGATAAACGCAAAGTCGGCCGCGCCGCGCCTTGTGGCGGCGCTCAAGGACGATGAGGAATGGGTAAGGTTTTCCGTCATCGTGAGCCTCGGAATTCTGAAAGAAAAGGCCGCGCTCGGGCCCATATTCGAGTTGATAGAAAGGGATTCGGGCCTTATAAAAGAGGCCGCGCTTGAGGCCATCGGCAAGATCGCCGGGCCGGAGGATGTTCCGCCGCTCCTGCACAAGGCCGAGATACTCCTTGAAAGGGGGCAGCTTCTTTCGGCAAGCGCGGTGGTTGACCTGTTTGAAAAGGCGTTCAGCTCCGAGGCAAGGTTCACGCCGTCAGAGGAGTTCAAGAACACCTTCTTTAAATTTTTCTCAAAAGTCATTGACGAGCAGGACAAAGACGCCCAGTTTAAGGCTATCAAGGGCTTGGCGCACCTGAAGGTCCCCGAGGGCCTGTCGAAGATAGTGACATACGCCAATTCACTCAAGGAAATAGACGAGGACACAGAGGCGTTTTTGGTGGAGGCGATAGTCTCCTTCAAAGACGCCTGTCCTTTGACGCGCCTTCTTGCCGGCGAGATTGAAAATCCCCGTTGCAGGATATTGAAGGTTATAGTAAAGGTCCTTGGCGCAGTCAGGGCGGATGAGGCCGTGCCGCTCCTGAACGTTCTGAAAAACGGCGCCACAAAGGACGAGATACGGGAAATAGTCGCCGCCTTCGAGGCCATCGGGACTAAAGATGCCGTTGACGCGCTCTTCAGGCTCCTCCTTGACAACGACGGCCACACGAGGAAGACCTCGGCGAGGGCGCTCGGAAGGCTTGCCGGCCCTGATGCCGTGGGGCCGCTTTTTCACGCGCTCAGGTCCGAGGTTTACATGGACGTGATGGAAGAGATGACCGACGTCCTTGCGTCCATCCCGTCGCAGACGGTGAAAGACGGTTTTTGCGCCCTCTTAAAGGAGCCGGGGGAGCCTTTAAGAGAAATGGCCCTGCGCGGCCTCGGACATATGGGCGACGAGGCCGTCCTGCCCGCGATAAAAGAGGCAACCGTTGACAAAAGCCCGCTCATCAGGCAGGCGGCCTACAGGGCGCTTGCGCAGATTGGCCTGACATCGGCTATACCGGAGATACTCAAAGGGCTCAGAGACGGGGACGCGGATGTCAGGCTTTCCGTTCTGAAGGGGTTCAGCCCCCTCAGGGGGCTTTCCGGCTGGGTCGGCGATGAGATCAAGGCCGCGCTGGTAAAGGCCCTCAAGGACGAAAACATATGGGTCAGATATTACGCGGTGCTTCTCCTCGGGGACTTTCCCGGCGCCGCCATCGAGAAGCATATAATAGAGATGCTTCTCAGCGGCGAGGCCCCGGTAAAGGCCGCCGCGGCAAAGTCGCTTGAAAAGACAGGCTCTGCAAACGCGGTCAGGGCGCTTGAAAGGTTCAAGGAGCACCCTGATCCGGCGGTAAGGGGCGCCGTTGAAAAGGCGCTTGAATCCCTCGCATGCTGACTATCGGACTAAATTCGAAGCCGAAGCTGTCGTATGCGATATTCTGCCAGCTGCGCGAGATAATCTACGCGCGCTCCGGCATAAGCTTCGCCGATACGAAGATATACCTCATGGAGTCCAGGATATTAAAACGTCTCGAGGAGAGAAACCTCAGGACGTTCGACGACTATTACTACTTCATCACATACGACCCGGACAGGGACAGGGAGATGGCTAATCTTCTAAACTCTATCGTCACCAACGAGACGAGTTTTTTCAGGGACCCTGTCCAATTGGAGGGCTTTACAAAAGGCGTTATCCCGCGCGTAGTTGAAGCAAAGCTGGCGCGGGGCAATAAGACGATAAAGGTATGGAGCGCGGCCTGCTCCACAGGGGAGGAGCCATACACCCTCGCGATGATGCTCGTCGATGAGGGTTTGGCGATGAAGGGCTGGACGATAGACATAACCGGCAGCGACATCAGCGACAACGTCCTCAGATCCGCCAATAACGCAACCTATGACAAATATTCGCTCAGGAACACGCCTGAGCAGTATATCAGGAAATATTTCACGAATAGCGGAGATTCCTTTGTCCTCAGAAAGCATATCGCCGACATCGTGAAATACAAAAAGATCAATCTCATAGATCCGGCCGAGACAAGGCAGTTAAGGGACATGGACGCCATATTTTGCAGGAACGTGCTTATCTACTTCGACGATGCCTCCAAGAAAAAGGCCATCGGGCACCTGTACGACAGCCTTGCAAAAGGAGGATATCTCATTATGGGTTTTTCGGAATCGCTTCATAACATAACAAGGCTTTTTAAACCGGTGAACATAGCGCGTTCGCTTGTTTACCAGAAATCGTGAGGGGGGCTTGACTCCCTCAGGGGGCATTATGACGGGCAAACGGATAATGATAGTAGACGACTGTGACACGACAAGAAAGCTCCTGTCCTACATCATGCGCGAGAGGGGCTACAAGATCACGAGCGCGTCCAACGGCATAGAGGCCCTTGAGATGCTCGCCACCAACCCTGTCGACCTTGTCGTGACCGATCTCAACATGCCGCAGATGGACGGCGTGGAGCTTTCAAAGAGCATCAGACACAACGATATGCACAGTGATATCCCTATTATCATGGTAACGACCGAGTCCGGCGAGAACGACAGGAAACTTGGCATCGAGGCAGGGGTGACGACGTATCTGACAAAACCCATATCGCCGCAGAGGCTTCTTTACGAGATAGAAAAAATACTATAAGGACGAGAGCCCCCACCCTGCCCTCCCCCGTGAAGGGGCTGAGCCCCCTCAGGGGGTTGAACCCCCTCAGGGGGGAGGATATAAGGAAGGGGTCATTACCAAGGAGGAGTGGAGATGCTTGATATAAATATGAAGATACTGGTCGTTGACGACTTCTCGACGATGAGAAGGATCATAAAGAATATCCTCAGGGAGCTGGGTTACTACAACGTCGAGGAGGCCGAAGACGGCGCGGTGGCCTTTGAAAAGCTCAAAGGCGGCGGATTTGACTTTGTGGTGACCGACTGGAACATGCCCAACATGCCGGGCATTGACCTCCTGAAGGCCATCAGGGCTGATGAATCGCTTATGCACATACCGGTCTTGATGGTCACAGCCGAATCACAGAAGGAAAACGTCGTGCAGGCGGTTGAGGCGGGGGTGAATAACTACATAGTAAAGCCCTTTACCGCGACCGCGCTCAAGGAGAGGATCGACCTCATACTGGAAAAAGCGAAAAGCGCGCAGTAAGGCGGCGCTTTTTTTTAAGCACATACATCCTGAGGGGGCTTAACCCCCTGAGGGGGCTGAGCCCCTTAACTCGAAAGGAGACAACCGTGCCGGACAATAACTGGAACAATATTTTAGGCAAGATAAGGAACGAGCTTTCAGACCTGGCAAAGTACGTAGACAACGCGAAGAAGGGCATCGAGAACCTCGAGTCGACCGTCAAGGTGAGCACCGAAAAGTTTCCGGAGGCAACAAAGCATCTCAGCGCGGTAACGGGCGACCTTGAGAGCGCGGCCAATAATATCATCTCGATATTGGAAGGGCTTCTTGAGGAAAAGGAGAGGGCGCATAAGCTCTTTGGCAAGCTTGCCGCCTATGCCGATCATCTGCCCGCCGCGAGCAGGGCTGGGTTTATTGCGCTTGCGTCGGATCTGGACAGCATAAATTCAAAGAGCAAGGCCAACCTGATGGATATATTCTCAAGCCTTTCGTTCCACGATCTTTCCGGACAGAAGCTGAAGAAGGTCATGTCGGCGATAGCCGATGTTGAGAAAAAGGTCGCGGAACTGGCGAAAACCTTTGGTTTTGTCGAAGGGCAGGCCGTGAACAAAGAGACTGCCAAAGGAAAGGACGCCGCGTCGAATCAGGATACGGTTGACATGATATTGAAGCAGATGCGCGGAAAATCCACAACTTGACTGGGAACCGGCGTGGGGAATAATCAGGATTTTGACATAGACGCCATCCTGGGCAAGTTGGACGCCGAGGATGAGACCCCTGAGGGGGTTCAACCCCTTCAACGGGGGCAACCCCCTCAGGCGGCAGGGGACTCTTTTGCCTTTGGCGCAAACGAGATGGATGAGATCATCCAGGACTTCATCGTGGAGGCTACGGAGTCGCTGGAATCCCTTGATCATAAGTTCGTGGAGCTTGAAAAGAATCCGGAGGCCACCGGACTTCTAAACGACATATTCCGCTCCGTGCACACCATAAAAGGCGCCGCCGGGTTTCTGAGCTTTCATCAGATAGTCGAGGTCACGCATGTGACCGAGGAGATATTAAACAAGCTTAGAAAGGGGGAGATGGTCGTAACCGCCGACATCATGGACGCGGTGCTTGAGGCCGTTGATCTCGTAAAGATCCTCATAAGGAATATAAAAGAAAAGAACAACAGGAAAGAAGAGACAGGCCCCACCATCGCCCTTCTGCACGAAATACTAAAGGCCCATATGCCGGGCGCCCAGGCAGGCGCGGCTGTAAAGGAACAGGCGCAAACGGCGGGTTACTCTGATGCCGCTCCGGTGGACAGGCCCGCTATAGGCAGACGTGCCGAGGATAAGGACAAGGAACACAACATCAGGGTTGACATAGACAGGCTCGACGCCGTTATGAACCTTATCGGGGAGCTTGTCCTTTCGAGGAACAGGCTCATGGTGCTCGGCTCGAAGATGAGCGGCTGGAAGGCCGATGACGATATGGTCACGCAGATGGACGAGGGCATTGGTCAGCTTGACCTGGTTACAACGGATTTGCAGGTTGCCGTCATGAAGATGCGTATGCAGCCCATCGCAAAGGTCTTTAACAGGTTCCCGCGCATGGTAAGGGACATGGCGAGGCAGAATTCAAAAGAGATAGAGCTTTTAATGACCGGCGAGGAGACGGAGCTCGACAAGACCGTCATTGAAGAGATAGGCGATCCGCTCGTGCACCTTATCAGGAACTCAATAGACCACGGCATCGAAGCGCCGGAGGAGAGGATAAAAAGGGGCAAGCCGGCCTGCGGCGCCATAAAGCTCAAGGCCTATCAGGAGGGCCAGCACATAGTTGTGTCCGTAGAGGACGACGGAAAGGGAATAGACCCGCAGGCCATCACCAGGTCAGCCCTTGAAAAAGGCCTCATTACCGCCGAGGACTCGGCAAAGATGTCCGTCAAGGATTCCCTGAATCTCATATTCATCCCAGGATTTTCCACCGCGAAGAACGTCAGCAATATCTCCGGCAGAGGCGTCGGAATGGACGTGGTGAAGACTAACATATCGAAGATAAACGGCACGATAAACGTTGAATCTGAGCACGGCAAAGGGACGAGGATAACTTTCCGTCTGCCGCTTACGCTCGCGATAATACAGGTGCTCACCATACAGGCAGGGGCGGAGATATACGGCATACCTCTTTCCACGGTCGTTGAGAATATAAGGGTCACAGGGGAAGAGATCAAGACCATCGAGGGCAGGGAGGTCATAAGCATCAGGGACAGGGTGTTCCCGGTCATCAGGCTTGCAGGCCTTGTTGACAGAGGCGGTGCCGCCGCCAGGCACGCTGACGGCTGGAAGTATATTGTCATAATCGGCGTGGGCGAGAAAAATCTGGGTCTTCTCGTGGACAGGCTTCACGGCCAGGAGGAGATAGTAATGAAGTCCATGGGCGAATACCTGAAGGGCACGCATGGCGTTGCAGGCGCGTGCATAAACGGCGACGGCAACATCATATTGATACTCGACGTGGCCGACCTCATGGAGACCAGCGGAAAGGTTGTAAGCGCCAGGGCGTAAGGGGCTCAGCCCCTTCCTCCGCTTAAAACATGCGAGGGCAGGCAAGGGGAGGATAAGTAATTTTGTCAAAGATCAAGGTTTTAGTAGTGGATGATTCGGCCTTTATGAGAAGGATTATAAGACAGATGATCGAATCAGACCCTGAGCTTGAGGTCGTGGGCATGGCAAGGGACGGCAAGGAAGGCGTTGATATGACCTTAACGCTTGAGCCGGACGTCGTCACAATGGACATCGAGATGCCGCGCATGGACGGGCTTGAGGCCACCGCTGTCATAATGGATAAGTTCCCGACGCCGATTATCATCATAAGCTCTCTTTCCGTGGAGGGGGCAAAGGCCACGTTCGACGCGCTTGACAGGGGAGCGCTTGACTATATCGGCAAGAACCTCGTGGATTCGGCATTGGACGTAATAAAGATACAGAACGAACTGATCTCCAAGATACGGGGCATTGCGAAGAAAAAGGCCCGTCTGATTGCCATGCGCAGCGTTAAAAGGCCGCCGGCAGCCGTCCCGCACTACATAAAGACCTCTTTTGCCACGCAGAAGATAGCCATGGTCGCCATAGGCGCTTCCACCGGAGGGCCAAGGGCCATTCAGGAGATATTGTCGCACCTCCCAAAGGAATTGACGACGCCGTTCGTGGTCGGCGTCCATATGCCAAAGGCGTTCACCGGCGCGTTTGCCGAAAGGCTCGACAGCCTGTGTGTTTTAAACGTCAAGGAGGCTGAGGATGGAGAGGGCATAAAGGAAGGCTGCGTATTGGTATCGCCGGGCGGGTCGCAGACACGGATAAAAAAAAGGGGCATAACCGATTTTTACGTTGAGTTAAGGGACGACCCGTATAACGCGATCTACAAGCCGTGCATAGACATTACCATCACGTCCGTCGCCGATGCATTGCCCGGCAGATCCATGGGTGTTATCCTCACCGGCATGGGACACGACGGGCTCGAGGGGATGAGGCAGATAAAGGCAAATGGCGGCAAGACCATAGCGCAAAACGAAGAGTCCTGCACGGTCTACGGTATGCCCAAGGCCGTTGTAGATGCGGGATTGGCCGACAAGATCGCCCCAATCGAAGCCATAGCCGGAGAGATTGTCAACATGATTTAATCGTTGGGCAGGGCTTTCAGCCCTGTATTTGCAGCAACTAAAAACTAAAGTTATTTGTTTTTTAGCCGAAATATGTAACGAGATGGCGCAAACAGCCTCGCGACCGATGCGTAATAGCAGGAAAAACGGCAGTTGGCCTTTAACCGGATTAAAGGAGGCATATTATGGAGCAAAACTTCAGAAAAGAGGGCGATTCAAAAGAGATATTGCAGCTCGTGACCTTCAGGCTCGGGAAAGAGGAGTATTCGATTGACATCCTGAGGGTTCAGGAAATAATCAGACACATGGAGCTTACAAGGGTTCCCAAGGCCCCGGATTTCGTGGATGGCGTCATAAACCTGCGCGGCAGGGTCATACCGGTGCTGGATTTGCGGAAAAGATTCGGCCTGCCGGTGAATGAAAGGACCGATGAGACCCGTATAATCGTAGTTGACATCAGCGACAAGACCGTGGGCTTCAAGGTGGACGCGGTCTCCGAGGTGCTGCGGCTTGCGGCGGACAAGGTCGAGCCGCCCCCCTCTCTCGTCGCCGGCATAGACTCGGAGTACATCAAGGGTGTTGGCAAGATGGAAGGCAGGCTCATCATCCTTCTTGACGTATCGAAGATACTGACATCGTGCGAGAAAGAAAGCCTTGCAGCCGTCAACAAGGCGGTAGCTTGATATTCCGGCAGGAAGCCGACACTGAGAGGGGATATTTTCACCCCCACCCTGCCCTCCCCCGTGCAGGGGGAGGATAAATGGAAGTGCCCGGCAGGATTCAAGCGCGGCCATTGCGTGGGTCAAGCCTCCTCAGGGAGCTGAACCCCCTCAGGGGGCGTCCATCCGGGCAAGATCCTTGCGCCGAAAGACTGCGCTATCGCTGTAACATCTCGTAACTATTAGTTTTACGAAAGTATTCCCCGTTCATTTATACGTATAATGAACGGGGTGTTCTTTTTTAGCGGGCTTGTGAATTTTTATTTTTTTTGTACAACTTATCTAAAGTTTTCCATTTCAGCGCCGATATTATACTAATGGGGATGAACCCCTTTAAGAGGCACATGATGAAATCAGACGGACGCGGTAGTTCCTCAAAGGGCAAAAAAAACAAAACAGGCATGGCCGTTATCGGTAAATCGGCCTCCGCAGCCGTGAAAAGACCTCCTGCCGCCGGAATCGTCATAGTTAAGGGGTCGAACCCCCTGAGGGGGCTCAGCCCCTTCAAAAGGAAACTTCGCATGGTAAAAAGCAGGCCGCACCGTTTACCGGACAAGAATCAGCTCAAGGTCTCAAGGATAAAGACGGCCATTGAAAACGGATTATACAGCGTGGATGCCGACAGTGTGGCGGAAAGCATGGTAGAGAGGTTCCTGGAGAGGTTTCTTGGCTGCTCTGCAGAGTATAACGGCTCCTACGCCGGCCGCAAGCAGTAGACGTAAAAAAGGCCGTAAAGTTCGCGTAGTAACAGGAGAGATTCCTTTGAAAGGTCATGAAAATATGAAGGTTCTCCTTGTTGACGATGACAGTGACCTGAGGGAGCTTTTTACTGAAGCGCTCCGCGAGCGCGGATATCATGCCGAGGCCGTGAGAAGCGCCGAAGAGGCGCTGGAAAGGCTGTCAAGGGAGGCGTTTGACGTCGTCGCCTGCGACATGGTAATGCCGGGCATGAACGGTATCGAGATGATGAAAAGGATCAGGCGCTCCTGCCAGGGGGTGCTACTTATAATGATCACGGGCGACGGAGCCATCGAGACGGCCTCAAAGGCTATCGAGGCCGGCGCGTTCGGTTATATGACGAAGCCGTTCAGGTTCGATGAGTTCCTGATAATACTGAAAAACGCCGCCGAGAGGCTCGCCATCATGTCTGAGAATTCAAGGCTGCGTTATGAGTTGCAGACGGCGCATGCCGAGATGGCGGCCTTAAAGAAGCTATCCATATTTAATGGGGTTGAACCCCTTGAAGGGGCTCAGCCCCTTCAAGCCGTGGAATCCGCAAGCAGGGCGGGTACCTGCGCTTCGGAACCTTCAGGAGAGCGTCCCTTTGAAGAGGGTCACCCCGCAAAAGGAAAAAGGCCGACGCCGTATAATTGAAAATATTGCCGTGTGCGTGACGCAGCGCACGGCATTTTTACCGCAAAAGGCATATAATTAACAGCCAGTCAGGATAGCCGTAACGGTGATGGACCTCTTCGAGGGTTTGGGTATTTTCAGAGCGCCGTTCACTCATGTTTATGGGTAATTTGGAGGCATACGATGCAGGTGAATGTGGCGGCAGTGAAACAGTTGAGGGTAATGCTCGTTGACGATGATGAAGCCGTAAGGGATGCTATCACCGAGATACTCAGCAGGAAGGGGTGGCGCGTCTTTTCCTTCAACAAAGCCGAGGCGGCGATAGAAGAGCTTCGCAGGGAACGAGCCGCCTACGACGTCGTCGTGACCGACATCAACATGCCGGGCATGGACGGCATAGAATTCATGCGCACTGTCAGGGAGGATTCACCTGATATCCCGGTGGTTATGATCACCGGATACCCTTCCATAGACGTTGCCGTTGAGGCCATGAAAAAAGGGGCCGCTGATTTTCTCACCAAGCCGTTCAAGTCCGAAGAGCTTGAGATAATCATAAGAAAGGCCGTCGGGGAGGCAAAGGTCGTAGCTACAGCCGGCGGCGAGGTAAAGCGCCCCACGGCGCGGCCGCTGGCCCATCTGCCCGAAGTCGCCAGGCAAAGGATAGAGGAGAAGATAAAGGAGCTGTCCATCCTGCACACCATTTCGGAAACGCTCGACGGCGTTAACGAGAGGGACGCCATATTTTCAAAGACAATGAACCTTGCGCAGATAATCGTCGATACGGAAAGGTCAGTCGTCATGGTGGTTGACCATGACAGCCAGGAGGCGGTCGTAAGGGCCTCTTTGGGCTACGATCCGTCCGAGATATACGGGAAAAGGTTCAGTCTTGCCGATGAGCCTTTTAAAAGCGTGGTGGCAAGCAAAAGCTATACGCAGGCCGTGTGCGGCAAGGAGGAATTAGGCCTGCTTGTCAGAGGCGCGGCTGACGGGAAGAAATCTTTTTTGCTTGCCCCGATGCTTGTCAACAAGAAGGTTGAGGCCATTCTGGGCCTTGCCGGCGGAAAGAACGGGGGTGATCCCCTTCAAGGGGAGTCCCATTCCAGCGACAACATGATGCTCCTTTTAAACCTTACAGCCAAGGCATCTTTAAAACTTGAGAACATAGTCCTCGGCGAGAAGATATTCGCGAATATCATCGCGGCCATCAAGGCGCTCATTAACGCCCTTGACGCAAGGGATACTTACACCAAAGACCATTCCAACAGGGTTACGAAGTATGCCATCGATATCGCGAAGGCCATGAACTCCAGGCAGGATATTCTTGACAGCATACGATTCGCCGGGCCGCTGCATGACATCGGAAAGATTGCCGTCAGGGACGATATACTTCTTAAACGCGGCAGCTTTACCGCCGAGGAAAACCAGCTGATGATGTCGCATGTTGTCAGGGGCGAGGAAATACTCAGGCCTTTAAATCTGCTTGAGTCCGAAAAGGCCGTCGTCCTCTACCACCACGAAAGGTGGGACGGCCTCGGATACCCTAACGGCTTCGCCGGCCAGGATATACCCTCGGTTGCGAGGATATTCAGCGTAGCCGACACATTCGACGCCATGACCTCCACGAGGCCCTACCGTAAGGCGCTCAGCCGCCAGACAGCCAAGGAAGAGATCTCCAAATGCAGCGGCTCTCAGTTCGATCCGGTTGTAGTCGAGGCATTCATGGAGTGCGAGCTCATGGAGGAATAGGAGCAGTCCCCCGCTTCAGCAGGGGCGAGGCCCGGTTCAACTGGTTCAAGCCGGTGAGCGAAAGGATAAAAAAAGGGAAGCGGATTAACCGCTTCCCTTTTTTTATTATGGAATCATGGAATCTTTGTCTTGAAATTTTTTAGTCTTCAGCCAATCCATAATCCAGTTCTTCATGTGCGGCGTTTGCTTAATCCACCTGCCGCGGGCCACGCTGCGTTTATGAGCGTCCTTTTGCTCAGCCGGCTCCGTGTCGCGTTTCACGAACAGCTTGGTGCCCGGTATAATGGTGTCAGGACCGAACACGCTGAACAAGTTGTATTTATAGAGGATTGGCCACATATTCTCTTCCCCGTAGATTTCCTTCTTATAGGCTATCGTCGAGAGGCTGTCACCCTTTTTGACAATGTATACATCAAGCGAACCGTCTGTGCAGGCAGCTGTGCCGGCCGCCACACCAGCCGCCACACCGGCCGCCGTAACAGCAGCGCCCTCCTTAACCGCGCTTATGTTGCTGGCGATGAGGCTCAGTTCACGTATCTTCTTTTCAGCCTTTATATCAATGGGTTCTTCTTTAAGCTCGCCGCTCGCGGATAGCGATTCCTTTGCGGCAATTGCGGCGGCCATGGTCTTATTCTGTCCCTGGAGTCTGCCTTCGGCAAAGAGCGTGTTTAACTGGTCTGATACCTGCGAACTTTCAGAAAGCACACGCTTTGTCTCTGACTCAAGGGATGTCGCTATCGCGCTTTTAACCTTTTCCATGGCCTGGCGCATATCCTCTCTGGATTTACGAAGCGCGTCAATGTCGGTCTGGAACTTTAGCCGGTCTTCCGCGGAGCCCACGCCGACGGTCTTCAGTTCGCCCCCCTTTTCTGAAGTTTTCAGGAGGTTCTCAATCCTTTGAGAGGTCTCTTCCATATTGACGATGGCTGTCATTGCCTCGCCCCACCGCTCGTTTATGACCTTTTTGTCGTCCTTCAGGGATACGAGCCGTTCTTCAAGACCGGCTATCCGCTGTTTGAACTCATCTCCGGTTGTTTCCTTTATGTCCTTTTGAAGCTGCTCGGTCGAGAAGCGCGCGCCTTCCCGCTCCATCTTGCCGACGCTTAGCTCCGCCGTGCCCATGTCGCCTGAAAGGGCTTCAATTTCTTTGGAAGAAACCTTGGCGAGCATGCCTTTAAGCGCAAGCCTGTTCTTTCTGGCCTGCGCGAGGATGTTCTCCAGCTCTTTGATGCTGCTATTAAGCTCTTTGGAGACGGTGACGCTTATGAGGCCTGCAGGGCCTGCATTGTCAATGGTGGAGTGAATGTTTTTGAATCTTGAGGAGATGCCTTCGTCAAGGCTCATGCCGTCTCCGCTGAGGCGCGACTGGGCCCGCGCAAGCGCGGCTTCGTATTTTTTAAGGGCCTCCTGCACGGAGCGTTTGGCGTCTTCTTCTTTCTTGAGTCTTTCTTCAAGTTCCCTTGACCTGGACGCCGCAAGCTCGGCTTGAGTCCATTTTTCTTCGGCCATCTTTCTTGCCGCCTCGGCGGCAAACAGGCGGCTTTCGAGTTTTGCTATGTCTTCTTTTGATTTTGTCTCGAGCTCTGCCCGTATCTTTTCTCTTTCTTTTTCAATTTCAGGACTGCCGGGTGTGCCCTGTTCCTCGGCCATCCTCTTTTGACGCTCTATGGAGTTCAGCTCCTTTTCAAGCCTTGTCTTTTCGGCGGTCTCTGTCCGCAGTCTTTCGGAGAGGTCGGCTAACTGCTCATTGTCCCTGGTTAGCTGGTTCATGGCGTTGTTCAGGTCCTTTTCCATGGAGGACTTGGCCGCCTGTTCGTCCTTGAGGGCGTTCTCGATCTTGGCCCTATGCCTGTCGCCCGATACCCATGATATCGATAGGGAGAAGATGAGGAATATGCCGACTATGATTCCAGCTGCGCCCATATTACCTTGGTGTCTATCCTTTTTATGACGGAAATGCGTCTGCGTTTCGTCTATGCAACACTATTCAGATAAGAAACATCACTATTATCATTTTATCTTATGATTGCTTGAAATTCAAGCATATTTTGTTTTACCAGCCACCGCTTTATGATGCGGTTATCTCTGCCTGACGCCGCCCTCTCTGCGTGTCTTCGTCCTTTCTGTCAGGGCTTCTTCTGGGTATGAGGTTGAATATCTCCAGGGGTTCGGCCTTTCCCTTTACGGTTATCTTATCAAGCGGAGGGCATTCAAAGTCATTAGACTTTATAGCCGTGTAATTGCTTTTTGAGATGATGATCTCGCCTTTTTTGGCTGCGGAGCAAAGGCGCGAGGCTGTGTTTACGCCGTCGCCGATAACGGCGTATTCCATCTTCTGGTTGGAACCGAGGTTTCCGGCGACGACCTCGCCGGTGTTGATCCCTATGCCGATGTCTATCCTGTCGGATTCAGGCCTGCCGCGGTTAAATCCCGCGAGTTTTTCCTGCATTTCGCAGGCGGCCCGCGCAGCGCATAACGCGTGGTCTTCGTAATGAACCGGGGAGCCGAAGACGGCCATAAGCGCGTCCCCGATGAACTTGTCGATGTAGCCCTGGTTCTTCTGGACGATGCTGGTCATTAGCGTGAAGTATTCATTCAGGTGGTTGATAAGGGTTTCAGGGTCTGTCCTCTCGGAATAAGATGTAAAGCCTCTGATGTCGGCAAACAGCACCGTGACGGTTGTCTTTTTGCCCTTGAACCATGTCTCCCTGTTATGCAGGATCATCTCAAGCACTTCCGGGGCGACGTAGCGTCCGAAGGATTCCTTGATTATCTGTTTCTGCTGAAGCCCAGCGGCCATCTCGTTAAACGAGGCCATGAGGTGGCCCAGTTCATCCTTCCTGTGCACCTCCATGCGGTAGTCGAAGTTGCCGTCGCCGATTTCTTTGGCGCTCCGTATGAGCGCGTGAACGGGTTTGACTATGATGGTGGCGATGAGGAGGGCGCCGAAGCCTCCGATAATAAGTCCGAAGATGGTTAAATATTTGATGTAGCGGTTCACCCGGTCTACGGCTTCGTCAACGACCTTGCGAGTCAAGCCGATATGCACAGTGCCTATGCCTTCACGCAGGCGCACGGAGGTTATGGGAACGGTGATGTCGTAGATATATCCCCTTGCCGGGTCGTTGTAGTAGTATATGCTGTAATCCTTGCCGTCTTTGAACTTCAAGGAGTCCGCCGGCTCCTTGTAGTCCTTGCCGCTTTCTTCCACGGTCGAGTGGGCCTTTATCTTTTTATCGTTGCCGACGATGAGGCCGTAGACAACGCCCTTGTTCTCGGTGATGCCCTTTATGACCGTAAAGAGCGTCAGGTCGTCGTTCGTAAGGAGCGGGTCGTCGCTGGCCGTGGCCACGCCGCGCGCCACGGCAAGACCCTTTTCAATGCCCTGCTCAAGGACTGTCTCCCCGACCGTTTTGTTGATGAGGCCGATGACCATGAGCATCAACGCCGCGACGAAGATGAGTATCATGGCCATGAACTTGGCCCTGATACTGTAGAGGAAGGATCCCAGACTTATATTCGTGGCCGAGAGTTCGTTATTTGACATCCATCACTCCTTCCAGTTTTCTCTTGGCCTTTTGAATGTTCAGGGCGGCCTTTTCATTTTTCGGGTCGGACTGGAGCACCATTTCCCACTGTTTTATGGCGTCCACGTACTTCCCTTCGGTATAAAGCTCTATGCCGTGAAGGTAAAGTTTTTCCGTATCCCTGTTGGCGGACTTGCGCGGCCTGGGCCTTTCCATCATGCTTAAATATCTTTTGGCCGTTGCGTTTCCGGCGTCGATGGAAAGGGCCTTTCTAAAGTTATGGTCTGCCTCGTCATTATCGCCGTTGTTGTATGCGTCAACGCCTTTCTTAACGAGGGAGGCCACGCTGTCGTCAAACTTCTGCCTCGATTCACCCTGCATCTTTTTTGCGGTTTTGTTGTTTTTGTCAATGGCAAGGACGTCCCCGTAGAGCGAGTAAGACTGGTTGTATCTGCCCTGGTGGAAGGCGTCGTCGGCGGCGGACATCCTCCTTGAGACCTCTTCGCCCATGAGTCTTTTAGCGTTCTGAAGGCCTTCGTAAGCCTCTTTGTTCTTATCATCAGCTGCATGTGCCTCTTCGTAGGCGGCTATCGCATCGGCGTATCTTCCGGCCTTAACGGCCCTGTCAGCTTCTTTCAACTTTAGAGCGACAGAGTTCCTGAGGCCGTCCCAAAGCTTTGACATCTCAAGGCCGAGGGCCGGATCGGCCGGTTTTAGCTTTTGTGCGGCCTTGAACTTTTCCGCCGCGTTAAGGTAGTCTTCGTTTTGCAGGAGCTCTTTGCCTTTTGCGAAAAGCCTTCTGAATTTATTGTCAAGGGCGATCGTAGCCCTTGATTTTCCGTTTGCGGCCTCGTAGTTTTCCGGGTCGTATTTAAGCGCCTCTTCGTAAGACGCCACGGCCTCAGGGAACTTTTCCTTCTCTTCGCTGAGGGCGGCATCTTCTATAAACGGCGCCACCTTGGCGCTAAGGAGCTTTTCGACCGCGGCGGCCTTTGACTGCATGGCGGCGTCATCGGGGTCGTAGGCAAGCGCGCCGCGGTATTTCTTGAGCGCGAGATAGAAGTTGCCGTTATCCATCTGTCTCTCGCCTTTTAACCAGAGGCCGTCCTTTTTATCCTTGATGAAGCCTTCGGCGGATTTAATGCCGGCGGCGGCGTCCATGTTGCCCGGGTCAAGCGCCAGGACGTTCCTGAAGGCTAACAGGGCGTCCCTGTATTTTTCATCTTCCATGTATTTTTGCGCGCCGGCGATGCTGGCGTTCAGGTCTTCCTCAAGTTTTTTCGAGGTCTCGATACTGGCGGCTTCGGCTTTTGCCTCGGCTTCGTCTCTGCCGCGTATGGCCCGCGGGTTGTTCGGGTCCGTATCGAGCACCTCGCCAAATTCGACGATGGCGGCGGCGTAGGAGCCTTTGAGCAGGTCGGACTCGCCCTTTTTGAGGTGCTGTTCGATATGCTTCTCGGTTATGATGGCCAGCGCGAGGTTGGCCTTCTGGTGTTCAGGGGCGATGCGCAGGGCCTCTTTTATCTCTAGCATGGCCTGCTTCTCGTTGCCCTTTTTTTTGTAGTTTATGCCAAGGAGGTAATGGAGGTCGGCGTCCTTTTTGTTGTATTCGAGAGCCCTTTTGAATGCTGTCTCGGCGGAGGTCAACTCCTCGCGCGCCTGGAACTCAATGCCTATGTTTTGAAGTATGGAAGGAAGGTTTGACAGTATTTCTTTGTTTTCAGGCGTCGAAAGTCTGGTAAGTATCGAGAGAGCCTGTCTGTAATCTCCTGTCTGGTAGTAGAGGTATCCCTGGAAATAGATGACGTTTTCGTTTTTAGGATCGAGATCTCCGGCCTTCTTGAAGTCAATGAGGGCCTCTTCGAATTTCTTGTCGGTTATGAGCGCGAGCCCCTTTGCGATGTAAGCGGAGATTATGTGTTTTTTGACCCTGCCGTTGCCGGCCTCGCGCGCATCGCAGGTCTTGAAGCTGTCAAGGGCTTCGGCGTAGTTTTTCTGGTCAAAGAGTATCTCGCCCTTTCTGCAGTAAGCCAGCCCCTGGTCAGGGGCTATGCGGATGGATTTTTCGTAGGCCTTCAACGCCTCGTTCAGGTTGTCCTTCTTCTGGTAGGCGATGCCGAGATTGTAGAGCACCTTGTCGAGCTCGAAGACGTCTCTGGCTTTTTTCGTGTCCATTTCGTCAAGGGACTGGTACGCCTCGGCGGCCATGTCGAGTTCTCCAAGCCCGGCGTAGCTTAGGCCCACATAGTAGTTTATCTCAAGCGCGTCAGGGGAGTCCTCAGGGAGCTTATCGAGCACCGCGACGAGGTTTTCCACGGCCTCGGCGTGCCGTTTTTCACGAAGGAGCGCAAGGCCGAGCTGATAGCGGATGTTGATGTTTTCCGGGTCAAGGAGCAGGGATTTGCGGTACTGCTGTATGACGAGGCTCTCGGTAAGGCGTGCGGCGTGCGGTACTTCTTCGGCAACGGCGTTAAGCGGAGACAGGAAAAATACAGCCGTTATAACAAGGGCTATAATCGTGGATGGAATTGCGCGCTTTGTATGCTTGGAGTTCATCTATCGCCGAATAAATGGAGTTATAAGAACCTGTTAATCATCTCATGAAACCCGCTACGAATTCAAGAGGTTCGAAATAAACTTACCTTTCTTGAAAGAAAGGTAAGCCCAAAGAACTTTAATGTCTTTACATATTCTGACACAAAATATTTGACATTAGCGAAATAAAGAATTACCCGGTGTTTGCGCGGCGATTGAAAAAACGCATATTCTTCTGCTTACGGATGTAAATTTTATAACACATCCTGGTTTTGTTGTCTACTGCGCAGCGCCTTTTTTTCAAGAAAGGCATGTTGTAACGGACGGGCTATATGTGTTATAACCGCCTTATGGAAAAGTTGGCTATAGAAGGTGTCAATGAAAAGGTTCGGACGCAAATGGGCTTTTTTGCCGGGGAACTCCTGCGGGAAAAGGGCGCCGTCATACATTCCATCCACATCGTCGGGAGCTGCCTGACAGCGGACTTTGACGTTGACAGGTCTGACATTAATTCCGTGGTGGTGCTCGGCGCGATGGACTTCGCGTTCGTGAAGTTCCTCGCCGGTATCGGCAATAAATATAAGAAAAAGGGCGTTGCCGCCCCCCTCGTAATGACGCCCGAGTATATAAAATCATCGCTTGACGTGTTCCCTGTTGAATTCCTGGACTTCCGCCTGATACACAAAACAATTCACGGCCCGGACGTTTTTAAAGAGCTTGAAATAGACCCGGAGCATCTGCGCATTCAGTGCGAGCGCGACATGAAGACCATGCTCATACGCCTTCGCCAGGGCTATATTTCCGCTCTCGGCGACAAGAGGCTGATAGAGGGCCTGCTGACAAGGTCTATTACCGGGTGCATCCCTGTCTTTCGGGCGCTGATAGATCTTTTAAATGCGCCGCCGCCAGTGGCAAGGCATGACGTTATCGAGCTGTTTCAGAAATTAACGGGCGCGGAGAACAGGGCGTTTGAAAAGGCGCTGCTGCTTAAGAACGGGCGGGTGAAGCTATCGAAGGATGAGATGAACGTTCTCTTTGAGGAGTATTACGAGGCAGTGGAAAAGACGGGGAATGTCATTGACAAGCTCTTGCCTTAAAAGGCCGCTATTTCTCCTCTGTGTCCTTTTGGCGATAATCCTGCCGCCCCGCGCCTTCGCTGTAACCCCGGAGCCGCCGGAGCGTCCGGATGCGTATGTGGTTGACCTTGCCGGGGTCGTCGGCCCCGACACTCAGGCCCTGCTTAACGCGAGGCTTAAAGAGCTTGAGCAAAAGACCGGCGCCCAGATGTTGGTGTTAACGGTAGAGAGCCTCGACGGGCAGGACATTGCATCCTTTTCGCTCGCCGTTGCCGAGAAGTGGAAGCTCGGCCGGAAGGGCAAGGACAACGGCGTTTTAATTACCGTTGCCGTAAAGGACAGAAAATACCGCATCGAGGTAGGCTACGGTCTTGAGCGGGTCTTGCCGGACTCCTTGGTGGGGACCGTGGGCAGGCAGTTTCTCGCCCCGAACTTCAAAAAAGGCGATTATGCCGCCGGTATCTCGACTGCAACCGATGAGATAATCAATAAGATCGCTGAAGATGCCGGTATTGCGCTGTCCGCGCCTGCGCGCACCGCGGCGCCGCGTTCACGCCGCGCGCCATCAGGCTGGTTTGCCGATAATTTTATCTTCATATTTTTTGTTTTTTTTATATTGATACAGATAGTCACAAGGATGTTCAGAAGGGGAGGGCGCGGCAATACGGGCGGCGTCTGGATGGGCGGTGGCGGCTTTGGCGGCGGCGGAGGCGGCGGCTTTGACGGAGGCGGCGGTGGAGGCTTTGGCGGCGGCGGCGCGGGCGGTGATTGGTAATTGGCGACCGCTTTTTTTATGACTACGCGCTTTTTGAATATAATAAACGGAGGATAACTGTATGAGTAATGGATTGAAGATATTACTTGGCGTAGTTGCGGCCATAGTGATCATAGGCTTTATTGTCGTCGTCTGGGGCATAGGCGGATACAACAGGGTGGTTGCCATGGACGAGCAGGTCAAGGGGCAGTGGGCGCAGGTGGACAATCAGCTTAAAAGGCGTTATGACCTTATCCCGAACCTTGTGGAGGCGGTAAAGGGCTACGCAAAGCACGAAAAAGATGTATTTGAAAATATCGCGGAGATGAGGACGCGGTACTTCCAGGCCAATACCGTCAAGGGCAAGATAGAAGCGTCCAATCAGCTCGAGGGCGCTCTCTCAAGGCTTCTGTTCCTCCAGGAGACCTATCCGGTGCTGAAGGCCAACGAGTCGTTCCTGAAACTGCAGGACAGCCTCGAGGGCACGGAAAACAGGATTTCCGTGGAGAGGAAACGCTACAACGACGCGGTGCAGGAGCTTAACACATATAGAAGGACTGTCTTCGGCAGGATATTCACTTCATTGGCCGGGGTCGGCGAGGCTGAGTATTACAAGGTGCCGGAGGTGGAAAAAGCGGCGCCAAAGGTGAAGTTCTAAGCAGGTTGCTGAAAAACTAATATACTCGCGCAGGCTGCCTAAAAAGCCTCAGATACAAGGCGTCGAGGAGCGAGGAAAGGCGTACTTTTGGGTACGCCGCAGTGACGAGCGACGAAGGCAACGCAGTAGATGAGGCTTTTTCAGCAGCCTGCCTGCGTTTTTATAACGGTTACGGGAAGAACAAAAAGCACGGGGGTCTGCCTGTGTGTGCACAGGCAGACCCCGTTTCTTGTCCGGGTTGCGGACAGGGTCTATGCGTGCTTCTCGGCCTTTTCGTTGTTCTTCACCAAGTCGGTGAACATCGTGCCTTTAATCGTGGTCTGCTCTCCGCAGATGGGGCATTTGAGGATGGTGCCGTCGGCAAGTTCCCGCGCCTTTTTTTCAAACTTTTTTTCGCATACGGGGCAGGTGATGGTTATCATTATATCCGCCATTTGCGCTCTCCTTCCATGAAGTTTACATCTCTGCAAAATTTTACCACGGTTAGGCGGGTCTGTTCCATAATAAAAATCATAGGGCCGGCCTTTTCAGGCCGGCCCTTTTTAAATGCATATTTTATTTGCAGGCTATTTTTTCGCCTTTTCCCAAGCCGGCGCGAATTCGTCGTGAAGCTGGAGGAAGGATGTCCTTCTGTTCCAGTTCGCGTGTGACGATTGATAGCACCTTTTGCACTCCTCGGCCATTTTTTTAGGGCTGTTCACGGCTGCGCGGAAAGCCCGAAGCTCTTCAGAGTTCCATGCGCTAGGGAAATTATCGTATTTGGAGATGTGAAAGAGCTTCACGGGCGTTGACTGGCATGGCCTTATGTAGCCGTCCGAGGCGATGAAAAAGTCGCGCCAACCGGTGAAGCAGTCTTTGTGAAACTTATCCCCGGCCACGTCCCGGCCCTGTATGTAGGGCAGTTTTATCTTTACGCCAAGCTCCTTGCCGCGCTTTTCGGTCTCGGCAAAGACCTCCGCGACCTCCGCGGCCATGTCAAGGAGGACTTCGCCCGCAAGCTTGCCGCCGAAAGATGTGAGGTAAACCGCCTTTACCTCCTCGATGCCCACTTCGCGCGCGAGGTTGACCATGTCGGGAAGCTCGTGCAGGTTGCTCTTCATCAGGGTGGTGACGAAGTTCACGTATGGGTAATTCACGTTGCGCCGGGCGCGCTGCTCTACCACGGCCTTGAGCCCGGTCACGATGGCGTCTAGGTCTGAGTTCAGACGTATCCGGTTGTTGGTTGCGGCCTTTGCGCCGTCAACGCTGACGGCCATGATGTCCACGCGGCAGTCAAAGAGAATGGGGCGGATCTTGTCGAGCGTGGTGCCGTTTGTGACGAAGTATTTTTTTACAGGGTAGTTGTCAAGGTATTCGAGTATCTCCCCGAAGCGCGGGTGGATGGTCGGCTCGCCCCAGCCGAACAGCGTGACCTCCTCGGCGCAGGTAAGGACCTCTTTAAGGCCGTCAAGGAGTTTCAGATCGAAAAAGGTCGGCGTGAAGCGGTCATTAGACCTGCCGCACATTATGCAATTGAGGTTGCATGAGTTCGTAAGTTCAAGGACGAGCCTTCTGGGATAGGATTTAAGGGTTGCCGCGCCCTGCCGTATCTCGTCCAGATTAAGCGCGCTGTTCATTTTCTGCGTGTCTGTCAGGCTTTCATATCTGAAGAGGTCTATTGTTTTAGCCCTTAAAACGCTCATCGTGTACTTCCTTTCGTGAAAATAATATCAATTTCATGCCCTGTTTTCAAGGATGAACCGTGCCAGGGCGAGGTCTTCAGGGGTGGTTATTTTTATGTTTTCGTAGGAGCCTTCGACAACGCTTACCTTTACGCCGAGCCTCTCCACCAGAGAGCTTTCATCCGTGCCGAGGAATCGGTCGTCGCAGGCGCGTTTAAACGCGTCTTTCAATACCCCGGCGTGGAATGCCTGCGGCGTCTGCACAGTCCAGAGGCTGTCTCTGGGGACGGTATTGGCCACAAACCCGCCCTGGACATCTTTTATCGTGTCTTTAACGCGCACGGCGCATATGGCCGCCCCTGTCCTTGCGGCCTCCGTGACGGTGCGTTCGATTATAGCCCCGGTCACGAGCGGCCTTGCCCCGTCATGGACGGCAACGACGTCGAAATGGCCCGTAACGGCATTGAGGGCGTTCAAAACTGAGCCCTGACGTTCCTTGTCTCCTGCAACGACGGCGGCGATCTTTTTAAAGCCGTGTTTTTCGACGATTTCCCTGAGGCAGAATGTCTCGTCTCCGGGGGTTACAGCTATTATTACGGAAAATATATGCGGGGAGTCTTCAAGCGCGGCAAGGGTGTGCGCAAGGACCGGCCTGCCGAGAAGGGGGAGATAATTTTTTTTCCCCACCTCCTTTAAGGGGGTCACCCCCCTGAGGGGGTTCAACCCCATTCTGAGCCCAAGGCCGCCGGATGGGATTATAGCTATTGTTTTCGTGGGTGACGAGGCATGTTTCATTTTTAAGGATATGTAAATGGCCGGATGGAATGCAGACGGTCAACTCTGCAGTATGCGGTAGAGATCTTCCTCTACTTTTTCAGCCTTGATGTTTCTGGCAATGGAGAGTTCCTTTACAAGGAGGTTCTTTGCCGTGTCGAACATCTTCCTTTCGCCGAAGGAGAGCTCCTTATTGAACTTGAGGATGTAAAGGTCCCTAAGGACGCGGGCCACTTCCATTACGGAGCCGCTTTTTATCTTGTCCGTGTACTCGCGGTAGCGCCTGTTCCATGTCTGGTTGTCAAATACCGTGTCTGTCCTGTCCTTAAGCACGCTGTATATCTTCGGAACCATGCTCTTTTTGACGACCTTCCTGAGGCCCACGGATGACGCGTTGTCCATCGGGATCATTATGGTGGCTTCCGTGTCTATGACCTTCAGGATGTAGAAGTGTTTGTTTTCTCCAGAGACTTCCCTGCACTCGATGCCGGTGATCATACCGACGCCGTGAGCAGGGTAAACGGCAAGCTCTCCTGTTTTGAACGTCGGGATCAATGTTTTCAGCATGGGTTCCTTTAAGGCGAAAGAGTGTTTAGCGGAAAAGAGCTTGAGAAATGATATATACATATTAACACAAAAAGAACAGGTAGTCAACATACCTTATACAACTCTTTAGCTTTGCCCCGCCGCAGGCTGCCAAAGAACTTTAATTTAAAAGATTCCGCCTCAGCCGCCTATGGAGCCGTCTGTCCGGCCGGAGCGATATTAAAAACATCCGGTTTAATGTCAGGGTTTATTTCAAGGCTTTTGTATCTGACATGCAGGCTCTTGTAGCCGTCGTCAACCGTCAGGCTGAAAGGCAGAACCCCGTTCCCGGCGTCCCTGAAGTCCGACATCGTGACCCTGAATGCCTCTGAGCCGTCTTTTATCTTTATCACGCCTATGATGTTGCCGTCTTTGTCGCGCGTTATCCTGTACGCGGTTAGAGGGGGTCGAGCCCCCTCAGGGGGCGGCTTTGCCGGGTCAAGAGGTCCGCCGCCCAGAAGCAAGGCGGTTAGCTCTTCAGGCGCGAAGGAGTATGGCAGCACCGGGTTTTCCTCGTCCCAGCGGTAGGTCTTCAGGCTGCCGTCTGAAAATATGGAAAGGGCGGTCCCGTCGCTTGAAATGGTGATCACAGGGGAGCCAAACGGCCCGAGGATTTCTATCCTGAAGGACGCAGGGGACTTGACGAGTATGTGTGCCCTGCCGCTGAGGTTCCCCGAATCTTTGAATTCAATCACGGCCTCGGCCCTTAACGCGTTAAGACCTGCCGGCGGGCCGGCCTTTGCCGGCGCAGCCGGGGCGGGCTTCAGGAACGCGCAGCCCGCAAGGAGGAGCACGGAGCCGAGCGCCCATATAGGCCATACAAGAAGGCTCTTTGCCGCACGAAAGAGCATGCTTACCGCGCCTTCTTTGTTTTCCTGCCCTTTGGCTTTTCCTTGAGTTCCTCTTTGAGCCTTTCTATCTTCGTCTTGATCCCGGCGTTTTTCGGGTCGAAGGAGGATGCCTTCTCATAGGATGTAAGGGCCTTTCCCTTGGAACTTCTTTTCGAGTAGGCGTCGCCGAGGTGCTCAAGCACGACGGGGTCTTCCGGCAGAAGGCCGGCGGCCTTTTCAAGCTCCGTGACGGCCTTGTCGAATTCGCCCTTTTTGTAGTAGACCCAGCCGAGGCTGTCTATTATATTGCCGCTGCCGGGTTTTATCGCGAGGGCCCTTTTTACAAGGTCTTCGGCCTCATTGAGCTTTATCGCCCTTTCAGCGTAGCTGTATCCTATGAAGTTAAGGGCGTTGGCGTGCTTCGGGTCGAGATATACGACCTGTTGCATCGTCTCGATGGCTTCGTCCTGCCTCTTTGCTTCATCGTAGACGACGCCGATGGTGAACAGGATGTCAGTGTCCTTGGGTTTAAGCGCGAGGGCCTGCTTGAGCGTGACGAGGGCTTCATCGTATCGTTTTGCCTCCCTGTAAATGGCGGCAAGCAGCTTTGTGAGTTCAATGCTGTCCTTCTTTATCCTGAGGGCGTCTTTAAGCTCCCTTATGGTGTCGTCGAGCCTTTTTTGCCGCTCGTAGATGTATGCAAGGTGAATCTTTGAGTCTACGTAGCTTGAGTCGTCTTCCGGGATGCTCTTGAATTCACGGAGCGCGGCTTCCGTGTCGCCCTTTTCTTCGTATGCCGCTCCTATGTAGTAGCGCACGCGGTGAAGCTCCGGTCTTTCATCGAGAATTTTCCTGAACTTGGTTATCGCGGAGTCCAGATCCTTCTTCTCGAAGTATATGAGGCCGGACTTGATTGTGGCGTCCAGGCGGGTCTCCTCGTGCCTTTCAAGCTCGCTGAACTGGGCAAGCGCCTCATCAAGCCTGTTCTGGCGCAGATAGAGCGAGCCCAGTCTGGCAATGAAGTTCAGGTTCCATGGCTCCTCGGTTACCGCCGTGCGGTAGGTCTCGATCGCCTTGTCCAGCTTGTTCTCGGCCTCATACGAGGCGGCAAGCTCGGTGTACGCGGCGTCGAACTTGCTGCTGATGCTCAGGGTCTTCAGGTAGTATTCCTCGGCCGCGGGGTAGTGTCCCTGCTCGAATTCGATCTTGCCGAGGTAGTATAAGGCCATTACGGAATCAGGTTTTTTGATGAGAAGGCTTTTCAGAACCTCGCTCCCCTTGGCGTATTCCTTCATGCGCGCGTAGAAAGTGGCCAGGAGCAGGTAGTTTTTATAGTTGTCCGGGGCAAGCTCGATGGCCTTGCGGTATTTTTCAGCCGCCGCCGTTTCGTTGCCGCGCGCGATGTATATCTCGGCAAGCGCGCTGTAAGATTCCGGGTATGAGGGGTCGGCGGCGATGGCCTTTTCAAGGTATTTTACGGCGTCGTCGGCGTTGTTGGACTGCGCGTAGGCGGAGGCGATCTCCGTAAGGAGAAAGCCGGAAGCAGGGTCTGATTCAAGGGCCTTTTTGTAAAGTTCCAGGGCGGTCGTTAAATTGCCTTCCTTCATTTGAAGCTCCGCCGTGAGGAAATAGAAGTATGAGTCCGAGGATAAGCCCGCGGCGGATTTGGCGGCCTGCGAGGGTTTCAAGACCTTTTTTGGCGGCGTCGCCTGTTTGGCGCCGGCGTGCGCGCATGAGGTGACCAAGACAAGCGCGATGACCGCAAAGAAGGCAGTCGTAATTTTTTTTAAACAGAATGGCCGGTTATCTCTCATTTTTTTGCGCTTTTTAAGGCTAAATAATGTTTCCGGTGAAGACTGGGATGCGATGGAGTAAGTTCATCTGGCGGGTTCATCTATTAACAATAACATTTTCCGGCGTTGCAGTCAAACGCAAGGCTGCTTACCTTTCTTGAAAGAAAGGTAAGCCAAAGAACTTTAATGTTTTTTTGACACAAAATGCTTGACGTTACCGCCGCAGGGACGTTTCCCCGGGGGGTTCTTCATTCGCCCTGACTGTTCTCGTCGAGCTTTTTCCTTACCGCGGGCGGCAGGTGGATCGCCTCGGTGTCAAGGCCGGAAAGGATGGCGGCAAGGACTTCGATCTTATCCTTTACCGAAAGTCCTTTGTGGATGAGCGCCCTTTTTTCGCCCCGGACCACGCACAGCCCCCCGCTCGTGTTGACCTCGCCTTTTCTGAGGTCTTCATATCCGAGCTTTATGGAAAGCTTTTCAAGGGCCTCTTCCAGCGTACTCAGTATCTCTTCGTCTTTCATGTTTTTATCCGGTACCGCACTTTGATGCCGCGGCGGTTTCACGCGGGGACGCATGCAATCCTGCATTTCATATTTTCGCCGTTCGCGCCGGCGGTGTCAAGTGGTTTTAAGAAATATGCCATAAAGAAGTTGACACGGCAGGGCCGTTGGATTATATTTTGTTCAGACAATTGCTTGAAATAATTATGCCGCCGGGGCAGCTTCCCGGCGGAAGGAGATAAACATCAAATGAGTGAAAATACTTCAACCGTTACAGATTCAAGTTTTGACGCCGTGGTGCTCAAATCCGACGCCCCCGTGCTTGTGGACTTCTGGGCGACGTGGTGCGCCCCTTGCAAGGCCATAGCCCCTCTCGTTGACGAGATCGCCGGTCAATACGCCGGCAAGGTAAAGGTCTTCAAGATGAACGTGGACGAGAACCCCGCAACGCCCGGCAAATTCGGGGTGAGGGGCATCCCCACGCTGATACTTTTTAAAGGCGGCAAGGTCGTAGACCAGCTCGTGGGAGCGGTGCCGAAAAGCCAGATAAAGGACCTTGTTGACAAGGGTCTGTAAGGGCTGCCGCCCCCCGCTTAAAACCCCCGCTCCCCGATAGAGGCATTCGAGGACATGTTTAGACCTGCGAGGGCAGGCTGCAAGGCCTTGCCGCATGGACTGAAATACAAAGGACGGGCAGCGATGAGCTGCCCGTCCTTTTTTTGTCGTTTTTGCCGCGATGCTGTTTTTTCTTGTATGCCCGTCGTCGGTGATGTAAAATCAAAGACATGAAGGCGCTCAGCTTAAACAGGCACGCACGCGGGAAAAGGGCGCGCCTTTTTACATGGACATTCCTTTGCGTGTTTTTGGCCGTATTCTTCTTCGCGCTCAAGGGTCATTCCGGCGCGGCAACCATGAAACTCATAAAGAGCGCCCCTGCCTTCGAGGTGACAACGCTTGACGGGAAGATCTTCAGTCTCAAGGCCATGAAAGGCCATCCGGTGGTCATAAACTTCTGGGCCTCGTGGTGCGGGCCGTGCCGCGCGGAGGCACAGGGGATACAGCGAGCCTATGCCGCCTTTAAAGGCTCAGGGGTAAGGTTCATCGGCATAGCGGTGCAGGACGAGCCGCAAAACGTCAAAAAATTCATGAAGGAATTCAATTGGGGCTTTCCGGTAAGCATCGACGAGAAGGAAGAATTGATGAACGCATACAACGTCTACGGCATGCCCAAGACCATCGTGGTGGACAGGCAGGGCATCATAGCCTACGAGCGGCTTGGCGCTATCTCCGAAGATGACTTGGCCGCGGAGATAAGAAAGGTCCTTTCAAAGTAAGCGCATTGCGAGGCATATATGCCGTCAACCCGTCTGAGCAGTTCCGCAGCGCTATTCTCGACCCTCATTGCCTGTTTTATTTTTGTTGCCGCGGGTTGCGCAAGGGCGAAAAGCGATGAGCCGGCAGGCAGAAAGGCCCCTGTCTTCTGGGTAATCACGCTTGACGGCTATAGAAACGGTCTTGAAGACAATAAGGGCAAGGTGTTGGTCCTGAAATTCTGGGCCTCATGGTGCGGTTACTGCAAACGCGAGGCCGCAGCCGTTGAAAAGGTATGGCGCTCGTTCAAGGGCAGGGACGTCCGGTTCATCGGCATAATTCATAATGACAGTATCGAAGGCGTAAATAAGTACATCGGAGAATACGGCTTGACCTATCCCAATGCCTTTGATGGAGATGGTTCCATTAATGAAGCGTATAATGTCGTCGGAACGCCGACGACCGTTGTTATCGGAAAAGACGGCCGTATAAGTTTCGTGCGCATAGGCCCTATCACCGAAGATGACCTTGCTGGCGAGATAAGTCACGCGCTTTAGGAGCGCAACACCGGACGGTTGCTTAGTTGATAAACTTTGTTATAATTCATGATAAGAGGGAAAAAACGTAGGAACAGGTCTTCAGGCCTGTTGTAAATTCCTTTAAAAGGCAGGACAGATGACAGTCAAGATTTCCCCTTCGATACTTTCCGCCGACTTCACAAAGCTGAAAGATGAGCTTGCGGCCCTGGAGGCGGCGGGCGCGGACTACATACATATTGACGTTATGGACGGGCGCTTCGTCCCGAACATAACCATAGGCCCGTTCATAGTCGAGGCAGTCAAAAGGGCGTCGAAACTGCCACTTGACGTGCACCTCATGATAGAAGAGCCTGAAAGGTATGTCGGGGAGTTCGCGAAGGCCGGCAGCGCCATCATCACCGTGCACGCGGAGGCCACGAGGCATCTGCACAGGACGGTTCAGGCGATAAAAGAGCTTGGCGTGAAGGCGGGGGTGTCTCTGAACCCGGCCACTCCGGCCTCGGCGCTTGAGGAGATTCTGCCGGACGTCGACCTCGTGCTGATAATGTCCGTGAACCCCGGCTTTTCAGGGCAGGGTTTCATACCAGGAAGCCTCCGCAAGATAGAAATAGTCAGGAAGATGATAGACGCCGCCGGAAGGGCGATAGAGCTTGAGGTAGATGGCGGCATAAAGGTGAGCAACATAAAAGACGCGGCCGGCGCAGGCGCCGGCGTGTTCGTGTCAGGCTCCGGCGTCTTGGGCACGCCGGATTATAAGAAGACTATCGCCGCAATGAGGGCCGCCGCCGCAGGCTGCTGAAAAAGCCCAATCTACTGCGTTGCCTTCGTCGCTCGGAACGAACGGCGTGCCCAAAAGCACGCCTCGTTCCTCGCTCCTCGTCGCCTGGTAGCTGGGGCTTCCCCGCTTAAAGCCTGCGGGGACATGTTTTGAGAGCCTGCCCTTAGCAGGCCGCTCAAAAAAACAGATACCGCAGTCTGTCTGGTCGTTCAATCGTGAAGCCCGCATCTTGAGTATACAAGGTGCGGGTTTTTTTAATTTAAGGAAATATATGACCGAGTCTGTGGAAAAAGAGGCCGCGCATGATGAGCCGCCGCATTGCGCCGAGTATCAGGCGGCGGTGAGATATCTGCTGGGCATCTCGCTTGAAGAGATGCCGCTTGAGGAGATGCTGAGCCGCGCCCTTGACCGCATACTGTCCATATCGTGGCTCAAGCCTGAGCCAAAGGGCGGCATATGGCTCATTGACGAGGCCGCCGGTGAGCTGCGGCTCAAAGCGCAAAGAGGTTTTTCCGCTGAGCAGCAAAATGCCTGCGGGGCAGTGCCCTCCGGCACGTGCGTGTGCGGAAAGGCCGCCTCTACAGGGAAACCGGTCTACGTCGGCGACTGCTTTAATGAGGCGCACGAAATCATATACAGGGGGATCGCCCGGCACGGACATTACAGCGTGCCCATCCTCTACGGGGGCAGAGTGCTTGGCGTGATAACGCTTTACTTCAAGCAGGGGCGCGCAAGGAACGACAACGAGATAGCTTTTTTGATATCTATAGCCGAAATCCTCGCCGGCGTCATCGAACGCGAAAAAAACGGGCAATACATTCGGCACAGGCTTGCCTTTGAGAAGGCGCTTGGCAGTCTGTCGAGGATATTTATCCTGCAAAGCGACGGCTATATAAACGCCGCCCTTGAGATATTAGGACAGGCCGTGGCCGCAACCCGCGCATATATCTTCGATATCTGCTCAGACTGCGCGGGCTTTGACGCCGCCTATGAATGGCGCGCAGGCGGATGGGAATCGAGAAAGGAAGGTTTCGGGAAAGTCGAAAAGACAAGGCTTCCGCTGTGGTTTGAAACGCTCGAAAAGGGTGAGCCGGTCGTGGTCGAGGATTCAGGCGCGCTCGGCCCGGAATCGGCGTCCGAGAAGGAACTTCTTCTTTCCCTCGGCATAGCGTCGTTCCTTGCCGTCCCGATTATGACGCGCGAGGGAAAGCTCCATGGATTTGCAGGTTTTGACAATGCAGGCCAGAGGCGTAAATGGATGGATGACGACAATTACCTCATCAGGCTGGCCTGCGATATCTTCTCGTATGATTACGAGAGGAGGGCAAAGGATAAGACGATAAACCATATGGCCTACCATGACTACCTTACGGGCCTTCCCAACCGCCGTCTTTTAGCCGACAGGATCACGCAGACCTTTGCAAGGGGCGGATGGAAGGGGCGGCTTGCCGCGCTCCTGCTCCTTGACATAAACAGATTTAAAAACATCAACGACCTCTTCGGCCATGACGCCGGAGACGGCCTTTTGCGGGCTGTGGCCGAAAGGCTCTCAGGGAGCGTGCGCGAGGGCGACACCGTCGCGTACGCCGGAGGGGACGAGTTCATGGTATTCCTGCAGGAGATTGCAAGGGCCGAAGACGTGATAAGGGTCGCGGAGAAAATATTCTCCGCTCTCAGGCCGCCCGTATTCGTCAATGGCGAGGATATAAGCGCCACCGTAAGCATGGGCATAAGCATCTATCCTGAGGATGGAGATAATGCAGAGGCGCTTATCAGGAGCGCGGACGCGGCCATGTGTCAGGCAAAGAAGGACGGTATCAACTGCTGGAGGATATACAGCCCGGCCATGAATGAAAAGGCGTTGGAGTTTTTCGCCATGGAAAAAAGGCTCAGAAATGCGTTGGCAAACGGCGAATTCTTTCTCCTCTACCAGCCGCAGGTTGACATGAGAAACGGCCGCGTCACCGGCTCCGAGGCGCTTGTGCGCTGGAGAGATCCTTTAACCGGAAGCGTAATCCCTCCCGGCGAATTCATACCCGTTGCCGAAAAGACCGGCATCATAGTGGATTTGGGCGTATGGGTTTTGAAGAATGCCTGCATGCAGAACAGGCGGCTCGGCGACAGGGGCCATAAGCTCACGGTGTCCGTCAATGTTTCCTCAAGGCAGTTCAAGCAGAAGGATTTTACGGCGACGATAGACGCGATCCTTGCCCAGACCGGGCTTGATCCGCATCAATTGGAGATTGAGCTGACTGAAAGCGTCATCATGGAAAATATGGACGAGGCATTGGGCGTAATGCGGGAGCTTCGTGCAAAGGGCATGCGCTTTGCCATAGACGACTTCGGCACGGGTTTTTCGTCGCTGAGCTATTTAAAGCGCATGCCCATCGACACGCTTAAGATAGACAAGTCCTTCGTGAACAACATAACGGAAAACGCGGACGACGCCTCGATAGCCATAGCGGTAATAAGGCTTGCCCATAATATGAACCTCAAGGTAGTCGCGGAAGGGGTGGAGACGGAGGCGCAGAGGCTGTTTCTCCGCAGGCTCGAATGCGACAGGATGCAGGGCTACCTTTTCGCCAAACCGCTCAGTGCGTATGAGTTTGAAAAGCTGATAGCCGAGGGTAAAACGATGGACGTGAAGTGACCGGATGCGGATAACTGTCCTCAGGCGCAGGGCCGCTGGTAGACGTTTAATCTATCCTCAGGCCTTTCTTCAAATATATCCTTACAACCGCCGCTTCTTCCTTCATTCCAAGGAGGGTATTGCCGGTGGATTGGGCCCACACGGGCAGGTCTTTTTTAGAGACCGGGTCGTCGGTGACGACCTCGAGCGTCTCGCCCGCGGCCATCCCCTCCAGCGCCAGGGCCGTCTTAACGGACGGCATGGGGCAGGCCAGCCCCCTTACGTCTATTGTCTTATTCGCGGCAAAAGCGGGCATCTTCATACCTCATATAAAAAGATTTACGTTTGATTCCTTCGCGTCCGCCAGATATGACACCGCGCCTATGACGCCGGCGCATTCGTCTATGAAGTCCTCTTTTTTAAGCCCCATGACGCTCATGCTCATCTCGCAGGCGTACATCTTCACGCCCAGGGAGGCCGCCGTTTGGATGAACTCATGAAGGGTAGGCACCCGTTTTTGAGACATCATCGTCTTCAGCATGGCCGGGCCAATACCGAGCATGTTCATCCTGGAGAGCGCCAATTTTTTCGCGTGGCCGTAGTTCATGACGTTCAGCATCTTCTGCATCCAGTGCCGCCCTTTTATCAGGCCGCCCCGTTTCTTTATGACGTTCATGCCCCAGAAGGTGAAGAACATATTTACGCCCATGCCCATGGAGGCCGCGGCGGTGGCGATGACGTATGCGGCGATTGCCTTGTCAAGTTCGCCGCTGAAGACTACTATCGTCACGGAGCCTTTATTTTTTTTAGCGTCTGTCATTGTTTGCTTTGCGCCCCTTGATTTTAATCATAGCATACTACGCAAGCCCGATTCAACAGTCAATAAGTTTTTAAACTATGAAATCGTCTCAGGTAGAGCTTTCTGGCCTCGGAGGCGGCAAGCATGACGGCCGGGAAGGCGGAAAGAAACGCCCAGTCCTTCCACGTGAGCGGGGCAAAGCCGAATACGCGCTGGAAAAACGGGTTATACAGGAGCAGGAGTGAGATGGCAAGCTCCATCGCAATGGCGAAGACAACGAAGCGGTTTTTGAAAAAGATTTTAAACACGGATTCCCTCTCGGTCCTGCACGCGAAGATATTGCCGACCTGGGAGGCCACGATGCCGGCAAAGCTCATGGTAGTGGCCGCGGCGTATACCGCGCCGGAGGAGGCCAGAGGCTCTCCAAAATGCCAGCCCCGTAACCAGTAGGCGAAGAAAAATCCGGCCAGACAGAGCGCGGCCTCGATAGGGCCTAAAAACAGGTATGCCCGCATAATGGTTTTGCGGTCAAGGAGCCGTTTGTCCCTGGGCCTCGGCGGCTGGCTCATGACGCCCTTTTCAGGCGGCTCGACGCCGAGGGCCAGGGCAGGGAACAGGTCGGTGCCGAGGTCAACGGCCAGTATCTGCATCACGGTAAGGGGCAGCGGTATCTTGAATATCACGAAGGCGATGAATGGAATGATTTCAGGGATGTTGCTGGCGAAGATGTATGTGACGAACTTTTTTATGTTGGCATATACCGCGCGCCCTTCCCTGACGGCGTCGACGATGGACGCGAAGTTGTCGTCCGCGAGGATTATCTCGGCGGACTCCTTTGCCACGTCGCTTCCGCGAAGGCCCATGGCGATGCCTATGTCCGCCTTCTTGAGGGCGGGGGCGTCGTTGACGCCGTCTCCGGTGACGGCCACGACCTCGCCGTTTTCCTGCAAGGCCGCCACCACGCGGAGCTTGTCCTTGGGCGCCACGCGCGCGAATATCGCGCTGCCGTTCTTGAGCAGTTCCTTCAATGCCGCGTTGCCGAGGCCGCCGAGTTCCTCTCCCGTGATTATCCTTATGCCGTGGTCAAGGCCTATTTCATCGGCCACCGCCTTTGCCGTAAGGCCGTAGTCGCCGGTGGCTACGACTATCTTTATTCCCGCGCCCCTGCACGCGGCCACGGCCTCTTTGACCTCCGGCCTCGGAGGGTCTATCATGGCCACAAGGCCTAAAAAACAGAGTTCTTGCTCAGTCTCGCCTATCTTATAGGTTTTGGCGAGCGGGACGGACTTTGCGGCGACGGCAAGCACACGGAGGCCCCTTGACGCCATCAGGTCGTTTTCAGTCAGGATATCGCGCCTATCCTCAGGCGTAAGCTCCGTTAAACTTCCGCCGCGGCTGATATGAGTGCAGAACTTAAGGGTTTCCACGGGCGCGCCCTTGATATAAGCCACGGCCTTGCCGTTGTCTTCATGAACGGTGGCCATGCGTTTTCTTATCCGCTCAAAGGGGAACTGCGCTATGCGCGGCAATGTTTGTCTAAGCGAGTCAATGGAGATACCGGCTTTTTGGGCGGCCGTGATTAGCGCGCCCTCCGTCGGGTCGCCTGAGATTGTCCAGTAAGGAACGGCTGCCGAAGGGGGCCTCAGCGCCGCGTTGTTGCAAAGGGCCGCGCCTGTAAGAAGCCTTTCAACGCCGAGAGAGCCGATTCCGTCTTTATCAAGAGGTTTGTTGCCCATGAAAAACCGCCCTGACGGTTCGTAGCCGCTTCCGGTGACGTCTATGAGCGTGTTGCCCGCGTATATTTTGGTAACGCACATCTGGTTGGTGGTGAGCGTGCCGGTCTTGTCCGTGCAGATGACCGTCGCGCTCCCCAGCGTCTCGACGGCGGAGAGTTTTTTCACGATGGCGTTTTTAGCGGCCATACGCTGAACCCCCATGGCCAGGGAGAGCGACACCGTGGGCAGGAGCCCTTCGGGCACGTTGGCGACGATGATGCCTATGGCGAAGATGAAGCTTTCGGTCAGGGTCAGTCCGGCTATACCCCTGCCGAAGATAAAAAAGGCGGCGCCAAGCGTGACGGCGATGAAGGTTACCGTCCTGGTGACGTTTGCCATTTCCTTTTGAAGCGGGCTCATCTCCAGCTTTATGGCCTGCGTCAGGGAGGCGACCTTTCCTATCTCCGTGTCCATGCCGGTGGCCGTTACCACCATGCTTCCGGCGCCGGAGAGAACCGCCGTGCCGGCGAAGACGAGGTTCGGGACTTCAGTCCAGATGAAGCCGTGCGCCGTCGGGAGCGGGTCGGAAATCTTGTAGACGGGCTTGCTCTCCCCGGTGAGGGCGGAGTTGTCCACCCGCATGTCGTCGGCGTGGATGAGCCTGCCGTCCGCAGGGACGCTGTCGCCTTCGCCGAGGATGATAAGGTCGCCGGGAACGAGCTTTTCGGCGTCTATCTCCTTTTCAGCCCCGCCGCGTATCACGCGGACTTTTTTCGGAAGCAGCTTTTCAAGGGCCTCGACGGCCCGCTCGGCCTTGTATTCCTGAAAGAAGCTGAAGACCGCGTTGATGACGATGACGAGGAATATGGCGTAGCCAAGCTCGGCCATGCCTGATAAGAACGCAAGGGCTCCGCCCACCCACAGGAGCACGGCAAAGAGGTTGAGGAAAAGGTTATAGAGGAAGTCTTTAAGGAGCGTCCCGCGCACCGCCCTTTTGATGGTGTTGGGGCCCGCGAGCTTCAGGCGCAGGGCCGCCGTTTCATCGCTGATCCCGCTTTCGGACGTGCCGAGTTCAAGGAGCACCTCGTTTTTTTCAAGCGGGATAAAAGAGGATTTAGCCGTCTCAAGGCCGCGATTAACCGCAAGGCACGCTTCGTTTTCAGTCTTTGCGTCAAGTATCGAGGATTGGAAGTTTTTGCTCAGCAGAAGCCCTTCGAGATTGGAAAGAAGCTGAAGATGCGTTCCGCTCTCTTTTATCGGAGAGATGATGAGGAAGAATATGCGTTTTGCCTCCGGCCTTCCATGCGCGGGCTGGATGATTTTATAGATGTGGGAAAAGATGCCTTTTTGTCCGGGGGTCTTGCGGCTGTGTGCCGCGGACACATACGGGACGCCCTTTTGCGCCACCGCAAGGGCGATTAACGGCTCTTTGACGTCTTCGTTAAGACAATGGAATATCGCCGAGCCAGTGTTGGCCAGTATGCCGTCAATGCTCTCGTGGGCTTTAAGGTCGCAAAAGGCCTTGCTGTCCTTTTTTGCCGAGGCCGTGGGCAAAAGGCGGGCAGTCATTGCCTCAAGCACGGTTTCATGGTCTTCACTTTTCACGCCGAGGAGCGCGGCTTTTAGAGTGTGTCTGCCGTCCATACGTTAGATTATAGCAAAGAAAAGACGCGCCCTTCAGATTTTAATTTCTTTATTTTTAAAAAATGTTATAATCCACGCTATACTGGTCAGGATGAGATTTTAAACAACCTTTGAAAATATCAACATGATGACACCTTCGACACGCAACCTTGACGTTGATCTCACGAGACTTCTTGTCCGCATGTATGATGAACGCGGCTTTGATTTCCGCAATTATAAGACCGCCAGCCTCAAACGCAGGGTTACAAAAAGGCTTAACGCCCTGAATATTCTCTCCTACAACGAATACTTCAAGATGCTTGATTCAGACCCCTCGGAATACAACAGGCTTCTTTCCTGCATCACTATAAAAGTAAGCGAGTTCTTCCGGGAGCCGGAGGTTTTCGAGGCCCTTGGGCCGGCCATAAATGCGTTTCTGCCGGTTGACGAAGGGCGCACCCTCGTGAAGGGGCTGCGCATCTGGTGCTGCGCGTGCGCAAACGGCGAGGAGGCGTATACGCTGGCCATATTATCTTCCGAGCTTTTAAGCCCGGCCGTCTTGAAGCACACGAAGATATTCGCCACCGATATTGATTCAGAGGCATTAGACGTCGCCAGAAAGGCCGAATACAGGGAGGATTTCCTGACAAACGTGCCCCCGGAGCTTATCAAGAAGTATTTCATCAGAACGGGGGCGGCATACAAGGTCAAAAACAACCTCACAAACCTCGTGAGGTTCGGCAGGCACAATATCGTCACGGACAGGACCCTTACGAAGATGCATATCCTTTTTTGCAGGAACCTGTTCATATACTTCAACAAAGAGCTTCAGGAAGAGGTGTTTAAAAAACTCGATTACGCCCTTTCCGCCGGAGGGATACTTGTCATGGGCAGATCCGAGAGCCTGCCCAAGCAGTTCGCGCACCGCTATGTCCAGCTTGAAAGCGACATGAGCATCTACAGGAAAATGGACTAATCGTATGCCCTTAAGATTGGCTAAATTCTTCGATGACAGGAACATGGGCTTTAAGCTCACGGTCGTATTTTTACTTGTTATCCTCATCCCCATGACGATATTGGCTTATATGTCCTACAGGGTGCTTGACTCCTACATCGTGGCCGACGCGCACGACAAGATGGACACGGGCCTGAAGGTGGCATGGACGGACTATTACTTGCGCATAGAGCAGATGCGCTACGGCATGTTGCAGGCGGCCTCATCCGAGGACGTCAAGCAGGCCGTACGGAAAAAGGACAAGGCGAAGCTAAAGAAGATGATGATGGTGTGGAAGTCCAGGCGGCCCTATGTCGACATATGGACGATAGTCGACAAGGACTCAAGGGTCATCGCGCGGCTGAACGTCGACGACGCCGGCGACAGGTTCGACATCAACGGCGTCTTGCATGACGCGCTTCTTGACGGTGAGACAAGGATGTCTACCGAGCTCATCCCGAAAGACGTAGTCAGGCTCGAGGGGCACGGTTTCGCGGATAAGGCCCACATTGCGGCAACATCCAGAACCGGCTCCGGCGCGAGGCAGGAGGCGGACGAACCGCCGGTCATGGCCCTTATGGTCATAGTGCCCGTGCTTGACGACGGGCAAAGGCCCATCGGCGCGATCCTTACCGCCGACATCATAAACAACGACAATTTCATCCCCGATATGGTCGCATCCAAGATACCCGGCCTTTTTACGACTATCTCGGCCCAGGGCTGGCGCATAACCACGAACCTCTCCGACAGCCAGGGCCTTAGCGTGAGGGATTCGCAGGTGACGAAGTCCGTGCTCGACGGCGTTTCCGGCGGGACTACTTACAGGGGCGACATAGACATAAACGGCAAGGTTTATTCCGCCCTTTTTGATCCCATAAGGGACAACAAGGATAATATCATCGGCTCCTTTGACGTCAGCATGCCCAAAGACGTCATATGGGCCATTCAGAGGCGCAACCTCACCGTCATAGCCGTTATTACGGCGCTTGGCCTGCTCCTGTCGCTCTTTGCCGCGTTCATCTCAACGAGGAAGATTACCAGTCCGCTTAACGCCTTGAAGGAAAAGCTCGATTCCTTCGGCAGGGGCGACATGACGGCAAGGGTGGCTGTCGAATCCGAAGGCGCGACACAGGACGAGATAACGCTGCTTGCCCGCACCTACAACACCATGATGGACGACGTAAGAAGGCGCGCCGATGAAAAGGAGCGGTACGTAAGGGTCATCGAGGCCATGAACAGGGAGTTCTCAGAGATAAACGAGGAGTTCAAGATAAAGAACGACGAGCTTGAGGTTGCCTACGAGGAGATGCAGAGCCAGACAGAGGAGCTTCACGCCATCAACGAGGAACTCAAGCTCCTTAACGAAGACCTGGACAGGAAAAATTCCGAACTCATAATGGCCAACAGGACCATCAGCATGGAGGAGCAGGAGCTGAGGAGGGCCAAGGACAGACTGCGGCTCACATATGACAGCATAAAGGACTACATGCTCGTGGTAGATTATAATCACAATATCATGGAGGCAAATAAATACTTTATAGACAACTTCAAGCTCGACGAGCATCAGGCCGTCGGCAGGCGCGTGTGCGGCTTTTTCGGCCTTGCCGAACCTTTAAAGGAATGTCCGGTCAGAAAGGCCGTTGACGGCATGGCGCCGGTGGAGCACGAGATGACGCTTGCGGACGGCAAGGTGCTCATGTGGCACACGTATCCGCTCATTGACGAGGATGAAAAGGAGAGAAAGGCCGTAGTCTATATAAAGGACGTAACTGAGCAGAGGCTCCTTATGCAAAAGCTGATACATTCGGACAAGCTGTCTTCGCTCGGAGAATTGGTATCCGGCGTCGCGCATGAGCTTAATAACCCGCTTACCGGCATCATGGTCTTTTCGGAGCTGCTCGCGGAGGCTGAAGGCCTTGGCGCGGATATAAGGCTGAAAATCAAGAAGATAAACGACGCCTCGATAAGATGCAAAAAAATTATAGAGAACCTCCTGACCTTCGCGCGCTGGAGAAAACCGGAGAAGAAATACGAAAACATAAACGGCGTGATAAAAGAGAGCGTGGAATTAAGGGCCTACCAGCTCAAAGTGGGCAATGTCGAGACGGTTCTCGACCTTGACGCCACCGTGCCCAGGACGATGCTGGACGTCACCCAGATACAGCAGGTGTTTTTAAACCTGATAAACAACGCCTATGACGCAATCACGGAGTCTGGAAAGGGCGGCAGGATCATGATAAGCTCCAGATGCATAGACGGCAGGAAGATCATCGTGAGGGTAGAAGACACCGGCAAGGGGCTCTCCGCCGACGTTGCCGCGAGGATATTTGACCCGTTTTTCACGACGAAGGCCGTGGGTAAGGGCACCGGCCTCGGACTTTCCATTTCTTACGGCATCATAAAGGAGCACGGCGGGGAGATATACGCCCTGGGCAGGGCCGACGGCGCGGTTTTCGTGATTGAATTGCCGGTTGCAGGGGAGAGTCAACCCGAGGCGTCAACAGGCGCGAGCTTCGCGGACACGAGGGAGCGGCTTAAAAAGCTCGCCGCCGGCAAAAAGGCCCTGATATTGGACGATGAGCCGGTAGTGCTTGACGTCCTGAACGAATACCTGAATTACTTCGGTTTTGACGTAACGCGCGCGGAGGAAACCGCTCAGGCGATAAAAAGCGTCATGGAAAACGAATATGAGCTGATAATAAGCGATATGAAGATGCCGGGGCTTGACGGGAAGGATTTTTACCGCGAGGTCAAGGCCATAAAGCCCGAAGCCGTCGGCAGGATACTTTTTGTGACCGGCGACAGCGTGAACACGGACACGCACAGGTTCCTAAACTCCACCGGCAACAAATTTTTGAAAAAGCCCTTTACAATTGATCAGTTGAACGAAGTCATTATGAAACTGATAGCATGAAACCGTAGGGCAAGGCGTCAGCCTTGTTTTCCAAAAATGAAATGAAAAAAATAAGGATATACATAGCTGACGACCATCCGGTGCTGCGGGGCGGCATAAAGTCGTTTCTTTCCGATAGCGCCGGCTATCAGGTCGTAGGCGAAGCCGACAACGGCAACGCCGCGCTGCGCGACATCTCCGTCATGAAGCCTGATGTCGTCATCATGGACATTACCATGCCCGGCCTTGACGGCATAACCGCCACGAAGAGGCTCGCGGACGAGTTCCCTGATATCCATGTCATAATACTTTCCATGCACGCCGACGTATACAGCGCGATAGATTCCTTCCGGGCCGGGGCGGCTGGGTATGTATTGAAAGACGCCCCTGCGCCGGAGCTTCTTCTTGCCATTGACAGGGTGATGTCCGGCAAAAAATATGCAAGCAACGCCGTTACGGACGGCCTACTGAACGACTTCGTGGATACGATAAAGAAGGACACCGCAGACCCCGTTGACACGCTTTCCTCGCGCGAAAGGGAGGTCTTGAGATTGATAGCCGACGGCGATACCAGCAAGGTGATAGCGGAAAAGCTCTTCATATCCGTTTCCACCGTCAAGAGCCACCGCAACAACCTCATGCAAAAGCTGAAGGTCAACGACATGGCGGGGCTTATCAAGCTTGCCATCAAAAAAGGCATTGTAAAGTCCGAGTAATTTTCTTGAATAATTGAAAATAATAAAAAAACAAGAATTTCCGCCATTAATGCATCCACCCTCCGGCCGATAGAAAATCAACCTTTCGGCTGCCGTTAAATCAACCAAACGGCCATTTATCTCTCCTGTGGATTTCCGGTATAATAACCAAGGAAATCTTGCATTTTAACCGCATTCGCATCCGGAGAACGGTTATGGGAGAGACAGGGGGCAGAGGGGCGGTTTTTGATTCAAACGTATCATTCGACGCAAGGACGATACTGTTAGTTGAGAGAAATGGCCGGCTCAGAAGCAGTATTTCCGCCATGCTTGCCGTCAAGCGCTACAACGTGCTGGAGGCCTCGACCGCCGAAGAGTGCTTTTTAACGCTTGAGGCAAAAAGGCCGCACATCGTTCTTATAGGTTCGAATTTTGCCGGCCATGAAGCCGTATCTCTTGCGAAAACCATAAAAAACAGCCCTCGGCACAGGTTCACTCCGGTGCTGCTGATTACGTCCGAGGATATGACCGGCAGGGTTGAACCCGTTCAAAGGGCCGCCGATTGGAAGCAGGCCGGGATAACGGCGTGGATAAAGGAACCGTTCATACCGGAGCAGCTGCTTCGGATTATAGAGATGGTAACGTTTTAAGTCAGTAGCTTTTTTGCCGGATATGTTGTAGAATCACGTTTCGATTGATAGTCCAATAAATAAGGAGAGTAGTATGAATATCCATTCCGTGAAAACAAGGTTCCTTGGAAGTTATCTCGCTCTTTTAATTCTGTTTATAATCCAGATACCCATAATTTATTTCGTCGTGACCGGGATAACCGCGAAGTTCGAGCAGATTGACGTCACAGGCTCCTTGAGAAGGCGGGCGGTTGAGATAACCGAGGTCTTGAACAGGCACGTCACGACTGGCGATGAGGCTCTTGAAAAGCTCTTTCAGGATAAGAAGAATGAGTATGGCGGCGTCATAAGCGACCTGAGGAACGGCACGAAGACCCTTGAGCCCATGACCGAGGCCGCGGCGCTCGAAAAGCTCGACGTTATCGAGAAGAGGTGGAATGAGATGAAGGCCGCCCTTGACAAGGGCATGGACTACGGCGACAGGATGAAGGACAGGAAGGCCGAGGTCGAGGCATCCACCATGCCGATGGTCGAGAAGACCAATGAGATGATAAGGTCATTTGAAGGGCTTAAAGACCCGGCATACGTCAAGTATATAGACATATCCGGGTTTGAGAGGATGAGGACGATGAGGCTTTCCTACCTCGTCGAGCGGTTCTTCACGTCCTATGCCGACAGGGAAAACGTATCAAGGGAGATAGACCAGACCACGGCGCAGTTCGAGGAGACGCTTGCCGAACTCAAGAAGGCGTCCGCGGGCCTTGAAAAAAAAGGGGCCAGGGGCGTAAGGGTGACGGCGGCTGTAAAGGCCGTGGATGACGCATGGGCCAAGAGGAAGGTCGAGCTGACCGGAGCCGTTGCCGTCAGCGCGGCCTTTAACGACAACCTTACCCAGCTCGTGGATAAATACACGCCTCAGATGGTGGACGCCGCAAATGAGCTTACCAAGATAGTCGTCATCAAGTCGGAGTCAAGCGCCATGAAGGGCGTAGGGGTGCTGGCGTTTTCCGTCGTCGTATCCGCGCTTATAGTGGCCATGTTCATGTGGACGGCGAACACGCAGATAATAAGGCCGCTTGTAAGGATTAAGGAGGCGGTCGAGGGCTTTACGCAGGGAGACCTCACAAAGAGGGCCAATGTAAAGGTGACGTTCATGGGCAGAGAGATAAAAGACGAGATATCCTCTCTGGGCGACAGTATTGACGCAATGGCAGGGCAGATGTCCAGGGTGCTCGGAAGGATATCCGAATCCTCAAGCCTTTTAGCGTCGGCCTCGGAGCAGCTCTCGGCCTCTTCCGTGCAGATAGAGGCAGGCGCCAATAAGCAGTCGGGCCAGACAGGCCAGGTGGCGACCGCAATGGAAGAGATGAACGCAACGGTCGTTGAGGTCGCCAAGAACGCACAGCAGGCGTCGGAATCCGCCCGCGGCGCGAAAGACGTCGCCACAAGGGGCGGAGACGTCGTCAGGCAGGCCACGTCCGCCATCAAGGAAGTGGCGGAGTCCACGTCAGTCACGTCAGACACCATAAAGAAGCTCGGAAAGAGCTCTGAAGAGATAGGCACTATCGTATCCGTCATCAACGACATCGCGGACCAGACGAATCTGCTCGCGCTTAACGCGGCCATCGAAGCCGCAAGGGCCGGGGATCAGGGCAGGGGCTTTGCCGTTGTGGCCGACGAGGTCAGGAAGCTGGCCGAGAGGACGACGAAGGCCACGAAAGAGATAAGCGGCATGATCACGTCTATTCAGGGCGAGACCACAAAGGCCGTGGTCGCCATGTCTGAAGGCTCCAAGAAGGTGGAAAAAGGCGTCAAGCTGACGGATGAGGCCGGAGTGGCCCTCTCGCAGATAGTCGTCGGCGTTCAGAACGTCACGGACATGATAAGCCACATGGCAACCTCCACCGAGGAGCAGAGCGCCACCACCGACGAGATAAACAGGAACATGGAGTCCATAGCCGAGGTGGCCAAGACGAACGTGAACTCCATTACCGAAGTCGCCAAGGCCACAGGCGAGATGGCGCGCCTTGCCGGAGAACTGAAGGAGATGGTATCTAACTTCAAGCTCACGGAGGAAGACATGCATTACAGGCCCGCTCACAGGGAAAAGGCCTCGGCGTCCAGAAACGCGCCGCAAAGGCAGCTCTTTGTGATAAAAGACAACAGATCGAATGACGTAGAAGACCGTAAGGCGGCGGATAATACATAAAAACGCAAGAGAATATCATCCACGCAAAAGCCCCTTCAAGGGGCTTTTTTTTGCGATACTGCATGGCGCGTGTTGAGGTCATAGATGGCAAGGTGATGTTTTTGTCTGTTCTCGCACCGAAACCGGTCAATCATAAAGGCAGCCGCGGCGTTTCAATCGGGCTTCTTTCCCCTTTTTTTGATTGTTTATTCCCTCATTTAGGGATATATTCATGATATCCGCAACCTGCCTCCATATATAGTTTTTTATGGGTTCCTTCCCGCCCCTTGAAGGGGTTGAACCCCCTCAGGGGGCCGAAGCCCCCTCAGTGGGTTCAACCCTTTATTTTACTATAACCGGAGGCTTTTTTTTGATATACGACAAAAAACCGGAAGGATACCATGAAACTTAGAGTCATTACGGCGGGAGAGTCGCACGGCAGGTGCCTTACCGCGGTGGTCGAAGGTATGCCGTCGGGCGTTCCTTTGGATGATGGCGGCATAAATCACGGTCTCGCGCGGCGCCAGCTCGGCTACGGGCGCGGCGGCAGGATGAAGATAGAAAAAGACCGCGTCGAGATAACCTCCGGCGTGAGGCATGGGCTTACGCTCGGCTCTCCCATCGCGCTCCTCATCCAGAACCGCGACTGGGAAAACTGGATGGACATTATGTCCGCGGATGTCATTGACCGGAGCGGATGGCAGCGGGACGCAAAACAGACCATTGTCTCAAGGCCGAGACCCGGACACGCTGACCTTGCCGGAGGGCTGAAATACAATCACAGGGATATGCGCAACATCCTTGAACGCTCCAGCGCGAGGGAGACTGCCGCGAGGGTGGCCGCAGGGGCGGTTGCCAGGGCCCTTCTTGAAGAGTTCGGCATTAATGTCATGAGCTGGGTCGTCGGCATAGGCCCTGTCCGGTGGAATGGCGGCGCCATTTCAATCGCTGACTCAGGCGGCGATTTTGACGAGCTGTTTAAAAAGGCCGAGGCTTCCCCGGTAAGATGTCCTGATAAGGCCGCCACCGCAAAGATAAAAAAGGCGATAGACGTGGCTCGCGGAAGCGGCGACTCCCTCGGCGGCATATTCGAGACCGTTGTGACAGGCGTTCCGCCGGGCATTGGAAGCCATGTCCAGTGGGATAGAAAATTAAACGCGCGCCTTGCCCATGCCTTAATGAGCATACAGGCGATAAAAGGCTGCGAGGTCGGCCTCGGCTTTGAGGCAGGAAGGCGTCCCGGCTCAAAGGTGCATGACGAGATATTTTACAAAAAGGTCCGCCCCCGCGTGTCTGAAGCGGGGGGCAGCTCGAAGGCGGCGGCCTTCTGGCCGCAGTTGCCGCGCTTTTACAGAAAGACGAATAACGCCGGAGGCATAGAGGGCGGCATGTCCAACGGAGAGCCGATAATCCTTCGCGCCGTAATGAAGCCCATACCCACGCTCTACAAGCCGCTCGTTTCCGTTGACGTCGACACGAAGAGGCCTTTTAAAGCCTCTGTCGAAAGGTCTGACGTCTGCGCCGTGCCCGCGGCGTCGGTAGTCGCCGAAGCCGCGGTCGCCCTTGCCATTGCCGACGCGTTCCTTGAGAAGTTCGGCGGCGATTCCGTGATTGAGATAGAGCGCAATTACAGGGGATATTTGAAGCAGGTAAGGGAGTTTTGATGGCCGCTTGAGGTAGAAAGGATAACGGAGGATTTTACATTTTGTCATTCCCGCCTGCCCTCGCGTGTTAGAAACGGGGGAGGTTTTAATCGGGAATCTAAAACCAGAAAAAAGGGTAGGGCGGGGTGGAGGATACAGGTTTATGAAAAACATCGTCCTTACAGGCTTCATGGGCACAGGGAAGTCGTCCGTGGGCAGGCGCCTTGCAAAAGAGCTTGGCCTCAGGTTCGTTGACATGGACGCCGTCATTGAAAAGGACGCTGGCGTTAAGATAAAGAACATCTTCGCAAGCCGCGGCGAGGCCCACTTCAGAAGGCTTGAAAAAGTGACCGTCGGCAAGCTCGTATCCGGCGCATTCGGAGACGGCCTTGTCGTCGCCGCCGGCGGCGGCGTGGTGGTTGATGATGAGAACAGGGCCGCCTTAAGGAAGTGGGCAACGCTCATCTGCCTTACGGCGCCGGTTGACGTGCTGCTCAGGCGCGTTGCGGGCGGCGACGACCGCCCCCTGCTTTCAGTTGAAGACAAGAAAACAGAGATAGAAAAGAGACTTAAAGACCGCGAAGCCGCTTATCGTGACTGCGACCTGACGGTAGATACCTCGTCCATCGGCATTGACGACGTGGTGAAGGAGATAGAGCGGTTTTTAAAGACGTAGTGCGAGGCTTCAGCCTCGCTGTAGTTTTTAAAAGCGGCGACACTGAAGTGTCGCATTACGGGGACGAATTAAGACTAACAAAGGGACATCAACCATGAAAAAAATCTTATTTGCCCTTATAATGCTCTTTTTGACAGTTCCGGCCCTTGCAGAGGAAAAACCCATATGGGTCGAGGCTGTTGGCGAGGCGTATCTCTCGGAGGTTGACACGGAAAAGGAGGTAATGGAGCGGGCAAGGATTAACGCGCAGAATAAGGCGGTCGAGCAGGCCAGAGGGGCGTTTATCAATGCCCATACGGTTGTGTCAAACTCACAGCTTGCCGAAGACCTTGTCTACGCGGTGGTAAGGGGAAAGACCGTAAAGGTCGAGATAATCGAAGAGGGCTGGGATAAGAGCGACAGGAAACTTTACAGGGCGAGGTTGAAGGCGCTTGTCGAGCCTGTGTATCCTGAAAGCGGGGCAGGGCTTTCGGTGAAGCTCTCTCTTTCAAAGGACGATTTGAAGGAAGGGGAGGAGGTAAAGATATTTTACCAGAGTTCGGCGGACTGCTACGTCTACATCTTTTCCGTGGCAGCGGACGGCTCGGTGACGCTCCTTTTTCCTAACTCGGCCATGCCGGACAGCGGCATACAGGCAGGAAAAAGTTACACCTTCCCGCCGGATGACAGGATAAAGCTGCAGGCACAGCTCCTTCCCGGCGCAGTAAAGGCCGAAGAGAGGATAAAGATAATCGCAACGAAGAAAAAGGAAGATATCGTCCCGCTGGGTTTCAAGGAGGGGTTTTTCAAGGTCTACGACGCCAGGTCAACCGGCATGATAAGCGACCTTACGAAAAGGCTTAACCAGCTTGAGCCTGCGGACTGGACACAGGCACAGACTGCTTATAAGTTGAGCAGGTAAGGGCGCGAGCATATTATTTTTATCGTTCCCACGCTCCAATGGTAGGGTGGGCATTGCCCACCGTCGTCGTTCCCACACTCCAGCGTGGTAATGATTATTAAAGACATTAAAGTTCTTGGGCACCTACGAAGGGCAAAGCTAAAGGGTTGCATCCTGGCTTTAGCCGTGCGCAGCACCTTTCTTTCAAGAAAGGTAAGTTTTATTTGTAAATCAAGGCATTAAGGTGTATATTTAATAATTGATTTCAGGATGTTAACGGGGTTTAGATGCGCACTATGCAGGTTGAGCTCGGCGAGCGTTCGTATCCGATAATAATTAAAAACGGCATAATAAACGAAGTCGGCTCTAACTTGAAGGAAATGGGCTTTTCAGGCAGGGCGGCGGTAGTTACCAATCCTTTGGTGGAAAGGCTCTATGGCAAGGCTGTCGTTGGTTCGCTTAAAGCCGCTAATTTTGACACCGCGGTCATCACCGTGCCGGACGGAGAGGAGTTTAAGACGCTTAAAGAAGTGTCGGCCATCTACGACAGGCTTATCAATCACCGGATGGAAAGGCTCTCGCCTGTAGTTGCCCTCGGCGGCGGCGTCATAGGCGACATGGCCGGGTTCGCGGCGGCCACGTATCAAAGGGGCGTTCCGCTGGTGCAGGTTCCAACGACGCTCCTTTCTCAGGTTGATTCATCCGTTGGCGGCAAGACGGCCGTCAACCATCCCGCCGGAAAAAACCTTATCGGCGCGTTCTACCAGCCAAAGGCCGTGTTCATAGACCCTGACACGCTTAAGACGCTTGACGAACGCGAACTCAGGGCAGGCATTGCGGAGGTCGTGAAGTACGGCGTTATATGGGATAAGGAGTTCTTCGAGTTCCTTGAGGCTAATGCAAAGGCCCTGTTTAAATGCGGCGTTGAGTTGACCCATGCCATTGAAACGTCATGCAGGGTAAAGGCCGAGGTCGTCGCCAAAGACGAAACGGAAAAGGATTTAAGGGCTATTCTTAACTTCGGGCACACCTTCGGTCATGCCGTCGAGAAGGCCGCCGGGTATGGCGCTTTCCGGCACGGCGAGGCCGTTGCCATAGGCATGGCGCTGGCCGCAAGGCTCTCCGTTAAACTCGGCCTCTGCGAAAAGGGCCTTTATGAAAGGGTTTGCGTCTTGCTTGATGCCCTCGGACTGCCGGTGAGTCTGCCGGACTTTCCGGCCGACGCCCTTATAGCCGCCATGAAGCATGACAAGAAGGTCGTGGGCGGGGCCATGCGCTTCGTGCTCCTCAAAAGGCTTGGAAAGGTCTTTTTGCAGGATGTCAAAGAGGCGGATATAAGGGCTTTTTTAAGCGGGAAACAGGGCTAAAGGGTAATGGGCGGGTTGAATGGGGCCGGGCGATAAAGTTTGTCCTTGACTTAAGGTCATTTCTTTAATAATTTTAAGAGTATTATGAACATAGTAAAGGCAGGGGACGACATATTTTTCACCATGACAATGGCGGAGATACTTGAGAAGCAGGGCTATCTTGAAGACGCCCTGATGATTTATAAGATACTTTCCAATGGTTCGCCTGATGACGAAGCGCTTGCCGGGCGGATAACGAGGCTTAAGGGCCTCGCTGAAAAAGGCAGGGGCAGGAAAACAGGGGCTTGACGCATGTCCCCGCGGGTTTGAAGCGGGGACCAGGCGTCCGCGTCATTAAAAAAATAATACATGGCCTTTATAGAGATATTAAAAGATCTGGTGACCGGGCTTAATGGCGGCATGGCCGCCGCCATAATGGGCACTGACGGCCTGTCGCTGGAGCATTTCAGCTCCCCTAAAACGCACTATGACGTCGACCTCGTCGCGCTCGAGTATGGGAAGGTCATAAGCGAGATAAAAAATGCCGCGGAGGTCCTGAGCCTCGGCGAGCTTGAAGAGATAGTCGTCAAGACCCCGCTGGCGGACGTAATTCTGCGGGTGATCAGCCCCGAGTACTATATCGTCCTGGTCGTAGCCCAGGACGTGAACGTCGGCAAGGCGCGCTATCTCCTCAGAAGGGCCGCCGCAAAGACAGGAAAGGAGCTCGCATAGCAGCGCCGGACGCGCATAAGCATGTCCCCGCAGGCTTGAAGCGGGGAAGGGCACGGCTCATTGACCTGAAGGGCCGGGGGCTTGACGCGCTCCTTGTGAGCGACATCTCCAGCATCCGCTATCTGTCCGGGTTCACCGGATCGAGCGCGTTTGTTGTGATTACGCAGGACAGGCGGTTTTTCCTGACGGACACGAGATATGCTACCCAGGCAAGAGGCGAGCTCTTCAAGGGCTTCCAGATAAAGATATACAGGAAAAACGGCCTTGAAGAAGTCATAAGGCTTTTAGAAGCCATTCAGGCCGAGGCCGTCGGTTTTGAAGGCGACTGTCTAAGCTATGACAGCTTCAAAAAGCTGGACGGCGCGTTAAAAGGCGTAAAACTCGCATCCGCTCCGGAGCTTGTCCGCGGGTTGAGGAAAATAAAGGACGCGGACGAGGTAGGCCGCGTCCGCGAGTCCATAAGGATATTAGACCTCGGCTTCAAGGAGGCCCAAAGGTGCATCCGGGCCGGCGCGGTTGAAAAAGAGGTCGCGTTCTCGATAGAGACGGCGTTTATCAGGCACGGGGCGGACTGCCCTGCGTTTGATACGATTATCGCGTCAGGTTTCCGCTCGGCCTTGCCGCACGGCAAGGCCTCCGGCAAGAAGATAAAAAACGGCGAGTTTGTCGTGGTCGACATGGGGGCGCGCCTTGACGGCTACAATTCCGACGAGACGCGCACCTACTGCGTCGGAAGGGCCGGTCCCCGGCAGAAGAAGATATACCAGACGGTCCTTGACGCCCAGCAAAGGGCCATTGATTCGATAAGACCGGGCGTGGCGGCCTCGGCGGTCGACGCGGCCGCGAGGGGGCATATAAAAAAGGCGGGCTACGGCAGATTCTTCGGCCATGCCCTTGGCCACGGCGTGGGCATTGACGTGCATGAAGCCCCGACGCTGTCCCCTTTCAGCAAAGACGTCCTTGAGGCCGGCATGGTGGTGACGGTGGAGCCCGGCGTCTATATTCCAGGCGAAGGCGGCGTGCGCATAGAGGACATGATACTTGTGACCGAAGGCGGGGCCGAGGTATTGACTAAAACGCCGAAAGGGCTTGTCTGCTTGTAAAGTATCGCAGGTCTTGCGGGGCGCGCTTCAAGCGCATGGCGAATGCCGCCCGCGAAAGCACCCGGTTTCTGAAAACAGGAGGATTTAATGGACTTAAAGGATATAAAAGCGATATATAAATTTCTTAAAGACACCGACATCGTGGAGATAGAGGTGGAGGGAAAAGACGGCAAGCTCAGGCTGAGGCGCGGCGGCGCGGGGCATGAGGTGATAGTTGAAAAGGCCGGCCAGGCGCCAAAGGTTGAAGTTGAACCAAAGAAAGAGGCCGCCCCGTCAAAGCCCGACAACATTAGAATTGTCACCTCGCCGATGGTCGGCACCTTTTACAGGTCGCCAAGCCCCGAGGCCCAGTCCTTCGTGGAAATGGACAGCTTCGTTAAAAGCGGACAGGCGCTGTGCATCATAGAGGCCATGAAGCTCATGAACGAGGTTGAAAGCGAGTTTTCCGGCAAGGTCGTTTCCATCCTCGTTGAGAACGGCCAGCCGGTGGAGTACGGCGAGCCGCTGTTTCACATAGAGGTGTCGAAGTAGACTTATGCGGGTTCAAGTTTGCAGCTTGAACCCGGGATTTCGCGCAGGGGATGGAAGATGGTCTGCAGGCATGGTTTTTTTTGTAGTTACGAATCAAAAAGGTTCAGGTTGCAAATCTGAACCCGTGATAAGCAAAAGAGGTGATAGTCATGCTTGATTCCTGCTTTTCAGGCGCTGGCGGCAGGAGCGTGATTGCAAAGGGCGCAAGGCCGCTTGTGATGAAGACGGAGAGCCTTGCCTTAAAGGACAACATCGTCATGATGACGGCTACAAGGGCCGCGCAGATTTCAATGTCGTCGCCTGAAAAGGGCCACGGGCTTTTTACCTATCATTTTTTAAAGGCGCTTAAGGACGGGAAAAAGAATGTAGCCGACATCTACGGCCAGTTAAAGCCGCTTGTCGAGGATGATGCAAAGGAATTGAATGCCGAGCAAAGCCCCAGCATGACGCCTGCGCCGGATGCGGCAAAGGGCAGGTTCGTGCTGGTCCGGTAAGACAGCGACACTAAAGTGTCGCACTACGGGGACGAAAAAAACGTAGTGCGAGACTTTAGTCTCGCTGTTGTTAAAATAGCTTAAAAAAGGTTTTCAGGAATCATAAATGTTCAACAAGATACTCATCGCCAACAGGGGCGAGATAGCTTTAAGGGTGATAAGGGCGTGCAAGGAGATGGGCGTCAAGAGCCTCGCGGTCTATTCAGTGGCCGACAAGGAGGCCCTGCATACGCGCGTTGCCGACGGCGCCATCTGCATTGGCCCGGCGAAAAGCTCTGACAGCTACCTGAACATCACGTCCATCATAAGCTCGATGGAAGTGGCCGACGCGGAGGCCGTGCATCCGGGCTACGGCTTTCTTGCCGAGAACGCCGCCTTTGCCGAGGCGTGCGAGAAGTGCGGCATAAAGTTCATCGGCCCCACGTCCGCGGTCATGAAGCTCATGGGCAACAAGATACAGGCCAAGAAGCTCGCCGAGGAGCTAAAGGTGCCGGTCTTGCAGTGGAGCAACTCGGCCCTTGCAACCGAGAAGGACGCCCTTGAGGTCTCAAAGAAGATAGGCTTTCCCGTGCTCATAAAGGCCGCGGCAGGCGGCGGGGGAAGGGGCATGAAACTCGTTCACACGCAGGCGGCCCTTGCCGGCGCATTCAACATGGCGCGCATGGAGGCTATCGCGGCATTCGGCGACGGCGAGGTATTCATAGAAAAATACTGCGAGCTTCCGCGCCACATCGAGATACAGATTATGGCCGACGAGCACGGCAACGTCATACACCTCGGCGAGAGAGAGTGCTCGATACAGAGGCGGCACCAGAAGATACTTGAGGAATCGCCGTCAATGGCCGTTGACCCGAAACTGCGCCACAAGATGGGCGAGGCCGCGGTGAGGCTTGCAAAGGCCATTAATTATACCAACGCGGGGACGGTGGAGTTCCTTTTAGACAAGAACAAGAACTTCTATTTCATGGAGATGAATACAAGGATACAGGTGGAGCACCCCGTGACGGAGATGGTCACCGGGACGGACATCGTCAAGGAGCAGATACGGATAGCCGGCGGCCAGCGCCTTTCCTTGAAGCAAAAGGACGTGACTTTTAAGGGCCACTCGATTGAGTGCAGGGTCAACGCCGAAGACCCGAGGACGTTTGTCCCGTGTCCGGGCAAGATCACCGAGCTTGTCATTCCCGGCGGACTCGGCGTGCGGATTGAAACGGCCCTTTACTGCGGATACACGGTGCTGCCGTATTACGACAACCTCCTCGCGAAGGTCGTCGTCCACGCCCAGACGCGCGGCGAGGCCATAGCGCGCATGGTCAGGACGCTTGAGGAGTTCCACATCGGCGGCATAAAAACGAACATACCGCTTCATCTGAAGATACTCAAAGACCACGATTTCATAGCCGGCAATATTGATATAGACTTCCTCTCGCGCTTTACTTAAACAATCAGGGGGGCGCGGCGCCCTTCAAGGGCGTGACGCCCCTCAGGGGCTTTTTATTGGCTGATTCATGGAGGCTCATAACAGACGCTTCAAAGTCTGGCGCTGAGAACATGGCCGTTGACGAGGCCATGGTCAGGGGGCTGGAATACCGCGTGCAGGCGTTGCCGACGCTCAGGCTCTACGGCTGGAGCGCTCCGACGATATCCATAGGGTATCTGCAGGATGCGGGGCCGTTCAAAGACGCGGGCATCCCGGTTGTAAGGAGGATGACCGGCGGCAGGGCCGTCCTTCATGACGCGGAGCTTACATACGGCGTGGCGGCGCCGTCGGCGCACAGGCTCTTCGCCGGAGGCATCATGGATGCCTACCGCGTCATAAGCGCCTGCATCGCAAGCGCGCTTAACGACGTTGGAATAGACGCCGGTCTTTCAGAGAGGAAATCCGCAGGGGGAAAGGCGGCCAACCCCGCCTGTTTTTACGCCCCTTCAAGGTATGAAGTCCTCGTTGACGGCAGAAAGCTCGCGGGAAGCTCGCAGAGGCGTTTTAAAGACGCTTTCATTCAGCACGGCTCTATCCTTTTCGGTCTGGATGAAGGGCTTAATTCAAGGCTTTTCGGTAAAGACGCCGTTGAAAAGGCGGCATGGGTAAGGGCATACAAAGAAGTTGACACGGCGGCATTTTCAGAAAAGCTCATAAGCAGGATGGCCGAGGGTTTTAATGCATCCTTTGAGCTGTCCGCGCTTAATGAAACTGAAGATTGCCTCAGGCAGAGCCTGCTTGAATGCAAATATTCAAAAGACGAGTGGAACCTGTGCGGCAGCGAAGGCACGCCAACCATAAAGGGTATTTGATCCGGCAATGGGACTGAAAGAAAACATACTCGAAAAGGCCCAGAAGTTCATACAGAAGGGCCAGCTTGACAAGGCGATAGCCGAATACAGGAACGCCGCCGATGTGGACGCCAAGGACATCTCCATACGCCTGCGCATTGGAGATCTCTTCGTGAAGATGGGACACGAGGAAGACGCCATAAAAGAGTACATGGACGTCGCCAAGGTCAACACGCAAAAGGGCTTTTACCTGAAGGCCATCGCCGTCTACAAGCAGGTCTTGAAGCTCGACGCGGCCAACATCGACGTCCACAACAAGCTGGCCGATCTCTACACCAAGCAGAGGCTCATAGTAGACGCCATCAACGAGTATTCCTTCCTGCTCAGCACATTTGAGAAGAAGGGCAGGATGGACGACGCGATAGAGCTCCTTAAAAAGATGGTCGGCATTGACCCGGAGAACGTCGGCATCAGGCTGAAGATCGCGGACTGCTATCATAAGCAGGGCTTTCACAAGGATTCCCTCGGCGAATACTCCATCATATTTGCAAAGCTCACGGCGCAGGGCAAGGCCGATAAGGCCGAAAAGATATATCACACACTCCTGCGCATCTATCCCAAAGAGCCGCAGATACATATCGGTCTGGGCGGACTTTACAAGGCAAAGGGCGACATTGCCCAGTACCTGCGACATGCGCACCAGCTTGCGAATATTTACAAGGATAAAGGCGATGAGGATAAGGCAAAGTCCGTTGCCGAAGAGATACTCACCGTTAGGCCGGATGACGCCGAGAGCCTGGGCTTTTTGAGCCATTTTAATGTCCCGGCGGCCGGCGAGAAGAAGGTCGAGCAGGTTTCTAAAGAAGCGGTACTCGCGGCCATGGACATCACCGATCACGAAGAGGAGCCGCTGATTGATTTTGACCTGATCGAAGCCGAGGTCAAGCCGAAGGTCGAGGAGCCTCGGAAGGCCCCTGAGGTAAAGGCCGAAAAGACGGAAGAAGCCCCCTTGATAGATATGCCGGATTTTGCGCTTAGGCCGTCTGCTCCGGCGCCTTCGCCTGAGATAGAGATAGAGCTTGAAGGGTTTGAGTCTCCGGCGAGGGTTGAACCCTTGCAAGCAGAGACAGGCGCGCCTGCCGCCCGCGAGGCCGAGATCGAGATATCCCATGAAGTGGTCGAGATCGAGCCTGTCGAGGCGGCGCCGGAAGCGCATGAGCATCATGAGGAGCTTGCGGAGATAAGCATCGAGGAGGAAGTTGTCGAGGAGGCGCTCACTTTGGAGCCTCATGTTGAAGAACCTGCCTTTGCCGAAGGGCCTTCCGCAATGGAAGAGGGCGGCGAAGGCATGGAAGGGGCCGGTGAAGATGAGTTCGTTGACCTTGCCGCGGAAATCGGCCTTGAGGACTTGGGGCTTGAGAATCTGTTTAAGGACATGGCCGAGTCTTTCGCGAAAGGCGGGGACAAGGCCACGGTCGAGGAGTTTAAATCCGGCATAGAAAGCCAGCTCGGAAAGGAAGACAGCGAGACGCACTACAACCTCGGCATTGCCTACATGGAGATGGAGCTTTTCACCGAGGCGTGCAAGGAGTTCAAGATAGCCGCTAAAGACCATAACATTGAATTTGACTGCTACGCGAGGCTGGGACTGTGCTATATGTCGCAGGCAAAGCCGGATGAGGCCATCACGTATTATCTGAAGTCGCTCAAGGTCAAAAACCGCGGCGAGGAGGAGAGAAAGGGCGCCATGTACGAGCTTGCCCTGGCTTACGAGGCCGCCGAAAGCAAGGATGAGGCCGCCGAGCTTTACAGGGCGATCCACGCCATCGATCCGGCATACAGAGAGGTCGCAGCCAAGATGAAGGAATTCAAGATAGAGACAGGGGCCGGTGAGGGCGAAGGCGGCGCGCCGACGGATGACGGCATGCTGGAGGTGGAGCTTTTGTGAACCCGCGCGGCGCGCCGGATATGTTGGACTTCAGGGCGGATAAAAAAAACAGGGGGCTGAGCCCCCTCAAGGGGCATATGCCCCTTTTGCATTTTCAGGAAGCGCTGAAGCTGCTGCGAAGCGACCCGGTCTTGAAAGAGGCGCGCGGCGCCGTTAAAAGGCAGGGTTTGTACCTTGTTGGCGGGGTATTGAGGAACCTGGCGCTCGGCAGGCCGTTGCCGCCGGACTATGACTTTGTTTACGACGGCAGGACGGCCCTTCTTGCCGGCAAGTTCGCGTCGAGGCTCGGAGGCAGCGCGTTCATCCTTGATAAAGAAACCCTTTCTTACAGGGTTGCCGCGAGAGTCAATGGCGCGCCATGCACAATAGACATTTCTTCTGTTAAGGATGGCGGCATATCGTGCGACCTGAAAAGCCGGGACTTTACGGTGGACGCCCTGGCCGTCGGCGTGGCGGAGCTTTTCACCGAAGACGCGCCCCGGCTGTTTGACCCGTGCGGCGGCCTTGATGACGCGGCGTGCCTTCGGCTGCGCATGAATTCCAGGAAGGCGTTCCTTGAAGACCCGCTGAGGTGCCTGCGCGCCGTAAGGATCGCCCGGCAATACGGGCTTAAGATCACGCCTGATACCGCGGCCGCCGTAAAAAAGGCCTCACCGCTTTTAACCGGCGTCGCTCCGGAGCGAGTAAGGGAGGAGCTGACGGCCATATTCAGGTGCGTCGGAGCATCGCGCGCCGTCAGCGCCCTGTATTATCTCGGCGTCATCAAGGCCATACTGCCGGAGGCGCTCCATTGGCGCGATGCCGGAGGGGTTGAACCCCCTCAGGGGTATGACCTGCTCGCGCATTCCCTCAAAACGCTCGACGAGGGGGAGGCCGTTATTGACGAGGCGATGGATACGGCAGGGAAGGCATTTCCCGGCCTCGCTGAAAATCTTTCGAGGCACTTTCTCTGCCCTGCAGGTTCCCTTGACAGGAAGGTATTTTTCAAGATGGCCGCTTTTTTTCACGACGCAGGCAAGCCGCTGACTGTTAAGTTGAACCCTCTCAGAGGGCGGACTTCCGGCAAGCTCAGCTTTAAGGGGCACGACCGCGAAGGCGCCGTCCTGATAAACGGGATATTCAGGAGGCTCAGGTTCAGCGGCAGGGTCGCCGCCGAGATCGCAAACCTCGTGAAAAACCACCACAGGATATTTGCGCTGGCCAAACTGAAAAAGAGGAGCGACAGGGCAAAGGCGCATCTGCTCCGCGCCGCTGACGGCGTTGATGGAATATGGAAGGGCGCGGCGGTTGACCTGCTTTTACTGTCCGTTGCGGACGTAAGGGCTACGCGCGGGGGCGAGGACAGGCGGTTTCTGAAGTTCGTCAATGAGATGCTGCGCTTCTATTATGAACACTTTTTGAAAAAACGCGCCGCGCCGCTGATGAACGGAAGGGAGATAATGCGGGTCTTTAAAATCCCTGAGGGCCCTCTTGTGGGAGAGATAATTAAAAAGATATCGGAGGGCATTGAGGCGGGCGTGGTGAAGGATAAAAAAGAGGCAAAGGCTTACGTAAGGAAACGGCTGAAGGCAGCAGGCTGCTGAAAAAGCCCCATCTACTGCGTTGCCTTCGTCGCTCATCACTGCGGCGTAGGACATACTACGCCTCGTTCTTCGCTCCTCGTCGCCTAGTAGCTGGGGCTTTTTGAGCAGCCTGCTAAGCAGGCTGCGCAACGGTATTTGATGTTAGGGAACGGTCTTGAAATATTCATGGCCAGTGGTTATACTATTTTACGCCGGATTGTAAAGGGCGTGGACGTTGACGGCAAATATGATAGGACGCTCTGATGCCAAGTAGCGTAAGAAAGGCATTTGTATCACTGACGTTTCTGGTCTTTTTTTCAGCGCACGGCTGCGTGAACGTGCCCAGGGTGGAGCAGACCCAGGAGGAGCAGGCCGCCGAAAAGGCCGATAAGCTGAAAAGGACAAGGGCCGTTATCCAGACGAACTACGGAGAGATGGAGATAATGTTCTTTCCGGAAGAGGCCCCCCTGCACGTTGACAACTTCATATTTCTTGCGCAAAGGGGCTATTATGACGGGACTATCTTCCATAGGGTGATACCAGGTTTCATGATACAGGGCGGAGACCCGCTGACAAGGATAGCCGGCTCTGACAGGTCAAGTTACGGCAACGGCGGTCCCGGATACACCATACCCGGAGAGTTTAATATTATCCCCCACATGAGGGGCATCGTCTCAATGGCAAGGGGAGAGGATCCCGGCAGCGCGGGGTCGCAGTTTTTTGTAGTGGTTGCCGACTCCCCGCATCTGGACAGGCGCTACACCGTCTTCGGCATGGTCACGAGGGGCATGGACGTGGCCGACAGGATAGCGGCGCTCGCGCGCGATAAGGATGACATACCTGATGAGCGCGTCGAGATTAAGGTGAAGATAGTTGAAATAAAGAAAAGGAAAAGGAAGTAAGAGGGCGCGGCATTATTATCGCCGGGCGGCATGGTGAGCGTTGAACCCCTTGAAGGGGGTCACCCCCCTCAGGGGGCTGCCGGTTGATTAATGTTAAGAACGAAAAGGAGAAAGGCATGGTGATGAAAAAACTCGGACTGTTAGCCGTTGTTTTGGCGGTCATGCTCGCTTCGGCGTCCGGTTGCGGCCAGGACTTCAAGCAGGAGAACAAGCAGCTGAAGGCGGCGGTTTCAACCCTCACCGAAAAGAGCGTTGGGCTTGAAAGCAAGGCCGCGAGTCTGCAAAAGGAAGTTGACGGCGTTAAGGCAAAGCTCACGGCAGTGACCGCTCAAAGGGACGCTCTGAAAAAGCAGATCAAGACTGAATGGAAGCCCAAGACAAAGGGTGCAATAAAAAAAGGAGAAAAAAAAGTGGAAAAACTGAAGAATACGGCGATAATAGAGACTAAGTACGGCGACATAGAGATAAAATTATTCCGTGACGCCGCGAACAAGCACGTTGAAAACTTCATAACGCTTGCTGAAAAGGGCTTTTACAACGGGACTATCTTCCACAGGGTTATCCCCGGCTTCATGATCCAGGGCGGAGACCCTAACACCAAGACCCAGGACGTAAGGAGCTACGGCATGGGCGGCCCAGGCTATACGATACCCGCCGAGTTCAGCGATAAGCCGCACAAACGCGGCATCCTCTCGATGGCAAGATCGCAGGACCCCAACAGCGCCGGGTCGCAGTTTTTTATCGTCGTGAAGGATTCAAACTTCCTCGACAGGCAATACACCGTCTTCGGCGAGGTCACGAAGGGTATGGAGGCGGTTGACAAGATAGTCAATCTTCCCAGAAACCCGAATGACCTTCCAAATGAGCGGGTTGAGATGAGGGTAAGGATTGTCGAATAGCAAAAAAGGCCCCGCCTGAAGCGGGGCCTTTTTTGCGGCAGCGCGCATGTTTTTTCGGGCCGCCCTTTCCAGAGGGCGGCCTCTTTTTTCCCTTGCATCATCTGGTCCGATGTGATAAATATTTAAGATTAAATACACACGCTGGGATCTATACCGGGGGTGCCCGTACCAAGCGGGCTCCGGCGATGTTATCCTTGCGGAGGGTAAAAAAACCAAAACTAAGGGAGACGGGAAAATGGCTTATTTGACGATGAAGCAGCTTCTGGAATCCGGGGTGCACTTCGGACACCAGACCAAGAGATGGAACCCGAAGATGAAGACCTATATCTACGGGGCGAGGAACGGCATTTACATCATAGACCTCCAGCAGACCGTGAAGATGTTTAAAGAGGCGTATGACTGCATAAAGGACGTGACCGCAAAGGGCGGAACAGTCCTGTTCATAGGAACTAAAAAGCAGGCCCAGCACGCCACCGCCGAAGAGGCGAAACGCGCTGGCATGTCTTATGTCAACAACCGCTGGATAGGCGGATTCCTTACGAACTTCGCTACCGTTAAAAAGAGCATCGCGCGGCTTAACGAGCTTGACGGCATGGCCACAAACCCTGCCTACGCGAAGGCTACCAAGAAAGAGATCCTCATGTTCGACAGGGAAAAGGAGCGCCTTGCGAAGTATCTGGGCGGCGTCCGTGAGATGACGAAGATACCGTCGGCCATATTCGTCATTGACTCAAAGAAAGAATCTATTTCCTTGAAAGAGGCCAGAAGGCTCGGCATAAAGGTCGTGGCTATCGTAGACACGAACTGCGACCCCGATGAAGTGGATTACATCATCCCCGGCAACGACGACGCGATAAGGGCCATTAAGCTGTTCGCGTCATCCATGGCGGATGCGTGCATAGAGGGCAAGGCCGCGCACGAGTTAAGCCGTCAGGCCGCCAGCGACAAGGCCGCCGCGGATAAGGCGGCAGCCGCCGCTCCGGCGCCCGTGGCCGCTGCGCAGACCCCGGCTCCCGCGGCCGCTCCAGCACAATAATCCGGCATAGACGCTGTTTTCAGGAAATCGTCCGCAGCCGTGGAGCCTGTCCACGGTCTGCGGATTTATGGAATAAACGGAGGTTTTTTTAAATGGAATTTTCTGCTGAAAATATAAAGGAATTGAGGGAGAGGACCGCGGCCGGGTTTCTGGACTGCAAAAAGGCCCTCACCGAGTCCAAAGGCGACATGGAAAAGGCCGCTGTCTACCTGAGGGAGAAGGGCCTTGCCGCCGCCGCCAAAAAGGCCGGAAGGGCCGCCTCGGAAGGTCTTGTCACGTCATATATCCATTCCGGCGGAAAGGTCGGAGTGCTTCTGGAAGTCAACTGCGAGACGGATTTCGTTGCGAGGAACGAGGACTTTATCGAGCTGGTCAAGGACATCGCCATGCATATAGCGGCCATGAGTCCGCAGTATGTGAGAAGGAGCGAGGTCCCGGCGGAGGCAGTCGAAGCGGAAAAGCAGATATACGCCGCGCAGGCAAAGGAATCCGGCAAGCCGGCGGGCGTCATTGGAAAGATGGTCGAGGGCAAACTTGAGAAGTTTTTCAAAGAGTCCTGCCTCCTTGAGCAGGCCTTCGTGAAGAACCCTGACGTGACCATAGAAAAGCTGGTTACAAACGCCATCGCGAAGATCGGCGAGAACATATCCGTGCGCCGTTTCGCGCGCTATAAGCTCGGCGAAGGCATCGAGAAAAAGACAAGCGACTTCGCCGCGGAAGTGGCGGCAATGCAGAAGTAGCAAGCGGCAAGCAATGAGGCGGGTTTTGAGAGAATGCCGTAATATATGCAAGGGCGGCGCAAAAACCATGTCCCCGCGGGCTTAAAGCGGGGAAGCGAGGCTGAAGCCTCGCACTACAGGCGGCCTGTTTCCACCACAGAGTCAATCATGCCAGAATCCAAATATAGACGCATCCTGTTGAAGCTTTCCGGCGAAGCCCTCATGGGTGAAAAGGAGTATGGCATTGAAACAGGCGTTATCAAGTCGGTTGCCGCCGAGATAGCCGCCGTCCGCGCGTTAAATGTCGAGGTCGCCGTGGTCATCGGCGGAGGCAACATCTTTCGCGGCGTGTCCGCCAGCGCAAAGGGCATGGACAGGGCAACGGCAGACTACGTCGGCATGCTCGCCACCGTCATAAATTCGCTTGTCCTGCAGGATTCCCTTGAGAAAATAGGCGTCCATACGAGAGTCATGTCCGCGATAGAGATGAAGGAGCTTGCCGAGTCTTACATCAGGAGAAGGGCCGTCCGCCACCTTGAAAAGGGACGGGTCATCATCTTCGCCGCAGGCACGGGGAATCCCTATTTCACCACGGATACGGCCGCGTCGCTGCGCGCGATGGAAATAAACGCGGACGTGATACTCAAGGGCACGAAGGTTGACGGCGTTTACGACAGGGATCCGGTCAAGGATAAAGACGCGGTGCGTTACGACAAACTGAGCTATCTTGACGTCCTGAAGCACGGCCTGAAGGTCATGGACACCACGGCCATTTCCCTTTGCATGGACAACAATCTTCCCATAGTCGTTTTCAACGTAAAGCAGACCGGCAACCTCGTAAGGGTCGTCAACGGGGAAAATATCGGCACTACGGTGTGCTGATTCCGTTTGGTCTGTTGGATAGCGGCGGCAAAAACATGTCCCCGCGGGCTTTAAGCGGGGCTGAGCCCCCTGAGGGGGCTCAGCCCTTTCAAGGGGAAAGGATGACATGAAGACTGAAATAGCCGAGATGAAAAAACGGATGGACAGGTCGCTTGAGGCCTTGACGCATGAGCTTGCGGGCATAAGAACGGGGCGCGCTGCCATTGCGGTTTTTGACGGGGTGAAGGTCGATTATTACGGGACGTCAACGCCCATAAAGCAGATGGCTAACTTTTCCGTGCCTGAGCCGAGGACCATCGTCATTCAGCCGTGGGACATCGCGCAGATGGGCGCCATTGAAAAGGCGATAATGGCCTCAGGCATAGGCTTTACTCCGACAAACGACGGCAAGGTCATCAGAATAAGCGTGCCCCCTCTCACGGAGGAGAGGAGAAAAGAGCTCGTAAAGCTCGCCAAGAAGTATACCGAGGAGTGCAAGGTTTCCATAAGGAATATAAGAAGGGACGCGAACGAGGCCGCAAAAAAGCTCGAAAAGGAAAAAAAGCTGTCACAGGACGACCTTAAAAAGGCCCAGCATGAGGTGCAGGAGCTGACGGACAAGGAGATAGCCAGGGCCGACGCCATGTTCGTCCAAAAAGAAAAGGACATAATGGAAGTCTGACAGACATGGAACTGCCGCCGGTTCTTTTATAGATTCGCGCCTTTTTACAAAGAAATAAGCTGCTGCCGGATGGAGTCATTTGGAAGCATCTTTTACAGTCGCCGCAGACGCGCATGCTTGTGCTTTCCCTTCCTTTGTGGTATTTTAATTAAATGGAAAATATTTTCAAGGACAACCTGCCCCGCCACATCGCCGTCATAATGGACGGCAACGGCCGGTGGGCGCGAAGGCGTCTTCTGAACAGGATAAACGGCCATCAAAAAGGGGTTTCGGCCGCAAGGGACACTGTGAAGTGGTGCTCGGAGCTTGGCATAAGCTGCCTCACGCTCTACACCTTTTCAAAAGAAAACTGGATGCGTCCGGCTGCAGAGGTCGCGCTCCTCATGAAGTTCCTTGAGAGGCATCTGAAGGAAGAGGAAAAGACGCTCCTTGAGAATAACATTCGCTTTAAGGCCATAGGCGTGGTAAATGACCTCCCAGGGAGCGTACAGGAGGCCGTCCGGAGCCTTGAAGCAAAGACCGCGAAGCTCACCGGCATGACCCTGCAGCTGGCGCTCAGTTACAGCGGCAGGGAGGAGATAACGAGGGCCGCGAGGGAGATAGCCAAAAGGGCGGCCTCCGGCGCCATAAGGCCGGAAGATGTGACAGAGGAAATGGTGCAAAGCTTCCTCTATACTGCGGGATGCCCTGACCCTGACCTCTTGATTAGAACGAGCGGGGAGAAGAGGATAAGCAACTTTCTCCTCTGGCAGATGGCCTACACGGAGATTTACGTAACCGACGTTCTGTGGCCGGACTTTACGAGAGAGCACCTCATGCAGGCCATAGAGGACTACGGAAAAAGAGAGCGGCGTTTCGGCCTCGTCAAGGAAGAAAAGGCCGCCGCGGTAAATTAAGCCGTAGGTAAAATATCAGGCAGCGGACGCGAGGGGAGAGGGGAGTCTGAAAAGGGTAATCACAGCTCTATTTCTTGTTCCGGCAGTTGTTTTCATAGTCCTTTATACCGCCGCAATATGGCTTCTTTTATCGGTAATTCTAATAACTCTTATCGCCCTTGCTGAGTATAACAGGCTCAGCGCGGTCAAGCCTGGAGACAGGCTTTCGGATTTTCTTGTCCTTTTATTCGGCGCGGCAACGCCGATTCTTTTTTTTGCTGGGGCGTCTTCTTATGTCCCTGCGCTGGCAATGATGGCGGCGTTTGCCTTCTTCGCGCTCGGCATGATACGCAGCAGCGAGTTTAAGGCGGTTTTTTTAAACACGGCAGTAAGGACCTTCGGCGTCATATACATTGCCCTGCCGTTTTCATATTTTATTCTCCTCAGGGGCATGGAAAACGGCGGAAGATGGATACTGCTGCTTTTCACCGTAATCTGGGCAAACGACACCTTTGCGATGCTTGCCGGAAAGACCATTGGCAAGCACAAGCTCTCGCCCATGATAAGCCCCGGCAAGACCGTCGAGGGGGCTGTTGGAGGGCTTGTCGGCGGCGGCGTTGCCGCCTTGTTGTATAATAATTTTCTTTCGATGGGGCTTGGCCCTGGTTCCATCCTGCTCCTTGCCGCCGTTATAGGCATAGTGGGCATATTCGGCGATCTTTTTGAGTCTGTCATCAAAAGGGCCGCAGGGGAAAAGGATTCAGGGACGATAATCCCCGGCCACGGCGGCATGCTTGACAGGGTTGACAGTCTCGTATTCGCGGTGCCGCTGCTCTATTATTATCTGACTATCGGCCGGTTTTTATGAAAGGTGTTTCGATATTAGGTTCAACCGGCTCAATAGGGATAAACACCCTTGATATAATCCGGCGCCACCCTGAGAGGTTTAAGGTCGTCTCCCTCGCGGCGGGCAATAACGTCAGGCTTTTAAAAAAGCAGATAGACGAATTCGCTCCGCGATGCGTTTCGGTGCTTACGGAAAAGGCCGCGCTGGAGCTTAAACGCTCGATACAGGGGCGCGTTGAAATAGGCGTCGGCATCGAAGGCGCGGCCAGCGCGGCGGCATTCCCCGGCGCGGATATCGTGGTTTCCGCCATATCGGGCGCGGCAGGGCTTGTTCCGACAATGGCGGCCATAAAGGCAGGGCGCGATATTGCCCTTGCCAACAAGGAAACCCTCGTGATGGCAGGGGCCATCGTCATGCGCGAGGTTAAAAAAAGGCGCATACGCCTCATGCCCATAGACAGCGAGCACAGCGCGGTTTTTCAGGCGCTCGAAGGCCACAGGCGCCAGGACGTCAGGAGGATAATCCTTACGGCATCCGGCGGGCCGTTTTTAAATACGCCGCTTAAAAGGCTCAAAGACGTAACGCCGGAAGAGGCGCTTAACCACCCCCGCTGGCGCATGGGCAGGAAGATTTCGATAGACTCGGCAACGCTCGTCAACAAGGGGCTTGAGGTCATAGAGGCCCGCTGGCTTTTTGACATGGCGGCGGAGAGGATTTCGGTGGCGATACACCCGCAGTCGGTCGTGCATTCCATGGTGGAATACATAGACGGCTCCATCGTGGCGCAGATGGGGGCGCCGGACATGAAGGGGCCTATCTCTTACGCGCTCTCGTATCCGGAAAGGATAGTGAGCGGCGCGCCCGCGCTGGATCTTAAAGGCCTGAGCCTTGAGTTCGCGGAGCCTGATCTGAAAAGGTTCCCGTGCCTTGGGCTTGCCTGCGATGCGCTCAAAGACGGCGGCGTGATGCCGGCGGTCTTGAACGCCGCCGACGAGGCTGCGGTTGACGCTTTTTTAAAGGGCAGGATAGGTTTTACCGGCATTCACAGGGTTATAGCAAAGACGCTTGACGCCTTCGTCCCGTCAAAGGGCGACGCGATAGAGGATATAATAGAGGCCGATTGTGAGGCACGGGATATGGCAAAGGGTTTTATTAACGCGATGCAGGGCAGGGGCTGAGCCCCCTCAGGGGGCCGGAGCTGGGATTAGACCGGGCCTTTCATCCAACAGGCATCTAAAGGACCAATGACAACGGTAATCTCTTTCGTAGTCGTACTCGGCGTGTTGATATTCATCCACGAGCTTGGCCACTTTGCAGTGGCCAAGTGGCGCGGCGTCGGCGTGGAGCGGTTTTCCCTGGGCTTCGGCCCGAAGATATTCGGCGTTAAAAAGGGAGAGACGGAATATCTCATCTCGCTCCTGCCGCTCGGCGGATACGTCAAGATGGTAGGCGAGGCCCCTGGTGAAGATGTCTCGGATGAAGTGAAAAATAAATCCTTCGCCGGCAAATCCGTCTTCACGCGGGGCGCGATAGTCGCGGCCGGGCCGCTTATGAACCTCGTCCTTGCCGCCTTTTTACTTCCGATCATATTTATGCTCGGCATTCAGGCGCCGGCGTATCTCGACAAGCCGGTTGTGGCCGGATTTGTCGCTCCTGACGAGCCTGCGGCAAAGGCCGGCATAAGGGCGGGGGACGCCATAACCGCCGTTGACGGGAAGAAGATAAAAGACTGGGAGGAGTTCCTTGAGACCGTAGAGCTTGAAAAAACCGTTAAGCTCACGGTGCGCAGGGATAACGCCGATATCGAGATTATGCTTACTCCGGCGTCTTCAAAGGAGACGGCTGAAAGATACGCGGGGATATATCCGGCGCTTCCGCCCGTTATCGGCGGCGTGAACGACGGCTACCCGGCAAAAGAGGCAGGGCTGAGGCCTGGAGACATGATAATGTCGGTTGACGGAAAGCCCGTCGGACACTGGGCGGAGCTTGAAGATCTCGTACATAAGAGCGGCGGCAAGAAGGTGTTCGTCGTTGAAAGGGACGGCAAGGCGTTCACCCTTGAGATAACGCCGAAGCTCAACAAGGACATGAACGTATACCTCATCGGGGTCACGAGGAAGGTAGACACGGTCACGCGCAGGTACGGCTTTTTTCAGGCCACAGTAAAGGGCATTTCCGCGGGTGTGGAGATGACCGGGCGCCTGTTCGAGGTGATAAAGGGCCTTGTGATAGGGAAGTATTCCATAAAGACGCTCGGCGGGCCGCTGATGATAGCGCAGGTGGCGGGCAAGGCCGCAAAGGCCGGAGCGGTAGACCTGTTGACGCTGGTGGCGTTCCTAAGCCTGCAACTCGGCGTAATAAATCTTTTCCCGATACCGGTGCTTGACGGCGGGCATATATTGTTTTACGCGATAGAGCTGATAAAGGGCAAGCCCCTCAGCGAAAGGTTCATGGTGATAGCGCAGCAGGTCGGCATAGCGCTTCTCGTCGGCCTCATGCTCCTTGTGACGTATAACGATATTTTCCGCATAATAGGTAAGATGTAGGCGCGATGAAGATACTTGCCTTTGACACGTCATCGGCCTCCGGCAGCGTGGCTCTTGTCGACGACGACGTGCTCGTGGCCGAATGGACGAGTTCCAGCGTGGCCGCCCACGCAGTGTGGCTCCTGCCCCGTATAGACGGCCTTCTTAAAAGCGTCAACCTTGGAATACGCGACATGGATCTTTTCGCCGTGGCCAACGGCCCCGGCTCTTTCACCGGTCTTCGCATAGGCGTAAGCGTGGCAAAGGGCCTGGCCTGGTCTTTAAGGAAAAGGGTAGTCGGCGTTTCAACCCTTGACGCCCTTGCGATGAACTTCATGTATGCCGGTATGCCCGTATGCACGGCGCTCGACGCGCGAAGGGGCGAGCTGTATGCCGCCATTTATGAGTTTGACGGAGGTTCGCTTCGGACCATAATGGCCCGAAGCGCGGTTACCCCGGAAGGGCTTTCGGCAAGCATAGCAGGGCTTGGCATTAAGACCCCGATCTTATTCGCGGGCAGCGGCCTCAATGCCTATGCCGATTATATTAAAACCAACGTAAAAAACGCCGTCTTCGCGCCTGAGCCGCTCTGGCACATAAGGGCCTCAAACGTCGCGCTCGCGGCGTTTGAAATAACGCGCGCAAAGGAAGCCGAAGAACCCTTTGACCCGGCCATGCTGCCGCTCGTCTATCTGAGAAAGGGCTAATGCTAATCTTAGTTGAAATTTAAAGAAGCTGAAAAAGTCCGAAGCAGAGCTGAAAAACAGACGGAAGGCCGAGGATGATGCTATATTTTGAAGCTTGATTTCAGATAACGCAGCGTTGTATCGGGGCATTACGAATGGAAAACCGGATAGTTCAAGACCGGACAAGCAGACCGGAAAAAATCTCAATCGCATTAAAGCTCCTCTATATCACATTCGGGATTGGAGTCGTGCGGAGTTTCACATTAGTTGAAATATTCATCGACACGCGAACCACGGTATCAGCGGCCGCGATGTCCGTTATCTACTCCATCCTCCTGTTTATGTGCTTCTGCGTATATATGACGGGCAAGGGCCGCAGTTGGGCGCGCATCGTATCTCTGGCGCTCGGTGTTTTCATTATACCGTTTTCAATTTTTAAGGATTTACAGGATATGACGATTGACCCTATATTTGGAATGTTCGGCTTCGGGCAGGCGGTCTTCGTTATAGTCGCGTTAGTCATTCTCTTTCAGAAACAATCTTCTGATTGGTTCAGGGAGAAGAAAGCGATTTAACGGCACGCGTTAATTGACAAGGTTGACGTTTGAATAAGGTCCCCCCTGAAGGGGTTCGACAAAGCGGGTTGACAAGTTTTTTTCGTTAGGTTACTATTAAATATGACATATCCTGTTGAAAATCCTTTAAAAAAGGAGGTTTTCGGGCGCAGTTCATAATAACTTGAGCAAAATGCGCGGTAGGGCGGGGCTTGGGCAAAAATAACTGGCTGAACATGAACATTTAAGCCGGCTGGCTGTCGGCCCTTTGCGGTTGGCGGCTGCCAACAAGGAGTCTCTATGATCAATAGCAACGAAGAATTGGTTAAGAAGCTGCTGAAGGAAGACCCGGCTTTCAAGAAAACGTACCATGCCCACAGGGATTATGAAAAGGTCGTAGCCAAGCTCGAAAAAAAGCCTCACCTGACCGCCGAAGAAGTGACGGAAAAGGCGCGTCTTAAAAAATTGAAATTGAGCCTCAAGGACGATATGGAAAAGATTATCTCAAGCTGCAAGCAGTAAAAACATAAAGATATGCCGGGAAAACAACAATAATGAAACAGCGCAGCGACAGGATAAAAAAGGGGCTCCAGCGCGTTCCGCACAGGGCCCTTATGTATGCCACCGGCATCCCTAAGCACGAGATGAAGAAGCCCTTTATCGGCGTGGCATCGAGCTTCACCGACCTCATACCGGGACACGTCGGCATGAGGGAGCTTGAAAGGTTCATCGAAAAGGGCGTGCATACCGGAGGGGGCTATCCGTTCATCTTCGGGCTGCCCGGCGTTTGCGACGGTATCGCGATGGGGCACAGGGGCATGCACTATTCGCTTCCGTCAAGGGAGCTTATCGCCGATATCATTGAAAGCGTGGCCGAGGCGCATGCCCTCGACGGCATCGTGCTCCTTACGAACTGCGACAAGATAACGCCTGGAATGCTCATGGCCGCGGCGCGCCTGAATATCCCGGCCATTGTCGTTACTGCCGGGCCTATGCTCACCGGCCGTTATAAGGGCAAGAAGCTCTCGTTCATAAGAAATACCTTTGAGGCAATGGGGCGCTTTCGCACCGGAGAGATAACGAAACAGGAACTCGACTCCTGCGAGATGGGGGCGTGCCCGGGCGCGGGAAGCTGTCAGGGCCTGTATACGGCCAACACCATGAACTGCCTGACCGAGGCAATGGGCATGAGCCTGCCGCTTTGCGGCACCGCCCTTGCCAACTCAGCCGAAAAAAGGAGGATAGCCTTTGACAGCGGAGAGCGCATAGTCGAGCTTGTCAGAAAGAACGTTACTCCGAGGAAGATACTTACAAAGGCGGCCTTTGAGAACGCCGTAAGGGCCGACCTTGCCCTCGGCGGCTCTACTAACACGGTTTTGCATCTGCTCGCCATAGCTCACGAGGCCGGTGTGAAGCTGCCGCTTGAGTTTTTTGATGAAATAAGCAAGACCACGTCTCACATAACCTCGCTTGAGCCGGTGGGAGACCACTATATGGAGGATTTTCACTGGGCCGGCGGAATGCCCGCGCTTTTCGCGAGGCTTAAGGATACGATAAAAGATAATCCGACCGTCTCAGGCAAGAGGGTGAAGGCGATAATCGAAGAGGTTGATTTTATAGACGGAAGCGTAATCAAGCCGCTTGGTGAGGCGTATCACAAAGAGGGCGGCATAGCGGTTTTAAAGGGCAACATCGCGCCCCTTGGCGCGGTGGTGAAGCAGTCCGGCGTGAGCGAAGGCATGATGCGCTTTATTGGCGCGGCAAGGGTTTTTGATTCAGAAGAGGCCGCCATGAAGGATATACTCGGCGGGCGGATCAAAAAAGGCGACTTCCTTGTTATCAGGTACGAAGGCCCAAAGGGCGGGCCGGGCATGAGGGAGATGCTCGCGCCCACGGCTACGCTCATGGGCATGGGTCTCGGCGAGTCCGTCGCGCTCGTGACCGACGGCAGGTTTTCAGGCGGCACAAGGGGGCCGTGCATAGGCCACGTATCGCCAGAGGCCATGGAAGGCGGGCCGATAGCGCTTGTAAAGGAAGGCGATACCATCGAGCTTGACATACACGCAAGGCGGCTTGAATTAAAGGTCTCCAAAGAGGAACTGGAAAAGAGAAGAAAGGCATGGAAGATGCCCCAGCCAAAGATAAAGACCGGCTGGCTCGCAAGGTACGCGCGCTCGGTGACGAGCGCGAACACCGGCGCGGTTTTGAAGTAGGGCGAAAGGTGAAGGATATCATCATTAAATCCCCTTGAAGGGGTTCAACCCCCTCAATCCTCCTTTTACAAAGGGGGAAAGTAAGTTGTGTTTTTTTATCATTATCGTTCTCACGCTCCAGCCCCCGCTTCAGACGCGCGAGGGCAGGCGTGGGAACGCGGATGACGACATAATAACTTAAATTTGTCATGCCCGAATGTCCCTATCGGGCATCCGGTGTTTTTTTGAGATGCAGGCAGCGGCAGAAAGACAAAGACTCTGGATGTTTTGATGCCCCTGCCGGATGCCCGCTTAAGGATCGCTGGAATGACACTGCATGACAGACTATACGGAAATCAAGGACAAGAGGATATGAACCGGACATGAAAAAGACCGAGAAGACAGGCGCGGCGATATTTATCGAATGTCTCATCAAGGAGGGAGTGGATACCGTGTTCGGCTTTCCCGGAGGCGCGGTATTGCCTATCTACGACGTCCTCTACGACGCGCCGCTTAATCATATCCTCGTCAGGCACGAGCAGGGCGCGGTGCATATGGCCGACGGCTACGCGCGCGCTACCGGCAGGCCCGGAGTGGTCATCGTCACTTCTGGGCCCGGCGCGACGAACACCGTCACGGGCATTGCGACCGCCTACATGGATTCAATCCCTATGGTGGTCTTTACCGGACAGGTCCCAACGGCCCTTATCGGCAACGACGCCTTTCAGGAGGCCGATATCGTCGGCATCACGAGGCCGTGCACAAAACACAATTACCTCGTTAAAGACATAAAAGACCTTCAGAGGATAATCAAAGAGGCATTTTATATCGCGACAACAGGCAGGCCCGGCCCGGTGCTTGTGGACATGCCCAAGGACGTCCTTAACGCGAAGACAGAGCTTAATTATCCGGACAAGGTCGAGCTTGGAAGCTATCAACCCACCTACAAGGGTCATTCGGGGCAGATAAAAAAGGCGATGGATCTTATCCTCGCCTCTAAAAGGCCGGTTGTTTATGCCGGGGGCGGCGTTATCCTGAGCGGGGCCGCTGAGGAGCTCAGGCACTTTGCCGTGAAGCTCGGCATCCCGACGACGACCACGCTCATGGGGCTTGGCGGTTTTCCAGGGACGCATCCTCTCTTCATGGGCATGCTCGGCATGCACGGGACATACTGCGCGAACATGGCTGTGATGAACACGGACTGCCTCATCGCCATCGGCGCGCGCTTTGACGACCGCGTCACCGGTAAGATAGACGAGTTCGCCCCGTATGCCAAGATAATCCACGTGGACATAGACCCGACGTCCATCAGCAAGAACGTCAAGGTCGACGTCCCCATCGTCGGAGACGTGAAGGGCGTTTTGAAAGAGATGACCAGGGGCATGTCTTTGGGAGGGGGCGGCGGCGCGTTCAATTCGTATAAAAAGGAGCTTGAAGGCTGGCATAAGCAGGTCAATGCATGGGCGAATACGCACACTCTTTCATATAAGCAGGATGCCGGCGGAAAGATAAAACCGCAGTTCGTCGTTGAAAAGATATACGAGGCCACAAAGGGAGACGCGATTATAACGACGGAGGTAGGTCAGAACCAGATGTGGGCGGCGCAGTTTTTTAAGTACGACAGGCCGCGCACATTCCTGACCTCAGGGGGCCTGGGCACTATGGGCTTCGGCTTTCCGGCGGCCATAGGCGCGCAGATAGCCTTTCCGAAAAAGACGGTATTCGGCATCGCCGGCGACGGCTCCATACAGATGAACATACAGGAGCTTGCAACGGCCGTTCAATACAAAGTGCCCGTCAAGATTGCGATACTCAACAACATGATGCTCGGCATGGTGAGGCAGTGGCAGGAGTTCTTCTACGACAAGAGATACTCCCATACCTGCGTTTCCGTCGCGCCGGACTTCGTTAAGCTCGCCGAGGCTTACGGCGCCGTCGGGCTTCGCGCCACCCGGCCGGGCGAGGTCGTGCCCGTGATAAAAGAGGCCATGAAGGTGAAGGACAGGCCGGTCATCATGGACTTCAAGGTAGACCCGTTCGAGAACGTCTATCCAATGGTTCCGTCAGGCCAGCCGCTCAATAAGATGCTTATCGTGTAAGGAGGTTTTTAACGTGCGTCATACAATATCCGTGCTTGTGTCGAACGAGTTCGGCGTCCTTTCAAGGATTTCCGGGCTGTTTTCCGGCAGGGGCTTTAACATCGAAAGCCTCAGCGTGGCGGAGACGCTTGACCCTCTGGTATCGCGCATGACCATCGTTACGAGCGGGGACGATAATATCCTTGAGCAGATAAGCAAGCACCTCAATAAGCTCATAAGCGTCATCAAGGTGCAGGACTTCACCAGTGAAGACCATATCGAGAGGGAACTCGCGCTCATTAAAGTATCCTCGAACGCCGCTAACAGGGCCGAGATACTCAGCATAGTGGACATATTCAGGGCAAAGGTGGTCGACGTAAGCCCCAAGACCTACACGGTCGAGATAACGGGCGACGAGGAAAAGATCGGCGCGATAATTGAACTGATGCGCCCGTTCGGCATCAAGGAAATCGTAAGGACGGGACGCGCCGCGATGGCCAGGAGTTTAAAGCAGAGATAAACTCATAGGTTGCTTTATTTTGTCATTTCCGATAAAGACGTTCGGGGATGACAGCTCGACAGAAACACAGGACGCTTAAAAAACATACTTTTTGTCATTTATTATAAAGGAGGCTTCATGAAGGTCTATTACGACAAGGACGCAAATCTGGAAAAGATACGCTCGAAAAAAATCGCCGTTATAGGGTTCGGCAGCCAGGGGCACGCGCACGCGCTCAACCTGAAGGAAAGCGGCGTTACCGTGACCGTTGGGCTTCGTAAAGACGGCGCTTCGTGGAAAAAGGCGGAGGCAGCCGGTTTGAAGGTCGCGGCCGTAGCCGACGCTGTAAAGGGCGCGGACGTAGTTATGAACCTGACGCCGGATGAGACGCAGGGCGATATCTACAGGAGCGAGATAGCGCCGAACCTTAAAAAGGGCGCGTATCTTGCCTTTGCGCACGGCTTTAACATCCACTTCGGGCAGATAGTCCCGGCCAGGGACACAAACGTCTTCATGGCCGCGCCCAAGGGGCCGGGCCATCTCGTCAGGCACGAATACACCAGGGGCGCCGGCGTGCCGGCGCTTGTAGCGGTGCATCAGGACCCTTCAGGGGACACGCTTGAAGTAGCCCTCGCGTATGCCAGCGCCATCGGCGGAGGAAGGGCAGGCGTCATCGAAACGACCTTCAAGGACGAGACAGAGACAGACCTTTTCGGAGAGCAGGCCGTGCTTTGCGGCGGGGTGAGCGCGCTTATCACCGCCGGGTTTGAAACCCTTGTCGAGGCGGGCTACCCGCCGGAGATGGCGTACTTCGAGTGCCTGCATGAGATGAAGCTCATCGTTGACCTCATCTACGAAGGCGGCATCTCCAACATGAGGTACTCCATCAGCAACACCGCGCAGTACGGCGACCTAACGAGAGGACCAAGGGTGGTCACGGATAAGACCAAGAAGGAGATGAAAAAGATACTCCATGAGATACAGACCGGCGCGTTCGCAAGGGATTGGATGCTTGAGAACAAGGCTAATAAGCCCATGTTCAGCGCCCTGACAAAGATGGGCGAGGCGCATCAGATAGAGGCGGTCGGCGCCAAGCTGCGCGACATGATGCCGTGGCTCAAAAAGGGCAAGATAGTCGACAAGGCGAAGAACTGACTTACCTTTTTTGAAAAAAAGGGTGCTGCGCACGCTAAAGCTTAAAATGATACACCTTAGGCTTTGCTCACCGCAGGTGCTGCGCACGGCTAAAGCCAATATACAACCTTTTAGCTTTGCCCGCCGCAGGCGCCAAAAAACTTTAATCCTTTTACCCTGTGCTGATTTGCATTGGTTTGCGCAAAATAATTTTACAATCATTCGTATCCGGAGTGGGAGGACGAGGGCAGTTGAGGATTCCTATCGCAAGGGAAGGTTATCCCTTTATACTTGTTTTTTTGCTTATAACCATAATCATCTTCAACCTGACGGAAATATGGCCCATAAGGGCGGCGTTCGTGCTCTGGGAAATATTTGTTATCGCGTTTTTCAGAGATCCGGAGAGGGTCATACCGTCCGGCAACGAATCCATCGTAAGCCCGGCTGACGGCTTGATCATCAAGATCGAACAGGTGTGGGAGTCAAGGCTCCTTGAGGCCGATGCCCTGAAGATAAGCATCTTCATGAACGTCTTTAACGTCCATGTGAACAGGGCGCCGGCGGCCTGCAAGGTTGTAAAGATACTTTACAATCCGGGCAAATTCGTCTCGGCCAATCTCGACAAGGCGTCGCTTGAGAACGAGCAGAACGCGGTGCTCGGCGAAAGCCAGCTGGGGCATAAGTTCGTATTTAACCAGATAGCAGGGCTCATCGCCAGAAGGATAGTCTGCCGCGTCAAGGAAGGCGCGAGGCTTACAAAGGGAGAGCGCTTCGGCATGATACGGTTCGGCTCCCGCGTTGACGTTTACCTCCCGCCCGGCAGCAGGGTCTCGGTAAAGCTCGGCGATAAGGTCAGGGCAGGGTCGTCAATAATCGCATACTGGCATTGAAGGATTTTTTTATTGGCTTAAAGGCAGCGGTAAGTTATCCGGTTGCGGCTCATAATAGAAGCCGCAGGTTGGCCACTTGAAAAAGGACGGCGAGGATTATGGAAGACGAATACAACGGCGAAGACCGCATGAGGAAGAAGGTTCGAAAGGGCGTCTATATCCTTCCGAACCTGATAACTTCGGCAAGCCTCTTCGGCGGTTTTTATGCGATAGTCGCTTCGTTTGACGGCAACTTCGAGAGGGCCGCGGTGGCGATACTGGTCTCGGCCATCCTCGACGGCCTTGACGGCAGGATAGCGCGGCTTACCGGCACGAGCAGCAAGTTCGGCGTCGAGTATGATTCGCTCGCCGATCTCGTCGCCTTCGGACTGGCGCCCGGCATCCTGATATTCACATGGGCATTAAGGCCCTTCGGCAGGTACGGGTGGCTGGCGGCCTTTCTTTACGTCGTATGCGGGGCGCTGCGCCTTGCGCGCTTCAACGTGCAGGTGACGACCATAGAGAGCAAGCGCTTTAACGGCCTGCCGATACCGGCGGCGGCATTTCTTGTCACTACGACGGTATTGCTGTTCTTTCACATCGGCAAGGGCGAGGAGATGATAAAGCACATCACGGTGCTTATCCTTATCTACCTGCTTGCATTTTTGATGATCAGCAACGTGAAGTTTTACAGTTTCAAGGAGCTGGACATGAGGCAGAGGAAGCCGTTCAGGCTCCTCGTGGGCCTTATCTTTCTTCTTATAGCCATAGCCGCGGAGCCGGTCTTGATGCTGTTCGCGCTCTCGCTTGGCTACGTGGCGTCAGGTCCGGTCACCACGTACCTTGACAGCAGGAAGAAGCTGCCGTTCAAGATACCATATGAACAAATAAAAAGAAAATAACGGTTAATTATATGGATAACAGAGTAAGGATTTTCGATACGACTTTAAGGGACGGAGAGCAATCGCCCGGCGCCTCCATGAACGTGGAGGAGAAGATGATAGTCGCAAGGGCCCTTGCAAAGCTCGGCGTTGACGTCATAGAGGCGGGGTTTGCCTTCAGCTCTCCCGGCGATTTCGAGGCGGTCAGAAGGATCGCCCACGAGATCGAGGGGCCGGTAATCTGCTCGCTCGCCCGCGCCAAGGCCGAGGACATAGACGCGGCATGGGAGGCGTTAAAAGGCGCGTCCAGGGTGCGGATACACACCTTTATTTCCACTTCGGACATTCACCTCAAGCACCAGTTCAAGCTGACGAGGGCGGAGGCTAAAAAACGCGCGGTCGAGATGGTCAGCCGCGCGCGCGGCTATGTCGAAGACGTCGAGTTCTCTCCCATGGACGCGTCAAGGAGCGAGCCGGCGTATCTTTATGAGGTCATAGAGGCGGTCATTAACGCCGGCGCTGCGACCATCAACATCCCTGATACGGTCGGCTATGCCCTGCCGTCCACATTCGGCGCGCTCATAAAAGACATCAGAGATAACGTCCCTAATATCGGCAGGGCCGTCATTTCCGTCCACTGCCACAACGACCTTGGGCTGGCAACGGCAAATTCCATCGCGGCGGTCTCAAACGGCGCAAGGCAGATAGAATGCACGATAAACGGCATCGGGGAGAGGGCGGGAAACGCCTCGCTCGAAGAGGTCGTCATGATACTGAAAACGAGGAGAGACGTCCTCGGCCTTGACACCGGCGTGAACACAACGGAAATCTATCCGGTCAGCAGGCTCGTAAGTTCGATAACCGGAATAATGGTCCAGCCCAACAAGGCCATCGTCGGCGACAACGCCTTCGCGCACGAATCAGGCATCCATCAGGACGGACTTTTGAAGGACAAAGAGACATACGAGATAATGAGGCCGGAATCCGTAGGCATCTCCCGTTCAACGCTCGTCCTTGGAAAGCATTCAGGCAGGCACGCCTTCAGGTCGCGCTTAAAGGAACTCGGCTACGACCTGACGGGAGAAGACCTTGACAAGGCATTTGACAGGTTCAAATGCCTTGCCGACAAAAAGAAAGAGGTCTTTGACGAGGACGTAGAGGCCATTGTTCAGGACGAAGTTTTAAGGCTTGAAATGCCGGACAGATTCAGGCTCCTGAAGCTCAATGTCCGGAGCGGCACGGATACTCAGCCCGTCGCCGAGGTCGAAATGGAGGCCGACGGCAAGGCCATGAAGGAAAAGGTTTCAGGCGACGGCCCGGTGGACGCGGCATACAAGGCCATAGCCAAGATAACCGGCACCAGGAGCACGCTCCTCAAGTATTCCGTCACCGCCATCACCGGAGGCACGGACGCGCAGGGCGAGGTCACGGTCAGGCTTCAGGAAGAAGACCACATCGTCCTCGGGCAGGGCTCGCACACGGATATAATAGTTGCCAGCGCGAAGGCGTACATAAACGCCCTTAACAGGCTCGCGTATAAAAAGAAGGAAAAAAGGGAGAATCTGTCAGGTCTCTGAAAAACCCTCGCGTGTCCATTCTATGGCAGGCCGCCCAAAATAAGAAGGGGATAATGAAATAATGCGATCAATGACAATCACCGAGAAGATTCTGGCGAAACATTGCGGGAAAAAGGAGGTCGCGCCGGGAGAGCTTATAAACGCGAAGGTAGACATCGCGCTCGGCAACGACATCACCGCGCCCATCGCCATAAGGGAATTCAGGCGCATCGGCGCCACGAAGGTCTTCAATAAGAAGAAGGTCGTCCTCGTGCCTGACCACTTCACGCCCAACAAGGACATCAAGAGCGCCGAGCAGTGCAAGATATTAAGGGACTTTGCCATCGAGCAAAAGCTGACGCACTACTACGAGGGCGGAGAGGTCGGCGTTGAGCACGCGCTCCTTCCTGAAAAGGGCATAGTCGTTCCGGGAGACGTGGTCATCGGGGCGGACTCGCACACCTGCACCTACGGCGCGCTCGGCGCTTTCTCAACCGGCGTCGGCTCCACAGACCTTGCCGCGGCGATGATCACCGGGGAGCTATGGTTCAAGGTTCCCCAGTCCATGAAGTTCGTCTTTAAAGGCAGGCTCAATAAATGGGTCAGCGGCAAAGACATGATACTGCGCGTCATAGGAGACATCGGCGTTGACGGCGCGCTTTACAGGGCCATGGAATTTGCCGGAAGCGCCATAAAAAAGCTCAGCATGGACAGCCGCATGTCCATGTGCAACATGGCCATAGAGGCAGGGGCAAAGAGCGGCATCATCGAACCTGACGACGTCACCATGGCATACGCCGCCAAGCGCGCCGAGAGGCCGTTTAAGTTCTACGCCAGCGACGACGATGCGGTTTACGCCGGCGTGAGCGAGTATGACTGCTCGATATTGGAGCCGCAGGTAGCGTGCCCTCATCTGCCGGAGAATACGAAGAATGTCGGAGAGGTCAAAAACGTCTCCATTGATCAGGTCGTCATAGGCTCATGCACGAACGGCAGGCTTGAAGACCTCGAAGTGGCCGCAAGGATTTTAAAGGGCAAAAAGGTCCACCGCTACGTGCGGCTTATCGTCATTCCCGCCACGCCTCTTATCTACGCCGAGGCCATGAAGAGGGGTTGGTTCGATATATTCCTGAAGGCAGGGGCGGTTATCAGCCCGCCTACATGCGGCCCGTGCCTTGGCGGACATATGGGCATCCTGGCCGCGGGGGAGAGGGCGCTGGCGACGACGAACAGGAACTTCGTCGGCAGGATGGGCGACCCAAGGAGCGAGGTCTACCTCGCAAACCCCGCCGTAGCGGCGGCAACCGCCGTCAAGGGAAAGATAGCGCACCCCGACGAGGTGGTTTAAGGCGCGTGAACCTTTGCGCGTGCGGATGGCTGCTTCGATTAAGCGGCGTTGTTTGAGCTTATAATCGTGGAGAAGGGAGAAAGCCATGCACTTTGCCGGATTGCTTCTTCTTGGCCTCATGAGCGGCGTTATCAGCGGGCTTTTGGGCATAGGCGGCGCGCTGATTATCATCCCGGCGCTCGTCTTTTTTTTCAAGATGAACCAGCTTCAGGCGCAGGGGACGTCCCTTGCTGTGCTTTTGCCGCCCATCGGCCTGCTGGCCTTTCTTGAGTATTACAGAAGGGGCAACGTAGAGCTTAAGACGGCGGCCTTTATCGCCGGCGGTTTTTTAATAGGCGGCTTCGTAGGCGCGTATGCGGCGCAGTATATACCGGTAAACGTCTTAAAGAAGGGTTTCGGGATATTGCTTTTCATAGTAGCCGTGGATATGATCTTCACATGATACTGACGTAATAAATGCATTTGTGCCGCCAAAGGAGAGATGATGAAGTTAAGAGGCAAGGTTTGGAAGTTCGGCGCCGACATAGACACCGACAGGATAATCCCGGCAAGGTATCTGAATACGTCGGACCCCAAGGAGCTTGCGACGCACTGCATGGAGGACGAAGACCCGTCATTTGCCTCGAAGGTTCGGCCCGGCGACGTCATAGTGGCGGACAAGAACTTCGGCTGCGGTTCGTCGCGTGAGCACGCGCCCATCGCGCTGAAGGCGGCGGGAGTGGCCTGCGTAATAGCAAGGAGCTTTGCCCGCATATTTTACAGGAACGCGTTCAACATGGGCCTGCCCATCCTTGAATCCGCAGAGGCCGTCGATACGGCCGAAAACGGCGACGTCATTGAGGCCGACATGGACACAGGAGAGATACGCAACGTAACGAAGGGGCTTGGCTTCAAGGCGCGCCCGGTGCCGCCGTTCATGCAGGAGCTCGTAAAGGCAGGCGGCCTTCTTGAGTCCATCAAAAAAAGAGGGGCCGTTGTCTGAGGATTTCATATTGCCTTGCGGGCAGGCCTGTTAAAAATTTTCGCAGATAAGGAGCAAGACAGTGAAGCGTTACAGCATCGCGGTTTTCGCCGGCGACGGCATCGGCCCGGAGATAATGATGGAGGCCGTAAACGTCCTTGACGTTATTCAGAAAAAACACGGGATCAACCTCTTTTTTGTCGAAGAGCTTGTGGGCGGCGCGTCCATCGACGAGTATGGCGCGCCTTTGACGGACAGGGCGCTTGATTTTGCCAGGCAGAGCGACGCGGTCATGCTCGGCGCGGTAGGCGGGCCGAAGTGGGAGGGGCTTGACTATGCCATGAGGCCTGAAAGGGCGCTCCTGGCCCTCCGAAAAGAGCTTGGCCTTTTCGCCAACCTGAGGCCTGTGAAAATACACAAGGCCCTTATAAACGCGTCTACGCTGAAGCCTGAGGTCATTGACGGAGTTGACATGATGGTTATCCGCGAGCTTACCGGCGGTCTTTACTTCGGCGCGCCAAGGGGAATTGAAACGCTCAAGGACGGCACCGAGCGCGGCGTAAATACGTTGGTCTACACGTCGCCGGAGATAGAAAGGATAGCGCGCGTCGGCTTTGAAACGGCTCGCAAGCGCAGGAAAAAACTTTTAAGCGTTGACAAGGCCAACGTCCTTGAAGCAACGGAGCTTTGGCGAAAGGTCGTCACGCGCATCGGTAAAGATGAATTCCCCGACGTGGAGCTCAGCCACATGTACGTGGACAACTGCTCCATGCAGCTTGTCAGAAACCCGAAGCAGTTTGACGTAATCGTCACTGAAAATACATTCGGCGACATCCTCTCCGACGAGGCCGCCATGCTGACCGGCTCCATCGGCATGCTGCCGTCCGCGAGCATAGGCTCGGAAAAGAGGCGCGCCATGTACGAGCCTATCCACGGCAGCGCCCCGGACATCGCAGGAAAGAACATGGCAAACCCGATTGCCACTATACTCTCCGCCGCGATGATGCTCAGATATTCCTTTGACTTGATTGCGCCCGCCCAGGAGATTGAAAAGGCTGTTGAGGCCGTTTTAAACAAAGGCCTGAGGACAGCCGATATCTTTGAAGCCGGAACGCAGAAGGTCTCCTGCACGGAGATGGGCGCGGCGATTGTGAAGGAATTGAGATGATGAAAACCCCCTTATAAAGGGGGGGGTTTTTATCTGTTTTATCATTCCCACGCTCCGGCGTTGGAACGGTAAATATCAGCCTTCAACTTCTTTTGTTCTTTATGCCGTTCATGTCGCCGTTTGCCTGCGTGACCCGCATCGGTTCAAGAATTTTCTTCCATTCCTTTTCAGTTAGAATCTCTTTTCCAATCACAATGTCTTTGATTGATTTTCCCGTATAAATGGACTCTTTTGCGACTTGGGCGGCCTGCTCGTAGCCGATGAATTTGTTTAAAATCGCAGCAAGGCCGGCGGAATTTTCAAAATATTCCTTGCATCTTTTTCTGTCAGCTTTTATGCCGCTAACGCATCTTTCGGTGAAGGCGCGCACTGACGAATCGAGTATTTCGATGGACTCAAGGATGTTGTAGTTTATGACCGGCATCATTACGTTAAGCTCAAGCTGGCCAGCCTGCGCGGCAAGCGTCACCGCGGTGTCGTTGCCGACAACCTGAAAGCAAACCATGTTGAGCATTTCAGCCATTACGGGATTGACTTTTCCCGGCATGATGGATGAGCCGGGCTGAACAGCGGGCAGGATTATCTCGCCAATGCCCGTGCGCGGGCCGGAGCTTAAAAGACGCAGGTCGTTGGCGATGCGGATAAGCTCTATCGCGGCGCTTCTGAGCGAGGCGGAAAAGAATGAAAAATCCCCCATGCCGGCGATTGCCTCAAAGGCGTTTGGCGCAATGCGAAGGCCCTTTATGCCGGATACCCTGCCAAGCTCTCTGATGACCGTCTTTGTGTAAGACGGGTGCGTGTTAAGGCCGGTTCCAACGGCCGTGCCGCCGAGGCCGATATTTTTAAGCCTGCCTCTGGCGCAGTTTATCCTTTCAATTGAACTTCTGACGCTTGCGCCGTAGGAGCCGAACTCCTGTCCAAGTCTTATGGGCACGGCGTCCTGTAAATGAGTCCTGCCGGATTTTATGACGCGGTCAAACTCCCGTGATTTCCGCTTTAATGCCTTTTCAAGACCGCCGAGCGAGCCGAGGAGTTTTTCAGACGACGCGAGGGCGGCAAGGCGCATCGCGGTTGGGATTACGTCATTCGTGGACTGGCTCATGTTGACGTGGTCGTTCGGATGCAGCGCGGAATAATCGCCCTTTTTGTCGCCGAGGAGTTCTATGGCCCTGTTTGCGATTACCTCGTTGGCGTTCATGTTGTGCGAAGTCCCTGCGCCCGCCTGATACACGTCAACTATGAATTCCCTGTGCAGTTTGCCCGAAATCACCTCATCGGCGGCGCGCGTTATGGCCGAGGCCCGTTGTTTGTCTAAAAGGCCGAGATTGCGGTTTGCGGCGCAGGCCGCCTTTTTGACCATTGCCGTAGCGATGATGAAAACGGGCTTTGGCATTATCCCGCTTATAGGGAAGTTCTCGCCGGCGCGAACCGTCTGCACGCCGTAGTACGCGGCAAAAGGCACTTTCTTTTCTCCGAGGCTGTCCTTTTCAATCCGGTATTTTGTCATAAATTATACCCGCCGTCGTTTCCGCGCTTGAGCGTGGGAACGATAAATAGTTTAGCAGAAAAAAACCGCAGCAGGCTGGAATGGACGGCTCGAAGGGCGATCAGCCCCTTATCATATTTCTGTCAACGGCAAGGGGGTAACTGATGTCTATGTGTCCTGCAAGGGTTGGTTCGGTCTTGCCTTCGATGAGTATCTGCACGTCCCGTATCTCCGGAAAGTTCAGGGCGATGGTGTTGACGATGGAGTATATGGTCTGAAGTTCACCCTCGGAGCCGCCCTGATGTTTTTCCATGACGTCCCTGCTGAGGTCGACGTAGGCGGTCGTTTTTTTAATGAAGAATCTTTTAAGCCGCGTGCCTTCAGGTATGGCGTTTGCGAGGCGCGGGTCATGCGGCCCTTTAAGGAGCTCATGGAGGGCCTCTTTCGCCTCGGTTTCAGTGTCCGCCGTTTTTATCCTTCTTCTTTCGGTCTTCAGATACATGCCGTCTTCCTCGGAGAAGTAAAGGCTGATCTCTTTGAATAGGGCCTGCGGCCTTTGCGGCGCTGCGGCAGGCGCCGAAGGCGCGGGACGGCTGAAGGGTCTCAGATTTGAGGGCAGCCTGTCTCCGTAGTAGGAAAGCAGCATTATGCCGGCGGCAACGGTGATGACGAAAGCGAATATGATTGTCCGCATGCCGTGCTTTTTCCTTTTCCTCGGCCTTGGCGAGCCGCCGGGGCTACTCTTTTTCTTTGCCATATTCAAGCGCCTCTAAATACGCAAGCTCCGCGTCGCTAAGTTCTTTTCCGAAAAATGTCCTGCCGACCTTTATAAAACGCTCCGGCGAGTCGGTGACGTAGAATCTGCGTGAAGGGGCGGATTTCTGGCTGTTGGCAATGTCATTTTCAGCGAGTGTCCGCCTGACCTCCTGGGCTGCGGCCTCGGCGGAGTCAATGAGCTTGACGCCGGGGCCCATCACCCTGGCGATAGTCTTCTTTAAAAGAGGATAATGCGTGCATCCGAGGACGAGCGTGTCTATGCCGAATTTTTTCAAGGGCGCGAGGTACGCGGCCGCCGTGTCAATGGCGATGGAATTATCAGTCCAGCCTTCCTCCGCAAGCGGCACGAACAGAGGGCAGGCCTGCGTAAAGGTCTTGACATCCGGCGCCAGCGCCTTTATCGCCGAGCAGTAGGCTCCGCTTTTTATGGTGCCCTCAGTGCCGATTATGCCGACCCTGCCGGTGCGCGTAGCCGCGGTGGCGGCCTTGGCGCCAGGTTCGATGACGCCGATGACGGGTATGGGAAGCGCGCTTCGTATCTCTTCAAGGGCGAATGCGGACGCGGTATTGCACGCTATGACCAGAAGCTTTATGTGATGGCGGAGCAGGAAACGCGCGTTCTCAAAGGAGTACCTGACGATAGTGTCCTTTGACTTGTTCCCGTACGGCACACGCGCCGTGTCGCCGAGGTATACCGTGTTTTCATACGGCAGAAGTCCGGCAATTTCCTTTAAGACGGTAAGGCCGCCAAGCCCTGAGTCGAATATTCCGATAGGGTTTTCTTTCATATATGGTAAGTCATTATATAATATAAACGGTGGATTTCAAAATCTGTTTTTTGCCGTCCGGCGGGATAATGCTATAATATCATAAATACACGTAAAGGCCGAATTATGGAAAATAGCGAGATAGCGCGGATATTCCATGAAATAGCTGACCTCCTTGAGGTCAAGGGTGACAACCCGTTCCGCGTCCGCTCATACCGGAACGCGGCCCTTGTCGTCGAGGGGCTTCCTGAGAGCCTCAGGACAATGGCCCAAAAGGGCGCAGAGGGTCTTATGCATATCCCCGGCATAGGCGAGGGCATCAGGGAGAAGATACTCGAGATGACGCGGACCGGCAGATGCGCCTTCCATGACGGGCTTTTAAAGGAAGTCCCTCAAGGCATACTCGGCATCCTGAAGGTAAGCGGCGTCGGCCCCAGGAAGGCCGCCGTCTTTTTCAAGGAACTTGGGATAACGGACGTTGAAGGGCTTGAAAAGGCCGCAAAGGCTCAAAGGCTCCGCACGCTCACCGGCTTCGGCGAGAAGTCGGAAGAGCGGATTTTAAAGGCCATCAAAGACCTGAGATCAATGTCCGGCAGGGCAAATCTCGGAGCCGCCATGCAGTATGCCGGCGCGTTTCAAGATTACCTGAAAAAAATACCCGGCGTGACAGACTGCATCCCGGCAGGGAGCCTTCGCCGCTGGAAGGATTCCATCGGCGACATCGACATCCTCGCGGCCTGCGACGAGAAGGCGGCGGCAGTCATGGACGGATTTGCCGCGTACCCTGACGTCCGCCACGTCGTTTCAAGGGGCGAGACTAAATCCACCGTGATGCTCAACGCAGGGCTTCAGGTCGACATCAGGGTCATAGAGAAAAAATCCTTCGGAGCGGCCTTGCAGTATTTTACCGGATCAAAGGCCCATAACATAGCCCTCAGGGACAGGGCAAAGAGGATGGGCCTCAAGATAAGCGAATATGGTGTTTTCAAGGAAAAAAGCGGCGCGTGGGCAGCCGGTGAAACTGAAGAGGACGTATACAGGAGCGTCGGCCTGCCGTGGATACCGCCGGAACTCCGCGAGAACAGGGGCGAGATAGAAGCCGCCGAGGAGGGAAGGCTGCCTGAGATGCTCGACGTCAAGGACATCAGGGGCGACCTTCACGTGCACACGAATGAAAGCGACGGCGCGTGCTCACTTGAGGAGATGGCGGACGGCGCGATTGAGCGCGGTTACGCCTACATGGCCGTAACCGATCATTCAAAGGCCGTCGGGATTGCCCACGGCCTTGATGAAAAAAGGGTTTTGGCGCAAATAAAGAGGATTGACGAATTCAACGAGAAGCTCAAAAAACGCGGCAGAAAGTTTACCGTGCTAAAGGGCGCGGAGGTGGACATAAGGGCCGACGGTTCGCTTGATCATCCGGACAGCGTCCTTGATAAGCTGGACTGCGTACTGGCCGCGGTGCATTCAGGCTTTTCCATGTCCATGAGCGATATGACGGAGCGCATCCTGAAGGGGATACGGAGCGGCAAAATCAACATCCTCGCCCATCCTACCGGCCGGCTTATCTCAAGCAGAGAGCCGTACGCCGTTGACATGGAAAAGGTGATGGACGAGGCGCGCAAATACGGCGTGGCCCTTGAGCTTAATTCATACCCGGACAGGCTTGACCTCAACGACACCCACCTGGCCCTTGCGAGGGAAAAGGGCGTGCCGGTGGTCATCTCCACGGACGCCCATTCGCTGCGTCACTTTGACAACATCCTTTACGGCGTGCACACCGCAAGGAGAGGGTGGCTGGAGAAAAAGGACGTCCTGAACACAAGGCCGCTGAAGGAACTGATGAAACTGCTTAAAAGAAAATGAGCTGTGAAGGCAATACAAAACTCAACGGGAGGTATTCCATGCGCTTAAAAAGGATGGTTTTGTTTTTGGTTCTGACAGGGCTGTTTTTTTCAAGCGCCGCGGCCCGCGCCGCCGATTCAGAGATCGTTCATAAGTTCAAGAACGCCTATTATTCCAAAAACACCGCCGCCGCGCATGATGTCATAAGCGTGAACAGGGTTTTTGTCCCTCAGGAGTTGAAGGCGCTTCTTGATATCGCCCTTATTCCAAAGACGCCTGCCGGACTAAGGGAATCAAACTTCTTTATCGCGGTCGCCATGGCCGAGGAGTACAGGCGTGTAACGGGCGATATCGCCATCCTCAGGATGGTCAAGTCCAGGATATTCAACTCAAGGCTTATGCAGCCGGTCCGTCCCCGGCCTTCCGGCGGAGTTTACATGGTTGACGCCATATCCACCGATGCGGTGATAAATGCCTTTGTCCCGGACAATATAATCGTAAAAAAAGGGTCTGTTGTCAGATGGGTGAACAAAGACGCGACGGAGCACCTTCTGGCGTCAATGCCGGTCATCGGGATAGGAGGCATCTTCTCGCCGCCCATTGAGCCGGGCAAGAGCTGGGATTACAAGTTCGATAATCCCGGCGTCTATTACTACATCTGTTTTATTCACAAGGTCATGTACGGAAAGGTGACGGTTGAGGAATAAGGCGCGTTCGTCTCAGGCAGTATTAAAGGCAGATAAAAAGACGAGCAGGTTCAGTGAAAGGGCAGGGATGCGGGGTTGAACCCCCTCAGGGGGCTCGGCGGCGTTACCTTGCCTCGGCCGTCTTTTGCACGGGCAGCTGTTCGACCTTTATTTTGACGATCCTGTTGGCCTCGACGTCCACCACTGTAAAGCGTCTGCCTTTGCTTACGACAAACTCGCCGCCGCGCGGTATGCGCTGAAGTTTGGCAAGCATGAACCCGGCAAGCGTGTGGTACTCCTCGGTGTCCTCATCGAAGACTATCCCCACGTCCTCAAGGTCTCTTAAAGATACCGATGCGTCAATGACGAGCGTGCCGTCCTTGAGTTTTTCAACGAAGCCGCCTTTGTCAACGTCGTATTCGTCCTCGATCTCACCGACTATCTCCTCAAGTATGTCCTCTATGGTAACGAGGCCGTCGACCTCGCCGTGTTCGTCAACCACGATGGCCATGTGAATCTTTCTCCTCTGCAACTCCCTTAAAAGCCGCGAGATCATGACCGTGTTCGGCACGAAGTAGGGTGCGCGAAGAAGTTCGCTGAGCACAAAGGGCCTGCCCCTTTCGATGGCGCGCAGGACGTCCTTGTTAAACAGCACGCCCACTACGTTTTCAGGGGACTCACGGTAGACGGGGTATCTTGAAAAACCTGTCTCGGTCAGGAATCGCAGGACCTTTTCCGTGGGCATGCTTATTTCTATGGCGCTGAAGCGGGGCTTTGGCACCATGACCTCCTTAACGGTCGTATCCGCGAATTCGAATATCCCGTGCAGGAGCGCGGCCTCTGTTTCTTCAAATACACCGGATGCCTTTCCTTCCCTAATGTAGAATTTTATCTCTTCCTCGGACACGAAATGGCCTTTTTCAGTCCCCTTTATCCCGAACATCCTCAAGACGGCGTTGTTTGACGCCGTCAGCAGCCTTATGAATGATGACGTTATTTTTGACAGAAACTCTATGGGCCTGGCTGCGAAACAGGATGTCTTTTCCGCGAACCTGAGGCCCAGGGACTTGGGCACAAGCTCTCCTATGACAAGGGTCACATAGGAGATGACGAATACCACTACTGCGACGGATACGTATTCGCCGAGCCGTTTCGTGTCGGCGCCGAGGGCTATGGATTCCAATCTCGGCTGGATGAATTCAATGGCGATGATGCCGCCTATGGCGGAGGCAAGCGTCGCGACAAGGGTTATGCCTATCTGAACGGTGGCGATGAACCGTTCAGGTTTTTCCTTCATGCTGTTTACGATGGCGGCTGAGCTGTTTCCGTCCTTGACGAGTTTATCCAGCAGGCTCCGTTTGGAAGAGATTATGGCAATCTCCGCGCCTGAGAAAAAACCGTTTATGATTATGAGGATAAATATTATTGCAGCCCAGAAAAGCAGACTCTCCAATGTCACGAATTCACCTGTGATTTTCCCTTTAAAAAGCAACTTTTTTGAATTATACCACAAAAACCGGCATCAATCAAAACAGCCGCGCCTGCGGCGGGCAAAGGTTGTCATTCCCGCATGATTTTCGTCACCGGAATGTCAACCGGGGACGACGGCGCGCCGGCTGTTTTAAAGGGTGTTGTTCAGGCGTGAATCTTAAATGCACCGAGGCCGGGGAATTGAGCTGAAGAGCCTAATTCCTCCTCTATCCTTAATAACTGGTTGTACTTCGCTATCCTGTCGGTGCGCGACGCTGAGCCTGTCTTTATCTGCCCGGCGTTGGTGGCAACCGCTACGTCGGCTATGGTCGTGTCTTCTGTTTCGCCGCTTCTGTGTGAAATCACCGATGTATAAGACGCCCTCTTGGCGATTTCGACGGTCTCAAGCGTTTCCGTAAGCGTGCCTATCTGGTTCACCTTTACAAGGATGGAATTGGCAACCCCTTCCTTGATGCCTTTCCTGAGTATCGCGGGGTTGGTTACGAAGATGTCGTCGCCGACGAGCTGGACCTTTGACGACAGGCCGGCGGTAAGCGCCTTCCAGCCCTTCCAGTCTTCTTCAGAAAGGCCGTCTTCTATGGAGATGACGGGGTAGTCCTTCACGAGGCCGGCGAGATAGTCTATCATCGCGCCGCTCGATATTTTTTTCCCTTCAAGCATGTAGCCGCCATTTTCGTAAAGTTCGCTTGACGCGCAGTCAAGGGCGATAAAGACCTCCTTGCCGGGCTTGTAGCCCGCCTTTGAAATTGCCTGAAGGATAAGCTCTACGGCTTCTTTGTTGGACTTAAGTTCAGGCGCGAAGCCACCTTCGTCGCCTACCGATGTTGAGAGATTTTTGGAATGGAGCAGCTTTTTAAGGTTATGGAAGATCTCCACCCCGGCCCGAAGCGACTCGCAAAAGCATGGGAAGCCGGCGGGGACTATCATGAACTCCTGAATGTCGAGGTTGTTGTCCGCGTGCGCGCCGCCGTTTATGATGTTCATCATGGGCACCGGAAGCGTCCTTGCGTTTACGCCGCCGACGTATTTGTAGAGCGGCATCATCGCGGCCTCTGCCGCGGCCTTTGCGGTCGCCATTGACACTCCGAGGATTGCGTTTGCGCCGAGTTTGCCCTTGTTGCCTGAGCCGTCAAGCCCGATGAGCATCTCGTCTATGAGCGTCTGTTCCATCGCGTCAAAACCGATAAGCTCTTTGGCGATTTTATCATTGACGTTTTTTACGGCCTTTGTCACGCCCTTGCCAAGGTATCTCTTTGCATCGCCGTCTCTTAGCTCAACAGCCTCAAGCTTTCCCGTGGATGCGCCGGACGGCACCGCCGCCCGTCCCATAAAGCCGCTTTCTAAAAGGACTTCAACCTCTACGGTCGGGTTGCCCCTTGAATCGAGGATTTCTCTCGCCGTTATGTCAATAATAGCCGTCATCTGTGTCTCCTTTATGGGGAAGTTACCGCATTAGAGATTATACTTTCGCCGCCGGAAAAAGCAAGGCAAAAACCCATGCCTCTTTTTTAAGCATATGGCAGAATAATTTCCTATATTTTATCTTGTAAAAACAATAACATACAGATTCAGGGGTAGAAAAAATACACCATATATTATAGAGGCCCATTGCATATCTAAACCGTTATTATATAATTAGAAATGGGTCTGTTTAACGATATAGGATGAAAAAATGGTAAAAATGAATTTTGCTAAGCCGTTAAATGGCGCGACCGGGGACGGATACGGTTCACAAAGCAAAACGCATAAAGGGATAGATTATCCTGCATGGGCTGAGCGCATTCGGGAAATAAATACCGTGCTGCTTTGCATAGCCGTTCTTCTTTTGCTGACATGTATCCAAATACGGCCAACGCAGGCCGCCACGCTGGATGAGATGCCTGTTGGGGAAGGCGAGAAAAGGGAGCGCGAACAGTTGGAGAAGTTTGCTCCGTTCGTCAAAAGAGAGGGTAACACCCTGCATTTAAGATTAAAATCAGGCGCTGATATGGCGCTCATCAATACTGGCGAATGCGCAGGTTGGAATACGTGTGAAATTTTTAAATTTCTTGATTATTTCAAAGACGTTGGTTTTTTTCTTGTTGATGTCGATTACGGGGAACCAAGCGACAAATTGATGATATCAGAGAAAAATGGAAAAGAATATGTGGTTTATGCCATACCGAGGTTTTCTCCTGACAGGAAGCGCTTTGTGGCTGTCTCTGCAAGTGAAGCGTTTGATCCTGCCGGCGTTTTTATCTGGCGTTTTGCGGGCGATGATCTCATAGAAGAACTTTCATATGAGCCAAAAGGAGATGAATATGCCCTCTATGAATTTGTAAAATGGGAGAATGATTCCACAATAGCTCTTAACAAACGTAGCATTCCTTTTCCCATTACGGTTCCAGTGGTTTTGAAATTAGATGACGGCGTCTGGAAATTCGAAGAAATTCTGCCGGACGAGGAATGAAAGCTGAATAAGCAGATGATAGGACTTTTTTCGCATGCAGGTTAAGGCGCATTATGCAGCTGATTTATATGTGACAGAGCTAATCGACAACTAAGCCTGAGGAGGTAAAGACATGGGGACGCTTAATTTTATGGCGCCGGTAACCGGCGAAATCAGCGGTGAATTCGGCGAGCCGAGACAAAGAAATGGCAAGAAGAGTAAGCACTTCGGGGTGGATTACAGGGTAAAAGGCGCGTCCGTTAGGGCAAGTGAAAGGGGAGTGGTGGTAAGGGCATCATTCAATCCAAGATACGGTTTCGTCGTTGTTATTGACCATGCGCCGAGGGCTAGGGAATATCCGTCAATGTTGGCGATACAGTCAATCAAGAAGATGTTATCGGCACTTCGGGCAATACAGGGGCCACTGAAGGACGATACCACCTGCACTTCGAGGTAATACATTCAGGACAAAAACTGTACTGGTATGAAGATGGTGAAATGAACGTTGAGGGTGCGAGCGGGGATCATAAAAACCTGGAGGACTATTTAACCCGTGATATGGATATCGAAGGCACGCTTGACGACATAACCGAAAAGGAAGAGAATTCGATACGTGACAGCATACAGGTCACCACGGAATATTGCCCTGACCGCGTTGACGCGCTCCGGTATCATGTCTCGATAAAAGGAAAAGACATAGGGTATTTCAGCGCTGATAATCTGGAGATAATGATAAACGTTGAGTTCGACGAAAACGGCGGTTTTAGGGTAGAATAATCCGCGCTACAACAAAGCCTCTGTCTGTTAACCTGCAATCCCCGGCTGTTTCACGTCACCTTCAAAGACACTCCCCTGTCCCCCATGACAGGTGATTTTTTTCATCCCCCTGCCTTTAGGCGCTTGCGGAATATGCGGATAAGGGCTAATATTAACAGGATGCTAAAAAACAGTCGGCAAGCCGCCAGTTCCGGTAAAACCGCATGACCACGCTGGTCCTTATAACCTTCTTCGGCGGAGTCATGCTGATGCTCTACGGCATGAGGCTGGCCGGAGAGGGGCTTCAAAAGGCCGCCGGGTCCAGGCTCCGTTCATTCCTCCTGAACGCCACGTCAAACCGCTTCAAGGGCGTTTTCATCGGCGCGTCCATAACCGCGCTTTTTCAGAGCTCAAGCGCGACCACCGTCATGCTCGTAGGTTTTGTCGGCTCCGGACTTCTCGGCCTCGGCCAGACAATGGGCATCATCCTCGGCGCGGACATCGGCACGACCCTTACCGTCCAGCTCCTGGCCTTTAAGGTTTACGATTACTCGATCGCCCTCATCGGCATCGGGATACTTTTGAGGCTCGCCGGGAAAAGCGGCGCATCAGGAGACGCCGGAAGCATCGCGCTGGGTTTCGGCTTTATCTTTTTCGGGCTGAAGACATTGATGGAAACCTTCGGGCCTGTCGCCGAAAACCCTCTTTTGAAAGACCTGCTCCTCGGCATGAGCAAGGACCCCTTTGCAGGGATAATCATAGCGACCGTGCTCACCGCGCTTTTTCATTCAAGCGCCGCTACCCTCGGCCTTGCCATTACGGCGGCGCATTCAGGCCTGCTGTCGATTGACGCCGCCATGCCGATAGTCCTTGGAGCTAATATCGGCACATGCGTCAGCGCGGCCACTTCGTCCATAGGCGCGCCGGCCGACGCCAAGAGGGTGGCCCTCGCGCACATACTTTTCAAGGTGTCAGGCGTGCTGATAGTTTTGCCGTTCCTCGGCCTGCTCACCGAGCTCCTCGGCCATACCGTCCTTGATCCGGCGCGTCAGGTCGCGGTGGCGCACACGCTTTTCAATATCGCCCTGGCCGTTATCTTCCTGCCGTTTACCGGCCCATTCACCGCCCTTGTAAAGCTCCTCATGCCTGAGAGGGCGGTTTCCGCCAGGTTCGGGCCGAAGTATCTTGACCCCATCGCGCTATCGTCTCCGGCCCTGGCCCTTTCGCAGGTCGTGAGGGAGTGCCAGAGGGAGGCCGATATCGTCGAAGAGATGCTGGTTAAATCCATAGAGGTCATAGCGGACGACAACCTGCCGCTGATAGAAGATATCGAAGAAAAGGACGACGACGTTGACTACCTTGACCACGAGATAAAGCTTTATGTCACACGGATAACGAGAGAGAGCCTCACCGAGGAGCAGTCAAGGCGCGAGCTTGAAATAATCCTTTTTTCCGACAATATGGAGAACATAGGCGACGTGATAGACAAGAACCTCATGGAACTGGCGAGGAAAAAGCACAGGGAAAAGCGTTCATTCTCAAAAGAGGGCATGACCGAGATAATGGTGCTGCACCAGAAGGTGCTGGAGAACTTCAGGCTCGGAGTGGCCGCATTTGCCGCCAGAGACCCGGAGCTGGCCGTAAAACTCGTAAACCACAAGGCAAGGGTCTCCGAGATGGAGCGCGTCATGCGCCAGGCCCATATCCACCGGCTCTACATCGGCCTTAAGGAGTCCATAGACACGAGCGCCATACACCTTGACATCCTGACGAATCTGAAGAGGATAAACTCATACGTCACGAACATCGCTTACCCCATATTAGAGAAGGAAAAGAAGTAGGCGCGGCGATAGGGCATCATGGGGGCATCATGGCGGTCAAGGGACGAAGCGTCAATTCCCGTGTTGCAAAATGCCGCCGGATGGCTATACTTGATGCATCTGTCCGTTTAACTATCTTTTGGCTTTTAGTATGAAAGGAAAACTCGCGGATGCTACCCCTTTTTTTCTGGCTCGCTTTGAATATCTCCGTCAAAGGCATAGTTTCCATCGCAATGGATAATTTTAGAAATGTGGAGACCTATGCCGTCACCCTCGATTCAAGGTCGGACGGCGGGCGCGAGGTGATAAAATATTTTTATAAGACGCCTGGTTACGTGCGCATGAACTTCGTGGAGCCTCACGCGGGGGCGGTTCTGCTTTATGACCCCGTTAGAAAAGAGGCGCGTCTTCAGCCCCTTGGGGCCTTGAAGTCGTTCGTCGTAACGCTCAGTCCGGACAACAGGCTCATCACGAGCTCAAAGGGCCACACGATCGCCGAGTCCGACATAGGCGCGCTTCTAAAGAACGTTGACAAGCTTCAAGCCCACGGCTCCATAGAGGTGCTCGCCGAGGAAAAATCAGGCGAAAGGGATACTGTCAAGGTAAAGATTCTCGGCGCCTACGGTTATTCCATGGCTGGCACGAACGCCTACATACTCTGGCTTGACAAGAGGAGTTTTCTGCCGGTTCGCGTCATGGCTTACGACGCAAAGGGCGGCTTGACGGAAGACGTTTTGATGACCGATCTGGAGATCAACCTGACTCTGCCGGATAACCTCTTCAAGCTCGAATGAGTCAGGCCGCCCAACAGGCTGCTGAAAACGCCCCATCTACGTCGTTGCCTTCGTCGCTCATCATTGCGACGTGCCCAAAAGCACGTCTCATTCTTCGTTCCTCGTCGCCTAGTAGCAGGGGCTTTTTGAGCAGCCTGTATAAAAGTAGGGTTTTTCAGCAATCCACCTAAAGGAAGAATGAAAAAATACGACATCCTCGTCATAGGCTCAGGCCCAGGCGGTGAAAAGGCCGCCATACAGGCCGCGAAGCTCGGCAAAAAGGTGGCCATCATCGAGCGTCAGCCTTATATCGGCGGGGCCGGGCTCCATACCGGCACACTGCCGAGCAAGACGCTGCGTGAAACGGCCCTTTACCTCGCGGGCTTCAGGCAGAGGGCGGTGTTCGGCTTTCAGTTCACGCTCGGCAGGGATGTGACGCTCTCGGAGCTGATGTATAAAAAGACCGAGGTAATCAGAAAGCAGATGGAGGTCGTAATAGAGCAGTTCAGCCGGAACAACGTGGAGATAATCTACGGCGACGCTTCCTTTATCGACAAAAACAGCCTTTCGATAAGAAAAAAAGACAATACCATCCTGCGCTTTGCCGCGGACTGCATAATCATAGCCACCGGCACAAAACCGGCCAGACCGCCGGACGTGCCGTTTGACAAAGAGCACATCTACGACAGCGACACCATCCTCGGCCTCGATATTATCCCGCAAAACCTCGCCATCGTCGGCGGCGGCGTGATCGGCTGCGAATACGCCTGCATCTTCGCAGCCCTTGGGGTGAGGGTGACGCTTGTGGAGAAAAAGGAGAGGCTCCTGCCATTTGCCGACGAGGAGATAGTGACGAGCCTCGTCTACCGGATGAGGCAATCCGGCGTTACCATGCGGCTCGGCGAAGAGGTCATTGACATCAAAGTCACCGGCCCTCAAAAGGTTGAGACCCGTCTTAAAAGCGGCAAGGCCGTAACCTCTCAAAAGCTCCTCTACACCATGGGCCGCGTGGGCAACACCGGCACGCTCGGCATTGAGGCCATAGGCATCACCTGCAACGACCGCGGCCTCCTCAGCGTGAACGACTGCTTTCAGACAAGCGTGCCGCACGTCTACGCCGTGGGAGACGTCATCGGCTTTCCGTCGCTTGCCTCGACGTCCATGGAGCAGGGCAGGCGGGCCGTTTGCCACGCCTTTCAGAAAGAGGGACAGACCTGCGCGTATACGGCCTTCATGCCCTTTGGCGTCTATACCATACCTGAGATATCAATGGTCGGCGAGACAGAGGAGGGCCTCACCAGAAAAGGGGTTTCCTACGAGGTAGGCTGCGCTTATTTCAAGGATGTCGCAAGGGGGCAGATTATCGGCGACCTGCACGGCATGTTGAAGCTCATCTTCAACCGCGACACGCGGGCGCTCCTCGGCGTGCACATCGTCGGGGAGAAGGCGTCGGAGCTTATCCACATAGGCCAGGCTGTCATGAACTACGGCGGCACGGTGGACTACTTCAAGGACGTTGTCTTTAATTACCCGACCCTCTCCGACGCTTACAAAGAGGCGGCCATGAACGGACTTAATAAGCTGTAAAGAGACGGTTATCCGTTGACGGTTATCAGTAGGGATTGTTTGTGTCTTTTGCCGATAACTGACGGCGGATGACAGATAACCTTTAAAAAAAGGAGAGTTACGTATGAAAGTTCATGTAGTCTTTTACAGTATGTACGGGCATATCTGGAAGATGGCCGAGGCGGTAGCCGAGGGTGCGCGGGAGGTAAATGGGGCCCAGGTCAAGCTCTTTCAGGTCGAGGAGACGCTTCCGGAGGAAGTGCTTAAAAAGATGAACGCGCTTGAAGCCAGGAAAAAGTTCGCGCACCTTCCCGTTGCCACTGTTGACGACCTTGCGACGGCAGACGCGATAATCTTCGGCACGCCGACGCGCTTCGGCAACATGACCGCGCAGATGAGGGCGCTTCTTGACGCTACGGGCGGGCTGTGGATGAAGGGCTCGCTTATCGGCAAGGCCGGCAGCGTATTTACCTCGTCTGCCACCCAGCACGGCGGGCAGGAGTCAACCATCCTGAGCTTTCACATTACGCTCCTGCACCACGGCATGGTGATAGTCGGCATGCCGTATTCCGAGGCAAGACAGATGACCGTGGCCGAGATAAGCGGCGGCAGCCCCTACGGCGCGTCAACCATCGCGGGCCACGACGGGTCGAGGATGCCGAGCGAAAACGAGCTTGCCATGGCGCGCTTTCAGGGCAGGCACGTAGCAGGGATAGCTAAGAAGCTGGCAGGCTGAATGGGCTGATGGAAAAAACGAAAGAGCGGCGTTGCGCGTGGCGGCCGTATCGCGTCTTGACAACCGCGTTTCAGGGGGCATACTTGGCATATGGATGACCTTTAAAACAGGGAGGTAATCTCCCGTAATCGAGGAGGTGATTATATGTGTCAGACGTGCGGATGTTCGCCTTGCGCGAAGTGCGGCGCGGCAATCAAAAACGGGGTGTGCAGCGGGTGCAACAAAAAAGCGGCCGAGTGCGGTTGCAAGAAAAAGTAGCTCTTTAGCGGGGCAAGGGATTTTGGCATCAGGCTGAAAAACCGCGCTCCGCGTTCTTTTCTGAGGGGTAAAAAACATGAAACTTCTAACCAGGGAAGAGGAGATTGTAGCGATAGACGCCGGAGCAGGAATCACGCTCGAAGGCGCGCTCGGCGTGCCGCCGGACGCGAGGGGGGTCGTCCTTTTCGTCCACGGCAGCGGCTCCAGCAGGCTCAGTCCAAGGAACAACTACGTCGCCGGCGAGCTTCGCAAGGCCGGGCTTGGCACGCTGCTGATGGACCTGCTCACGAAAGAAGAGGATGCGGATTATCAGACCCGTTTCAACATCACCCTGCTTATCAAGAGGCTTGAATCCGCAACCGGTTGGCTCATGGACGACGAACGGACTAAAAAACTCCGCATAGGCTACTTTGGCGCCTCCACGGGCGCGGCGGCGGCGCTTGCGGCCTCGGTAAATGTAAAAACGAAGATCGGCGCGATAGTCTCGCGCGGGGGAAGGGTGGACCTCGCCAATGAATACCTCGGCAGGGTGAAGGCCCCGACGCTCTTTATCGTGGGCGGCCACGACGACATCGTCATAGAGCTTAACCGGTCGTCCTTTGAGCTTTTAAAATGCGAAAAGGATCTTGTTATCGTGCCGGGCGCGTCCCACCTCTTTGAAGAGCCCGGAACCCTTGAACAGGTCTCAGGCCATGCCGCGAAGTGGTTCAAGAAGCATCTGGAGAAGAAGTGAATACCCTCCCATTGACAGGAGAGCTTTTTTTCAGAGTTGCGATCAGTTATGATTTATAGATACCCCCACCCCAACCCCCGCTATAGCCTGCCCTCGAATGTTTCTATCGGGGAACATGCGAGGGCAGAAGGAAGAGAGTATCTGCCTGTCTTGCCTTTACTTTTCCTTTATGTTAAACAGCGCCCTTACCTCCTTCCTCTGAGTCTGGAGGAGGGAAGGGGGTTTTTTGCCTGTGGGCGGCTTGTCGAGGCATTTGCAGGTCTCGATGATGGGAGAGTCCAGGAAAAGCCTGCCCCTGTGCCATGTGATGGGGTAGACCCGGCAGATGGTCGGAACGATCCTCTTTGAGATGCCTTTTGCCGCCCATAGGAAAAAAAGGGAACAGCCCCTTGTGCCGCCCGTTAAATGGAAGGCGCATCGTTTGTCCGCTTTTCTTACGACGGTCTCGCGGAACGCGCCGCCTATGTAGTCGTCGTCCTTGACGAGTTCGGTCTTAAAACATTTTTCTATCTTCCTGCCTACAAGCGGCTCGACGAGGTCTCTGTGCTTCATGATGAGGTCTAAAGTGGCAAGGTCAACGTCGCAGCCCCACTGGCAGCATTCGTCGCCGCAGCGGCTTCCGGTGCATCCTTCGCCGAACAGGCCGTTGTGGCTCTTCAGTTCGGGTGCCACCTTTTTGATGGCTATCTTTTTTATTCTTTCAATCTTCATCGGCAAACCGCTCCCGTGAAACGATATTTTTATTGCCGCGCAAAAACGGATTCAAGCGCAGGGATAATTTGATAATTTATTTGATAATTTAACTGGGCGCGAGGGATTGGTCAAGGTTTTTTTAAAGGCAGACGGTGCGGACGGTAGGGGCGCGCGGGGAATATTTCTTTCGCCGCGGGCCGGGCGGCGGGCCTGAGCACGGCGATTGCGTTTACGACCTCGTTTACGCCCCAGACATACAGCGCATCCTCCTCGGCGGCGATTTTTTCCGTTTCGCCGGGGGCTGCGCCGCTTAAGGTGACTATCCAGTTGGCCGCGGACACATTAATTGAGCCGAGGTGAACGATGGGGTCTTTTTCAAGGACGAGTTTTACGGCGTCCACGACCTCGTCATCGGAGTCCTCTTCAGGAGGGACGACCTCGATGGAGTTTATAACGTCGGCGACCCCGGGCACCCACCACGCGAGCGTGCCGGCAAGACGCTTGTGCGTAAGTGAAGTGACCGTGCCTTCAAGGTCAACCACCGCGCCGGCGGTTTCAACCTTCAAACATGCAAGGGCGGGATCCTCGGCAAACGCGTTGTATATGTGCGCCTGTATCTCGGCGTCGGTCATGTTCATGGACGGCCTGACCTTGAGCCGGTCAATGACGCCCTCCACGTCTTTCATGCTCATGGCGATAAGGAGCGCCCTTTTTTTCAGGGCGATGCCGTCAACAACGCCCTCCATGACCACGCAGTTGTCTTCGACAGCGACGCGCACAGGATTTTTGCGCGGGTCCATGTGAAGCCTTTCCGTCAGGGCGGCTTGGATTAATTTAACCGGGCCTTTTTTCATGGTCGTGAAAAGTATAGCGTAAGATTTCAATTGCACAAGAGGCACGCTTGCCTTTTTTGAAAAAAAAGGGCGCTGCGCGCGCTAAAGTCTTAAATGACGCACCATTAGGCTTTGCCCCGCCGCAGGCGGCCAAAAAACGTTAATTCTTTAAACCGCTTCCGTTTCCTTATATTTGACGTCGGCAGGCGCATTTTGCGCTTGCCATAATATTTTTTGTGTGTTAAATTTAGACTAATCAGGGCCGTGCGGGGATAAAACCCCTGCGCCCAGTCCTGAGAAAGTGGGCTGAAGCCCACTTTTTTGTTTCTAAGGGCCGGGCCTACGACAGGACGCGGCGGACGTGAAAAAAGCCGGTCATAGACAGCGCGCAAAGAGTTGTTTCTTTGCACAGCAAGCCCGCGATGCGGGGGGTGACCCCCTTCAAGGGGCTGAGCCCCCTCAGGGGGTTGAACACATTCAAGGGGAATTTCTGGAGACGTTTTGAAGGCCGAAGGTCTGGAAGACAAATTACGCGCGATAGCCGAACCGTTCCTTTTATCATTGGGCATGGAGCTCGTGGATATCGGGTTTGTTAGCGAGCACGGCAGGAAGATATTAAGGATCTTCATAGACAAGCCCGGCGGCGTCACCATAGACGACTGCTCAAGCGTCAGCAGGGAGTTTGGCACCATCCTTGACGTAGAAGAAGTCATGCCGGCGGCAAGATATGTCCTTGAAGTATCCTCCCCAGGGCTTGACAGGCCTCTTATAAAGGAAAAGGATTTTATCCGCTTCGCCGGCAAGAGGGCGAAGATAAGGACAAAGACGCCGATAGACGGCAGGCGCAACTTCAGTGCGGTTATAAAGGGAGTCGAGGGCGGAGTTCTTCTCATAGAAGACTTTGACGGAAAAAGTTTCAGGCTGAACCTGCCGGATATCGATAAGGCAAATCTCATTATAGAATTTTAAAAACAGGCGCCGGCCGGCGAGTGCCGCTGCTTGCAGTCCAGCCGTGTTTTTTAATTTAATTGCAAATACATTCCATGCGCCTGAAGCGCAAAACGTTTTGGAGGAAGTGAATATGTCGGTTAATCTGACGAATATAATCGAACAGGTCGGAAAGGACAAGGGGATAGACAGGCATGTCCTTATAGACGCCCTTGAAACCGCCATGCTCAAGGCCGCGGAAAAGCGTTTCGGCGCGAACAAGGAGATAGAGGCGCATTTTAACGAAGAGTCCGGCGAGATAGAGCTGTTCTTGTTTAAAGCGGTCGTCGAAGAACCCGGCGACGCCGACCACGAAATATCCTTTGATGACGCCAGGGCGCTTGACCCGGAGGTCGCGCTCGGCGACAGCATCGGCGTGAAGCTGGACGCGAAAGAGTTTGGCCGCATAGACGCTCAGACCGCCAAGCAGATAATCATCCAGAAGGTCAGGGAAGCGGAACGCAATATCATCTTCAAGGAATACAGCTCGAAAAAGGGCGAGATAATCACCGGCATCGTCCACAGGTTTGAAAAGGGCGACATCATCGTGGACCTGGGCAGGACAGAGGCCCTTTTACCCAAGAAGGAACAGGTAAGGCGCGAGGGATACCGTCAGGGAGAGCGCATAAGGGGCATGGTGCTCGACGTCAGGAGCGAGGCCAAGGGGCCGCAGGTAATATTATCAAGGACGCATCCGGGCTTTCTCATGAAGCTCTTTCATATGGAAGTCCCGGAGGTCTATGAAGGCATAGTCGAGATAAAGGGCGCGGCAAGGGAGCCGGGAGACAGGGCCAAGATTGCCGTGGTGTCGCACAACACGGACGTTGATCCGGTGGGCGCGTGCGTCGGCGTGAAGGGATCAAGGGTGCAGGCGGTTGTGCAGGAACTCAAGGGTGAAAAGATAGACATCATCCATTGGTCGAGCGAGTCCGCCGTTTTTGTTAAAAATACCCTTTCACCGGCGCAGATATCAAGGGTCATTGTGGACGATCAGGCCCACGCAATGGAAGTTATCGTCCCGGACGATCAGCTCTCGCTTGCCATCGGGAAGAAGGGGCAGAACGTCAGGCTCGCGGCAAAACTTACAGGATGGAAGATAGACATACACACGGAGACTGAGTCAAAGGCCGCAAAGGAAGGAGGAGCGCTGTCGCCGGACGAGGCCCTTCGCAAGGAGGTAGAGGCCGCCGACGCGAGGGATGCCCTTGAAAAGGCCAGGGCCGCAGAGGAGGCCGCCGAAGATAAGGGAGAAGAGGCCGAAGGCAAGGAATAATCCAATTGCGCGCGCCGGTAAACGGAAGATGCCCTCAAGGACATGTCTTTCATGCAGAAAGGTTAGCGATAAAAAAGATCTTGTCCGGCTCGCGGCGCCTGGAGGCGTGCTCACGGCGGATGTAAAAGGGATTTTGCCCGGCAGGGGAGCGTATCTGTGCCCCCGGCTCTCGTGCGTAAGGAATGCTTATAAGAAAAAGGAACAGTTCTCAAGGGCATTGAAGCGCAATGTTTCGCTTATGCCTCTTGAAGAGTTTTTGGATCAGGTTTTAAAACATTTAACCATAGGGCAGGCGGCAAATAAAACTTAATGGCGACTAACGAAAAAGATAAGAAAGATGAAAAGGGCCCGGCAAAGGGACCGGTAGAGGAAAAGAGGGTCAAGTCCACGGTCATAAGGAGAAGGACAGCGCCTGCGCCCGTTCCTGAGGTAAAGCTTGAGGTAAAGCCCGAAGCAGCGCCCGAAGTAAAGGCGCCGCCCGTAACTCCTCCGGCCGCAGAGGAAAGGCCTGTCCATAGGGGAGCCGCGAAGGCCGCAGCCGCAGGTGAGAAAAAAGAGGCCAAAAAGCCGCTTGTAAAGGGTAAAGGCAGACCTGCGCCAAGGGGTGGAAAAAAGTCAGAGGCTGGACTGCCGTTCATTGAAGAGGCAGAGGCAGAAGTCGAAGCCGAAGCGCCGATTGCTCAGCAGCCTTTTGTCCAGGCCCCTAAGGCCGAGGCCCGGATTGAGGAAAAGGCGCAAAAGCCTTCCGAGGTCAAGCCGGTTGAAGGTGAAAAAGCAGCCGTATCCAAGAAAGAAATAAAAGTATTCGAAAAAGAGCCGGAGCTTAAAAAGTTCTATACCGCCAAGCGCCCCACCAAGAAAGACAGGCACTTTCAGACAAAGGATAATGCGCAGAGAAGGGCCGCGGCTCAGGCGGTTCAGGCGCGTCCATTAAAGAAAACAGAGATAACCGTCCTTAAGGCGGCCAAAAGGGTCATAAGGATAGTAGACGCCATCAGCGTAGGAGACCTTTCACAGAGACTCGGCGTCAAGGCCGGAGACATAATCAAGAAGCTCATGACGCTTGGAATCATGGCTAACGTCAACCAGCTGATAGACGCTGACGCCGTTTCGCTCGTGGCGTCGGACTACGGTTTTGAGGTCGAAAGCGTCGCGGTGCCGGAGGATTCCCTTATCGAGCAGGGCGTGTCTTCCGAGGAGGCTGCGGCCAATTTGACTCCCCGCGCGCCGGTCGTCACGGTCATGGGGCACGTTGACCACGGCAAGACGTCGCTGCTTGACGCCATAAGAAAGACTAATGTCGTGGGCGGCGAGGCCGGAGGCATCACGCAGCACATCGGCGCGTACCACGTGCACCTTGAAAAGGGAGACGTCACCTTCCTCGACACGCCGGGACACGAGGCGTTCACGTCCATGAGGGCCAGGGGCGCGAAGGCAACCGACATCGTCGTCCTCGTCGTGGCGGCTGACGACGGCGTGAAGCCGCAGACTATCGAAGCCATCAACCACGCAAAGGCCGCGAACGTTCCGATCATAGTGGCCATCAATAAGATAGACCTGCCCGGCGCGGACGCAAAGCGCGTTAAAAACGAGCTTACGGGCTACGGCCTGCAGCCTGAGGAATGGGGCGGCGGCACGATATACGACGAGGTATCCGCCAAAAAGGGCATACATATAAAAGAACTGCTTGAGATGATCCTCCTGCAGGCCGAGGTGCTTGAATTAAAGGCGAACCTGGGCGCCCCGGCAAGGGGCGTCATAGTAGAGGCAAAGCTCGACAAGGGCAGAGGCCCGGTGGCGACGGTGCTTATCCAGAACGGGACGCTCAGAGTAGGAGACGCCTTCGTGACCGGCATCCACTCCGGCAGGGTTCGCGCGATGATCAGCGATTGGGGCAAGAGGATAGAAGAGGCCGGCCCGTCAATGCCCATCGAAATACTGGGCCTTTCAGGGGTCCCTCAGGCCGGAGACGCCTTCTCGGTGGTCAAGGACGAAGTGACCGCGAAGCAGATAGCGGGTATCAGGCAGAAAAAGAGCATCGAGAAAGACCGCATGAAGACGGCCAAGGTAACCCTTGAGGCCTTATATGACAAGATAAGCAAGGGCGAGGTCAAAGAGCTGAATCTCATCGTAAAGGCCGACGTGAACGGCTCGCTTGAGGCAATAAACGAAACGCTCGGCAAGATACATTCCGAGAACGTCAAGCTCAAGCTCCTGCACAGCGGCGTCGGCGGCATAAGCGAGGGCGACGTCATGCTGGCCGCGGCGTCCAGCGCCATAATAATAGGCTTTAACGTGCGTCCGGAGTCCAAGGCGCAGGCGCTTGCCGACGCGGAAAGCGTTGACGTTAGGCTCTACAACATAATCTACAACCTTGCCGACGATATCAAGAACGCGATGGAAGGTCTTCTTGCGCCGATAGTCAGGGAAGAGATAGCCGGACATGCCGAGATACGAGAGGTCTTTCGCGTCAGCAAGGTCGGCACCATTGCCGGATGCTACGTTACCGACGGAAAGGCGTTAAGGGGCGCGAGTGTGCGCCTCATAAGGAGCAACGTCGTCATTTATGACGGCAAGCTTTCATCCTTGAAGAGGTTCAAAGACGACGCCAAAGAGGTGGCCACAGGCTACGAGTGCGGCATGAGCATCGAGGGCTACAACGACATCAAGGTCGGCGACGTTATCGAGCTGTACACGGTGAAGGAAGAGGCGGCAAAGCTGTAAGCAAATTAAATGATAAATCTCCGTTCATTTCCGTCTTGACCTGCAACAGGCGACTTCTTTATGGTAATCGGCATTGTTCGAATAACGCTTGCTATCCATGACAGTCATTCCCTCAAGGAGAAGAGGCAGGTCTTGAAGAGCATCATGGAAAAGGTCAAAGGCCGCTTCAACGTCTCGATATCGGAGGTCGGCGACAACGATATGTGGCAGAGGGCGACGATTGGCATTGCCGCCGTCGGCACAGACGGCGCGTTCGTAAATTCGGCGATAGACAAGACTGTTTTTTTCATAGAGAGCCTGTATACGGCGGAGATAATAGACCGCCGGATGGAGCTGATTAATTGTTAAAGTGTTATCAGCTCCTTGAAGGGCGATAACCGGCATCAGGCAACGGGCAACAGCATGGCTAATACATACAAGCGCTCGGACAGGGTCGGAGACCTTGTAAAAAAAGAGATAGCCTCGATTATCCTCCACGGAGACATCAAAGATCCGCGCATCGGTTTTGTCACGATAACTCACGTAAGGATGAGCCCTGACATCAAGGAGGCGAAGGTCTATTTCAGCCAGATAGGCAGCGCCGAAGATATAGAAAAAAGCCGTGAAGGATTGAATCACGCAAGCGGCTACATCAGAAGGAGCCTCGCTAAACGCCTTGACCTGAGGCATATTCCCAACGTCACTTTTTTTTATGATGAATCTCTTGAATATTCAGACCATATCGGCAGGATACTGAATGAGATAAAAAAAGGATGACGCCGAATGAACGGCCGGCCAACAGAAACCCCCACCCTGCCCTCCCCCGTGAAGGGGGAGGAGATAAGGCAGGGGGCATTCCGACAGGACATCTGAAAATGGACTCTCGCTTTGATGCGGTAATAGAAAAGGTTAAAAAGGCAAAACGCTTTCTCGTCGTTTCCCATGTAAATCCTGAGGGCGACGCGGTAGGCTCGCTTATCGGCATGGCCCTTGCCCTGAAGGGGCTTGGCAAGGACGTCACGGCGTATCTGGAAGACCCGGTGCCTGACATCTTCAGGTTTTTGCCGGGAGCCGGCACTGTCACGCACAGCCTTGCAGGCGCGAGCGGCTTTGACGTTACATTCGCCGTTGACTGCGGACAGAAGGACAGGCTCGGCAAGGGCTTTATCGCCCTGAAGGAGCCGGGCATTATAATAAATCTGGACCACCACGTCACGAATGACCGTTTCGGCGACGTAAACGTGGTCGTGCCGGACGCAAGTTCCGCGGGCGAGGTTGTTTATGATTTTTGCAAGGCCGCCGGCGCGGTCATTACGAAAGAGATAGCAACAAACCTGTATGTGGCGATCCTTACGGACACGGGTTCGTTCAGATATTCCAGCGCCACGCCAGAGGCGTTTATCAAGGCAGGAGAGCTCGTAAGGCTTGGCGCAAGCCCCTGGGACGTATCCATGCGCGTCTACGAGAATTATCCGGCGAAAAGATATAAGCTTCTCGGCCTGGTGCTCGCTACGCTTGAGGTTATGAAGGTGGACGGCGCCGGGCCGGACAACGCCATCGCCATGGTCACCGTGACGCAGGAGATGTTCAGGCAGACCGGCGCGGACAAAGACCATGCCGACGGTTTCGTGAATTACGCAAGGGGCATCGAAGGGGTCGCAGTTGGCCTGCTTTTCCGCGAGACCGGGCCTGGCGGCTACAAGGTGAGCATGCGCGCCAAGGGCGGTGTGGACGTGTCCGCTGTTTCGCAGCTGTTTGACGGAGGAGGGCACGCCAACGCCGCCGGATGCAGTATGAAGGGATCTCTTGAAGAGGTAAAGGCCGAAATAATTTCGGTTCTTAAGGAAAAGATCATGGAGGCCGCGGTCACCGGGGCCGGCGCAAGGCCGCCAAAGGCCATGATGTAACCGTATGAATGGCGGATTTTTAAAAAAACAGAGCCGCGGACGCTCTCTTGCGCGCCCTTTATGCGAAGGTTCGGCGGACGATGCCCCCGAACTCCTCTTCGGCGGGGTGCTGGTTGCCGATAAGCCTGCCGGATGGACGTCGCACGATGTCGTGGCGAAGGTAAAAAGGACGCTCGACGCTAAGAAGGTGGGGCATCTTGGCACGCTCGACCCTATGGCTACCGGGGTGCTGCCCCTTGTCATAAACGGCGCGACAAAGTTCGCCGACTCGCTTGGCGGCGGCGCAGTGAAGGTCTACTCCGCAACGCTCAAGCTCGGCGAGGATACCGACACATACGATAAAGAAGGGCAGGTAGTCAGGCGCGGCGAGACTGGCAGTCTTACGGACGCGGACGTAAGAGGAGTTTTAAGGGGTTTCGCCGGAAAGATGATGCAGACCCCGCCGATGTATTCGGCGATAAAAAAGCACGGCGTTCCGCTCTACACGCTTGCGAGAAAAGGCGTTGAAGTCGAGCGCGAGGCGCGGGAGATTGAGATACACTCCTTCGAGATACTGGGCATATCAATGCCGTTTGTGGAGTTCAGCGTAAAGTGTTCCAAGGGGACTTACGTAAGGTCTATCTGCCATGACGCGGGGGCTGCCCTCGGATGCGGCGGCCATCTGTTTGACCTGAGACGCATGGCAAGCGGCGTATTTACAATTGACGAGGCCGTCAGTCCTTTGTCGAACTTTGAAACGCTCGCCTGTTCGATAATACCCCTTGAGGGCGCGCTTAAAAGGTGCGGCGGCAATAATGGCGCCGAAGGCGGCGCGGGAAGCGTTAAAACCCGTTTGGAATAAGCGCGGGCAAGGAAGATATCATTTGCATAGTCCGGTTTGTCATGCCTGCGGCGTGAGCCGCCGGGTATCCGGCCTTTCAAGAAAGGCAACTGTTTTTTTCTTTGCTTGCGCATTAAGAGATGGTATGATTTATGCCGTTTGGGGGCTGAGCCCCTTCAAGGGGTTGAACCCCTTCAAATTGTCAGGGCGTTTGCTGCTTGTTGATTTTGAAATGGAAAAGTATACGGAACTGATGCGTTACGAGGCGTCTTTCACAAAGAAGGCGTCAACAGGGAGGTGAAAAGGGAAATGCTGGCAACAGAGAAGAAAAAGGAAATAATCCAGGGGTACAAGAGGCATGATGGCGACACAGGCTCGCCGGATGTGCAGATTGCTCTTCTTACCGAGAGGATCAACAGCCTCAGCGTGCACTTCAAGACCAACAAGTCTGACCACCATTCAAGAAGAGGGCTGCTGAAGATGGTCGGTCAGAGGAGAAGGCTGCTTGACTATGTCAAGGGTAAGGACATGGATCGCTACAAGAGCATCCTCGAAAGACTCGGCCTCAGAAGGTAGGAGCCGTCCTGTTTTTCGAAAAGGACGGTTTCTGCCGGCCGTGCGATATCGGACGGCGCAAGATTGACTTGTAAGGTTGTCCGGTTGCGAAACAAACAGCAAGGTTGCTTTCAAGCCGTCTTTGACGGATGTCGTTTGGCGGCGGTTCTTGTTTTATGCGCAGTATGTCCTGGTGAGTTTTCGAAGAATATTTGAAGGTTCGCAGGGGGTTACGTATTAAGGCATTAAAAGAAGCCACAGGGTTTTCCTGGAAGCGTTGCTTTTCATGGATACCTTTGCCGAGCCATTTTGAATGCGCTTGCAAATCACGATAATTTTCATAAAAAACAGGAGACGTTAACGGTAATGGTAAAAAGATATGAGACCGATTTCGGAGGCAGGACACTAACGATAGAAATCGGCAAGATGGCAAAGCAGGCGCACGGATCGTGCACGCTCACATACGGCGATACGGTCGTGCTTGTGACGGCCTGCAGACAGGATAAGGCAAATACGACGGTCGACTTCATGCCGCTGACCGTAAATTACATGGAAATGACATATGCCGCCGGAAAGATACCCGGCGGCTTTTTCAAACGCGAGGGCAGGCCGAGCGAAAAAGAGGTGCTGACCTCACGCCTTATAGACAGGCCCTTAAGACCGCTTTTCCCGGAAGGTTATTATAACGAGACGCAGATAGTGGCAACGGTCATGTCGCTTGATCCGGAAAACGACCCTGAGCTTATCGCCATGATCGGCGCTTCGCTCGCGCTGGGCATTTCAGACATTCCGTTTACCGGCTCCATCGCCGCGGTGCGGGTAGGCGCCGTCAACGGTGAGTTTATCTGCAACCCTCCGCTGAAGACCCAGAGGGAGAGCGAGATAGACATGATAGTCGCAGGAGCCCAGGGGTCTATTATCATGGTTGAAGGCGGCGCGCGCATGGTGAACGAAGACTTTGCCCTCAGGGCGCTTAAGTTCGCGCAGGTGAGCATGCAGGGCGTGCTGGACCTCCAGAAGAAGATTATCGCCGAGGTAGGCGTTAAAAAGCTGACGGTTACGCCTCCTGTCGTAGACGGCGCGCTTGAGGCGAAGGTCAAGGGCTTCGCGGAAGCGAGGCTTAATCAGGCATTTGGCATATCCACCAAGCTGGAGCGTTATGCGGCAATACGGGTTTTGAAGAAGGAGCTTATCGAGTCCCTGATGCCGGAGCATGAAGGCAGAAACTCCGAGATAGAGCACATATTCAGCGAGCTTAAATATAACATGATGCGCGGGGCCGTTATCCGCGACAAGAAGAGGGTGGACGGCAGGGGGCTAAGGGACGTAAGGCAGATAACGATAGAAGCCGGAATCCTTCCGCGGACGCACGGCTCGGCCCTGTTCACGAGGGGAGAGACGCAGGCCATGGTCGTCGCCACGCTTGGCACCAAGGATGACGAGCAGAAGATAGACGCGCTTTCCGGCTGGGAGTATAAAAGGTTCATGCTCCATTATAACTTCCCTCCGTTCAGCGTCGGCGAGGTAAAGATATTAAGAGGCCCCGGCAGGAGAGAGATCGGCCACGGCGCGCTTGCCGAGAGGGCGCTGGCAAAGGTTCTCCCGTCGGAAGATATCTTCCCGTATACCGTCAGGGTCGTTTCCGACATACTTGAGTCGAACGGGTCGTCTTCAATGGCATCGGTCTGCGGCGCGTCGCTCTCGCTCATGGACGCGGGCGTTCCTATAAAGAGCCACGTAGCCGGTATCGCGATGGGCCTTATCAAGGAAGGCGGCGAGATGGCCATCCTTTCCGACATACTCGGAGACGAAGACCACCTCGGCGACATGGACTTCAAGGTCGCCGGAACCGCCGAGGGCATCACCGCCCTGCAGATGGACATCAAGATAGCCGGACTTACGGCTGATATAATGAAAGACGCGCTTTACCAGGCGCGCGAGGGAAGGCTGCATATCCTCGGCAGGATGCAGGCCGCCATTGGCGCGCCGAGGACGGAGCTTTCGGCCTACGCGCCGCGCATAGTCTCAATATACGTAAATCCGGCGAAGATAAAAGACGTCATCGGGCCCGGCGGCAAGAACATTAAGGGCATCATACAGGAGACCGGCGTCAAGATGGACATAGACGACACCGGCAAGGTAAATATCGCCTCGGCGGACGACGCGGCCGTCCAAAAGGCCATCGCCCTTGTCAGGAAGCTCACGGCAGAGGCGGAGGTAGGCAAGCTTTACATGGGCAAGGTCAAGAAGATAATGGACTTCGGCGCCTTTGTAGAGATATTCCCCGGCACAGAGGGCCTTATCCACATCTCGCAGCTTGACAATGAGAGGGTTAAAAACGTCTCTGACATCCTCAAGGAAGGCGACGACGTGCTGGTAAAGGTCATCGAAGTCGACAAGGCCGGCAAGATACGGCTTTCAAGAAAAGAGGCCCTGGGACAAAGCCTCGAACAGGGCAGTTAGAAGACGCTGCGCGCGGCAAAGGGAAGAGTGCGGCGATATCGCTTCAAGGCTTGCCTGTGATGCCTGCGGCCATTTTTATCTTTGCTCACCGCAGGTGCGGTTAGCAGGCCGTGATGCGAAGGCATCACGGCTTTTTACTTTTAGCTCCATTTCAAGTATTTTCCAAGAGATTCATGTCCCTTATCAAAAAAACAGTATTCAAAAACGGCATTAAACTCCTGACCGAGGAGATGCCGGGCTCCGAGTCGTCGTCTATCGGCATATGGGTAAACTCAGGCTCGCGCAACGAGACGCGCAAGCAGGGAGGCATCTCCCATTTTATCGAGCATATGCTTTTTAAGGGCACCAAAACAAGGAGCGCCCTTGACATCTCCAAGGAGATAGAGTCCGTAGGCGGCATCCTCAACGCCTTTACGAGCAGGGAGTATACCTGCTTCTATGTGAAGGTGCTCAACAGGGACATGGGCGCGGCAACAGCCCTCCTGTCCGACATATTCATAAACTCCATGTTCGACGCGGTTGAGATTAATAAGGAAAAGATGGTCGTCCTGCAGGAGATAAAACTCGTGGAGGACACGCCGGACGACCTTATCCACGACCTCTTCGCCGAAAGGTTCTGGCAGGGCAATCCACTCGGCGGGTCGGTTTTAGGCACGGCCGCGACTGTTAAATCCTTTGATAGGGCCGGTATCCTTGATTATTATCAAAGGCATTACCGCTCAGGCCCCGTATTCATAACCGTCGCCGGAGGCATAGCGCATGGTCGCGCGGCGAGACTTCTAAATGGCGCGTTCGGGAAGCTGAAGGTATCGGTTGACGGCGCGCCCCCTGAGGGGGTTCAACCCCTTGAAAGACCCGTTGCCTTTCCAGGCTCAACCATCGTCAGAAAAGAGCTTGAGCAGGCCCACCTCTGCATGGGCGTGCCCGTGCCGGCGCAGGCGCATAAAGACCGCTATAAGATATACCTTCTTAACACCATCCTCGGCGGCGGCATGAGCTCGCGCCTGTTTCAGGAGATACGGGAGAAAAGGGGGCTTGCGTATTCGGTCTATTCTTATCTGAACCTGTGCAAGGACACCGGTGCGCTGACGGTCTATGCCGGGACGTCAAAGGAGAGCTTTGCCGCAACCGTAAGGCTCGTGATGAAGGAGTTCGCAAAACTCCGCAAGGGCGTCACATCCGATGAGCTTAAAAACGCCAAGAGCCAGCTTAAGGGTTCGATGCTCCTCGGCCTTGAGGCGAGCGACAACAGAATGACAAAGCTCGCAAGGGATGAGATATACTTCGGCCATGTCGTGCCGATTAAAGAGATAACTGCCGGCATAGACCGTGTTACCATAAGGGATATCACGCCGCTGGCCGGAGCCTTGTTCGACCCGCGTAACGTCACGCTCGTGGCAATGGGAGACGTGAGATCAAATGCCCTGCCCAAGGGTCTAAGGGGCTGACAGGGGTGCATATATGAGAATACTTGTAATCGAAGACGAAAAAAAGGTCGCCTCTTTCATAAAAAGAGGCCTTGAGCAGGAGAGCTACGCCGTTGACATCGTAAACGACGGCGAAGAGGGCCAGCATTACGCCGAGATAAACGAATACGACGCCATAATCCTCGACATAATGCTCCCTAAAAAGAGCGGTCTCGATGTTTTAAAAGATATTAAGGCCAGAGGGATAAAGGCGCCGGTTCTGCTCCTTACCGCGCGTGACACGGTAGAGGACAGGGTGAAAGGCCTTAACCTCGGCGCGGACGACTACCTCACCAAGCCCTTTGCCTTCGAGGAGCTTCTGGCGCGGGTAAGGGCGCTTATGAGGCGCGGGACAGCGGCGTCTCCGGTTCTGAGGTTTGAGGATTTGAGCCTTGACCAGTCAACGCGAAAGGCCAAAAGGGGCACGACCGAGGTCGAGCTTACCGTGAAGGAATACGCCCTTCTCGAGTATCTTCTGAGAAACCCCAATCGTGTCCTCACAAGGACGCTCATCGCCGAGCATGTCTGGGACCAGTCCTTTGACAACGAGACTAACGTCGTTGACGTTTACATAAACCACCTGCGCGGAAAGGTTGACAACGACCCCGAAAAAAGACTCATCCACACGGTCAGAGGGGTCGGCTATGTGCTCAAGGTGGAGTAGGGCCGCTTTATTTGGATTTTGCCGGGCGCGTGACGCCCGGCAAGCGCGCGGATTAACATTTTGCCGGTTCATGTCATGACATGAACCGGTTTTTTTATGCCGGGGTTTTAGAAATTAAAGTTCTTTGCCGCCTGCGGCGGGCAAAGCTAAAAGGTTGCATTGAGGCTTTAGCCGTGCGCATACCTTTCTTTCAAGAAAGGTATGCGCTTGCCAAATGGACTTTTTCCGTTATCTTTGATAAACTGTAAATGTCGATGCAGGTTTTTGTGAATCAATTTTTTAACCATAAAACATATGTTTACTGAATCCATAAAAAACGAATTAAGAAGGATAGTCGGCGAGGCGAACGCCTCGTTTTCAAAGGAAGACCTCCTCTGTTATTCCTACGACGCGACGAATAAGGTTTCCATGCCTGACGGGGTGGTGTTCGCGTCGACTCCGGAGGAAATCTCCGGCATCATGAAGACGGCCAATGCCGCCGGGTTCGGCGTCATACCGCGCGGCGCCGGCACGGGGGCCTCCGGCGGGAGCGTCCCTGTCGAGGGCGGACTTGTGCTCTCCCTTGAGCGCATGAAAAAAATCATAGAAATCGACGCGGAGAATCTCCTGGCCGTAGTTGAGCCGGGCGTTGTGACCTGGGAGTTCCAGCAGGAGGTGGAGGCAAGGGGGCTTTTCTATCCGCCAGATCCGACGAGCCTTAAATTTTCAACCATAGGCGGAAACATAGCAGAGTGCGCCGGCGGGCCGAGGGCCGTTAAGTACGGCGTCACGCGAGACTACGTCATGGGGCTTGAGGTCGTCCTCCCGACGGGCGAGATAATAAACACGGGCGTAAGAACGGTCAAGGGCGTGGTGGGCTATGACCTTACGAGGCTAATTGTCGGATCCGAGGGGACGCTCGGCATCGTCACGAAGGCGACGCTGAAGTTGCTTCCGTTGCCTGAGACGACCAAGACCATGCTTGCGGTTTTTCCTGACGTGAAGGACGCGGCAAGGGCCGTGTCCGAGATCATAAAGGCAAGGATAATCCCATCGACCCTTGAGCTTATGGACGGCGTGTCCATAAAATGCGTTGAGGAGTTTGCAAAGGCCGGCCTGCCTGCGGACGCCGGCGGGCTGCTTTTGATAGAGGTTGACGGGGCCGTTGAAACTACGGAAAAAGAGGCTGTGATAATCGAAGGTATCTGCAAAGACAGCCGCGCCATCAGCGTTCAGGCGGCCTCTGAAAAAAACGAGGTCAAAAACCTCTGGAAGGCGAGAAGGTCTGCGTCAGCCGCGCTCTTCAGGGCAAGGCCGCACAAGATAAACGAAGACGTCGTGGTGCCAAGGAGCGCCGTAGTAGAGCTTATAGCCGGCGTCGAGGAGATAGCGGAAAGGAAAAACCTTTTGATAGCCTGTTTCGGACACGCCGGCGACGGCAATATACACGTGAATGTGATGTACGACAGGAGCGACCCGCGGGAGGCCAAGGCCGCGCCGGAGGCGGTTGAGGATGTATTCAGGCTGGCGCTCGGCCTGAAGGGGACAATCTCCGGCGAGCACGGCATAGGCACGGCAAAGGCGAAGTATCTCGGCATGGAGCTCGGCCCGGCGGCCATTGATTTAATGATGCGCATTAAGAACGTATTTGACCCAAGGGGTGTATTAAACCCGGGAAAGATTTTTTTGCAGGCTGACATGAGCCCGGCATCAGGCGCAAGGCCCGCGCAGGGCGCGCCTGTGCGCCATTAGGCAGGACATTATGGAAGAGCTTAAACATTTAAAGGATGAAATAAACAAATGCGTCAAATGCGGCACGTGCAGGTCTATCTGTCCGACCTTCAGGGTGATAGGCAGGGAGAGCGCCTCTGCAAGGGGCAAGATAACGCTCATTGGCGCGCGCTTTAACAGCGAGCTGGACATCACTGACGCGTACCTCAAACATATAAAGGAATGCACCATGTGCGGCGCGTGCAGGGACACGTGTCCTAACGGCGTTGACACTATCGGTATCATAAATGCCGCAAGGGCTCAGGCCGTTAAGGAGCAGGGCCTGCCGCTTGCGGCCAATCTGTTCCTCAAGAACATTCTCGATTCATCAAAGCTCATGCCGTTTGCGCTTAAATGCGCCGCCAGGTTTCAGGGGGTTTTTTTCAAGGACTCAGGCGTTGATAACGGCCTGCTTTCGCGTTTTTCCCTGCCTCTTGTCGGCCAAGGCAGGTTGATACCGCCCCTTGCCGAGACATTTTTTTTAGACATGCCTGAGGTAAAGGCATTAGCCTCCGATACCGCGAGAACGGAGAAGAACAGGGCCGCAAGGCCCCTGAAGGCGGCCTTCTACGCCGGGTGCGGCGTTAACTACCTGATGCCGAACGTCGGCGTGAAGTCTATTGAAGCTGTAAGGAAGGCCGGCGGCGACGTCGTGGTGCCGGACTCTCAAGTCTGCTGCGGCATGCCCGCGTATTACATGGGCGACGTCGAGACGGCAAGGAATCTCGCCCTGAAAAACATAGAGGCCTTCGAGGGGTATGATTGCGACTACATCGTCACCGCGTGCGCGACCTGCACCTATGGGCTTAAATCGGTCTTTAAAGAGCTGCTTTCCGGAGAGTCTATCCGGTCAAGAGAAATGACAGCGAGGGTCAACGCGTTTTGTTCGAAGGTCATGGACATAACCGTTCTTCTCGCGGATGTTTTAAAGTACAGGTCAGAGGGCGGGAATAAGGACGCGAAAAGGATAGTCACATACCATGACCCATGCCATTTGAACAGGAACCTCGGCGTGCGCGACGAGCCGAGGGAACTCCTCAAGGGCAACAGCTCGCTGGTATTCAAGCAGATGCGCTTCCCGTGCTCCTGCTGCGGGCTTGGCGGCGGGGTGAGCCTTACGAACTATGAACTTTCCATCGAGATAACCAAAAGAAAGGCCGAGAGCGTCAGGGACAGCGGGGCCGAGGTCGTGGCCACGGCTTGCCCCGGCTGCATCGTGCAGATAAGGGACGGGCTTCACAGATACGGCGTCGACGCGGAGGTAAAGCACGTGGTAGAGCTGCTGTAGCGCGCCGTCCCCCGCTTAAAAACCCCCGCTTCAGACACGCGAGGGCAGGCATGCAAGGGCAAGATAAATCTACGATAGAGACATTTCGTCTTCATTCTCATTTGTCATTCCCGAGGTTTTAATCGGGAATCTAAAAGCAGATCCCCGATAGAGACGTTCGGGGATGACAACTAAAGGCGCAAAGGAACGAAGCCCTGGATGACATATTTCGCTTTCTGCATACACAACCATCAGCCTGTCGGCAACTTCCCCCATGTCCTTGAAGATGCGTATGAGAATGCTTATTGGCCCTTCCTGAAGTTGCTTTCAAAATATCCATCGGTAAAATTGACGCTGCATACGTCAGGTTTTCTCCTTGACTGGATAGCCCGGAGCCATCCCGAATACATCGGGCTCCTTAAGGAAATGGTATCTGCCCGCCAGGTCGAGATAATGGGCGGCGCGCACTACGAGCCGGTGCTTTCGGTAATCCCTGAATGCGACAGAATCGGGCAGATAAAGATGATGGCAGACAGGATAGAGGAGCTTTTCGGCGCGCGTCCGCGCGGCATCTGGCTTGCCGAGAGGGTCTGGGAGCCTACGCTCCCCACGACGCTTAAAAACGCGGGTGTCGAGTATCTGCTCGTTGATGATTACCATTTTGTGAGGTCCGGCATCCCTAAAGAGGAACTCGGCGGCTACTACATCACCGAGGATATGGGCAATACGGTCAAGATATTCCCTGGCAGCGAGACCATGCGCTACATGATACCGTTTCAGCCGGTTGACAGTCTCGAAGGATATTTAAGGTCTTTGAAGACGACGCTCACCCGCGGCAAAGCCGCCATTTACGGCGACGACGGCGAGAAGTTCGGCGTGTGGCCGGGCACGCATAAATCGGTCTACGACGAAGGATGGCTTAAGGCTTTTTTTAAAAAGATAGAAGAGTCCGCGGATTGGCTCCGCCCGGTGACTCTCGCGGGGTTGATAGACGCCGAGGATCCGCTTGGCAGGGTCTATCTGCCGACGACGTCATACATGGAGATGGGTGAGTGGGCCCTGCCTGCGCCGTCGTCAAGGGCATACGGCGCGCTTATGGACGACGCGGCGCAATGGGACAACGGGTCGCGCATAAAGCAGTTCGTTCAGGGCGGCATCTGGAGGAATTTTATGGCTAAATACCCTGAGGCCAACTGGATGCACAAGAGGATGCTCATGGTCAGCATGGAGCTTGGGGAGGCGCGCGCCTTAAAGCCGGGAGACAAGACGCTGGGCGAGGCGACGCGCGCGCTGTATAAGGCACAGTGCAACGACGCGTACTGGCACGGCGTGTTCGGCGGGCTTTACCTGCCGCATCTGCGAACTGCCGTGTATGAGAACCTCTTGACCGCTGAGCGGCTTGTCGCGGAGGCGCGCGGCGGCGGGGGAAATTCCATAGAAAAGACCGACATGGACGCCGACGGCAACGACGAGGTGATTTTAAAGACAGCGGGACTTAACCTATTTTTTTCGCCCGGAATTGGCGGCGGCCTTTATGAGTTTGATTACATGAAAAAGGCGCTGAACCTTTCGAACGTCCTCACGCGATGGCCCGAGGGCTACCACCATAAGCTCGAAAAGATAGCGACAGGCGGCGCCTTCGAGGCGGCTAAAAGCATACATGACCTTCTGCTGGTAAAGGAAAAGGGGCTTGATAAGCTCCTTACGCTCGACACGCGCAGGAGAGGATCGTTCGTTGAGCACGTAATCGGCAGGGAGACGACGTTTGCCGAGTTCAGCGCGAACACCCATGCGGAGCTTGCGGACTTCCCGTATGGCCGCTTTGAATGCCTTGTGGACGATGACGGCAAGGGCTTCTCCCTCTCAAAGTGGTCGGACGTGAAAGGCGTAAGCGTCTTTGTCGCCAAGGAGATAAGGCCGCTCGGCGCGGACGGCTTCACCGTGAGCTACCGCGTCGACAACGACATCGTAGACGCGCGCGACGATACGCCCGGAGAGGTTCTGCTGGCGGTGGAATTAAATCTTCTTCTGCCGTGCTGCGACGGTCCGGCGTGCCTTTATAATTTCAAGGGTGTGACACCCTGCGAGGGGGCGCGCATTGATGGAACCGGCATCGGCCTTGGGAGCGCCGGAGAGCTTTCCGGCGTGGAGGGCGTCAGCCTGATTGACAAATTCACAGGCGTCTGCGTGACCATAGAAGTCTCGACGCCGGTCAGGCTCTGGAGGTTCCCTATTTATTCGGTCTCTCTTTCAGAGGCCGGTTTTGAAAAGATATTCCAGGGCGCGTGCCTCGTCTTTCTCATGCCCGTGAATCTGGACGCGCCTGCCAGCACCGGGTTTTCTTTCAGCGTAAGGGTTGAGGCAATATAATTTCACCGGAGGCAGGCGTGGCTATCGAACTTGGCGGCGATTTGATTAAACGGATAAAACCGATAAAACTTCTCATCATGGACGTTGACGGCGTGATGACGGACGGCTCGGTAATCTACAACGACAGGGGCGAGGAGACGAAGTTTTTCAACGTGCGCGACGGCCACGGCATAAAAATGCTCCAGAGGGCGGGGATAAAGGCGGCGATAATAACCGCGAGGCAATCGGACGTCGTAAAGCACAGGGCCAAAAACCTCGGCATAGAACTGCTTTATCAGGGGGCCATTGAGAAGGCAAAGGCCTATGACGACCTCTTGGAAAAAGAAGGGTTTAAAACGGAAGAGACCGCCTACATGGGTGACGACGTCGTCGACATTCCCGTGCTAAAAAGGGCCGGCCTCGCCATCTGCGTGCCGGATGCGGTTGACGAGGTGAAGCAGAGGGTGCATTACATCACGATGAAGCCCGGCGGAAAAGGGGCGGTAAGGGAAGTCGTCGAACTGATCCTGAAAGCGCAGGGCAGGTGGGATGAGGCGGTAAAGAAGTATCTGTGATAAACTTCGGGGAAAAATGGCGAGGCCCGGTAAAAGCCTTGCCATGCGGGTTTTACTGAAAGCATCCTCCTCCCTTTTTCCATTGACAACCGTTTTTTCGAGTAGTAAATTAATAAATTCAGCCCCGTAAAGTATTTTTTCAACTTACAGATATCCCGGAGGGTTTTAAAATTATGGCAGAGATAGTGCCGTTTCGCGGACTTTTATACAATTCGGAAAAGGTCGGCGACCTCGCCAAGGTCATGGCCCCGCCTTATGACGTCATATCTCCAAAGATGCAGGATGAGTTTTACCAGAGGCATCCGAACAATATCGTTCGCATTGACCTGTCCAAGGCCGAGGCCGATGACAAAGAGGGGAGCGATAAATACACAAGGGCCGCGGCTGAACTGGCGAAATGGATAAAGGCCGGCGTGCTTCAGAGGGACGAAAGGCCGGCCATCTACTACTATACCCAGTCATACAGGCTCTCCGGCGGCGTTCATACGCGGAAGGGCTTTATCGCGCTCTCAAAGATAGAAGAGTTCGGCAAGGGCAGGATCCACGCCCATGAGCAGACGCTCTCCGGGCCTAAGGCCGACAGGCTTCGCCTCATGCAGGCGTGCGACGCCAACCTCAGCTGCATCTTCTCCCTCTATTCAGAGCCGCAGCTTGCCTTGAATAAAATCTTTGAGAAAGAGGTGAAAAATGAAGTGCCGGCCGTTGACGTCGTGGATGACAACGACGTGGAAAACAGGCTCTGGAGGGTGGACGATCCGGATGTGATAAGGCGCGTGATGGAAGGAATGCACGACAAGCCGCTTTTTATCGCTGACGGCCACCACCGCTATGAGACGGCCATTAATTACAGGAACCTTATGCGCGGGAAAACCCCTGACTTTACCGGCCATGAGCCGTTCAACTATGTGATGATGTATTTTTCCAACATGGACGACGAAGGCATGACTATATGGCCAACGCACAGGGTAGTCCACGGCATAAAGGGGTCAAACCCCTCGAAGGGGCTGAGCCCCCTCAGGGGGTTTGACCCGGCGGCCTTCCTCGATGAGTGCAGGAACTATTTCAACGTGGAAGACTACGCCTTCACCGAGGGCAAGGACTCCGCCATAAAGATGAACTTCCTGAAAAGGATCGAGTCTGCCGGAAAGGACGCCTCGGCCTTCGGCCTTTACATGAGGGGCGTTAACGCTTACTACGTCCTTGTCCTTAAATCAAGGGACGTGATGGAAAAGGTTTTCGCCGACACCATACCCGATGTCTTTAAAAACCTCGATGTGACGGTGCTGCATTCCCTCATCCTTTCAAAGATACTCGGCATCACGAAGGAGGCGCAGGAAAAGCAGGAAAACCTTATCTACGTGAAAAGCCCGGAAGAGGCGCTGAGCGCCGTGCACAAGGGTGTCGCGCCCCGCGAGGACGCAAACCAGATAGCCTTCCTTTTAAATCCGACGAAGATAGAGCAGGTAAAGTCCGTAGCGCTTGCCGGTCATGTCATGCCGCAGAAGTCCACCTACTTCTACCCAAAGCTCCTTACCGGCCTCGTGATTAATCCGCTCACCAAAAAACAACAACCCAATGTAGGTGTGAAATTGTAGCGGTTGCAGCTCATTTCTTGCCCGCTTGAAGGGGCTGAGCCCCCTCAGGGGGTTCAACCCCTTTTTTAGAAAAAAGGCGGGCAAAAAAACTCCATTCTAAAGCAAACTGAATGCAAAAGAACTCCGCGGGCATCAAATTGAAGGGTGTGACACCCTGCGAGCCGGATGACGCTTTCGACCCGGAGACCGAGACGATTGAACCAATCGGCCCGTATTCCTTTATCCAGAAAAGATCCGGCAACAGATATACGCAGGACTCCATCCTTCTCGTAAATTTCGTCCTTGAAAGTATAGGCAAGGACTCGAAGATTATTGACCTCGGCGCCGGCACGGGGGTAATGCCCATTCTTATCGCGGCTAAAACAACGGCGACGGAAATCACCGGCGTCGAGGTGGTGGACGGCTGCGCCGCGCTTGCCGAAAGGAATGTGCGGCTGAACGGTCTGTCGTCGAGGATAAAAATAGTGGCAGGCGATTACAGAAATTTGGGCGTGACGTCCTGCGAGTCCGCTGATTATCCGGAAGGCTCCTTTGATATCGTCATAAGTAACCCTCCATACGCAAAGGCCGGTGCAGGAAGGCAAAGCCCGGATCCGGCAAGAAGAATTGGCCGGAGCGAGGTCATGGGAGGGCTTCAAGACATGCTGGCCGTTTCCAGTCACCTTGCAGGCAATGGCGGCAGGATGTTTTTTGTATTTCCATCGGCAAGACTGGATGAGATGATTTCAGAGATGGATGCGCTTGGCATTAAGCCAATGCGGATTTTACGAGAGGAAATGGCAAATGGAAAAAAGACGAAGGTATTTTTTATAGAGGCTGGAATAGCAGGCTGCTAACCCTTTGCCTTTTCCATTGCACGTTTTATCAGGGCTTTGAGCGTTTCGTCTTTTACGGGCTTTACGGTCTCTTCGATGGCTTCTTTTTCTTCATGTGTAAGTTTTCGATGAGCTGCCTTCGCGGCCTTTGGGGCGCGGCTGGCGACCTTGCCGGGCTTGAAGACTATCTCGGTGACGGCGCCCACGCAGGGTGTCACGCCCTTGCCGAGCAGTTCGTTCAACCGCGCTATGATGACGGGTTTTTGATAGGACAGTTCAGACATCCACGGCGCGGACGACACGACGCAGTAGAGGGTCGTGCCTATGAGCCTTGACGGGGAGCTCTTTGCGGCGATGAGGTTTCCAACGGCTTCGGCCCATGTTTTTTTGATGTGATGTTCGCGCAGTTTGGCCTCTATGCCGAGATGCGCGTAGGATTTTGATATGACGGAGCTTATTTTAAAGGGGCTGATCCCCTTCAAGGGGTCTTTTCCTGCCATGGCCTCTCCGAATGGGTGTGACGCCCTGCAAGCCGGTGATATGGCGAAGGTTAAGATTGCGATGGTATTTTTTTGCGGAGCTTTCCGCCCAGGTACTGGCCCATTACCGCGCCTATGACTATTACCGGTATGACCTTCCAGCTAAAGCCCGCCGCTTTCCGCAGGATGAAGATAAACGGGATGGGCAGGTGGATGTAGAGAAACCACATGACCGAGAACTTCTTTGTCTTTATCCTGAGGTAACCGAACGGCAGGTTTAAAACAAAGGCGGCGCATACAAGAAGCGTTAATAGTCCCAAATCGTTCGATGTCATCACTAAGTAAGATACCAAAAATAACGCCGTAATGTCAACCTCGCAGGGCGCTGCACCCTCGCAGGGTGTCACACCGTCGCAGTGTGTCGCGCCCTGAACCGGGCCGTCTGCGCATTGGTTTGTAAGCGCACAGGCAAGCCGCTATTCTATCCCCCGCTTTAAGCACACGGCGAGGGCAGGAGGCAAACAGGCTTTGACAAAGCATGACATTATATCATAAAATGATAAATTGCAGTTCGTATCGTCAGGCGCGGATGCGCCTTGCGAGGCTGGCGCCGGGAAGGCAGGGTGTTACACCCTGCGAAGGTTTTAAAGGGCTGCTCGAAAGCCCTGCTAAAAGGAAAAAATGGAAAAAGACAGGATACGGAACTTTTCGATTATCGCTCACATTGACCACGGCAAGTCCACGCTCTCGGACAGGCTCCTTGAATTCACTGGTACCGTGACCAAGAGAGAGATGGTCGATCAGTTCATGGATAAGATGGACCTCGAAAGGGAGAGGGGCATTACCATCAAGGCGCAGACGGCGCGGCTCAATTACAAGGCCGACGACGGCAAGATGTATGTGCTGAACCTCATTGACACGCCCGGCCACGTGGACTTCAGCTACGAGGTGAGCAGGTCTTTGTCCGCCTGTGAGGGCGCGCTTTTGATAGTCGACGCTTCTCAAGGAGTCGAGGCGCAGACACTCGCGCATCTGTATACGGCTCAGGACGTCGGGCTTGAGATAGTGCCTGTGCTTAATAAGATAGACCTGCCGCAGGCGGACCCGGAGCGCATAAAGGCCGAAATAGAAGACCTTCTGAGCCTTGACGCGTCCGACGCGGTGCTGACGAGCGCCAAGGAAGGCAAGGGCATAAAAGAGACGCTTGAGGCCATAGTAAAGAGGATACCGCCGCCGGCGGGCGACGGGAACAAGCCCTTGAAGGCGCTTGTCTTCGACAGCTGGTATGACAACTATCAGGGCGTCATCATACAGATACGGGTCTTTGACGGAGTAATAAAAAGGGGCAGCAGGATAAAGTTCATGGCAACGGGCAAGACCTTTGACGTTGACAAGGTCGGCGTGTTCACCCCTCATCCGCGTGAGACAGCCGAGCTTGGGCCCGGAGAGGTCGGCTTCGTGATAGCCGGAATAAAAGAGGTGCGCGATACGAGCGTCGGCGACACGCTGACTGACGCCGCAAACCCCGCCGCCGAGGCGCTTGCCGGTTACAAGGCTTCCAAATCAATGGTCTTCAGCGGGCTTTACCCGGTGGACTCATCGCAGTATGAGGACTTGAAAGACGCGGTCGTAAAGCTGCGTCTGAATGATTCGTCATTTACCTTTGAGCCTGAGACGTCGCTTGCCCTGGGTTTCGGCTTCAGGTGCGGCTTCCTCGGCCTGTTCCATATGGAAATAATCCAGGAGAGGCTTGAAAGGGAGTATGACCTGTCCCTCATTACCACCGCGCCGACGGTCGCTTACAGGGTAACGAAGACCGACGGAGAGGTCTTGATGGTGGACAACCCTACGAAACTTCCTCCGCCTCAGAATGTCAGCATGGTGGAAGAGCCGTTTATCCTTGCCTCTATCCACATGCCGTCGGAGTATTTAGGCGCGATACTAAAGCTCTGCGAGGACAAGCGCGGCATACAGCGCGAGATAAAGTATCTGACCCCGGCAAGGGTGCTCCTTGAGTACGAACTTCCGCTCAATGAAATCGTCCTTGATTTTTACGATAAGCTCAAGACCCTTACAAAGGGCTATGCCTCGATGGACTACGATTACCTCGACTTCAGGGTGTCTAGGCTCATAAAGCTCGACATCCTCATAAACGGCGAGGTGGTTGACGCGCTTTCGTTGATAGTTCCGTCCGAGAGCGCGTACGCAAGGGGCAAGGTTTTAGCTGAAAAGATGAAGGAGATAATCCCCAGACAGATGTTCGAGGTCATCATCCAGGCTGCCATTGGCGCGAAGATAATCGCCAGGGAGACGATAAAGGCGCTGAGGAAAAACGTCACTGCCAAGTGCTACGGCGGCGACATAACGAGAAAGAGAAAGCTCCTTGAAAAGCAGAAGGAAGGCAAGAAGAGGATGAAGCAGGTGGGCCGCGTGGAACTGCCGCAGGAGGCGTTCCTTGCGGTGCTTAAGGTGAATTGAATGAAGCCGGTAAAAGGGCGCGACGCCCTGCGACGGATAAACAATAAAAGGGTGTTTCACCCTGCGATGGGAGCGCGTCTCCCGCATCAGGAAGGTTAGGCATGGCGTCTGAAAAGGCCGAAGAAAAGAAAAGCAGGAAAAAACAGATATGGGAGACGGTCGAGGCAATTGTAATTGCCCTCGTGCTGGCGCTTATAATAAGGGCGTTTGTGATACAGGCCTTCAAGATACCGTCGGGATCCATGGAGGACACGCTCCTTGTCGGCGACCATCTCATCGTAAGCAAGTTCGCTTACGGCGTGCAGGTGCCAACGCCCGCGATGATAGAGGTCTTTGGCGTCAGGGTGCCTTTTCTTGAGACGAAGCTCTACAACGCGTGGGGCAAGGTAGAGCGCGGGGACGTCGTGGTATTCCGCTTTCCAGGCGACAGGAGCAAGGACTACATCAAGCGCGCGATAGGGCTTCCCGGCGATACGGTCGAGATAAGGCACAGGGTTATCTACATTAACGGCAAACAGATTGAAGATTCGCATTCAGTATTCAAGAACGGCGCCGGCATGGGCTTTGACAAGATGGACAACTTCGGCCCATACACCGTGCCCCAGGGGTCTATATTCGTCATGGGCGATAACCGCGACAGGAGCTTTGACTCCCGTTACTGGGGAAGCGTGCCCCTTTATGACGTAAAGGGCAGGGCATTTGTCATCTACTGGTCGTGGGATCACGACGATCACTGGATACGGTTTAAGAGGATAGGGCAGTTGATACGTTAAAAGGCATATGGAGAAGTCTTATATACCGCTCCGAACGCGCTGTTTTCTGTTGAAGGTTTCACCTTTTGATGTTATAAGGCACGTGTAAAAGCGGATTATCAGCAGCAGGGTTTCATACCCTCGCAGGGAGTCACTCCCTTTTTTTAACCGGTAAAATATGCTGGAGCTGATAGCGGATTTTTTGACGTATCTTGAGGTTGAAAGGAACGCCTCCGTTCATACGCGGCTTAATTATGAGCGGGATCTGAGGCAGTTTGAACTCTTTTTGAAAGAGACCGGGTTTGCCGCGGGCGCACAGGGTGTGACACCCTGCAAGGGCGTTGACGCTGCGCTGATTGACGAAGACGCTGTAAGGGCCTTTGCCTATTCTGTCCATGATAGGTGCCGGAAGGTATCTGTTGCAAGGAAGCTGTCCGCTATAAGGTCGTTTTTCAGGTTTTTGGTTAAAAAGGGCGCGCTCAAGGCGAATCCGGCCGAGTTCGTACCGTCGCCCAAGGTCGAGGCCTTCCTGCCGACGGTCTTGACCGTTGAGGAGGCGGCCTTTTTGATAGAGGCCCCGCGAAGGCCGTCAGAGGATGCGAATAAGAAGGACAATACCCTTGCAGGGTCTCAGACCCTTGCGGGGAGGCAATCCCTCGCGGGGAGTCACACCCTTTCGATAATGCGCGATCTGGCCATCCTTGAGGTGCTCTATTCATCCGGAATAAGGGTCAGCGAGCTTGTTGGGCTTGACATGAAGGACGTTGACCTCGGCGCCGGCACGATAAAGGTTTTGGGCAAGGGCGGCAAGGAGCGCATAGCCTTTCTTGGAGAGCACGCGGCCCGTTCGGTAAAGGAGTATCTGAAGTTCCGGGGGGCATACGGCCCGGACACGCCGTTCTTTACGGTCGCAGGGTGTCACACCCTCGAAAGCGGTAAACGCATCTACCCGCGCATGGTGCAAAGGCTCACGAGGAAGTATGCCGGAAAGAGCGGCATAAACAAGACGCCGACGCCGCATTCCCTCAGGCACACATTCGCTACGCACCTTTTAGACGCCGGCGTGGACTTACGGACGATTCAGGAGATGTTAGGCCATTCGCGGCTCTCCACCACCGCTCGTTACGCCAGGGTCAGCCTCGATACGCTGATGGAAACATACGACAGGTCGCACCCGAAGGCGCGGATAAAGAAATAACGCCGTTACAGGCTGCAGGAGGCATCATTGCCCATAGAATTCCACGGAACAACGGTCATAGCCGTCAGCAGAAATGGCAAGGTCGCGATAGCCGGCGACGGGCAGATTACGCTCGGCGCGACCATCATGAAAAAGGGCGCGGTAAAGGTCAGGCGCATGCGGGATTCGTCCGTGCTTGCCGGGTTTGCCGGCTCCACCGCGGACGCCATGACGCTCTTTGACAAGTTCGAGGCCAAGCTTGAGCATTACAGGGGCAATATAACGAGGGCGGCGGTTGAGCTTGCGAAGGACTGGAGAACGGATAAGATACTGAGGCGGCTTGAGGCCCTTTTGATAGTGGCCGACAGGGAGCACATGTTTGTAATCTCCGGCAGCGGCGACGTGATAGAGCCGGAGGACGGCATAGCGTCCATAGGCTCCGGCGGGCCATACGCCCTCAGCGCGGCCAAGATGCTTTTAAAGCACACCGGCCTTGAAGCAAGGGCAATAGCCGAGGAGGCCATAAAGACCGCCGCCGAGATATGCATCTACACGAACGACAAGATAACGGTTGAGGAGCTGGCGTAAGGGGCGCGGGGGCTAATGTCTTGCGTCATAAGGATTTAATGAATAACTACGGGCTTGCAGGTTGAAAACCATGAAAAATTTTACTCCGAGAGAAATAGTCTCAGAGCTTGACAAGTACATCATAGGCCAGGCCGAGGCGAAAAGAGCAGTGGCCATTGCGCTGCGTAACCGCTGGCGGCGCCAGCAGGTGAAGGGGGGGCTGCGCGATGAGATATATCCGAAGAACATCATCATGATAGGCCCCACCGGCGTGGGCAAGACCGAGATTTCAAGGCGTCTTGCAAAGCTCGCCGAGGCGCCGTTCATTAAGGTCGAGGCCAGCAAATTCACCGAGGTCGGCTATGTCGGGCGCGACGTTGAAGGCATCATCCGCGACCTTACGGAGCTTGGCGTGAAGATGGTCAAGGACGAGGAAAAGGCAGGCGTGCTCGTGAAGGCCAAAGACGCGGCCGAGGAGCGGCTCCTTGATTATCTCCTGCCGCCTGTGACGGCCGCGTCTTATCAGGCGTCTGATTCTCAGGCATCCGGCCAGGAGCGGCTTTTAAAGGAGAGGGATCTCCAGAAGGCCACGCGCGAAAAACTGCGCGCGCAGCTCCGCGAGGGCAAGCTCGACGACAGGACGGTTGAGATAGAGATCACCGAGAGCAGGCCCCCCGGCATGGAGATACTTTCCGCTACGGGCATGGATGACGTGGACTCGGGCATCAAGGACATGTTTTCAAACCTCTTTCCAAAAAAGACGCGCAGAAAAAGGGTGAAGCCGCGGGAGGCACTTGAGCTCCTGACGCAGGAGGAGGCGCAGAAGCTGATCGACATGGAAAAGGTCGTGAAGACCGCCATAGAGCGCGTGGAGCTCTCCGGCATAGTTTTTATTGACGAGATAGACAAGATAGCCGGACGCCAGACAGGCTCTACGCCGGACGTATCAAGGGAAGGCGTGCAGAGGGACCTGCTGCCGATAGTAGAAGGCTCCACCGTGAATACGAAGTACGGCATGGTGAAGACCGACCACATCCTTTTTATCGCCTCAGGCGCGTTCCACGTGGCAAAGCCTTCAGACCTGATACCGGAATTCCAGGGCAGGTTCCCGATAAGGGTGGAGCTTACATCCCTTGGCGAGGCGGATTTTGTCAGGATACTCACGGAGCCGGAGAACGCGCTCCTTAAGCAGTATAAGGCGCTTCTTGAGACGGAGAAGATTTCAATAAACTACGCGGACGACGCGGCGATGGAGATAGCCTCCGTGGCCGCGCTGGTCAATGACCGCATGGAGAACATCGGCGCCAGAAGGCTTCACACCGTGCTTGAAAGGGTCTTTGACGAGATATCCTTCAACGCCCCTGACATTGCCGACAAGGATGTCGTGATTGACAGGGAGTATGTGCGGAGCAGGCTTCAGGAGGTCTTGAAGAACGAAGACCTTTCAAGGTATATACTGTAAACCAGAAGGGTGTGACGCCCTGCTAAGGCCGTGACGCTTGCATCAGCGCCGGGGGTTGAACCCCCTCAGGGGGCAGACCCGCTGCAATGCATCACGGTATTTTTAATCTCCCAGGCTGCTGAAAAAGTCTCATCTACTGCGTTGTCTTCGTTGCTCGACATTGCGGCGTGCCCAAAAGCACGCCTCATTTCTCGCTCCTTGACGCCTTGTATCTGAGGCTTTTTGAGCAGCCTGGATGAGCATATGAGTTTTTCAGCAATCTGTTTTGTTTTTTTTAATGCGGAGGCTGACGGTGAAAGAAAACATAGAAAAAATAAACGTGCTCTTTGAGTCGCTTCCGTATATCAGGAAGTTTTTGAGCAAGACCATCGTCATAAAATACGGCGGCGCGGCCATGGTCGAGGAAGGGCTTAAAAAGAGCTTCGCGCGAGACGTGGTGCTCCTTAAGTACGTCGGCATAAACCCTGTCATAGTCCACGGCGGCGGGCCGCAGATTGGCGGGCTTTTAAAGAAGCTCGGCAAGGAGTCCCGCTTCGTCAAGGGCATCCGCGTGACGGACGACGAGACCATGGACGTAGTTGAGATGGTCCTCGTCGGCAAGGTCAATAAAGAGATAGTCGGTCTGATAAACTACTACGGCGGCAAGGCCGTGGGCCTGAGCGGCAAGGACGGCGGGCTGATAAAGGCAAAGCGCATCAGGATGAAGGGCGAGGAGATGGGCTTTGCCGGAGACGTCGAGGCGATAAATCCGTCGGTCATAGAGACGCTTGATAAGAATAATTTCATCCCGGTCATAGCGCCCGTCGGAGGCGGAGACGACGGCATGAGCTACAACATAAACGCGGACACGGTGGCGGGAAAGATCGCCTCCGCGTTGAAGGCCGAAAAGCTCATCCTCCTGACCGACGTGCAGGGCGTGCTCGGAAAGGACAGGGGGCTTATATCGTCTCTCTCGCTTTCAGATGCGCGCAATCTCATATCGAAGAAGATCGCCGTCGGCGGCATGATACCCAAGCTCAAGTGCTGCATGGAGGCCGTCGCGGGCGGCGTTTCCAGAGCGCATATCATAGACGGAAGGGTCGAGCACGCCGTGCTCCTTGAGATATTCACGGATACAGGCGTAGGCACGGCCATCGGACTTAAAAAGTAACAGGGAGGAGTTGACTTTGACGAATAGCGAGATAGCGGAACTTACATCGCTCTGCGTGATGAACACGTATAACCGTTTTCCTGTGGCGATTGTAAAGGGCAGCGGCAGACGCGTCTGGGATGCTGACGGCAGGGAGTATCTGGACTTCGTATCAGGGCTTGCCGTCTGCAACCTCGGCCACTGCCACCCGAAGGTGGTAAAGGCGATTCAGGCGCAGGCGGAAACGCTCATCCACGTATCGAATCTCTATCATATTCAGACGCAGAGCGAGCTTGCAAAACTGCTGACGGATAATTCTTTCGCGGATAAGGCGTTTTTTTGCAACTCCGGCGCGGAGGCCAACGAGGCGGCTATTAAGCTCGCGCGCAAGCACTTCAGCATCAGAAACCAGGGCAGATACCAGATAATCTCCATGGAAAAGTCCTTTCACGGAAGGACCCTGGCCGCGCTTGCCGCCACGGGGCAGAAGAAGTTCCAGATAGGTTTTGAGCCGCTCCTTGAGAAGTTCACCTATGTGCCGTTTAACGACGTCGGGGCCGTTGAAAAGGCGATAAATAACGCGACCGCGGCCGTTATGGTGGAGCCGATACAGGGCGAGGGCGGCGTGAACGTGCCGTCCCCTGATTATTTCATAAAACTCAAAGAGCTCTGCAAAAAAGCCGGCATACTGCTGATACTTGACGAGGTGCAGGTAGGCATGGGCAGAACCGGCAAGCTCTTTGCGCATGAACATTACGGCATTACCCCGGACATCATGACACTTGCCAAGGGGCTTGCCGGAGGGGTGGCCATCGGCGCAATGCTGGCTACCGGCGAAGTGGCCGCCGCCTTCACTCCGGGCACTCACGCCTCGACATTCGGCGGAAACCCCCTTGCCACGGCCGCAGGCATCGCCGCCGTAAAGACCGTCCTTGAAGACGGCATTCTCGACAACTGCGCGAAGGTGGGCGGGTATCTTTTCAAGCAACTCGAAGGGCTGAAAAAGGATTATACCTTCATAAAAGAGGTTCGCGGAAAGGGTCTTATCATCGGCATGGAGCTTGACGCAAGCATTAAAGGCGCGGACATAGTGAAGGCGTGCCTCGCCAAAGGACTCCTGCTGAACTGCACGGAGAGCACAATGCGCTTCATCCCTGCGCTTACGGTGACTGAGGCGGAGGTGGATGAGATGATCGGGTTGCTGAAGATTGCGCTGGATGAGGTTAAGAAGTAGGGGCGTTTTAATTACCGGAGATGAATTAAATGAATCTGCTCGCAGTTTCAGATTTAGACAAGGCCAGGATAGATGGCCTTATCCAGAGGGCTATTACCCTGAAGGAGAGGCATAAAAAGGGCATTCCCTATCAGCCGCTTAAGGGTAAGGCGCTGGGGCTTGTGTTTGAGAAGGCATCCACGCGCACGCGCGTGTCGTTTGAAATGGCCATGCTGCATCTTGGCGGAAATGCCGTTTTTCTCGGCCCGAAGGATTCGCAGATAGGCCGCGGCGAGCCTGTGAAGGACACGGCGCGTGTATTGGCGCGCTATGTGGACGCGATGGCCATAAGGACATTCGGGCAGGAGATAATAGACGAATACGCGCGCTATTCGTCCGTGCCGGTAATAAATGCCCTGACCGACCTGCACCACCCCTGTCAGGTGCTCTCCGACGTAATGACCATTGTCGAGAAAAAGGGCGGCTACGAGGGCGTAAAGGTCTGCTGGATAGGCGACGGCAACAACATGGCCAATTCGTGGATAGAGGCGGCCATGATACTTGGCTTTGAGCTGAGGCTCGCCTGCCCCGAAGGCTACGAGCCTTGCGCGAAAATACTCGGCGCGGCAAAGGCAAAGGCCGGGGTTGAAATCCAGACGGTAAAAAGCCCTGAAGAAGCGGCGAAAGACGCGGACGTGCTGAGCACCGACGTATGGGCCTCGATGGGGCAGGAGGCGGAGCAGGCGAAAAGGGCCAGGGCGTTCAAAGGATACCAGATAAACTCAAGGCTTCTGTCGCTCGCTGAAAAGGACGCCATCGTCATGCACTGCCTCCCCGCGCACAGGGAGGAGGAGATAACCGAAGAGGTGCTTGAAGGGCCCGGTTCCGTGGTCTGGGACGAGGCTGAAAACCGCCTGCACATGCAAAAGGCGATACTCGAATGGCTGCTGGTTGAAACGGCTGTATAAATAAACACAGGAGTCGGCATAATGGCTAAAAAGGTAGTGCTGGCATATTCCGGCGGGCTTGACACTTCGGTCATCATGAAGTGGTTGATCGAAGAGTACGGCTGCGAGGTCATCGCCTTTTGCGCGGACATCGGGCAGGGCTCGGAGGTCGGCGAGGTCAGGAAGAAGGCCGTGAAGACCGGCGCAAAGAAGGTCTATGTCAAGGATCTGCGGGAAGAGTTCGTGAAGGACTTCGTATTCCCCATGCTGAGGGGTTCTGCCGCGTATGAAGGGAATTATCTTCTCGGCACTTCGATAGCCCGCCCGCTCATCGCAAAGGCGCAGATGGAGATAGCCGCGAAGGAAAACGCCTGCTGCGTGTCGCACGGCGCCACCGGCAAGGGCAACGACCAGGTGCGCTTTGAGCTTACCTACTATGCCATCAACCCGCATATAAAGGTCATCGCCCCGTGGCGGGAGTGGAAGATGAAGGGCAGGGCCGAGCTTATCCACTACGCCACGATACACGGCATCCCTGTGCCTGTCACAAAGAGCAAGCCTTACAGCTCAGACAGGAACCTCTTTCATATAAGTTTCGAGGGCGGCATCCTTGAAGACCCCTACGCCGAGCCGCCTGAGGATATGTATGTCCTTTCGGTCTCCCCGGAAAAGGCGCCGAATAAGGCGGCCTATGTCGAGATAGGCTTTGAAAGCGGCGACCCTGTCTCGGTGAACGGAAAGAAGCTGTCGCCTGCAAAGCTACTTGCTTTGTTAAACGTCTTTGGCGGGGCCAACGGCATAGGCAGGGTTGACATGGTCGAGAGCAGGTACGTCGGCATAAAATCACGCGGTGTCTACGAGACGCCGGGCGGGACGATTCTGCACGCCGCGAGGCGGGCCGTTGAATCGCTCACAATGGACAGGGAGCTTATGCACCTCCGTGATTCCCTCGTCACGCGCTACGCTGACCTTGTTTATAACGGCTACTGGTATTCCCCTGAAAGGACTGCCCTGCAGGCGCTAATAGACAACGCGACATCGGGTGTGACCGGCACTGCGCGTTTAAAGCTCTACAAAGGCAATGTCATTGTGGCCGGAAGAAAGGCGGAAAAATCCCTCTACCACCCTGACTTCGCCACGTTCGAGGAAGACACCGTTTACGACCAGAAAGACGCCGAAGGCTTCATCAAGATAAACGCCCTGAGGCTCAAGATAAAGGCAATGGTCGAAAGAGGCGGAAGGAAAAAGTAATTTTTCTTCCGCCTTTTATAAAGATGGCGGTGTTTTCTAATCTTTTTTTCTCCTCTCCCCTTGCGGGAGAGGGTAGGGAGAGGGGGAGATGAAGTGGGAGCACCCATAAAATCCCTTTTAACCAGTAGAGTTACAAGCATTTACGGAGGTTTTTCTTTAAGTGCGGATAATCAGGTTTTCAGATAACGGAAGGGTTTGCTTCGGTATAATCGAAGACGGCTATGTCCATGAAATTGACAAGAGTCCTTTTGAGGCCGGCGGCATAAAGGGTATAAACAAAACAGGCAAGTCGCGCGCGTTTGATTCTGTCAGGGCGCTTGCTCCCTCTGCGCCTTCCAAGATAGTCGCCATCGGCCTTAATTACCGGGCGCATGCGGCTGAGTTTGGTAAGCCGCTGTCCGAAGAGCCGATGCTGTTTTTAAAGCCTTCGACAGCGGTGTTAAACCCGGATAGCGAGATAATCTACCCCTCGCATATGTCGCACAGAGTGGACTACGAAGGCGAGCTTGCTATAATTATAGGCAAGACGGCAAAGGACGTCCCTGTGGACAGGGCCGCTGAATATATTTTAGGCTATACTTGTTTCAACGACGTAACGGCGAGAGACCTTCAGGGAAAGGACATTCAGTACACGCGTGCCAAGGGGTTTGACACATTCGCGCCAATGGGGCCGTGGATAGAGACAGGGATTAATCCGCTTGACGTCAGGATAGAAACGTATCTTAACAATGAAAAGAGGCAGGACACATCTACCGCCGACATGATATTCAACGTCTATGAGCTTTTGAGCTTCGTCTCTCATGTGATGACGCTCCTTCCGGGCGATGTTATAGCAACGGGCACGCCTTCCGGCGTCGGCAAGATGAAGCCGGGCAATACCGTCGAGGTGCGCATAGACGGCATAGGCAGCCTTATAAACACCGTCAGGGCGAGGTAAAAAGTTATGGAGCGACAAATGAGTTGAAAAAGTTTTGAATTAAGGTTATTTTTCTGTAGCAGTTCTGAAACAATGCAAGGAGGCAGTTCGAATGTCAGAGGATTTCATACAGGGGCTTTTTGCCGAGAGGATAGGCGGGGCGAACTTCGGCAAGTCCACGCGGCTCTACAAGTTTGAGAAGATAAAGAGGGCCAAGGCCGAGGCGAGAAAGGCCAACCCGTCCGCGGAACTTCTTGACTTCGGCGTCGGAGAGCCGGATGAGATGGCATTCTCAATCGTCGTGGAGGCGCTAAAGCATGAGTGCGCCAAGCCGGAGAACAGGGGCTATGCCGACAACGGTATAGCGGAGTTGAAAGAGGCGGCGGCGCAGTATATGGAGCGGATCTACGGCGTAACGGGCATTGACCCGGTAAAGGAGGTAATCCACTCCATCGGCTCCAAGCCTGCCCTTGCCATGCTCCCGGACGCGTTCATAAACGCCGGAGACGCCATGCTCATGACCATCCCCGGCTACCCTGTGATGGCTACCCACACGGAGTGGAACGGCGGACGCGTTATAAATCTGCCGCTCAAGGAGGAAAACGGCTTTCTGCCGGACTTAGACGCGCTTACCCCGCGCGAGCTCAAGGGGGTGAAGCTGATGTATATTAATTATCCGAATAATCCCACCGGCGCGGCAGCCACGCCCGAATTCTTCAAAAAGGTCGTCGAGTTCGCCCGCAGGAACCGCATCATCGTCGTGCATGACGCGGCTTACGCGGCCCTGTCGTTCGACGCCAAACCCTTGAGCTTTCTGTCGGTAGAGGGCGCCAAGGACGTCGGCATAGAGATACACTCGTTCTCAAAGGCCTTTAACATGACAGGCTGGAGGCTGGCGTTCCTCGTTGGCAATGAAAAGGTCATAAGCGCTTTCGCCAACGTGAAGGACAACTACGACTCCGGCCAGTTCATAGCCATTCAGAAGGCGGGCGTATACGCCCTTAACCATTCCGAGATAACCGAGAAGATAGCGGCCAAGTACAAAAGAAGGCTCGGCCTGATGGTCGAGGCGCTCAACGGCTGCGGCTTTGAAGCGGCCGTGCCGAAAGGTTCGTTCTACCTTTACGTAAAGGCCCCTGTCTCGGCGAAAAAGACGGTCGCATTCGCGTCAGCCGAGGACGTATCCGAGTACCTGATCAAAGAGGCGCACATATCCACCGTGCCGTGGGACGACGTGGGCGGTTATCTGCGCTTTTCCGCCACTTTCATGGCAAAGGACAAGGAAGACGAGTTCCGCGTCATAGAGGAGATGAAAAAGCGGCTTAAGGCGCTGGAGCTGAAGTTTTAGGCGGCTGCCTTCGAGGAACATGATGGTTTTTTAAAAATACGTCATACGCATCCCCGCTTAAAGCCCCCGCTTTAGACACGCGAGGGCAGGCCTGCGGGGACATGTCAAACTGACGAGCAGGCCTCTTATTTTATGACGCGCGCCTTTCTTTCCATCGGCTCAAACCTCGGCGGCAGGATAGGCAACTGCCGCAGGGCTCTTTTGAGGCTCTCTGAGTTCAGGGAAATAATAATAATCAGCAAAAGCCGTTTTTACGAGACCGCCCCCTGGGGCGGCGCGTCCGGCGCAAGATATATTAATTGCGCGGCCGGGATAAAAACGTCGCTTAAGCCCGCGGAGTTGCTGGGTCTCCTGAAGTCCGTCGAAAGGGAGATGGGCAGGGGCAAGAATGCCCGCTTCGGGCCGAGACCGATTGACATTGATATACTGTTTTACGGTGATAAGATAGTCCGCGGCAGGGGTCTTGTTATTCCCCACCCATCGGCGCATGAAAGGGCCTTTGTCCTTGCGCCGCTCGGGGAGATAGCCCCTGATCTTATCCACCCGGTTCTTGGGAAAGATGTAAGAAGTCTGCTTGGGAGCGTAAAAGGCAAAGACAAGGTCATCGGGCTTGACGCCTTGACTCCGCACTCAGGCTGACCTCAAGCGCCCCATCTACGTCGTTGCCCCCCGCTTAAAGCCTGCGAGGGCAGGCTTCGTCGCATGGCAGCCGGGGCTTCCCCGCTTAAAGCCCCCGCTTTAGACACGCGAGGGCAGGCCTGCGGGGACATGTTTTGAGCAACCTGACTTTTCAGCAGGGAGGTTTTTTTGTATGAAAAGGGGCATAAATACTCTTATTGCGCTTGCCTTTCTGTATCTTGTCTATCTGGTAGTCAAGATATTCGTCCTGCGGAAAAAGTTTGCCGTGTCCCGCGGCAAAAAAGCCGCTATGAAGGGCGCCGCCAAAGGGCAAAAGGTTCCGAATTCCGCCCGGCATACCGTTAAAAACCATCCTGAAAACGCGGAAGAGACAGCGCTTGACCCGGTCTGCGGGAATTACGTCCCGATAAGCAGCGCCGTCTCGCTCGCCGCGGCGCGCGAGACTGTTTATTTCTGCTCAAGCTCCTGCCGTGACGCCTTTACTGCAGACGCTCAGAGGCATGGCTCATAAAATAGTTGACGTATCGCGTTTAGCTTGCTATCCTCCTATCATAAACCCGTGTTTTCTCGGCCTTTTCGCCGAATTTCATTTTACAGGATATTAATTACAAATAAGGAGGCAGCATATATGGATTGGGGAATGAGAAACCGTTTATCAAAGATCATAAGACCGGAGACCGGCAGGACGGTCATGCTTGCCGTTGATCATGGATATTTCTTGGGGCCAACGACCGGCCTTGAGGAGCCGGGGAAGACCGTCGCCCCGCTCCTGCCCTATGCCGACACCTTGATGCTCACGAGGGGCGTTCTGCGCGCTTGTGTCGACCCGCGGATGAACGTGCCGGTGGTGCTTCGCGTCTCCGGCGGCACAAGCATCCTCGGAAACCTTGCCGACGAGGGCACGACCGTTTCAATGAAGGATTCCCTAAGGCTCAATGTCGCCGGGGTCGCCCTTTCAGTATTCGTCGGTTCGCAGCTTGAAAAGCAGACGCTCCTTGCGCTCGCGAACATTGTGAACGAGGCCGAGGAGTTTGGCGTGCCGGTGCTGGCGGTTACGGCCGTAGGCAAGGACATGGTGCGCGATTCGCGCTATCTCGGCCTTGCCTGCAGGATTGCCGCCGAGCTTGGAGCGCACGTCGTCAAGACCTATTACTGCGACGATTTTGAGAGCGTGGTGAAAAACTGCCCCGTGCCGATAGTCATCGCCGGAGGCAAGAAGATACCGGAAAGAGAGGCTATAGAGCTTTCCTACAACGCCGTTTCAAGGGGGGCCGCCGGTGTGGACATGGGCAGGAACATCTTCCAGTCCGAGCATCCGGTGTCCATGATACGAACAGTGCGCGAGGTCGTCCACAACAACATGAAGCCCGACAAGGCATGGGACCTCTTTAACGCGCTGGCCAGGGAAGAGGGCAAAAAGGCCCATAAAAAAGACAAGACCGCGGTAGCGTAGTTGATATCAGCGCCGGTAAGAAAGCATGTCCCCGCAGGCTTTAAGCGGGGAGTTGACGTTATCCGGCTCATAGACGCAGTCAGGAGGTTTTTTTGCGCGCCGCAGTGTATTATAGCAACAGAGACGTCCGTCTGGAGGAGGTCGAGAGGCCCAGGATTTCAGACGGTGAGATACTTATAAGGATAATCGCCAGCGGCATATGCGGCAGCGACGTGATGGAGTGGTACCGCATAAAAAAGGCGCCGCTCGTCCTTGGCCACGAGGTCGCCGGCATAGTGGAAGAGGCCGGCAAGGGTGTGACGCGGTTTTCACCCGGCGACCGCGTCACGGCGGCGCACCATGTGCCGTGCAATACGTGCAGGTATTGCCTCAGGGGTGAGCATTCCGTGTGCGACACCTTGAGGACGACGAACTTTTTCCCAGGCGGTTTTGCCGAATACGTCAGGGTCCCTGCGATAAACGCCGACAGGGGCGTTTTCATCCTGCCGGCCGGCCTCAGCTTCGAGGAGGGCAGCTTCTCGGAGCCTCTTGGGTGCGTCGTGCGCGGACAGAGGGCCGCGCGCGTGGAGGCGGGCAAAAGCGTTCTTGTCATCGGAAGCGGCCTTTCAGGGCTTCTGCATATAAAGCTCGCAAGGGCGCTGGGCGCCGGCAGGATAATAGCCACGGATATAAACGATTTCAGGCTTGACGCCGCAAAGAGGTTCGGGGCGGATTTGACGTTAAAGGCCACAGATGACGTCCCCTGCGCTGTCCGTGATTTTCTGGGCAGGGGTGCGGACGTCGTCATCCTGTGCGCGGCGAGCGACGGGGCGGTCGCGCAGGGGCTTAAAAGCGTTGACAGGGCAGGGACAGTGCTCTTCTTCGCGCTCAAAGAGCCGGGCCAGACCTATCCCCTGCCGGTCTTTGATTTATGGAGGGACAACGTAACGATAGTTAATTCATACGCCTCTCCGCCATATGATACTCAGGTTGCCTTAAACTTGATGGAAAGTAAAAGGGTCGAGGTATCAGACATGATAACCCACAGGCTTTCACTTGGCGAGGCACGGCTTGGTTTCAGACTTACCGCGGAGGCGAAAGATTCCATGAAGGTGATCATAGAACCACAGAGGTGAAAGACGCCATTACAAAATCCCCCTTAGCCCCCTTTACAAAGGGGGAATATCTGATTCTCCCCCTTTAGAAAAGGGGGCAGGGGGGATTTGAGATGTTGCAACGTAAAGGCATGAGGTATGCGTAAATGGTAAAAAAGGCCGCAAGCGCAGTAAAAAGTCTGGGGCTGGTAGTCAAGGCAGGGAGCCTTGAGGCCATAAACCTCGGCTGCGCCGTCGCCGCATGGGCCCAGCTTCACGGCCTGAAGGTTTACGCCGACAGCCGGGCGTCGCGCAAGGTGAAGCCCGCGAAGGTAGTCGCGTCCGAAAGGCTCAGGGACTACGCGGACGTGGTGGTAGTCCTCGGCGGCGACGGCACCATGCTCTACGCCGCGCGGCTCATGCGCGGCAAAAGGATACCCATCCTCGGCGTAAACATGGGCGGTCTGGGTTTTCTCACCGCCATTACCGTAAGCGAGGTATTTCCCCTGCTTGAGCGCGTCATAAAAGGCGCGTGCGAAATAGAAGAGCGGATGATGCTGTCCGTGGAGCTAAGGAGAAAAGGCAGGCTCGTTTCCGAGCATAAGGTCTTGAACGACGCGGTCGTAAAGGGCACCAGCGCCAGGCTCGTCCGCATGGAGACGTGCATCAACAAGGAATACGTCACCACATACAGGGCAGACGGCCTTATCATCGCCACGCCGACCGGATCAACCGCGTATTCGCTCTCTGCCGCCGGGCCGATACTCTACCCGACGATTCATTCCATAATAGTCGCGCCGATATGCCCGTTTAACCTTACGAAACGGCCCGTGGTCATACCGGACTGGATGAGCGTGGATGTGAAACTTGCCGCCGCCGAGTCCGGCACGATGCTCGTCCTTGACGGCCAGGTGGACGTCGCCCTCGGCGAGGGCGACCTTGTTTCCGTGAAAAGGGCGTCCACGAGCGTCTATCTTGTAAAGTATGAAGGCAAGAGCTATTTTGAGATACTTAGAGAAAGACTCATGTGGGAAGTCAAACCGGACGCGAAGTCCGTCATGGACAGGGATTTGAAGTAATCTCCGAATCACGCGCCTCACGAACGAGCGCGCGCCACCCTGCGAGGGTTATGCTGACAGAGCTCCATATTAAAAATTTCGCCATCATAGACAACCTTACCGTCAGATTCGGCGCCGGCTTTAACATCTTCACCGGAGAGACCGGCGCGGGTAAGAGCATAATAATAGACGCCGTCGCGCTGATTTTGGGCGACAGGGCATCGAACGACATCGTAAGGACTTCGGCTGAGGAGGCCGAGGTGGAGGCGCTCTTTGATGTTTCAAGCTGCGCGGGCAGGGCCGTCCCGGATGCCGGAGGCGTAGAGCACGTTCTAAGGGAAGCAGGCATACCGCATTCAGACAGCCTCATTATAAAAAGGGTCATTCAAAAGGCCGGAAGGAACAGGATTTACATCAACGGAAGCCTTGCCACCCTGGTCACGCTTACGGAGGTGGGCATGCGTCTTATAGACATATGCGGCCAGAGCGAGCACCAGTCCCTCACAAGGCCTGAGGAGCACATAGAGGCCCTTGACGCATTCGGCGGTTTTTTTGATATGCGCGCCCGGATGCACGACGCGTATGCAGGCTATTATTTTATTAAAAAGGAGCTTGACGACCTGCTGCGCGATTCAAAGGACGCGGCGGGCAGGAAGGACATGCTGGCCTTTCAGTCAAAGGAAATAGGCGACGCGGGGCTCAGGCCCGGCATGGAAGAGGCATTCCTGAAGCGTAAAGATATGCTCCGGAACGCCGAGAGGATAAAGGCCGCGGCTGTCAACGCGGAAAATATCATATACTCCGATTCCGGCTCCGTAATGGAAAGGCTCGGCTCCGTCATAAAATCGCTCCGCGACGTGGCGGCCTACGACGATAAATTGAAAAAGGCCGTTGAGGTCATCGAGGCGGGCACATACCAGATAGAGGATACCGGCGCGTATCTGAGGGATTATTCAAAGACCATTGAATTCGACCCCGACGAGCTTGAGCAGACAGGCGCGCGGCTTGACGAGATAAACAAGCTCAAGAAGAAATACGGCACTTCCATAGACGAAATACTCGCCAGAAAAAAGGCCTTTGACGACGAATTAAACGGCCTGACGAACTTCGATGACCGCCGCAAGGAGCTTGAAAAGGCCCTGAAGGCCGAAAGGGACAAGGCCGAGGCCGCCGCGGAAAAACTCTCGAAAGCGCGCCATGAGGCCGCCGGGCGGCTCAAGGGGAAAATAGAGGACGAATTGAAGGGTCTGGGCATGAAGGGCACGATCTTTGACGTGAAGGTCGACACTGAAATGAACCCGAACGGGAGCCTGCGTTTCGGTGAAAAAGGCGCGGACAGGGTGAGCTTTCTCCTGTCTACGAATCCGGGAGAGGCGGCCAGGCCCCTCGCCCGCATCGCCTCCGGAGGAGAGCTTTCAAGGATAATGCTGTCCATGAAAAGGGCCACGCTCTCCGGCAGGGTTTCAACCGTAGTTTTTGACGAGATAGACGCGGGTGTGAGCGGGGCCACCGCGCAGGCCGTCGGGCTAAAGCTCAAAGAGGTCTCAAGGGCGCATCAGGTCATATGCATAACGCACCTGCCTCAGATAGCGGCCTTTGCGGATAAACATTTCGCGGTCACAAAACAGACGAAAGGCAATAATACCGTAGTCATGATAAAGGAATTGAAGGGCAAGGAAAACATAGAACAGATATCCAGGATGCTCGGCGGCGCGTTGGTAACTGACGTCACCAGAAGCCACGCAAGCGAGCTTATGGAAATGGCGGAGAAGCTCTCGAAAAAGAAGGAGCCGCCCCTTAAAGGGGCCGAGCCCCAGGCGGGCGCCGCGCCCAAGACACAGCCGCATGATTAAAGCGCGGGAGCGGGCGGGGGCTTCTTTCAATTGTTGCCGCCCCTTGTAAAGCCGGATGATATAAGATTCTGTCCACGGAGGAGAGTTGGTAAGAAAGGCCACGCTAAACGACGTTAAGCAGATTTTTGAAGTAATAGACGTCTTTGCTAAAAAGGGAACAATGCTCGCCCGTCCGGTAACGGAGATAGAAGGCAGCCTAAGGGACTTTTTCGTGTTCGAGGAGGACGGCTTCATCTGCGGGACTTCTGCGCTGCACATCTGCGGGCCGGACCTCGGCGAGATACGGTCTCTTGCCGTGCGCGACGAATTCACCAAAAGGGGCGTGGGCAGAAGGCTCGTCGAGGCGTGCCTTGCCGAGGCAAAGGCGCTTGGGATAAAAAGGGTCTTCGCGCTCACGTACAAGACCGGTTTTTTCGCGAGGCAGAACTTCCATGTCGTGGATAAAATCACCCTGCCGCAGAAGATATGGGGCGACTGCATCAAGTGCGACAGGTTCCCGAGCTGCGACGAGACCGCGGTGATGATAGAGGTGAAGTGACGGCCGCCGGCAATTTCCTCCTGACTGCCCGGCAAAGGCTGTCGCGTTTTTTTATAAAAAGAACAATCAACAGCTTGAATAAAAAAGGTAATCGTGAAGGTAAAATTGAAAGGTGCGGGCAAGGCCGCGAGGCACGCCAAGGCCGGGTCAGAGGCACATGAGGCGGTGATAGGTTCCCTTGTCGGCATTCTGAAGAAAAACGGCGTTGCCTCCTACGAGATATTCTACTCCCGCGACACGGGCTTTGGCGTTGAGGCGCAAAAGGGCGAGATAGACTCCGTGAAGGCAAGGTCAAGCGAGGGCATTGGGCTGCGCGTTATATCGAACGGGTCGCAGGGCTTTGGCTTTTCAAGCGTGCTTTCCAATGACGCGCTTAAAGACCTCGTTGAAAATACCGTCGCTGCGAGCAGGCATACCGCGAAGGATGAGTTCCTTTTGTTCACCCTTCCGGGCAGGCCGAACTGCGATGAAAAGGCGCTCGATATCTTCGACAGGTCTATTGGCAAGACCACCGAGGATGAGAAGATACAGTGCGCGCTTCTCCTTGAAGCGAGCGCGATGTCGGCCTCAACGAAGGTAAGGCGCGTGAGGAAGGCATCTTACAGCGAGTCAACGCATTTCAGCCGCCTCGTCAACTCAAGCGGCGTTGACGCCGCGCATCTGGCCACGTTTTTTTCAGGCAGCGTTACCGCGGTGGCTGAGGAAGGCGGAGATTCCCAGATGGGCTGGGAAGTCGGCATGGGCCATAAAAGAAGGGCGGTAGATCCCGTCAGCGTCGGCAAGGGCGCGGCGGACAATGCCCTGCGCATGCTCGGCGCGCGGACGATGAAGACCGTCAAATGCCCGTCCGTTATCGAAAATACCGTGGTCTGCGAGCTGCTTGAGCCGCTCGTGAGTTCATTTCTGGCCGATAACGTGCATAAGGGGAAGTCCATGCTCGCCGGAAAGCTCGGCAAGGCCGTTGTCTCAAAGGCGATAAACCTGTATGACGACGGCACGCTTAAAGGCGGATGGGCCTCGTCGGTTTACGACGGCGAGGGCGCGCCGCGCCAGAAAACGCCGCTAATCGTCAGCGGCGTGGCTGAAAATTTCCTGTACGACACCTACTGGGCCTTAAAGGACGGCGTCAGATCCACGGGCAGCAGCGCAAGGTCGGGCTTTAAAGGCACGCCTGTGCCCGGCACATCGAACGTCTACATTGAAAAGGGAAAAAAGCCGCTTAGCGCCCTCTTAAAGGAGCTTGACAGGGGGCTGTTCATCACGGACGTCCTGGGCGTTCATACCATCAACACCGTAAGCGGAGAGTTTTCCCTTGGGGCAACGGGGCTCTGGGTGGAGGGCGGAAAAGTGAGTTATCCGGTCCGTGGTCTGGCCATCTCAGGCAATTTGCTTGATCTTTTTTCAAAGGTCGGTCAGGCGGGCGCGGATATGCGCTTTATAGGTTCAATAGGCGCGCCGAGCATACTCGTAGGCGAACTGGAGGCAAGCGGGGCATGATCGACAAGACCGTTAAAAAAGATCCTGTTGACATTAAAGAGGTCCTATCAAGGAATCCGCTCTTCAAGGGGCTTGAGGACTTCTATATAAAGGACTTCATCGCAATCGGCGAAGTCAAGGGCTGGCCGGCGCGCACGCAGATAGTCACCGAGGGAGACATGGGCGACGCCGTCTACTTCATCCTCTCCGGCAAGGTAAACGTAAACCTTTACGGCGAGGAGGGCAGGGAGATCGTCGTCGCGATACTGACGGAGGGCGACATGTTCGGCGAGATGTCCATCCTTGACAACAAGCCCCGCTCGGCGAACGTCGAGGCCATAACGGACATCGAGTGCTTTGTAGTAAGCAAGGAGGGGTTTTTGGGATATCTAAGCAGGCACCACAGGGTCTATACCACGCTCCTTGCGTACTTCACGGGCAGGCTTCGCGAGGCCACGAGGAAGATAGGCGGACTTGCGCTTTTAGACGTGTGCGGAAGGATAGCGCACACGCTTATCGGAATGTCAAAGCACGGGGACGCTGCAAAGGAAAAGATCATATACGTGGAAAGGCCGACGCACGAAGAGCTGGCCGCCATGATAGGCTCTTCAAGGGAGGTCGTCAGCCGGGCATTGAAGAAGATGGCCGAAGAGGGCTATATTAAAATGGAAAAGGACAGGGTCGTCCTGTATATGCACCCGTAGCGCCGTTTTTCCTGTCCTCGCGTGTCCCCCGATAGAAACATTCGAGGGTTGAACCCTTTCAAAGGGTTGAACCCTTTCAAAGGGCAGGCTGAAGCGGGGGATGGTGATTTTTGTCACTGATGGATTAAGGGGATTGTCGTAGAATGCGGGCCATGCGTAGAACGCCCTGTTTGATTTTACCGCGGATAATGGCTTGACATTTGGTAAACGGTATGTTAATCAATCTAAGCAACAAAAAGTATAAGAGTCTCCCGCTGTCTTTTACCGGATTGGGGCTTGACCCCTTTAAAATGTAAAAGATTTTCATAAACAGGCTTGGAATCCCTGATCTAAATCAAGAGGAGGGCGTCATTGAAAAAAAAATGTCTGACATTCTTTGTTTTGACTAACGACGCTTCCAGAACAAGGCAGATCAAGGTGCCTGTAAAGTTCATCAAGGGCATTTGCGCCGCAGCCGCGGCTGTTTCCCTTATTCTTGCCTTTGTCGTATATGATTATGTAAAGCTCAAGGGGAACGCGCTGGAACTCAGCAGGCTCAGGCGGGAAAACATCGCCCAGAAGCTGGAGCTGCAGAACTTCGCCGGCAAGATACGGGGCATCGAGGAGCAGTATCAGAAGCTGAGCATGTTCGACAAGAAACTGCGCATCGTCGCCAACATCGAAAAGCCGAAGGGTTCGGACAGGGATGAACTCAAGGGCCTTGGCGGAGACTCCTCGAAGGACGTGGATGACTACCTCTCTACCCCGAAGGCGAAGGTAGACGATCTGCTGAAAGACATGCACTCGGAGATAAGCCAGCTTGAGAAAAAGGCCATCTCCCAGGAAAAAAGTTTCGTCGAGATACAGGAACACCTCATGAGCCGGTCGTCGTTCTTTGCGGCCACTCCGTCCATATGGCCGGTGAAGGGGTGGGTCACATCCACATTCGGCATAAGGACGTCTCCTTACACCGGAATGGCCCAGATGCACAAGGGGCTGGACATAGCCAACCGCGTGGGCACGCCGGTTTTTGCCACGGCGGACGGCATCGTCGTAAAGGCGTCGTGGGAGTCAAACCTCGGCAAGGCGGTGGTCTTGCGGCACGGCTACGGCATGGAGACCAGTTACGGGCATCTGTCCGAGTTAAACGTCCGGGTAGGGCAGAAGGTCAAAAGGGGCCAGAAGATAGCCGCGGTCGGCTCCACCGGCCGCTCCACCGGCCCGCACCTTCATTATTCGGTCGCAATGAACGGAGTTGAAGTAAACCCGGCCAAGTATATTCTCGTCGAATGAGATTTTTTACGGGCCGCTACGCCTTGGATGGAGCTTTTTCAGCAGTCTGATAATCGAACTGAAAGCCCTGCCGTCAGAGACGGCCTCTTCCTCAAGAGGCCATCCCTGGAAAAGCGGTCCGGGCTTTTTTTATTTGACATGGGCGCACGCGGCGCGCGGCCCATATCCTCGCGGGGAATGAAAGGAAGCTGATTTTTCCTATCCCGTCTTTTTTAAAAAAAGGCGGGTGGAAAAGTTTGCAGGATTATGTTAGTATTTTTTATTTGGCAGGGCATGAATTCCGGGCCTTTTTGAGCGCGCCGCTATTTTGAGCGCGCGTCAATGCGGCTTTAAAAAAACGAACCGGTGGGCAATGTTAAATTTTCTTCTGAAAAAGGTGTTCGGCAGCAAGAATGAGCGCGATATCAAACGCATGATGCCGCTGGTAGAGAAGATCAATTCGCTTGAGCCGAAGATGCAGTCGGTTCCAGACGAGGGTTTTAAGGCGCTCACAAAGGGGTTTAGGGAGTCGGTCGCAGGCGGCAAGGGCCTCGATGACATCCTGCCCGAGGCATTTGCCGTTGTGAGGGAGGCGGCAAAAAGGCATCTCGGCATGCGCCACTTCGACGTGCAGATGGTCGGCGGCATAGTCCTTCATGAAGGCAACATAGCGGAGATGAAGACCGGCGAGGGAAAGACCCTCATGGCCACGCTCCCGCTTTACCTGAACGCGCTCACCGGAAGGGGGGCTCACCTCATAACGGTGAACGACTATCTGGCCAGGAGGGACGCCACGTGGATGGGCAAGGTTTATCATGCCCTGGGGCTGTCTGTCGGCGTAATACAGCATGAGGCGAGCTTTATTTATGACCCGCATTACACGGGCGACGCGAAGAGCTACCTGCACCTGCGCCCCGTCGGGCGCAATGAGGCGTATAACGCCGACATCACCTACGGCACCAATAACGAATACGGTTTCGACTATCTGCGCGACAACATGAAGTTCTCCCTTGAGGAATACGTCCAGAGAGACCTGCACTTCGCCATCGTTGACGAGGTGGACTCCATCCTTATTGATGAGGCCAGAACGCCGCTTATCATCTCCGGGCCGACCGAGGAGTCCACGGATAAATATTACCTCATAGACAGGATAATCCCCGGCCTTCAAAAAGACGCACATTATACGATCGACGAGAAGGCCAAGCAGTCCATCCTGACCGAAGAGGGCGTCATCAAGGTAGAAAAACTCCTTGACATTGAAAATCTCTACGACCCTTTGAATATAGAAACGCTCCATCACGTGAACCAGGCTCTGCGCGCGCACGTCCTGTTTAAAAGGGACGTTGATTATGTTGTCAAGGACGGCGGCGTCGTCATAGTCGACGAGTTCACCGGACGCCTCATGGCCGGCAGGCGCTGGAGCGACGGCCTTCATCAGGCGGTGGAGGCCAAGGAGAAGGTGAAGATAGAGAACGAGAACCAGACGCTGGCGACCATCACCTTCCAGAATTACTTCAGGATGTACGATAAGCTCTCCGGCATGACCGGAACGGCGGACACCGAGGCATCGGAGTTTAACGAGATATATAAACTTGAGGTCATCGTCGTGCCTACGAACAAACCTATGATAAGGAAGGACAACTCAGACCTCATCTACAAGACCAAGAAGGAAAAGTTCAAGGCCGTCATCAACGAGATTAAAGAGCTGTCTCAAAAGGGCAGGCCCGTGCTTGTGGGCACCATTTCGATAGACGATTCGGAAAAACTTTCAAAACTTCTTGCAGGCCACAACATGAAGCACCACGTCCTTAATGCCAAACAGCATGAGAGGGAGGCCGAGATAGTAGCGCAGGCGGGGCGCCTTGGAGCTATAACGATATCAACCAGCATGGCCGGAAGGGGCACGGACATTATCCTTGGGGGAAACCCGGAGTTCATGGCGGCGGCGTCCGCAGGCAAGGATGATTCGACCGACGAGTATAAGGCCGCCTACAAGGCCGCCAGGGAGCAGTGCGAGGCAGAGAAGAAAAAGGTGCTTGAAGCCGGCGGCCTGCATATCCTCGGCACGGAACGCCATGAGTCAAGGCGCATAGACAATCAGCTGCGCGGCCGCTCCGGCAGGCAGGGCGACCCGGGCTCGTCGAGGTTTTATCTCGCCCTTGAAGACGACCTCCTGAGGATATTCGGCAGCGAGCGTATCGCCGGCATCATGGACAGGATCGGCATGAAGGAGGACGAGCCGATTGAGCACACCCTCGTCTCCAGGGCCATAGAGAACGCCCAGAAAAAGGTAGAGGCGCACAACTTCGACATAAGAAAGCACCTGCTTGAATACGACGACGTCATGAACCAGCAAAGGGGGGTTGTCTACGGCTACCGCAGACAGATACTCTCTCAGACAGGGCTTCGCGACATGGTCAAAGAGTTCGCCGACGAGATGGCCAAAGACGTCGTGAACATTCACGTCGAAGAAAAGGCCGGCCCTGATGATTGGGACTTAAAGGCCGTAAATGACGCCTCCGTAAAGCAGTTCGGCACCGGCATCGGGAAGGAAGATATCGGCGGCGTGGCCGCGAGAGACGCCCTGGCGGATGCAATCGCCTTAAAGGCGTGGAACTCATATGCGTCGAAGATATCCACCGTGGGTGACGAGATATTTGCGCAGTTCGAGAAGATAATCATGCTCAACACGGTTGACAACTTATGGAAGGACCATCTTCTTTCCATGGACCACCTGAAGGGCGGGATAGGGCTGCGCGGTTACGGCCAGAAAGACCCCTTGCAGGAATACAAGAGGGAAGGCTTCGACCTATTCGTTGATATGATATTCAGGCTTAAATCCGACGTGGTCGAAAGGCTTTTCAAGGTTCAGATAAAAAGAGAGGACGCGGAAGAGGCCGTGGAAGAGCTCGCGCGGCATGAAGAGCCTGAAATCGAATACGGCCGCGGCGAACTGGAAAACGCGGATGAAGAGGGCGAAGAAGAAGATGACAGGCAAGAGCCGGTCACAAGGGTCGGCGGCAAGATAGGCAGAAACGACCTGTGCCCCTGCGGCAGCGGCAAGAAATACAAGAAATGCTGCGGCGCGGGGCAGTAAGCGGATTCTTGAGAGAAGCTTTTTTGAAAAAAAGGCGCCGCGCACGGCTAAAGTCAAAATACAACCTTTGGCTTTGCCCACCGCAGGCGTTCTCTCAGACTCTCTTTAAAAAATTTTAAAGTCTTTGAGGGGATGTTGGGGGTTGAACCCCTTCAAGGGGCTGAGCCCCTTCAATGGGATGAACCCTCTCAGGGGGAACATTCTTCAGAAAGTTCCCCCAGGATTCATCTCCATTCCTTTCCGGTAAATTCCATTCAGGAAGATGATATGCCGATAAAAACCGCTAAAAACAGGCATCATTTGATGGTTCCCGGTTTCAGGGCCGCCGGGGTGGCTTGCGGGCTGAAAAAGACAGGGGTTGAACCCCCTCAGGGGGCATTGGACCTTGCGCTTATCATCAGCGATACAAAAGCCGCGGTCGCCGGGGTGTTCACTAAAAACAAGGTCAAGGCCGCTCCCGTGCTTCTTGATATCAAGCGGGTGAAAAAGGGCGTGTCACGCGGCGTTATCGTGAACAGCGGCAACGCCAACGTAAGCGCGGGCAGGGCCGGGTTTTTGAGCGCGCTCCGCATGGCCTCGGCAATTGAAAAGGGACTGGGGCTGAAAAGCGGCGAGATACTCGTTGCCTCCACAGGCGTTATCGGCGTCATGCCCGCCATTGAAAAGATAGAGGCCGGAGCGCCGGGGCTTATACGCGGTCTCAGCAGCCTGGGCCTGACGGACGCGGCCCGCGCGATAATGACCACGGACGCATTTCAAAAGACCGCGACGGCCAGAGGGCGCATCGGCGGGAAGATCGTCACCGTCGCGGGCATCGCCAAAGGCGCTGGGATGATATGCCCGGACATGGCCACGATGCTTTCGTTCATCATGACGGACGCGAATATAAAGCATCCGGCCTTGAGAAAGGCCTTGAAGGAAGCCGTTGACAAGTCCTTTAATTCCATCGCCGTTGACAACGACACATCCACGAATGACACGGTTTTGATTTTTGCCAACGGCGCAGCCAAGGGGCGTGAGATAAAATCAGGAACAGCCGATTACAAGGTCTTTTGTAAAATGTTAAGCGAGGTCGCTTTAAAGCTTGCCCATCTGATAGTGAAAGACGGCGAGGGCGCCACGCGGTTCATCGAGATAGACATAAAAGGCGCGGCCACAATAAGCGACGCTAAAAAAGCCGCAAAGACCATCGCGACCTCCATGCTCGTCAAGACCGCCTTTTTCGGCGCAGACCCGAATTGTGGCAGGATAATCGCCGCCCTCGGAAGGGCTGGCATACGGATGAAGGAAGACAGGGTTGACATAACGTTTAACGGCGTGCCCGTCGCCCGCCGCGGCCTTGACACAGGCAAGGAAAAAGAGGCGGCCAAGGTCATGAAAGAAAAAGAGGTCAACATGACCGTCAACCTCGGCATAGGTAAGGCCGCGTGGAGATTCTGGACAACCGACCTTACCTACGAGTATGTGAAGATAAATTCGGCATACAGGACGTAGATGGTGTTTTATCGGCACACGTTCTTTCAGAGTGCGGGTTCAAGTTTGCAACTTGAACCCGCAAGAGGGTTGCTTGCAGGTAAAGGAATTCGAAGTTATGAGATGAGGCGGGCGCGGTTATGCAATTTTTTTTATTCCTCCCCCGCACCACTCGCCATCACAAATACATCATTTAGCGCAAACAACCGTGCAGGCGAGTGGTGCGGGGGAGGGCAGGTTGATGACCACTTCCTTATCTCCTCCCCCTTGATGGGGGAGGGCAGGGTGGGGGTGAAAGTTGCCCCTTGAAGGGGCTCGGCCCCCTCACCCGACCCTCTCCCGCGAGGGGAGAGGAGAAAAAAGGATTTAAAAATTACGCAATATGGCACAGTCTAACATACAAGGGCAGGGAGGATTTGAAAGGGCGCCGGAGTTTGCAGGAATGCGGTGAGATGCACCATTATAAAATCCCCTTGAAGGGGCTTGACCCCCTTAGCCCCCTTTTCCAAAGGGGGGAGCGAATGTAAGGGGGGGAAGATTTAAGGGGTTTTTTTGATCGACCGGATAATATACATAATCCCGTTTCTCTTTGGAGCGGTTGTGGGGAGTTTTCTGAATGTGTGCATATACCGCATACCTGAGGGCATTTCTATTGTCTCGCCGCCGTCGAGGTGCCAGGGGTGCGGCAGGCTTGTGCCGTTTTACTACAACATACCCATATTCGGCTATATATTCCTCGGCGGCAGGTGCGCGTTTTGCAAGGTCAAACTTTCTGTGCAGTATCCTTTTGTCGAGGCGCTCACAGGGGTTATCGCGGTTGCCCTGTTTGTTAAGTTCGGCCTGTCGCGCGAGCTGTTTGCCATGTTTGTCTTTTCCGCCGCGCTTATTGTAATAACGTTTATTGACTTGAGGCTGAAGATGATACCGGACGTAATAAGTATTCCGGGAATTATCCTTGGCGTCATACTGTCTTTTTTCATGGTTGCTCCGGGCGTGGCAAGCTCTCTTATCGGCATGGCCGTTGGCGGTGGTTTTCTCCTTGCGGTTGCGGCGGCCTATTATTACATGACGGGCAGGGAGGGCATGGGCGGAGGGGATATAAAACTCCTTGCCATGATCGGCGCGTTCCTTGGCTGGAGGGCTGTAATCGTCACAGTCCTTACAGGGTCTTTTATCGGCGCGGTCATCGGCGCGGCGGTTATGCTCATAACCGGAAAGAACAGTAAATACGCCCTGCCGTTCGGTCCGTTTCTGGCTTTCGGCGCGTTTCTTCATCTGTTCTACGGCGATGAGTTGATAAGGTGGTATCTGATGAAAGCGGCGGGCGAGTGAATGGGATTTTATTATGTTGTCATTCCAGCAGTCCTTAAGCGGGAATGACAATATATAAACCGCCGATTTTTTAACCGATAAACAAAATCAGGTTTGACAATGAAGTTTACCCTCGGCATACGCTCTCAGCTCGGCGCTGGGATAATCCTGACGACGTTGGCAGGTATCGGTCTCATAGGGCTTTTGAGCGTGAAGATCGTCGAGATGAGGAGCGTCAACTGGAAGATAAGCGAGGCTGAGAATACGGTAAGGTTTGTAAGGTTTATCTTCGCGCGTTTTCCCGCTGCCGGGCAGACAAAAGAGGACGCCTTAAGAAAGGCGGCCCTTGCCGCCGAAGCGCTCAAACAGGCCGGCATAAACGCATTCAGGTTTACGGACGCGTCCGGCAGGGAGCTTTTGAATGAAGGCTTCTCCGTGAAAAAGGCTGAACCCTTTCAAAGGGTTCAGCCTTTTCAAACGGACGCGGCCGAGCAGCTCTTTTTCTCGCAAGGCGTGAAGATTCGCAGGATCGGCGGCGGATGGTTTTCAGGCGGCGCCGGCGAGGCGCTCCGCGTGACGGCTTCGCTGGATACGTTTTCGCAAAAAAACGGCAACGTTGATTTCGACGTGCCGCTTGCGGACGTAAACCAGGACCTCGCCCTGGTCAAGCGGTTTGTCATAGCCTACGCGCTTCTGGACTCGGTCATCATAATCGCCATCGGTTTTTATTTCCTTTCCAAAGCGATAATAAACCCCATTAAAAAACTGGATGACGCGGCAACGCGCATCGCTGGAGGCGCGCTTGGCGAGAGGGTTGAACCCTTTCAAAGGGCGGACGTGGCGGTCGAAAATGAAGTCGGCTCTCTCGCGGCCTCTTTCAACAGGATGGCGGGGCGCGTGGAGACGGAGATAAAGAGGCTTGAAAGGGCGAACCTTGACCTCGTGAACGCGGAGGATGAACTCCTGCGGTCAAGGACGCTCGCGGCAATGGGTTCTCTGTCCGCCGGCATAGCGCATGAGATTGGAAACCCGCTGGGCGCGCTCCGGGGCTATCTTGACATATTGGAAAAAGGCGGCGCGGACAAAGACGGGGCCGAGCCCCCTCAGGGGGAAAGGGATATAATCAGAAGGATGATAACGGAGGCCGGGCGGATAGACTCCATCGTAAGGGAATTCCTTGAGCTTGCAAGGCCCTCGGCGAAGGCTGCCGCGGCCGTTGACGTCAATGCCCTTTTGAATGATACGGTCGCCGGGCTTGAAATGCACAAGGCATTCAAGGCGGTCAAGGTGGATATGATTCTGCAAGGCGGGATGCCGCCCGTGTTTATAGACGAGGGCAAGTTAAGACAGGTCTTTATCAACCTCCTCCTTAACGCGGCTCAGGCCATGTCAGGCATGGGCTCGTCCGCTGGAATAACCGTTGAAACAGGGGTTGAACCCCCTCAGGGGGTGCAAAAAGAACCGGTTGATTCGGCCCGGCTCCAGAGAAGAATTACGGACACGCCGTCAGGCCGTGAGGCGGATGGCGCGTTTGCAAGGGTTGAACCCTCTCAGAGGGAGTTTGTCTTTATAAGATTTACCGACCACGGCCCCGGCATAAGCGAGGGAGACGCGGAGAAGATATTCAACCCCTTTTTCACCACGAAGGATGTCGGAAAGGGCACGGGGCTGGGTCTTTTCGTTTCGCAGGGCATCATAAAGACTTACGGCGGCGAGATAACGTTTAAAACGGCCATGGGCGAAGGCACGGTCTTTACCGTAAGACTGCCTTCATGGAGCGCTTAGAGAATGAGGATATTGATAATCGACGACGAAGAGTCCATGCGCCACATGCTTACGGTCATCCTTAAAAGGGAGGGCTACGAACCTTCCGCCTTCGCGGATGCGTCAAAGGCCCTTTGCGCGCTTGAGGCCGATGAGTTCGCGTTCATCCTTTGCGACATAAAGATGCCGGGCATGGACGGGATGCGGTTCTTAAAGGAGCTGAAGGCAAAGGGCCGCGATGAGACGGTCATCATGATGAGCGCCTACGCTTCGATGGACACCGCCATTGAGTGCATGAAGCTCGGCGCCTACGACTACATCTCCAAGCCCTTTAAATCGGATGAGATAATACTTATTCTTAAAAAGGCCGAGGAGAGGGAGAGGCTTAAAAAAGAGAACCGCAGGCTCAGGGCCGAGGCAGAGGCCGAATACGGCGGAAGGTCTATCATCACGAAAGACGCCCGCATGCAGGAGGAGATGGCCCTTATCAGGAAGGTCGCGGATTATTCCACCACGGTGCTCATAACCGGCGAGTCAGGCACCGGCAAGGAGCTGGCCGCAAGGGCGATACACTATTCCGGGCTCCGTGCCCTAGAGCCTTTCGTGGCCGTAAACTGCGGGGCGATACCCGAAGACCTGCTTGAAAGCGAACTGTTCGGCCATGTGAAGGGCGCATTTACCGGCGCTGACAGGAACAAGGCAGGCCTTTTTCAGGAGGCGGACAGGGGGACGATATTCTTAGACGAGGTCGGGGAACTGCCCGTTGATCTTCAGGTAAAGCTCCTGCGCGCGCTTCAGGAAAGGGAGATACGCAGGGTTGGGGACACGAAGTCGATAAAAATAGACGCGCGCGTGGTGGCCGCAACCATCAGGGATTTGAGGCAGGAGATAAAAGAAGGCCGCTTCAGGGAAGACCTTTTTTACAGGCTCAATGTCATCGAGATAAAAATGCCGCCTTTACGTCGGCGGCCGGTTGATATAGAGCCGTTGGCGCTGCATTTTATCGGGAAATACGCCCGCAAGTTCGGAAAACCGGTAAAAAACCTGTCAAATGAAGCCCTTGATGCCATCTTATGCTATACTTGGCCCGGTAACGTCCGCGAACTTGAAAACGTGATTGAAAGGGCCATGATACTCGAAGAATCCGATACGATTGGAAAAAATGCCCTGCCAATCATGGACAAGAGGCTTGGCGAGGCGGCGTTTCCTGTTGCGGACGAGGAGATTTCCATTAAAAAGGCCGAGGATGCGCTTGAAAGGGGGCTTATCAAGAGAGCGCTCGAAAAGACGAATAACAACAGGACAAAGGCCGCGGAGCTTCTGGAGATAAGCCACAGGGCGCTTCTATATAAGATAAAAAGTTACGGACTATGAAAAAAATGCATAGCTACTGTGCTATTCTATTCCTAAGAATACAGCAAAATAAGATAGTTAACTATTGGCACGTAGATTGCTTATAATAACATTCGAGGAATAAAGCAATGAAGATGCTTGAAGAAAATAAGGGCTTCTCGTTGGTTGAATTGTTGTTAGTCATAGCGCTGATAGGCGTCATGGTCGCCATAGCCGTGCCAAGCATCTTGAGACAGATAGATCATCAGAGGCTTGTGCGCTCCGCAAGAGACCTTTTCACCGAGATAAACGCCGCTAGGACCAACGCCATCACGAGAAACGTCAGGTATGAGATAGACGTGGCAGGCACGACATATCAGCTCAAGTATTTCGACACGGCCTCGTGGGTCAACGAGCCTGGCCACACGTCCGTGGCTTTACAGTCGAATATCAGCATTACGTCGCCGGCCGGGGCGTTTCAGGTCGTCTATAACCCGAACGGCACCGTAACCGTGCCAGGCAACATCTGCCTTACGAACACGAGGGACGTCGCGGATAGAATGAGCATACAGTTTACGGGCAGTCTGGGCAGGATTTCCATCGTAACCGGCTGTTAGCCCCGGGCATCCTAAATGGCGCGCCCCATAAAATCAGGAGCTTGTTCATATTATGAGAATATCCGCAGGGCACAACGCCGGACAAAAATTGAAAAACGCAAGGGCAGGGCGGTTAGATATTGCAAATTGGGCAAACAGGGGCTTCAGCCTTGTCGAGGTCCTCGTCGCAATGACCATATTGGCCGTCGGCATATTGGGCATCGCCACCCTTACCGGCACGGCCTTGAAGACGTCAAGTTACAGCCAGGCCCTTACCCAGGCCGTGAACATTGCCGAGAACAGGCTCGAGGCGCTGAGGAGCGTGCCTTTCGACAACCTTGAGTTAACGGACAACCTTACGGCGCGCACCGACCTTTTAAGGGCCTGTGCCGGCGCCGCGCCTACTTTCAACTGCGTCCCGACAAACACAATAGACGTCCAGTGGAGCGCGACGGACTTCACGGCCACCGGCAAGATGCGCTTTACATGGACATACGTTGTCACCTATTTAGACATTGACGGCAATGGCGTTGCAGCCCCTTCGTCCGACGGCGCAAAGAGGGTGGACGTCACAGTGGCATGGACGGACCTGCTTTGGCACGCTACCAAGAATGTGCGGCTTACAACCATTATAACCAGAAGGTGAAATCATGGAAAACAGATACAAACGGCAGTTCCGCCCTCTCCTGAAAAGGCAATCTGCCGCTCTCCTAACGGGCAGGGCGGGCGCGGGAACAAGAGGCTTCTCCCTTGTCGAACTCCTTGTGGCTATTTTTATCACGGGGATCATCGCAGGGTCCATCTATACCATGTACGTCAACTTCTTCAAGACGTCGCACAGTCAGGACATACTCCTTGAGGCCCAGCAGAACGCGCGCATCGCGATAAACATGATGGAAAGAGAGGTCCTTAACGCGGGCTACATCGCGGGGACGGCGGACATCCTCACGGTCAACACGGACGCCGGCCAGATAGAATTCCTGTACACCGATCCCGCGGACCCCGGCGTAAGGCTCAGGGTGCATTATGCCCTGGCCACCGCAGGCGGCGTCACGTATCTTACGCGCAAGGCCGATAACGTCACCACCGGCGCCGCAGGCAATACAGAGCAGGTCATACCCAACGCGCAAACCCTTGCGTTCCTGTATTACGACAAGGACGGAAACGCGGTAGCCCTGACGGGCGCCTCCACGCAGGCGCAGAGGAACACGGTCCGTTTTGTCGACGTCAAGCTCGTTACCGCCGTCCCGGAGAGGTTTTTAGGCGCCGTGGCATATAGCAAGACCTTTACAGTTCAGACACACATGAACATCAGGAACCTCGGCATAGGCCAGATAGCCCTGGACACCACCGCGCCGGCAACGCCAACCGGCCTCCAGGTAAGAGACCCCGGAATATGCGGAAGACTTCAAGCCAAATGGACCCGCAACACCGACGGCGACCTGGCCGGCTACAAGCTCTACTACGGCACCGCTCCGGGCAATTACACCGGCGTAATAAACATACCCAAAAGCATCCTCAGCGGCTCTATATATTCCTGCACGCAGGACGCCACATACATTACCTGCACCATCTTCCCCAAGGAAAAGGATCCGTCGACCGGTCAGTATACGACTACCGACACTCTTATATATACTCCTTCAACGGCGGCCTCCGGCGCAGGGACCAAGTATTACCTTTCCGTCGAGGCTTATGACACTTCGTATAATTACAGCAACAAAACCGCCGACGCCTTCGGCGACCCCGACCCGAGCAATTCGGATTTTGGCACAGCCGGCAACGACTCGACGATAAACCCCGTGAAACCCGCCCCGCCGGCCAGCTTTACCGCCATGGACGGCCCTTCTGACGGTCAGGTGAAACTGTCATGGACCTATAATACGTCGGCCTATCCCGACGTCATCGGATTCAGGATATACAGGAGCGACGCGTCGTTCTCATCCGTGCCCATTGCCGCAGGCCAATGGATAGAGGGAGAGCCTGCAAGCGGCATCGGAACTTCGGCATTGAGCCAGACCGTCACGACCTACACGGACAGCGATCCAAGCCTTCTCGCGTGCAAGGTCTACAACTACGCCATCGCGGCGGTCAACTGCGACGCTACGCTTATACCTGACAACGGCGGCGACACGGCGGCCAAGAAGTACGGCTGGACCGATTACGCCGCCACATGCGGCGACGGCTCCGCGGCCTGCACGCCGGGCACGAGCTTTGCCTCGGTCACAGGCTCTGACACGGCCCCGCCAAAAGCCGCAAGCCCGGGCGCGCCGTCCATAACCGCAAGGGCGGGCTGGAGAAGGGTGGCCGTCACGCTGACCCAGCCGTCTGACACAGACCTCGACCAGACCTGCGCGTATGCGGATACGTCAAGCTACCCGACGCTTAACGACATCACCAACCCGTTAGCGACCGCCCAGGTCAAATGCTTTCCTCCCATCACCGGCATCCGCGTGTCAGACCCTTACACGCCTCCCGGGTATAACGGCATATTCAAGGCCATAAACGACCCGGCGGATCCTCTATATATGGGGCTGAACTATTATCTTGCGCGCAGCACGCCTACGACCTTCTGGCACAGCTCCATGATAGCGGCCCCTGCCGCGCCGACGTCAGCGCCGTCGCTTGCGGACGTGGCGACCTATTACTATAAGGCGGTATCGTTCAACCGTTGCGGCAAGCCCTCGACGACTAATACGTCCATTGCAGTCACGACGCTCTGCTTTGAAGACCCGCCGGTATGTCCCGACCTTGATCCTACCGGCTACTGTCAGCCTGATTTCGGAGGCAAGCCACCGGCGGTAGATCCGGCAAGCATCATGGTAGGCTGTTGCGATACAGATCCTGCCAAGCGGGACTCTGTCACGTATCTCTACCCTGCGACCATTTCATGGACGGGCATCACAAGCTCGGCCGGTTTAGCGTCAACGCAGAATAACCCCTATGACCTTGCCGGTTACAGGATTTTCAAGAACAAGAATAATTTAGACTGGAGTCCCTCGGTTCTCATTACGGCCACAAAAAACGCGCCCATGTGGGGCACTAACACCAGCGACACCGAATTATCCGACGCCGAGACTAACTCCGACGGCTTTGGCGGCGTATATTACTACAGGGTAGTAACGACCGACTGCCCGTATGAAAAGGTCAACCCGACCGAGGCGACCATAAGGACGGACATGCTTGGCCTTGGCACTGCACAGCTTCAGTCGTCCGTGTCTCCGGTAGTCTATCCGGGCAAGATAGACAGGACAAAGAAGTGCGCCGGCGCCCTCCCATGCACGAAGGCAAGCCCCGTCGACCACAGGGAGGTCGTCACAGGCGTGGACGTATCGGCGGATAACGCCGTCACGCCGCACAGGGATACGGCCACTGCGCCGTATACGTCTTCGTTTGATTACTCGCACAACACCGTGACGATGTTCTTCAACAACACGTCCGCGGGCACCATGACGATAACCGACGCTACCGTCGAGTGGATAAACGTCTCGGCGTATCTTACGAAGATAACCATCGGCGGCGGCAGGAGCGGCATAGGGGCGGTTTCAACCTCCTTTGTCAACGGCGACACGATAGACTTCACCAATTCGCCCGCCCCGTTTACGCGCGGGATAGCCTTGAAGACGCTTACCAATGCCACGATACCGGCATGGAGCACGGGCGAGTACGTGCCCATAACCTTCGAGTTCAAGGACAGCGCGGGCAAACCCATAGACATGAGGGACGACAGCCTCTACGTTACCTTCAAGGCCAAGAACGACCAGACCGGCACGAGCGGCTCCGTGGGCTGTGTAAGCTACCTGACGATTTCCCAGCTTCAGGAAACGGGTGGCGTGTATATACCGCTTGGCCCGGCCGTTACCACCGTTTTGAGGAACAGGCCCACGTCCCCGACCTTTGACCTCGCGTACCCCGGATCAACCGGCTTGAATACCGTGCCCGTTACCGGCAGCGGCGGGACCGAGTACGCCCCCAATCCGGTTGTCGGAGGCGTCAGCGTGGCGGTATCCGCCAACATAGTGTCCAACACCACGCACGAGACCACGGGCAGCAAGCTCGATATAAGCTCGGCTGAAGTTCACTATGTGGAAACCGCGATTACCGTCGCCGCCGCGCCCGTGCTTACCGACGCGGCGTGGTCAGACGCCTCAAGGTCCGGCACAGTGGCCATGACAGGCGCCGCAGGCGGAGGCATCTGGACAGGCTCCATACCGGCGAGGGTCACCACCAGCGGCGCGAAGAGGGTCTGGTACTACGTCGTCGCCTTTGACTCGGACGGCAACTACGACAGGCTGCCAAAGACCACCGACGGCTATTACGTATATGACCAGAAGCCGATATCAGTCTGCGACTATACGCCGCAGGGCGTCACTACCCTTGAGCAATGGACGACTAACTACAATACGAACGTATATTTTAGATGGCCGGCTGTGACCAAGTATACCGACGGCTCGACCATAGACACCGTGGCCGACCCTATTTACTATCAGATATGGAGACAGACGGACACCGCCGCGTTCCAGATGGTATATAAGGTAAAGCATTCGACCACAGGCTGCGTATGGATCGCAAGCGGAAGCGAGACCTACACCTCGCCGGTTACCGCGGCTACCGGGACTTTATCTCCGAGCACAGGGTATTACGCGGAATGTAACGGCACTCCCAACCTGTACTATTGGAGAGAGGATCGCGCCGCAGGGGCGACCGACTTCGCCAATCAGGTGGTCTCGTGGTACGTCGTGCCTCAGAACTCATGCTCAGCTAACGGCAACGCGGGCGCGCAGAGCAACACGTTCAAGGAGTGCGTAGGCTCATCAACCGCCACGATACAGATCACCCCGTCGTCCATACAGTATGGCGACGCCAATACCTTCAATATAACGGTCAGCGACTGCTCAAAGGTGAACGCAATATCGGGCGAGACTGTAACCGATATGGTTAAGCTCTGCTCGGCAAACCTTAACGCGGCTAACTGCGCCGGCAATTCGACATATACAACGCCGCCGACCTACTTTACCCCGTATACCATCACCGAGACGCTCGACAGCGGCGTCTTTACAAAGACCGGCGCCGTTGCCTCCACGACAAACACGTCCGGCAAGGTCTACGTGAATCCTGTCGGCAACACCACGACCGAGACTGATACGGTTTACGTATCATGCCCGACCTGCTCCGGCCCGCCTGCGCCTGTGACTCTTACGGTAAAGTCCCTTGCGTGCGACAGGACGCCGGGCGCGGTGACGGGCGTTACGGTATCAAGGCCAACAGCCGGCAGCGACACGGTCAACGTCTCGTGGACTGCCAGAACCGAGTGGGACATGGCCGCGGGACAGACCCCGACGGCGGCAAAATATGACATATACAGGGCACAGGTAACCAAGACCGGTTCGACCTGCGCCGCATGTCCGGCGGCGGCGAGCTTAACGTACTTAAGCAGCAAGAGCGACGGCACGGTAACCTACGAGGATACCACCGCGGCGCAAGGTTCCGGCAGTTCCAAGAAATGCTACTGCTACCTGGTCAAGGCGGTGGATTCCTGCCCGCTCACGAGCGCCGCATCGAGCATCGCAGGGCCGCTGTAAACGTAAGCGCGTCCGTCAGCCCTTCCTCCGGAGGGTTGACGGACGGAAGCAAACGTAGTGCGAGGCTTTAGCCTCGCTGAATCATGCAGATTGGCACGAATGAAGTTTCGCGGCGGTTTGACGCGGCGACCCTGAAGGGTCGCACTACGGGGAATGGTTTTTTTTCTCCTCCCCCTTGACGGGGGAGGGCAGGGTGAAAAGCCCTCCAGACTTCAATCCTCTCTCAAAGGGAGAGGAAGCCGCATCAGGAGAAAATGAACATGAAAAACACAATTAAGAAAATTCGCGGCAACCCGTTTGTTTTAAGAGGGATACTCGCGCTGAAGATTCCGTTCAGACGGGGATGCGGGCAGAAGGGATTTATACTCATCCTTGCCCTCGTGACCATGCTGGCCATGTCGCTCATAGGGATAAGCCTTCTGATGAACATCACGACCGACACCGCGCTCTCAAGGAATGAAAAAAGCTCGAAGATGGCCTTTCAGCTCGCCGAGGCCGGCATTAACGAGGCCGTCGCGAGACTGCACCTTCCGAGCGCCAACGCGCGCTATATCGGCGAACAAACAGCCGACGCCGACTACCGGACTATCAACTGGAACGTAAATAACTCGGACGGCAGGAACTTCGGTTTTTCAACCGGGGGCGTTACCAGGGACAGCGCCGTCGGCCCGGACGGCACGCACATGAATTACGACGTCACCATCACCTATCTTACGGAGAACAACGCTGAAGGTTTTTGCGACAACAATGCCGTTTCATTGGCCGCCCCGGTTGCCAGCATGGGCATGAACAGCCTGCCGGTAACGGTGCCGCCGGGCACGCTGAACTGCACCGGCCCGGTAGAGGTCGTCATGTTCGGGCAAGACTTCAACATAAACCAGAGCGTCACCAGGATACAGCGCGGCATAATGCCGGTATACCATGTCTTTTCCACCGGCTCCGCGGCCAGCGGCGCCACCACGACCACAAGGCGGATAGAGGCGTATATCGGCGCGAGCAGCCTTAACGTCGACACCGGCGGCGCTCTGAATACAAACGGATGCGTTACAGGCGTTGGCGCGGCATCTGACGTGACCGGAGGCTCTACCTGCAGCAGCGAATGTCCCATAGACGGTAAAAATTGCACTGCCGTTAAAACTGCGGATGATGACATGGTGAACGATTATCTGGGCGATACGGTCGCCAATGTCGCCGCCATGGCTGACATGACGCTCCAATGCGGCAATCCGGCTGAATGCAACGCCGTTATCAGCGGCACGACCGACGCGGACTGGGGGGACTGGACCGGTGACACGTATTCAAGGATGATATACATAAACAACGCGACTTCGGTGAGCATAACAGGCAATGACCTCGGCGCGGATAAAGGCGGAAGGGGGATACTCATCGTGACGGGCGACCTTGACCTTTCCGGCGGTTTTAACTGGGAGGGGCTTATCTACGTCCTCGGCACGCTCACGCTCAACGGCGGCGGCGGCGGCGTGAACATCGTCGGCGGCGCAATGGCAAATGTCACGGTTAATGTCAACGGCGGACTTAATCTGAACTACAACCTCGCGGTACTCCAGGATGTCGGCAGGCAATCAAGCTCCTCGGCCATGCTTATCTGGAAGAAGTATTAGCCGTGAAGGGGCAGTGCCCCTCATCCTACCCTCTCCCGCGCCTGCCCTCGTGTGTCTTCAGCGGGGGAGGGGAGAGGATAAAAAAGATTCAAAATTTTCTCTCATCGACGCGAGGCGGGTGCCTTACAATCTTCGCGCTTTCAATTTGAAGGGGCTGAGCCCCCTCAGGGGGTTCAACCCCGAAAGCGCGGCGCGGGGCTTTTTCAGCGGGTTAAGCCATAAACTTAACCCGCTTTTTTATTTCAGCGGAAAGGCGCATTAGCGCGTTTTACCCGCACGGACAGAGCCTTGCAGCGATTATGCCTGCGCATGATTTATGTTAATTTATAGATAATTCAAGAAAAGTATTGACAAATGTTAAATATTGGTCTACATTCAACCCGTATCATGTCCGTTTCATCTGCCGGCGCGCGGGCCGGGTAATTTTAAGAGGCGTGTGACAAAAGTCCTTTGAATATGCGTAAAAATAATCTAAAAAAGATAAGAGAAAGTCTTCTCCTCAGCAAGTCCGAGCTTGCGAGAAAGGCGGGCCTGTCGCCATTGACCGTAGACAGGATCGAGCGGGGATATGACTGCAGGATGGACACCAAGAGGAAGATAATCCACGCCCTGGGCTATAAGACGTCCGAAAAGGCCAAGGTCTTCAACAACGATTGACACGTTTTCACAGGCTGCTGAAAAAGCCAGAATTTGTTCAGGCTGCATCGCGGGGGATAGATGGACTGGAGCTTTTTATCATTCTTGCAGAAAAAAGAGGTCGCGGCCTTTGACATAGGCTCGAACTCCATAAAGCTCGTTCAGCTCAGGCAGACCAAGAAGGGCTGGGAGCTCGTGAAGATGGGGATTGCCGAGCTGCCCCCTGAGGCCATCGTGGACGGCTCGGTCATAGACTCGATGACCGTCACCAACACGCTGAAAGAGCTTATTGCCGAACATGGAGTCAAGGCGAAGGACGTCGTATCGGCGCTAACGGGCCATTCGGTCATCATCAAGAAGGTCAACTTCGCGGTAATGACGGAAGAGGAACTGTCCGAGTCCATCCAGTGGGAGGCCGAGCAGTATATCCCGTTCCCCATCGTCGAGGTCAATATAGACTTCCAGATACTCGGCGCCGACACCGAGGGCAGGGGGCAGATGGACGTCATGCTGGTGGCCGTTAAAAAAGACGTCATCAACGACTACACCAACGTCATTAAGGAAGCGGGGCTTAACCCGGTCGTCATCGACGTAGACTCCTTCGCCATAGAGAACATGCTTGAGATAAACTACCCTGCCGCTCCCGGCGAGACGATAGCGGTCGTTAATATCGGCGCGAGCATCACATCCATAAGCGTCATCGTCAACGGACAGACCGTATTCACCAGGGCCGTGCCTATGGGCGGGAATCAGTTCACTGAAGAGATACAGAGGCAGATGAACATAAGCTTCAAGGACGCCGAGGCCATGAAGCTCGGAAAGGCCGAAGGCGAGGTCGACACGAATACTATGAACGCCGCCATAGAGACCGTTTCAACGAACCTCTCCTTCGAGGTGAGAAGGTCTCTGGATTTTTTCCTCGGCGGCAGCCACGGGGTGAACATCAACAAGATATTCCTTTGCGGCGGCTGCGCCAAGGCCGCGGGTCTCCTGTCCATGATGCAGGATAAGACCGGCATGCCGGTTGAAATGGCGGACCCCTTCAAGGGCATAACCGTTTCTCCCAAAGACTTTGACGAAGAAAAGCTGAAGGAGCTTGCGCCGTACTTCTGCGTGGCCGTCGGTCTCGCAACAAGGAGGTTTGGCGACAGATGATACGCATAAACCTTCTGCCCGTAAGGGCCGCGAAAAAGAAAGAGTCCGTAAGGTTCCAGCTGACCGTAGCGGGCCTTATCACATTCGCCGTTTTTGTCGTAACCATAGGCGTATATGTCAGGTTCTCCGCCGAGGCATCCGCGCTCAGGGATGATATAACAAAGGGCAAGCTGGAAATCGAGGAGCTGAAGCTGAAGATCGGCGAGCTTTCCAAGATAAAGGAACAAAAGAAGATCGTCGAGGAAAAGCTCAACGTCATCAAGAAGCTCGAAACCGGGAGAACCGGGCCCACCGATTTTTTCAACATGTTGGGAGATTCCATACCGGAAAAACTCTGGTTGATGTCCTTCAGCGAGACAGGCGTCGTGGTAACTCTTAAGGGGTATGCCGTTGACGAGGAAACGGTCGCTGACTTCATGAGGGGGCTCCAAAGGCATTCGGAACTCGGAAGGGTGGAGCTTGAGACCATCCAGAAGGCAAAGGACAAAGATTCCGGCGTGGACGTGGTGGAGTATGAAATAAAGCTGGAAAAGGGCAGGTAACCGCGGGCGCTGCGCACGGCTAAAGTCAAAATGCAACCCTTTAGCTTTGCTCACCGCGGGCGCTGACGCGGGGCATGGATGAACCCTTAAAAAAATATATTGAGGAGGCAATTGTGAAAAAGGCTGGGTTGACGTTAGTTTTTGCTGCAATTGCCTTTCCAATGATGGTCTATGCCGCCGGCACCGATATGAAGGAAGGATTATGGGAAATAGCCGTTACAACGGAGATGTCTGGAATGCCTGCGGGCATGCCTTTTGGCGGTCAGGAAATAAAGCAAACGCATTGCTATACCCAAAAAGAGCTGAAAGACAGCAAAAATACGCTTCCAAAGAGCGACGAGAAGTGCGAGATTGTTGATTATAAGTCGTCCGGTAAAAAGGCAAGTTGGGCTGTTCAGTGTAAAGGGGAAAATGCAATGAACGGCAGTGGCGAGATTTTATATAAAGGCGACAGCTACGAATCCACTGTGAAGATGACCAGCAAGAATTCTCGAGGCCGCTCAATGCAGATAATACAGCATATAAAAGGCCGCCGTCTCGGTAATTGCAAATAGGCGTAAAGGGCGGTGTATGAAAAGAATCGCGAATCATATCAAGAAGGGGTTGTAAATGGCGGCTCAAAAGATAAACCTGGATAAGTTGCTGAAACTGCCTATCAAAAAGAGGATAGGCATCGTTGCGGCGGTCAACGTCCTGATAGTTGCGTTGCTTGGGTATTTTCTGCTTTTCCCAAAGATAACGGATATTGGCAATCTCAAGACCGAGTTAAATGATCTGAATGACAAGTTAAGGGAAAACAGGTCGATAGCCGGCGATATACCAAAATATCTGCGCGACAAAGAACTCATGGAACAGCAGCTTACCAAGGCCCTTACGCAGCTGCCGAATGAAAAAGAGATCCCGGAGCTTATAGATTCCATAAGCAGCGCCGGATCGAGATCAGGTCTTAATATACAGCTCTTTAAGCCCGGACGCGAGTCGGCAAGGGGTTTTTACGCCGAAATACCGATAACCATGACTGTGGAAGGCAGTTTCGAAAGCCTGTATGATTTCGCCGATAAGGTAAGTATGCTTCCGAGGATAGTAAATATAGGAGGCCTCGACGTCTCTACCACCGGATTTACCAACAGGAGACCCGTGTTGAAGGCTAAGTTCGTGGCGAACACGTTCAGGTTCATACCGACGCAGCCTGATGCAAAGGATAAAGACAAAAAAACTCCGGTTGCCGTTCCTGAAGGAGAGAAGAAGAAATAATGATGAATACGCTGAAAATATGCGCCGTTTCCGCTTTCGCAGTCATGCTCCTTGCCTCGTGCCAGTCAAAGGAGCCTCCTGCGCAAGGTGTCGTGACGCCTCCCAAAAAGGCGCAGGTAACGCCTCCCCCGCCGCCGGATGTGCAGGGGAAACCGGACGAGGCGGCGCAGGCAAAGCCGGAGGCGCCAAAGCGCAGGAATCCGTTCTCCAACTACATGCTCAATGTGAAGGCTCAGGCCGCTGAAAAAGGCAAAAGGATAAAGGGGCCGCTTGAGTGCTGCGAACTCAATGTCTTCAGATTAATTGCCGTTGTCAATGCCAGGGACAGTTCCTTTGGGCTCGTGCTGACGCCTGACGGGAAAAGATATTTTGTCCATGTAGGAGACATGATGGGCACGAGGGACGGGAAGGTTATTAAGCTCGAATCCAGGAGCTTGACCGTGCGTGAATATATATATGATGAATTCGGAAAGCTGACCGGCCACAGTGACACGCCGGTCAGGCTGCCTGAGGATAGCGGACTGAAAAGATAGCGCGAAGCTTCAGCTTCGTCTGCAGTGTTTCGTCGTGATTAGCGCGGCTAAAGCCTCGCGCTGCGATCGCTGAATAAGCGCGTTTAAGAAAGAATAAATTTTACAAAAAGCTGCAGATAACCAGTTGAGCATACGGAGGTCTTATGCATTTTTCCATATTTAACGAACGTCTGCGGTTCTGGCTTGCTCCTGCATTATTTGCAGGGGCGTTGCTCCTTACCGCCGGCAGATCCCCATCCTTGGCGGAGGATTTAAAAGACGCGGCTGTGGCGGCCCAGAAGCAGAGCAATAAGGTAGTCATAGAATCCGTAAGTGTTGTCGGCGCTGGCGACAGGGTGCTTATCAAGGCCAACGGCCCGGTTAAATATACCACGTTCAAGCTTACAGAGCCCGACAGGGTTCTTATTGACATGCCGGGCGTGGATGTGGATAAGATACAGCCTCAGCTCGATGTGAATAACAGATACATTATCGTTATCAAAACTTTTGCCGTTGGCGGCGAGGAAAAAATAGGCAGGGTAATAATAGAGCTTCAGAAAGGCGTAGAGAACTTTGTTAAAGAAGGAGAAAACAGCCTTCTCGTAAGCCTTGCGTCTGAAAATGCGCCCCCTTCTGATGCCCAGACGGCCGCCGCTGTGCCTGTAACAGCCCCTGAAATAGCCCCGGAAACAGCGCCAAAAACGGCCGTGGAACCGGTGACAGGGGTTCAACCCCTTCAAACAGAGGGCGCGGCCTCGAAGGCAGCCGAACAAAAGACTGATGAAGTGAAAGAAGAAGCTGCCGCGCCGGCGGGAAAAATATTGAAGGTCGAATCCTCCGAGGAGACCGGCAAAACGGTAGTCACCTTTACCGCGGACGGGGCAGTTGGTAATTACAAATCTTTTAGACTTAATAAGCCTTCAAGAGTCATCGTGGACGTATGGGGAGTGACCAACCTGACCGGCAAGAGCGTTTTTCCGGTTAAAGGCAAATACGTCAAGTCCGTAAGAATAGGCGCTTATAAGGATAAATTAAGGCTGGTGGTAGACCTCGCCGGCAAGGCCGCGGTCCCATATCTGGTGATAAAGGCGGATAAATCGCTTGTGTTGAACGTAGGAGAATCTGTGATCGCTGATAAGGCGACCCAAACATCTCAGGCGCCGGCGCCTGCTGTAGCCGCACCTGTTGAAGCGGCTTCTGTTAAAGCGGCTCCTGTTGAAGCGGCGCCTGCCGCGGCCGTTGCAGCTGCCGCAGCGCCTGTTCAGATGGAGACCGCGGCATCGTCTGCAAAACAGGCTGAACCTGCTCAGCAGGCTGAGCAGGCGGCAAAAGTCGAAGAGAAAGAGGCCGCCGAGGTAACGCGCGTTGATTATAAAATGGCCGGCCCCAAGGGCCGTCTGACGGTCGCAAGCAGCGTGAGCGCCCCGTACGCGATTAAGGAATCGGACGACGGCAGAACCATCGTAATGGACATAAAAGACGCCGTCATAAGGGAAGAGCTTGTAAGGACGCTTGACGCTACAAAGCTCGGCACGGCGGTGACGTCTATCAGCGCGTTCCAGGAGTCCTTCAAGCCCAACAATGTCAGGATACTTATAAAGCTCAGTGAAAAGACGGCCTATGAGGTCAAGGAGGATGCCGGCAAACTGTCTCTGGACTTCGCGGTTATTGCAGGGATTAAAAAAGAGGGCGAAGTTGAAGCTTCCGCCGCGCAGTATGCCGGCAAGAAGATAGACCTTGACATGATAGACGCCAGCGTCGCCGACGTCCTGAGGCTTCTTGCCGAGGTCAGCAACCTCAACATCATCGCTTCGGATGACGTCAAGGGGACTGTTTCGCTCAGGCTTAAAAACGTCCCGTGGGAGCAGGCATTCGACATAATACTTAAATCAAAAGACCTTGACAAGGTGCAGGAAGGCAATGTCGTAAGGGTTGCGCCGACTTCAAGGCTGAGGCAGGAAAGGGAGACCGCGCTTGCGGCCAAAAAGGCGCAGGAAAAACTTGAAGACCTGATGATAAAATACGTAGCCGTTAATTACGCCGACGCCAAGGACCTTGAGCCGCAGGTAAAGGGCGTGCTTACCGACAGGGGAAGCGTCTCAAGCGAAAAAAGGACGAACACCCTCATAATCAAGGACGTCAAGAACGGCCTTGAAAAGGCCGCCGAGCTGATAAGGAGGCTTGACACGCAGATACCTCAGGTCATCATAGAAGCGCGCATCGTCGAGGCCGAGACGACATTTGCAAGAGACCTCGGCATCCAGTGGGGTGTTGATTACAGGAATCCAAACAACACAACGACGAACCTGTTCGGCAGCGCGGACAGGTTCGGCCAGTGGGCGGTCGATCCGGCGCAGAGCCAGGGTCCGACAGGCATGTTGACCGGAGGCGGGTCAAGCAATATCGAGAAGAAGAACTTCCTGGCTACTCCCGGCGTTACGAACTATATGGTCAATATGCCCGCGAGCGGCAAGGCAGGCCCGCTCGGCGCATTGGGTATGCTGCTCGGCAAGTCAGGCGTGAATCCGCTCATGCTCGACCTGCGCTTGACGGCAGGCGAGACAGAGGGGCGCGTAAGGACTATCTCAAGGCCGAGGGTCACCACGATGGACAACAAAGAGGCCAAGATAGAGCAGGGCGAGTCCATACCGTTTTCAACGACCTCCTCCGCCGGAACGGCCACGACCTTTATTGAAGCCAACCTCAGCCTGACCGTCACTCCGCATATAACGCCGGACGGCAGCGTCATAATGAAGATAAAGGCTACCAGGAACGCCATCGGCTCATTCAGGACCTCTTCAGGGTCGCCAAGCATAAACAAGAAGGAGGCCACAACCGAGGTGCTTGTAAAGGATGGAGAGACTACGGTCATCGGCGGCATAGTTATCTCCGACAAGAGCGAGACCGAAAGCGGCATACCTTATTTAAAGGACATCCCATTTCTCGGAGTGCTCTTTAAGAGCAAATCCGTTTCGGATTCACAGACGGAGCTGCTGATATTCATAACGCCTACAATCGTCAAGGACCGTATCGTAAGCTGAGAGTCAGCCGCATAAAGCAATTTTAGCGAACAAGGCGCACCCGCGTTGTCATGACGCGGGTGCTTTTTTGTGGAAGCCGGTCGTGATACGCTTGCCTTTTTTGAAAAAAAGGTGCTGCGCACGGCTAAAGTTTAAAATGATACATCTTAAACTTTGCTCACCGCAGGTGCTGCGCACGGCTAAAGTCAAAATACACCCCTTTGGCTTTGCTCACCGCAGGCGCCAAAAAACTTTTATTCTTTAAACCGCTTTCCTTTGCCGGGTTTTGTTGGTGTGAAAATAATTTGCGAGTTTTGCTTTTTAAAGCTGGATTTTCATTTTTTTAAAGTGTATAATTTTTTTCTTGCTGCAATGGCGGTCATCCTGCTTTTAAGCATCGCACCCCTTCAAGGGGCGGAGATTTGTCCTCCTTAGTGCGAGTTATTCAGTCGGGGCGTGGCTCAGCTTGGTAGAGCACCGCGTTCGGGACGCGGGGGTCGGAGGTTCGAATCCTCTCGCCCCGACCAACAAAAACAAAGGGTTACGGGTTTTCCCGTAACCCTTTTTTTATTTGCCGCGGCAGAATCTTTCTTCAGTCGCTTGCTAAAAGCGCGAGTGCGGCATAGAATATGTTTGACAGGTCACCTCCTGCGTCTGACGCGCATGGGAGACAGGCGGAGCTTATGAAAAGAGTTGAGGAGACATCCGTGAAACAGGTTGAACCTGCTCAGCAGGCGGGGCCATGCGTCCTTACCATCAACGGCGGTTCGTCAAGCATCAAGTTTGCGCTGTTCCGGGCAGACTCGCTGCAAAGGATTCTTGGCGGCAGCATTGAACGGATCGGACTGCCGGACGCCGGCTTTACGGTTAAAGGCCCGAACAGGATGGACGGGACGGACAGTGCGGACAGCTTTTCGCTCAGTGCGGACGCGCCTGACCATGCGGCGGCGGCAGGTTTGCTGATGGATTGGCTCAGCGGGCGGAGTCGTGCCGACCCATCCGGAGTCGGCGCCCAAAGGGTTGGACAGAAGGCCGGGTTGACGGCGGCGGGTCATCGCGTGGTGCACGGCGGGCCAAAGTTCGGCGAGCCGCAGCTGATTACGGCGGAGATGACCGCTGAGCTGCGCCGGCTCAGTTCGTTTGATCCGGAGCATTTGCCAGCGGAGATACTGCTGATGGAGGCGATTCACCGCCGGTTTCCGGATCTGCCGCAAGTGGCCTGTTTCGACACGGCGTTTCATCACGGTATGCCGCGCGTGGCGCGTTTGCTGCCGATTCCGCGTAAATATGACGCGATGGGAGTCAAGCGCTACGGGTTTCACGGGCTGTCCTACGCGTTCCTGATGGAGGAGCTAACGCGCGTGGCCGGGCCTGAAGCGGCGCTGGGCAGGGTAATACTGGCGCACCTCGGCAACGGCGCGAGTCTGGCGGCGGTGCGCGGCGGCAAGCCGATGGATACCAGCATGGGCTTCACGCCTGCCGCGGGCGTGCCGATGAGCACGCGCTCAGGCGACCTTGATCCGGGGCTTGTATGGTATCTGGCCGAAGCCGAGCAGATGGGCGCGAAAGAATTCAATGAAATGGTCAATTCACGGTCGGGTCTGCTCGGCGTGTCCGGGACAAGTTCCGACATGCGCGATCTGCTTCGGAGCGAGGCAGGGGACTTCCGGGCGGCAGAGGCCGTGGAGATGTTCTGCTACCATGTGAAAAAAACTATCGGCGCGTTCGCCGCGGTATTGGGCGGACTGGATACGCTGGTCTTTGCCGGCGGCATCGGAGAGAACGCGCCCACAGTCCGCGCGGGAATATGCGAGGGGCTGGGTTTTCTCGGAGTCGAACTTGACGCGAAATTCAATGCGGCCAATGAGAGCCTTATTTCATCTAAAAACAGCGCGGCTAAAGTCCGCGTAATTCAAACGAATGAGGAGTTGATGATTGCAAGGTCTGTTTGCAAAGTGTTGGGCTTAACAAGCGAAAAGGAGAACTTCCATGAAAACAATGGACGTTAAACTCACGGAAAGACCGCTGCCGCCGGATATTTTAAAAAAGATGAACGCCTACTGGCGCGCCGCCAACTATCTTTCCGTCGGCCAGATATACCTGCATGACAATCCGCTTCTCAAAGAGCCGCTGAGGATTGAGCACATAAAGCCGCGGCTCCTCGGCCATTGGGGCACGACGCCGGGGCTTAACTTCATCTACGTTCATCTGAACCGGATAATCAACAAATACGGCCTTAACGTGATATATGTCGCCGGGCCGGGCCACGGGGGGCCGGGCATTGTGGCCAACACCTATCTGGAGGGAACGTACAGCGAGGTATATCCTAACATCTCCCGGTACGCGGCCGGCATGAAGCGGCTCTTCAAGCAGTTCTCCTTTCCGGGCGGCATCCCCAGCCACGTGGCCCCGGAGACGCCCGGTTCCATCCATGAAGGCGGCGAACTCGGCTACGCGCTGGCGCACGCGTATGGCGCCGTGTTTGACAACCCCGGCCTGCTGGCGGCCTGCGTGGTGGGCGACGGCGAGGCTGAGACCGGCCCGATGGCGGCCAGCTGGCATTCGAATAAATTCCTGAATCCGGTTCACGACGGCGCTGTCCTGCCTATCCTGCACCTGAACGGCTACAAGATCGCCAACCCGGCCGTGCTGGCGCGCATCAGTCACGGGGAATTGGAACAGCTCTTTCGCGGGTATGGATACAACCCGTATTTTGTCGATGGCAACGAGCCTGACAAGGCGCATCAGCTCATGGCCGGCGCGCTTGAAAAGGCCGTTGCCGAGATAAAGTGGATTCAGACCGAAGCGCGCACAAAGGGATTCAAGGGGCGGTATGCCTGGCCCATGATAATCCTTCGCACGCCAAAGGGATGGACAGGGCCGAAGGTGGTTGACGGCCTGCCCGTAGAAGGCACATTCCGCTCTCATCAGGTGCCGCTTTCGGATTTTGCAGCCAAGCCCAAACGCATTAAGATGCTTGAACAATGGATGAGGAGCTACAGGCCGGAGGAGCTGTTTGACAGGAATGGCAGACTTATCGTGGAACTGGCCGGCCTGGCGCCCAAAGGTGAACTCCGGATGGGGGCCAACCCTCATGCCAACGGCGGGCTTTTGCTGCGCGACCTGATGATGCCGGACTTTCGCGATTATGCCGTAGACGTCAAAGAGCCCGGCACGGTCATGGCGGAAACCACCCGGATTATGGGGGCATTCGTCAGGGACGTCATGAAATTGAACTGGACGAGCCGGAACTTCCGCGTCTTCGGCCCGGACGAGACGGCATCGAACCGCCTGACGCACCTCTTTGACGTCACGGACAGGGTGTCTGCGGCCGAGATACTTAAAACAGACGATCATGTATCGCCCGACGGCCGGGTGATGGAGGTGCTTAGCGAGCATCTGTGCCAGGGCTGGCTTGAGGGCTATCTTCTTACGGGCAGGCACGGCCTGCTTTCGTGCTACGAGGCGTTCATTCACATCGTGGACTCCATGTTCAACCAGCACGCCAAGTGGCTCAAGGTGACCAGGGGCATCCCGTGGCGCGGCTCCATAGCGTCGCTGAATTACCTGCTCACGTCGCACGTGTGGCGCCAGGACCATAACGGATTCAGCCATCAGGACCCGGGCTTCATTGACCACGTCGTGAACAAGAAGGCGGAGATCGTCCGCGTCTATCTGCCGCCGGACGCCAACACCCTGCTTTCGGTGACGGACCATTGCCTGAGAAGCCGCGATTACGTGAATGTCATCGTGGCGGGCAAGCAAATGGAACCGCAATGGCTGGACATGGACAGCGCCGTCAAGCACTGCACCGCCGGCATCGGCATATGGGACTGGGCCAGCAATGACAACGGCGGCGAGCCGGACGTAGTGATGGCCTGCGCCGGAGACGTGCCGACGCTTGAGACGTTGGCCGCCGTCCAGATACTGCGCCGGCACTTTCCGGATATGAAGATACGCGTTGTCAACGTGGTTGATCTGATGACGCTCGAGCCTCCGGGCGAGCATCCTCACGGCCTCGCGGATAATGACTTCAACATGCTTTTTACGAAGGACAGACCGGTTATCTTCGCCTTCCACGGCTACCCGTGGCTTATCCATCGCCTGACCTATCGCCGCGCCAATCACCAGCACATACACGTGCGCGGATACAAGGAGGAGGGAACGACGACAACCCCCTTTGACATGGTGGTGCTAAATGACCTTGACCGTTTCCATCTGGCTGACGATGTAATTGACCGTGTCCCGAATCTGGGCGCGCGGGCGGCGTATGCCAAGCAGTTTATCCGGGACAAGCTGATAGACCACAAGAATTACATCCGGAAGTACGGTGAAGACATGCCGGAGATCAGGGATTGGACATGGGGTCTGGGCAAAACCGGCAAACGCGCGGCAGGGAAGGCCAGGCAGTCCCGGCGCCGCTAAAGAAGGTTACGGTTGAAAAAAAGGGTGTGACACCCTTCAAGGGTTTAGACGTTTGTCTAAACCCTTTTTTTCGGACTATTATTCCCGCGCCGGGGGCTGAGCCCCTTCAAATTGAAGCCGCAGTCTATTGTTCCGGGATTTTTTCAAAGTTGATTGCGTGGTCAGGCTCAAGCGTCAGATGATGCGGCCGCTTTTCCATCTGGTCGTCTTTTCCCATATCCCTGTTGAAGCGCTCAATGATGAGCTGAACGAGGTAAATGCCGAAGGTAAATTATTGCTTGCTGTTATCCTTTTTTTTTGATATTTTTCTATGGTTAAGTTTAAGCGGCGCAGACAGGTGACGGGGGGTTAGCTCAGATGGGAGAGCGGCTGGTTCGCAATCAGCAGGCCACCGGTTCGATCCCGGTACCCTCCACCATGGAAATCATAGGGGTTAGTCCGTAAGGGTTAGCCTCTTTTTTTTATGGGCGTGACAAGAACATTGTAAACTGCGCCGCCATCGCGAACCAAAACCCCACCCGGCGCGCACAGCGCCGAATGCTTTAACAGTCAGACCTGTAAAACCTCTAATTCAGGAGGCCCTATGACCGCTGCGTATAAAACAGACAGCCCGCAACAGGAGCCGTCTGTGCTTTTGCCCCCTGCCCAGCCGCCACCGTTCCTGTCAACGGCGTTTCACTTCAGTTTTTTGCCTAAGGTGTTTCTCTACCGTTACAGGCAATACAGAAACAGGGACAGGAACGCAAGGGAACACTTTTTAATCGAAGTGCCGCTGATAATCGTCGTCTGCGCAGTGCTTGCGGCTGCCGGGTTTCCTTCAGCCGTCAAAGGGTCCGTCGTCGGGATAATAATATCAGTCGCAGGGGCAGGGGGGATTGTCGCGCTGGTTGTCGGCGCGGTCATCTCTGAATATTTACGCCGCGTGGAACAGGGGCGCAAATACACATACGCTGATTTTGTCCCTTCGATCTTCGTCTTTTGCCTGGTGCTTGGCTTCAGCGCCGGTCTGCTGACAGGAGGCGTCATTTACAAATCCAGACAGATTGCGCTGATTTTCGGGCTGGCCGGCCTGCTTGCAGGCTACGCCGCCGGCATCTTCGCGGGCCGCTGGATACACTGCCTCGGCTTCATGGCCATCTGGTTTATCTATCTCGCAAACCTTGCAACGCTGCTTATGCTGATAGACGACGGCATCACGATATTTTTGGTTTTTAAATGACGGCGAAGGGATGAACTCCCTGAAGGCAGGTTAAATTAATTAAAATTATCTTTAATTGATATAAATTATATACTACAAATATTAAATTAAACTAAATCATACTCCGGTTGCCTTCACCCCCGCCTTTTTAAGCAGCGCCGTTGTCACGCCAACGCCTTTTGTGCGCGCTCCGCCGCGGCTGATTACGTGAACGCCGCACGACGGGCTGTTTTCCTTTAATACCGCTTCCAGCGCGCCTGTGAGGCGCGCTGTCTTCAAGACCTCTTCGGCCCCTTTAATGAAATTAGCCGTCACGTCTTTGCCGTGTTCGTCCATCACCTGAGCCCTGCCTTCGAGGACGTCTTTGCCGCCGCCGTTTGTTATCTCACAGCGCGGCCTCGGCGTTGGCAGGCCGCCGAGCTGTTCCGGGCATACGGGGATGATGTTTTTGTCTTTCAGTGATTTTAACAGTTCAGGGTTTAAGGCGTCTTTACCGTTGTATCTTGTCTTAAGGCCAAGCAGGCAGGCGCTGACGATGACGGCGGGAGGCAGGGGCTTCATTTCTTCGCTTCTTTAATGGCGCGCACGGCAGGGTCTTTAATAAAGACCCGTCTGCCCTCCACGGTGAGCCTGTCTTCTATGAAGAGTCTTATGGCCTCCGGGTATATGCGGTGCTCCTCGGCGAGTATCCGTTTTGAGAGGCTCTCGACGGTGTCGCTGTCAAGGACTGGCACGACGGCCTGGATTATGATTGGGCCGGTGTCAAGCCCCTCGTCAACGAAGTGAACGGTGGCCCCGCTGAACTTTACGCCGTATTCAAGCGCCTTTTGCTGGACGTGAAGGCCGGAGAACGACGGCAGGAGCGACGGGTGGATGTTCATCATGCGCTGCGGAAAGGCCCTGATGACGGCAGGGGAAAGAAGCCTCATGTAGCCCGCAAGGACGACCAGCTCCACGCCGGACTCTTTCAGCGCGCGGCATATCTGGGCGTCGAATGCGTCTTTGACGGGAAACGCTTCCTTCGTGATGACGCGCGTTGGGATGCCGTGGTTTTTGGCGCGGGTAAGTGCGTATGCGTCTGTCTTGTTGCTGATGACGACCCTTATTTCGGCGTCGAGTTTTTTTGCGGCAATCTCGTCGATTATCGCCTGAAGGTTTGATCCGCCGCCTGATGCAAGCACGCCAAGTTTAAGCATGGAAAGTTCCGTTGGGTTTGTTTGTTAAATTGTGCGCGGCAAATTAGCGGCAGATTACGGATTAAAATATATCACTATCTCCGCTAAACTCCACAGTCCTGTTGTCATTACGTTCTGCTCTGGTTATCTCGCCTATTGCGAATGCCTTTTCGCCGAGGGTTTTTAGAGTTTTCAAAACCGCGCTTTCGTCGCGTTTGGACACTGCCATTATCATGCCTATGCCGCAGTTGAAGGTGCGCAGCATTTCCGTTTCTTCGATGGAGCCGCCGAGATGGATTAGCTTGAATATGTCAGGCACAGGCCATGAGCCGCGGCTGATAACCGCCTTTACGCCGCTCGGAAGGATGCGCGGGATGTTTTCAGTAAAGCCGCCGCCGGTTATGTGGGCCATGCCTTTTATCTCATAGTCCTTCATGAGCTTTAAGACAGGCTTTACGTAAATGCGCGTCGGCGTAAGGAGCATCTCTCCGGCGGTCTTGCCGCCGAGTTCTTTCAGAACACTTTTTACGTTTAGTCCCAGGCTCTCGAAGATGACCTTTCTCGCGAGCGAATAGCCGTTGGAGTGAAGCCCGCTTGAGGCAAGGCCGATGATACTGTCGCCGCGTTTTATTTTTTTTCCGGTGATTATCTTTTTCCTGTCAACCACGCCCACGGCGAAACCGGCAAGGTCATATTCATCCGGCGAGTAGATGCCTGGCATCTCAGCCGTCTCTCCGCCGATGAGGGCGCAGCCGGAGAGCTTGCAGCCCGCTGCTATGCCTTTTACGACGCTTGCGGCCTTTTTGGCGTTTAACTTCCCGCAGGCGAAGTAGTCGAGGAAGAACAAAGGCTCCGCGCCGCTTACCAATATGTCGTTCACGCTCATGGCCACGAGGTCTATGCCTATGGTGTCGTGCCTGTCCATGAGAAAGGCGATTTTGAGCTTCGTGCCCACGCCGTCTGTCGAGGAGACGAGGACGGGATATTTAAGCGTTTTAAAGCCCGCGGAAAAGAGAGCGCCGAAGCCGCCGATGTCGCCCATGACCTCTTTTCTGTAAGTGCTCCGCACGCCGCGCTTTATGAGGCTTACGAGCCGTGCGCCTTCGTTTATGTCAACCCCCGACGCGGCGTAGGTGAGGCCGGTCTGTTTTTTGCGAGTGTCCGGTTTTTTCATCGTGGGTATAGATTAATCCAATATTCAGTCAAAGTCAACGCGGGGATTTTTGCGCGTCAATCGGGCGTGTGGCGGCAAAAAAGGCGGCAAAAACGGCAGAATATTGGACTTGACGGACGCGTTGACCTGCTATAACATAAAAAGTATTCGTAATCGAAAAATAGAAACATTTCAGATAGTTTGAAGTCCGGGTATTGCCGTCCGGCGTTTACAGGCATGCGCCCTGCCCTGAGGCCTAATCCGCTGAAATGCATCCATATTGCGCGCCTCGGCCCGTGCATTTATATTGCCTGTCAAAGGAGAACGGTTATGAGAGAAACGCTTTGGCGTCTTGTCCCTTTATATCTGCTGATTTTCGTTTCCGCCTGCGCCGCGCCGGCGTACAGGGTGAAGTTCAGCGAAGCCGTCAAGGCAGCCCGCTACGAGGACGCGTATGTTATCCTTAAAGATGTCTGTCCAAAGAATCAAAGCGAATCCATATGCCTTGAGATGGAAAACGTCGGCAAGCAGGTGGCAACGGGGAAATTTGAAAAGGTAAAGGCCGGCTTTGAGGCGATGAAAAGGCCGGCCCCGCTTGACATGCTCGAGGCCGTCAAGAAGAGCCTTCTTGAGATAAAGGAGATATCAGGGCGCGTTGACCTCTCGCAGGTCGCGGACAGTTTGCAAAATGAGATTGACGTGGCGGCGGCAAAGGCGGATTCGGCGTTGAAGGAAGCCGAAGGGCTTTACGTGAAGAAGGAGCGGAAAAAGGCCGCCGGTCTTTTCAGGGCCGCCTCGGAAATTGACTCAAGGCTTGGGCCCAGGCTGGCGGACTTTACCGCAAAGGCGGTTGAAGACGCGTATCTTGACGGCGTCAAAGCCGCCGAAGCCGAAAACTGGGAGGGCGCGCGGATTGCCTTTGAAGAGGCCCTTTACATAAAACCGGATTATAAAGACGCCGCGGACAAAGCCGCCGAGGCAAAGGGCAGGGACACGGCTGAGTATTACATTAAAGAGGCGGCGGACGCGGACAAGGGCGGCAACATCGACAGGGCGCTTGCGCTTTACAAGTATGCCCTTAAATACGGACGCAGCGATGAAGCCGCCGCGGCGCTTACCGGGACGCGCATAAAGGCCGCGAATGCCCTTTTCACCAGGGGCGTTGAGATGATGCAAAACGAGTGGCCGCTTTCGGCAGGCGCGCTTTTCATAAAGTCCGTGGAGATGATGGGCGATATCCCCGAGGCGCAAAGGGCAGGGGTGAAGACCCCTGCAAGGGAGATTTCCCGTCTGCTGAATGAATTGTACGTGAAGGGAAAGAAGGAAGGCGAGGCGGGCAACGCGGAGGCCGCTTACCTTTACCTGAGGACGGTCTCGCGCCTCCAGCCGGAGTATCCCGATATAAACACCGTAAAGGAACGGTACAAGGACGAGATACGAAGAAGGGCCATGCAGACGCTGGCCATAATCCCCTTTAAAGGCCCCAGCTACAACGTAGACGCCGGAGGGGCCATTACGTCGAGCGTGCTGGATTTTCTGTATACACAGCTTTCCAGGGACGTGAGGATACTCGAAAGGGGCGCGATAGAGGCCATTTTGAAGGAGTCCGAGGTCAAGACCTTTCAGTCCGGAGAGGGCGCTAAAGGTTTTTTGCAGCTCCTCGGGGCCGACCATCTTCTGCTCGGCGACGTGGTGAACTATAAGGTGGACTCTAACGTATTTGACACCAATAAGACCGTTCGCGCCAAGACCGGCACGAGGAACATCCGCAACCCGAGATACATCGAATGGGAGAAAAAAAGCAAAGGCGACGCACCAGAGGAGTATATTGACGAGCCGGTCTTTGAGGATATAAAGTATAAGCTCACCCATTATGCCAAGACCGCCCTCGTGACCGTGTCATACCGCATAGTGGACTCAAAGGGCGACGTCATCAACACGGGCGTGGCGGAAAAGAGGGTTGACGCGGAGGATGACGCCGCCGAGGGCGTGGAGATAGGGGAATTCAAGATCGCCGCGAAGGTGTCGAAGATTCCCAGCGACACCGACCTCCTGAGGACGGCCCAGACGGACGTGGTTGAGAAGATAGGCAGCGGGCTTAAAAAGATGTTCGCCAGCCCGGAGCAAAGGCTTGTGAAGGAGGCCGATGCTCAGATGAAGCGCTCGGCCTACCGCCCGGCGCTTGAAAAGGCGGTGGACGCGCTGTTTATTCTCGAAAGGAAGGGCCTTGATACGGCCCCGGCTGAAGAGAAGATAAACACCATTATCAAGGAAGGAAAATTTTAGGCCGCGCATGAACATGGCATCCTTTATACGGGCTTTTGCATTTATGTTGCTTGTCCTTATGCCAGTTTTTTCGTTGCAGTCTGTTTTTGCCGAAGACAGGCCTGAGGATATCGGCGAGCTTGCCGTTGCCGCGTCTCTAACAGCCGGAGATTGGGACAAGGCGGCGGCCGTTATTCCTCCATTTTTAGAAAAATCGCCTCACCTTAAGGAACGCTTCAGCCCTGCGCTCGCATGGGCGTTTTTCAAGACCGGCAGGAACACGGACGCGCTAAAGGCCATCGAAGGCCGGGCCGACGCCGCCTCGCTGCTTGTTAGCGGGGCTATAACGAACAAGGAAGTCTCTTTGCCGGGCATAAAGGAGCCGGTGAAGGCGTCCGAGCCCTTCTTCGTGGAGATATCAAGCGGCGCCGCGGCAGGGGAGGTCAATCTCGGCGTCTTCCCCAGGAAGGCGTTCATAGTCGCGCTTAAAAAGGCGTTTTACGCGCTTTTGCCTGAGCCGTCGGTCAAACAGGTGGATCTGCTTGAGTCAAAGATAGCGCTTAATTCAGGTCTCTACTTCCTCGCCGGAGATATCCTTTTTGATAACGCCGGTAAAATGGTGTGTATCGCGTTCATAGATACCGGAAGGCTCTCAGACGAGTTCGGCTTGCAGAAAAAGGCAAAGGCCGTCACCATAGGCATCCTCACGCGCAAGGGCGGCGATGACAGGAGAAAGGCCCTTATAAAGGAACTTTCCGCCTTTGGTTTCACGATTGAGGACTTCGGCAGGGGCGATTATTATGCCCTCGGAGACAGAAAAAAGCTCGCCGGCATCGTCATGGAGCTAAGCGAGGAGACCGGCATCGTCCCGCTTGCCATTAAAAGCGGTTTTAAACACATAGAAGGCAATCTGACGCTCGCATTTTACAACGCGTCAACGGATGAGACGCTGGCCGAGCTTAAAGAGCATTCCTCCATAGTCCACACCGACGAGGAAAGGGGCAGGGAGCTTGCCGCTCAAAAGGGGTATGAAGGCGTTTCAAGCAGGCTCAAGGACACGCTGTCGGAGCTTTCCAAGAAGGTCGAGTGGAGGCTCGGCGGCCTGCCGCCCCTTGAAGCGGACATAATCACCGAGAAGGTCTTTTCTAACAACTACAAGTTTTACTCAAAGGGCGCGCTCGGCGAGATCACCCTTAAAAACAACACCGACAGGCCGGTCACGGGGGTAAGGCTTATATTCTCCGTAAAGAACTACATGGACTTTCCAATGCAGATGGAACTTGGCGATATCCCTGCGCGCCAGACGGTAAAGAAAGAGGTCAACGCGGTCTTCAACAATAAAATACTGGATATCACGGAGGATACCTTCATCCAGTCCGAGGCAAGGCTTACCTACGCGGCCCTTGGGAAGGAGGATGCGCTCACCCTTACCCATCCTGTTTATTTCTACGAGCGGCACGCGCTTAACTGGGACGATAAGGGCAAGATAGCGTCATTCGTGACGCCCAAAGACCCGGTCATCATGACCTTCGCCACGCAGACGATAAGCGGGTACAGGGACGTTTTGCTGAGCAGGAACCTTGTCGCGGCGCGCGCCCTGTTTGAGGCATTGGGCGTAATGGGCGTTACCTATGCCGAAGACCCGAACAACCCTTATCAGGTCGTGTCGGACTTGACGTCCGTCATAGACTTCGTGCAGTTCCCGAGGGAGACGCTCGCGAGAAAGGCCGGTGACTGCGACGATCTGACGAGCCTTTACGCGTCGCTCCTTGAGTCCGCCGGCATAAAGACCGTTCTTCTTGACGCCCCCGGGCATATCTACTTGATGTTTGACGCGGGCGTTGACGAGGACGACAGGATGTATTTCGGTTTTCCCACGGAAAGCAGTATAATAAAAGACGGCTCGGTCTGGGTTCCGGTTGAGACGACCCTTGTCGGCTCATCCTTCACGGATGCATGGAAAAAGGGCGTTGAAGAGTTCAGCGTGGAGCGCGAAAAGACGCGGTTCATTGACCTGCGCGAGGCGTGGCCCATGCATAACCCCCCGACGCTGCCTGCGGCTGACTTCGAGGCAAAGGTAACGAAGGGCGAGATTGAAAAAAAGTACCACGGGGAGCTAAGGGAGCTTGAGAATGCGAGGATTGGCTATCTTACCGCGAGCCTTGAAAGGCTGGGGCCGCAGGGCCTTAAGGAGTTAATGATAGTCTTTGGCAGGGACGGGTTATTAGACAGGGCGATGGACGCCGGCAAAAGGCTTTTGGAAACCGGCAGGGACGCCGTAGTCTTGAACAACATGGGCAATATATATTATCTTAAAGGCGACACGGCAAATGCCGCCGCAAGCTACGCGGAGGCGGCTTCGATTGTTCCCGGCGACGCGGGGATATGGGTGAACCTCTCTCGCGCGCACCTGAAGGCAGGCCGGGGGAAAGACGCGAAAGAGGCGTTTGAAAAGGCGATGGTCCTTGACCCAAGGGTCAGGGAGCGTCACGTGGATATTTTCATGGAACTTCAGAAGTGAAAACAAGTGGTTGAACCACTTCAAGGGGTGAAAATATGAAGAAGATGCTTGTGGTAATCGCTGTTTTTTTCATGCTTCAAGGGGTTGAACCCCTTCAAGGGGCAGGGCAGGCCGCCGGGCAGAGTCTTGGCCAATGGATAAAGACAACGGCCGGCAAGATAGACCTGTCATCCAGGGCCAGAAAGCGCAAGCCTTCCGCGGTGGCAGGGGTAAAGGGCGCCGAGGAAAAGCTCGACGAGGGGCTGTATTGGAAAAAAGAGAGCGTGTCTGATGAGGAGTTAGGCGAGTTAAAGGCCGCAGTGTCCCTTGCCTCGGATGGTAAAAACGCGGAAGCAAAGGCGGCGATGGAAGGGTTTATAAAAAAGCACCCCGCAAGCCCGCTTGTGAAAGACGCCGAGGAAGGGCTCAAGCTGCTTGGCGGACCGGAAGGGCAAATACCGGAAAAGAAATAAAAACGGAAAATCTTACAAGAGAGACACCTGATGAAAAAGAGGTCTGCCGGCGTTTTAAGCTGTGAGCTTCTGAAAAAGGCGATAGCCAAAAAAATCATATTTTCAAAGCAGTCCGCCATTGCCGGGGAGCAGGTGCAGCCGGCGAGCATTGATCTCAAGCTTGGGGCAAAGGCATACAGGCTTTTGTCGAGCTTCCTGCCGGAAAACCGCACCGTGATGGACAAGATTAGCGCGCCCGACACGTACGGCACAAGCCTCGTGATGTATGAGATGGACCTCTCAGACGGAGGCATACTCGAAAAGGGCCACGTTTATCTCATCCCGCTCATGGAGGAGCTTAACCTGCCCAAAGATATATCAGGCAGGGCAAACCCCAAGTCCACGACCGGGCGGCTGGACATCTTCGCGCGCGTCCTCACGGACAACTGCGCCCGTTTTGACGACGTCGCGCCGGGCTACAAAGGCCGGCTTTTTCTGGAGGTCATGCCGCGCTCTTTTACGGTAAGGGTCAAAAAAGGCCTCTCGCTCGTGCAGCTGCGCCTCATGAAGGGGGACTGCATCCTCGGCGACGCGTCACTGAAAGCCCTCCACAAAAGGGAGCGCATCCTCTACAACGGCGGCAGAGACGTCCGCCCCAAAGACGTCAAGATATCAAAAGGCCTCTTTATGAGCGTTGATCTGAGCGGGGAAGGAAGCGGCGGCGTTATAGGCTATAAATCAAGGAAGAACAGTCATGTGGTTGATTTAACAAAGAAAAATCATTATAATATCGATGACTTCTGGGAGCCTTTATACAGGAGCCCCAGAGGCGTTTTGATACTCGAGCCTGAGGATTTTTACATACTCAGCTCGAAGGAGAAGATACGGATACCTCCGGAATATGCCGCCGAGATGGTAGCGTATGAGGCAGGCTCCGGCGAGCTCCGCACGCACTACGCGGGCTTCTTCGACCCCGGCTTCGGCTACGGAGCGGATGGCGAGGTCAAGGGCACGAAGGCCGTCCTCGAAGTCCGGGCGCATGATGTGCCGTTCATGATAGCCGACGGACAGACCTTCTGCAAACTCTTCTTTGAGGATATGCTCGCGGTGCCGGATAAGGTCTACGGCCCGAAGATTGGCTCGTCATATCAATTCCAGGGGATAACCCTCAGCAAGCAGTTCAAGAACTATTGAATCAGGCTTTTTATGCTATTTTGAACCTTCTTTTGCGCCCAGCACCACTTTCCGTTGCCAACGTATGTATTACGCATGAACTTTTAGCGATGCAAAGGGGTGCTGGGCGCCGGATAATGCGTATGGAAATATTATCAGAAGTCTCAACTCGGCCATTCACGGGTCAAGCCCCTTCAAGGGGCAGATGCGTTTTAATCAAATACAGAAAGGTTTTTTCTAACCGCCCCTTGAAGGGGTTGAACCCCCTCAGGGGGTCCGGCATTGGCCGCGGCATTTTGTTGATACTAACGGCTTGGTGCGTCTTTTACGCGCCCGCCGCGGCGCTGGCGGAGCAGGGCGGGCCGCCAAAGTCCGGCCCAGTCAAGGAGAAGTTGTTCGTAAACCCAAGATATCTGGATGACGGCTTCACACCCCTTCATCGTGCCGCGCAAAGCGGCAATGTGGCGGCAGGGTTAGCCCTCATTAAAAAGGGCCTCGACGTTAACGCGAAGACGAGGTTGGGAGAGACGCCTCTTCATTTTGCGGCGTATAATGGCACCATGGAACTCGTAAAGGCGTTTATCGGCAAGGGCGCTGACATAAACGCAAAAGACGTATACGGGCGCACGCCTTTATACATGACCGCGATAGAGGATAGGTCCAACATTCAGGTTGCCATTTTTCTTATATTAAAGGGCGCGTATGTAAACGCAAAGGATAACTTCGGATACGCCCCGCTTCACTATGCCGCATCGTCGAACTATCCGGATAACGGCGAATTGGCCGCCTATTTAATAGAAAAGGGTGCGGATGTGAACGCGAGGTCAAACCGCGGCAGCACCCCTTTGCACGAGGCGGCCCTGGATGGCAAGGTAGCGGCAGTGCGCGTTTTGATTGAAAGCGGCGCGGATATGGAAGCAAAAGCCAACAATGGGAACACCCCCCTTCATGAAGCGGCCGAATGGGGCAGGCCTGAGTCCGCAGCCGTTCTTCTTGAAAAAGGCGCCGATGTTAAAGCTAAAAATATGGCCGGCGAAGCGCCGCTTGACGTCGCAAACCGCCGTGCGACGGACTTTTCGCAGACCCTTACAGTAAGGGCCGGCGCAAGGGCCGTGATTGACGTGATTGAAGAATGGTTGAAAAAAGTCGAAAAGGACAGTTCCTCCACCCCTGCCGGAAAGCAGGGAATTGACGGAATTAAGGCGCCTCCTGAAGAAGAGTTTTTACAGCCGTAGGAAGCGGCAGCCCCTTCAAGGGGCTGAGCCCCCTCAGGGGGAGTTTAATCTTTCCCGGTATTAAAAAATGACCAACAAAAAAGCAGCGAAAGACAACGGCAAGGGCTTAGCAGAGGAGATTGCCGGCATAATCCTCCTGGCCATCGCCGTCTATGCCGGAGTTGCGCTCTACCCTGCCCAGGCCGGCGCCAACCTTGGCGGCGTTGTGGGAGAAAATCTTTCCTTTGCGATACTCGCGGTCATCGGCTATACCGGATACCTTTTTCCTTTTCTTATATTAATCGCCTCGGCACGGCTCCTTCTTCGCCGTGTTTTCAGGATGAGTCTGGCGGTGCCGGTAAGTTTTGCCGCGCTCATGGTCTGCCTTGCGGCCCTTTTCGGCGGGGTTGAACCCCTTCAAGGGGCAGGCTCCGATGAAGCCGGAGGCTTTATCGGAAGAACCTTTTTCAATCTTCTTTCCGCATATCTCGCCAGGACAGGCGCGTTCATCTTTCTTGCCGCCGCCATCATCATAACGGTATTCATCGCCACCGGCATCTCCCTCGTGCAGGCGGGGATAAAGCTATTTCCACCGGCGGCATCTGTTTTCAAGATGATAATAGCGCGGATGAGAGGGTCTGAGGTTGATGGCGGGGAGATTGGCACGCCGCCGGAGACTGAGGCCACGGAGTCTCCTGAAGAGGTGAAGGTCGAAAAGAAAGCGGAGACAAAGCCCCCTGAGGGGGTTCAACCCCTTGAGGGGGCTGAGCCCCCTGCAATAATCACATATCAAGGCCAGAAGAAAAACAAGAAGGCCGCAGATGACGAGGATGAGCCTTTGGAAATATCAAGCCCCCACAGCACATTCGCCACCTTTCAGCTGCCGCCGCTCAGCCTGCTGGTTCCGGCCAAGGAGACGAAGGAGTCGGTTGACTCCGGCGCCCTTCTTGAAAATTCGAAGATACTTGAGAAAAAATTGCTGGACTTCGGCATTGAAGGCAGGGTGCTTGAGGTAAGGCCCGGCCCCGTTGTCACCATGTACGAGTTTGAACCCGCGCCGGGGGTAAAGGTCAACAGGATAACGGCGCTTTCCGACGACCTCGCGCTGGCGCTTAAGGCCATGTCAATACGCATTGTCGCGCCGATACCCGGCAAGGCGGTAGTCGGCATAGAAATACCCAACCACAGCAAGGAGCCGATATCTTTTCGCGAAATGCTTGAGTCGCCCGGCTTTGCCAGGAGCAAATCGCGCCTTACCCTCGCGCTCGGCAAGGACGCATCAGGCAGCTCATACGTGGCCGACCTTGCCAAAATGCCGCACCTTCTCATTGCCGGGGCGACCGGCACCGGTAAGAGCGTGTCCGTGAACGCCATGATTCTCAGCATACTTTTCAAGGCCACGCCTGAGGAGGTCCGCTTTCTTATGGTAGACCCGAAGATGCTTGAGCTTTCGGCCTACGAGGGCATTCCGCATCTGATAACGCCCGTGATAACGGATACTAGGCGCGCGGCCACGGCTTTAAAGGGCATGGTGGCCGAGATGGGCAAGCGCTACAAGCTCATGTCCATGAAGGGCGCGAAGAACATAGAAGCCTATAACCGCATGATCGAGGAGGCGGGAGAAAAAGGCGAAGGCGATGAAAAACACTCAAGGCTCCCTTACATCGTCGTCATCATAGACGAGCTTGCCGACCTTATGATGACGTCGGGTAAAGATGTCGAGGAGTGCCTTGTCAGGCTTTCACAGATGGCCAGGGCATCGGGCATTCATCTCCTCGTCGCCACGCAGAGGCCGTCGGTGGACGTGGTCACCGGGCTTATAAAGACGAACCTCCCCGCGCGCATAGCCTTCCAGCTTCCGTCAAAGACCGACTCGCGGACGATACTTGACTCCGGCGGGGCGGAAACGCTCCTTGGCGAGGGCGACATGCTTTTCCTGCCGCCCGGCACATCAAAGCTCCAGAGGCTGCACGGGGCGTACGTTTCAGAGCCGGAGATACTGCGCGTGACGGAGTTCTGGAAAAAGCAGGGCTCTCCGGTGTATGATCACGTCATAACCGAACCTGCCGGCGAGGGCGCGGGGGACGAAGAGGACCTCGGGGCGGAGTTCGTAAAGCGGTACGATGAGGCCGTGGAGATGGCCTCCCAGCTTGAGATGATATCAACGTCATACATCCAGAGAAGGTTCAGGATAGGCTACAATACCGCCGCGCGCATCATCGAAAAGATGGAAAAGGATGGCATAGTCGGCCCTGCCCAGGGCAGCAGGCCCAGAGAGGTATTGAAGAGGGGTTGAACCCCCTGAGGGGGCTCAGCCCCTTCAGGGGCTCGGCCCCTTCAAGGGAATGAAAATGAACAGGCCGCGTTGTGTCATTTTAATGGTATGTTTTTTTGCCGTCCTGTCAATGGCCGCGCTTGCCGCGGACGTTGACGGTATCGTCGCGGGGCTGCAGGCGAAGTATGAGACCGTGAACTCGCTCGGCGCTGACTTTACTCAGGAGGTCTTTTCGAAGTCTGCAAAAAAGCCTTTTACCTCGACCGGAAAGGTTTTTTTCAAAAAGCCAGGAAAGATGCGCTGGCAGTATGCCGGAGAGAATAAGGGGGCTGAGCCCCCTGAGGGGGCTCAGCCCCTTCAAGACGAGCTTATATCCGACGGCAAGACCGTCTGGTTTTTTCAGTCCGATCTCAATCAGGTCATGGAGCGCAAGGCGGACTCGTCCATGTCCGGCATCTCAACTGATTTTTTGTCCGGCATCGGCAGCCTCAAGAAGGATTTTAACGTCAAGCTCGCCTCTTCTACGACGGACGCCCACCGCCTCGAACTGACCCCGAAGCAGCCACAGCCGAACGTAAAGAGGATATTCATAACGCTTGACATGAAGACTGGGATTATCGTAAAAACATCGGTTGAAGACCCACTTGGCACGGTCACGGAGGTCAGCTTCAGGAATGTCAAGCTGAACGTTTCCGTGAAGGATTCTTTTTTCGAGTTCGGCGCGCCCAAGGGCGTAAGCGTCATCAAGCAATAAAATAAACAGTTGCCGGAGGTGTGAGATGCCGTCATTTGACATCGTTTCCAAGGTGGACGAGCAGGAAGTTGACAACGCCGTTAATCAGGCCATAAAAGAGATGCAGCAGCGGTTTGACTTCAAGGGCACGAAGAGCGAGATAAAGTGGGAAAAGAAGGAAGAGATGACGATAATAGCCGACAGCGACGCCAAATTGAAGACGGTCATAGACATCCTTCAGAATAAGTTCGTCAAGCGCGGCGTGTCGCTTAAATCCCTTGATTACGGCAAGGTCGAAGACGCCTCCGGCGGCCTTAAAAGACAGGTAATAAAGATAAAGCAGGGCATCCCGACCGACAAGGCCAAGGAGCTGTCAAAGATTATAAAGGAGCTTGACCTCAAGGTGCAGACCCAGATACAGGACGAACAGGTCCGCGTGACCGGCAAGAAGATAGACGACCTTCAGGCCGTCATACAGGCATTGAAGGGCAAAGAGTTCGACCTGAACCTTCAGTATATCAACATGAGGGCGTAGCCAGGGCCTGTGTCAAAAGAATGGCTTGAAATAAAGGTGCGCGGCCCCCTGAGGGGGCTCAGCCCCGGCGCTTCAAAGGATGCAGTGATAGAAGCCATTATAAACGCCGGAAGCCCGGGCGTTCAGGAAGACAGCGCTTATTTCCCGCATAACCTGATACTCTCCCACAGCTCGTGGGCGGCCCCGGACGATGAAGCCGCCGATATCCGGAACAACGCGCCCATCTGCCTCACTGCCTATCTTGACCCTGACTTCAGAGGGGTTGAAAAGCTGAAAAAGGATTTGAAAAAACAAGGCTGGTCTTTTTCATCTTCTTCTTACAGGGACAAGGACTGGTCCGTAAAGTGGAAGGCGAATCTGAAAACAATCAGGGTCGCAGGTCACGGCAGGGCGGTTGTGGTGAAGCCGGGCTGGAGGACGGTTAAAAAAAAGGCCAGAGACGTAATCGTCGAGATAGACCCCGGCATGGCATTTGGCACCGGCGGACATGAGACCACGAGGATGTGCCTGAAGGCGATGCTCTGGATATTAAAGGATAAGAGATTTAAGCCCGCTGCGAGTATTTTTCTGGACGTCGGCACCGGCAGCGGCGTCCTTGCCATAGCCGCGAAAAAGCTCGGCGTTAAAAAGGCCGTTGGCATTGACATAGACGCTGTCGCCCTTGGCGTTGCGCGCAAGAACGCGCGGATAAACAGGGCAAAGATTGTTGTCAGCAGCAAATCGCTTGAGGATGTGAGGGGCCGTTTTTCGATAGTAACGGCCAATATCATCTCAAGGGAGCTAAAGCGCCTTGCCCCCGCGCTCGTTAAGAGGCTCGCCCCCAACGGCTTTTTAATCCTCTCAGGCATACTTGGGCACGAAAAGGCGGGCATAATAGAGATGTTTTCCGCGCACGGTCTTGAATTCGTCAAGGGATATTCCCGCGGCGAATGGGCTGCTGTGGTTTTGTTAAATATATGAGAAGGTTCTTCGTTGAAGATATAACGCCGCTTGACAGCTTGGTCATTATAAAAGGCGATGAGTTCGTACATTTAAAAAGAGTTTTAAGGTTGAAAATAGGCGACGCGGCTTCTGTTTTTAACGGCTCTGGGTTGGAGCTTTCAGGCACGGTCGAGGCCGTTGAAAAAGATTTTGCAAAGATAAAAATCGAGCAACGGATTGAACATAAAAACGAAAGCCCTGTCCATATAACCCTGATACAGGGGCTTGTTAAGGGCGACAAGCCGGAGCTTGTAATCCAGAAGGCGACTGAACTCGGCGTTAATGCCCTTTTCTTCTATGTGGCCGCTCGGAGCGTGGTTCAGATAAAGGACAGCCGGCTTGCCAGATGGAGGAAGGTCGCCATCGAGGCGGCAAAGCAGTGCGGCAGGGCGATAGTCCCGGCGATAATAATGGCTGACGGTATGAAGGCGGCCCTCGGCCGCCTTGCCTCAGAAAACAGCGGAGCTTTAAAGCTCGTCTTCTGGGAAGGTGCTGATAAAAAGGGCGTGAAGGAAGTTTTAAGGGGCGCGCATGGATGCGGAAGCGTCGCGGCTCTCGTCGGCCCTGAGGGCGGGTTTACTGAGGAAGAGATAAATGACGCGATATCAAGCGGTTTTGTGCCGGCAGGACTTGGGCCGCGCATACTGCGCTCGGAGACCGCCGGGGTAGCGGCCGTGGCAGTGATACAGTATGAATCGGGCGGGATGGACTGAAATGGACAGAATAACTGTGCTGGGGCTCTTTGCCGGCACGCTGACGACTATTTCCTTTATCCCGCAGGTCGTGAAGGCGTGGAAGTCTCATTCGACAAAAGACGTCTCCTTCTGGATGTTCCTGCTCCTGACCGTCGGCGTCATGATGTGGGTTGTCTACGGTTTTTTGATAGGCTCCCTGCCGGTCATCATGACTAACGCCGTCACCCTTGTCCTGGTGTTCATCCTCCTTGTCTTAAAGATAAAGTATAAATAATTTACTTTTTTTGCTCTGCGCCTTGACAATTGCCGGGCACGTCCATAAATTATATGCTGGGTGCTATTGTCCAGCAGACGCCCTGCCGCGTTTTTCAGAAAAATGAGGCAAAACAATAAATAATTCAAGTCGATACAGGAGGATGTGATGGGAAAGATAATCGGTATAGACCTTGGCACGACGAACTCCGTCGTGTCTGTCATGGAAGGCGGGGAGCCGAAGGTCATCGTAAACGAAGAGGGAAGCAGGATCACCCCTTCGGTAGTCGCCTTTACAAAGGATAAGGAAATCCTCGTTGGCCAGGTCGCAAAGAGGCAGGCGGTCACCAACCCGGAAAACACCGTCTTTTCGATAAAGAGGTTCATGGGAAGGAACTTTGACGAGGTCAGCGAGGAGATGAAGATGGTACCCTACCGCGTGGAGAGGGATTCGGGCGGCAGGGCTGTCGTCAAATCCTCGAACATGGGCAAGGACTTCCTCCCGCCGGAGATTTCCGCCCTCATCCTGCAAAAGCTCAAAAGGGCCGCCGAGGCATATCTTGGCGAGTCGGTAACTGAGGCCGTCATCACAGTTCCGGCGTATTTCAACGACTCCCAGAGGCAGGCGACGAAGGACGCGGGAAGGATAGCCGGGCTTGACGTCAAGAGGATAATAAACGAGCCCACGGCCTCGGCCCTTGCATACGGCCTTGATAAGAAAAAGGACGAGGTCATCGCGGTCTACGACTTCGGAGGCGGAACCTTCGACATATCCATCCTTGAGGTCGGCGACGGCGTATTCGAGGTCAAGTCAACCAACGGCGACACGCACCTTGGCGGAGACAACTTCGATCATAAGATAATAGACTGGCTTGTCTCTGAATTCAAGAAGGACAACGGCATAGACCTTTCAAAGGACAGGATGGCGCTCCAGAGGCTCAGGGAGGCCGCTGAAAAGGCCAAGATAGAGCTGTCAAGCTCCATGGAGTCCGAGATAAACCTGCCCTTCATCACGGCGGACGCCACAGGGCCCAAGCACCTTGTGATGAGGCTTTCAAGGGCAAAGCTCGAGCAGCTTGTCGGCGACCTTGTCGAAAGGAGCAAAAAGCCATGCGAGCAGGCGCTTAAAGACGCCGGCTTTACGGCGGCCAACATAAACGAAGTGGTGCTCGTCGGCGGCATGACGAGGATGCCCGCCATACAGAAGCTCGTCACGGACTTTTTCGGCAGGGATCCGCATAAGGGCGTAAACCCTGACGAGGTCGTAGCCATCGGCGCGGCCATTCAGGGCGGAGTCCTTGGAGGAGAGGTCAAGGACGTGGTGCTCCTCGACGTCACGCCCCTGTCGCTCGGCATCGAGACCCTTGGCGGCGTCATGACCACGCTTATCCAGAGGAACACCACCATTCCGGCGAAGAAAAAGGAGACCTTTACTACGGCCGCCGACAACCAGACGCAGGTGGAGATACACGTCCTGCAGGGCGAAAGGCCCATGGCGCGGGACAACCGCTCGCTCGGCAAATTCCACCTTATAGGGCTTCCGCCCGCGCCGCGCGGCATACCGCAGGTGGAGGTCGCCTTTGACATAGATGCCAACGGTATACTGAACGTCTCGGCAAAGGACATGGCCACGAACAAGGAGCAGAGGATAACCATCACCGCCTCAAGCGGCCTTGTGAAGGACGAGGTCGAGAAGATGGTCAAGGAGGCCGAGCGCAACGCCGAGGACGACAAGAAGAAAAAAGAGGTCATCGAAACAAGGAACCAGCTTGACTCGCTCGTCTACTCCACTGAAAAGCTCCTCACCGAGAACCGCGCAAAGCTCTCCGAAGACGACATAAAGGCGGTCGAAGAGGCCGTGGCCGAGGCAAAGAAGACGATAGAAACTCATGCCGACGACAATGAGGCATTAAAGAAGGCGATAGAGAAGATAAACGCCGCCTCCCACAAAATGGCCGAGGAGATGTACAAAAAAGCCTCAGCCGAACAGGCCCAAGCCCCCGGAGCAGGAGCGCACGAGCACGCAGGCGCGGGAGAAAAGGACAAGACCGTGGTGGACGCCGAGGTGGTGGACGAGGAAAAGAAGTAAGGGAAACGCCCCCCCCTCTTCCGAAAGGAAGAGGGGGGGCGTTTTAGTTTCTATGCTCCAACATGGGAGCTTAGATAACGGACGCTGGAGCGTCCTTTGATGCATTCCCACGCCGGAGCGTGGGAACGATAACTAATATGTCCACGGATGTCTGGTGATGTCAGGTGATTTAAAAGAGCGAATTGAGTTCCGTAGGGTGGGCACCGCACACCAAAATAGCTACTCGCTCCTGCAAATGGTGGGCTGTGCCCACCCTACAAGGCTGTGTTATTACCATGTTGTTATAACATTAAACGGTTGAATGTCAATCCTCCGGGCCTCGCCTCTGTTGCCCCTTCAAAAAATCCGTTACCTTTTCCCTTTCCTTACGCTATAATTGAAAAATGGCTTCCAAAGACTATTACGAGATACTCGGCGTTCAGAGAAACGCGACCGATGAAGAGATAAAAAAGGCATACCGCGCGCTTGCGCGCAAGTACCATCCTGACCTGCATCCGAATAACAAAAAAGAGATGGAGGCGAAGTTCAAGGAGATAAACGAGGCATACAGCGTCCTTGGCGAGCCGAAAAAGAGGTCGGATTACGACCTCACCGGACAGGCAGTCTTCGAGCCGGGCATGGGCGGGCAGTATCCGCCGCCGGGCTTTGAATACGAGGACTTCGGGCCTTTTGGCGGCATGGGCGGCGGGTTTGAAGATATCTTCAGCGAGATATTCGGAGGCAGGGGCGCAAGGGGAGGCAGGCGGGGCGCTCAAAGGGGCGCGGACCTGGAATACTCCCTGAACCTCGACTTCATCAATGCCGCAAAGGGCGCGGACGTGAAGGTCACGGTGACGAGGCGCTCTAAAAAAGCGGAGACCATCACCGTTAAAATTCCTCCGGGAGTGGAGAGCGGCGCGCGGGTGAGGGTGGCCGGCAAGGGGGATGAAGGCATTGACGGCGGCCCTAACGGAGACCTTTACATCATAACTGTCGTAAAACCGCACCCCTACTTCAAAAGGGTTGAAAATGATGTATACTTGGACTGCCCTGTGACGATAAAAGAAGCCGTGCTTGGAGGAGAGGTGAAGGTGCCTACGATTTACGGCTTTTCCACCATAAAGATACCACAGGGCACGCAGAGCGGACAGAAGATGAGGTTAAAGGGCAAGGGCATCCTTTCTCCCTTCAGCGGATTAAAGGGCGATGAATATGTTATAGTCAACATAGCGACTCCGAAAAAGACAGACCAGCGGGCAAAAGAGCTGATAGAAGAGCTTGATAAAATAAACCCCTATGAACCGAGGAAGGGTTTGTGGTAGAATTGATAAAAGGTTTTTACCCTTTGAAAGGGTTCAACCCTGTCTGTTGAACTGATGTAAGGGGTATATATGCCCGAACTGGACGATATAAAAGAAAAGCTGTCGCCCTCCGCGAAGAGGCTTTTTGATATGGCGATAGAAGAAAGCAAGGTCCGCCAGCATTTTTATCTTGGGGTCGAACATCTGTTCCTTGCCTTTGCAAAGGTTGAAGACGTCTTCTTCAGGGAAGTGATGGAAGACCTTAACCTCGACCCGCACCACGTCGTAACCCTCCTTAACGAACACCTTAATATCTCGCGGCAGTATATCGGCTTCGGGCTTAAAATCCCCCCGGCGACAAAGAACGTCTTCAGGCTCGCGCGCGAAGAGGCCCAGAGATGGGGGCGCGAAGAGCTCGACGCCACCGACATCTTCATCGCCATATTCCAGGAAAATCACAGCCTTCCGGCCAAGGTATTCAGGAGCTTCGGCCTTGATCCGGACTACGTCATGCGGCGCATCTCCGTAAAGGTCAGGAGCAAAGAGGAAAAGGAAGAGGAGCTGAAGAAAAAATACGAGCTTCCACCGAACCTCAAGCACTTTGCCGTGAACCTCAACAAGCTCGCGCGCTTTGACAAGCTCCCGCTCATTATCGGCAGGGACGCGGAGATAGAACAGGTGATGGAGATACTCTGCCACGTTGACAGGTCAAACTCCGTCATGATAGTCGGCGAGCCGGGCGTGGGAAAGACCGCCGTGGTCGAGGGCCTCGCAAGGCGCATCGAGATGGACCCCAGAAGGGTCCCCAAGAGGCTTCGCGACAAGCAGATAGTCAATATCCAGATGAATTCGGTCGTCGCCGGGACGATATTCCGCGGGATGTTCGAAGACCGCATAGAGAAGATTATAAAAGAGATAAAAGAGAAGAAGAATATAATCTTCTTCGTTGACGAGGCGCATACCCTCATCGGCGCGGGAAGCGCGATGGGCGTGCCTTCGGACGCCGCCAATATATTCAAATCGTCGCTTTCGCGCGGAGAGGTGCAGATAATCGGCGCCACTACGCTTTCCGAGTATAAGGAATTCATCGCCGACGACGAGGCCCTTGCAAGGAGGTTCCGCCTCGTGAATATCGCCGAGCCGAGCGTCGAGGAGACAAGGAAGATACTCTACGGCATAAGGCAGAGGCTTGAGAAGAATTACACGGTGACGATAACGGACGAGGCCGTAGAAACTGCCCTTGACATGAGCCAGCGTTACATGAGGAGCCTTAAGATGCCCGACAAGGTCATCGGCTGGCTCGACACAGCGTCCGTCAAGGTCGAGATAAACAGGCCAACCGAGCCGGTAAAGTCCGAAGACGTGATAGAGGTCATCTCTCAGGAGACGAAGATTCCCCGCGACATGATATTCAGGGACACGAACGCGCGCTTTAAAGACATGGAAGACGTCCTCTCAAAGAGGATCATCGGCCAGAGGGAGGCCATACTCGCCCTTTCAAAGAGATTGCGCCTGAATAAAGGCCCGTTAAAAGAAAATTACGCGCGTCCGGACGGCGTTCTGCTCTTCCTCGGGCCGACCGGCGTGGGAAAGACGGAGCTTGCCAAGGCCCTTGCCGAACTGCTCTTTGGCGACGAGAAGAAGATGGTCCGTCTTGATATGAGCGAGTATAAAGATTCCGGCCTGTCCGTTGAAAAGCTCATCGGCATGCCGCGCGGCATCGTAGGCTCTGAAAGGGGCGGCCTGCTTACGAACCCCGTTCGTGAAAACCCTTATTCCGTCGTCCTCTTTGACGAAATAGAAAAGGCGCACCCGTATGTCCTTAACCTGTTTTTGCAGGTCTTTGACGAAGGCTGGCTCACCGACGGCAGGGGTAAGCGCGTCTACTTCAGCGATACCGTCATCGTCATGACCAGCAACATAGGCGCGGACATATTCAAGAAGTTCGTCAAGCCCATGGGGTTTCTTCCTGAAGGCATCAGCACGGACGTCCTCAAGAAGGACATAGTAAAGGAGCTTGAGAATTCATTCTCGCCGGAATTTCTGAACCGCATCGACGACATCATCGTCTTTACGCCTCTTACGAGGGCAGAGGTCAAAGAGCTTGCGGGCCTGTATCTTGAAAAGATTCGGGAGCACCTTGAGAGTTACGGCAAGCACATGGAGATAACCGAACGCGCCGTGGACGCCCTTGTCGACAGCGGCTATAACCGCAAATACGGCGCGCGTTTCCTTAAGCGGCACATCGACGAAAAGGTCAAGATACAGCTTACCCTTAAATGGAAGGAGGGCGACCTCTTTAAGGTGGACTTTATAGCCGACGAGATAACGGTCGAAGCCGCCCCGTCTGCCGTGCCTGTCTTGATGTGATATCCCTTTTTTATGGAGTTTGAATGATAAAAAACATTCTCGTACCGCAGGACGGGTCAGATTACAGCTCCGCGGCGCTGCTTTACGCCATTTGGCTTGCCAAAAGGTTCCGGGCCAGGCTGAAGGGGCTTCATGTGGTGGACATCGTTTCTCTTGAGGGGCCGTTTATACGCGATATCTCAGGGTCAATGGGCGTTGAGCCTTATTTGAACTTCTCGGCGAAGATGCGGGAGGTGCTGGAGGCAAAGGGCGCGGAGATACTTACTTCATTTACGGAGTCATGCGGACGCGAGGGCGTCGAGTGCGTTGAGGAATCGGCCTTCGGCATTATCGCCAACGAGATATGCGAGAAGGCAAGGACGGCCGACCTCATCATCATGGGCAGGCACGGCGTTAACGAGAGGTTTGAGCACGGGCTTCTCGGATCCGTAACCGAGGCCGTTGTGAGAAAGTCGCAAAGGCCGGTCTTAGTGACCCCGAAGACGTTCAAGGAGCTGAAAAAACCGCTGCTGGCCTATGACGGAAGTCCCGGCGCGGCAAAGGCCATGCATTCCGCGGCGGAATTCGCAAAGGAGCTGGGCCTGCCGCTGACGGTCATATCCGTGTCAACCCCGGGAAGCGGCGCTGATTCGATACATGACGCGAAGAATTACCTCAAGCCATACGCGCTTAACGCCAATTACGAGCAGATACCGGCCCCTTCGGGCGAGGCCCCGGCAGTGATAGATAAATATTATAAGGAAAACGGGCATGACCTCCTGTTCTTGGGCGCGACGCACCATTCAAGGCTGATGGAGCTTGTCCTCGGCAGCACCGCCGAGCACCTTATGAGGGCCGCCGCCGGGCCGCTGTTTATCGAAAGGTAATCCCCCTGAGGGGGTTCAACCCCGCCTTTTGCCAACGCTTGCCGCAAATAAACCAGAAAACAAACTGTTGTTTTATGGCGTAGCCGCGCGCCGCGCGCAGCGCTTGACTTACTGATTTCACGTATGTTAATTTTTCTTGGGGCAACTTATGAAGCGCGGACTTTACAGGACCGAGGCTGTTATACTTAACTCATTTGATTACGGCGAATCCGACAGGATACTTGCCTTTTACACGGAGGCGCACGGCAAACTCAAGGGCATCGCCAAGGGGGCGCGCCGGTCGAGGAAGCGGTTCGTCGGAAACCTTGAACCGGCCTCGCACATAACGCTCGGCTTTTTTTACACCGAAAAAAGCGAGCTCGTGAGGGTTGAAAGCGTCGCGCTCGTTGACGGTTTTACGAACGTGCGAAGGGATATAGAAAGGCTCTCGGAGGCCTGTTATATTGTCGAGCTTGCCGCTGAGATGACGAGAGAGGGCATGCATGTGCCTGCGGTTTACGGCCTTATTTTAAGTTTCTTGAATATGCTTAACCGAGGCGGCCCGGCGGGCGTTGTCCTCCGTTTTTTTGAGATCAAATTATTATCCGCCCTCGGTCTCATGCCGCGCCTTGATGCGTGCGTGGCCTGCAGAAGGGATTTTGGCGGAGGTAATGCCGGAGGGGGCAGGGTATCTTTCAACTCTGACAGGGGCGGGGCCGTCTGCTCTCGGTGCGATGGCGGCGCATTGACGAATATCCGCATCTCAGCAGGGTCGGCGCGGTTTTTGTGCGCCGCCGAAAGGTTGGATGCGGACAAGCTCGGACGGCTCAGGCCCAATGCCCTGTTTGTAAAAGAGGCAGGGGCCGTGCTTGATGATTTCATCAGACATCAGATAGGCAAGGAGTTGAAGACGAGGGTCTTTCTTGATAAACTGAGAGGCGCGGCAGACTGCTGAAAAAGCCCCATCTACGTCGTTGCCTTCGTCGCTCATCATTACGGCGTAATTAGCATTACGCCTTCATTCTTCGCTCCTCGTCGCCTAGTATCTGGGGCTTTTTGAGCAGTCTGCCCTTAGCAGGCCGCTCAAAAAAACAGATACTGCGATGCGCCTTCGTCGCATAGTATCTAGGGTTTCTTGAGCAGCCTGCCTGAAGTGATACGAGGGTTTTTCAGCGACTTATTTAAAGGAGCCTTAAAAATGTATTTTCAGGACGTTATATTGAACCTCCAGAGGTTCTGGGCAGAAAGGGGCTGTTTGATAATGCAGCCGTATGACATGGAAAAAGGGGCGGGCACCTTTAACCCTGTCACCTTCCTTGCGGTTCTTGGGCCTGAGCCGTGGAAGGCGGCTTATGTCGAGCCTTCGAGGCGTCCGACGGACGGCCGCTACGGGGAAAATCCGAACAGGCTTCAGCGCTACTACCAGTTTCAGGTCATACTGAAGCCGTCGCCGGAGGAGATACAGGAAATCTATCTTGAGAGCCTAAAGGCCCTCGGCATAAACCCGCTTGAGCACGATATCAGGTTCGTGGAGGACGACTGGGAGTCCCCGACGCTCGGCGCGTGGGGCCTTGGCTGGGAGGTCTGGCTTGACGGCATGGAGATAACGCAGTTCACGTACTTCCAGCAGGCAGGCGGCATTGATTTAAAACCGGTTTCAGGGGAGATAACCTACGGCCTTGAGCGCATCACCATGTATCTTCAGGGCGTTGACAATGTCTTCGACCTTAAATGGAACAAAGACGTAAATTACGGCGACGTGCACATGAGGAGCGAGATAGAGCATTCGCGCTACAACTTCGAAGAGGCCGACACCGCGATGCTCTTTAAGCTGTTCGAGACGTACGAGAAGGAATCCTTGAGGCTCGTGGGCATTAATCTGCCGCTGCCGGCGTATGATTATTGCCTGAAGTGTTCGCATACATTCAACCTGCTTGACGCGCGCGGCGCGATAAGCGTGGCTGAAAGGACCGGTTTTATCGGCAGGGTGCGCAACCTCGCCAGGCGGTGCGCCGAGGAATACTTGAAATCAAGGGAGGAGCTGGGTTTTCCGCTCCTTAAGAAGGCAAGGCAGTCATGACAAAAACAGCATGCCGGCTTTTTGACGAGGCTGAGCGGAAAAGGGCGGCCTCGCGCTTTCCTGAGGCAATAGCGCTTTTTCTTGAGGCAAAAAGGCTCTCAGCCCAAGACAGGGAGCTTCGCGCTGACTGCGCCTTTTCCCTCGGCGACGCATACAGGATGACCGGGGAGTTCGCCAGGGCTGTTCGCTGCTACAAAGAGGCGGAAAAACTCTCTCTGGCCCTTGACAGCGAGATGCGTTCCTTTGACGCGCTCGTGGGTCTGGGGCTGACGCTGCGGGCCATGGGCGATTTTAAAGAGGCCGCCGTCATCTTTAACAGGTGCATGCGCTGGTACAAGAAGTCCGGCGACAAGGCAGGCATTGCCTTTACGCTCTGGGCAAGGGCGGGGGCGCTTCGCATAAAGGGCGACCTTGCGGGCGCGATAAAGGGCTTTAAAGAGGCCAAGGCCATGTTCGCGAAGCTGTCCGATAAAAGCGGCGCCGGCTATTGCCTTACCGGCCTCGGAGGGGCGTCGCGTGTCGCCGGCAGGCCGGGTGATTCGTTTAAATATTATACCGGGGCGAATAAGGTCTTTCGCGGATTAAAGGACACCTTCGGCGTGGCCTATTCGTACTGCGGCATAGCCAATTCGCTCCGCATGAAAGGCGACTTCAAGGCCTCTCTTGCCTATTTTAAAAAGGCCGCGTCGAACTACAGGAAGATAGGCGACAGGGTCAGCTACGCCTACACGCTCTGGGGCGAGGGCAGTGGATTTCAGATGCTCGGCAGGGACAGGGACGCGCTTGGGGATTTCAAAGAGGCAAGGCGGCTTTTTAAGGAGACAGGGGACAAGAGGGGGCTTCTTTACTGCATGATATCCATCAGCCAGCTAATGTTTAAAGTAGAACAAGAAAAGGCGTCGGCACTTATTAGCGGCGCGCTCAGGGCCGCCAAAAAACTCGGCCTCAAGACTGAGGAAGGCTACGCCAGATCAGTCATAAAGGCCATGAAGAAGGGCGGGGATGCATTGCCTCTGAATCTGGCGTAAGCGATGCGCCCTTGAAAACGGGGGCGTGCTGTGTTAATTTGCAATTCTCTTGAAATACATGCTTAGAGGTGACAGGTGGCGATAACAAAACAGGATGTTCTGCACGTTGCGGATCTTGCAAGGCTTGAGCTTACGCCTGAGGAGTCAGACCTCTACACGGGCCAGCTCCAGAGGATACTCGGCCATATGGAAAAGCTTTCCGCGCTGGATACCTCCGGCGTGAGGGCCCTGTCTTTTGCGGCCGGTTCCATGTTGCGCGAAGACAAGGCCCGGCCGTCCCTTTCGCAGGACGACGCCCTCAGGAACGCGCCCTTGAGCGCGAAGGGCTGCTTTAGCGTCCCTAAAATCATCGAATAAAGGAGACGTCTTTTGGAAGAATTTTTCGAGCCGGTTCACGAGCTTTCGAAAAAGCTCGCCCGCGGACAGACGTCTTCCGCGGAGCTTACGAAGGCCTTTTTAAAGCGCATAGACGCCGTTGATCCCGTTATCCGCGCCTATATTACGGTGGCAGGGGAGGGCGCGCTGAAAGACGCCGAGGCCGCGGACAGGCGTCTTTCCAAAGGGGAAAATATAACGCCGCTTACCGGCGTGCCCATCTCCGTGAAGGACATCTTCTGCACGTCAGGCCTGAGGACGACATGCGCGTCGAAGATACTTGAGAATTTTGTCCCTGTCTACGATTCAACTGTCACAAAAAAATTAAAAGAGGCCGGAGCGGTCATACTCGGCAAGGTCAACATGGACGAGTTCGCCATGGGCTCCTCGACCGAGAACTCCGCCTTTTTCAAGACCGCGAACCCGTGGTCAACTGACAGGGTGCCGGGCGGAAGCTCAGGCGGGAGCGCGGCGTCGGTGGCCGCCGGAGAATGCGCCGCGTCCGTTGGCACGGACACCGGCGGGTCCATAAGACAGCCCGCGTCATGCTGCGGCGTAGTGGGGCTGAAGCCCACATACGGAAGGGTGTCGCGGTTCGGGATCATCGCCTTTGCGTCGTCGCTTGATCAGGCCGGGCCGATAACGCGGGACGTAACCGACGCGGCGATAATGCTCGGCGCCATCGCCGGGGCAGACCCGCTTGACTCAACGTCCATCGGCGCGCCTGTGCCGGATTACGCGGCCATGCTGAGGGGCGGCGTAAAGGGTTTAAGGATAGGCATACCAAAGGAATATTTCATAGAAGGCATAGACAAAGATGTCCTGTCTGCCGTCAGCGGCGCGCTTGAAGTATTGAAGAAAGCGGGCGCGGAGCTTGTGGACGTCTCCCTTCCAAACACGGAATACGCGGTGAGCGTTTATTATCTTGTGGCAACGGCCGAGGCAAGTTCAAACCTCGCGCGTTTTGACGGCGTCAAATACGGCATGCGCGCCCAGGATGCGGCAAATCTCCTCGATATGTATAAAAAAACGCGCGACAGGGGCTTTGGCGCCGAGGTCAAGCGCAGGATAATGCTCGGCACCTACGCGCTTTCCTCAGGCTACTACGACGCCTATTATAAAAAGGCGTCAGAGGTAAGGACGCTGATAAAGCGCGACTTTGACGAGGCGTTCAAAAGCTGCGACGTCATCGCCACGCCAACGGCCCCGACCCCTGCCTTCAGGTTCGGCGAGAGGGTCGCCGATCCCCTGACCATGTACCTGTCAGACATATTCACCATCTCGTGCAACTTAGCGGGCATCCCCGGCATCTCCGTGCCCTGCGGCTTTACCAACGGCGGCCTGCCCGTTGGCCTTCAGATACTCGGCAAACACCTTGACGAGGGCACGCTCCTGATGACGGCATACGCCTTTGAACAGGCCACCGAGTGGCACAGGAAAAGGCCGAATATTTAATCTCAGGGGCAACGTGATTGGCAATAAAAAGATCAAGCGAGGTTATATATAAATGAAATACGAGGCCGTTATCGGGCTTGAGGTGCATTGCCAGCTCTTGACCGAAACGAAGTTATTCTGCGGTTGCCGGACTAAGTTCGGCGCGGCGCCAAATACGCAGGTCTGTCCGGTCTGTCTGGGTATGCCCGGAGTCTTGCCGGTGCTTAACAAAAAGGCGGTGGAGTTCGCCGTAAAAACAGCCCTGGCCCTTGACTGCCGGATAAACGAGCGCAGCATATTCGCGAGAAAAAATTATTTTTACCCTGACCTGCCAAAGAGCTATCAGATATCCCAGTATATGGAACCGTTCTGCGAAAAAGGTTTTCTGGATATAGAAGATGACGGTAAGACGAAGCGCATCGGCATTACACGCATACACATGGAGGAGGACGCGGGCAAGCTCCTGCACGGCGACACGCCTGATGACGACGGATCGAGCTTCGTTGACCTCAACAGGGCCTGCGTGCCGCTTATAGAGATAGTCAGCGAGCCGGACATGCGAACAGCCCTTGAGGCGTCGGCTTATCTAAGAGCGCTCCGCGACATAGTCGTCTACCTCGGCGTATGCGACGGCAACATGGAGGAAGGGAGCTTCCGCTGCGACGCGAACGTGTCGGTGCGGCCGGTGGGTACGGAAAAGTTCGGCACAAGGGCTGAGCTTAAAAACATAAACTCGTTCAAGTTCGTAAAAGACGCAATTGACTACGAGATAGACAGGCAGATAGACCTCATCGAAAGCAACGGAAAGGTCATCCAAGAGACGCGTCTTTTCGATTCAGCAAAGGGTATTACGGTCTCCATGAGGAGCAAGGAAGAGGCGCACGACTACCGCTACTTCCCGGAGCCTGACCTTTCGCCGCTTATCATCACGAAAGAGCTTATCGAGGAGATGAGAAAGACGCTGCCGGAGCTGCCGCAGGCAAAGAGGCGGCGGTTCGTGTCTGTCTACGGCATACCTGCGTATGACGCGGGCGTGCTGACGGCTGAGAAGGCCCTTGCCGATTATTACGAGGCTGTGGTCAAAGAGACCGGAGAGCCGAAGATTTCATCAAACTGGGTCATGGGCGAGCTTTTACCGCTTTTAGAGGCGAACGGCTACTCTACGTTGACACCCGCGACCAGCGGCTCCGTAATAAATATGGTCAAATCCGGCGCAATCAACGCCAAGACCGCCAAGGAAGTATTAAAAGAGGCAAGCAAGACCGGCAAGAGCCCCGAGGAGATTGTCAAGGTTAGCGGAGCCGGCCAGATATCCGGCGAAGAAGAGTTGCTAAAGCTGATTGACGCGGTGATAGCGGCAAACCCGGATAACCTCGCAAGATACAAGGCTGGCAAGGACAAGCTGTTCGGCTTTTTTGTAGGCGAGACCATGAAGGCCGCCAAGGGGCAGGCAAATCCGGCGGTGCTTAATAAATTGTTGAAAGAAAGGCTCGGCAGTTAGCAGGCATTGCCGCACGAAGCCCGGCGGTGCATTTTAATCATACCCGCATGAAAGGACAAAAGCGCATGGACAATTGCATTTGCGGCATCCGCGGCATTTTGAAGGGTTTTTTGTTTTTGTCCTGTCTAACGGTCTTTTCCGCTGTCCCTGCGTTTGCGGATGACGCCGATAACGGCCAGCTTCTTGATACCGGCGCAAATAGCGGCAATATCGAAGACCCTGACGCCGCGGCTGGGATATTGAACGAGTTTTGCAAGGCGAGGGTCAAGACCGCAGGCGGTTTTTCGGATGAAGAGGCCGCAGAGTTGCGGGAGATGCTCTTTGACGGGCAATATTCAGACAAGATGCCCGCCGGAATGCATGAGCTTCCCGATGATGTCATGGACCGTTTTGTCAAGGAGGTCCTGCGCTGCGCCGTCACGGCGGACACGGTAAGATTAATGCAAAACAGCTCGAAGAAGACCAAGACCGGTATGGGCGTAAGATAATGGTAAACGGAGCCCGCCAGATGGTTAAGATTCGCTTGAGAATATGCTTTTGACCGTCCGTCCGAACTCCGCCACCCTGTAAGGCTTCGATATCACGCCGCAAAAGCCGAAGCTCCTGAAGTCGCCCATGATGGGATCGCTTGAGTATCCGCTTGATACGATGACCTTCGCCTTTGGGTTTATCTCAAGGATGAATTTAAGCGCTTCCCTGCCGCCCATGCCGCCGGGTATGGTCAGGTCCATGATGACGCCGGTAAAAGGCTCTCCGCGGCCTATCGCTTCCTTATACATATCGACAGCCTCTTTGCCGTCAACGGCGAATTCCACTTCATAGCCGAGGAGCCTGAGCATTTCGCCGGATACGTCCCTGACGATTTCTTCATCGTCCATGACGAGTATCCTGCCCATCGCGGCCTTGTCTCTGTTTTTTATCATTGGCGTATCGTCGGCCTCCTTTTCCGGCGCGCTCTGGGCGGCCGTGGTTGACGGCAGATAAACGTAAAAAGCCGCGCCATCGCCCTCGGCGGACTCAACGCTTATGTGTCCGGCGTGCTTCCTGATTATGGAATAGGAAACGGCAAGGCCGAGGCCGCTTGCCTTTTGCTTGGTGGTGAAGAAAGGTTCAAAAACCCGCCCGATATTTTCTTTTGCTATGCCGGAGCCGCTGTCTTTTACGGCTATCCGGACGTAGCGGCCAGCGCCCAGCGGAGGGACCTCGTCTGATGAGACGTTTACGTTTTCCGCGCTTATGCCGACGCTGCCGCCTTGCGGCATTGCGTGCGCGGCGTTCAAAAAGATATTGTTGAAGACCTGGGAAATCTGCCCTTCGTCTATGTCTACGCTGTCAAGGCCGTCCGGCAGTGACAGTCTGCATTCCACGCCGGTATTTTTGAATATGAGTTTCGCCGAGGTCGTGATGAGGTCGCTTATCTGGACGGTGTCCTTGACTGGCTCTCCTCCCTTTGAAAAGGTGAGAAGCTGGCGCGTGAGACTTTTCGCGCGAAGGGCCGCCTTTTCGATGTCGCTGAGGATTGACAATGTCTTGCCGGAAGGGGAGAGGGTTTTTTTGGCTATGCTGACATTGCCCAGAACGCCCATTAAAATGTTATTGAAATCATGGGCAATGCCGCCGGCAAGGCTGCCGATGGCTTCAAGCTTCTGGGCCTTGTGTATCTCCGCCTCCATCCTGCGCAGCTCGGTCACGTCATGGACGGTGCCTGTCATGAGACTGGCGCTGCCTTTGGCGTCGAAGACGACCTCGCCCTGCTCGTGGACAGTCCTCACGGCGCCGTCCGGACGCACGACCCTGTGGTCTATGGAATAAGGTTCTTTCTTGAAAATAGCGGCATGGACGGACCTCTTGACGAACTCCCTGTCGTCGGGATGCACGAAGTTCATGAACGCCTCATACGTCGCTCCGAATTCATGCGGCGCCAGTCCGAATATCCTGTATATCTCGTCCGACCATTCAAGTTTGTTGTCAACAATATTCCATTCCCAGCTGCCCATCTGTCCTATGCGCTGGGCGGTCTTAAGGCGCTCCTCGCTTATTTTAAGATGTTCCATTATCCGCGCGCGTTCGGTTATGTCCGTTGCTATGCCGCACACCGCGCCGGGCATGGAGGGCACGGGGAATTTTATTGTAATGTATTTATGAAGCGTCCCGTCAGGGTGAAGCGCCAGCTCGTCGAATTCAATGGGCCTTTTTGCCGCCGCCACCTGGCTGTCGTTGTGTCTGAAGGCGTCGGCCTGCTCCTTGGGGAAGAGGTCGTAATCGGTCTTGCCGTAAAGGTCTGCCTTGTCTATCCTGAAAAGCTCTTCATACCATTTGTTGGCAAAGACGTATTTGCCGTTGACGTCTTTAAGGAATATGACGGCCATGGAGTTATCCATGATGGCACGGAACAGGTCTCTGGTCTTTTCAAAGTCAGCTTCAAGGCGTTTGCGCCCGTTTATTTCCTCGCGCAGGGCCTCGTTTGCCTTTTGCAGTTCCAGGTTCTTTTTCCTTAACCCTGCTTCCAAAGTCATATTGTCCTTTTACATCAAACGACAGGTCTGTCGAGCGTTCTATATTGAATCGCCTCCGCAATATGCCGCGTATGGATATTTTCCTCGGAATCAAGGTCGGCGATAGTCCTGGCTACTTTTAATATTCTTGTATATGCCCTTGCCGAAAGTCCGAGCCTGTCAACGGCGGTCTCAAGAAGTCTTGAGGAGTCTCCTTTTGTCCGGCAGCATTCCTTGATGTGACGGGGCGTCATGCGCGAGTTTGAGAAGGTTTTTTTATCGCCAAACCTTGCGGATTGTATCTTCCTCGCGGCGTCCACTCTTTTTTTAACGTCAATCGAGCTCTCGGACGCGCCTTCCTTTGTAAGTTCCTTAAACCTCACCGCAGGCACGTCGCAGTGTATGTCTATGCGGTCGAGCAGCGGCCCGGAGAGCCTGCCTCTGTATTGGATAATCTGCATGGGCGTGCATACGCATTCCTTGTGAGAGTCTCCCATAAACCCGCAGGGGCAGGGGTTCATGGCTCCGACGAGCATGAAGACGGAAGGGTAGCATATCGTTCCGGCGGCGCGGGATATGGTCACTCTGCCGTCTTCAATGGGCTGGCGCAGGACCTCAAGGGCGTTTTTTTTGAACTCCGGGAATTCATCGAGGAACAGAACGCCGTTATGCGCCAGCGAAACCTCTCCGGGCCTCGGTATCCTTCCGCCGCCTATAAGTCCGGCGTCTGAGATGGTATGGTGCGGCGACCTGAACGGGCGGCGCGTAACGAGCGCGTGGCCGGTTTCAAGCGTTCCGGCGACGCTGTGTATCTTTGTCGTCTCTATGGCTTCGTCAATGGTCATCTCCGGCAGGATGGAGGGGATGCGCGAGGCGAGCATGGTCTTGCCTGACCCGGGCGGGCCTATCATTATCACGTTGTGTCCGCCGGCGGCGGACACCTCAAGCGCCCTCTTCACCTGCGTCTGCCCCTTGACCTCGGACAGGTCCGGCCTCGGCGCGCCGTTGTTTTGAAAAAAGTCGCCGGGCCTTTCACGGCAGGCTTCTATGGAGGATGTCCCGTTCAGAAATTCCACGAGGGCCGCAAGGTTCGGGACGCCGTATACCTCGACCCCGTTGACAAGGGCGGCCTCCCGGCGGTTTTCAACCGGAAGTATCAGCCTCTTTTTAAGCTCTTTGGCGCATACGGCCACGGGCAGGGTGCCGCGCATGGGCTTAATGGCGCCGTCCAGGGAAAGTTCGCCGAGTATTATGAAATCAAGGAGGTTTTGGCAGTTTATTATGCCCTCGGCCGCGAGGATGCCGACGGCCACCGGCAGGTCAAATGCCGTGCCTTCCTTTTTTATGTGCGCGGGGGCGAGGTTGACGGTAATGCGTTTGGCAGGGAAGACGTAGCCGGAGTTCTTTATTGCGGAGCGGACACGGTCTTTACTTTCCTTTACCGCGTTGTCGGGAAGGCCGACCGTTGAGAAGTAAGGCACGCCGCGCGTGATGTCGACTTCGACCTCCACCGGGTATGCGTCAATTCCGAATGTCGCGCCGCTTAGTACCTTGGCAAGCATTGTCCTCTCCCCATCAGGCTGCCTCAAGCGCCCCATCTACGTCGTTGCCTTCGTCGCTCATCATTGCGGCGTACCCAAAAGTACGCCTACATTCTTCGCTCCTCGTCGCCTCGTAGCTGGGGCTTTTTGAGCAGCCTGCCTGATATGCACAGGCATTGTCAGCGCAAAAAAATACCCTGCGCCGTCAGCAGGGTATTTTCAAAGGTGCATTTCCAGGGCGTGTATTTATTATAAACCATCGTATGTTTTAATTATAGCATAAAATAAGGGGTTGAACCCCCTCAGGGGGCAGGGGCGGTCTGTCTCAGCGTTTGGTCCCTGACGCCAGGCTTTCCTTGAAGTATGCGTTTACGTTGTCAAGGGCGCAGAAGGCGCCGCACATGGTGCAGGTGTCGCTGTCCGCAGGGGCGCGGCTGGCCCGTATCTCGGCGGCCCTTTCGCCGAACAGGCCTACGCGCTGCTGGTCGTCCCACCTGAGGTCTCTCCTTGCCTTTGACATTTCCATGTCTCTGTCCTTCCTGCCGAGCTTGACCATGTCGCCCGCATGCGCCGCGATGCGCGCGGCGCGCACGCCTTCTATCACGTCTGCCTTGGCAGGCAGGGCAAGGTGCTCGGCGGGGGTGACGTAGCAGATGAGGTCTGCCCCGTATCTCGCGGCCTGGGCCGCGCCTATGGCCGCGGAGATGTGGTCGTATCCGGCGGCGATGTCAGTGACGAGGGGCCCCAGGACGTAAAACGGCGCGTCGTTGCTCATCCGTTTCTGGAGTTTTACGTTCGCCTCGATGTCGTCAAGCGGGAGGTGGCCCGGCCCCTCGCACATCATCTGGCAGCCCATGCGCTGGCCCTCGTCGGCAAGCTCGCAGTTTATCAGGAGCTCCTGCACCTGCGCCCTGTCGAGGCTGTCATGCACGGCCCCGGCGCGCAGGCCGTTGCCGAGGCTTAAAACGCAGTCGTATTTTTTGAGTATCCCGACAACCCGGTCGAACTTTTCGTAGAGCGGGTTTTCCCGGTTGTTCTTCATCATCCAGCCGACCATGTATGAGCCGCCTCTTGACACAAGCCCGCCGTAGCGGTAGCCCTGCCTGGTGAGCCGCTCGATGGTGAGGCGGTTTATGCCGCAGTGCACGGCCATGAAGGATATGCCGTCGGCGCACTGCCTCTCCAGGACGTCAAAGAGCAGCTCCTCGGTGAGCTTGTTGGGGTCGTGGTATTTTTCAATGGCCTCTTTGAACGCCTGGTAAAGCGGCACGCTCCCGACGGACAGGGTGGTGGCCGCCAGGACCTCTTTTCTTATCGCGTCAAGGTCTCCTCCGACGGACAGTTCCATCAGGGTGTCGGCGCCGGCAGCTTCGGCGGCGACCGCCTTTTCGACTTCGGCCTTTACGTCTATGATGTCGGATGACGTGCCGATGGACGCGTTGACCTTTGTCCGCAGGCCCATGCCTATGGCAACGAGGCGGCCTTTGCGATTTATATTGTTGGGGATAACGGCCTTGCCGCAGGCTATCATGTTTCTGATGTATTCAGGGCTGACGTTGTCAAGGGCGGCGGCCCCTGTCATCTCCGGTGTTATGATGCCGAGTCTTGCGGATTCAAGTTGTGTCATTATCTGTTTTCTCCCTTTGTGGCTTTTTTGCCGTTTACGGCAAGACGCCATTTGACGGTCAGTTCAATGCCGGTTTTAAGGTCAACCTCCGGCCTCCAGCCAAGCGTCTTTTCAGCCTTTCTTGAGTCAATGCAGCCCATCTTCATGTCACCCGGCCTCGCGGGCATCATTTGCGGCGCTTTTAGTTCATCCGGCAGTTCGGGGAAGTTCCTCTTTAGAGATTCGAAAATTGCGTTAAAAAGGTCGATTGTATATGTTCCGATGCCGGTGCCTATGTTCAGAATTTCATTTGTCCCTTTTGTAAGCGCCAGGATATTTGCCCTCGCGACGTCGCCTATGTAGCAGTAGTCCCTCACCATGCCTCTGGGCTCTTCAGGGTAGCGGTTCAGCCGGCAGGGCTTTTTCGAAAGGAGCCTGTCCATGAATATGGCGGCAACGCCGGCCTCGGCGTAGGGCACCTGACGCGGGCCGTAGATGTTCGCGTAGCGCAGGACCGTGTAGTCGAGGCCGTACTGCTTGCCGTAAAAGCGCAGGTAATTTTCACCTGTATACTTGCCTATGGCGTATGGAGAGACCGGTCTGGCCGGATAGGTCTCCGGCGTTGGAAGCTTGTCCGCGTCGCCGTAGATTGTGCCGCCGCTGGAGACGAAGATTACTTTTTTTACCCCGGCGTTCCTGGCCGCTTCAAGGATGTAAAGAAGGCCGATGATGTTCACGCCCGCGTCGAAGATGGGGTCGCCGACGGACGCAGGCACCGATATCTGCGCCGCGTGGTGGTTTATCACGTCCGGCATCGAAGACGCGATAAGGCGCCGGATTTCCTCTGAGCGTATGTCTATTCTGTAAAACTTGGCCTTTGGATTTATGTTCTCCGGCTTGCCGGACGACAGGTTGTCGGCGATAAGCACCTCATGTCCGGCGTTTATGTAAGCGTCTACGACATTGGAACCTATGAACCCGGCCCCGCCCGTCACAAGTATCTTCATCTTCAGCCCGCCTTTAGTTTTTTTGCGACGCGAATTCCAGACATTTTTTTACAAACCCCGAAGCAAAGGCGGGATTGGAAGCGAAATGCACGTGAACGTAGCTCGCAAGCGTGCTTGCCTTCATGAATCCTTCGTGAACCATTTTGCCCGTGTCAGGGCATTTAAAGGCGTAGACCGGTCTGACTTCCGGGTCAGCCGCTCCGCCCATTTCTGAATAATGGAACTCATGACCTTTTAACACTGAGCCCTTTTTAAGAAAAGGACATTGGCCGCGAACGGTAATCTCTCTGTATCCAATCGCCTTTCTCTTTTTCAGCATCTTTGCAGTCCACGGGAACACGCCGGCCATAGCGTGTCCTTTGCCGTCAATGGTTTTTAAAATCCGCGAAAGATACATCAGCCCGCCGCACTCGGCGTAGACCGGCATGCCTTGAGAAGATGCCGCCTTTATTTGGGCGCGCATCGGCGAGTTTGCCGCAAGTCTGCCCGCATACAGCTCCGGGTATCCGCCGCCGAGATATATGCCGGATGTGCGGCATGGAAGCCGTTTGTCTTTTAGCGGGCTGAAAAAAACGCATTCCCCGCCGGCGCGCCTGAGCATGTCAAGGTTTTCCTCGTAGTAAAAACAAAATGCCCTGTCTAATGCGACGGCTATCCTTGTTGCCGGACTTTTGGCGGCGGTCAGCCCCTGCTCTTTAAAGCCTTCGGTTTTTGCCGCAGGCAATGATTTTAAAAAACCTTTGAGGTTGATGTTGGTTTCAACGGCCCAGGAGAGTTTTTTTAAGAATCCCTTCCATGTCTGTCCGTTGATATCCTTTTGAATGACAAGCCCCAGATGGCGCGAAGGGACGCTGAGCGCGCCGTCCTTTGGGAGATACCCGATGACGCGGGCCTTTGAATTTTCCGCTACGGCGTCACTGAGTATCTTGAAATGCCTCCGGCTGCCGACTTTATTAAAAATAACCCACTTGACCTTTACGCCGGGGTCGAAATTCTCAAACCCTTTTACAATGGCCGCGACGCTTCGCGCCGTTTTTTCGGCGTTGACCACAAGCAGGACCGGCAGGCTGAGCGTCTTTGCCAGATGGCCGGTGGAGCCTTCTTCGCTGATGCCGTCCCTGCCGTCAAAAAGCCCCATTGCGCCTTCGACAACCGCGACCTCTGCGCCCTTTGAATAGACGCTGAAACTTCTTTTTACGCCCTGGGGGCCCATCATCCACGTGTCGAGGTTGTATGACGGCCTCTTAACCACGGCGCGGTGAAAGCCGGGGTCAATGTAGTCAGGCCCCGCTTTAAAGGGCTGGACGATAAGGCCCTGTTTCCTCATGGCCTCCATCAAGCCGAGCGTGACGGTCGTCTTGCCCGCGCCGCTTCCGGTCGCGGCAATGACAAAGGCGCGCCTCAGAGTTGGTTTCGCGCTAAGTTTCATCTCTATCCGGCCTCAATACAGCCGTGTGGCCTGCATCTCCTGGTTCGGCCCGCCGTTAAGGAGCTTGACCACCTTTACGCCGTCGTCGAAATAATCTATGGCATTGACGCATCCATAGTCCTGTTCAATCCTGAAGAAGTTTTCAAGCGGCAGGCCCATCGCGTCGCTCAGTATCACTCTGTTCACGCCGCCGTGCGCGACTATGCAGGCGGTTTCATTCCTGTGGCGTTCGATGATATCACGCACTGCGGGCATCACGCGCGCGCTTAGATCCGGCAGACTCTCGCCGCCTTCGACCTTGCCCGTGCCGAGGTCCCTGAAGCTGAAACCTTCGTCCTCAGGAAACCTTGCTACGGCCTCACCCCGCGTAAGCCCTTCCCACCTGCCGAGGTGAAGTTCGCGCAAGGCGTTAACCTTTGTGAACCCGAGGCCGAGGCTTGACGAGATTATCTCCGCCCCCTTTGCCGCCCTCGTGAGGTCGCTTGAATAGACGGCCTTTACCGGGATATTCGAGAAAAACTCCGCGAGCCTTCGCATCTGCAAAACGCCAAGGTCTGTTATGTCAACGTCGTGGTGGCCGTTGTAGCGCATCTCTGTGTGGTTTGCCACCTGTCCGTGGCGCATAATGTAAATCCTTGCAGACCGCATCTTAAAAACCCCCCTTACGGCGAAAACCCTCCGACGCAAGAATCATCAGAAGGAAGATGACCTCGGCGCATTCATTCTGAAAACCGAATACGTCGCCCGTTACGCCGCCGAGCCTGTTTTTAAAAAAAACGGTGAACAGATAAACAACGGCGGCAAGCCCGGCAAGGATGACAAGCGAATACGCGCCGAGTAAAAAAAACGAAAAGGCAGCCGTTATGGCGGTCGCGATGAAAAGGGCTCGGTATGAGTTGCCCGTAAATGCGTTGCCGAGTCCGTCTTCTTTTCTCGCATAGCCTGACCAGCAGGCCATCGGGACCATTGCCCAGCGTCCCGCCACAGGGAACAAAAATATCGCGGCGTATTTTACTCCGTCAGGCAGTTCTTTTATCGCGAGATACTTCAAAAGCAGTATCAGCACGAGAAATACGACGCCCACCGCGCCGATTGCGCTGTCGCGCATTATCCGCAGGCGGTCTTCCGGCGACCTGCCTCCCGCAAGGCCGTCTACCGTATCCGCGAAGCCGTCAAGGTGCAATGCCCCGTTCGTAAGGGCTAATATGAGGACGATGAGCGCGGCGGATATTCCAGCCGAAAAAAAGGATGAGAACGCGTATTCAGCCGCGGCGAGGATAAGCCCCTGCACGGCCCCGGCCAGCGGAAAAAAGGCCATCGCGCCTTTTAGTTCTCCCTTATTGAATTGTAAATCTTTTTTAACCGAGAATACAGTCAAAAACTGCAAGGCGAGTATCGCGCGCTTCATGGTTTTTTGCATGGCCTTTTCGTCAGATTAAGAGGCGTAAGGGAAAGCATTGCCGGTTATCGCTGCCCTTTTTCCTCCGACACCCCGGCCTCGCCGAACGTGGCCATTTCATTGTATATCTTGACGCCCGCTTCGATAATGGTCATGGCAAGGGCCGCGCCGGTGCCCTCTCCGAGACGCAGGTTTAAATCCAATATCGGGTCAAGCCCCATGCTCTCAAGCATTATCCGGTGCCCCTTTTCAACGGAGTTGTGCGAGGCGAAGATGTAGTCCTTGACCGCCGGGTTCATCCGGTACGCGCAGAGCGCGCCGGCGGTTGAGATGAAGCCGTCCACCACAATCGGCGTCCGCATCGCAGACGCGCCGATAATAAGCCCGGCTATGCCTGCTATCTCCGCGCCGCCGACCTTCGCGAGGACGCCGAGCGGGTCTGAGGCGTCGGGCCGGTTCATCTTGAGCGCGTCTTTTATGACCGCTAACTTGGTTTCATATGTCCTGTCGTCAATGCCGGTGCCGCGTCCGGTGACATCTTCAACGCTCGCGCCCGTAAAGGCCGACACCATCGCGCTTGCCGGCGTGGTGTTCGCAATTCCCATTTCTCCGGTTCCGAATATGACGCCGGGGCCCGCGTGCTCGCGGGCAAGGGAGATGCCGGCCTCGATGCATTTTTCCGCCTCTTCACGCGTCATGGCAGGGCCTTTTCGCATGTTCGCCGTCCCATTTACGACCTTCATCCTTATCAGCCCGTCGGCCTCGTCGAATTCGTGGTCAACGCCTATGTCTATGACCTTGACCTCGGCCCCGGCGTGCCTTGCAAGGACGTTTATGCCCGCGCCGCCGCCGAGGAAGTTTAAGACCATCTGCCGCGTGACCTCTTTGGGAAAGGCGGATACGCCTTCATCCGCCACGCCGTGGTCCGCGGCAAAGGTGAATATGATGCGTTTCCTTACGGCGGGCCGCATCTGGCCGGTGATGGCGACCATGCGCCGCGCGAACTCCTCAAGCCTGCCGAGGCTGTCCTTTGGTTTCGTGAGGCAGTCGAGTCTCTGCTGCGCGCCGGCCATTAATTCCGGATTGACCGGTTTTATCTCTTTTAACGCTTCGTCAAGCTTGGACATCTTTTTGCTCCATAGGACGGATTATTTAAGTTTAAGCGGCAACCCGGCGGCAATGAAAAAAACCTCCGAGGCGGCCTTTGCCGTTATCCGGTTGACCATTCCCGCAAGGTCGCGAAACCTCCTTGCCAAGGCGTTTTCCGGGACGATGGACAGCCCTACTTCGTTGGACACGGCGATGATCTTCGAGCTTGACCCCTTGCATGCCGACGCGAAGGCAGAGGCCTTTGCGAGTATCGCGTCGTCGCTCAGGCCGGCCTCCATGAGGTTGGAAAGCCATAGCGTCAGGCAGTCAAAGAGGACAACGCAGTCCGTGACGGACTCCGTGTCCGTGACGGACTCCGCTTCAGGGCCTGCCGCCCTGACATGAGGGGCTATGTCAATGGGTTCTTCAACGGTCTGCCACTCGGGCCCGCGCGCGTTTTTATGAAGGCGTATGCGCTCCGCCATTTCCTTGTCCTCGCATGTTTTAAGCGGGGAAAGGTCAATGGCCTTTGCCGTTGCGACGTAGATACGTTTTTTCTCAGGCATTGAATCGGCAAGGCTGAGCGCGAAGGCGCTCTTGCCGCTTCTGGCCCCGCCGAATATAAAGGTGAAGCCGTTCAATATTCTATCCCTTGCCTTGCGCCTACGCCGTTGTCGAACGGGTGCTTTATCTTGAGCATCTCCGTCACATAGTCGGCTGTCTTTACGAGCTCCATGGGGGCGCTTCTTCCGGTAAGGACGACCTCGATGTGCGCCGGTCTCGTTTCAAGGAAATCAAGAAGCTCTTTCACGCTGAGCCAGCCGCCGTTGACGGCGGCCATGACCTCGTCAAGGACGAGAAGGTCAACCATGCCTTCCTTAACGCGCTTTTTCACCTCGGCGAATGTCACGGAGACGGAGCTTTGCACCTTTTGAAGGTCCGTCTTTGACCTCGTGAATATGGGATGGCGGCAGTTGGAGCGCAGCATCTCAATGGTTGATTTGACGCCGCCCAGGAAGGCCTTTTCCCCTGAGGGCGCGGCGTCTTCCTTGAAAAACTGGACGAAAAAGACCTTTCTGCCGCTGCCCGCCGCGCGCATCGCGAGGCCAAGGGCCGCGCTGGTCTTGCCCTTGCCGTCACCGGTGTATATGTGTATGAGCCCCTTTTTTTTCATAAAAATAAAAAACCCACCCCTGTTTTCTTGAATAGGGATGGGTTTATAAAGACGCAAGCGGTTATTTTTAATAACTCCGCCGCATTATACCCTGTGGAATCAGACCTTCTCCCTCGGAAGGTCAAAATAATGCCAAAGTCCGTGACGGACTCCGCCTTGAAGCTTGCCGGGCAGGTCTCCTGGCTTGCGGGTCATCCTACTCTCTTTTCCTTCCCGGCCATTAAAGGCCAGTGGCTAAAGTAAAGATTTCGTCACCGCTCACAGTTGCGGGGCAGCTCCCGTTTCTACGGGATTCCCTTTTAGCCCCATTGATAAAAAAACAGGGCACCCGGCTTCAAGGGTAATCTAACAGTTTCAAAGGAAATGAGTCAAGCTAATTTTTGCCGCGCAAGGGCTGCTTTGTAAGGAATGTAAATCCACTTACCAATCACGCCGCGCTGTGCTATATTTTAAAGGGTCATGAACAATCCCTCAATATGACAACCGCAATAAAAATATCAAGCCTGACAAAGGTCTACGGCACGCTTGCCGCGCTTGGCGGCATTGACCTTGCCATAGAGGAAGGGGACTTCTTCGGCCTTTTAGGGCCAAACGGCGCGGGCAAGACCACGCTTATAAGAATACTCACGACGCTCCTGAAACCCACCGCCGGAACCGCCGCGATAATGGGCCTTGACGTCGTTAAGGACAGCGCGCTCATAAGGAAGATGATCGGCGTGGTGCCGCAGGCCATGACGAGCGACCTTGACCTGACCGGAAGGGAGGGGCTTGACATCTACGCGAGGTTCTACGGCATGGCGCGCAGAGACAGGCAGGAGAGGATCGACGAACTCCTCTCGATGGTCGGCCTGAAGGACAGGGCGGATGACCTCGTGGCGACATATTCCGGCGGCATGAGAAGGCGGCTTGAGATAGCGCGCGGCCTCGTGCATAAACCGCAGGTGCTTATCCTCGACGAGCCTACCATCGGCCTTGACCCGCAGTCAAGGCGCGTGGTCTGGGAACTACTTGAAAAGTTCCGCGCCTCCGACACGCTGACGATACTCCTTACAACGCATTACATGGACGAGGCCGAGTCGCTCTGCAACCACGTGGCGATTATTGACTACGGCAAGATAGTCGCTCTTGACACCGTTCCCGGCCTCAAACGCCAGATACCGCAAAAGGACGTGGTAGAGCTGAGCGTAACAGTTATTGACATGGAAAAGGCCGTCAATTGGGTTAGCGGCCAGACGGGCATAACCTCATGCGTTGTAAAGGGCAACGACCTCGTCGTGTCCGCCGACAACGGCGCCGAGGCCATCCCCATGCTGATTGGCGGCCTTAAAAACATGGGCGCGCTCGTTTCAAAGGTGCTCTTGAAACAGCAGACCCTTGAAGACGTCTTCATCCACTTCACAGGCAGGCCCATCAGGGAGGAAGAGGCAAGGAAGGTAAGCTTCATCCTCGGCGCGGGCATTCCGAGCAAGTGGAGCAGGTGAGTTTTTCAGTTGAGAATCCAAGTGCAGTTCCCACTTTTGTTTGGCGTTTGTGTTTTGCAGATTAAGGAAGGTAATTAAAATGAGAAAAAATATTTGCAAGGTGATGCTTTTTTGGATGGTGTTAATCGGGGTTGTGTTATCGCTGCCGATAAGGGCAGAGGCATTGGCACCAAAACTTATGTGGCAGAAAAAAATGAATTTTAATGAAACGAATTTAGGTTTTGCAAAAGATACAGGAGATGTGGCTGTGGCCATGTACGGCAGGGGCATAATTTTTTTTGACAAAGATGGCAACGTGAGGTCACAAGTTGCCCCCAAGGTTAATAGAGTTATCTATCACGTACGCATAACGGCTGATGGCAAATATTATGACTATACTTCGTCATGGAAGCTTGAAGTAATCAATAAAATGCGCAAGAAGAATAATGAAGTAAGGCTGCACTATGTTCAAAAGAACGGAAAGGAATTATGGTCGAGGCCGTTGCCGTTTGATCCGAATACCGATATTAATAACACTTCACAGGAGATATCGCCGGATAACAAATACGTCGCTTATGTTGGGTCGGAAGAAGAGGGTGGGGATGTGGAGTTATGGGATATTATGAGCCAGAAAAAACTGTGGCTGCATAAGTGTCCTGGCTCGAGTTCCTTTGAATTTTCTCCTGATTCGAAATACATCGTGGTAGATTGGGGCGGGATTGTTGAGTTGATAGATCTGGCTGGCAATGTTTTGTTCAAAGTTGATTCCGGCACTTTCATTACATCCGTTGCAAATGATGCGAATTATATTGCAACCTCAGAGGGAACCTCCGATACTGGAGTAAGGCTTTTGGACAAGAAAGGTGGCATTGTGCTGCAAGGGGGCCCTGACGACATAACTTTTGTCTCGGAGAATGGCAACAGGGGAGTCTTATGGGATAAAGAGGGTATAAAGATTTACAGTCTTCCTGATAAAACCTTGCTCGGCATATATCCGATCAGAAGCGAAAAACGGGCAATTTATTTAAGGCCTTTGGTTTTCTCAATGAATGAAAGATACTTAGTAGCCGCCGGCAACAACATGACGGCTAAGTCCGATAACAATCTTTTTGTCCTTGATCTGACAGAAAAAAAGATGTGGCAGACCATGATACCCAATCTAACGACTTGGCAGATACACTTTACCTCTGACGGCAGGTATCTCCTTATCACCGGTGGCGGCAAGCTGGATACAATGACTAATTCAATGTTATATTATTATCAGATTTATTAACAGCGTAGGGTGAGGGAGGGTAGGAGGCATCCATGCACCGTTTTTTAGCCGTATGTGAAAGAGACCTCCGTAAGTTCATGCGTAACCCCATCGTGGTTATGATGAGCATCCTCATGCCCATCATCTACCTCGTCATACTCGGCTCTTCGTTTCAGGGCGAGCTTAAACGCCTGCCGCTTGCCGTGGTGGATATGGACAGCGGGCCGCATGCGCGCAGGGTCATGGAGCTTCTCCATTCCATCGAGCACGGCCCGGGGACGATAGCCATTCATAAGATTGCCAATCAGGGCGCGGCTATTGACGGCCTCAGGGACGGCGTTTACAAGGGCGTCCTCGTCGTGCCGCACGGCTTCAGCAGAGACGTCATAAGAAAGACCGGCGCCAATATCGGGTTGTTCCTTGACAATACTGAGTCCATCTCCGCAAAGGTTCTTGAGGCCGCGATAGCCTCGGCCATGCCGGACTTCAAAACCGACATCGTCAGGATTCGCCGCCCGCGCGAGGGGGTGGCCCTGCGTGCCGTCGAGCTTTACAGGAGGATAGACTACGACCAGAGCCTCATCCCCGGCGTCGTCATCATGGCGATATTCCTCGGCGCGATGACCACCGGCGTTTTCAACGTCGTCATGGACCGGTTTTTAGGCACGGAGGAAAGCTACTTTCTTACGCCGCTTACGAAGATGGACATCGTCGGCGGCCTTGTGGCAAGCGGGCTTTTCATAACGACCGTCATAGCGCTTTTAGTGCTGACGTTGAGCACGCTCATCTCAGGGATATACATATGGAGACAGATAACGTCCGGCAGCTTCGGACTGATACTGCTTATCATAATTCTTTCGACGCTCGGCCTGCAAGGGCTTATGTTCCTCATTTTAGGCAGGGTCAACCATCCGAGGATAGTCGGCGTTTTAAGCGGGTTTTTGAACGTTATCTTTTTTTTCCCAAGCGGCGCGATATATCCGGTGGACAGCTTTCCAGACTGGCTCCGCTGGTTCGCAATGGTAAACCCGGAGATGTATTCGGTGCACGCCCTGCGGTCGGCGCTGTTTAAAGGCGCGGGTATAATGGCGTTAAAAGACGATATTATTTTCCTCGCCGTATTCGCGCTCGTGGCCGTTACGCTCGGCACGGCGACGTTTAAAAGGACGCTGTGAGCTTTTGAATGGTAACGTCAAGCATTTTGTGTCAAAAAAATTGAAGTTCTTTGGCTTACCTTTCTTTCAAGAAAGGTAAGTGAACAAAAGACTTGACAGTTTTTTGAAGATATATTAATGTGTTAATACAGTTGAATATTTCTGATTAATCTTATCCAGAGTGGCAGAGGGACTGGCCCTGTGAAGCCACAGCAACCGGCAGAGTCGAAAGACAATGCGTCAGGTGCTAACTCCAGCAAGGTGAATTGGCCTTGCGAAGATAAGAGGAACGGTGCATAAACCCCTCTTCTTATCATTTTAAGAAGAGGTTTTTTTTGCCTTTTGTCATTTTATCGAGGAGGAAACGAGAACTATGAGTCACATGAAGGCATTGAAGTGCCGCGAGTGCGGCAAGGAGTATCCAAAAGAGGCGCTGCACGTCTGCGAGCTGTGTTTCGGCCCGCTTGAGGTCAGCTACGAATATGAAGCCATAAAAAAGGCGCTCAACAGGAAAGAGATAGAAAAGAGGCCGCCCAATATGTGGCGTTACAAGGAACTCCTGCCGCTTGAAGGCGAGCCTACCGTTGGTTTCGAGGTCGGCTATACGCCGCTGATAAGGGCCAGAAACCTTGAAAAGGCGCTCGGCGTAAAGGAGCTTTACATAAAGAACGACGCCGTGAACTTCCCGACGCTTTCTTTCAAGGACAGGGTAGTTGCCGTAGCCGTGTCAAGGGCCAGGGAGCTGGGCTTCACGACGATAGCCTGCGCCTCGACCGGCAACCTCGCCAATTCCGTCGCGGCAAACTCCGCGGCGTGCGGCATGTCGAGCTACGTCTTTATACCTTCAGACCTTGAGCAGACCAAGATACAGGGAACCACTGTTTACGGCTCCAACGTGGTCGCCATAAGGGGCACCTATGACGAGGTGAACAGGCTTTGCAGTGAAATCGCCGGAAAATACGGCTGGGCTTTTGTGAACATCAACATGAGGCCCTATTACGCCGAGGGCTCAAAGACCTTCGGCTATGAGATAGCCGAACAGCTCGGCTGGAAGCTGCCGAAGCACATCGTCGTGCCGATGGCCGGCGGGTCGCTCATCACCAAGATATGGAAGGCCTTTAAGGAGTTTCACACGCTGGGGCTTATTGATAAGGTCGACACCAAGGTCTACGGCGCGCAGGCAACCGGCTGCTGTCCGATAGTCACGGCGTTAAAGGAAGGCAGCGAGCTGATAAGGCCGGTAAGGCCCAATACCATAGCCAAGTCCCTTGCCATAGGCAATCCGGCTGACGGCTTTTATTCCGCCAAGGTCATGAAGGATTCCGGCGGCTGGGGCGAGGACGTCTCCGACGACGAGATAATAGACTCCATGAAGCTCCTTGCCGAGACTGAGGGCGTCTTCGCGGAGACAGCCGGCGGCGTTACGCTCGGCGTTGCAAGAAAGCTCATCGAGCAAAAGAGAATACCAAGGGACGAGTCCATAGTCGTGTCCGTCACCGGCAACGGCCTGAAGACGCTTGAGGCGCTTAACGGAAAGATACGCACGCCGGTGGTAATAAACGCCAAACTTTCCGAGTTTGACGAGCTGGTCGCCACGAACAAGGGGTATGCCGTAAAGGTCTAACCTTCGCCCTTCGCGCCCAGAAACACGCCATCTGCTTCGTCAGGACTGCGGGCTTGAATCCTCCCCCGTAAAGGGGGAGGAGAAATGGAAGGGGTCATCGAGGGAGAGGAGAAAAAAAAGAGCCTAATCAAGCATTACCGGCGCGGGTTCAATTTAAACAAATTGAACCCTATTTCATTTTTTTCTTCTGTTTGCACTATATTTTTTGGTAAGATAATAACATGTTGTCACAGCTAACTTGAACGGGAGACCCTTGTAAAAATGACAGACCATTTCATCGAAGATAAGACCAACAAGGTCGAAGTAGGCCTTTCCGGCCTGGACGGAAAGGTGAACTTCAATGACCTTAAATCCGGCGGTTTCATAAAGCAGAGGCAAAAAGACCTCTTTGCCGTGCGGCTTCGCTGCCCCGGCGGAAAGCTCTCGACGAAAAAGCTCGTTGAGATATCGAAAATAGCCGATAAATACAGCAAAAAAGGCGTCGTGCACTTCAGCTTCAGGCAGTCGCTTGAGATACTCTACGTTGATTACAAGGAGTTCAAGAACATCGTTGCCGAACTTGAGAAGATAGGCCAGAAGGTAGCTTCCTGCGGCCCCCGCGTAAGGGTCCCTACCGCGTGCGGCGGGTGCGAATACAACCCGAACGGGCTGACCGACACGCAGAAGATGGCCGAGATGGTGGACCATAAGTTCTTCGGCACGCCGACTCCGCATAAGTTCAAGACCTCCTTTTCCGGCTGTCCCATAGACTGCGCGAGGACCAAGGAGATGGACCTCGGCTTTCAGGGCGTGGTGGAGCCTGAGTGGAGCGAGCCGGAGTGCACTGGATGCACCATCTGCGAGCAGGCTTGCAAGGAAGACGCCATAGTGTCCGATGAAGAGACCGGCAAACCCATCTTTGACGCGAAGATGTGCCTTTATTGCGGCGACTGCATCAGGGCCTGCCCTACCGGCGCTTGGAAGGCCAAGCGCTACGGGCATATCGTCAGGATAGGCGGAAAACACGGACGCCACCCGGTGGAGGCCGCCCCTGTGTGCGAATTTCTGCCGGATGAGAAGGTCCCTGAGGCCATACAGAAGACTATCGAATGGTATAATGCCAACGCTAGGAGGGGCGAGAGGATAACCACCGCCTTGAAGCGCGTCGGCCTCGGCAGCTATCTCGCGTTCATGGGCGACACATATAAGATGGAAAAACCCTTCACGGACATGGGGACTTTGAAGCTGAAGGCCGAGTAAAAAACAAAAAAGAGGATACGATGAGCGAGATAAAGGCAGATGCGACGCTTGATCTTAGAGGCGTGATGTGTCCGATAAACTTCGTCAAGACGAAGTTGAAGCTGGAAGCAATGGAAGCAGGACAGGTGCTTGAGTTGACGCTTGATTCAGGCGAGCCTATTCAGAACGTCCCGAAGAGCATAAAGGACGAAGGCCACACGATAGTCGAGGTAAAGAAGGAAGACGGCTACTTCAGGCTCAAGATACAAAAGAGCTGAGTGCCGATTGGTGAAAAACGCCATTACAAAATCCCCCTTAGCCCCTTGAAGGGGCTGAGCCCCCTCAGGGGGTTCAACCCCCTTTTACAAAGGGGGAAAGTTTAATTCGTCCCCAGCACCACTTTCCAGCGGCAACATTTTTATTAGATACATATACCGGTAACTGAAAGTGGTGCTGGGGAGGGTAGGGAGGATTTTGAGATGTTGACGTGCGGCAGACGGTCCCGTTCATTTTTCATCTGGTCTTTTCTGGAATAGCAGACTGAAAAATGGAATCTGCCAGTGTATTCAATAAAAAAAAGTGTTTTATGTCACAGCATATAAATAAGGAGGACAGATACAATGCCAGTAAAGGTCAGGATACCGACCCCGTTAAGGAAGCTCACGAACGGCAGCGACGAAGTGGCCGCGGATGGCGCGAACATCGCGGATCTTATCGCAAACCTTGAGAAAAGCTATCCGGGGCTGAGAGAGCGCATATGCGAGCCGGACGGAAAGCTGAGACGTTTTGTGAACCTGTACCTTAACGATGAGGACATAAGGTTTAAAAAGAACCTCGAGACGGAACTCAAGGACAACGACGAGGTCTCCATAATCCCTGCCATAGCCGGCGGCAGGTTTGGATTATAACCCCTTTTAAAAGAGGGAATATCGCCTTTATTTTTTTATCCCTCTTTTAGCAGGGTGCTGAAAAACTAATATACTCGTGCAGGCTTTTTCAGCAGCCTGTTAGAATAGGTGTGAAGTTTTACTGCCAAGGAGGCGTTTTGAAAAAGAGGTTTTATCTCACATATCCCAAAGAGCAGGTGCAGGAGCCGCTTCTTTACCAGTGCAACAAGCTGTTCAAGGTCGTCACGAACGTCCGGCAGGCGAGCGTGTCCGATAAGATCGGCCTTGTCGCCCTTGAGCTTGACGGCGAACCTGATGAGATAGAAAAGGCCGTTAGGTTTTTCGTTGAAAAGGGCGTGAAGGTAGAACCCATTGAACTCGACATCATTGAATAGGTCCCTTTGAAGAATGTATTGAAACTGGCGCATCTTCTTCTATGCCTGCTCGTGTTTTTTGTTTTTGCCGTGGCCACAAACGGCATGGGGGCCGAGCCCCTCCAGGCGGACGAGAACTACAAGTCGACCATAGACGAGGTTGAACTTACGGGAAAACTGACTGCCGAGACTTTCAGCGGCGCTAAAGGCAAGACCGGAAGAGAGATCATGCTGAACCTCGCTGCCCCGGTAAACGTGGACAAAGACGAGACTCATGGCCCCACTAAAAACGTATCTAAGATACAGGTCGCCCTCTTCAACGGCCGCATCAAGTCCAGAATCAGAAAACTCATCAATAAAAAAGTCCGCATCAAAGGCATCCTTTTCTACGGCAACAGGCCCAGCCACCACACCGTCGTATTAATGGACGTGAAGGATGTGGCAAGGGCCGGCAGGTAAGACAGGTCGAAGGGGTTGAACCCCCTCAGGGGGCTGAGCCCCCATCCCGCGTTGCTCCTCCGTATTAAGGGTGTTGAACCCCTCCAAGTTGTTTGTCTTTTTAATTCAATCCTGTTAAAATCAGCTGCGAAAGAGATAATTCAAGAGACGCGCGTTTTTGAATCGCTTCGATTTATCGCGCGCATTTGGATGAATATATAATCTCCGGTCCAATGAGGAATTCCATGACGCGACGTTACGAACCAAAGGCAATAGAGCAGGCATGGCAGGTCGTCTGGGAAAAAGATAAGGCCTTCAAGGCTGTAAAGGCATCCGGCGCAGGGAAGCGCTACGTGCTTGAGATGTTCCCGTATCCTTCCGGCAGGATACATATGGGGCATGTGCGGAACTATTCCATCGGCGACGTTATTGCCCGCTTTTTGATGATGAAGGGTAAAAATGTCCTTCACCCGATGGGGTGGGACTCGTTCGGCCTTCCGGCGGAAAACGCGGCGATACAGCACGGGACGCATCCGGCCGCGTGGACGCACGAGAACATCGCCAATATGAGAAAACAGCTCAGGCGCATGGGCTTTTCATATGACTGGGACAGGGAAGTGGCCACCTGCATGCCGGATTACTACCGCTGGAACCAGTGGATATTTTTAAAGCTCCATGAAAAGGGGCTTGCCTACAAGAAACGCTCCTCCGTGAACTGGTGCCCTGACTGCGCTACCGTGCTCGCCAACGAACAGGTGGAGGACGGCCTCTGCTGGCGCTGCTCCTCAACGGTGGAAATGAAGGTTCTGGAACAGTGGTTTTTGAAGATAACGGCCTATGCCGATGAACTGCTGGACTTTACCTACAAACTGCCGGGCTGGCCTGAGCGCGTCCTTGTCATGCAGAGGAACTGGATAGGTAAAAGCGAGGGCGCTGAGGTCTTCTTTCCGGTTGACGGTTCAGAAGAAAAGATAAGAATTTTCACGACAAGGCCGGATACTATTTGCGGCGTGACCTTTATGTCCATGGCGCCGGAGCATCCGCTTCTGGAAAAGATTTCTTCAAAAGACAGGATTGACGAGGTAAGGCGGTTCGCTGAAAAGGTAAAGGCGGAAAAAAAGCTGAGGGGAGCGGAGCCTGCGGAAAAAGAGGGCGTCTTTACCGGCGCATACTGCGTAAACCCGCTGACCGGCGCAAAGGCGCCTGTCTTCGCGGCTAACTTCGTGCTCATGGAATACGGCACGGGCGCGGTCATGGCCGTGCCGGCGCACGACCAGAGGGATTTTGAATTCGCAAAGGCATACGGCCTTCCGGTAAACGCAGTGATTAATCCGCACGGCGAAATTCTCGACGTAAAGACAATGACCGCGGCCTTTGCCGGCGAGGGCGTCATGACGAACTCCGGGCAGTTTGACAATATGAAAAATACCGAAGCAATGTCCGCCATCACAACGCATATCGCCCAAAAGGGTTTTGGCGCAAAGACAGTCAACTATAAGCTCCGCGACTGGGGCATTTCGCGCCAGAGGTATTGGGGCTGCCCCATACCGATTATTTATTGCGACAGTTGCGCCGCTGTTCCCGTGCCGCTTGACGAGCTGCCGGTCATCCTGCCGGAGGACGTTAAACTTACGGGCAAGGGGCTCTCGCCCCTTGCGGAGGCGGGAGCATTTATAAACGTAAAATGTCCAAAATGCGGAAAACCCGCGCGCCGCGAGACTGACACGATGGATACCTTCGTTGACTCGTCTTGGTATTTTTTAAGGTATACTTCACCAAAGGCCGAGTCCGTTCCTTTTGAAAAAACGGACGCCGATTCATGGATGCCCGTTGACCAGTATATCGGCGGCATAGAGCACGCGGTCATGCACCTTCTTTACGCCCGTTTTTTCACAAAGGCCCTTCGCGACCTCGGCCTTCATCCGCATGACGAGCCGTTCACGAACCTGCTTACGCAGGGCATGGTCTGCAAGGAAATAGTAAAGTGTCCGGAGCACGGCTATTTGCTGCCGGAGGAAAACGCCGGTGGAAAGTGCGTATACTGTTTAAAGCCGGTGGAGACCGGCGCGGTTGAGAAGATGTCGAAGTCCAAAAAGAACATCATCGACCCTGACTTAATCATTGAAAAATACGGGGCCGACACCACGCGGCTTTTTTCCCTTTTTGCCGCGCCGCCGGAGAGGGACCTTGACTGGAACGAAGAGGGCGTTGAAGGCTCGTACAGGTTTTTAAGCAGGGTCTGGCGGCTGGTTGACGACAATATCGAACTCCTTTCAGGGGCGCGGGCGTATGACCCGGCCAGGGATGAACCCCTTGACGGCGCTTTAAAGGAGATGCACCGCGCAACGCATAAGACCATCAAAAAAGTCACTGAAGACGTCGGCGAAAATTTTCATTTCAATACGGCCATAAGCGCCATCATGGAGCTTGTGAACGCCCTCTATCAGTTCAGCCAGAAGGACGACGCGCAGGGGCTCAGCCCCCTCAGGGGGAGGCAGGTTTTCAAGGAGGCCGTCAACGCCGTCGTGCTCATGCTTGCCCCGTTTGCGCCGCATATCTCCGAGGAGCTGTGGAAGATGCTCGGCAGCAGAGAGCCTGTTTACAGGACAAAGTGGCCGGAGTTTAACGAAGCATCGCTCGTCAAGGCCGAAACGCTCATCGTCGTGCAGATAAACGGCAAGGTGAGAAGCAGACTGACCCTTGCCGTTGATACGCCGGAGGACGCGGTGCGCCGCGCCGTGTTAAACGACGAAAAGTCCGCCGAGTGGATAAAGGGGAAAAACATTTTGAAGTTCGTCTACGTGCCAAACAAGATCGTGAACATGGTGGTGTCATGAAAAGAGCGGCGCCGTTTTCGAGTTTGTGCGCGGCAATCCTTTTGGCCGCTCTACTTGCGGGCTGCGGCTATCATCTTTCCGGAATGTCCGGCAAGATGCCCGGCGGGATAACCGCGCTGTCCATCCCCGTCTTTTCCAACGCCACCGGCAAGCCTGACATCGAGGCGGCCCTTACGGCGGCCTTTACAAAGGAGCTGGCCACCACGGTGCAGGTCTCCGAAAACGCGGACGCAGTCCTTCAGGGCGTAATCAAATCATACGACCTTCAGTCTGTCTCTTACTCCAAAGATGACGTAAATCAGGAATACCGGCTCACGCTGATCATGTCCCTGAAGATGACCAAAAAAGACGGGACTGTCTTATGGGATGACGATAAAGTTACGGACTACTGGGACTTCGCCGTCAACAGTTCCGACATAACCGCCACTAAAGAGGCCGAAAACGAAGCCTTTAAAAAAATAGCCAAAGACACGGCGCGCCTTGTGAAGGAAAGGATGATGGAGAAGTTTTGATTCTATGGAAATCGTAGCGCGAAGTTTCTATCGAGGCGCTGAAGTGTTGCACTGCGATTGATATTATTTTTTTCTCCTCTCCCCAAAGGGGAGAGGGGTGAGATGGGGGTGAACCCCTTCAAAACAAGACTATGCCGGACAAAGCTCAAAAAACCATAAAGCCGCTGCCATTGAAGCCTATATACTATTTTTATGGCGTTGAGGATCTGCTTGTCGAAGAGGCCGTTGACGATATAAAGGCGAGGGCGTTGACGGGCGGGATGGCGGCTTTGAACTTTCAGGTCTTCAGCAAGGGCGGCCTTGACGCCGAGGCTATTATCTCGGCGGCCTTGACCATGCCCGCGTTTAGTGAGTGGCGTGTTGTCCTCATTAAGGATGCCGAGGCATTGAAGATAACCGACGCGAGGCTTTTGACGGACTATATCAAAGCCCCGTCGCCGTCAACCTGTCTGATATTTGCCTCCAACTCGGCCAAGGTCGACAGAAAGACCGAGCTGATAAAATTTCTCGAAAAGGGCGGCTATCTGCGCGCGTTTGGCCGCCTTGGCGACAGGGAGTTGATTTCGCGCGCCAGGAAAGAGGCGGCTCGTGAGGGAAAGGCCATCACCGACGGCGCGGCGCAAAAATTAGCCGCGCTCTCCGGAGGGAAACTTCGGGACTTCAAGGGAGAGCTTGAGAAGATTATCCTCTTTGCCGGAGACAAGGCCGTGATAGACGTCTCCGACGTCGAGGACGCGGGGCTTGATTGCAGAGAGGAGACGCTGTTCGGCCTGTCCGATGCCATCGGTTCAAAGGACATAAAGACGGCGCTGAGGATCTACGGCAAGGTTTCAAACGAGCCGCCGCTGATGGTTATCGGCGCTATCGCGCGCCAGATCAGGATACTTCTGAAAATAAAGGCCTTGGAGCGGGGCGGCGTTGACAGGTCAGGCATGGCAGGGCAATTGGGCATATTCCCCGGTCATTTCGAGGGATATTACAAAAGGAGCGGGCGTTTCGTTGAACAGGAGTTGAAGGCGGCATTAATGAAACTGCGCAAAGCCGACGTCATTCTAAAGACAGGGCGCATGCCGGAACGCATAGCGATGTCAAAACTGATTATAGACCTGTGCGGCCGAGGCCGTTAGTGCGGGGGTTGAACCCCTTCAAGGGGTGAATGTCTCCATGATCGCACTGCTTGCAATAAAAAAAGAGGCAATCGGCTTTTCAGCCAACCGCCTCTTTATAAACTGTTTCACATTTAAAAAAAACGAAACGCTCCAATAAGTAAAAAGCCGCGTGAAGGCGCTTTTTAAGAGCAGGATTGACGCGGTTAAGCTGACAGACCTCTTTTTAAAATCGTTTCTACTTCGTGCCGGTTGCTGCAACGGCCTTTGTGAGGCGCGAGATCTTTCTGGCGGCGTTGTTCCTGTGAAGCGTGCCTTTTGAAACGGCGCGGTCGAGTAGGATTACGGCGTTCTGCAAAAGAGTCTTTGCGTCCGCTTGAAGGGGTTCAACCCCCGGCTTGGCTCCCTCTACGGCCTCTCTGACCTTTTTAACTACCGTTCTGATTTCCGATTTTACCGAAGCGTTTCTGGTCCTTCTTTTTTCGCTCTGAGCGTGCCTTTTTATCGCTGATTTGTGGTTTGCCAACTGGTAATGCCTCCTGTAAATAATCTTTGAATTGTGTTATTATCGTCCGGCCGCAACGCGCCTTTCCATTAAGGAAGGGCTAAGCGAATTTTAAATTTTATTCGATTCAACGTGTCTTGTCAAGGTTTTAGTTGCCTGCCTGCAAGATTCGTAGTGCGAGGCTTTAGCCTCGCTGTTTTTCAGCTTAAAGGCAGCTCGGTAGAAGCCTCGCGCTACTTTGTGTTATGGAATTGGAGATAGTTTAACCCCATGCCGACAACAAGCCATGAGCATAAGATAACCAAATCCGCTTCCGTCGTGGGCATAGCCACGGTGATAAGCAGGGTTTTGGGTTACGCGAGAGACGCGTGTATCGCCTACGTATTCGGGGCGGGTATCTATTCGGACGCTTTTTTCGTGGCCTTCAGGATAGCCAACCTCCTGAGACGCCTTTTGGGCGAGGGCGCGCTGACGTCGTCTTTCATACCTGTATTTACGCAAGAACGCCTCGCGCGGGACAGGCACGGGGCTGAACCCCTTCAAGGGGCGAACGCGCTCGTCGCGAGCGTCCTGACGCTGTTTACGCTGATACTCATCGTCCTGTCTGTTTTGGGAATAATATTTTCAAAGGAGCTGGTGTGGCTGATGTCGCCCGGGTTTGCGTCAGACCCGGAGAAGTTCGCGGTTACCGTAAACCTGACAAAGCTGATGTTCCCGTATATGATCTTTGTCGGCCTTATGGCGATAGCAATGGGGGTGCTTAATTCATTTAAGCATTTTGCCGCCCCTGCCATCGCGCCTGTCTTTTTCAACCTTTCGATTATCTTTGCGATATTCGTTATCGCGCCATTTTTTGTAAAATCGGTCTATGCGCTTTCCATAGGCGTGCTGCTCGGCGGCCTTTTGCAGTTCGTGGTGCAGATACCCTTTTTAAGGAAATACGGCATCTCCATAAGACCGCTTTTTAAATTTTCAGACCCTGCGATAAAGAAGATATTACTCCTGATGCTGCCGGCGGCATTCGGGGTGGGGGTGTATCAGCTCAATATTTTCGTAACGCTCTGGTTTGCATCGAAGCTCGAAGGCGGCAGTGTTTCGTACCTCTATTACGCCGGAAGGGTGATGGAACTGCCCATCGGCGTCTTCAGCGTTGCCATGGCCACGGCGGTTCTGCCGAGCCTTTCCGAGCATATGGCAAAGGGGGAGTGGGATGCATTTAAAAGGTCGCTCGCCTTTGCCCTGCGCATAGTCAATTTCGTGACTATTCCGGCCACCGTCGGCCTTATGGTGCTTAGTTTTCCGATAGTAGAGACGCTCTTCAGGCGCGGACAGTTCAATCTGGGCGCCGCGTCGGCTACGTCAGCCGCGTTGAGCTTTTATGCCATCGGCCTCGTGCCGGTGTCGGCCTGCAGGCTTCTTTCAGCGGTCTTTTATTCCTTAAAGGATACGGTTACACCTGTTTGGATGGCATTGGCTTCGTTTGTAGTGAACGTGATACTGTGCATACTGCTCGCCCCGCCCCTGCAGTACGGCGGGCTTGCCCTTGCGACATCGCTGTCGAGCTTTGTTAATATGTTCGGGCTTTTTATAATGCTTAAGCGCAGGTTCGGGACCTTCGGCGGGAGATCTATCCTCGCATCCGCGTTGAAAAGCTCCGCGGCTTCCCTCGTAACCGGTGTTGTCGTCTATGTCATGGTCGCAAAGCTTGGCTACGCTGGGATGGGCCTGGCTTTGAAGCCTGTCTTTATAGCCTTTACCGTCGCCATCGGCGTTTTAACTTATATCGGAACATCCCGCCTTTTCAGGTCGCCGGAACTCCCGTTTTTAAAGACATTTTTGCGGAAGTGATAGTTTAGATAGTCAGATGGGAACGGTTAAATGATAATCTCTTAAGAGAGGCATAACTTATTGATTTTAAAATTAAAACCTATGCTTAAAAAATAAGCAACTTGCACGAACCCCATTGAAAGCGGCTTGCCTTTGTTTTGCATCGGGTATGTTGTCAACACGTTATCAACACCCTGTGGGGACATCTTTTTAATGGTCTGTTTTGATTGATTTTTTTCTTTTAGTTTTCTTGGCCTCTTCCCATAGCGCATCCATCTCGCCAAGCGTCAGAGCGGATAGCTCGCGTCCTTTTGCGGCCGCTTTGCTTTCTATGTAGTGAAAGCGCGTGATGAACTTCCCGATGGTTTTACGCAGCGCCTCTTCAGGGTTTATCTCCATGAACCGTGATACGTTTACGATTGTAAAGAGCAGATCGCCCATTTCCTCTTCCATGTTGCGCCTGTTTTTCTTTTTGAGAGCCTGCTTGAACTCGGCCATCTCCTCGTCTACCTTTTCAAACACCTGCGCGGCGTTTTTCCAATCAAAGCCTGTTTTAGCGGCCTTTTTGCTTATTTTATGCGCCCTGAGGAGCGCGGGCATGGCCTCCGGCACGCCGGAGAGATACCCCACCCTGGAGGGGCTCGACCTCCTGAGGGGGCTTGACCCCTTGGATTGCTTTTCTTCCATCTTTTCCGCGTTTTTTATTTGGTCCCATCTTTTTAAAACATCCTTCGGGGTCTTTGCCTTCTCTGCCTCTCTGTCGCCGAAGACATGGGGATGCCGGCGGGTCATCTTCCGGGCAGTTCCATCAATGACTGATGCAAGGGTGAAACATTTTTTTTCTTCGGCTATTTGGCTTGCGAAGATTATCTGAAATAGCAGATCGCCAAGTTCGTCTTTTATCTCGTCCATTGACCCTGAATCAATTGCCGAGACGACCTCATAGGCCTCTTCGATTATGAAAGGGGCGAGGCTTTCAAGCGTCTGCTCCCTGTCCCAGGGACAGCCGTCAGGGGCGCGCAGACTCGCCATCAGGCCGGTTAGTCTGGTGATACTCGCCCTCGAACGTTTTAATCGGGGGTCGGCATTTTTTGATAAGAGTTGTTTTTTTGATTTGTTTTCGGGTAGTTGCATTTGATATTAAAGAGAGAGTTTTAGCTTTTCAAGCTCTTCTTTTGTATTGATGTTTTCAATGGACAGTCCGATGGGCAGCCCGTGGAAGTCGGCCTCAACGAGTTTTTTGACATGTATCTTGCTGAGAAGGTCGTTTATGCGCAGGTTCCCGTCCTTTATCATCGCTTCTATGGGCTTCATGCATCTTCTGTGATAAACGGCGTGCAGGGGGTGGAACCTCTCGTTGATGAACGGGACTATCGCCTCGGCCTCTCTGTAAGAGTCAAGGATGCGCTTGATGACCTGTTTGTTCATGTACGGCATGTCGCAGGCCGCGACAAAGGTATGGTCAGTGGTCGAATGAAACAGAGCGGTGTAGATGCCGCCGAGGCTTCCGGCGCCCTTGAATATGTCGCTGACGGCAAGGGTGTTAAGGCTTTCATATTCAAGAAGATCGTTTGCCACAATAAAGGTGTCGTCAAAGACCCCTTTAAAAAGCGTTAAACTTCTTTCGATGATGGTCTCGCTGTTTATCTTTATCAGGGCCTTGTTAAAGCCCATTCTCCGGCTTTTTCCACCGGCAAGCACGGCTCCGGTCATTTTTTCCTTATCCTTATCTCTATTTCCTCCGGCCTTTCACAGCCCTTCAGGCTCTTTATCATGCCCATAACGCCTTCACGGAGGAGGTTTTCTATAAAGGGTTTTAAGGCCACTTCCTTGCCGTCAACGAGCAGCGAGACGGTCTTTTGCTGATGTTTTTTTATAATCTTTTCTTCGATGAGATCGGATATCCCTCTAAAGTCGTCTATGCCGTAGACCGGAACTTTTCCGGCTGGCCCGGCTGGATTGAAGTCGCTCGCAAAGGCAATGAGCTTTTTATCGCCCGCGCAGACCGGTTTTTTAGAGTTTGCCTTTCTTATGACCTCTATCTTGGGAAAGCCGCTTTGCTTAAAGCCTTCGATTACCACCACGTCAACGTCGGAAAGATAAGACGCGATGATGCGCTCAGGAGGCCATTCTTTCTTGACCTCTTTGATGACGGCGAACCTGCCCGGCGACGAGAGGGCTACGGTCACGGCCCCGGCCTTCTTGTGTCTGTATGAGTCCTTGCCCTCGCGGTCAATGTCAAAGCCGTGGACGTCATGCTTTATCGTGCCCACGGACCAGCCGCGAAGGGTCAACTCCTTTACGACCTTTTCAAGCAGAGTGGTCTTGCCGCTGCCTGAAAGGCCCACTATGGAAATTATCGGTACCATTTTTTGCCTGCCCTCGCGTGTTTGAAGCGGGGGTTAGTTTGCTCCAAGCCTTTGAATGTCAAGCCAAGGCTCAGACGCTATTTTTCCAGTTCCTTGAGCATCCTGTCCTGCTCCTCGACCCGTTTGTTTTCCGCCTCCGCCGCTTTTTCAGCCTTTGGCTTCGCGGCGGTGAGGGTGTCGACGTACTTGTCAACCACCTCTCTCGCTCCCGGGGCCGCGGCCTTTGGTTCCTCTTTTTTAGTCCCATCGGAGCATGAGACAAAAAGGAACATGGCAATGATTAAAAGAAGAAGTCCTTTCGGCATGACGGCGCTCCTTAAAAAACATTACATATTGCGAATATCATATAATATATACGCGCAATGAACCATTGTAAATATGAAAGTTTGCCTGCCTTTCTTGAAAGAAAGTTGCTGCGCACGGCTAAAGCCTAAATACAACCATTTAGCTTTGTTTCACCGCAGGCGGCCAAAGAACTTTAATTTCTCTCCCCCTTTTACAAAGCCGGGTATTATGGTAAATTAGTAAAATGAACGATGAACTTTTACGGCGGCTGCCTTCCGTTGACGAGCTCTTGCGCTCCGGCGCGCTTAAAGATGCGTTGGCACTCTGCTCTCATGCGGTTATCGTAGAGGCCGCGCAAGAGACCCTTTCGGCAATAAGGGCGGAAATAAGTTCAAACGGCAGGAGCGAAGTAAGCCTTCAGGAGATAATCGCCCTTACGCAGGAGCGTATTAACGCGGTCATGCGCCCCAGCGTTAAGCGGGTCATAAACGCCACGGGCGCCGTGCTTCACACGAACATGGGCAGGGCTGTTCTGAGCAGGAGCGCGGCTGATGCCGCAGCCCTTGTTGCGCGCAATCACACGAACCTCGAGCTTGACGTCGAAACAGGCGAAAGGGGCCTGCGTGATTATCACGTCGATGGCCTTTTAAAAAGGCTCACCGGCGCCGAGGCGGCCTGCGTCGTGAACAACAACGCGGCGGCTGTGTTCATTACGCTTAACACCCTTGCCGCGGGGTTGAACCCTCTCAGAGGGAAAGAGGTTATAATCTCAAGGGGTGAGCTTGTCGAGATAGGCGGCTCTTTCAGGCTGCATGAGATTATCAACAAGAGCGGATGCGTGTTAAAGGAGGTCGGCGCGGCCAACAGGACGCATCCGCATGATTACGCGCGGGCTATTACGCCGCAGACCGCCCTGCTTTTCAAGGCGCATAAAAGCAACTTTACGGTGGCAGGTTTTACGGCGGAGGTCGGCCTGAAGGAGCTTGTGGCTATCGGCCGCGCCAATGGTCTGCCTGTCGTCGAAGACCTGGGAAGCGGCTCTCTTGTTGATCTTTCGGCATACGGCCTGCCAAAGGAGCCGGTCGTGGGAGAAAGGCTTTTGGCCGGCGCGGACATCGTGACCTTCAGCGGGGACAAGCTCCTTGGAGGGCCGCAGGCAGGCTTGATTTGCGGAAAAAAAGAGCTTATCAGGCGGATTAACGAAAACCCGCTCAAAAGGGTTTTACGCGCGGACAAACTGACCATTGCCGCGCTGGAGGCGACGCTCATACTGTATCTTAACAAGGAAAAACTTTCACAGACCCTGCCGTCTCTTAAATACATGACACGCACCGTTGACGAGCTTGACATGGCCGCGCAAAAGGCCGCGGCGCTGCTAAAGGCCGCGCTCGGAGATGGTTTTATCGTAACTGTCGAGGATAGCGAGTCCGTTGTCGGCGGCGGGTCTATGCCGGGGCATAAGCTTCCGACAAAGGTTGTTGCAATAACGCATGAGGAGATGCCGGGGGTTGAACCCCTTCGAGCGGCGCGGATATACCGCATGTTCCTCGCGAGCGACCCGCCCATAGTCGGCAGGGTTAATAACGGTTCATTCCTGCTTGACATGAGAACGGTCGATAATCCTGAGGACGTTGTAATAAGGAAAAATTAGATGAAGAGACAAAATACGAATGTCTTTCTTGCAGCGTTATTTTTAACGGCGGCTATTTTCGCGCTGCCATGCGCCCGCGCCGCGGTCCATGCGGAGGAAAAGCAGGGGGTTGAAGCCTCTGAGGGGGCTCAGTCCCTTCGAGCGGATACGAGTTCCGGGACAATAGGCGCGCGTTACGCGAACGAGGAGCTTGTCTATCAGGTGGGGGTCTTGTTTTTTGACGACGCCGCCACAGGCACGGTAAGCCTTAAAAAAGGCGGGGATAACGATTACGTCGCCACGTTCACCGCGCATACCGTCGGCGTAGTGGACAGGATATACCACAGGCAGGACACCTACGTCGCGCATTTGAAGGAGGTGGACCACGGCAGGCGTTTTGTCACCAAGAGCTTTGAAAAGACCATTGAAGTCAACGGCAAGGTCAGAAAAGGCGTCACCAGCATGGACTACGCGAAAAATGAGATGACATGGAAGAGCTGGGGAGGCGGCAAGGATGATAGAACTGGTCTTGTGAGGCTCAAGGACGGCATGCGTTACGACGACCCTCTGGCCGCTTTCTACAACTTCCGCTACGGCGTCTACGGGGCCATAAAGGAACTGCAAATTTATAAGATACCCACCTTCCCAAAGGAAGACCACACGCCGGAGATTTTTTTAAGAGTCGCGTCCAAGGGCGAATTCGACAAAAAGACCAACGGACTAAAGCCCTATGCCGACTACCTTGCCGAGGTGAAGTTGGACAGGGAACTCTTCGGCTCCGGCAGCGGCGAGATAGACATCTTCTTCACGGAGGGCCTCGTCCCTGTCGAGGCCGTTGCCAAGGACGTAGTCTTCTTCGGCGACGTCCGCGGAAAGCTCCGCGAGATAGGCATTACGATGGATATGAAAAAGACGGCGGGAATGGCGGGGGAGTAGGCGATGTGTAAAAATCAACTGTCCTGCCGGACAGCCTCGTCAATACCTACCCCTTTTTCCCCCTCCCCGCCAAAAACACCGCCGCCGCTATAAACGACAGGACGGCGCTGTAGAGGAAGGTCTCTGTGGGGCCGAATGTATCCCATAGGATTCCGGCGATGATGCTTGCCGGCAGGAGAGTTATGCCTACGACCATGTGGTAGACGCCGAAGGCTGTGGCCTTGCGTTCAGGCTGGGAGATGGATGCGAGATAGGCGCGCTGTGTGCCGTCGCTCATGCCTTTGAAAATGCCGAAGAGCGGGAAGAGCGCCCACATCTGCATGCCTGTGGCGGCAAATGCGAACCCGATGAATATCAAGGAGTAGTAAAGAAAGCCCGCGAAGATCATCCTTTTCATCCCGACCCTGTCGGCAAGGATGCCCAGGGGCGCGGCGCTGAGCGCGTAGACGAGGTTATAGATGAGGTAGATGATCGTTATGTGCGTTTTTGCGACGCCGAGATTCTCCGCGCGCAGGATGATGAATGCGTCGGCGAAGTTCCCAAGGGAGAATATCCCTATGACCACGAGGTAGCGTCTGAACGGGCCGTTAAAGGACTTGATGGAGAGCTTGGGGAGCGCGGCTCCGTCCCTCGCGTGTTTTTTTTCCTTAATGAAAAAGATTATGAGAAGCACGGCCGCCACCGCCGGAATGGCGGACAGGAGAAATACGAGACGCAGGCCGTCCGCGACGAAATAAAGGATAATGAAGGCCGCAAGGGGGCCGATAACGGCGCCGATGGTGTCCATAGTCCGGTGGAAGCCGAAGGCCGTGCCGAGCTGTTCTTTTGGCGTGGAATCCGCTATAATAGCGTCGCGCGGCGCCGTCCTTATGCCCTTGCCTGTCCTGTCTATGAAACGCGCCGTAAGGACTTCAAACCACGTCCCTGCCCCGGCTATGATGGGGCGGCTTAAGGCGGATGTGCCGTAGCCTATGGTCATGAGCAGCTTTTTTTTGCCGAGCTTGTCGGCGAGCCAGCCGGAGAAGACCTTTAATATAGAGGCCGTTGCCTCGGCAATGCCTTCGATTATGCCGACAGTGGTCTTTGACGCTCCGAGAACGGTCGTAAGGAAGAGCGGCAGGAGCGGGTAGACCATCTCGGATGAGATATCCATGCATAGCGAGACAAGCCCCGCGACATAAACGTTCCTGCTTAATTTGAGCTTTTTCGCCATGTTTATATTTTAATACAATGCGCCGCCGGTTACAAGAAATATAAGAAACTTATAAAAAACCTTGACAAGACACCGGAGATTTTATAATATTTGATATTCAATATAGACGGAGGACACTTACGATGCAGGCGGTAATCAAGACAGGCGGTAAACAGTACCGGGTAGCCGAAGGCGACACGCTCAGGGTTGAAAAACTCATCGGCGAGGCCGGTTCAAGCATTGAATTCTCCGAGGTGCTTTCCGTGGGAGAAGGCGACAGCATCAAAATTGGCTCTCCGACGGTGGCAGGGGCAACGGTAATCGGCCAGATAGTCAGCCACGGCAAGGCCAAAAAGCTCATCGTATTCAAGAAGAGAAAAAGAAAGGGCTTTGCCAGGAAGCATGGCCACAGGCAGATGTTCACGAGCGTGAAGATACAGCAGGTAAAGCTCTAAGGGCTGCGCGCTTGATCTGCAGGAAAAATAAATAGAAAGATAATGCGGAGGTTTTAACCGTGGCACATAAAAAAGCGGGCGGAAGCTCAAGAAACGGCAGAGACTCGAACGGCCAGAGAAGGGGCGTAAAGCGCTACTCAGGCGAGACGGTCACAGGCGGTTCCATCATCGTCAGGCAGGTCGGCACGAGGGTATATCCGGGCGTCAATGTCGGCATGGGCAGGGACTATACGCTTTTCGCGAAGATACCCGGCGTAGTCAAGTTCATTGACAAGGGCGATAAGAAGTTCGTCAGCATCGTGCCTTTAGAGGCCTGACAGGCTGCTGCGGGTGGTCTGCTGAATATAACGCGAAAAACAAGCCGGTTTCTTTTGTTAAAGACAAGGCGGAGAGGAGAGGCAAAGGGCTTCTCCAAACCGCTTTTTTTATTGTCTTTTTCTGACACGGATACGACAAGGAAAAACAAATGTGGTTTTTAGATGAAGCGGTTATAGCCGTAAGGGCAGGGGACGGAGGCGGAGGCAACATAAGTTTCCGCAGGGAAAAATACGTTCCAAAGGGCGGACCTGACGGCGGCGACGGCGGCAGGGGCGGCGACTTTATCTTCGTCGCGGACGCGCGCCTTGCGAGTTTATTGGACTTCCGCTACAAGCGCGAATATGAGGCTGAAAGCGGCCAGCACGGCATGGCAAGCAACTGCACCGGCAAGAGCGGCGAGGATCTGATATTGAAGGTTCCCGTCGGCACGTTGATAAAAGACGCTCTGACGCATGAAGTAATAATAGACCTGACGGCTGACGGGCAGGTATTCCGCTGTTGTAAAGGCGGCAGGGGCGGCAAGGGAAATGCCCATTTTGCCACGTCCACACACCAGACCCCGCGCTTTGCCCAGCCCGGTGAAAAAGGCGAGGAAAGGCATCTTAAGCTCGAACTCAAGCTCATGGCGGACGTGGGCATCATCGGCTTTCCGAACGCCGGCAAATCTACGCTTATAGCGCATATCTCCGAGGCAAAGCCAAAGATAGCTGATTATCCCTTTACCACTTTGGTGCCGCACCTCGGCGTTGTGAAGTGGGGCTCCTACGGCGGCATTGTCGTGGCCGACATCCCCGGCCTTATCGAAGGCGCGCATGAGGGAAAGGGCCTTGGCATCAGGTTTCTAAGGCACGTTGAAAGGACACGGCTTTTCATACACGTCCTTGACCTGTCGCCGTTCACGAACAGGGAGCCGCAGGAAGACTACGAGATAGTGAACAGGGAGCTCAAGGCCTTTAACCCGGAGCTTGCCCAAAGGCCGCAGATAGTCGCGCTGAACAAGGCCGACATAACCGAGTCAAAGGAAAAGCTGCCTGAGCTGTTGAAATATTTCGGCGCATTAGGTATAAAGGTCATGGTCATCTCGGCGGCCACGGGCGAAGGGCTCAAGGAACTCGTAAACTACATGGGCAAAGAGGTCGAAAGGATAAAGGGCATCCAGCCCTGACCTGCCTTACTTTCCCTTTCCTTTTTTTATTTTGAAATGCGGCGGCATGGAAACCTGACATGAAGGACATCAGAAAAAAGATAGTCAAAAAGACAAAGCGCATCGTCGTCAAGGTCGGCAGCGCGGTAATTGCCGACGGCCGCGAAAAGTCAATCTTTGAGCGTCTTGCCGGGGACATCCACGCGATAAAAGGCGCGGGCAGAGAGGCCGTCGTCGTTTCTTCCGGGGCCGTGGCCCTCGGCATGAAGAGGCTTGGCCTAATTGAGCGGCCTGTCAGCATCCCCGAAAGGCAGGCGATAGCGGCGGTGGGGCAGGGAAGCCTCATGGCGCATTATGACAACGCGTTTGGAAGGCACGGAGAAAAGGCCGCGCAGGTGCTCCTGACGCATGACGACTTTGCGGACAGAAAACGGTTTTTAAACGCAAGGAACACCCTGCTGACCTTGCTTGATTTCGGCATCATCCCCGTTATAAATGAGAACGACACGGTCGCCGTTGAGGAGATAAAGTTCGGCGACAACGACGCCCTCTCCGCCCTTACGACCAACCTTATCGAGGCCGATATGCTCGTCATACTCACCGACATTGACGGCCTCTATGACAAAGACCCTCGCAAGGGAATTGACGCGAAGATGGTTTCGATTGTAGAGGATGTTGACAGCCTCACGGTTGACCTTGGCGGCCAGGGGAGCGTTTTCGGCACGGGCGGGATGCGGTCAAAGTGCGACGCCGCGAGAAAGGCCGCGCACTTCGGCATACCGACTGTCATAACCACCGGCTTTGAAGAGGGGATACTCGGACGTATTTTAAATGGCGAGCCTGTGGGCACGCTCTTTTTGCCCAAGGAAGACAAGCTCACGAGCTGGAAGCACTGGATAGCCTTTTCAACAAGGCCGTCAGGCAGGGTCTTTGTAGACGACGGCGCGAGGGACGCGCTTTTAAACAAGGGCAAAAGCCTCCTGCCTTCGGGCATAGAGGAAGTCGACGGGTCGTTCGACGCGGGCGAGGTCATCCACTGTGTGGACGCAAAGGGCATGGAGTTCGCCAGAGGCCTGTCAAACTACAGTTCCGAAGAGATAAAGAAGATAAAAGGCGCAAAGACAAAGGAGATTGAAAACATCCTCGGCTACAAGTCTTTTGACGAGGTCATACACAGGGATAATTTAGTGGTGATGTAGGGGGGAAATGACACCTCCCGCCCCAGCCCTCTCCCCGAAGGGGAGAGGGCCGAGCGAGAAAAGTGTTGCAAGGGGCGGTTCACACCGGTGGATGCTTGAAAAGAGATAATGTAAATATTGCAAGGCTCCTAAGAAAGAACAGACCGAAGCTGAGAAGAAATTATGGGGTCTTCTCCGCAACAGGGAGCTTTGCAACGCAAAGTTCAGAAGACAGTTTTCTTTGAGCGGGTATATTTTGGATTTCTACGCGCCGGAACATAAAATATGTGTGGAGGCCGACGGAGGACAGCACTATCTTGATGGTGGCATGAAAGACGATGAAGTCAGACGCAAAAGACTCGCGCAGATAGGCGTTAGGGTTTTGAGGTTCATTATCACGCTACGGCGTGGGAACGCATTCGGGACGCTCCAGCGTCCCTTATACGGACTTAATAAGGAGATTCCGTGTCCATTAAAGACGACGTTTTGAAAATAGCCGTTCTTGCGAAAGAGGCCTCGCTTTATCTGTCGCGCCTTGACACCGACGTTAAGAACAGGGCCATACTTGCGATGGCTGAGAATCTTGAAAAGAGCGCGGGCGTGCTGAAAGAGGCTAACATAAAAGACGTCGAGGACGGGCGCAGGAAGGGTCTCACCGGCGCCATGATTGACAGGCTGACCATTACGGACAAGGTCATTGGCGGCATGGCCGCCGGGCTTCGCGAGGTTGCGGCCCTGCCTGATCCCGTCGGCGAGGTGGCTAATATGTCCAGGCGCCCAAACGGCCTGATGGTCGGAAGGATGCGCATACCCATCGGCGTCATCGGCATTATATATGAGTCAAGGCCGAATGTAACGGCTGACGCGGCCGGGCTTTGTCTGAAGTCCGGCAACGCCGTAATCCTGCGCGGCGGGAGCGAGGCAATTAACTCAAACCTTGCCATTGCAAAGGCGCTCTCAGAGGCCTGCGTCAGGGAAGGAGTGCCAGAGGCCGCCATTCAGGTTATGCCAACGGTTGATAGGGAAGCCGTGCTTGAGATGCTGAAGCTTGAAGAGCACATTGACCTTATAATCCCGCGCGGCGGGGAAAGCCTTATAAGGTTCGTTGTGGAGAACTCAAAGATACCGGTCATCAAGCATTATAAAGGCGTCTGCCACGTCTTCGTTGATGAGTTCGCCGACATGGACATGGCCGTGAAGATATGTTTCAACGCAAAGGTGCAAAGGCCGGGCGTTTGCAACTCCATGGAAACGCTTCTTGTGCATAAGAATATCGCGCGCCAGTTCCTGCCGCTGATATACTCCAAATACAAGGCCGCCGGCGTGGAGCTGCGCGGCTGCCCAAGGACAAAGGGAATCCTTAAGGACATAAAAGACGCAGCGGAAGATGACTGGTCAGCTGAATATCTTGACCTTATCCTCGCGGTGCGCGTGGTGGATTCGCTTGATGACGCCGTTAATCACATCGCGAAGTACGGCTCCCTTCATACGGAATCCATCGTCACGAAGGATTACGCCAACTCGCAGCGTTTTTTAAAAGAAGTGAATTCATCAACAGTCCTCGTGAATGCGTCAACTCGTTTTTCGGACGGCTTTCAGCTCGGCCTTGGCGGGGAGATAGGCATTTCCACAACCAAGATACATGCCTTCGGCCCGATGGGACTTGAGGAGCTTACGACACAGAAGTTCATTATTTACGGCAACGGCCAGATAAGGGAATAGTCCTTACGCATCACGCTTTACGGTCTTGCCCCATCCCCGCGGGTTTGAAAAAATCCTGCCGATTTTCAAAAAATGGTGTAAAATTACATTGATATTCCGACCCCACCCTGCCCTCCCCCGTGAAGGGGGAGGAGAAAAGGAAGAGGTCATCAGGTGTTGGATTTTCTATTCTTTTTAAGGAATCATCATGGGTGTAAAGGGCAGGCTCAAGGACATGTCCCTTGTGGACATCATACAGATATTTAATGCCGAGCATAAGACCGCGGCCATACACCTCGGCTCGGAGCTTGGCTACGGTCGCGTCTACGTAAAAGACGGCAAGATAATACATGCCTCTTACCGGGGGAGTTCCGGCACCGATGCGTTTTACCAGCTTATCGCATGGAAGGACGGCGAATTCGAGGTTGACCCTAATGAGACCGCCCCTGAGGTGACGATACATGAATCCGCCGAAAACATGCTTCTTGAGGGCATGAGGAGGATGGACGAATCGCGCGCCCAGGCAGGCGATACGACAGGCTATACCGGAGACATTGAGTCTATCCGGCTGATAAACAGCCTTTTAAAGCTTGGGATACTGGAAAAGCGGGAGTAGGCTGTGAAATTAAGTAAGGAATATACACCACGGCGCGCAGCTGCAAACAGCGCAGCGCTTTGAATGGCAAAGGCATCTCATGCTTCATGACACCAGAAATGTAGCCATAATCGGCGCGAATAAAGAGGGCCTTGCCCTTTTGCCGGTGCTTTTGGCGGACAAGAAGACGCGCGTGCGCATGATAGCCGACGAGAACCCTGACGCCATGATATTCAAGCTCGGCGAACTGGGCCTCGGCCTCGCAAAGCGCCTTGACATAAAGCTCACCAACGACCCCGGCGACATCAAGAATATTGAGGACCTGGACGTAATCATCAACGTTCTTCAGGACAGCGCGTCGGAAAAATTCCTCGAATCCCATGATTTTAAAGACGTCGAAAAGCTTGGCGCGCTCAGCGCGAGGCTTATCTGGGGGGTGAGCGGCGAGGGCGCGGAGCGCGTGCCGGCGGAAGGCGGCGCGAAGGACTCCGGTTCCCTGCTCGGCTCCCTTCATGAGATAGTCGACGCGGTGCGCCTGACGGTTGACAGGAAAGAGCTTTTGTCCGTTGTCCTCAAGCTCGCCACTGAATCAACGCGGGCGGAGAGGGGTTCCATAATGCTTATCTCCCGCGAGGACGGCCTGCTTCGCATGGAGATAGCAAAGGGCATGGACGAGGAGGTCGTCCGGAAGGTGCGGGTGCCGCCCGGCGTCGGCATCTCCGGCAAGGTCGCAAGGGACGGCAAGCCGCTTCTTATAACCGGCAAGGCCACGGCGAAGAAGGATGAGAGCTTCTCCCCGACGAGAGATCGGACGGACGTCAAGAGCGCCATGTGCGTGCCGCTCATCGTCCATAACGAGGTCATCGGCGTCATAAACGTCAGCTCATCGGAATCATCCCTCGTGTTCACGGATAAGGATCTGGCCTTTTTGATGAGCCTTGCAGGCCTCGCGGCCGAGGTCATCCAGAGGTCGAATGAATACGAAAAGATGCGCGTGGATGCCGCCAAGTTTACATTCTGGAAAGAGGCGGACGCGGTGCTTTCATCCCGCATGCCGCTGGACAAGGGCCTCAATATCATAGCTAAGAAACTGGCGCAGATAGTCCCAGGGCTTACATGCTTCTTTTACATCTACGACGAGGACTTCGGCAGGCTTTCACTGAAGGCCTCGAGCATCAAGGACACTAAAGGGCTTGGCGCGTTGAGCCTCAGGCCCGGAGAGGGCATCGAAGGGGCGAGCCTCGACGCCATGAAGGACATCATCCTCGTTGACAGGACAGAGGAGGGGAGCATCAAGAGATTATACCTGTCCCTGCCCATGGTCTCCGGAGGGCATCACGTCGGCGCCATAAGCGGCCACATCGTGTCCGCGCGCGGTCTGTCCATTCACCACGAATCGTTTTTAAAAGAGATAAGGTCCCTTATAGCCGACGGCGTTTTCAAATACAGGCAGGGCGAAAAGGAGAAGACAACGTCAAGGGAGATGTTCGCGGTGGATGAGGCCGGCCTTGAAATGCTCTCCATGTCTGACCCCGCCAGGCTTTTGACGATAATGGCAACCACCCCGGCGGCCATAATCGGCGCCGAAGGGGCGCTTTTGCGCATCAAGCACGTTGAGACCGGCAGGTTTCAGCCCCTTGCCAATTACGGACTTGACGACACGATGATAAAAAACGCCTTCATCCCGCTTGAGAAGGAGACGGCGCTGGAGGTCTTGAGGAGAAAGGAGCCTGTCACAAGGGAGTTTTCCGAAGAGACGTCACCGTATATACGCTCCATACTCTCGCTGCCTTTGAACGTGGACGGCAGGATAAACGGGGTGCTGACCCTGTTCAATAAGACGGCGGACGGGGCATTTTATCCCTCCGTTTTTTCAAAATCCGACCTCGATGTGCTTTTAAGGTTCGCCGTCTACGTCGAAAGCGGCCTTGCAAGGATAGTCAAGGGAGCGCCGAAAGAGGCCGCAGCGGCAGGCGCAGGGCCGGCGCCGCTTGAGCTTTTCCGCAAACGCGCCGAGGAGGAGACCTCAAGGGCGCGCAGGTTTGACAAGGGCTTTGTCCTCGCGACCATACGCATCGCCGGTCAGACAGGGCCGGTATTTACAAAAAGCGGCGTGGAGTTCGAGCACAGGCTCGCCGCGCTCTTCAGGAAAAAGACGAGGAACTTTGACGTGGTCGTGAAGCTTGACGCCGAGACCTACGGCTTTCTCCTTTTAGACACTAACGAAAAGGTCACGCGTCCGCTTGACGCCATCATCGAGGTTGTCTCCACCGACGCTGTTTTTCACGACGCCGTTGCCGACGGCTCAATAGACATACTCTACGGCTTCGCGCTGTTTCCGAGGGACGGCTCCACGTTCAAGGAGCTTTTCGACTGTGCCTCGAAAAGAGAGCGCCTCAACCTCAGCAAGGCCTACGATTCAGAGCTTTAATCCCGCATTGCGAGTTTAATTCCCCTGAGCTTGCTTTGTGCTGCTTGCTGCGGGGAGGTTCATTGTGTTAAGTTATTTATGTTAAAATACATATTGAAATCCTATAAAATAACCATATGATAACAGTCAGGTTCTTCGCGATGCTCAGGAATAAGACCGGTTGTGAGTTCAAGGAATACCGCATCCTTAAACCCATTACCGTCGCCGAGCTGAAAAAGATGCTCAAGGCTGATTTCCCGGCGCTCTCTGGAATGCTGGACAGCCGCTCGCTGCTGATATCCGTTAATCTGGAGTTCGCCGGTATGGACACCATGATAAAAGACGGAGACGAGGTCGGTCTGCTGCCGCCGTTTTCAGGCGGATGATCTTTAAAATAAAAATCCGGTTATAAATTAAAATGTCAGACTCTTTGGTGCGCATACAAAAAGAAGGTTTTTCCGTTGAAGAGACCTCGGCCCTTGTCAAGAAGGCGTCAAAGGGGATAGGCGCGCTTGTGAGCTTCGTCGGCGCCGCGCGCGATTTTTCAAAGGGCAAGGAGATATCCGGCCTCGACTTCGAGCACTACCCCGGCATGGCCGAAAAAAAGCTTAAAGATATACGCATGAGGGCGCTTGCCAACTTCGATATCATCGAAATGGCCATCATACACAGAACCGGCCTTATCGCCATTGGCGAGGACATCGTCCTCATCGTGGCCGCCTCCGCCCACAGGAACGACGCCTTCATGGCCTGCGAATGGGCCATAACGGAACTAAAGCGCACCACGCCCATATGGAAAAGAGAGACTACAAAGGAAGGGGACGTCTGGGTTTCCGAGACCCCGTAAAAAAGATATGAATATAACGGTTGGCATTCTTACGATGAGCGACAAAGGCTCAAGGGGCGAGAGGATAGACCTGAGCGGCAAGGAGATAGAAGTTATGATAAAGACCCTTCCAGCCGAGGTCATGGCCTATGAGGTCATCCCTGACGAGACGGACGTCATCATGGCAAAGCTCATAGAATATGCCGACGTAAAAAAACTCGACATGGTTTTAACCACCGGCGGCACCGGCGTAACGCCAAGGGACGTTACGCCTGAGGCGACAAAGGCGGTCATCGAACGCGAACTGCCCGGCATGTCAGAGGCCATGCGCGCCGAGAGTCTTAAAAAAACACCCAATGCCATGATCTCAAGGGCGGTCTGCGGCATCAGGGGCCAGACGCTGATTATCAACCTGCCCGGAAGCCCCAGGGCCGTCCGGGAAAACCTTGCCGTGCTAATGCCTGCCCTGTGCCACACGATAGAAAAGATAAAGGGCTCGCCCACGGAGTGCGCCTTGCCGCGGGGCGCGTGATTCCGGATTGCAAATGCCGGATTATTTTAAAAATTCCTGAAGCAACCGTTTAAAATCGGAACTAAATCCTTGACGAGAAATGAAGTATGTGTTATTGTTCATTAAATGAACAATAACAGGGAAGAACAGGCGGACGATTACCGGTCGTTTCTGCTGCTTGATGAGATATCAAGGGAACAGGAGCAGACCCAGCGCGATTTAAGCAAGAAGCTCGGCGTCGCGCTCGGACTGGTCAACTCGTATCTTAAAAACCTTGTGGCAAAGGGTTACGTAACCGTTTCGACCATTTCGCGGAAACGGTATAAATATTTTTTAACGCCAAGCGGTATCGCGGAAAAGACCCGTCTGACATATCAGCACCTCCAGAACTTTACTAACCTCTACCGTGTGGCAAGGAGGGACTTCAATTCACTCTTTGAGACGCTAAGCCGCGCCAGGATAAAGAGGGTTGTCTTTTGCGGCGTTGACGAGATAACCGAGATAGCCTTTTTGTCCTTGAAGGAGTCCGGCATCGAGCTTGCGGCCGTCATAGACCTTGACGCGGGCGGCAACGACAGGCGGTTTTTAGGCAACCCTGTCCTGCCCTTTGAAAAATTATCCGGCCTGGAGTTCGACGTCATCATAATAACCTCCTTTCAAAACGGGCTGAAACTCAGGGCAGGGCTTCGAGACGCCGGAATCGCGAAGGACAGGATTTGCGACATCAGCTCTCAGGGGTGGCTGAAGAAGATAGAGTTGAATTCCATCAGTGGGCTCAACCCCTTCAAGGGGCGGTGAGGTTTTTGCGCGGCTGCGGATAAGGCCGTCAGGATTTTCCGGGCGGCAATCTTTCAATCTCAAACATGGCATCGCATGTGAACAAAACCGTATTCGTTGACAGGGACGGCGTTATAATCGAGGACGGCGAATACCTCCACCGCGTTGAGGATTTAAAGCTCGTTCCCGGCGCCGTGGATGGGCTGAGAGATTTAAGCGCAGCCGGTTTTCAGATAATCATTGTCACGAACCAGGCGGGCATCGCGCGGGGGTTTTTCACCGAGGAGGAGTATCACGCCTTTTCAAATCAACTTCTCTCCATACTTGAAAAAGGCGGCGTCAGGATACGCGCCGTTTATTTCTGCCCTCACCACCCTACGGAAGGGATTGGCAGATACAAGGTTGACTGCCTTTGCAGGAAGCCCCGCACGGGAATGCTCCAGAGGGCGGCAAGCGAACAGCCCATCGAGGCGTCGTCTTCCTGGTTGATAGGCGACAAGACGTCCGACATACAGGCCGGCAGCGATTTCGGCTCAAAGACCATACTCGTCAGGACCGGCTACGGCGGCAAGGACGGCCAGTGCGCGTCAGAGCCGGACTATGTTGCCGCGGATCTCCTTGAAGCCGCCCGTTTGATACTCAAACAGATACTCAAGAAACAACCATAAAAAGGTTTACAGATGGCTGAAAAGAAGGCGCTCATCACAGGCATTACCGGACAGGACGGATCGTATCTCGCGGAGCTTCTCCTTGAAAAGGGCTATGAGGTCTACGGCATGCACAGGCGCGCCAGCGTCCAGCGGTTTGAAAGGCTTGACGCCGTTGCCGGACGGGTGCATCTGATTGAGGGAGACCTTACCGACCAGTCGTCCCTTGACGACGCCGTAAGGACCATACAGCCCGACGAGGTTTACAACCTCGCGGCGCAGTCGTTTGTCCCTGTTTCGTGGAGCCAGCCGATACTCACGGGAGACGTCACGGGCCTCGGCGTCACGCGGCTGCTTGAGGCCGTCAGGCGGTTTAAAAAGGACGCGAGGTTCTACCAGGCGTCTTCGAGCGAGATGTACGGCAAGGTCAGGCACATCCCGCAGACCGAGGAGACGCCCTTCCATCCCAGAAGCCCATACGGCGCTTCCAAGGCATACGGCCATTATATCACCGTCAACTACCGCGAGAGCTACGGCATATTCGCCTGCTCAGGCATACTCTTTAACCACGAGTCGCCGAGGCGCGGCATTGAGTTCGTCACGAGGAAGATAACCGACGCGGTCGCGCGGATAAAGCTCGGCAAGGCCGATGAACTGCGTCTGGGGAACCTTGACGCCAGGCGCGACTGGGGCTTTGCCGGGGACTACGTGGAGGCCATGTGGCTTATGCTCCAGGCCAAAGAACCGGACGATTACGTCATAGCCACGGGCCAGACGCACACGGTCAGGGAGTTTGTGGAGCTTGCCTTCGGCGCGGCGGGGCTCGACTGGCAAAAGCATGTCGTCATAGACCCAAAGTTTATAAGGCCGGCAGAGGTTGATATTCTCATCGGAAGCCCGGCCAAGGCGCTTGAAAAACTCGGCTGGAAGCCGCGCGTTAATTTTCCTCAGCTTGTCAAGATGATGGTAGAATCCGGCATAAAGGAGCATGAAAATGCGTAAGGCGCTGATTACCGGCATTGCCGGGTTCGCGGGGTCTCATCTGACGGAGTGCCTCGGCGGCAGGGCGCAGATATGGGGCACGCACATTGACGGCAATCTCGAAAACCTTTCCTCCGCGAAAGGAGTCCATCTGATAAAATGCGACCTTCTTAATTTTGAACAGACCAGCGCGGCGGTGAAAAGCGCGGCGCCGGACGTTATCTTTCACCTTGCCGCCCAGTCCGCGCCGTCGCTGTCCATCGCCAAGCCCGCTGAAACTTTAAAGAACAATATTTTTTCAACGCTTAACGTCTTCGAGGCCGCGTCCGCCTTCGCGCCGCAGGCAATAATCATAAACGCAGGCTCCGCGGACGCATACGGAGAGGTCGGCCAGCGGGATTTGCCCGTGAAGGAATCCGCGAGGTTTGATCCTGTCAACCCTTACGCGGTAAGCAAGGCCACGACTGATATGATGGCGCTCCAATACTTCAAGTCCAGGGGTTTGAGGGTCATTCGCTGCCGCCCGTTCAATCATATCGGGCCGAGGCAGGCCCCTAACTTCGCGTCCCCGACCTTCGCCAAGCAGATTGCGGAAATCGAGGCCGGAATAAAGAAGGATAATGTCATGCATGTCGGCTCTCTGGAGGCACAGAGGGATTTTCTCGACGTAAGGGACGTTGCGTCCGCCTATGACATCCTTTCTGAAAAAGGCGTGCCCGGAGAGGCATATAATATCTGCTCCGGCAAGGCGATAAAGATTCAGGAGATATTAGACACGCTCATCGGTTTGTCCAAGGTGAAGATAGCCGTGGCGCGGGACCCTTCGAAAATGCGAAGGGGAGATGTAAAGCTCATTTACGGCGACAATTCAAAGCTGAAGGCCCTTGGATGGTCTCAGAAGCACGATATAAAGGAATGTTTGCGGACGCTGCTTGATTATTGGAGAATGAAGGTTTCAATAAAGTCTTAACAGGCCTTCAGGCGAGGGGACATTGAGGATCGGCATAAACGCGCTCTATCTCCTGCCCGGCAAGGTCGGCGGAAGCGAAACATACGCGCTCAATATCGTCAAAGGACTTCTTGACGCCGATAGGGAAAACGAATATGTAATCTTCATAAACCGGGAATGCGCCGGGCTGTTTGAAAAACATGCCCCCGGCGCCAGGATTGTCCGGTGTCCGCTGAACGCCTCGTCGCGCCCCATGAGGATACTCTGGGAGCAGTTCGTCCTTCCATTCCAGCTCCGCCGTCATAAGATAGACCTGCTTTTTTCCCCCGGACTCACGACGCCGTTTTTTTCGCCGGTCCCGTCGGCGCTTGTCATCTTCGACATGCAGCACGTCAACCAGCCGCAGTTTTTTCCGGCATTTTTTCTCTTTTTTTTAAGGACGATAATCCGCCTCAGCGCGAAGGCCGCAAGCCGCATCATAACCATCTCGGAAAGATCCAAAAAAGACGTCGTTGAATTCTACGGGATAAGGCCTGATAAGATAAGCGTGACCTATTTAGCGGCAAACAAGGCCTTTGGCGCGCAAAACAAGACCGACGCTGACCGCGTCAGGGGAAAATACGGCCTGCCGGAGCGATTCATCCTTTATGCCGCCGCGTCCCTGCCGCACAAGAACCACCTGCGCCTTCTGGAGGCGTTCAAGTCTGTCCTTGAAAAATTCCCTGATGTCAGGCTCGTCCTCACGGGCGCGCGGGACTACGGCCAGGAGGCCATCAGCCGCAGGATTAAAGAGCTTGGTCTTGAGGGTAGCGTGGTCTTCCTTGGCTGGCTGCCGTTTGAAGACCTGCCCGGCCTTTACGCGGCCTCGACGGTCTTCGTATTCCCGACGACGCACGAAGGCTTCGGCATACCGGTGCTTGAGGCCTTTGCCTCAGGCGTGCCGGTCGTATGCTCCAGGATTGAACCTTTGACCGAGGTCGCCGGCGACGCGGCCCTTTACATAGACCCAATGAGCGTCAGTTCCATAGCGGAAGGTATTTTAAAGGCGCTGGGCGACGGCGGACTGCGGCAAAGGCTCGTCGAAAAGGGGTTTTACAGGGCAGGGCAATTTTCGTGGGAAAAGGCGGTAAAGGAGACGCTTTCTGTTTTTAATTCCTTAAAAAGGGGTTGAACCCCCACAGGGGGCGCGGTTAATCTAACAGGTTTCTAAGCACGAACCAGACGTTCTCTTTTCTCTCCCGCAGCCGCCTCAGCGTATAGGGCAGCCAATCGCTTCCGTAGGGGCAGTAGACCCTTACGTTCCAGCCTTCAGAGGCAAGCCTTTTTTGCAGATCTCTCTTAATGCCTAACAGAAATTCGAACTCGAAACGTCCTTTTCCAATGCCGCTCGTCTCTGCGAACTCCTTTGCAACGTTAATAAGCCTCTCGTCGTGCGTGGCGATGGCGGGCATATTTCCTTTCAGCAAAAGCTCTCTCATCAGTTTCTCGAAGTTTGCGTCTACGTCCTTCTTGTCTTGAAACGCTACCTCCGGCGGCTCTTTATATGCCCCCTTGACAAGGCGCACGCTCGCGCCTTCGGCAATAAGGCGTTTTACGTCCTCAGCGCTTCTGAGAAGAGCGCTTTGGATGGCTATGCCGGCATTGGGAAAGGTTTTATGCAGTTTGAAAAAGATGTCTATGGTCTTTTGCGTGTAGCGCGAGCCTTCCATGTCGAAGCGGATGCGGTTTTTATGCGCGTGAGCCTTTTTGACCACGGCCCCCGCGTTTTCAAAGGCTAATTTTTCCGAGATGTCCAGGCCCATATGCGTCAGCTTCAATGAGACGTTCGCTCTTACGCCTGTGGATGCGATGAGGTCAAGGAGGCCAAGATATTCTCCGGCGGACGCCGCGGCCTCCTCCGGCGTGGTTACGTTTTCGCCGAGGTTGTCTATCGCCGCGTTAATGCCGCTTGAATTAAGAGAGCGAGCGGCATTAATTGCGTCCTGCTTGTCCGTGCCTGCGATGTATCTTTTGGCAAACGGCGCCAGGATACGCGAAAGGGCCGGCGTTGTGCTCATTTTGTCCTTTTGATAAATTCACTGATGATGCCGGCAAGGCCGTCCTTGCCAATGTCCTCGACCTCGTAGCTTACGCGCACGGCGGGCCTGTTTATTCTTATCAAACGGGAAAGGTCCACGGGCGTGGCCACAAGCACGGCGTCGCAGGGCGTGCGGTTGATGGTCTCCTCAAGTTCGCTTATCTGCTGCTTTGAGTATCCGACGGCGGGAAGGATGTTTTTAAGATGCGGATATCTCTGAAGGGTCTCCTTTATCGTCCCGACGGCGTAAACGGCAGGGTCAACCGGCTCGGCCTTTAAAAGCCGCGCCGCGATTATCCCCGCGCCGTAGTCCATGCCTCCGTGCGTGAGCGTAGGGCCGTCTTCGATGACGAGAACCTTTTTACCTTCAAGCGGCATCCGTTCCCCGACGGTTACAATCGAATTGGTCTGGACCACGGCGGCCTTCGGGTTAAGCCGGTTTATGTTCGTCATCACAAGCTCTATGTCGTCGGTCCTCGCGGAATTGACCTTGTTAATCACGACGCACGCGGCCCTTCTCAGGTTGGCCTCTCCGGGGTAGTAGCCTATCTCATGCCCCGGCCTTAGCGGGTCGGCAATTACTATTTCAAGATCGGGTTTGATGAAGGGCATGTCGTTGTTGCCGCCGTCCCAGATGATGATATCCGCCTCTTTTTCGGCCTCTTTCAATATCATTTCGTAGTCGACTCCGGCCCAGACCGTGACGCCCGCCGTCACGAGAGGCTCGTATTCTTCCATTTCCTCTATCGTGCAGCCGGCGCGGCGCATGTCGTCAGGCGAGGCGAAACGCTGGACCCTCTCAAGCGTCAGCTCGCCGTATGGCATGGGGTGGCGTATGGCAACCGGCTTTTTCCCGGCCTTTTTAAGCTCCCTGGCCGCAAACCGCGTGACGCCGCTTTTGCCGCAGCCTGTGCGGACGGCGCATACGGAGATGACGGGCCGTGAAGACCTGAGCATTGTCCTGGCCGCGCCAAGGAGCACGAAGTCCGCGCCCAGAGCGGTAACGAGCGAGGCCCTGTGCATTACGTAATCATGCGATACGTCGCTGTATGAAAAGACCGCTTCGTCTATCTTTTTTTCTTTTATGATGCGCGCAAGATGTTCTTCGGGATAAACAGGGATGCCTTCCGGATAGAGGCTTCCGGAAAGGGCGGGAGGATATGCCCTTTTTTCGATGAAAGGTATTTGAGCCGCAGTGAACGCGACGCATTCGTAATCAGGGTTATCGCGGAAGCACAGGTTGAAGTTGTGAAAGTCCCTGCCTGCGGCGCCCATGATGATAATCTTTTTTCGTTTCATATGTTTAAGGATACGGGAGGGCTTGAAAAAAGCAAGCGTTAAGGCTGCGCCCAATCAAGGGGCAAACGGCGGCGCATCCGGGATATTCCCCAATAGAACGTATTTGCCCCTTTCGGCGATGGGTTTTAATTCCTGGAACTCAGCAAGCTCTCCGGCCTTTGCTTTTTGGGTTATCACGAGGAGCTTGCCGGCTTTGCTGTATTCCTTTATGTCGCAGGTGCGCGCCTTTTCGACCTTTGGGACTCTCCTCTGGGCGTAGAAGGCGATGCTCGGCTGGTTTATCTCATACGCGGCAAGCCTCGTGTCCTTGCCGAGTTTTTTTGCGTATTGGGCAAAATCGTACAGGTCTTTCTGGAAATATATGTTTACCGGCGGAAGGGCGTAGAGCCTGAGCACGGCAAGGAGCGAAATCATCATGAAGCCTATGGCCGTGAGCGACGCGAGCGGCTTTGAACCGGCGGCAAGCGAAAGTCCGAGTATCGCAAGGAATATCGCGCCGATGCCCCATAAGAGCCTGTGCGGCAAGGCTATTTCAGCCTTTAATTCCATGTGCGGGATGATGAACATGGCCGCCGCGAAGACGGCGGAAAGCATGATGAGGAGATAAAGGCTCTTTGTCCGTCTGGCCGGTTCCATGTCCGCGAGATCTCCTATCAAAAGCCCGGCCAGCACGGCCCCTGCAGGCATCAGCGGGAAGATGTAGTTCGGAAGTTTAGTGGACGAGATTGAAAAGAATATGAGAACGAATAAAAACCATATCGCCGAAAAAAGATAAAGGCCGCCCTTGCCATTGCGCAGCTGCGTGAAACCTTTGTAGACGGCCTCCGGCACAAAGCACACCCACGGGAAAAAGCCGAGGGCGAGCACGCCTAAATAATAGTAGAATGGGCCTCCGTGGCTGGAGATGACCTCCGTGTAACGCTTGAAGTGGTGTTTTATGACAAAGGCGTTGATGAAGTCCATGCCGTTTACGTATGTCTCGGCGATAAACCACGGCGCGGCTGCCGCTATGAAAATCAGGAGATGCCTGGGCGCGAGGAACATCGCCGCCATCGAAAGGTTTCTTGACGCGAGCAGATATAAAAAACCGACGGACACCGGGAACAGCAGGCCGACCGCGCCCTTTGTGAGCACGGCAGCGGCGGAGGAGACCCAGAACGCGGCGGCCCATCTGCCGTCGTTTTCATGGACCGCGAGAAAGAATGAAAAAAGCGAGGCGGTGATGAAAAAGGCAAGCGTCATGTCCGTTACGGCCGAATGCGTGTAGACGAAGTATTCGATGTTCAGGAGGAGCGCGATTGCGGCAAAGAAAGCCGGCAGGCCGCCCTTTATCCGCCGCATGAAAAAGAAGGTCATCATGACAAGGAGGACGCCGAAGGCCGACGACGTGAAGCGCGCGGCGAATTCATTGACGCCAAAGAGCCTGTATGCCGAGGACATGAACCAGTAGATGAGTATGGGTTTGTCGTATCTGGGTTCATAGTTGTAGGTCGGCGTGATGTAGTCGCCCGTCTCGGCCATCTCGCGGGAGGCCTCGGAGAATACGGCCTCGTCCACGTCAAAGAGGAGCAGGCTGCCGGTCTTGAAAAACGAAACAAAGATGGCAAGTATGAGAAGGCCGGCAATGAGCCAGTTCGTCCTTGAGTAGAGTTTAGCCGTGATGAGCCAGCCCGCCGTCAGGCCGAGTATGGCTCCGGCAACGACATCAGACGGGAAGTGCGACCCAAGGTAAACGCGTGAGGCCGCGACAAGGGCCGCCGCCGCGTAAAGAGGGATGCGAAGGCGGGGGTAGTTTCTGCCGAGCGCGTATGCCACGGCGAAGCTGACGGTCGTGTGGCCCGACGGTATTGAGTTGAACCTGCCGGAGGCGTCAAAGAAGGCCGGATTTTCAAGCAGCTCCATTACGAACCGGCCTGCGTAAGCGGGCCTTGGCCTTTCAAAGGCCGCCTTCAATATCTGCACGAACGCGCCCGCGAGCAGGGCGGAATAAAAACCGTCAAGGCCGCTGTATTTTATCCGCTGGCTTTTAAAGACAAGGCCGGTGAAGAAGATAAGAATGCAGATGCCGGCAAGCACAATGCCGTTGCCGGCAAAGCTCATTACCCTTGACGCCGATACAAGAGACGGCGTTTGAGGGATGGTGCCTGCGATAAAGTCCAGATTAAGCGCGGCAAACAGCGCGCCGAGCGCGCATGCGATGATGGTCAGCGCGCCTTTACGTTCAAGTATGCCGTTCAAACAAGGGCCTCCTCAAAGATGTCGAGGGCCTTTGCCATTTCGGCCTCGTTTACGGTAAGCGGGGGCATCAGGCGGGCGACGTTCTTGTCAATGCCGCATTCGATGATAATAAGGCCTTTTTTGAGGCAGCGTTTCAATACTTCCTTCATGCGCCCTGTGCCTGGGGAGCCGTCCTCCTCGCATATCTCGACGCCTATCATCAGGCCCAGGCCGCGCACGTCGGAGATGAACGGATGTTTTTTTTGCATGGCCTTCAGGCGACGAAGGGCGTATCCACCGGTCTTTGCGGCATTTTCAAGGAGACCTTCTTTTACAATAACGTCTATCGTGGCGCATGCCGCGGCCGAGGAGACGGGGTTGCCGCCGAATGTCGTCCCGTGCGCGCCGGGGGGCCATTTACGCATTATCGCATGCGGCGCCCCAACGGCGCTGAGCGGAAACCCGGACGCGATGCCCTTTGCCATTGTGATGATGTCGGGCCTTATGCCGGAATGCTCGCAGGCGAACCACTTGCCCGTCCTGCCAAAGCCCGACTGCACCTCGTCGGCGATGAACAGGATGCCTTCCTTTTCGCACAGTTCTTTGAGCATCTTCATGTAGTCCGGCGGCGCCGCCGAGTAGCCGCCCTCTCCGAGGACAGGTTCGATGATGACGCAGGCTACCTCTTCAGGCGCTATCTGGTGGCGGAGGATATCTTTAAGGTATTGAAGGCAGTCAGTTGAACAGGTATCGCGCTTTTTCCCAAGGAAACACCGGTGGCAGTAAGGGTAGGGCGCGTGAAAGACGGACGGCAAAAGCGGGTGGTAATGTTTTCTGTATTTGGCGTTAGACGCCGTAAGGCTGAGCGCGCCCATCGTCCTGCCGTGAAAGCCACCGGTAAAGGCTATGATGCCCTGTCTGCCGGTAGCGCAGCGCGCAAGCTTTATCGCGCCCTCAACGGCCTCTGCGCCGCTGTTGGAGAAAAAGAACATGTCAATGCCTTCGGGCGTTATATGGGAAAGCTTTACAGCTAAAAGGGCCTCTGATTCGTTATAATATATGCATCCGGCGTGGATGAGCCGATCGAGCTGGCCCTTCGCGGCCTTCACCACCGCGGGATGGCAGTGGCCGACGTTAGTGACCGCGAGGCCGGATGAGAAGTCCATGTAGCGGGCGCCGTCCGCGCCAAAGACGTATATGCCCTCCGCCTTTTCGGCGATTATCTCCGTGTGGAAAACGAGCGCGGGCGTAAGATGTTTTTTAGCTTTTTTAATGGCGTTATCGTTGGTCATATCCTGAAATAGCCGTGCCGGGCGCGTTTTAGTCTTCGTCTATGGGGGCAGGCTCGCAGAGCATGGTGTCGTAGACGGCGAGGCGTCCGCATTTTTTGCAGATGTATTCGAGCCTGCCCGTCATCATGGGGCAGACGTGCCTTGCGTCGGACGTTGTCTTATTGCAGAATTCGCAAGCAGAGGGCGGGACGTCTTCCTTTGGGTGGCAGAGATGCCCTCGGCCGCTGGCCGTCAGGCCGCAGGCAGGGCAGGGAAAGGTCTCGACATATTTGGTCATGTGCCCGAACTCCTGATATATTTTTTTCAATACGGCACCCCCACCCTGCCCTCCCCCGCACCACTCGCCGATACAGACGCATCACTAAACGCAAACAGCCGTACGAGCGAGTGGTGCGGGGGAGGATAAAAGGAAGGGGTCATCATCTATCTGAAAAATTCATTTTTAATTGCCGTCAATTGACTGAGGTGGTTCTTTTCCTGCTCAATCAGGTTGTCAATGACGGCCTTGTCCTTCTCGCGGATCATGTTTTTCATTTCAAGGTAAAAAAGCAGGGATTCCTTTTCCATCTGTATGGCATATTCAACGGCATCTTTTTCGCTGCGCACCGTCAAGGGTAGTTTTGCGCCTTCCTCCGGCCTGGTGAACACCTCGCTGTTTGCAAGGGCATTCAGATAGTCCGAGGCCTCTTCCATGTAAGGGGTATACTCTCCAAACGGGCCGCTTTCAGGCACGAGCTTTATAAGTTCGCGGAAGACCTTTATGTGCACAGCCTCTTCCTTCGCGAGATCTTGAAAGATTTTGACGATGTTTGCGTTCTTGAAGGCCTTGCTTGCGTCCGTGTAGAACTTTACGCCGTTTTCTTCAATCCTCAACGCCACCTCAAGGATTTCTCTGCCTGTAAAATGTACCGGGTCCATGAAAGCCTCCTTTTCCGATAAACTGCGCCTGCCTGCATGCTTGATGCGCCGGATTATATCACTTCATTGCCGGATTGACGAGGTCTTTTTTGTGGTTTTTTTGAGGCGGCTTGCAAGGCCGGTCAATTTGAATGGGTTCAACCCCTTGAAGGGGTTCAACCCCCTATCTGGGCCTTTTGCAGCCTGCCGCTGAAGTCGCGGTAGATGACCTTCCATTTCGTGAACATATCGAGCGCGCCGCCTCTGCCGCCGGCCTCCCTCCTGCCGTGGCCGCTCTTTCCCGTGCCGCCGAACGGGAGCTGTATCTCCGCGCCGATGGTAGGCGCGTTTATGTAGACGATACCCGCGTCAAGATCGCGCTCCGCCCGCGCGGTGTTATTGACGTCCTGAGAGTATATAGCCGCTGACAGGCCGTAGTCCGCGCTGTTTGCCATGTCTATCGCGGCTTCAAGACTGTTTGCCCTGATTACGGCAACGACCGGGCCGAATATCTCCTCTCTGGCGATGCGCATCCTGGGCGCAGCGCCCGCGAATACCGTAGGCTCGATGAAATACCCCTTTTTAAAGGCCCCGTCTGTTCTGCGCCGTCCGCCGAGCCTCAGCTCAGCCCCTTCCTTTTTGCCTATTTCAATATAATCGAGCACCTTTTTCATCTGCGATTCATTTATCAGCGGCCCCATGTCGGTGGCCGGCAAAAGCCCGTCGCCGAGGCGCAGTTTCCGCGCGGCGGTTATAAACTTTTCAAGGAAATCGTCGTAGACCTTCCTGTGGACGATGAGCCTGCTTGCGGCGGTGCACCTTTGCCCCGTGGTGCCGAATGCCCCCCAGAGCGCCCCTTCGACGGCAAGGTCAATGCGCGCGTCGTCCATGACTATGATGGGGTTCTTGCCGCCCATCTCGCATGAGATTTCCTTGCCAGCCCGGCCGCATACGCGGGCGAGCCTTTCGCCGACCGCCGTTGAGCCGGTAAAGGAGACGCCGTCAATGCCGGGATGCGCGGCGAGGTATTCACCGGTTTCATCCCCCGTGCCGTGGATCAGGTTGATAACGCCGTCGGGGACTCCCGCCTCGCATATAAGCTCAACAAGGCGCGAGGCCGTCACGGGCGCGTAGCTCGATGGTTTGAAAACGACCGTGTTGCCGCTTATGAGGGAGGGGAATATCTTCCATGCCGGTATCGCCGTCGGGAAGTTCCACGGCGTGATGAGCGCAAAGACGCCTATGGGGACTCTGATTGATTTGCAGTCTTTATCAGGCAGTTCCGAAGGGACGGTCTCGCCGGAAAGTCTTCTGCCTTCGCCGGCCATGTAGTAGGCCATGTCAATGGCCTCCTGCACGTCGCCGAGGCCCTCTTTTAATATCTTGCCCATCTCGCGCGTGACAAGTCTTCCAAGCTCGTTTTTACTCTGCTCTATAAGACAGGCGGCCCTGAAAATCATCTCGCCGCGTTTGGGCGCGGGGACAAGCCGCCAGCTTTGATATGCCTTCCTCGCGCTGTCAACGGCCCTGTCTACGTCGGTCTTGCCGGATGACGGCACGATGCCTACGACGTCGCCGGTGTTAGCCGGGTTTATGCTTTTAAGGGTTTTTCCCGTGTCGGCGCCGGCCCATTTGCCGTTAATGAGATTTTTTACCTTGAATGGTTTGCTGATGGACATATGAACCCCGCAAGTTATGATATTTACGTTGACTATATCAGAGCCGGGCCTCCGCCGCAACGCCTCTTAACAGGCTGCTGAAAAAGTCCCATCTGCGGCGTTGCCTCGTTCCTCCCCAGCACCACTTTCCTCTGCCAACGTTTGTATTATGCATGAACTCTTGGCGATGGAAAGTGGTGCTGGGCTCGACGCCTTGCATCTGGCTGGGTTCCCATTGCGTCTTTATTATTGCAATGGGAAGATTTGAGCAGCCTGACCATATTTTGAGTTTTTTCCGCAACTTGTTAAAACCCAAAAAACAAAAAAGGCCTGCGTCCTGAAGACGCGGCCTTTTTTTACTGTGTTAATATGGAGCGGGTGAGGGGAATCGAACCCCCGTCTAAAGCTTGGGAAGCTTTCATTCTGCCATTGAACTACACCCGCAAATGCCGGCGCCTAACTTTTCGTTTTTATGGCGTATTTTGTCCAAAACCGGCAAGTTGAAAATTTAAGATATCTGATATTAAAATATATGTCAAGTATTCCCAAAGAAAATCGCAGCGCGAGGCTTCTACCGGGCCTTGCCGCAACCATGCAGAGGCGCTTTAAAAACCATGTCCCCGCAGGCCTGCCCTCGCGTGTCTAAAGCGGGGGCTTTAAGCGGAGAAGCGAGGCTGAAGCCTCGCGCTGCTTTTTCAGGAGTATAGCGGTTTACGACCTTCTCAGCCTTGAGAAGCATTTGGGGCAGGTAAACCCGGTTGCCACGTGCTGCTCGCAGACTACCGCCGTGCACTTAGGGCATTGATAAAGGCGCAGGATTTCCGGGCCGACATTCGCGACCTTTGACAGATGCATGAGAAGCCCTTTCTTATTGCATTCAGAACACTCGGAAAAGGCCTCCTTGGGCGCGCTCATTCCAACCATATTTCCAAAAAAACTCATTGTAAAATCCTCCTGACCGTCTTTGCTGTTTTTTACGCCTGATTATCATACCACAGCCGGAAAAATATGTTAAGCAGGATTTAAGGCGCCTTTTTTCTGTCATCCCCGAACGTCTTTATCGTGGATCTGTTTTTGGTTATTCATTCAGATTCCCGATTAATACATCGGGAATGACATCTATAAAATTGCGAGGCAAAAAGCATGCCCTCGCGTGTCCCCCGCTTAAAGCGCACGAGGGCAGGCTAAAGCGGGGGGCTCGCACTACGTTCCCCATTTGAACATCACGCAGGCCAGCGGCGGGAGTTTTATTTTTATGGAGAAGGGCCTGTGGTTTGCGACGTGCGCGTCGGCGTTTACGCCGCCGCTGTTGCCGACGTTTGTGCCGCCGTAGAGGGACGAGTCGCTGTTTAATATCTCCTGCCACAGGCCGCCTTCCGGCACGCCTATTGTAAAGTCCTTGCGGACAGCGGGCGTGAGGTTGCAAACGACAAGGATAATCTCTTTTGTTTCATGGCCCTTACGGATGAAACTTATGACGCTGTCTTCGTAATTATTGGCGTCTATCCACTCAAATCCGGCGCTCTCGAAGTCAAGCTCGTATAACGCGGGCTCGCTTCTGTATGTCCGATTAAGGTCTTTTACCCACCTTTGCGCTCCGGCGTGAAAATCGTATTGAAGCACGTGCCATTCAAGGCTCTCATCGTGGCGCCATTCCTTTACCTGCGCGAACTCGTCGCCCATGAAGAGGAGCTTTTTGCCGGGGTGACCGAACATATATCCGTACAAAAGACGCAGATTGGCGTGTCTCTGCCATTCGTCGCCGGGCATCTTGCCGATGAGCGATCCCTTGCCGTGGACGACCTCGTCGTGCGAAAGCGGCAGGATGAAATTCTCGCTGAAGGCATACCAGAGGCTGAAGGTGAGGGAGTCATGGTGGTATTTTCTGAAAAGCGGGTCTTCGGAAAAGAATTTAAGCGTGTCGTGCATCCAGCCCATGTTCCATTTTATGCCGAAGCCGAGGCCCCCGAGATACGTCGGTCTTGAAACCATAGGCCAGTCGGTGGACTCCTCGGCCATTGTCTGCACGTCCGGGAATTCCGCGTAGACCGCTTCGTTAAACCTTTTTAAAAAACTTATGGCCTCGAGGTTTTCCCTTCCGCCGTATTCGTTCGGTATCCATTCGCCCTCTTTTCTGGAATAGTCAAGGTAGAGCATGGAGGCCACGGCGTCTACCCTTATGCCGTCTATATGGAACATCTCAAGCCAGTAAAGCGCGCTTGAGATAAGGAACGAGCGAACTTCGTTCCTGCCGTAGTTGAATATCCAGCTTGCCCAGTCAGGGTGAAAGCCCTTCCTCGGGTCCGCGTGCTCAAACAGGTGCGTGCCGTCGAAAAAGGCCAGTCCGTGGCCGTCTCCGGGGAAATGCGAAGGCACCCAGTCGAGGATAACGCCGATGCCGTTTTGATGGAGGTGGTCCACGAAGAACATGAAGTCCTCCGGCGTGCCGTATCTGCTTGTCGGGGAAAAGTAGCCGACCGTCTGGTAGCCCCATGAACCGTAGAACGGATGTTCCATAACCGGCAGGAGTTCTATATGGGTAAAGCCCATTTCCTTTGCGTAGCCCGCAAGCTCGACGGCCATTTCACGATATGTCAAAAACCTGTTGCCCTCCTCTGGAACGCGTTTCCACGAACCGGGGTGGAGTTCGTATATCGACATCGGGCCTTTAAGGGAATTGTGACGATGCCTGTTAGCCATCCAATCAGAGTCAGACCAGCGGTATTCGCGGCTCCAGACGATGGACGCGGACATGGGAGGGCATTCCGAGTAGAATGCGAACGGGTCGGATTTATCCATCTTGAATCCGAGGTATCTGGATTCGACGCGGTATTTGTAAAAGGTTCCATGAGTTAAGCCGGGGATAAAACCTTCCCATATGCCCGACCAGTCGTCGCGCACTTTCAATTCATGCCGCGAGCCGTCCCAGCCGTTAAAATCCCCGATGACCGAGACTTTTTGGGCGTTAGGCGCCCACACGGCAAAATGCACGCCGCCAACCTTGCCGTTCGGGCCGTCTATCGCGGCGATATGCGCGCCAAGCTTTTTGTGGAGCTTGAAGTGGCTGCCTTCCTTGAAGAGATAGACGTCGTGGTCGGTAATCGGGCTCGCAACGCCTAAGACACAAGAATCCGTCTTTAATTGCATATCCGTTCCCTTTTTCATTCAATCTAACAGGCTGCTGAAAAAGTCCCATCTGCGGCGTTGTCTTCGTCGTTCGGAACGAACGGCGCACAACAAAGTGCGCCTCGTTCCTCTCTCCTCGACGCCTTGCATCTGGAACTTTTTGAGCAGCCTGACCAGATTTTGAGTTTTTCAGAAACTTGCTAAATGAACGTCAAATATAACACAATGTGGTGATTTGTAAATTTCTATTTTCTTTTGTTCTAAAATGAATTGCGTTGCATATTCCTATGTGCACCATGCATATAAAAATATGTAATTATTATAATTATCAGCACAAACAAGGTGAGCTTTTAAATAGAACTATCTGTTTTTATTAGTCTTTATCGTGAGTCAACTTTTTGGCACTATGTTTGCAATAGAAACATAAACATATAAAATATTATAGCTCATGTCAGATGATACGTCAAAAAAAGTTAATATGCGTTTTTAGAAACCTTTAACAGCCGAGACGCAGATAACCCCTGCTTCATTTTAGAATTGATTATCCGCACAACGACACGCAACGCAATTTTAAAACAGGGGTAGAGATTTTGAAACCCATTTAAAAATTAGAAAGATACAACGTCTTGCACAGCGCTATCTCGCATTGATGCTTATGCGCGGCATACTTTTTTTCTAACGTCGAGAGGTTTACAGGAAGTGTTACAGGGCTGCTTCTGGAAACATAAACCAAAAACCAAGCAAGGAGGAAAAAGCGATGCGCATTACTGAGATTAAAGTCCTGCCGGTAGATGGTGACGAAAAACTTAAGGCCTATGTGACTATCAAGCTCGACGACTGTTTTGTCGTCAGGGACATGAAAATTATAAAAGGGACGACCGGTTTCTTTATCGCCATGCCGGCGAAGAAGATGAAGGACGGCACATACCGCGACCTCGTTCACCCATTGGACAAGTCCACGCGGCAAATGCTCGAAGATCAGATATTGCATGAGTACAAAAGACTCCAGGTGCCCGGCAGCGCCGCCGCATAGAAAGGGGTCAAGCCCCTTCAAGGGGCGCTGCTTTTTCCAGACAGCCGCCCAGCACCACTTTCCAGCGCCAACGTTTATATTATGCATAAACTTCTGGTAATGGAAAGTGGTGCTGGGCGGCTTTTTTTCTTCAGAAGACCTTGTAATAAGTCCAAAAATTCCGTCCCTGAAACCCTTAAATATATTGACATAAGCGTGCCGCTGGATTATATTTGCTCTGCGAGTTTAGAGTCTTTTTGCCGCGTGTTTATCGGCGTCATGGCTTTTAAACGCAATAAATGCGCCTATGGAGGTTTTGTTTTCATGAATATATGCGTCATCGGGACCGGCTACGTCGGGCTTGTTACAGGCGCCTGTTTTGCGGACTTCGGCGTTAACGTCTCGTGCGTTGACAAGGATGAGGCCAAGATAGACCTGCTCAAGAAGGGCGAGATACCAATCTACGAACCGGGACTCAAAGAGATCGTCGAGGGCAACGTAAAAGAGGGCAGGCTTGAGTTCACCACGGACCTCGGCGCGAGCATCAGAAAGTCCCTTGTTATTTTCATAGCCGTAGGCACGCCGCCCAGGGAAGACGGCACCGCCGACCTGACCTACGTGGAAGAGGTTTCAAGGACTATCGCGAAGGAACTGAACGGCTACAAGGTAATTGTCACCAAGAGCACCGTTCCGGTGGGCACCGGAAATCTTATCGAGAAGATAATAGGCCGGCATCAGCCGGACGGGCACAAGTTCGACGTCGTTTCAAACCCTGAATTCCTGCGCGAAGGCTCCGCCATCGGCGACTTCATGCGGCCCAACAGGGTCGTCATAGGCGCGCGCAGCGAGCAGGCCGTCGCAATAATGAAAGACCTCTATTCGCCGCTGTATCTCATAGAGACCCCTTTTGTCATCACCAACATCGAGACTTCCGAGCTTATCAAATACGCCTCAAACGCCTTTCTTGCGACGAAGATTTCATTTATAAATGAAATCGCCAATATCTGCGAACTCGTCGGCGCGGACGTCCACATGGTGGCCAAGGGCATGGGCCTTGACAACAGGATAGGCCCCAAGTTCCTGCACCCGGGGCCGGGCTACGGCGGCTCCTGTCTCCCCAAGGACACCTCCGCCGCGACCAGGATAGCGAGGCAGCACGGCTATACCTTTAAAATAGTCGAGGCCGTCATCGAGGTGAACGAGCGCCAGCACGGGTTGATGGCGGAAAAGGTAAAAAGACTTCTCGGCGGACAGCTGAAAGGTAAGACCATAGGCGCGCTCGGCCTGACGTTCAAGCCCAATACCGACGACATCCGCGATTCGCCCGCAATCGCTGTGATACGCATTCTCAAAGGCGAGGGCGCGTCGGTCAAGGTCTACGACCCTGCCGGCATGGAAAACACGAAACGGCTGATGCCTGATGAACTCACATACTGCGGCGACGCCTATGAGGCCGCCCAGGGCAGCGACGCGCTTGTCATCCTTACCGAATGGAACCAGTTCAGAAAACTCGACCTTGAGCGCGTAAAGAGCCTTCTTAATGCGCCGAAGGTCGCAGACCTGAGGAACGTCTACGATCCGGCGCGCATGAGGGCGATGGGTTTTGAATACGTCTCGGTCGGCAGATAAGGCGCCGCGCACGGCTAAAGTCAAAATACAACCCTTTTACCAGCGGTGATATTTTGATTGACAAAAACGCGGAAAGGTTTAATAATTTAAAATTCTTTTTGTCTACGAATGCCTGATAAGGAGGGCTGTAAATTGGAGAATAGGGAATATCTGTTCACGTCGGAATCCGTCACAGAGGGGCATCCTGACAAGGTTGCGGATCAAGTTTCAGACGCTATATTGGACGCGCTTCTGGCCCAGGACCCGAAAAGCCGCGTGGCCTGCGAAACGCTCGTCACGACAGGGCTTGCGCTGATAGCAGGCGAGATAACCACAACGGCGCGCGTGGATTACCCGGACATCGTAAGGCAGACCATCAGGGACATCGGCTACACCGACGCGTCAATGGGCTTTGACTACAAGACCTGCGCGGTCATGGTCACGCTCGACAGGCAGTCGCCCGACATAGCAATGGGCGTTGACACCGGCGCGAAAAAAGAGCAGGGGGCCGGAGACCAGGGCCTTATGTTCGGCTACGCGTGCAACCACACGAAGGAACTCATGCCCATGCCGGTGCATTTTGCCCATAAGATAACCATGAGGCTCGCGGAGGTAAGGAAAAAAGGGGCGCTCCCGTTCATCAGGCCCGACGGAAAGAGCCAGGTGACCATAAAATACGTAAACGGCAGGCCGACAGCGGTTGATACGGTCGTCGTGTCGAGCCAGCATTCGCCGGACGTAAAGGCCAAGGTTTTAAAAGAGGCGATAATAGAAGAGGTGATCAAAAAGGTCATCCCCGCAAAGCTCCTCACGCGGCAGACCAAGTACCATATAAACCCGACCGGCAAGTTCGTCGTCGGCGGCCCTCACGGGGACTGCGGGCTTACGGGCAGAAAGATAATCGTCGACACCTACGGCGGCCACGGAAGCCACGGCGGCGGCGCGTTCTCCGGCAAAGACCCTTCAAAGGTAGACAGGAGCGCGTCCTATCTTGCGCGTTACATCGCCAAGAATATCGTCGCGGCCGGCCTTGCCGAGGAGTGCGAGATACAGCTCGCCTACGCCATAGGCGTGGCAGACCCGGTTTCCGTCATGGTTGACACCTTCGGCACCGAGAGGATATCGGAGGAGAAGATAGAAAGACTCGTAAGGCAGAACTTCCGCATGAAGCCCGCCGAGCTTATAAAAGACCTCGACCTTCTGAGGCCCATATACAGGGCAACCGCCGCCTATGGACACTTCGGCAGGACTGGCGACGGTTTCAGGTGGGAGAGGACGGACAAGGCCGACATACTCAGAAAGGCCGCCGGACTGTAGGCATTGACGCTTGATAGCGATGCGCGTGTCGCATGAATGCCATCGTAGTGCGAGGCTTCAGCCTCGCACTGCATTCAGGCGCATAGCCGCTGTATTTTTATAATAATAGACAAGGGGAATACGATGAATTATGACGTTAAAGATATAGGCCTCAGCGCCAAAGGGAAGAAGAGGATAGAATGGGCTGAGCTTGACATGCCTGTCCTCCGGCAGGTGAAGGAAAACTTTGCGAAGAAAAAACCGCTAAAGGGCGTCAAGATAGCGGCCTGTCTGCACGTTACGACCGAGACGGCTAACCTCGCCGTCACGCTTAAGGAAGGCGGCGCTGACGTGACGCTTTGCGCGTCCAACCCTTTAAGCACGCAGGACGACGTGGCGGCCTCCCTTGTGAAGGATTACAAGATACCGGTCTACGCGATAAAGGGCGAGGATAACAGGACATACTACAAGCACATATACGCCACGCTTGCCGCGAAGCCCAACATCACGATGGACGACGGCGCCGACCTCGTCAGCGTCATACACACCGAGAGAAAGGACCTGATAAAAAATATCATAGGTTCGACGGAAGAGACCACTACGGGCGTCATCAGGCTTAAAAGCATGGCGGCCGGCAAGCTTCTGCAGTTCCCGGTCATCGCCGTCAACGACGCCTCGACCAAGCACTTCTTTGACAACCGCTACGGCACCGGCCAGTCAACGCTCGACGGCATCCTTCGCGCCACTAACAGGCTCCTTGCCGGTTCGAACTTCGTCGTGTGCGGCTACGGCTGGTGCGGCAAGGGCGTAACCATGAGGGCGCGCGGCATGGGCGCGAACGTCATTGTGACTGAAATAGACCCGCTGAAGGCGCTTGAGGCGGTGATGGACGGCTTCAGGGTTATGCCGATTGCCGACGCGGCGAAGATCGGCGACTTCTTCTGCACGGTGACGGGCAACCTTAACGTCATCAGGAAGGAGCACTTCCAGAAGATGAGGGACGGCGCCATAGTGTGCAACTCCGGCCACTTCAACGTGGAGCTTGACCTCGTCGGCCTGAAGGCCGCATCAAAGGGCGTAAAGGAGGCAAGGGATTTCGTCGAGGAGTATGAGCTGAAGAACGGCAACAAGGTGTGCGTCCTCGGCGAAGGCAGGCTCATAAACCTCGCCTCGGCGGAAGGCCATCCGGCAAGCGTCATGGACATGAGCTTTGCAAACCAGGCCCTTGGCGCGGACTTCCTCGTTAAAAAGGGAAGCACCCTCAGCAACAACGTCTATACCGTCCCTGATGAGATAGACAAGGAAATAGCCCGCCTTAAACTTGCCGCCCTCGGCATAAAGATAGACATCCTCACCAAGGAGCAGAAAAAGTATCTTGCCTCCTGGGAGATGGGGACATAGATTAACCTCCCCGCTGCTGCGCGTTCAGGGGTTGAACCCCTTCAGGGGAAATCAAACCCGCAATGCGCGATTAAGAACGGTAGATGAAGATAAAAAAGGGCTGGGTCAAACCAGCCCTTTTTTTATTTCCCGTTCGCGGTTAATGACATCTTCTTTTCTTCAGCCCCCGCGAGGGGAGAGGGGAAAAAAGGATTTAAAAATTACGCAATATGGCACAGTCTAACATACAAGGACAGGGTGGGGGTTGACGGGAGTGGGTAAGAAAGGAAAGGCCGGTTGCGGCAGGATTAAAGCCGCGGCTTGACAAACGAACCCTTGAGGCAATACTTGCTTTAATATGATATCAAGACGGACACTGTTAAAGGTTTTCGGCGTTTTCGGTTTCTCTCTGCTCTCAGGAGAAAGGCATGCCGTGGCCGGTTTTTTTTCAAAGGCTAAAAACAAGATGCCTCCGCGCCTCGTGGAAAACCGTTTCATGCGGGATGGCAAGGCCCTCGTGGGCGTCGCCGGCGCAGCGGACGTGAAGGCTATGGTCAGGGAGGCGGTTTCAATTATCGGCGGTTTTTCAGCCCTGAATGTCAGAGGTAAAAGCGTCCTTGTCAAGCCCAACGTCGTCTCCGGCCAGCCCAGTCCGGCGACGACAAACCCGGAAGTCGTCGCCGCCGTGGTGAAGATACTCTACGAAGAAGGCGCGTCAAAGGTCTACGTGGGCGACATGTCGGCCTTTGCCACTCTTTCCACCAAAAAGAACATGAAAAGCTCCGGCATCATGCAGGCCGCGGTCGACAACGGGGCGGAGGTTGTCGTATTCGAAGATCATGAATGGATAGAGGTCAAACTGCCCGAAGAGTCCATCGTTAAAACGGCGTATGTGACCGAATGGATATACAGGGCCGACGTCTTCATAAACCTGCCTGTCGTAAAGACCCACAGATCCGCTTCATATTCCATCTGTTTGAAGAATTTCATCGGATGCACGCACCTCAAACAGCGGCCTTATCTGATAGACACGAGCCTGTGGGAGGAAATAGTCGCTGACTTTAACCGCGCCTATTCGCCTGACCTGAACATAGTCGACGGCACGGTCTCGATGATCGAAGGCGGCCCGTGGAGCGGGACCACGGCAAAGACCGGCCTTATCATCGCAAGCGGCGACCGCGTGGCAGCGGACGCGGTTGGACTGGGCATAATAAAGTCCTTCGGCAAATGGGACATGGTCACGGGAAAAGGGGTCTGGGAACAAAAACAGATAAAGCGCGCGATAGAGGCCGGGGTTGGAAAGAGCAGGGAAGAGGTCAGGCTCGTTGTCGGAGCAGGGGCTGAGCCCCTTCAAGGGGCTGAGCCCCCTCAGGGGGGCAGGGATTTTATGGATTTGATCGAAAAAACCAGATTGCATTGCGGCCTGTGAGGGGCAGGCTTATTGCGCTAAAGTGAAATTAATATTGCAAACACTGCGGCTTCATTATATATTTAAAGTTTGTGTAAAAATCATAATGAGGCAAGGCAATGAAAGAAATCAGCAAATGGCTGATGGATGTCGAGGGGTCAGCGAAAAGGTTTTATGAAAAGGCGGCGTTGAAGTTTGCCGAAGACGCCGAGCTTTCGCAGATGCTGAAACTTCTGGCAGAAGACGAGGCCAGGCATTATTGCGCTGTAAAGCTTATCCACGACATTACGCTCGGCACGGAGGAGTTTGACTCAGCCATCGTCCCTGACGCCGCGAGCATGAACGACACGCTGTCCCTTTTTGCCGGCAGTGAAAAGAAGCTCGATTCAGGCGGCATGACGAAAGAGGAACTCCTTAATGCGGTTATCAATATTGAAACCTCCGAGCATAACGATTTTTTTCTCTATGCCATTAAAGTCAGCCGGTTCCGTATGGAGGGGCTTTTGAAGGACGCGTCGGACATAAGCAGGCACAGGGCGCATATAGAGCGGTTTATCAATGTGCGGCCGGAATTCGGCAAGCTTTGCGGGAAGCTGTCGCGCCTGCCGGTATCGGGCAGGGAAAACATGCTTGTGGTTGACGACGATGCTTCGCTGACAGAGGCATTCCATACGCTCCTTTCAGAATATGGGGCGGTAGACACCGCTTCAAACGGCAAGGAGGCGCTTGAAAAACTTGCCGGCAAGTATTACGCCGCCATAATCAGCGACATACGCATGCCGGTCATGAGCGGGATTGAATTTTTTGAAAAAGCCGTTCAGAAGTTCCCCAGCGTTAAGAATCGTTTCATTTTTCTGACGAATTACGACGAGGAATGTAAAGATTTTTTTGAAAAAAACAGCCTCAGACATTTAGAAAAGCCGGCGCCCATGAGCGAAATAAAGGAAGCGGTCAAAAACATCTTCAGCGCGGCGCGCCACTGAGCGTCCCATCCGGTTGGCCGGTTGGCAGGTTTTAACGTCCTCTCCCCTTTGAGGTTGAGCCCCCTCACCCTACCCTCTCCCGCGAGGGGAGAGGAGAAAAAAGGATTTAAAAATTACGTATATAGCACAGTCTAACATACAAGGGCAGGGCATTGGAAAGCAAGGCTAAAACCTTGTCCTGCGCTGCATCGCTTTTTTTATGAGGTTCAAAAGCCCTCCGGCAATGATGCACTCCCTCTCCCGTCCGGTCAGGTCTATCCTCAGATTGATATCCGCTGACTTTCCATTGATCTGCACAATCGTTCGGGTAATCCCGTTTTCAACATCTTTTTTTATCCCGGGAAAGATGAGGATATCGCCGGCGTCAATGGCGTTGTAATCGTCAGGGTTTATGAACAGAAGGGGGATTATGCCGAAGTTTATGAGGTTTGCCCTGTGGATGCGGGCAAAAGATTTGGCTATTTTCGACCTGATGCCCAGATACCTCGGCCCTATGGCCGCGTGTTCGCGCGAAGAGCCCTGCCCGTAGTTCTCGCCGCCCACCACCACGCCGTTGCCAGTCTCTTTCGCGCGCCTTGCAAAGCCCTTGTCTAACCGCTCAAAGACGTGTTCGCTGATACGCGGGATGTTGCTCCGAAGCGGCAATATACTGTTGCCGGCAGGCAGGATGTCGTCGGTTGAGACGTTGTCGCCGACCTTCAGCAGCACCGTCCCTTTGAAAGGGCTGGACCCTTCAAAGGCGTCGGGCATGGCGTCGAAGACCGGAAAGGGCGCGATGTTCGGCCCGCGCGTCACCGTTATTTTCTTCCTGTCGCCGAGCGGCATAGGTTTAAGGATCAACGCTTTGTTGTATACGTATTTCCGGGGCTCTATGACCTTCGGGTATTTTCCGAGCTTACGCGGGTCTGTAATCCTGCCGAATATAGCGGAGGCAACGGCCACCTCAGGGCTTGACAGGTAGACCTGGTCGTTTTCCGTTCCGCTTCTGCCGGGGAAGTTGCGCGGGAATGTGCGCACGGAGACCGTGCCGGTTGCAGGGGCCTGCCCCATGCCGACGCATCCAAGACAGCCTGATTGATGTATCCGCGCACCGGCGTGCGTCAGCAATTCAACCCCTCCGGCAAGCTCGACGTTCTCAAACGCGGCCCTGCTGCCCGGGTTTATCTCAAGGCTTACCCCCGGATAGACGGTCTTTCCCTTGAGCGCCTTTGCCGCGACCATCATGTCGCGGAAGGAAAAATTGACCGATGAGCCGATAATGGCCTGCGCCACGGGGATGCCCTCGACCTCCGAGACCTTTTTGACGTTGTCCGGAGAACTCGGACACGCTATGAGCGGCTCCAGCCTGCCAAGGTCTATTTCGTCATGCTCGTCATATTCAGCGTTGGCATCCGCCTCAAGCGGGCGGAAGCTGTTTGTCCTGCCCTGAGCGTCAAGATACTCCTTTGTCCTCTCGTCGGAAGGGAATATGCTGGTTGTCGCGCCAAGCTCCGCGCCCATGTTGGCGATGGTCGCCCTTTCCGCCGCCGAAAGCGTTTTTACCCCTGGGCCGTAATATTCCACTATCATTCCGACTCCACCCTTGACTGTGCGGCGCCGGAGCATCTCAAGTATAACGTCCTTGGCGGACACCCACGGGCCGAGCTTGCCGGTCAGTTTTACGCCTAATATCCGCGGACAGTTGAGGTAAAACGGCTCCCCGGCCATTGCAAGGGCGACGTCAAGGCCGCCCGCGCCTATGGCTATCATGCCGAGCGCGCCGCCGGTGGACGTGTGGCTGTCCGCGCCGAGGAGGGTCTTTCCCGGAACGCCGAACCTTTCCATGTGCACGGGATGCGATACGCCGTTGCCGGGAGGGGAGAAGTAGACCCCGTACTTCATGGCGCACTGCATCAGAAAACTGTGGTCGTCCGCGTTCCTGAAGTCCGTCTGCAGGAGATTGTGGTCGACATAGCTCGCGGAAAGTTCGGTCTTGACGGTATCAAGCCCGAGGGATTCGAACTCGAGAAACGCGACGGTGCCGGTTGCGTCCTGCGTCAAGGTCTGGTCTATTTTTATGGCTATCTCAGAGCCGGCCTCCCATTTGCCTTTGATCAGATGCGCCTCTATTATCTTTCTTGCGAGGGGCTGAGCCCCTTCAAGGGTTTTTTTCATGTCTTTCGTCTCCTTTGTCTGCCGGAAGGCATATTTGAATTAAAGCAGTTTCCATTGGGATGTCAATAAAACCTGACGGCCGGTCATGACAGGCGGCGGATTATAGTATATAATTACGTTACCTTTTCGTTAAGGTTTTAGATTGCGGACGTTCATTAAGCTTAGTATAATATCCCGCAGATGGACGCGGAAAATAAACGGAGGTAGAACCTTATGCCTGGCAAAGATGACGGCAGGAAGCAGATAATAGACGCGCTTAATATCGACAGGTCTTACGAACTCGCCGCGATACTGCAGTATATGGGGCACCACTACGAGGGCGACGGCATTGAAAGCCCGGCCATATTGGACATCTTTAAAAAAACGGCCATGGACGAGATGAAGCACGCTGAGCTTCTCGGCGAAAGGATAGTCTATCTCGGAGGCGTGCCCGTGCAGAAGCCCGCAGGCGTCAAAAGAGGCGGGGAAATAAAGGCGATGGTCAAGGACGACCTTGAGGCGGAAAACGGGGCCATAGAGCGTTACAAAACGCACATAAAGCTCTGCGCCGAGCTTGGGGATACCACTACAAGGCTTATGCTTGAGGGGATACTCTCCCAGGAAGAGGGACATGCCGACGTGTGGGAGACAACGCTGGGCATCAGAAGGAAATAACTCCGGCCCGCGGGATAATATGAAATCATCTCTTGAGGGGGTTCAGCCCCAAAAAAAGTGGATGTGCACGGAGTGCGGATACCTGCACATCGGGCAGAACCCGCCTGATATGTGCCCGCAGTGCTACGTCCCGGCAGAGGCGTTCATAGAGGTTTTGAATGCTTGAGACTTAGCCTCATGGATACAATGTAACTGATGAATTTAAAAGAAGAAAAAATCACACCAGCAGAGGCAGAAATAATCAGGGGCATACGGAAAAACGGCCCCATGACATTTGCCGCGTTTATGGACGGCGCCCTATACTGCCCGGAAGGCGGATACTACACCTCGCCGGGCGGAAGATGGGGTGAAAAGGGCGACTACATCACGAGCCTTGACGTAAGTCCGGTATTTTCAAAGTTGCTTGCAAAACAGATACACGAGATGTGGGTCCTGTCAGGGTCGCCGGAAGATTTTACGCTGATAGAAGCGGGCGCCGGCAGGGGATGGCTTTCAAAAGGCATCCTTGCAACGCTTGAGGAGTTCTGGAGACCGTTGTATGACGTCATAAAGGTCAGGCTCATCGAAAAAAATCCGTATTTGAGGGTTGATCCCTCTCAGAGGGTTGAACCCTATCAGAGGGAAGAGCCTCAGGCAAATATCTCATGGCATGAGGATTTTACCGGTTTTAAAAGACCTGCCTGTGCCTGCGTCCTTTCAAATGAGCTTATTGACAGCTTTCCGGTGCATAGGGTTTTGTGGGTTGAACCCTCTCAGAGGGCAGGAGGGTCGAACCCTCTCAGAGGGTCGAACCCCCTCAGGGGGCTGAAGGAAATCTATATTGATTACGTTGACGGACGGTTCGTTGAACGGCTGGGAGAACCTTCAACGGATGAGCTTGCCGCGTATATCAAGGACTCCGGCATAGCGCCTGTGGACGGCATGCTCATGGAGATAAACCTTAATGCCTGCAAGTGGCTCGAAACCGTCTCAGCTTTTATAAGCAATGGCTTCGTTATTACGATTGATTACGGCCTGCCTGCACGCGAACTTTATTCCCCGGAAAGGCGCGCCGGCAGCCTCATGTGCCACTATCGCCATACCCTTAACGACAACCCCTATATAAACGTAGGTAGACAGGATATAACGGCGCATGTTGACTTCTCCATGCTCATGAACAGGGGGAACGCCCTTGGCCTTCAGCTTACCGGTTTTACGACGCAAAAGAACTTCTTTCTCGGCCTCGGCATCATCGAAGAGCTTAAAGAGGCCGTTGCCTCCGGCCCAAGGGTTGACCCCTCTCAGAGGGGTGACGATTACGAAAAGATAAAATATAACCGCGCCTTGGCGCGGTTAATAAGCCCCGGCGGCATGGGCGACACCTTCAAGGTCATGGTCCAGCACAAGGGAATGGACAGGCCGAGTCTGAAAGGCTTTTCGTTTAAGGAAATGAGCCGCTGTCTGTGAGGTTGAACGTCATTTGAATTAAAGTTCTTTGGGCGCCTGCGGCGGGCAAATCCCCGCTTAAAACCTGCGGGGACATGGCTAAATGGTTGTATTTTTTCGTATGTAAAGTAGTGCAAGGCTTCAGCCTCGCTGTTTTGCGTTGCCCTTGCATGACTGCGGCAAGCGAGGCTGAAGCCTCGCACTACGAGATTCGCATTCAGGCTTTAGCCGTGCGCAGCACCTTTCTTTCAAGAAAGGCAGGTGAATTTTAGACTTTAAAGTCATGCTGATTTGTGGTAAATAGTAGCGTCCAGTCTTTGAAAAAGGAGACCATTATGACCGATGATGTAAAAAAAAACGTTGAACCCTCTCAGAGGGAAGAAGGCCATGAAAAAAAGCATGTCTGTTCGATCTGCGGCAGGCCGTCCGATACGGTCATTTGCCACGCCTGCGAGGATAAGATACGGGGCGAAGCCGTTGAGAAAAAACACGACATTGAAAAGGCCGGCAGGACAGACTCCGGCAGGAGATAAAGGGCTGAGCCCTCTCAGAGGGTGTGACACCCTGCGAATGAACTTGAAACCGTGCATCTTACGGTATACATGAGGAGGTGTAATGGCAAAAAAGGCGGCTGAACCCTCTCAGAGGGCTGAAAAGCATATAATCTCGGAGCTCAACCTCGCGCACTCAACCGAGATAGCCGGATATTTTTTCTATAAGTTCGTCGCCGGCATGGTGGCTGACAAGAAGGGTAAGAACGTGTTTAATCATCTCGCGGAAGAGGAGATGGAACATATCAAGGTCGTAAAGTCCATTGCCGAGTCCCTTGAAGCCGGAAACGGCTGGATGAACTACAACGAGGCCTTGAAAAAGGGCACGCCCATCAGCGCCGCAGGCCTCAAGATATTCCCGTCGGAAAACGAGATGACGGAGCGGCTTAAAAAGAACCAGACAGACCTCAACGCCGTCAATATCAGCATTGAGGCCGAGGAAAAGGCCGTTCATTTCTACGGAGAGCTGCTTAAAAAGGCGAAAGAGCCAGGCGAGAAGATGCTCCTTACAAGGCTTCTTGAGATGGAAAAAGGCCACCTGAAGATAGTCAGATGGGAAAGCGAATCCCTAATAAATACCGGCTTCTGGGCCGGACAGATGGAATTCAGCGTAGAGAAGGAATCCGACGAAAGCCATTAGCAGATGAACTTTTTGAGCAGCTTGAAGGGGTTCAACCCCTTGCAGGGGTTCAACCCCACCGTAAAGATTCTTTTCTGGAAATATTCTGCGTACCCGGATAATACATGAGTTACGATGTGATTGTCGCCGGACTTGGCCCCGCCGGTTCGGTTGCGGCATATACGCTTGCATCCAGGGGTTTTAAGGTTCTTGGCCTTGATAAGGAAAAGTTTCCACGCTACAAATCCTGCGGAGGATGCGTCTCTGTAAAGGCCGTTGATATAGTTGACTTCAGCTTCATGGATGTAGTTGAAGAAACGGTCAGAGGCGCTGTTTTCACTTACAGGTCCGGGCGCCCGGTGGAGATAGTCTCTGACCGGCCGGCCGGATACAGCGTCATGCGCGACCGCTTCGACCACCTGCTGATGCAGAAGGCAAAAGGGGCCGGGGCCTGTATAATAGACGAGAGCGGGGCGCGGGTTACGTCCATTGAAGACAATGGCGGCAAGGCAGCCGTAAAGACCGCGTCAGGCAAGACCTACACCGCGAAATTCGTCATCGGCGCGGATGGCGCCGGCGGCGTTATTGGAAGGGAATACTTTGGCTTCAGTTCAAAGATGAGCGGGGTGACCATTACCTCTGAGATCCCGTATGACCGGAGCGCTTTCAAGGAGATAAGTCAGAAGATATTCGTGGATTTCGGCAGCGTGCCATACGGCTACGCGTGGATATTCCCCAAGCAGAACTACCTCTCCATAGGCGTGGCTTGCGACAGCGCGAAGGCAAAAAGCAGGACAAGGGAATATTTCGACGCATTTGCCGCTTCGCACGGTCTTTTAAAGGGGTTCAAGGTCCGGGAAAAGACCGGCTGGACAGTGCCTGTTTTTTATGACGAAGGCAGGGGCGTCGTTAAAGGCAGGGTGCTTCTCGCTGGCGACACAGGCCATCTTGTTGATCCGTTTCTGGGCGAAGGCATTTACTACGCCATGCTGACCGGAAAGAAAGCGGCCTTGACGGTATCGAACTGCCTTTCCTCCGGCACGGCGGACCTGACCCCCTATCAAACATGGCTTATAAAGGAAATCTACCCTGAATTCAAGGCCGCTGAGAAAATAGCCCGCCTTGTCTACTCATATCCCAGTCTATGGTACAGTATCCTCGAAAAAAACCCGAATATAATGCTTAGATATTACAACGTCGTCAGGGGAGAAGAGAGCTGCGCGGAATTTTACAAATGGGTGTTGTCAAGGGTGCGCCGAAGGCCCTTGATGATGATACGCCGCTGGTTCTCAAGCCTGCTCCGCAGGTTCAACCTGTTTTCATCGTGACAGCCGTGGCTTTTAACAAAACCGGGCTGAAAACCTGAAAATATGATATAATTTAAGTAGCAGGAGATTCTATCAGGGAGGTGAACGCGTATGAAACGTTTCATAGTCCCGAGGATGGCTCATTGTTCCGACGGATGCCGAACTTGGTCCTGGGCATGACGCTAAACTGCCCGTTTTTTTCCGGAAAAGTAGTGCGAGGCTTTAGCCTCGCTGTTTTTTTGTATCCGGTATCTTTTTAAGGAGAAAATATGGGCATCATGTGGAGTAAAATACTTTCAACAGGGCTGCCGTGGCAGGATGCCCAGCACATCGAGCTTTTCAACAGGGTCGGCGCGCTGCTTGACGCCATAAACAAGGGGCAGGGAATAGAAGAGGTCGAAAGCCTGTTTACCTTCCTTGATGAATATTTTGTTTTTCATTTTGACGCCGAGGAGCAGGCCATGCACGGGGCAAACTACCCTGACTTAACCATTCACATGACTGAGCATCACAGGTTTATTGAAGACGTAGCAAGACTAAAGCGCGAAGGCATTTCCGGCAAGCCGCCGGCGGAGCTTATTAAAAAGATGGAAAGGGCAATGGTGGATTGGCTTGTGAACCACATAGGCGGCATGGACAAGGAGTTGGGAGATTTTCTCATTAAGTTCGAGCATACTTAAAAACAGGCAAAAACAGAATAAAGGCGCGGCAAAAAATCACAGCCTAGCGGCTGCCTTCCTTGCCCTCAGCACACGGTCTATGCCGTGCTGGTCTTTTATAAATTCCATCCCGGTGAACATTCCGTTTTCTTCAATCAGCTTCAGCAGGTCTTCGGCCTGTCCGCAGCCGGCTTCCATTATCAGGTAACCGCCCTGCTTCAGGTAGTCAAGCGACCCTGGAATTATCCTTCGGTAAAATTCAAGCCCGTCCAGGCCGGCCAAAAGCGCGCCGGCAGGCTCGTAGTCTTTAATTTCAGGCTGAAGGTTTTCAAAATCAGCCTTTGCGACGTAGGGCGGATTTGACAGGATAAAAGACGCCTTGCCGTAGAGGTCAAAGGGTAAGAGCGGGTCAAAGAGGTCGCCTTCAACGAAAATGACCCTGTCGGCAACGCCGTGCCTTTTGGCATTTTCGCGCGCCGTCTCCAGAGCGCTTTTTGAGATATCGGCGGCGTAGACAACAGCGGAAGGTATCTCTTTTGCAAGACAGACCGCGACGCATCCGCTGCCGGTGCAAAGGTCTATGAATATCCCGCCGTATCCGTCCGTAATCTCAAGGGTTTTCGCAAGCAGCACTGCCTGCTCGACAAGCAGTTCGGTCTCCGGCCTCGGTATCAGGGTGTCCCGCGTTACCTTAAACTCAAGCCCCCGGAACTCCTCCTTGCCGATGATGTATTGCAAAGGCTCTCTCAAAGCTCTCCTCCCGGCGCAATCAAGAAATTCCGACAGCGCCCCGGCGGACAGCTCTTCGTTTGATCTGATGAAAAGCTCATGCCTTTTACAGCCCAGGACGTGGCAAAGCAGCCGCTCGGCCTCTGTGCGCGCCCCAAGTATGCCCGAGAGCGAAAGCCGCCCGGCGGCCTGCAATAGGGCCTGTCCAATGGTCATGGTATTCCTGTCCTCGCGTGCCTGAAGCGGAATTAAAGTTCTTTGGGCGCCTGCGGTGAGCAAATCCCCGCTTAAAACCTGCGGGGACATATGGCTAAAGGGTTGCATCCTGGCTTTAGCCGTGCGCAGCGCCTTTTTTTCAAGAAAGGCAAGTGATAACTTAACTTTACAACGCCTGCCGTTTGGAATACAATAAAAAAACGGCAAAAAACACCAATGGCAGCGCATACCGATGAACGGTGATCAAAAAAAAGGGCGTGACACCCTGCAAAGGTATTTGCATCTTTTCGTTATTGTCATCCTCGGCTTCCTCATCTATTCCAACACCCTTCATTCGCCGTTCGTCTTTGACGACGCGGAAGTCATAGTTGACAACTACAAGATTGTAAACTTCAGATTCCTCGACTTTTCAGGGACGAGATACATCGGGTTTCTGAGCTTCGCGCTCAATTACGCCGTCGGGGGTCTTGACACCTTCGGCTATCACGCGGTAAATATCGCGATTCACATCGCCAATTCGATATTCGTCTATTTCCTTGTATTCAGCACTTTTCATATCCGCATGGTCCAGTCGGAAAAGGAGCAGAACTCCTTCAGGGGGCAGATTGAGGCCGTCGCATTTACTGCCGCGCTCTTATTCGTCAGTCACCCGGCGCAGACTCAGGCCGTAACTTATTTAAGCCAGCGTTTCGCCTCTCTTGCAACCTTCTTTTATTTAGGTTCGATCCTGTGCTATGCAGGCGCAAGGCTTGCCTTCTCGCTGGCGGACAGGGAAAGGGTATGGAGGCCGTGGCTGCTTTACGCCGTAAGCATCATATCCGCCGCGCTGGCGGCAAAGACAAAGGAAATATCCTTTACCCTGCCGGCGGTCATAGTGCTCTATGAGTTTACCTTTTTAGACAGTTCGCGTGAGCGTTTGTTGAAACGGTTTTTGTATCTTGCCCCGTTCCTTTTAAGCCTTCTTGTCATACCGCTGACGTTGTTTTATGCCGCTCGCGCCGCCGGGCCTGCGGGCTCGGCGGGCAGCATGGCCCTGTTTGATAAGTTAAGCGGAATCATGACGGAGAGCCAGGCAACGCTGGGCCGCTTTGATTACTTAATGACGCAGCTAAAGGTCATTGTCACTTACCTGAGGCTTCTTGTCCTGCCTGTAAACCAGAACCTTGACTACGATTACCCGGTATTCCACTCGTTTTACAATACGCAGGTGATACTGTCTTTTATTTTTTTGTCGTCAATATTCCTTTTCGCCGTCTTTCTTTATGTCCGCTCCAAATATACGGAAAGCTTTAAGGGGATATTCACAGCCTTCGGCATACTGTGGTTCTTCATAACGCTTAGCGTTGAGTCGTCAATAATCCCTATCGTAGACGTAATCTTCGAGCACAGGCTTTATCTGCCGTCGGTAGGGATGTTTTCGGCCTTTGCCGCGCTGCTTATATATATCAGAGAAAGGTTTGGCCTTAAAAGGGCCGTTCCGGCTGTCATAGCGGTAATCGTAGCTCTAAGCTCGGCGGCGACGTTCTACCGGAACCGCGTTTGGAAGGATGAGCTTACCCTGTGGAAGGACGTCGTGGCCAAGTCGCCTAACAAGGCAAGGGGATACTCCAATGTCGGATACGCCGTTGCGCGTGAAGGCAGGTTCGCGGAGGCCGAAGAGTATTTTAAGAAGGTCGTAAGGCTCGAGCCGGGCATGTGGGTCGGCTACGTCAACCTTGGCGAGACGCTTGTCCGGCTGAACAGGCACGACGAGGCATTGAAGAATTTTTACAAAGCTGCGCAGCTGCATCCGGAACATGCATGGAAGGCGCATTACAACATAGGCGATGCACTCTTGCTTCTGGACAGAAACGCGGAGGCTGCGGAGCAGTTTAGGAAAGCTTTAAGTATAAAGCCGGATTATTTCGACGCCTACGTCGGACTTGGCTACGCGCTGTCGCTGCTCGGCAGAAATGACGAGGCCCTCATGGCATTGGACACGGCATTGAAGCTGAGACCGGATTCTCCAGAGGCCAATAACGGCATGGGAAACGTCCTTAGAAGGCTCGGCAGACTTGATGAAGCCATAGCTTTTTATCAAAAGACGCTCCAGCTTCAGCCCAACCATAAAGAGGCCGAGGTCAATATGGAAGAGGCCATCAGACTCAAAGACCGTAAAGTGCATCCGAAAGGAAGTTAAAAACATCTTTCAGGATTTCTACACGCACGTCAAGGGAGGCGACATGTTGTGAATTTCCGGCGCTGTGATATAATTGGTCATACTATAACCGGAGGTGATGGGCTTATGAAGATGCGGCATCTATTGGTAATGGGCTTGTCTTTGCTGCTTTTTGGATGCACCTCTATCTGGAACGACGCAAATCAGTTTTATAAGAACAAGGATTATGACAAGGCCTTGGCGGTTTATCAAGACGCGGAGAAGAAAGAACCAAAGGGTCTGTCAGACCCTGTAAATGCCTTGCATTATAGGGAAACCAAGAAAACTATCGCAGACAGATACTATAAGGAAGCGCTGGATAACGCTGAAAAGGGTGATATGAACAACGCGATAATCCTGCTTAAAAAGGCCGGTGAACTCGACCCTGAAAATGCGGACGTCAAGGACGCCCTCCAGCGGCTACAGAGCCGCAAGGAAGATAATATAAAGAAGGCGGACACGCTCTTCGCCCAGGGTTCCGCATATGTCATCGAAAAGAACTGGCGCGCGGCGGTAAAGCCTTTGGACGAGGCAGTCAAGTTTAACAGAAACCTAATGGCCGCGTATGCGAAGAAACTGGATGCCGTCGCAGGGCAGAGGGCCGGTGACGGGCTGTATTCAGACGGTATGGCTAAATTCAACGCAGGCAAGGTCAGGGGCGCCTTAGCTGTCTTGCAGGAATGCAAGGCTAAAGACCCCTTTCACCCGAAGGTGGATGAAGCGATAAAGGCGACTGAAGCAAGGCTGAAGAGCTCCAATAAAATCTTCGCCGAGGCCGAGAAGTTCAGGACAATGAGAAACTGGAGCGAAGCGGCAAAACTCTATGCCAAGACTATAGAAATGGATAGTGAATTCACGGAAGCCGGCGTCAGACAGGAAGAAGTCACACGCGAGGAAAATACCGGCAATCAATTATTCGAACAGGGAAACACCTCCCTTGCAATTAAAAAACTTAATCTGGCGCTTAACTCATTTCAAAAATGCAAGGAACAGAGTCCCTATCACGGCTCGGTGGCCAAAGCCATAAGGGAAACCGAAGGCCAGCTCGCACGGGCAGCAACGCTTCGCGCCAGGGCAGATGCCGCCATAAAGGGTCAGAGACTCGGCGAGACTATTGCCACGCTTGAAAATCTGCTTTCTATTTACCCCTTCGATGAAAATGCCGCAGTCAGCCTTGTAACCACATATATTGCCGCGAGTAAACTCCTTGAAACCAACGCGCTATACGCCAACATGGCTATTTTTCGTAAAAAAGCAAAAGACCTTGCCACTGGATTTACAAATGAAAACAGCACAAAGAGCGAAAAATTATCAAGTTTCAGTAATGAAGATATATCACCGATTATTGATCAGGCCATAAGTAAGCTAAATCAACGCACCGCTTATGAATTAGAGGTTATTGCCAGGGATAAAAAGGGCAGTTCGGCCAATGAAGATACGCTTGGGCAGAGCATACTTGCGGGGTTAAACAATGGAAAGCCTGTTAATTTGACCTTAAAGTCGCGGAGTTTTTCAAAGCTTTCCGAAGAAGAGCGGGCAAGGGTCGCCGCCATGCAGAATATCCCTAATAAATTCGCCATTTCATTGGAAATAATTGACATCGTTCCTGATGAAACGCGCAACGAAGTGCAACTTACCAAAGATTATATTTCAAGTTATTATACAGAGCCAAATCCAGAATATGATGTCGCGCTGAATAACTATCAGGCCGAACAGAACAACTACAACTCCGCCATGTCCACTTACAACGCCAATAAGGCGGAGTTTGACAGGCAGGCGAGGCAGGCGACCCAGGGACAAGGCATGTTCGGCGCGGTTATGGCCGGAGTTATGTCCGGCGTTTATTCGGCTACTATGCCGTCAAGGCAAAAGATGGACGACGCAAGGTCCCGTCTTGACAACACACCGAGAACGCTTAAAAAGGAAAATCACGACACCCATTACTACAACGAGGTTACGATATCAAGAAAGGTCGCGGTATCCGCCACAGGCAAGCTCGCAGGCCCGGATATTGACTCAACCGATGACTGGCAGGAGGAGGAGGCGGTGTCAGGTTCATATTTTGACAACCCTAATCCCAAGGCCGGTATTGTGCGGGTAAACCTGCAGCTTTCTCCGAACAAGGAACTCACAGTCACAGCACTTAAAAAGCTCAGCAAGAAGGTTCAGGCCGATTACTTTAAACGCCTTAAAGAGCATCTCGTAGACATGTACATTGAAAAAGGCAATAAGGAAACATACAAAAACGCCCTGCTCGGCGCCTATGAAAACTATCTGAATGCCGTTGCCATTGACCCGGCTATGGCCATTGCAAAACTCTCAGGCGCCAAAGACGCAAAGGCCGTGACGATAATACTGGATGCCGAAGTCATACGCCTTGTTGACAATAAGATCAAAAGGGAATACAAGGACTCACAAGGCGATAAGCCCATGGTTTTACCTTTGGACGCGCTGAAACAATAAGACTTTGAAATAAAGTTTTTTATCTCGCTCCCGAAGTCGGAGGCGGCTTTTTTAAAAGCAGCTTCAATAGCTTCTGGCCCTCATACACGTTATGAGAGTCAGTATGACTAATCTAAGGTTTTCCTCGCAACCATCTGCAATCATTATAATATTATATACTTATGTGGCGTAGCCAAGTCAGTTTATCTTCCCCTATTTGTCGCATAATGGATATTATGTCAAATTATATATCATATCATAATGCGAAGCTCAGGGCATGCATCGCCGTATCGTAGTGCGAGACTTTAGTCTCGCCTGCCGTCTGCATTATCCCCTGAGGGGGCTGAGCCCCTTCAAGGGGTTCAACCCCTCGGATGTTTTTTCTTGTGCAGTTTTTTTAGCCGTTCTTTTGTGATATGGGTGTATATCTGGGTGGTTGATATGTCGGAGTGGCCGAGCATGGCCTGCACCATCCGTAAGTCAGCCCCTCTTTCAAGCATATGCGTGGCAAATGAATGGCGCAGGCTGTGAGGTTTTATCTTCGCCGTATCAATGCCCGCCGCAAGGGCCGTCTTTTTTATCACTACCCAAAAGTTCTGCCTGCTCATGCGGCTGCCTCTTGAGGTGAGAAAAAGAAATGGCGTGCTCAGCCCCTTGAAGGGGCTTGACCCCTTCAAGGGGCTTTTCTTCGCGCATAGCGTTGGTCTCGCGTCGTCTATGTAGCGTTTCAGCCATATCATGGCGGACTCGCCAAGCGGAACGAGCCGCTCCTTGGAGCCTTTTCCGAATGCAGTCAGGAATCCTTTTTGGAGGTTTATGCCGTTGAGCTTCAGCGAGACAAGCTCCGAGACCCTGAGGCCGGCGGCATAAAGCGTCTCAAGCATGGCCTTGTTTCTGAGGCCGTGCGCGCTCGAACTGTCCGGCGCGCTGAGCAGGCGGTCTACCTCTCCCAAAGACAGGAACTCCGGCAGCTTCATGTTAAAGCGCGGCATGTCAACGTTCGCGCAGGGAGACTGCCTTATCTTCTTCCTCTTTAATAAAAATCTATAAAACCCGCGCACGGCCACAAGCGACCTTGTGCATGAACGCGGCGAAATGCCGCCGTCCCGCAGGCCCTTAAGAAAGGCGGTTATGTCGCCGGACGACGCGTTAACCGGCTCAACGCTATTCTTCTTAAGACTTTCCGCGTAGCGTGAAAGGTCGCTTGAGTAAGAAAGACGGGTATTACGCGAAAGCCCCTTTTCCACGATTATGTGGTCGAGAAATTCCTTTATGAGCGGATCGTTTTGATTCATTTCGAGCTCTGCGCGCCTTCGATCCCCGTCAGAACGCCGTAAACCGTGTCGGCGATGTCGCGGAGCTTTTCCTTGTAAAATATCTTCTGTCCGAAGATGTCCTTTACGTAGAAGATGTCGGCGGCCTCGTCGCCCTTGGTGGATATCTTAGAGATGTATATGTATAGGCCGAGCCTTGAAAGCGTGCTCGTGATGTCGTAGAGAAGACCTATCCTGTTGTGAGTTTTTATGTCAACGACCGTGTAGGCGTCGGATGCGTCGTTGTCTATCTGCACCCTTGTCGGCACCCTGGGTTTGGCCTTCATGTCGAGTATTGACGGCTTCCTGTGCTTGTGCACAAGGGCCGCCACCTTCAACTTGCCGGTGATGACGCCGGCAAGGTCGCTCTCTATCCGCCTGAGCTTATGCTCGTCGGTTATCAATCCGCCCATAGGGTTTGTCACCTGCAGGACGTCGAGGCAAATGCCGTTTTTAAGCGTATTTACCTGCGCGCCGAGTATGTTGACGGAGTTGGCGGCCATGACGCCGGTTATCATGGAAAACAGCCCGTGCACGTCGTGCGTGCAGATTACGAATTCCGTATACTCGCGCGCCTTGTCCTGCCTGACGCTCATGACATAGGGTTGAACCCTCTCAGCGGGTTTGCTTTCAGCGCTTAAATCCCTGACTGTCTTTATGTGTCCGGCTATGGTATCGGCGCTGTTTGCAAGAAAATATCTTTGCGGCAGAAGCTGAAAGAACTCCTCGACGTAATCACGCATGATGCCGGACGGCGCGAGAAGCTCGACGGTTTTGTCCTGGGTCCTTTTAAGCTTGGCGCCGGCGTCTTCGATTTCGAAGGTTCCCCTTTCAAGCACGGTTGACGCCTTGAAGTAAAGCTCCTGGAAGAGCGCGCCCTTCCATTGGTTCCATACATCCGGGCCTACGGCCCTTACGTCGGCGAAGGTCAGCAGGTAGAGCATGCCGAGCCTCTCGGCGTCGCCGACCTTTTTGGCGAATTCTACGATGAGTTTTTCGTCGTGCAGGTCGCGGTACTGCGCGGTGTCGGCAAGGATGAGATGGTTCCTGATAAGAAATTCCACGAGCGCGGCGTCGTCATCCGGCATATGGAGCCTCCGGCAGATATGTCCGGACATAACGGCGCCTTTTAACGCATGCCCCTTGCCCTCGGCCTTGCCTGTGTCGTGAAGAAGCACGGCGAGCATCAGCGCCGCCCTGTTTGTCAGCTCCCCGCATATGCCGGCAAGCAGGCTGAACTCGCCTTCGACCTGCCCGCCGAGCATTTCTATCTCGCGCACCGCGAAAAGCGTGTGCACGTCCACGGTGTAGACATGATACAGGTCGTGCTGGGTCTTGCAGGTGATGGCGGCAAATTCAGGGATATACGCGTCGAGGAACTTAAGCTCATGCATGGCGGCAAGCGTCCGGTAGCAGTTCGGGCCTTTGAGTATCTTGATGAAGGATTCGGCAACGTTCTCGGAGGAGCGCCATTCGTCCGCGCCGGACCTTTGCAGGGCGCCGCACCCTTCGGCAAACGAGAGTATCGCGTCTTTCAGCGGCTGGTCCGGCTCCACGTCAAAGGACTGCGCGTAATCAAACGCCCTTATCGCGGTAAGGCCGTCAATGGACTTTGTTTCCTTATTCCTCAGCGTCAGGCGGCTGTCTGAAATTTCAAAATCCTTGTCTATCTTTATCTTCTTTGAGGGCCAGAAGAAGCTCTTTTTCCTGTCCCTGTGCAGGCACCTTGAAAGTATCAGGGCGCAGTAGTGGTCTACATTCGACGCGTGGCGGTAGTACTGCTGCATGAAAAGCTCTACGGGAAGCGCGTGCTTGGCGGATTCAAAGCCGAGTGTCGCGGAAATCCTTTCCTGATGGTCGAACGTCAGCTGGTCGGTCTTGCGGTTAGTGGAAAAGTGCAGGTCGTTTCTAACCCATAGGATGAAGTCGAGCGAATCCCGCAGGGTGGCCTGTTCTTTTTCAGACAAGAGGCCGCCGGCCATAGCCGGGATCGGCACGGCCTGCCCCTTGAAGGGGTTCAACCCCCGCATATCTAAAGCGGGGGGCAGGCCGGTGTTTTTGGCCTTTACGACCCACGCGGCCGTGTGCATGTCGCGCAGGCCCCCCTCCCCTTCCTTCACGTTCGGCTCAAGGGTGTAGACGGAGCCTCCGAACTTCGCGCGGCGTTCGCTGTTCTCGTCGAGCTTGCTCTTTATGAAATCATTAACGCGGGATCCGGAAAAGAGTTTTTTGACGGCTGCGCGTTCAAATTCGTCAAACAGCGCTTTATCACCGAGCAGAAAACGCCTGTCAAGAAGGGCTGTCATGGTCTTCATGTCGTCTTTCGCAAGGGCGATGCTCTCGTCAATGGACCTTATGCTAAAGCCGAGGTCAAGCCCCGTGTCCCAGAGGACGTAGAGGAGCGCCCTGTTCAGCCCCTCTATCGCCGGCGTCATGCGGCCCCTGTAAAGCAGCATAAGATCAATATCCGAGCGTATGTTCAGCTCCCCTCTGCCGTATCCGCCAATGGCGACAAGGGCGGCCGGGTCCGAGCATCCGGTCTGTTCATATTGCGTTTTAAAGAGAGCTTCAAGAAGGCCGTCTATGACGAGGGTATATGCCGCGCACACCTCGGCGCCCCTGGCGCCTGCTTGAAGGGGTTGAACCCCCTCAGGGGGTCGAGCCCCTGTAAGCGCGAGATGGCGGGATTTGAGGACTGCTTCGCAATCGGCAAGATAGCGCTTTACGTGCCGGGCCTTTGAATCAGGGGCAGCCTCCTTCAAAGCGGCCTCAAGTGTTTTTAAATATTCGTTGTGAAACATTTATTTTCCGTTTGTGTCGGGGATAAAGGCATTCGGGAATGATAGAAAAAGCAGGCGTAATTATGCGCCGCCCTTCAGGGCGGCTCCGTTTATGTAGTTAAGTATGCCTGTGGAGATGCCTTCGACGACGTTCTCAAGGTAATTCTCGCTTCTCATGCGCTTTTCCTCCATGGGATTGCTTATGAATGAGACCTCGACGAGGATAGACGGCATCCTCGTGCCCACGAGGACGTAAAAGGAGGCGCCCTTGACGCCGTTGCTCCTTATGCCGGTGTAATTTCCCCTGAGCCTGGCCACAAGCCTTTCGTGCACGGCGGACGCAAACAGCACGGAGTCGTTGCGCTTGGCGGTCTTCATCAGATCGCTAAGGATGAACTCCAGGTCGCTGACGGCCTTCCTTGACGTCGCATTCTCACGCGCGGCAAGGCGGCGCGCCGACTCGTCCCTTGAGATGCTCAATATGTATGTTTCCACTCCGCTCGCGGCCCTTCTGGGGCTTGAGTTGATATGAACCGATACGAAAAGATCCGCGTTCCGGCTGTTTGCAATGGCCGTCCTTTCCTCAAGCGGGATGAACACGTCCGTGTCCCTTGTCATTATTATCTTTGCGCCGGAGGCGCCCCTGCCGAGCCTTTTCCTGAGCATTCTCGATATTTTCAGCGTGACGTCCTTTTCCATAAGCCCGTCCTTGCCGACGGCCCCTGGGTCTTTGCCGCCGTGGCCGGGGTCAATGACTATCGTGACAGTCCTCTGAGAGGGTTCAACCCTTGCCTTTGCCGCGGGTTTCGCCTCAACGCTTTTTTGCGGCTTCTCTGTAGCCGGTACGGCCTTTGCGGCGGAAGGCCCGGCCTGCGCGTTCTTTGCCTTTTCACCGGTGACGTCTATGACTATCCTGAACGGGTCCTCAAACGGGATTATCTTGTAATCCTCTATGGATTCGATGTCCAGGACAACGCGGACCGTCTCTTTGTCGAACTGTCCGGCGCGTGCGGCCTTCAGAAGGCCGTCGTTAATCGTAATCTCACGCTGAAGGCCTTTGTCCATAACCGCGCCTGCAATGTCTATGAAAAGGCGGCGCGGCTTGTTGATGGCCGGGTCTTTTTTTAAAAGCCTGTGGCTGAAGGCCGCTTTCGCGCTGAGGCTGATGACGATCCTTGAGTATTCCGGATTTGAAGTATGCTTTATCTCCATGACGAGCGGCTTTGCCGCAGCCGGTTCTTTGCCGTTTGCCGGGCTGAGGCACGGCATTACAAGAAAAGTAATGACGGACAGGCAGGCTAATTTCCACGCGTTTTTTAACGATGTCATTTTCAATTGTCGAGCATTCCCTTAAGCCTGCTCAGGATGGTCAGCGATTCCATCGGCGTAATATTGTTTACGTCGACCCTCATCAGCTCTTCGCGCAACCTGCCCTCGCGTGCTTGAAGCGGGGGTGCGTCCGTTTTTTCAGGAATGGGGGGTTCAACCCTTTCAAGCTGTGCCTGCGCGCCGCCGTCATTAAGCGCTATACGCGGCATGCCGGATTCGGTGATCTCGCCGCGCTCCAGGTTTTTAAGTATCTGCCCCGCCCTTGCAATGACCTCGGCGGGGATGCCGGCAAGCCTCGCGACGTGGATGCCGTAGCTCCTGTTCACCGCGCCGGGCACTACCTTTCTGAGAAAAGTAATCTTATCGTCAAGTTCCTTTACAGCCATATTATAGTTTTTGACCCTTTCCCTTGTCAAGGAAAGCTCGGTCAGCTCGTGGTAATGCGTCGCAAAGAGCGTCATGGGCCTTATGCCGCCGAGGTCATGCAGGTATTCCACAACCGCCCACGCTATGCTGAGGCCGTCGAAGGTGGACGTGCCCCTGCCTACTTCATCCAATATAACGAGGCTCATGGGCGTGGCGTTATTGAGGATGTTGGCGGTCTCGCTCATCTCGACCATGAAGGTGGACTGTCCCCGCGAGAGGTCGTCAGAGGCCCCTATCCTCGTGAATATCCTGTCAACCGCGCCTATGGACGCCTTCGCGGCGGGGATGAACGAACCAATCTGCGCCATGAGGACGATAAGCGCCGTCTGGCGGAGGTACGTTGATTTCCCGGCCATGTTCGGCCCGGTGACGATATGTATCTGGTTTTCACCGGCGTCAAGGACAACGTCGTTCGCCACGAAGCCGGCTGAGTCGGCGGAGTTCCTGATAACGGCCTCCACGACCGGGTGCCTGCCGCCGGTTATCGAGATGCCGCCTTCGGCGGCCACCTCCGGCCTGACGTAGCCAAGCTCATGCGCGGCGTCCGCAAGGGAGACAAGGGCGTCAAGCACGGAAAGCATTTGCGCCGTCCCGCGTATGCGGCCGGCGTAAAATGAAAGGTCGCCAAGGAGAGCGGCAAAGAGCGACGCCTCAAGCTCCCTTGCCTTTTCCTCGGAGGTCAATATTTTTTCCTCCCACTCTTTAAGCGCGGGCGTGATGAACCTCTCGGCGTTCACGAGGGTCTGCTTTCTTGTGTAATCCGGCGGTATGGCGGCCAGGTTCGTCCGCGTGACCTCGATATAGTAGCCAAAGACCCTGTTGAAGCCGATTTTAAGCGAATTTATTCCGGTTCTCTTTCTTTCATCGGCCTCAAGACGGGCCATCCAGTCCTTTCCGCCGGAGCCTATCTCGCGCAGCTCGTCAAGAAGCTTATTGTGGCCTGCCTTGATTACGCCGCCGTCTTTAATGGAAAATGGAGGCGGGTCTGCTACCGCCTTGTCTATCAATTCAATCGCTTCGTATACCGCGTCCACACCCGCGTTTATCCCGGCGGCAAGCGTTGATTTGAACGCGGCAAGCCGTTTATTCACGTCAGGGCATCTGGAAAGGGAATTTTTAAGCGCGACGATATCCCGCGGCGAGGCAGAAAGCAAAGAGACCTTTGTTACGAGCCTTTCGATGTCATACACGCCTGAGAGCAGTTCGGCCAAAGCCGACCTTGCCACCCTGTCATTTTTAAGCTCCGACACGGCGTCGAGCCGCCCGTTAACGGCCTCCGCGTGCCTGAGCGGGTTTAAAAGCCACGACCTCAGACGCCTTGCCCCCATTGCGGTCTTTGTCCTGTCAAGCAGGTCTAATAAAGTCCCTTCCCTGCCGCCCGTCCTCTGGTTTTCGGTTATCTCAAGGTTTCTTCTGCTTGAATGGTCTATTATCAGGTATTCATGAGGAAGGCGGGCAGCGCATTTTTTTATATGTGAAAGGCCGGAGCGCTGAGTTTCCTTTACATAATGAAGGAGCGCGCCTGCGGCGCGGAGGCCTTCGCGCATGCCGCCTACTCCGAAGCCGTCAAGGGCCGCCGTGCCGAAGTGTGAGTTAAGCCTCTCATGCGCCGAGTGAAGCTCAAAATCATGCTTCGGGAGCGAGGTTATCTTTTTTATGAAAAATTCCTCAACGCCGGCAAACGGGTTTTCAGCGCCTTTTATGACAAGCTCAAGCGGACGGACGCGCCGTATCTCGTCCTGAAGCGAGGCGATTGACGTGAACTCAGACACCATGAACTCGCCGGTCGACAGCTCCATGCAGGCAAGGCCGCAGCCATCGCCGCCAAGGGACACTGCCGCGATATGGTTTTCCACCTTCGGGTCGAGTATCGCGTCTTCGAGCGCGGTTCCGGGGGTAATAATCTTCTTCAAGTAGCGCTCTACAATGCCCTTGTCTCCGGCGGGGGGCAGGCCGGCCTGCTCGCATATCGCGACCTTGTGCCCCGCCTTGACAAGCCTGGCGATGTAGCCGTCGGCGGCATGATACGGAACGCCGCACATGGGTATTTTCTTCGCGCGGTCCCTTGAGGTAAGCGCTATGCCGAGTATGCGCGAGGCAAGGACTGCGTCTTCAAAGAACATCTCGTAGAAGTCGCCCATCCTGAACAGCAGTATGGCGTCGCTGTTTTTCGTCTTGATGTCAAGGTACTGGCGCATAGCCGGTGTCAGGTTTTCCATAGTCATGCCGCTCTCTACACAAGCCAGTTTTCGTCTTCGAAATCCGCCGACGGGGCGTCGATGATTATGACGCCTTTCGACGGCCACCTTTCAACGCAGCGTTCGCCGGCTTCTATGTTTATGAAAAAGCGTATCTCGCCTGCGGGCCTTACATCTATATCATCGAGCCTCAGGCCGAGCTCGACCACGCATCCGGAGGCTATCGCGGCATTCACACCGGCCGCGACCCACTCATCTTCCCCCTGAAGGGGCTCAATTCCCTGAGGGGGTTCGACCTTAGCCTGTTTTTTATAGACGCTTACGGTTGGCGAGCCGCCTTTTATCCCGGCGGATATCCTGGTGCACGACGGCTGAACTATGTTTATCGTGAACTTCCAATCCTTCTCATACGGGATGAGCTCAGGCAGGTAGTCAAGCCTGAAGAATATAGAGTCCCTTGAAAAACCGTAGAGTATGGCGTCTAAAAGACAGCCCTTCTGGACGTCTTTGTGCATGGAGCTTGACGTCATGATGCGTTCAAGCCTGCCAGCCGCGAGCCACTCGAAGTAATTGGTGACGTCCCCGTCGATGACCGGCTTTATGAAGGCGGTCGGCGTGGACGCAGGCTTGAAACCCTTTTCTTCGGAGGATATCGGGATGTCGAGCGCCATCGGCGGCTCCTTGCCCATGAGAAGGTACGCCTTCTTCAGATGTTTTCTGAAAAGGACGTCGAACTGTTCGTCGCTCTGGGACGAGTGATCGTCGCCGTACCACCAGAACCAGTCGCTCCCCTCGGCGGCGTATATCTCGCTCCACGCCTCTTTAAGCCTGCCCTCGCGTGTCTGAAGCGGGGGAGTGAATTTTTTCTCCGCCGTGAGCGTATCCGGCGCCAGCGTCTCCTCGAACCTGACGAGCGCGCTTCTGGCCTCGGCGATATAATCCCATGCCGCGTTGTCCTCGTGATGGCCTATCCATATCTTGAAGTTGTGGCTGATCCACGAGCCGGGATAGAGCCATTTCAGCTCCTCCCTGTATGGCGCAGAGTCAAGGAACTCGCCGACGGTGACGCATTTGAGCTGCGGATGGTCTGAGAGCTTTGAATACAGGGCGCGAAGGAAGTCCCTGCCGTCGTTTATGAAGTTCTCCCATGCGTTCTCTCCGTCGAGGATTATGCTGACTATCTGCTTTTCAGGCTCTTCAAAAAGGCCGTGTATGTGCGTCAGTCTGCGGATGAAGTCGTCAGCGGCGTCGTCCGGGTTCATCTTCGCGTAATCAAATCCTATGAGGTCTGAAAGCATATGGTCTCTGAAGACGATGGAAAGCCTTTCTCCATTGACGTCAACCGCGTAGGGCTTATAGAGAAATGCGTCATGGCAGTTGCCGGAGGTGTCGCGGCGCAGTGGCCTTTTAAGCGAATTCGACAGTATTTCCTCGTCGCTGGCTATCCACTTGATGCCGGCCTGCCTGATAAGCGGCAGTATCTCATGGCTGACCGAGCCTTCTGACGGCCACATGCCCGCGGGTTTCATTCCAAAGGTCTCTTCATGCAGCCTGACGCCTTTTTCAAGCTGGGCGCGGACGTCCTCAGGATGTGAAAAACGCTCTTTGGGAAGGATAACGTCCGGCATGGCGGCCTTTGCGGAGAAGCTGTCGTACAGGAGCGGCATTATAGGGTGGTAATACGGGGTGGTGGAGAGTTCGATTATGCCCCGCTCAGATAATTCCGCGTACTTCCGAAGGATGCCGGCGGCTATCGCGGTCTGCTTTTTTACGATAGTCTGCTTGTCTTCTTCAGCATATGAGCGGCCTTTTTTCAGGAGACCGCCGAGCTCGGCGTCCTGTGAACGTATCCAGGGGTCTATCCACGCAAGATTGAAATATATCTGCAGATCAAGATAGTCCTGGACGCTGAAGTACCTGAGCGCCTGCCGGATGTCGTCCGGAGAATTTGAAGGCCCCCTTCTGCATAAAAGCTCCCAGTAACCCGGTATGGGCCTGATCATATTCTCCCAGTTGGCCTGAAAGAAGTTTTTAAGCAGGAACAGCTTGTCGTCTTTGTCCAGCCCGGCGGCCGGTTTCAGGGTAACGTTGCGGTAAGCGTCGTTAACGCGCCCGGAGGCGTAGTCGTTTATCTGCTCGATGAGGCACGGCACGACGTTGAAGGTCTGATGGACGGCGGGGAACTCCTCAAGTATGGCGGCCATGTCGAAATAATCCTTCGTGGCGTGCAAAAGCACCCAGGGCATGACGTACTCGCCAGTGAGGGGGTCTTTGTAAAGAGGCTGGTGCATATGCCAGACAAAGGCGACATTGAGCCTTTTATCCCGTCTGTCCATTTCCCATCCGCCTTTTTTGGATTATTCCGGTTTTTTACTTCTTGGGTTCGAAGACCTGCAAAGTCCCGTCGTTCATCAAGAGGGTTATCCTGTCCTCCGATGCCGAGGCGTTGGCGGTAATGACGGAGCCAAGCCTTTTTCCCCAGACGGCTTCGCCGGTCGCAAGATCAAGCGCCTGGATGTAGCCCCTGAGTTTGGAAAGCCACGATATCCCAAGCGGCGCATACCTGTAATTTGACACGGCGAAGAGATAGTCGCCGGCGGCGAAGATGCTGGACATGGGGTTGTATTTAAGCTCGCTCTTCCATAAAATCGCGCCGGTCGCGAGGTCAAGCGCAACGGCTTGGTCAAGCCCGGCTATGACTATCGAGCGTTTGCCGGTAATCACGAAGTCGAATGCCTTTATCACGTTGAAGATGTTCCTGAGCTCCCCCGTGTCCTGGTCAAGCGCGAGGATGATGTTGGCGTCGTCTATCATGTAAACGTTTCCGCTGTGCAGCAGCGGCGTTCTTCTTATCTTCGCCGCCGTGTCGAAGTTGCCTGCGATCTTCTTTGACCACACGGCCTTGCCGCTGTCCGCGTCAAGGCAGACGAGGACGCCGTCCGAAAAAAACTGGAAAATCCTGTTCTTCCCCGGAGCCGCCGCCGGCGCCGCGGTGATGCGCGGAGCAACGGCCCCGTATGTGCCGTGGACGTAGCTCCAGAGCTTTTCGCCGGTCTTTAGATCAAGCGCGGTGACTTTGTCGTCAGCCGAGTAGGCATAGATGCGGCCGTCTTTCACGAGCGGCGACGCAATGACCTCTGATTTCGCCTGATAGCTCCATACCTCTTTTCCCGTCGCGCGCTCCAGGCATCTGAGGATGCCGTCGCCCGCGCCGAAACAAACAAGGCCGCCTGCGGCCGTTGGGGCCGCCTCCATCGGGTAATCAGCGTAGAAACGCCAATTCACGCCGCCGGAGTCGAGCCTGATTGAATATAGCCGTTCGTTGGCCGAACCGACATAAAGGGCGCCTTCGACGATAACCGGACTCGAAAGCTGTTCCCTCTCATATTTGTCGTAAAGTGTGAAGGGTGAGACGTCCTTTGTCCAGGAGACCCGGGCCGGAAGCGTGATCTTATCCTCGGAGACGTTTGTCCTTTCGCCGCCGTAGAGATAAGCGCTCCACGGCCTGGAGCCTTCCGGTGTTTTATAAGGGGCGCATCCGCTGGCAAATATGGCGAGCAGGGCTGAAAAAAGACTGACGCTAAGAAAGGCTTGACGTTTTTTTAAGAAGTTCTTTGGCATTATTTTCGATCTTTCTGAAATCAGTCCTGTCAAGGCCCGCGCCTAGGGCTATTTTCAGCGCGGTTTCGATGTTAATGAGGTCGCCGGGAGAATGCGAATCCGTATTTAAAAGCATCTTCACGCCGTGCCTCTTTGACATCGAAGCCACGTGGCCGTTGGATATCCCGTGGCTGGCGCGGGCCGTTATCTCAAAATAAACGGAATTTTTTGCCGCATGGGCGCACGCGGCGTCTGTCACAAGACCGGGATGCGCGAGGACGTCTACACGGGCCTTTATGAATGCCTCGTTCGTTCCCGGCGCGACAGGCTCGCAAAGCGTCTGGCCGTGCCCGATGACGACCGCGGCGCCGAGCGAGCGGGCCTTTTTAACCATGCGCGCTATGTCCGCCACCGGTATGTGCGTAAGCTCAACGCCGGGAATTACCCGGACGCCGCCGCTGCGGCTGAGCTGTTTCGAGACCCTGATAAGCTGCCCGAGGGCAATTTCAATATTAGACTCATCGGCGTGGTCTGTAATGGCCAGCGCGCGGTAGCCCTTGACCCTAGCCCTCTGGACAAGCTCGGACGGGAGAAGCTCGCCGTCGCTTATGAGGCTGTGTGTGTGAAAATCTATCAATCTTATCGTCCGTTACCGGGTTTATTAAGCAACTCCCTGTTTGAGCAGATCGCCGAAAAGCTCGTTAAAGATGTCGAATACGATGCCCTTTTCCTGCGTCCTCAGCTTGAATATCGGCTCACTGTCCTTTATCATGAACATCTTGCGGTATGATATCTCAAGGCCGACCTTCTCGCCTTCGCCGGCGAAGATGTGGACCACGGGGCATTTCTTGAGCGCGACCATTTCCTTTTTCGCGTCAACGAGTTCATTGAGGTCGGCGCCCACGTCGTCGTCCCAGAGCAGTATGAGGCCGACAAGGTTCGTGGAGAACGACTTTACCACCGGCCCCATGTTCCTGATGATGGGCAGGGAGAATATGACTATGTCCATGCCCTCCTGGAGCTTAATGGAGGCCACCTCGCCGAACTGCGCGCCCACGGACGCCTCTGACAGGAAGGTCTTTTGCGTCAGGGTCAGGCCGGGTATGCGCGTACAGCACATATCAAGGAACGCGTCCACCAGCACGCTTGAGGTGGACAGGAGGAATATCTTGGCGTAGTTGTAGTTGCCTATGCCCGTGAAGTTGTTTATTATCCGCTCACGGATGTTAACGGTCTGGTCCGGGCTTAAAAAGCCCTGCCTTGTCTCCTCATCGGAGGCCTTCTGCTCCTCTATGAAACCTCTTGAGAGCATCTCGGTCAGAGTCCAGTAGACCTCATAATCCGGCAGCGGGCAACGGTCCACGAGATCCTTGACCCTCGCGTAGACCTTCATCAGCTTGACGATATCGTATATGACCGGATCCAGATCCTTCGGCAGGTTCGCAGGCTCCACCTTCATCTTCAGAAGGTTCTTCTGGTCGGGGAATCTCTCTTTAATCCTTTTTACTTCGTCTATCTGCCTCATGCCCTCCATGAGGAGGTTTGACGTGCCAGAATGTATCTTCTTCGGGACATCTATGGTCTTGGGCATGAACTCAAAGCCGCCCTCGTTCCACTCAAGAAGCCTGTACAGCGCCTTTTCCTTTTCTACGCCTTCAAAGACCGCGTTGTAAATGTCGCCTTCTTTTATGTAAATATGGCCTACCTGGCTTCCCAGCGTGAGCTTTAATTCCCCTTCCTTCTTGTTCATGTGGAGGAACTGGATGATGTCCGGCGGCGACATATGGGAAAGCTTGCCCTCGATGCCCTTTGCGCCGCCATGGGCATCCTCCCTCTGGAACATGGCCTGCCTGAGCCTGCCGTCCACCTGCTCAAGGTTCAGCGGCCTTGAAACGAAGGAATCCAGACCCGGCTTGAAGCCCTTGATGTCAACGGCATTGTTGGAGATGAAAATAAAAGGTATCTTTGACGTGTGCGGGTTGTGGCGGACGATCTTGAAGAGCCTTTCTCCGTCGATGACGGGAAGCACCATGTCGACGATCATTATCGTCGGCACTTCGGTCATCGAACGCTCCACCGCCGCGGCGCCGTCCTCCGTCAGGGACAGTTCAAACCCGACGCCGGAGAGGTAGCCCGTCAAGACCCTTATGTCTTCCTTATCCGTGAGGGCTAATAGTATTCTGTTCTGGCTCATTGTGCCTGTCCTCGCGTGCCTGAAGCGGGGGTTTGTTTATACCAGCTGTTCCTGGAGCGAATATTCCTTGTAGAACTTGTTAATGAGTCCCTCCACCATATAGTGGTCGGAGGTGTGGAAGCATGAAAAGGTCGCGCCCCAGTTTTCCTTGCACACGAGCGCGTAGCCCGAATTTTCCGTAAGGTAAAAGGTAAAGAACGTTTCCTTGAGCCGCGGGTCGTCAAGGATGATGAGCGAGGCGTTCCTTATCTCGCGGATGTTGTCGCCGGCCTCGCCCGCAAGGTATATTTTCGATGAAAGAGGGCCACTAACGGCAAGCCCCTTGGCCACGGGAAGAGACGCGCTTATCTTTCTTGCCGAGAAATACGCAACGGCCTTTCTGTGGGCGGACCTTTTTATCTCCTTCATGATGAGGTCGTTTATCTGGTCCATGATGAACTCGGTAAGCTCAAAACCCATGCCTGCGTCAAAGCAGGAGTTGTCAAACCCCTTGTATCCGCGGCTGAAAAGGCCCTCTACTATTTCCCAGAAAAGTTTGTCGTCAAGGTCGAGCTTGTCCCAGAGGGAATTCTTCCTGTCCGTGAAGCGGTACTTGGCCGTCATCAGGAGCTCATCGTATGTTTTTCCGTCGCGGGGAAAGGCCGCCTGCGCATAGGCGACGGCGGCATCTATGACGCCGTCCCTCAGGAGGACGTCGGTCGCGTGTGAGAGCTTTCTTATGAGCGAGAGCGACGTGAAGTAGTCGGTCTCCGGCATGATGATGACTATCTGCTTGTTGTCGGTCATGCCTACGACGTCAGAGTTCCTGACGGCGGAGATTATCGCGGCGGCCACCTTCTGCACCGTGGCGAGCATTTTCGGGTCTTTAAGCGAAGACTGCGTGCCCTCAAATCCTTCGATGTTGACGAGGATGACGGAAAAAAGCGTATTCTGCCGCACGGCGCGCAGGGATTCGAGCTTGCCGTATTCGTTTATGAAGGCCGCGTTATGAAACTTGTCTGATAACGTCGAGTCTTTCCCGCTCTTTTCAGCGGCAGCTGTTTTTGTCTCGGTGGCCATATCGTAACTATCCCCTACATCTTATACTTTCCGAAGTCGTCCGGCGGAAGCTGGTCGAGCACGTCAAGGAGCTCCTTTGAGCCGGCCCCCTTGTTTCCGGCCTCTTTGACAAGGTCAAGATGTTTTGACTTGTCGAGCACCCTGGTGTCTACGAATATAGGCGACTTCATGCGAAGCGCCAGAGCTATGGCGTCAGAGGGCCTTGCGTCTATGACCACGACGTTGCCGTTTGAACTCATGTGAATCGTGGCGTAGTAGACGTTATCCTTTAAATCGTTCACCTCAACCCTTGTGACGGAGATGCTGAGGTGTCCCAGCATATCCTTCAGAAGGTCGTGCGTCATGGGCCTTGAGAACTGTATTTTTTCAAGCTCCGAGGCTATGGCGCCGGCCTCCAGAGCGCCTATCCACACCGGCAGGGCGTTCTTTTCCTCGATATCCTTGAGTATCACTATCGGCGCGTTAGTGAAGGGGTCAATCGTAAGGTCGAAAACCTTCATCTCAAGCAGCATAATATTATCCTTTCCCCTTGAAGGGGCTGAACCCCCTCAGGGGGTCGAGCCCTGTAAAGCGCCCCGAAGCGAGTTCGCATACGCATCGGTTATAAAAACGTCTGTCAGGCTTCCTGGGGCCGCCGCACCCGCGGGAAAGTTCACCGCGCGCGCGCAGGAGGTGCGTCCGAAAAATTCATCAGGGCCGGCCTTGCCGACGCCTTCGACAAGGACTTCAACCGTCTTGCCGACTAGGGCGCGGCTTTTTTCATTTGTAATTTTCAGCTGCGCCGCCTGCAGGGCCCTGAGCCTTTCCGACTTCACTTCAAGCGGGACCTGCCCGTCGAAACCGGCGGCCGCGGTATCCGGCCTCGGCGAATACATGAACGAAAAGATGTTGTCGTAACGCACGGTGTTTATGAGCCCCATCGTGTCCAGAAAGTCCCTGTCGGTCTCTCCGGGAAAACCGACGATGATGTCCGACGTTATGGCGATGTCCGGGCGCACGGCGCGGAGCATTGCTATTTTTTCAAGATACTGCGCCCTCGTATATCCCCTTTTCATCCTCTTCAAGACGTCGTCAGAGCCGGACTGCGCAGGAAGGTGCGCGTGAGGGCAGAGTTTTCCCTCCTCCGCGAACAGGCGCGTCAAATCACCGGAGAAATCCTTCGGATGAGACGTCATGAAGCGCACGCGGCTGATGCCTTCCACACGGCAGACCTTCCTTAAAAGGCCGGCAAAGCCAAGCTCAGTCCCCCGGCCGTAGGAATTTACATTCTGCCCGATAAGGGTTATCTCCTTTACGCCCCTTTGAGCAAGCGCCGAGACTTCGTTCATTATATCCGCGCCGGTCCTGCTCGCTTCCCTGCCCCTTGTGTAAGGGACAATACAGTAGGTGCAGAAGTTGTCACAGCCGCGCATGATGCTGACAGACGCCTTTACGCCGATATTGAATGGACGAGGACCGTATTCATGGCCGTCGATCCCGCTGCTGAATTCGGTGGCGGCCAATCGCCTTTTGTTTACGGAGACCTCGCGGAGTATCTCCTTTATCCTGTGTATATTGTGCGTTCCTATGACTACATCAAGGTATGGCGCTCGCTTTAAAAGCGCTTCGCCGTTTTGCTGGGCAACGCAGCCTGCGACCCCTATGACCAGGCCGGGTTTTTCATTCTTTAAGGATTTAAACCTGCCGAGCGCTGAATAAACCTTTTGTTCCGCCTTATCCCTTATCGAGCAGGTGTTTATGATTATAAAATCAGCCCTTTCAACTTTTTCAGTGCGTATATAGTTAATATCTTTGAGAAAACCAAGAAGCCTGTCAGAATCATCGTCATTCATCTGACAGCCGAAGGTTTCGAGGAAAACGTATCTATCCATGCGCCGATCCTGCACCTGCATAAGATACATTTTAAGGTTTTTAAACAGGTTTAGTCAAGTCTTTTAAAGATTTTCTACGAAAGGATGACAGCGCTAGGCGCTGCGGGCATGAAGGCCCGGTAAACCGGAAGGCAACCCCGGCTGAATAGTGATAAAACCGGGGCTGCCTTGATAATGCGAAGTTTGAACATAGATTAAGCCCATCTGGAGCTTCCCCGCTTAAAGCCCCCGCTTTAGACACGCGAGGGCAGGCCTGCGGGGACATGTTTTGAGCAGCCTGCTATTTGGCGTATTTTGCCATCTCCGCCTTTGCCGGTTTCAGTATCCACGGCTCATGGTCAATCTTAAACTTGGCGGCTATCTTCTTGCCCGCCTGTTTTGCCTCTGCCTGCGTACGGTAGAAGCCGACCCTCACTCTGTACCAGGTCATGTCATCTTTTTCAAACTTCGAGACATATGCCTTGTACCCGGATGCCTTGAGCTTTTTCCTGAATGCCTGCGCTTCGTTGCCTGTTATGAAAGAAGATATGTTGATTGCCCACGGCTTTGAGGATACCTGCGCCTCTAAAGCCTTCCTGGACTTTGCGGGCTTTTTTTCAGTCTCAGCCTTGGCGGCCTCTACTGGTTTAGGCGCCGTCTCCTTCATGGCAGGCCCTGCCGCCGCCTTTACAGCAGGCTTTGTCTCGCCAGGCTTAGCCGCAGGCGCCGGAGCCGCCGTGGTGGCCGCAGGCTGAGGCGCGCCGGGAGCCGCCTGTGGCTGCAAGTCTATCCTTACCCTCTTTGAAACGACCTCAGGCTGTGGCCCTTCCTCCTTTTGCCCAAGGTTCGGCAGAACGAAGACGATTAGCGCCACTACAATTACGACAGCGCCCGCCGCTATGATAATCAGTTTTTTATTTTCCTTAAGCTTGTCAAGTCCGCTCAATGTGCCACCTCCGGTTTTCTGTCGTATTTGACTATTTGAAACGGATTTACGGTCTTTGCCTCTATGCGATTCCAACTGAAGTATAACATGAGTTTTTTCTATATCAACAACTTTTTGTCCGCTGAAGCGGCCGCCCAGGCAGACGACATTCCCGTTTAAACGTGCACGGTGCGGCTGTCAGAAGTTCATCTGGAAGGCGGTATGCCCTGCGTAAAGGATAAATCTTTTTTTAAATTCCGCAAATGCAGGATATGGCGCGCGTTTTCAGTTAATCTTCAACCATTTGCGCCGCCTGAAGGACCTCTTCGACGGTTGTGCGGCCCGCAAGGACGGCGCGAATGCCATCTGCGCGAAGCGGCAGAAATCCCTTTTTTCTTGCCGCGTCGAGGATGGCTTTGGAATCAGCCCTGCTGTTTATCATCGCCCGTATTTCATCGTCAAGGAGGAGAATCTCGAAGATGCCTATCCTGCCTCTAAGGCCTGTCCCCTTGCAGGCCGCGCAGCCGGCGCCCCTTGAGAACACGGCGTTTTTCATGGAGGCCGCCTTGACGCCCAGCTCCTTGATGATTGCCGGATCCGCTTCATAGCTCTGCACAAGCCTCTGCCCGACGATGCACATTATGGAAGATGACACGAGGTACGGCTCTATGCCCATGTCAAGGAGCCGTGAGACCGTGCCGACGGCGCTGTTCATGTGGATTGTGGAGATAACGACGCGGCCTGCAAGGGACGCGTGCATGGCTATTTCGGCTGTCTCTTTGCCCTCTATATCGCCTATCATGACTATATCAGGGTCCTGCCTCAGGATGTGCCGCAGGGCCGAAGCGAAGATAACGCCGGCCTTTGGATTAACCTCTACCTGATTTACCCTCTTGATGTGGTATTCAACCGGGTCTTCAACGGTGACGATGTTTTTCTCCGCCGTGTTGAGAAGGTTTATGAGCGTAAAGGCCGTGGTCGTCCGGCCGCTTCCGGCGGGGCCGGCGAGGAGGATCATGCCGGAGGGCTTCTTGATTGCCTTTTTAAGCGCCTCCAGCGTATCCCCTGCAGGCGTCAGCCGTTCGATCGCGTCTTGTCCTATATCCTCATGACGGCTTTTTCGCCGAAGATGGTCGGAAGCGTCGAGAGCCTTATGTCGATCTCCTTGTCCGCGGCCTTCAGGAAGCAGCGTCCGTACTGCGGCAGCCTCTTTTCCGCAATGTCGAGATTACCCATTATCTTCAGTCTTGAAATAACCGCCGTGTGAAGTTTGGGCGGAAAGTCTATCGCCGCGCGCAGCACGCCGTCGTCCGGCTCGATGTGGATATCTGAGGCGCCGTCCTGCACGGCCGCGCCGATAAGCTGGTCTACGAGCTGGGCGACGGAACTGTCGCCGGAGATCTTTTCGAGGATTTCCGGGCCGGCTTCTTCCTGCTTCAGTTCCACGCCGGCGGGCTTAGGGGTCTTTGCCGTATCTTCGAGGATTTCCGGAGGGTTGAACCCTTTCAAAGGGTTGAACCCTTTCAAGGGTAATATTGATTAATGGCATTTGTTATTTCCGTTTCGGTCGTGACAATGGTTTTGATCTTGTACCTTGTGGCCCGTTTGATTTCGTCAATCGCGAAAACGTTAAGCGGGTCTATCATCGCCACTTGAAGGACATCGCCGTCCACGGCTATGGGTATGACGAGGTAACGCCTTGCCACGGACTCCGGTATGAGCTTTACCACAGCCGGGTCAAGGATGGTGGATGAGAGAATCACCGCCGGTATCTGATACTGAACGGCCAGCGCGTTGGCAATATCATTCTCCGCGGCAAAGCCAAGGTTCACGAGCACCTTGCCGACGCGCGTATTGGTCTTTTTCCCCTCTTTAAGCGCTATGTCGAGCTGTTCCTTGGTTATGACGCCCAGAGAGACCATGATCTCGCCAAAAGGCAATATTTTTTTAAGGATAGTCATTGTATTTTGTCCGTCAGATGCATGGTTGGATAATAAAACATGCCGCGCGCCGAGTCAATGTCAATAAACGCGCTTACCTTAAAACTTCAATTAAAAAAACCCCGAAGGCAAAGCCTTCGGGGTTTTTTTTAAACAATATATGTCTTTAATTACCCTACAAACTGGCACTTTGAGGCGGCTGTGCGCGTGTCCATGTTCTTGCCCCTGTTGATATGGTCGTCTATCTCAGCGGCGCAGCCTATCATCCTTCCGAAGAGGAATGTCGTGAACGCGGCGCTTTCGACCTCTTTATCATGCATCTTTCCCTTTGAAAAAGCCTCCCAGACAATTTTAAGGAGTATCACCGCGATGACCGCGTCAACGTTCACGCAGTAAACCTCCTTGGAGACCTTATTCTCAAAGAGCGAGTTTACGAGCTTGCCGTAGAAGTCAAGAAACACGTTGTAGATGCCCTTTTCCTCGAAGAGCGCGCTTACGAAACGCTCCCTCGGGTCGTAGTTCACGGCCTTGCCCTTGAAGACCGGATGATTAACGCAGGGTATCTTTAAGTACTCGATGTTGCCAAAGCTCTTCTGCTCGGCCTTGTACTTGTTATACCACTTTGAATACTTGTCGGCGATGGCCGTAAGGTCTATGCCGTGCTTCTTGTCGGACGGATTCTTCAGCCTGGCGTCCTTAAAGCGGTCAATGAGGAAGGCTATGGCCTCGTAGCCGTTTCCGCCGTGGGCAAAGCCGGTGTGAGACATAAAACCGATGAAGGCCTTGTTTATCTGCACCCTTGACGGGTCTTCAGGGCCGTCGGAGCTTACGCCGCCCTTTGAACCCTGAGCGGAAATAGTCCCCGGGCCGTTTGAGATGATAAGACCGAGGAGCATTGAAAACTCAAACAGCTCCTTTTCATCCGGCCTTCTGCCGATGAGCGCGAGGAACGCGGCCTCGGTGAACGACCATTTGCCGATAAGTTCATCGTTCTTGACGCCGCAAAAGGCGTCCTTGGCGTGCTTGTCCGCCGGAGAGCTGCATCCGACCATCGTAGAAAATATCCTTGAATACCACGGGAGCGCCGCGATGGTGACCTTTGAGATGCCCCTTCTGATGAGGGCGTCCCATCCAAGCGTCATCCATATCGCCGACAGAAGGGCGTCTGACGACGGCTTGCCGCCCGAAGCCTCTCTCACAAACTCGATGAAGACGGACTTCTTATTAAGCCCGTCGAGCTTTTTGAGTATCGCCTCGGCAAGCCTGTCGTCCTTTGCGGCGGTCAGCTCTTTTTTGTGATCCTTAGACAGTTCCTTGACAATCTTTGCTGTATCGAACACGTCGAGCGCGTTTTTAAGGCCTGAGTTCTGGAAAAGCTCAAGTATAAGGTTTGACGTTTTAAGCGCGCTTTTCACCCTGCCTCTGCCTTCAATTGCGACGGCCGAGATAAGGATGGTGTTAGGCGAGCTTTCCGCCTCTCTGGCGGCCTCGGCGGCGGCAAGGGCCGGGTCGCCGTGGTGGTTCACATACGCATTGAAGGCAACGTTGGCGATTGCCCTGCCGTATTCGTCCGGATAACTTTTAACGAGCGACATCACGAGATTTTCTTCAAGCGATCTCTTTGATGCGTCAAGTATCGAAAGGTTATGAATCCGCGTAACCTGCGTGGCCGGGTCCATCATTGACGCGCCGCTCGCGTCCTTCAAGGCTTGACGGGGCAGCTGCGCGCCGACCTGTTTGTTGATATGGTCTATCTGCTCGCCGTAAGGCGACACTGCCGCAACGACCGGCGGGTCAAGCTCCCTGGGCACGGCTACGCCGGCGCTGTTTGAAAACCAGCATTTCAGCGAGAGGTCGCCCTTGGATTCAAAATCCGGGGCTGCGCCGTTTAGCTCCATCACCTTTGACATGGCCTCGGGTATGTGGGCGATGTTCGTGACTACCGCTCCCTTTTTGGAAAATACCGGCTTTTCAGGCGTATAGATGTCCTTGACGCCGAAGTAGTCCATGAACCACTTCTCTTTGGCCGCGGCGTCGTCGCCTGAACCCGCGAGGCTTCCGGCATGGCCGCACGCCTTGGTGAGGCGCGCCTTCCATCTGCCGACCACGCACGCGACGGTGGGCTTTGTTATCTCAAGGCCGTGCTCGTAGTATCCGCCCGGCTCGACGTAAATGACCGCCGCCTTTGAACGCTTGTCGCTCTCAAGGGCATGGAAAAATTCCCTCGGCGCGAAGTGAATATATACGTCCTTGCCGCTGGAGATGGAAGTCGTCGTGCCCCAGCCTTTCGTGAGAAGGTATACCGAGATGGTAGTGGTGAAGTTGCCGGAGTTGGAAAACAGCGCAACGGAGCCCTTTACAAGCGATTCCTCCGGTTTGCCGCCGCCAAGCGCGCCGCCAATCCTGACTTTGTTCCACGCGTCGGCCAGTCCCAGGCAGTTCGCGCCAAAGACGTCAACGCCGTTCGTCTGGCAGATGGCGCGTATGATGCCCGCGTCCTGCGTGGAGACCTTTTCCGTGAGGATGATAATCTTTTTGAGGTCCGGGTTTTCCCTTACAGCCTCGGCGACTCCGTCCTTGACGCCCGACGGCGGCAGGTAGACGACCGCCGTGTTGAACTTCAGCCCGGCCTTCAGGCCTTCTTTAATGGAGCTGAAGACAGGTATCCTGCCGAGTTTGGTTTCGAGCGACTGGCCTGAGCGTCCGGGGCTTGTGCCGAAAACGATATTGCCGCCCGAGTACTCGTGGCTTACCGGCGTGACGGACTTGCTCTCGCTGCCGAGTATATTCAGGACGCATATCCTGTCTTCCCTTGTCGCCAACTCCGCGAGGGAATTCACGCCGACATAATATGGAAATTTCTTGATGCCCTGTTTGTGCATATTTGCCTGCCCTTTCCTCGCTTAAAGCCTGCGGGGACATGTTTTGTTTTTGTAGAAGGCTGCTTGAAAGAACTCCATCTATTGCCTTAGCCTCACTTTCCGCCATCAATGTTTGTATTACGTCTTTTTTCTCCTCTCCCCTCCCCCGCTGAAGACACGCGAGGGCAGGCGCGGGAGAGGGTAGGTCAATGGTCACTTCCTTTTCTCCTCTCCCCTCGCGGGAGAGGGTAGAGCCTGCCCCCGCATGTATGAAGCGGGGGGTGATGGGGGGGCTTTATGGCCTGCTTCGATGGAAAGTGACGTCCAGCCTTGCAATTGACAAGTATTTACATCTTAGCCGCAAATCTTCTTTCCCACGAGGTTTCTGCCCTCTTTTTCCATCCATTTGTCAACTGCCAGCGCGAAGTTCACGACCTCGCTCATGGCGCTGTCGTGGCCGAACATCCTGTAGGGGAGTTTCAGGTTGTCAAGGGTGTCCCTCATATACGCCATGCCGCGGATAAGGTTCGGGCCGCCCCTGCCTATGACCACGAAAAGCGGCGATGGGCCGTTCTTGTGGAAGTGGTCTCGAAGCGCGTCGGCCATGGCCCTGAAGGTCTCGTATATGTCGGTGTTGTTGGCCTTGCCGCCTATGATGAAAAGGACGTTTGACTGCTTCAGCCAGTATTTAAAGCATATCTTCGATATCTGGAACATCTTTTCGTAAGGCGGGTTGCCGCCGAAGTCGGAAGAAATCGTAGCCCTGTCGCCGAGGAGTTCCGTCACGAGGGCGTTGGCCCCGCCGCCGAACGTAGGCGCGGTTATCGTGCCCCTGGGGTTCATGACGAATACGTCGCTCTGCCCCTGATAGGTACGAAGCGTGTTTATCTCCTGCTCGAACTCCGAGTAGTCGGACGCGAACAGGTGCGCCGGAAGCTCGAGCCGCTTCCATGCGGGGTTGTCTATGTCGAAAGAGCACTTGAAGTCGCACGCCACAGGCACGAGCCTGCCATTTTTATCGGGCGACATGCGGATGGGGTTAAGCTCAAGCGTGTTAAGGCCGTAGTTGTTGTATAGAGTCCAGAGCTTGGGGAGGTTTTGCACAAGAGGGCTTATAATCTCAGCCGGCGCGCCAAGCTCGGTCAGCGCGTTTGAGACGTGGAAGCTCTTGAGGCCCGTAAGCGGGTCAAAGGGGACTTCGCGTATCTTGTCCTTCGGCAGTTCCTCTATGTCCATGCCGCCGTGATGGGTTATCGTCATCATGGGCGCGCGGTAGACGGTGGATTCGCTTATGGAAAAATATACCTCATGTTCCGCAGGGACGCCGCCTTCGAAGGTCACGCCGTCGGCCTTTGCCGAGCTTGTGCCGTGTGTATGCTCGATAAAGTAAAGTCTTTCTTTTTCTTTGAGCGCAGAGGCTATGTCCTTGGCCCTTCCGATGAGACCGGCCTTGCCCTTTTTGCCGACGCCGCCCTTGAAGATGGGCTTAATGAATACCTGACCGCATTTCTTGATGAGGTCTTTTATCTCATCAGCGCTCGCCTCCGGGCCAAGCACCGTTGCATGCGGGAACTCGACTAATTTTAAGAGCTTCGAGCCCCACAAAAGGCCGGTAAGCTGCATGGTGAACCTCCGCTGTTAAATTTATCAATAAAAACATATTGTTGAAAAGATTATCTGATAAACCTTATCGGGCTATCAGATAGCGTCGATTATCGCATTCAGGGTTGCGCTTGGGCGCATTGCCTTTGTTGCCTTTTCCCGGTTCGGACGATAATAGCCGCCCAAATCCTGAGGTTTTCCCTGTGCGGCGATAAGCTCTCCAAGTATCTTTGCCTCGTTTTCTTCAAGTTTCTTTGCCGGGCCTGTGAAACGTTTCTTGAGCTCCTCGTCCTTTGTCTGGCCGGCCAGCGCCTGTGCCCAGTATAACGCGAGGTAAAAGTGGCTGCCCCTGTTGTCAAGCTCGCCGACCTTGCGCGCAGGCGACCTGTTGTTGTCTAATATCTTGCCGTTTGCCTGATCCAGCGCGTCAGCAAGCACCTGAGCCTTTTTATTCTTAAATACAACGGCCAGATGTTCTAAAGACACCCGAAGGGCCAGAAACTCGCCGAGGGAGTCCCATCTCAGATACCCTTCTTCAATAAACTGCTGCACGTGCTTTGGAGCCGAACCACCCGCGCCTGTCTCAAAAAGCCCTCCGCCGTCCATAAGTGGCACTATGGAGAGCATCTTGGCGCTGGTGCCGAGTTCCAGAATCGGAAAGAGGTCGGTAAGATAATCACGAAGCACGTTACCGGTGACTGAAATAGTGTCTTTCCCCTCTCTTATACGCTTAAGCGAAAATTGAATGGCTTCCTCAGGAGTCATGATCTTGATATCCAGTCCCTTTGTATCGTGATCCTTCAGATAGCGGTTGACCTTCTCGATGATCTGCGCGTCGTGCGCCCTGGCTTTGTCCAGCCAGAAAACAGCGGGCGCGCCGGTTGCCCTTGCCCTGGAGACGGCCAGCTTCACCCAGTCCTGTATCGGCGCGTCCTTTGTCTGGCACGCGCGGAAGATATCTCCTTCCTCCACGCCCTGTTCAAGCAGTACCTTACCTGAGGCATCCACAATTCTGATTATCCCGTTTCCCGGCGCCTTGAATGTCTTGTCGTGAGATCCATACTCCTCTGCCTTTTGCGCCATAAGGCCGACATTGGGAACGCTTCCCATTGTCTTGGGGTCGTAAGCGCCGTTTTTCTTGCAATCATCTATGACTACCTGATATATGCCGGCGTAACATCTGTCAGGTATTACAGCCTTGGTATCATGGAGTTTGCCGTCAGGCCCCCACATCTTGCCGGACTCGCGTATCATGGCTGGCATGGACGCGTCGACGATCACGTCGCTGGGCACATTCAGATTGGTGATGCCCTTTTCAGAGTTCACCATCGCGACTTCAGGGCGGTTTTTGTAACACGCCTTGATGTCGGCTTCTATCTCGGCCTTCTTGGCATCCGGCAGCTTCGTTATCTTCGCCAAGAGGTCGCCAAATCCGTTATTGGGGTCAACGCCAAGCTCTTTGATTACAGCCGCGTGCTTCTCAAATACGTCCTTGAAAAAAACCGTGACTGCGTGGCCGAACATGATGGGGTCGGAAACCTTCATCATCGTGCCCTTGAGGTGTAAGGAGAAAAGCACGCCTTTCTTCTTCGCGTCTTCAATCTGCTCTTCGAAAAATCTGCGCAAGGCATTGCGGCTCATGACCGCGGCGTCTATAACCTCGCCTGCCTTGAGGGAGGTCTTTTCCTTGAGGACTGTGGTCTTTGCGTCCTTGCCGGCGAACTCTATCTTGACGTTTCCGGCCTCGGCGACGGTAACGGACTTTTCACTGCCGTAGAAATCGCCGTTGCTCATGTGCGCCACATGAGTCTTTGAATCCGCGCTCCATGCGCCCATTTTATGCGGGTGCTTTTTCGCGTAATTTTTGACGGAAGCTGCCGCCCTGCGGTCAGAGTTCCCTTCACGGAGGACCGGGTTTACGGCGCTGCCTAAAACCTTGCCGTATCGTGTTTTAATCTCCTTCTCGGCGTCTGTCTTCGGGGCCTCGGGATAGTCAGGTATCTTGTAACCATGCGAATGGAGTTCTTTGATAGCTTCTTTTAACTGCGGAACAGACGCGCTGATATTCGGCAATTTGATGATATTGGCCTCAGGTGTCTTTGCAAGCTCGCCCAGCGCGGTCAGTTCATCAGGTATTCTCTGATTTTCAGTCAGGTTTTCAGGAAAGTTCGCGATAATGCGTCCCGCAAGAGAGATATCTTTTGTCTCTACGGCAATGCCAGCCGCCCCTGTGAATGCCTTGATGATAGGGAGTAAAGAATAAGTCGCCAGCGCCGGTGCTTCGTCTATTGCCGTATATATAATCTTCTCGGACATATATTCCTCCTGTTTGTTTTACAACAAGCGCCAAGGATGTTGCGGCATCTGTCTTTGCCGGGCCGTATTTACCGGTGTTTCTTTTGAGTGGTTAAATTAACTAAAATAACTCCGTTCTGTCAAGCAGTTTAACTTGCCTTTCTTGAAAGGCAGATGCCAGGCGGACAAAAAAAAACCGCCTGGACGTGTAAAAATTCTCTATGATCTTCTATAGAGGATTTCCATGCCCAGACGGTCGGCTTTTGTATATACATCCGTCTCCCGGTGGTAGCCACCTTGATTCCGTCAGTTTCGGATGTTGTCAGAGGTCTGTTTTTTGCGTGTATAATTTATTACAAATAAAGACTCTTTGTCAAGTTTTTTATCAAAATGGAACTGCAGACTGTTTTTCAGGAAACGGCGGTGAATCTGAGAGCCTGGCTTAAATACGCTCAAAGAACGGTTTCAACTTCGAATAGGTCCCGGCAATATGCTCCGGTATGACCCTCACATCGGCCAGGACGGGCATGAAGTTGCAGTCCCCGTTCCATCTCGGCACGACGTGCATGTGCAGATGATCTTCAAAACCTGCGCCGGATGCCTTGCCGACGTTCAAGCCTATATTGAAGCCCTCAGGGCTTAATGTTTTCGTCAGGGACGCGCAGCAGTGACGAAGGAGCCGGAACATGTCAATGGACTCCTCCGGGCTCATCCCCTCCACCACCGCAATGTGCCTTACCGGCGAGATCATCAGATGGCCGTTGTTATAGGGATATTTGTTGAGCATAACGGTAGATACCGCGCCCTTGAAGAGGACGAGGTCGTCTTTCTGGTTTTCCGGCACGCCCCCGGCGGCCTCGCAAAAAATACACACGCCTTCTTTCCTGCCGCCTATGTAATCGGAGCGCCACGGGGCCCAAAGGTTGTTCATGTTACTTATTTATCCTTTCCCGAATTTCCTTGCCCGCCTTGAAAAAGGGAACCTTCTTGGAATCAATGAAGATGCTTTCTCCTGATTTAGGGTTCCTGCCCTGCCTGCCCTCGCGCCTTTTTATCTTAAAACTTCCAAAGCCGCGTATCTCGACCTTGTCGCCCTCCGAGAGACTCTCGCCCATGCTCAGAAAGACTGTATCGACGATTATTTCAATGTCCTTCCTTGAAAAGTTCGTGATTTTGGCGGCAATGGACTCTATCAATTCGCTCTTTGTCATTATTGATGCGCCTCCTTTTTTAAAATGCCGTTCATTTACCAACGGGGCTTGACGCAAGGTACATAACGCGAAGCCCGCTGAAGATATCAGCAAGCGCGGTCTGCGCGCTGTCACCAAGGACGAGTTTTAAAATTCCAGGCCCCTTTTTGTCGGGATAGATGACGTTAGGCTTGCCCTTTATCCCGGCGAGCCTGGCGCCGAGGTCAATCGCGTCATCAAGGTCGCCGAGCTGGTCTATGAGACCCTGTTCCTTTGCCTGCGCGCCCGTGAATACGCGCCCGTCGGCAATCTTCTCGACGTCCTCGACCTTCAATTTTCTGCCGCCGGCAACGGCCTTTACGAACTGGGAGTTCACGTCGTTGATGACATTTTGCATATACTGCGTTTCATCGGCTTCCATCTTCCGGAAGGGAGAGCCTATGTCTTTAAACTTGCCGCTCTTAACGACATAACCCTGCAAGCCGATCTTCGCAAGCAGTTCGGATGCGTTTATGAACTCCACCAAAACGCCGATGGAGCCGGTGATGGTGCCGGGGTTTGCGACTATCTTGTCGGCCGCGACCGCGGCATAGTAGCCGCCGGAGGCCGCTATCGCGCCCATCGAGGCGACCACCCTCTTTTTCTTTGCAAGCCTTTTTATGCCGCTGTAAAGCTCCTGCGACGGCCCGACGGCGCCGCCCGGCGATTCGATGCGTATGATAACCGCCTTGACGTCGTCCCTCTCGCCGTACTCCCTGAGCTTGTCGCTTACCTCAAAGCTGTCCGTGATGACGCCGTCAATCTTCACCACGGCGACCTTATCGGACATTACTATGCCCTTGCCGGACAACGCATATGACAATATTACGATAAGCGCTATTATGCTTATGAATAAAACGCCTACGGCGGCCAGAATGTTTTTAATGACGTTTCTATTCATAAGGAGATTTTATTCACGCCGGTCCGCGGCAAAGGTGTCTTCAAGGCACGCCCCTGCCGGATGAAACCGCCGCGTCCATGTTACTCCTTTTTTGACGCTCTTATGCTGAGACCTATCTTGTTGTCTTCCGGGTCTACGTTCAATATCTCGACCTCCACCACGTCGCCTACCTGGAGGTTTGAGCCTTTTTTCTTGCCTCTGTTAAGCTCCGACACGTGCACAAGGCCCTCAAGCCCTTCTTCAAGCTCAACAAACGCGCCGAAGTCGGCGATGCTGGTGATCCTGCCATGGGCCGTCATGCCCGGCTTGTAGCGCTCCGCTACGCCCTCCCACGGGTTATTCTCGCAAAGTTTCGTGGAAAGCGAAAAACGCCTCGCCGCCTGGTCTATGTTCAGAACAACGGCCTCTACCTCCTGCCCCTTCTTGAAAAGCTCCGAGGGATGCTTGATCTTCTTCCATGTAAGGTCGGAGATATGGACAAGCCCGTCAATGCCCTCCTCTATGCCGATAAAGACGCCGAAGTCCGTTATGTTCTTGACGACGCCTTTTATCTTCGAGCCTTTGGCGTAGCGCGCGGGAACGTCATCCCAGGGGTTGGCCTCTATCTGCTTCAGGCCGAGCGAGATGCGTTTGTTCGCGGCGTCTATGTCGAGTATCAGCACCTCGGCGGTGTCGTTCACCTTGAACTTCTGCGACGGGTGTTTTATCTTTGTCCACGACATCTCCGAGATGTGCACCAGGCCCTCTAGCCCATGCTCAAGCTCCACGAAAGCGCCGTAGTCTGTAATATTCACCACGCGCCCCGTGACCTTCATGCCGGGCTTGTACTTTTCCGCGATGGTCGCCCACGGGTCAGGCTTGGTCTGCTTTATGCCGAGGGATATCTTTCCGTCTTCCTTGTTGTACTTGAGTATCTTCACGTCGACCTTATCGCCGACGTTGAGTATCTGAGAAGGATGGGTGACCTTGCCCCATGAAAGGTCGGTAAGGTGCACGAGACCGTCAATGCCTCCGAGATCTATGAACGCGCCGTAGTCGGTGATGTTCTTGACCAGCCCCTCCACCACGCGCCCTTCTTCGAGGTTCTCAAGGGTGGTCTTTTTCAAGACCTCCCTCTCCTGCTCGAGGACTGCCCTCCTTGAGACGATTACGTTGTTCTTCCTTCTGTTGTATTTGAGCACCTTGAACTGAAAGACCTTGCCAACGAGGGCATCCGGGTTCCTGACGGGCTTGAGGTCTACCTGAGAGCCTGGCAGAAAAGCCGTTATCCCGCCTATGTCGGCGTAGAAGCCGCCCTTTATCCTCTCCTTGACCGTTCCGGCCACAGTGCCGCCCGTATCATGGGCCGCGATCACGTCATCCCACATCTTTAACTGGTCGGCCTTTCCCTTTGAAAGCAATATATAGCCGCTTTCGTCCTCTTTTTTCTCGATGATTACGCTTATCTCGTCACCCACTGCAACCGTGGGTTTGCCGTTCTTGTCAAGGAAGTCCTTGAGCGGGGCCATGCCTTCGGATTTATAGCCGATGTCGACCATTATCGAATCCCTCGTAATTTCGACTATCCTGCCCTTTACGAGGTCGCCTTCTTGAAACTCTTTCAAGCGCGTCTCAAAGAGCATCTCGAATTCGGTTCTTGTCGAATCCCCGGCCTGAGATTTATCCTCTCGTCCGATCATTAATATGTTACCCCCTGTCGATTGATCTTCTATATCATAAAAAGATATCACAGCATCTTTTAAATGGCAAATTTTTGTAGGGCGGGCTGTGCCGGCCGTTTTTCTATCAGGCTGCTCAAATCTTCCCATTGCAATAATAAAGACGCAATGGGAACCCTGCCAGATGCGAGGCGTCGAGGAGCGACGAATGAGGCACACTTTGTTGTGCGCCGTTCGTTCCGAGTGACGATGACAACGAAGCAGATGGGCGTTTTTCAGCATCATGCTAATGACAAACGCCAGTTACGCCGCCTAAGCCGCTCCACGATTAAAGCCTGCGGGGACACGGTCAATTTGACGCCGCCATGCGCCGTATCTTCTCGACGACCTCTTCGATTATCCAGTTCGGGGTCGAGGCGCCGGAGGTGATGCCTATGGAGGCCGCGCCCTCAAACCACGCCGGGTCTATCTCGACAGGCACCTCCACATGATACGTGCGGGGCTGAATGCCCCTGCAAATCTCGGCAAGCCTTCTGGTGTTGGCGCTGTTCCTGCCGCCCACGACTATCATGCGGTCAACCTTGTGCGCGAGCTCCTCGCTCTCCTCCTGCCTGATCGACGTCGCGTTGCATATGGTGTTGAAGACCTTTATCTCGGATGCCTTGCCGAGGCAGAAGCTCACGACGTCCCTGAGCTTTTCCATCGGCAGGGTCGTCTGCGCCACGATGCCTATTTTTTTCTTTCTCGGCATGCCCTTCAGCTCTTCTGACGACTCCGCTACGATGATATCCGCCGGGCCGTAGCTTATAAGCCCTTTCACCTCCGGATGTTCCTTCTCTCCAACAAGGATAACAGCGTAGCCGTCTTTGGCAAGCATGGAGACTAAATCTTGCGCTTTTTTGACAAAAGGGCAGGTCGCGTCTACTATATTGACGCCTTTTTCACGCAGCGCGCCGTGCTCTTCGAGCTTTACCCCGTGCGAGCGGATAATAACCGTGCCCTCGGTTATCTCATCAAGCCCCTTCTTGGCGTAGACTCGCGACTCCTCAAGCCTTTTGACCACCTGCGGATTGTGGATGATAGGCCCAAGCGTGTATATGGGCGAAGAAGACTCCGAGGAGCACTTATCCGCCAAATTTATCGCCCTTTTTACACCGAAGCAAAAGCCGGCTGATTTAGCTACATATATCCGCAATGATATTCCTCTGTCTGATAAGGCCCATTATCTTCTCAACCACGCCTTCTATGCCGAGCAGGCCGGTGTCTATGAGGATGGCGTCATCGGCCTTTACAAGGGGCGAGTTCTTCCGCTCCCTGTCGCGGCGGTCACGTTCCTTCATATCATTGCTAACCCCCGCTTTAAGCACGCGAGGGTTGAACCCTTTCAAAGGGCAGGCGTCCTTGGCAACGCCTTTTGCCTGAAGCTCAAGGCTGCGCCTTTGGGCCCTTACCTCATGCGAGGCGTCCAAAAAGAACTTTATGTCGGCGTCGGGAAAAACAACCGTGCCGATGTCCCTGCCCTCCATGACCACCCTGCCCTGCTCGCCGAGGCTTCTCTGAAGGCCGACGAGGAATTCCCTGACCTTCTTTTTTGCCGAGACCGCCGAGGCGGCCGCCCCGGCGGCCTCGGTGCGTATTTTCTCCGTGTAATCCACGTTGTTTACGAATATGCCGCCTGCGCCGCCCCAGGCCACGGTCGCGGTGGAGGCGAACCTCTCAAGCGCGCCCTCGTCCTCGACATCAACCCCGGCCTCCTTCGCGGCAACCGCAAAGGCCCTGTACATGGCGCCCGTGTCAATGTATTTAAAACCAAGCCGTTTTGCCACGAGCCTGCTCACCGTGGTCTTGCCGACGCCGCTGGGGCCGTCTATTGCTATTACAGGCCCTTTGCCTGTCACTGGACGCCAATCCTTGAAAGAAGGCTGAAAAAACCAGGGAACGACACGTCAACAGCGTCCGCCCCCTCGATGGTAACGCCCTTTGCGGTATTGAGCGCCGCCACCGCCATTGACATGGCTATACGGTGGTCTCCATGGCTTTCAATAGTCACGCCGCCCTTGACCTTCTTAACTCCTTGAAGGGGGTCACCCCCGCGGCCTTCTATCCTTATGCCGTCTTCCTTTTCTTCGACGCTTATTCCGAGCTTTTTCAGGCAGTCCGCCATTACGGCTATCCTGTCGCTTTCTTTCAAGCGAAGCTCCTTTGCCCCGCTGATAGTCGTCGTGCCGTCCGCAAACGCGGCGGCAACGCAGATTATGGGGAATTCGTCTATGGCGGGAAGGAGGTCGCTGCCGCTTATGTCCGTGCAGGCGAGATGCTCGCTCTTGACCCTGATGTCGGCCACCGGCTCGCCTGAGACCTCCCGGGTGTTTATTGTTTCTATGCGCGCGCCCATCTTTTGAAGTATCTTTATGATCCCCGTCCTCGTCGGGTTTACCCCCACGTCTCTGATAAGAAGAGATGAAGAGCGCGTTATCATGGCTCCGACCATCAAAAAGGCCGCGGATGAAATATCGCCGGGTACGGTTATCGCGCACGCTCTCAGCGACTTGGCCTGTTTCACGCGCACTGCCTTGTCCTCGGTTTTTATGTCAGCTCCGAATAGCTGCATCATCCTTTCGGTGTGGTCTCTGCTCATTCCCGGCTCATGCACCGATGTTTGCCCCTGGGCGTAAAGTCCGGCAAGCAGTATGGCGGACTTCAACTGCGCGCTGGCAATTATTATCGAATGGTCTGTTCCCGTGAGCCTCCTTCCCATGATGGCAATGGGCAGGAGCGTTGAACCCTTCCTCCCGCTGATAGACGCGCCCATGCGAAGGAGCGGGTCTACGACCCTTTTCATCGGCCGTTTCCTTAAAGACGCGTCGCCCGTTACCACCGTAAAAAACGGCTGCGCCGAGAGCAGCCCTGTCAGAAGCCGCGCCGTGGTGCCGGAGTTTCTCGCGTCAATGACGTCTCCCGGCTCCGTGAGCCCCTTGAGTCCGACGCCATGTATCCTGAGCCTTGAAGGTGACGGCCGCTCTATCTCAACGCCCATTGCCCTGAATGCGGCAAAGGTGCTGAGGCAATCCTCCCCTTCGAGAAAGTTGTCAACCTCCGTCACCCCGTCGGCAATGGAGCCGAAGATGACGGACCTGTGCGAGATGGACTTGTCGCCCGGCACCGCGACGTCGCCTCTCAATCCGCCGACAGGCAGTGCGGCCACGGTGTTTTGAGATGCGCCTTCTTCTTTAATCGCCCTGTTCTTCATACCTGTTCTTCATATCACTTTTTAGCGTCCGTTGTGATGGAATCCCGTATCTTCTTCGCGCCTTCGAAGTTTGCCTTTACGCCCTTGAAGTCATCGTGAGCCATGAGACGCTTCAATGCCTCAAGCTGTCTTTGAAAATTTTCTATCATGCCGATGATGTTGTCCTTGTTCATGGCGCAGACGTCCGCCCACATCTCAGGGGAGCTCGACGCTATGCGCGTAAAGTCCCTGAAACCGCCTGCGGAATACTTCAGGAAATCAATGTTTTTCTCGCCGGCGGCCGCTACCGTGTTGACGAGGGTGTAAGCGATTATATGCGGCAGGTGGCTTATCGCCGAAAGGAGCCTGTCATGCGCGGCGGCGTCCATGATGACGACCTTTGAGCCGGCCTCCTGCCACATTTCCCGTATCTTCCCGATGTCCGATTGCGGCGTATTCGAGGTGGGCGTCAGGATGCACACCCTTTCATTGTAAAGATTGGCCATCGCGGCCTCAACGCCTGAGCTTTCCGTGCCGGCGATGGGGTGGCCGGGGACATAGGTTATCCCCTCTGGGAGGGCCGCCTCGCATTCGTCTATTATGGCCTTTTTGACGCTGCCGACGTCTGTGATTATGCACGGCGAGGTAAGGCCGGACGCCGCCTTTTTAATCGTCTCGCCTATCTTCAAGACCGGAACGGCCACTACTACAAGGTCAGCCCCGGCTACTCCGCTTTCAATGTCAAGCGCGATGGAGTCCACCACGCCGAGCCTCATTGCCAGTTCGAGGTTAGCCGTTCCCCTGCCTATCCCGACGATGGTATCGGCCATCCGTTTATGCTTCATCGCCATGGCAAGAGAGCCGCCAATGAGACCAACGCCTATAATCGCGACCTTTTTAAAATGAGCTGGCATTATACGTTAAAAAATTCCCCTCTTAAATTGTCCTTCCTACTGCCACGGCCACTTTCTTAAGTTCTTCCATTAACACGGCGAATTTGCCGGGTTTCAGCGACTGCGCTCCGTCGCAAAGGGCATTTTCCGGATCCTGATGGACTTCTATCATAAGCCCGTCCGCGCCGACGGCCACGGCGGCCTTTGCAACCGGCGCGACGAGATCCCACCTGCCCACGGCATGGCTTGGGTCGACAAAGACCGGCAGATGCGTTTCTTCCTTGAGCACCGGCACCGCGCTTATGTCAAGCGTATTCCTGGTGGCCGTCTCGAAGGTCCGTATCCCGCGCTCGCAGAAGATTATGGTGGAGTTCCCCTGCGCGGCGATGTATTCAGCCGACATGAGCAGCTCTTTTATCGTGGCGGAAAGTCCCCTCTTGAGGAGCACCGGCTTTTTTGTCATGCCGACCTCTTTGAGCAGACGGAAGTTCTGCATATTTCTCGCGCCTATCTGGATGATGTCGACGTGCTCGCACATCATCTCAACGTCGCGCGGGTCCATGAGTTCGCTTATGAGCGGCAGACCGGTGGCCCTTTTCGCGGCGGCAAGGTACTTTAAACCTTCAAGGCCGAGGCCCTGAAAATCATACGGCGAAGTCCTCGGCTTAAAGGCCCCGCCGCGCAGAACGGTCGCTCCGGCGGCCTTGACGCTTTTTGCCGTTTCTATGAGAAGCTCCTCGCCCTCGACGCTGCAAGGGCCTGCTATGACCCTGACGGCGTTATCGCCGATCACCACCCCGCCGACATTGAAGGTTGTGTTCTCTTTGCGGAACTCCCTGCTGACGAGTTTATACGGTTTCAATATGGGCATGGCCTTTTCAACGCCCGGAAGGGCCTCAAACGGCAGGGAGGCGAGCTTCTCCTCGTCGCCTATCGCGCCTATTATCGTCCTCTCCTTACCCTTTGAAACATGCACGGCAAGCCCGGCGTTCTTTATCTTCTCGACCACATGTTCTATTTCAGCATCAGTGGCGTCTTTCCTCAGAACTATTATCATACTAAGTCCCTCCACGATTATATTATCTCTTTAAATGCCTTTATAAAACGTCTGTTCTCTTCGGGCAGCCCAACCGTAACCCTGATGTATTCCGGCAGGCCGTAGCTTGCCATGGGCCTGACTATCACGCCCTTTTTCAAAAGCCCGTTGTAGACGCTTTTACCGTCGCCGACCTTGATAAGAAAAAAGTTCGCCTCGGTCGGCAGAACCTCAAAGCCGAAGGATTTGAGTTCGTTAAAAAGGTAATCAAGGCCGTTTTTGTTGTTTTCAAGCGTGGCCTTCAGGTGCTCGCCGTCATCAAGGGCGGCCAATGCCGCCGCCAGAGCGAGCGAGTTTACGTTAAAGGGCTGGCGCACCCTGTCCATGTAGTTTATCATCCGCGCATCCGCAACGCCGTAGCCGCAACGCAGGCCGGCCAGTCCGTATATCTTTGAAAACGTCCGCAAGGCCACCACCGGATAGGGGCTGAGCCCCTTCAAGCCGTTTCTCACGTATTCAATGGTTTCTGGAAAGTCCGCGCGCCTGACGAATTCGCAATACGCCTCGTCCACGCAGACGATGACCTCATCAGGGACGTCCTTCATGAAGGCTCTGAACTCATCCTTTGAAACTACCGTTCCCGTTGGGTTATTCGGGTTGGCTATAAAGACTATGCGCGTCTTTTCAGTTATCGCCTTTGCCATTGCCGGAAGATCGTGTCTGAAACCCTTATCGAGCGGGACGAGTATGGACGAGCCGCCGGCGGCCTTTGTTACGAGCGGATAAACGGCAAAGGAAGGGTCGGCCATGACCGTCTCATCGCCCGGCCTTAAAAAGGTCCTGATGAGAAGTTCGATTATCTCGTTAGAACCGTTCCCAAGGATTATCATGTCCGTGGGGACATTCAGGCGCGAGGAGAGCTTTTCCTTTAAATAAAAACCTGAGCCGTCCGGATACCTGTGCAGGTTATTAAGGGCGCTGGAAACCGCGGCCACGGCCTTTTTCGAAGGCCCAAGCGGATTTTCATTGCTCGCTAATTTTATGGAACCCGTGATGCCAAGCTCCCTTTCAAGCTCTTCTATGGGCTTGCCCGGAGGGTACGGAACAAGCGACTCTATGCCGCTTGAAACCGTTATCTTGAGTTTTTTAACTTTAGTTGTCACTTTGACCTCGGATACGAGCCAAGCGCCTTCAGGAACGTGCAGGACTCTTCAAGCTCGGAAATCGCGTCCCTTACTTTTTTGTCGGCGACATGGCCGTCGAGGTCAACGAAGAATATATACTCCCACGCCCGCGTCTTCATGGGCCTGGACTCTATCTTCGTAAGGTTTATGCGCCTCTTGGCAAAGGGCTCAAGCATCGTAAAAAGCGCGCCGGGCGCGTCTTTTACGGCGAACACGAGGGAAGTCTTGTCGGCGCCGGTGCGCCTTGATTCCTTTTTGCCTATGACGAGGAAACGTGTGAAGTTGTTAGCGCTGTCCTCTATCCCGCGTTCAATGATCTTCAGATTGTAGAGCTTTGCCGCGGCCTCGCTGGCGATGGCCGCGATAAATCCTGTGCCGTCCTCGGCTGCGGCCTGCGCGGCTCTGGCAGTGGAAGTAAGCTCGGTAATTTCCGCGTTGAACAGATTGGCCTTGAGCCAATTTCTCGACTGCGCGAGCGGATTCGGATGCGATGATACCCGTCCAACATCCGACAGCCTTCCTGTCTTATTCATGAGCGCGAGGGAGACTTCAAGCATTATCTCCGCGCATATCTTCAAATCAGACGTGACCAGCAGGTCAAGCGTGTGGCTCACCACGCCTTCGGTCGTGTTTTCAATCGGCACCACGCCGAGCTCCGCCCTGTCCTTTTCAACGTCGTCAAATACTTCCGCGATATTTTTTTTGGGCACGAACGAGGCGGAAGAGCCGAATGTATTAAGGCACGCCTGATGCGTGAATGTCGCCTCCGGCCCCAGGAAGGCTATCTTCAAAGGCCTTTCAAGCGACAGCGACGCGCTCATTATCTCGCGGAATACGTTCTTCAATCCGCTGGCCGGAAACGGCCCCTTGCCGGCCGAAAGGATGCGCGCGTAAACATCACGCTCTCTTTCAGGGGAATATATTTCCTTGTTCGCCTTTAATTTCGCGTGTCCGACCTGTATGACTATCTCGGCCCTGCTGTTAAGGAGCCTTAATATCTCCATGTCAATGGCGTTTATCTTTTTGCGAAGTTTGTCTATCATTATCAGTCTTCCAGGGGTTGATCCCCTTCAGGGGGCTATTTTTCGATGCTAACAAAAAAACTTACTAATATTAACCTGATAGATTCCTTAATTCAAGAAAAAACCCCTGCCTTTCAAGGGAGAGGAGCCAAAAGGCCGTTACCGTAGTGCGACACTTTAGTGTCGCTGTCTTTAAACTACAGCCCGGTAGAAGCCTCGCACTACTAACTTTGCTGCTCCCTCATGGAAGCGATCAGCCTTCGGAAAACACGCCGATGGAGCGGAACTTTTTATAACGGTTTTTTACAAGGGAATCAACGTTTGAGGATTTAATATCTTTAAGAGCGGATACGAGGGCCGTTTTAAGGCTTGTGCTTATTGCCCTGGGGTCTCTGTGCGCGCCTCCGACGGGCTCGTTTATTATCTTGTCGATAACGCCTAATTTCATAAGCTCGCCTGCGTCTATCTTCAGCGTCTTTGCCGCAAGGTCCGCCTTGGAGCCGTCCTTCCACAGAATGGCGGCGCAGCCTTCCGGAGAGATGACGGAATAGGTGGCGAACTCCAGCATCATCACCCTGTCGGCCACGCCTATGGCAAGCGCGCCGCCGCTGCCGCCCTCGCCTATCACCGTGGCGATTATCGGCGTCTTCAGGGTGGACATCTTCATGAGGTTGAAGGCAATGGCCTCCGACTGCCCCCTCTCCTCCGCGCCTATGCCGGGATACGCGCCGGGCGTGTCAATGAAGGTAAAGACCGGCATGGAGAACCGCTCCGCCATTTCCATGAGCCTCAGCGCCTTTCTGTAACCTTCAGGGTTTGGCATGCCGAAGTTCCTTAAAATCTTTTCCTTCGTGTTCCTGCCCTTCTGGTTGCCGATAATCATGACGGGCGCGCCGTCAAGGCGCGCCACTCCGCCGACTATCGCCTGATCGTCTCTAAAACGCCTGTCGCCGTGAAGCTCCATAAAGTCCTCAAAAACGTTATGGACATAGTCAAGGGTATAGGGCCTCTCCGGATGCCTGGCGACCATTGTTATCTGCCACGGGGTAAGCCTTGAGTATATCTCGCTAAGGATTTTTTTTGCCTTCTTTTCGAGCTTTGAAATCTCGTCGGCATGACTGGCGCTGCCCTCCGGCGCGTGGCCTTTCATCTCGTCGATCTTCTTTTCAAGCTCTACTACGTGCCTTTCGAATTCAAGCCAGTGTTTGTTTGCCATTTTTCCGATGACCCTTTGAGATGGTTCAACCCTTTGAAAGAGTACAACCCTCTATTTTTAAATTACCTTGATTTCAGCGGTCTCAATGAATCCCTTAATCCTCTCCAAAGTATCCTCTGCCGGATTTATCCGCAGATCATCCGACACGGCGATGTTAACGGCATCCCTGCCTTCCGGGTAGACGAGATGCAGAAATACCGGTGAAGGGCCGGCGTTCTCCTGCATTATTTTTTTAAGTCCAAAGAACTTTTCCGCATCGAGCCCGTCGGTCTTTAACGTTATATGCGTGCCCTTTGACTTCACCCCTCTGAGAGGGTTCGCCTTCCTGCCTGATGCCTTTGCCTCCTCAAGGAGCGAGATGCCGGTGGCGGTGATCTTCACCGTCTCTTTTTCCTCGTCCTTCTCAAGCCTGCCGCTCACAAGAAGGGGCGCGCCGGAGGCTATCATCTCCGAGACCTTCCGGTAGATATCGGAAAAAACAACGGTCTCAACGCCTCCGGTCAAGTCTTCTATCCGCAAAAAGGCCATGCGGTCGCCCTTTTTAGTGGTTATCTCCTTTATCTCCGCGGCGATGCCGCCGACTGTCACTTCCTCATCGGCGCGCCTGTCCATGAGATCCGCTATCGAACAGGTGGCATATGCGTCCAGTTCTTTTTTAAGCCCGGCAAGCGGATGCGAAGAGAGATAAAAGCCAAGCGTCTCCTTTTCATATTGCAGACGCTCCTTTTCAGGCCATTCCGGCAGGTTTTGAAGTTTCCCCGCCGCCCCTTGAAGGGGTTCAACCCCCTGAGGGGGTTCACCCCCTTGAGCCGGCGCGGCCTTGGAGGACGCGCCGAGCATGTCGAATATCGACACCTGACCGCTCTCTCTGTCCCTCTGCACGGCGCCGGCGGCGTCCATAAGGCTGTCAAGGCTCGCGAAGACAGCCGCCCTCTGAGAGGGTTCAACCCTCGGAGAAGAAGCGAAATCAAACGCGCCGCATTTTATGAGGCTCTCGATGACCTTTTTATTGACCTTGCGCGAGTCCACCCTGCCGAGGAAGTCCATCACCGAGGTGAACGGCCCTGATTGACGCACGCCGAGGATTTCGTCAATCGCCGCGCTGCCGACGTTCTTGACGGCGGCAAGGCCGAACCGTATCCTGTCGCCGTGGACCGTAAACTCCTTGGAGCTTTCGTTAAGGTCCGGCGGGGCCACGGTGATGCCCTCAACCCTGCATTCGTTTATGTATTTGACGACCGAGTCCGTGTCGTCTATGGCCGAGGTCATGAGAGCGGCCATGAACTCGACCCTGTAATGCGCTTTTAGATAGCCCGTCTGAAAGGCGATCAGCGCGTAAGCGGCGCTGTGGCTCTTGTTGAAGCCGTAGCCGGCGAACTTCGCCATGAGGTCGAAAATCTTCTCGGCCTTTTTCGGAGGGACTTTCAACTTATGCGCGCCGTCCAGGAACTTCGACTTCTGGATGACCATTTCCTCAGGAAGCTTTTTCCCCATGGCCTTTCTTAAAAAGTCGGCGTCCCCCGGCGTGAAGCCCGCGAGGGTGCGGGCTATCTGCATTACCTGCTCCTGATATACCATTACGCCGTATGTATTATCCAGTATATCCTCAAGCTCCGGCACGTCGTAGAGTATCTTCACCCGTTTATGCTTGCGGTTTATGAAGTCGTCAACCATGCCGCTCTGCAGCGGGCCGGGCCTGTAAAGCGCGACGGCGGCGATGAGGTCTTCAAATATCTCGGGCTTCAACTTTCTTAAAAGCTCTTTTATGCCCGACGACTCAAGCTGGAAAACGCCGTTGGTATTTCCTGACGCGATAAGCTCGTACGTCTCCCTGTCGTCAAGCGCGAGGTCGTCTATGTCGATGTCCGCGCCCCTGTTGGCCTTTATCAGCCTGATCGTCTTGTCGATGACAGTAAGGGTTTTCAGGCCCAAAAAGTCGAACTTCACAAGGCCAATCCGCTCGACGTCCTTCATCGGATACTGCGTCGTGATGATATTTTCCTTCGGCCCTCTGTAAAGCGGCAGATAGTCCGTAAGGGGCTTATTGGAGATGACCACCCCCGCGGCGTGAGTCGACGCGTGGCGCGGAAGGCCCTCAAGGGCCTTTGCGACCTCGATAAGCTGCCTCACCCGCGCGTCATCCTCCGTGAGCTTTAAAAGTTTCGGCTCCTGCTGAAGGGCGGTTTCAATGGTGATGCCTATGGCGGCCGGGACGAGTTTTGCTATCCTGTCAACGTCGGCATACGGCATGTCAAGCGCCCTGCCGACGTCCCTTATGCAGGCGCGCGCGCGGAGCTGGCCGAAGGTGATTATCTGCGTTACGTTGTCGGCTCCGTATTTGCCGGTTACGTATTTTATGACCTCATCCCTCTTTTCAAAGCAGAAGTCTATGTCGATATCAGGCAGACTGATCCTGTCCGGGTTCAAAAACCTCTCAAAAAGCAGATTGTATTTTATGGGGTCAAGGTTCGTTATGCCAAGGCTATACGCCACGAGGCTTCCCGCGGCAGAGCCTCTGCCCGGCCCGACCGGGATGCCTTTGCCCCTTGCGTGCTCGATGAAGTCGTTGACTATGAGGAAGTAGCCGGAAGAGCCCATTCCGCTTATGACCTTCAGCTCCTTCTGGAGCCTGTCGTAATAATTAAGACGCACGGATTCCACGTCAACGCCCCTCTTTGCCATTCGCGAAAGCCTTTTTTCAAGCCCTGCCTTTGACTTTATTTCAATCAGGCTGTCCACGGTCTCGCCCTGCGGCAAGGGGAACTCCGGCAGGTGGTTCTCGCCGAGCTTCATTTCGAAGTTGCACCTCTCGGCTATTGCTATCGTGTTTTCAATGGCTTCCGGAATGTCTTTAAAAGCGTTTATCATCTCATCAGGGGTTTTGACGTAGAATTCATCGGTCGGGAACTTCATGCGGCTTGATGAGTTTACGGTCGTGCCGGTCTGGATGCAAAGGAGGATGTCGTGGACCTTTGAGTCCTCTTTCCTCAGGTAATGGCAGTCGTTCGTGGCCACCACGGGTATGTCGAGCTTTCTGCTTATCTCAATAAGCCCCTTGTTGACCTTCCTCTGCTCCTCCATGCCGTTTTCCTGCAGCTCAAGGTAAAACCGCTTGTTCGGGAATATCTCCTTGTATTCAGCCGCGGCCTTTAAAGCCGCGTCCATCTGCCCCATGCCGGCGTAATAGGCCACCTCGCCGTGCAGGCACGCGCTCAGCGCGATAAGGCCGCCATTAAGCTCGCGCAAAAGCTCCTTGTCTATCCTCGGCCTGTAATAAAATCCTTCGATATATGCCTTTGACAGGAGCTTGCAGAGGTTTACGTATCCCTCGGCGTTCTTGACGAGCAGGACAAGGTGATAAGCCGTCTCCATGGAGCCGCCGCGCGAAGGCGGGGTCTTGTCCATGCGGCTGCCCGGCGCGATATAGGTCTCGCAGCCGATTATGGGCTTTATACCGGCGGCCATGGCCTTTTTGTAGAACTCCACGGCGCCGAAGAGGTTCCCGTGGTCAGTCACGGCCACGGCAGGCATCTTATACTCTTTCGCAATGGCGATAAGGGCATCGTGGCGTATGGCGCCGTCAAGAAGGCTGTACTGCGTATGGAGGTGTAAATGGACGAATTTAGAATGGTGCATAAGAATAAAACTTACCACATTCCGGAGGTTTTGTGTAGAGGATAGTTTTTACCTGCCTTTCTTGAAAGAAAGAGTGCCGTGAATTTGCAATTGAGGCGCAATGAACGCTCTGAGCATTGCCCGCCGCAGGCGGCCAAAGAACTTTAATGTTTTTACATTATCGGAATATCAAACAAAAAAGGCCGCGCAAACAACGCGCGGCTTGAAAATGGGCGCCCCTTGAGGGGGGTCAACTTTCTTTTTTAAAAGAAGATTCCATATCTTCAAAGACGTCGGAGAGCGCCGCCTCAAGTTTATGCAGATGGCCCATGACCTCGTGGGCCTTTGAGTCTATCTCCTTCAAATGTCTCCGTATCTCCTCGACCTCTTTGCCTTCGTTTTCCGACGAGAGCTCCTGACAAAGCATCGCATGATGCGTTATGTGCTCCAGGGTGTCGTGAAGTCCTGAGATGTCCGATGCTATGTGCACGATCTCCTTGAGCCTTTTTTCCCTTTCAAGGTACGGTTTAAGAAGAAAGCTGTAGACCACGGCTGCAAGCATGGCCAATATCAGCAGGAGCTGAATCGAAATCCCCTCAAGACTCGGATATATCCCTAGGAACCTTACGGTCGGGACGGCCCTTATGTGCGTTGTGGAGACCCAGCCTGCCTCCTGAAGCTCTAATATTCCCTTTCCGGCAAACGTAAAGGCGAGGTAATAAAGAAGCGTGCTCGTTACGGCGAAAAACGGGGCCAGTGGGATTTTAACCGCTCCATAGCGAAGGGCGAAAAACAGACCGATTAGTATCAATATGCCGAGGCCAAACCCTCCCAGAATATAAGTTGTTCCTTCGCCCGCGGACGAGTAAAGTGCCTGGTAAAACAGAACCGTCTCCGCCCCTTCTCTGAATACCGCGAGAAAAGCGGCGAACCCGAGAGTATAGATATTGCCCTTGCCAAGGGCGTCGTCAACCTTGGATTTTATATACTTCTGCCATTTTACGACCTGTATCTTGCCTATAAGCCAGTAGCTCACATAAAAAAGGATGACCGCGGCAAAGACCATGGTGGCCCCTTCAAGGGTGGGCCTGCCCACGCCTGAAGCGGAAAGGAAGATTTGAAAGAGCACGGCCATGATAATGCTCGCCGCAAGGGCGCTTGAGGCTCCGGCGTATATTATCCTGACCTGTTCTTTTCTGCCGATCTTCACGAGATACGCCGAAAGAGCGCTGATAATAAGCAGCGCCTCGAACCCCTCCCTTAAGATGATTATCAAGGCGTTTATAAATAAGGAAAGCCCGCCCTGTCTCTTGTCTTTCTCAAGGGAGATGACCGCAAAACCGAGCTTATCCGTCAATTCGTCTATGGCGGCCCTGACGGTTGCGGATGAACTCCCCGAGTCTATCTCTTGATTCAGCTTTATGAAGAGCCCCTCTATCTCATACATCTTTGAAGGAGACCTCGCCTCTAAGGCCGCCTCAAGCCCCATGCCTTCAAATTTGATAAAATAGGCTTCCTGCGCGATGGCCCTTGCCTTTTCCCTGTCTCCGGCCTCGTATCTCGCGAAAGCGCTCTCAAGCCCGGAGTTTATCTCCCGTGCTATTTCAGCCGGGTCCTGGGCAGCCGCGGCGCCGGAGACGAGAGGCGGAAGCAGGAGGATAAAGGAAACAAATATTATAAGGAGTTTTTTCAGCATCGTCCGCCTTTCATGATAATGAAAATCATTTTCATAAGTATGATGCGATAAAAAAATTCCGCTGTCAAGTCTATTCTGACGCGGCTTGAATTAATAATAAAATATAGATTCCCGGTTAAAACATCCCCCGTTTTAAGCACACGAGGGCAAGCGGGAATGACAATGGAGAGTTTTTTTCTGTCATCCCCGAGAACTTTAATCCCCGATACAGACGTTCGGGGACGGATATGGTTCTGGTTTTAATTTATCAAATTTTTAAACGGAAGGCGTGGGGCAGGCTGATGACCTTGAAGGGCGGTCATGGCCTCTGGAAAAAGCGGCGCTTCACGCGCAGCCGGCGCAGTAGCCGTAGAGTTCGAGCTTGTGGCTTATTACCGTGAAGCCGAGCTTTTTGGCGGTCTCTGACTGGAGATGCTCTATCTTCTCGTTCTGGAATTCGAGTATCTTGGAGCATTTGATGCAGATTATGTGGTCATGGTGGCCGTGCTCAGGGAGGTTTTCATACCGGGTCTGGCCGTCGCCGAACTGCCTGGCTATGGCAAGTCCGCACTCCGTAAGGAGCTTCATCGTGCGGTATACTGTAGCGTAGCCGATGGCAGGCGTCTTTCTCTTTACCTTTTTAAGGAGCTCTTCGAGGCTTATGTGCGTGTTGGTCTTAAAGAATACTTCGGCGATATAATCTCGCTGCGCGGTGGACTTAAGCCCCTTTGTCTCGATGTAGGACTTAAGTATCTCCATCTTTTTTAGCGTGCTCATAAGACTGACCGATTAGCTGACCGCTTAATTGAAGCGTGCGATGAACTGAAAAAATGGAGCGGGAGACGGGTCTCGAACCCGCGACCTCAACCTTGGCAAGGTTGCGCTCTACCAACTGAGCTACTCCCGCGAATCTTCATGGGGGTTGAACCCCTTCAAGGGGCTGAGCCTCTCAAATTGTGCCGGATTTATCCCAAACCGCGAGCAGCCGGACGCAGTGCGAGTTCTGCAAACCGTCCGACAGGGAAAAATCTTATCATAACTGTTTTTTGTGTCAAGGAATAAAATGCGCGGCACTTACCTTTCTTGAAAGAAAGGTAAGCCCAAAGAACTTTAATTCACGAAATATTTGACATTAGCGGCAAGCGTATTCAGTTGACCTCCGGCGTGGACATCTGCTAAAATTTCATATGAAACACATGGACTATTCAGAGGCATACAAAAAAATAAAGATACTTCAAGAGACCCTCGGCCTGGTTATAAAGGGGAAGCCGGAGGTCATCGGCCTCGCCGTAACCACGCTTTTCGCAAAGGGACATCTCCTCATAGAAGACGTGCCGGGCGTGGGCAAGACCACTTTGGCGCACGCCATGGCCCGCTCGATAAACTGCACGTTCCAGAGGATACAGTTCACGAGCGACCTCCTGCCCTCCGACTGTATCGGCGTGACGGTCTACAACGGCGCGAAGCACGAGTTCGAATTCCGCAAGGGCCCCATATTCGCCAACATCGTCCTGGCCGACGAAATAAACCGCTCCACCCCCAAGACGCAGAGCGCGCTGCTCGAGGCCATGAACGACAGGCAGGTGTCGGTGGACAAGACCACGTATCAACTGCCGGAGCCTTTCATGCTCCTTGCCACGCAAAACCCGCTTGAATTCGCAGGGACATTCCCGCTGCCTGAATCCCAGCTTGACAGGTTCACCATTTGCATCAAGATGGGCTACCCCTCGATGACCGACGAAAAGAAGATAATCCGCCAAGCCTCCAGCGCGTCCGTCATGAAGGAATTAAAGCCCGTGCTCAGCGCCGGGGAGGTCCTTGACATACAGGGCCTCGTGGAAAAGGTGCGCGTTGAAGAGGACCTTCTCAACTACATCATAACCATTGCAGAGGGCACGAGAAGACACCGGGCAATACGGCTCGGCGTCAGCCCGCGCGGCACAATGACCCTTTACAGGGCGGCGCAGGCGTTCGCCCTCGCCTCCGGGCGCGACTACTGCACGCCTGACGACGTAAAGGGGCTTGTCACACCCGTATTCGCCCACAGGATTATTCCCGCGGCCTCACTCGTGGGCGAAGAGGTCAACGAGGCCAGAGCGCTCCTTGAAGAGATACTCTCCGGCATCACGGTTCCCATTTAACCCCCTGAGGGGGCTCAGCCCCTTGAAGGGGGTCGGCCGCATGAACATAAGACTTGTCACATCCGCGCCCTTTCCGTGGCTTAACGCCATAACCGGAATTATCTACGGGAAAAAGGCCGCGAAGGCCGGCGCTCAGGGCGAGACACCCTACGATGGAAAACGCCGCCTGCGCCTGTCGCGCTCCATTGCCGTTACGCGGGAGGGCAAATGGTTCATCGGCGTTCTCTTCCTCGTCGGCGTGGCCGCGATAAACACCGGCAACAACCTCCTCTATCTGATCGTGGCCGCCATGCTCTCCTTCATCATCATCTCAGGCGTGCTTTCAGAGTCCGCCATGAACGGCATAAAGGTCCAGCGTCAACTCCCCGGACGGATATTCAAAGGCCGGCCCATCCGGATAAGATACAAAATTAAAAACAACAAGAAACACCTCCCTTCATATTCGTTTTCCATCACAGAACTGCCGTTGACGTCTCCGGGGCTTAAAGCTGATCCGGCCTACGTCCTTAAACTAAAGGCGCGCGGGGAAACCGTAAAGACCGCCCAATGCGTCTTTGAAAGGCGCGGCATGTTCGCGCTCGGCGGCGTCAGGATAAGCACGAGGTTCCCCTTCGGCCTTTTCTTAAAAGGAAAAAAAGGGCCTGCCGAGGCTGCGGGGGCTCGGCCCCTTCATGGGGTTGAACCCCTTCAAGTGGTCGTCTATCCGGCAATCAAACCTGTCTTGAGCGCGCACCTTAAGGCGATAAGCAGGAACGTGTGCTCCTCCGACAGGGAGCTTATGGCCCTGGCAAAGGGCGGCGGCACGCAGCTCCGCAGCATGCGCGACTACGTATCCGGAGAGGACGCGCGCTTCATCTACTGGAAGTCCGCGGCAAAACGGCAAAAGCTCCTCGTAAAGGAGTTCGAAAAGGAGACGGAGCGCAAGGTCATGGTGCTTTTCGATAATTACTCGGCAAAGGACGAAGACCCTGCGTTCGAGGAGATAGTCGACGAAGCCGCGGGGGTAATCAACCACTTCATCGAGAGGGGTTTTTCCGTGGGGCTTAAAACACTTACCGGCGAGGCGTCCCCTGCCCCGGGCAGCGCGCAGCTTTATACGCTCCTTAAAATACTTGCGCTCATGACCCCTGTAAAAGGAAGCCAGGGCGCAAGGCTGCAGGTAGTATACTTATGAGTTTTACCTCCTATACGCTCATTGCCGCGTATTTTCTCAGCGCGCTGGGGTTTGCGTCCGTGTCTCTTGTGGATGGCATAGAGCCGTGGTTTGTCGCAATGACGGCATTTGCCGCGGTCTGGAGCCTCTACTTCAACGTAAAAAAAAAGACCCTTATATCCTCCGGCCTGTGGAACGTCCTTGCGGTCATGGTCTTTGTCCTTTTTCTCGCCGATTTTTTACTGATATCAAGAACCCTTATCGTGTCCGCGTCGCGCTTTTTGACGGTGCTTCTCGCCCTTAAACTCTTTGACCTCAAGACCGGCAGAGACCACTTCATCGCCTTCGGCATAGTCTTTTTCCAGATACTGGCCGCCGCCGCGTCAACCGTGAGCCCGGCCTTCTTCGTCATCCTCGCCCTTTTCATCGCGGCGTCCATATTCGTATTGATGATCTTCACCATGAAGAAGGACTGGGAGGCAGGCAGGAAAGCCGGCGCTCAGGGAGACGTCCCGCGCGGCATCTTCGACGCCGGATTTTTCGCCTGGATAGCCGTTGTGACGGTATTCTCCCTTGCCGGAGCGCTCGCGCTCTTTTTCATCCTGCCGAGGATGGGGGCCGGTTTTTTCGAAAGAAAGACGCTGAATACCGTGAAGGTCACCGGCTTTTCAGACCGCGTGAACCTCGATTCCATCGGGCCAGTGAAAAACGACGGCACAATAGTCATGCGCGTGGAACTGCCGCCCCTTGAAGGGGTTCACCCCCCTGAGGGGGTTCAACAAAAAAGGCAGGCGCAGGGCGGCTTCTACTTCCGGGGCGCCGCGCTGGATTTCTACGACGGAAAGATATGGAGCAGGGAATTAAGGGGAAACCGGATACTGGCGAGAACGGTGATAGGGCCTGTGTCGCATTTCAGCCTTGAAGGGGCTGAGCCCCCTCAGGGGGGTCACCCCCTTGGCGCCGCAACCGGTGAAACCGTGGAGCAAAATATCCTTCTTGAGCCGCTTGAAACTGATATCCTTTTTGCGGCCTCGCACCCGGTTGAGATAGCCGGAAAGTTTTCATATTTGAGCTTTGACGACGGCAGGGCCGTATACCTCCCGTCAACGCCCTATTCACGGGTCGAATACAAGGTATGGTCCGTGCCGGGGCCGCTTGCGGCCCCGCGGCCCGAAGATGAAAAATACACCGACACGTCATACCTGACCAACGAGGCTGCAAGGGCGCGCATTGCCGCGCTCACGGCCGAGGTCATCAGGGGACAGGTGACCGATTTTGACAAGGCCATAGCGATAGAAAAGTTCCTGCGCAAGAACTTTGCCTACACGCTCAACCCGAAAAAGGAGGCGGGAATAGACCCTGTTGACGCATTCCTGTTTTTTTCAAAAGAAGGCTACTGCGCGCACTTTGCCTCGTCCATGGCCGTAATGCTCAGGCTCTCCGGCGTGCCTTCAAGGATAGTCACGGGATTTTTGCAGGGCGAATGGAACAGCCTCGGCGGCTACTTTATCGTGCGCCAGATGGACGCGCACAGCTGGGTGGAGGCGTATGCTCGGCAAAACGGCGTCGGCGCGTGGCATACCTTTGACCCGACGCCGTCCGCAGGGACAGAGCCGCCTCCCCGGCCGCCGGAGTTCATGCTTTATCTCGACTTCATACGCTGGAAGTGGAACAGGTACATCATTAATTTTACCTTCTCCGATCAGAGAAAGCTGGCCCAGACGCTTGAATCAAGGACTGCCGGGCTCACGGCCTGGCTTAAAAACGCGCTCCGCGAAAAACCGAAAATAAGCGCCGAAGGCGCGCCGCTTGTGCTCGCGGCCTTGCTCCTTGCGGCGGCCTGCTACCTATACATGAAAAAGGCGCTCGGCAAGGGCACGCTCAAACAAAAGACCCCGCGCTTTTACCTCGATCTGCTCGGAATTCTCGAAAAAAAGGGTTACGTGAAAAAGGCCTTTGAAACACCGATGGAATTTGCCGCGAGGGTTGAACCCTTTCAAAGGGTCGCAATCCACCGCGTCACGGATATCACTGAATTATTTCAAAAGGAAAGGTATGGCGGAGCGGCCATTAACAAGGCAGAGGCCGAAAAGGTCAAAAGGATGCTTGAAGGGCTTAAAAAAGGCCTGCCACCCGCCCCCTGAGGGGGTTCAACCCCTTGAAGGGGTTCACCAATACGGCTTACGCGTACTTCTTTGCCGCGTTGACTATCTCCTCCGCATAAAACGGCTTCCTGATGTAAAGGTCTATCATCCCTTCCCTGATGCCCTGGTATATCGTCTTGTCGACATCCTTGAAAAAACCGGTAAAAATCACGACCCTGACGTTGGGATTCAATGCCTTGAGCCTCCTGTAAGTCTCAAGACCGTCCATGCCGGGCATGATCATGTCCATAAAAACAAGCGAGACCGGGTCACGCTTGACCTCCTCGACGGCGTCCTTGCCGCTCACAACGTAGCCCGCGATGAAACCGGCGTCCTTTAATATTTCAGACATGCCGATGCCGACCGTCTCCTCGTCGTCGACAATCAGTATTTTAGTCTTCTTTACGGCGCCGGCGGCAGGTCCGTTGTCCCGTCTCCTTTCCTTGAAGTTATTGTTTTGAACTGTGGCGGACATCTGCATTTTATGCATGGCTTGCCTCCGTGGCATTGGTTTCAGCCTGCCCTTTGAAAGGGTTCAACCCTCGCGTGCCTGAAGCGGGGGGCGGCGGGCCTATGGCTGTTCCGGCGGGGTCAGCCGCTGGAATTATTATTCTGAACGCCGCTCCCTTGCCCGGCTCGCTGTCAACCTCGACGAAGCCGCCGTGCTCCTTTACAATGCTCTGCGTTATGGAAAGTCCGAGTCCGATGTTCATTCCCCCTCCTCTTTCTTTGGTGGAAAAAAACGGGTCGAAGATCCTGTCCTTTATCTCCGGCGGTATGCCCGGCCCCGTGTCCCGTATCTCGACCGATATCATCGGCGGGGCGCCGCGCCCCGACTTGCCGTCAGAGAGTCTGAGCCGCGAATTGACGGATATGCCGCCCTTGCCTCCCATGGCGTCCCGCGCGTTCTTGATGAGGTTAAGCAGAACCTCCATGAGCTGCCCCTTGTTGCCCATTACGTCGGGGAGTCCGTCATCGAGGCCGAGGGCGATATCTATTGAACTGGTCTTTATCTCCGATGCGAAAAGGTTCAGCGTGCCCCTGACGATATCGTTGATATTTACGCGGACAAACTCACCCTTAAACGGCCTGGCGTAGGAGAGCATGTCCTGGATTATGTGCTTGGAGCGCACGGAAGCGTCTTTTATCTTTTCAAGGAGATAGTAGTTCGCGTCGTTCCTGCCGACCCTTCCGAGAAGCACCTCGGTGATGCTCAAAACCCCGGCTAACGGGCTGTTAAGCTCATGGGCTATCCCCGCGCCCATCTCGCCGAGGGATATGAGTTTTGCCGACTGTATCAGCTTTTGCTCCGAAGCCTGAAGTTTTCCGTATGCCTCCTCGCGCTCGCGCAAAGTGCGGTTCAGATCGCCTGTTCTTTCTCTGACGGTCTCCTCGAGATCGTTGACATACCGCCGCAGAGTGTCCTCAAGTCCCTTTCTCTCGGATATATCCCTCCATATCTCCTGCATGAACTTCCTGCCGTCTATGTCTATGACCGACGCGGCTATTTCCACCGGCACAAGGGCGCCGCCCTTTCCCGTGATGACACCGCCGTGCAAATACCCCTTGCCGTCGTATATCCACCTTTTATACGACTCCTTGTAGCGGCCGATTATGCCGCTTTTAAATAAATCCTCGGTGCAAAGATTCAGAAACTCCTCCCGTGAATAACCGGCAAGCGCGGCGGCCGCCGGGTTCGCGTCCACATACATATCCGTCTCGATATCCTTCAGAAGGATGGCGTCAAGAGCCATCTCGACGAGCTTTAAGTACTTCTTGTTCGTATATTTGAGCTCCTTGGTGGCCTCCATGAGGTTTTCCGCCATGTCGTCGAAGGCGGAGCTGAGATCCTCCAGCTCGTCGTTCGTCTTTAGATTCACCCTGTGAGTCAGCTCCCATCTTGCCAGCGCCTGCGCCCCTTCCTTAAGCTTTTCTATCGGTTTAAGAAATCTGCTTCGAACGGAAAGCATTACGGCAAGCGACGTAAAGCCCAGAATGAAGACGGACCAGAAGAGAAAATTCATAGTATGCCCGGCGATGACACTGTCGTATTTTTTCAGTGAAATCGTTACGGAGATAGCCCCTGCAACCTCGCCGGCGCCGGCGTTGTGGCACCTCCTGCAATCGGCAGTGATAAAAACCGGCATGACATGACGCGCGGCCCGCGCCCCTTTTGCGCTTTCGATTATGCTCGTGGTATTTCCGCTGAGCGCCGCCCTGTCGTATTCATCCCGCGGCAACTCGCTCTCCTCGACTCCGTATTGTTTATCAAGTGCGCGTCCGTGGACTATCCGCATCTCGTCCACGCCGATGATGGCCCTGATTTTATCAACTATCCTTTGGTTTTCGATCCTTCCGCCGCCGAGTTGCATCGAGGTGTAGAGCTGATCAAATGACGTTCTGGCAAGACGCTGGGCCTCATTGTTGCCTATCTGCTGCAAAAGCCGTTCATTTGAAATCGTATTGTGATAGACAAAGGCCGACATACCGATGAAGAGTATTCCTCCGACATAGAGGTTAAACCTTCGAGAAAGTTTAATGCGCATATAAGCGGTTTTCCAGGGTGACTGAGAAATTTATTCTGTGATGCGGAAAAATCGAGATGCGGTTGACATATTCAGTTTATCCTGTATTGGGAATTTGTCAATATCCGGCGGCGGCGCGGCGGGATCAGGCGTCAGCGGAGCTAATCGTCCTTAAGGCCGCTGTTTTTGAAGAACTTCACGAAATATTCTATCCCGGAAGCCATGGTCAGGATGAAGGCAGGCACGAGCAGGATCGTCCCTATAAGATGGAAGTCCAGCCCGAAGTAAGGATAGTGTACGATAAGCGGCACGAGGCAGACAATCTGAAAAATGGTTTTGTACTTTCCAAGGGGGCTGGCGGAGATGACCACCCCTGCGTCCGCGGCGACGGCGCGAAGGCCGGTGACGGCAATGGCCCTGCCGACTATGGCCGCAACCAGCCACGCAGGCACCCTGCCCAGCGGTATCAGCATTATAAAGGCCGTTATAATGAGTATCTTATCCGCCAGCGGGTCAAGGAATTTGCCGAAGGAGGTCACTATCCCGTAGCGGCGGGCAAGATAGCCGTCAAGCCAGTCCGTGACGCACACCAAGGCAAAGATAATCGCAGCCGCGAGGCTCTCGCCCTTACCCGGGGAAAGCAGTATTATGATCAGGACGGGCGCGGTAAGGAGTCTTATGAATGAAAGGCTGTTCGGAAGGTTGAAAAATTTCGCCTGTAAATACGGCCGCATAAAATCACTCGCGGAGTCCTGTCGCTTAAAAGTATGAAAAACTGAAACTGCGATTTCCAGAGGCAGGTCTCAACCGTGCAGTTTACCGGTTGAAGGGGCTGAGCCCCCTCAGGGGGTTCAACCCCCGCTTTTGTACTGATTGTAATAATAAAGCACCCGCTTGACGTATGCGCGCGTCTCGGAATACGGAGGTATGGCGCCGTATTTCAATACGGCATTTTCCCCGGCGTTATACGCCGCGACCGCGAGGTGCACCTTTGCGCCAAAAATCTTCAGGAGCTTGGCCAGATGCCGTATGCCGCCTTCGATATTGTCCTGCGGGTCGTGTATGTCCCTGACGCCGGCGAGGGAAGCCGTCTCCGGCATAAGCTGCATGAGGCCCCTTGCGCCCTTGGGCGAAACGGCCGACGCGTCGAAATCAGACTCGGCCTTCACTATGGCCTTTACAAGCCGCGGATCCACCCCGTATTTAAGCGACGAAACGTAAATGATATCCTCATAATCGTTTGCATAGCCCGGCAGCACGCGGGAGGGTCTCTCGACGTCCCTCCTCTCCGGCATCATCCATACGAACTTCGAAGACGTGGGCACGTTCGTAAGATGCACCACCCCGCGATTGTCAGTGTATCTGTAAAACGCGGCGTCAGCCGCGGAGGCGGCAAGGAGCATGACGGAAACCGGAAAAATCAATAGGAATATGTTGACCTTTCGCATACCATCACACAGGCCCTTCGCGTAAAATAAAGCCGATAAACTAATCTAAGTCTACATCTTGAAACAAAAAAGGGCAAGTTCTTTTATCATCACTTACGGTTATCGGTGAACGGTTATCAGTTATCAAAGACGGTTATCGGATAACCGATAACTGATAACCTTTTTTAGCCGTGCGCAGCACCTGCGGTGAGCAAAGCTAAAGGGTTGCATCTTGACTTTAGCCGTACGCAGCGCCTTTCTTTCAAGAAAGACAAGCGCATTAAACAAATTGACATGCCCGGCGGTTTAGGTATAACTTAGATTATTCCTGCAGGAGCGCGCATTTGGAGATAAAATCTGATTTCCTCGTGATAGGAAGCGGCATCGGCGGGCTTTCCTTTGCGTTAAAAGCGGCAAAGTCCGGGACGGTTACGATAATAACGAAAAGGGGCGTCAGCGAGTCGGCTACCTTTTACGCTCAGGGCGGCATCGCGTCCGTGTGGAGCAAGGAAGACTCCTTCGAATCACACATAAAAGACACCCTCGACGCCGGCGCCGGCCTTTGCCGCAAGGATATCGTCGATATGGTCGTGCGCGACGCCCCCCGGCGGATACAGGAGCTAATAAGCCTTGGGGTTAAGTTCTCAAAACGGCCTATTGGCGTTGACAGCGGCAATATTGAAGAGCTTGACTTGGGCAAGGAAGGCGGCCACTCGAAGCGGCGAATCATCCACGCGACCGACCTGACGGGCAAGGCCGTTGAAGACGCCCTTGTCAATGCCGTCAACGCCGACCCGAACATAACCGTTTACGAAAACCACATAGCCGTGGACCTCATAACGCACTCTAAGTTCGTAGGTCAGGCGGACAAAGAAATGGTCTGGGGCGCGTACGTTCTTGACAAGCCCTCCGGCGAGGTAAAGACATTCCTTGCAAAGGCCACCATCCTGGCCACCGGAGGCGCGGGCAAGGTCTATCTCTTCACCAGCAACCCGGACGTCGCCACCGGCGACGGCATTGCCATGGCCTACCGCATCGGCGCGGATATCGCCAATATGGAGTTTATCCAGTTCCACCCCACCTGTCTCTACCATTCGAAGGCAAAGAGCTTCCTTATATCCGAGGCCCTGCGCGGCGAAGGGGCGGTCTTGAAGACAAAAGACGGCGGCGCCTTCATGCGGCGGCATCACCCGATGGCCGACCTTGCCCCGCGCGACATAGTCGCCAGGGCGATAGACTTCGAGCTTAAAAAAAGCGGCGACGACTGCGTGTTCCTCGACATAAGCCACAAGAGCGCCGCTTTCTTAAAAGACCGGTTCCCTAACATCCACAAGAAATGCCTTGAGTTCAACATAGACATCACAAAAGACCTCATCCCGGTTGTCCCGGCGGCCCATTACACCTGCGGAGGCGTGCGCACGGACAGAGACGGCGCGACTTCGGCGGAAAGGCTCTACGCCATAGGAGAGGCCGCCTGCACCGGACTTCACGGGGCCAACCGTCTCGCGTCGAACTCGCTTCTTGAGGCCCTCGTCTTTGCCGGACGGGCGTCCCTGCACGCGGCGGATGTCGTTAAAAACACCGGCAGCATCATCCCGTCTATCCCGGCGTGGGAAACAAGGGGCGCCGTCACAAGCGACGAGGCCGTGGTCATCACCCAGAACTGGGACGAGATACGGCGTTTCATGTGGAACTACGTGGGAATCGTAAGGTCGGATAAGCGCCTTGCCCGCGCGCTGCGCAGGATAAATCTCCTGAAGAACGAGATAAACGAATACTACTGGAACTTCACCATAACGAACAACATCGTGGAACTGCGCAACATAGCCTCCACGGCGGAGCTGATAATAAAATCCGCAATGAGCCGCAAGGAAAGCAGAGGCCTCCATTACACCATAGACCACCCTGAAAAAGACGACGCGAACTTCCTGAAGGATACCGTAGTGCGGATGGAATAGATGCCGGCAGTTGAGCCTCTTACCGCATGTCCCCGGCGTCCATCCTATGCCTCTGAAACCTTTGCCTGCGGCGCCTCAGCCGGTTTCAACCTTATGGTCACCACTGTGCCTTTGCCCTTGGAGCTCTTTACCTCGATGTCGCCGCCGTGGTCGTGAATTATGCGGTATGATATGGTAAGTCCGAGTCCCGCGCCTTCGAACTTGGAGGTCTGGAAGGGATTGAATATTTTTCTAATCTCATCTTCAGGGATACCAACGCCGTTGTCGGTTATCCTTACAATCATGGTACGGCCGTCGGCAAGGAGCGTGTCTACCGTTATCTCGCCTTTTTTAGCGATAGCCTCGACGGAGTTCTGAAGGATATTGAACAGGGCTATCTTCAGGTTGCCGAAGTCCATGTTTACAGGCGGAGGGTCTGTCATAAGATTGGTCTTTATTACAATCTCTTTGCTCTCCGCGAGGTCTTTTACGGCCTTTACGCTTGCGAGTATCACCCTGTCAATGTCCCCTTTTTCAAGGACTGACACAAGTATCCTCTTGTATTCGTCAATCCTCATGAGCATCCGCTCAAGGCGCTCGACGGAGTTTATTATCTGCTGGGCGTAGGCCTTATACTGCTCGTCCTGCTCGTGGTCGCGCACGCGCCTTGCCATGCCGCCTATGGCCGTAAGCGGATTGCGTATCTCGTGCGCGATGCCGTCGACCATCTCGCCGAGGGCGGCCATCTTCTCGGTTTCGACGAGCCTTGTCTGCAGGAGGCGCATGCGCAGGAAGGATTTTACGCGCGCCGACACTTCCCGCAGACTGAAGGGCTTGATGATATAATCCTCGGCGCCGACCTCAAACCCCATGACCTTGTCCTCGACCTCTGTCCTGCCGGTGAGCATGATCACCGGTATGTGCCGTGTTTCTTCATTCGACTTCAGTCTGCGCAGCGCTTCGTAACCGTCCATCTTCGGCATCATAACGTCAAGGAGTATAAGGTCAGGAGCTACGGGTTTGACCTTTTCAAGGGCCTCGATGCCGTTTGAGGCCGTGTCAATCTCAAAACCGTCCCTTGAAAGTTTCTCGGAAAGAAGTATCACGTTCCTTTCGTCGTCGTCTACTATCAGGATGCGCGGCTTCATTTCGCCTTACCGCCGCCAGAGCCGTTGTCCGCCCCTTGAAGGGGTTCGGCCCCTTGAAGGGGTTCAGCGGACATGGCATCCCTTATTCTGGAATAAAAGTCCGCCTTTTCAGCGTTACCCATCTCTTTGTAGGTAATGATGAGCTTATCGAGGCTTTCCGCGGTCCTTGCCGTAAGCCCGGCGTTAGCGCTGACGATGTAGGCCCTTCCAAAAAGAAAGACGGCCTCGTCCGGACGCTTTAAGGCGAGATTGCTTTTAGCCATGCCCATGAGGTCTATCGTGATCTTTACCGGATCGCCGGCGGGTTTGTCGATATCATACGCCTTGGAGTAAAAGGCGAGCGCGTCATTCCATTTTTTCCTTAAGTCGCTGACTCTTGCGAGGGCGCGGTAGGAATTGGCCGTCTCAGCCGCGTTGTCATCACGCTTATTTAAAGAAAGGGCTGTGAACAAAAGCTCTTCCGCCCCTTGAAGGGGTTCAACCCTTTGAAAGGTTTCCGCTTTTTCCACCGTGCCGGAGTCAATGAGCAGCTCCGCCTTCAGGTTGAGCAGTCCGCCGGATTTAACCCCGTCCTTCGCGTCAATTAAAATGGCCTTGTTTATCTCCATTAAGGCCGCCTGGCTGTCCCCTGCCATCCACCGCACCTTCGAATACGTGGCATACGCTTCAACAAGCTTCCTGTTGTCATTCAACGAGCGCGCCAGAGTTATGGCTTTTTCTATACGGTCTACGGCATTCTTATAATCGGCAAGCGCGGTGTAAACGCGCGCGATATTAATAAGGTCAATCAGCTCTCCCTGCCGATTGTCTACGGACCTGTCTAACTGCAAAGCTATCTCGAACCTGACGAGGGCGGCGGCATAGTCGCGGTTTGCGAACGCCTCCGAGCCTCGCATGGACGCGTCAACAGCCTTTTCCTCGATTGAGGGCTTCTTCTCCTTGGCCGCCGCGCAGCCATAAGCGAAGATCGCAATCAAACCGATTAGTATAAGCCCCCTGAAGGGGTTTAACCCCCTGAGGGGGTTAGACCCCTTGAAGAAGTTGAGCACAATCCTTGAGGCTTTCATCTTCTCTCCACGTTCATCAAAGAGCCGTCAAACGGGACAAGTTCCGGGCTCCTTGGCTTCGGGGCAACGAGGCGGCCGGGCCAGCTCTCCCTGAACCCCTTTACAAGGGCCTTGCCGTCTCTTGCGGCGTCTCCAGCGTCCAGAAGGACCTCCCTTATTCGCGGAGCATCATTTGACAGCGCGTCGGACATGCCCTTGACGTTGTCAATAGTCCTTTCCAGCTTATCGGTAATGCCGGGAAGCCTCTGTGTTGCGATTTCGGCATTGCCGGCTAACCTGTCTATCCTTTCCATGGTGGGAACCAGCTTCAGGGATATCTGTTCCATGTTCTTTATTGTCCGCGCCGTGGACTCCATGGCCGGGGCCGCGCTCCCGGCGACGCTGTCCACAAGCCCCTGCACCTTTTTAACGGTTGTCCCCGTCTGGTCAAGGAGGCTGTCCACCTTTTCCCTTGTCATGTTCATACCGGCGGTGACGTTCTGGACGTTTGAGAGCGTCTTTTTTATGTCGCCCTGAGGGTCGTTTATGTAGTGGATTATCTCTTTAATTTCATTCAACACGGGCTTGACCTCATTGACTATCTCAGCCATGCCGCCTGCCTTTTCAAAAGGTATCATCTCGCCTTCGGCATACTCCTTCGTGCCGGGCTTGCCGACGGTCACCTCAACGACCGCGTCGCCGATAAACCCTTCCTTGATGACCTTTGCCACCGAGCCGCTGCGCAGCCATCCCTTATATTTGCTGTTTATCTCCAAGTAGACAGTGACCCGCGCATCCCCGGCAAGCTCTATGCTCTTGACGCGGCCTATATTGAAGCCTGATAATTTAACGGGCATACCCTTGCGGAAACCTTCGCCGCTTTCCGTGATGAAGTACAGGGTATACTTCTTCGTGAAAATACCGCGCTCAATGCCAAGGGAAACGACTACGAACGCAATGCCCACGAGGACAATTAAAACAAGCAGGCCTATTTTAACCTCAAGCCCCTTAAACCTCGAATCGCTGTCTTTTAGCCTGTCCATAGTAATCCGTATCTATCGCAGGGTGTCACACCCTCGCAGGGTGTCACACCCTTTATTCCCTGAATCTGCCGTCTTGAATGTGTATGGTCCTACCGGGTTTTATTGCGCCAATCTCGGTTTCATCACGCGCCGTCACGATAAGGAGGCTCGCCGGGTGCGACAGGTGATACCCGGCAATTATCCCGGACAGATGCGCCAGTTCATCTTCGTTAAGCCCATGAGCGGGATTTTCGCAAACTATCACCTCAGGCCCCATAACGAGCGCCTTTGCCGCCGCGACGCTCTTCCTTGCATACACCGGCAAAAGTCCAGGCAACACCCACAGGTCGCCCGCAAAGCCGGCAAGATCAAGCATTTTAAGCGCTTCATTGTAGCACTCATCCGCCGTAAGTTCGGAGTGATACAGCAGCGGCAGCGCGACGTTCTCAATGACCTTCAGATTGCTTATAAGGATGGGATCCTGCAAGATAAATCCCATCCTTTTCCTTGCGTCGTTAAGCCCTGTTTTAGTCAGCCTTCTCGTATCTTTTCCGAACAAATGCACGACGCCTTTATCCGGAAGGGCATGACCTGAAAGAAGTTTCAAAAGCGCACCCTTGCCCGAGGCTGGAGGAGCGGCGATCAGGACGCACTGCCCGCCTGAGAAATTAAGGTTCACATCCTCGAATACCGCGCGCCCGTCTTCATTGTATACGGTGACTTCCTCTAATTCTATTATAGCAGGCATTCAGGTTTACCAACTCGCGGCCTGCCGGGGGTTGAACCCCTTCAAGGGGCGTTCGTTGAACAAGGCACGGCCGCGGTCTTTGTCAAAACATGAAGAAAATTAACGTTACAACCGCGTCAATGAGGAAGACGGCCTTAAAACTTCCGATAACGGCCTTTGTCGTGCGCTGCGGTATCTCGGTAATGCTCCTTTGCACCTTCATGCCGTTAAGGCAGCAGACCGCGCCTATTATAAGCCCAAAAAGGACGCTCTTCAATACCGAAGAGCCTATCTCGGCAAACCCAAGAGACGCAAGAACATCGGCAATATAGACGGAAAACGTCATGCGCTTGCCGAACCCGGCAAGGAGATAACCGCCAAGAACGGCGATTATCTCGAAATAAAATGTCAGCACGAACACGCTGATGCAGGTGCCTATCACCCTAGGCGCTATGAGGTAATGCATGGGGTCTATGCCGATAATTTCAAGGGCGGTCAGTTCCTTTGATATCTTCATGCTTCCGAGCTCTGATGCTATTGCCGTGCCGCTTCTTGCGACGACTATAATAGCGGAGAAGATAGGGCCGATTTCCCTTATGACGACCCATACGAGGATATCGCCTATAAGGCCCTCTCCTCCGACCTTAGGCAGTATGCTGAACGATTGCGTGACGATGATGATGCCCAGGGCCAGGGCGATCCATGATACGATAGGAACTGCCTCGAAACCGGCAAAATAAATCTGCTTGAGAAGGACGCTCTTGGTGGCCTTCCTCCCCTTCTTAAATCTAAAAACGAGGGAATAGAGGGAAAAAGCGATAATCTCCCATATGTCAGACAGAGCGCTTATGCGGCTTAAGACCGCACTGCCGAGATACCGGAGGATCTTAATCATAATACTTATCTTTTCATCGGGGAAACTGCCCCTTGAAGGGGCTCAACCCCTCAGTAAAGTTAACGCCAACGGCATCGTTCCCACACTCCAGCGTGGAAATGCGGCCCCGGCCTGCCCTCGCATGTTTGAAGCGGGGGACGCTCCAGCGTCCCGTAAGAAACGTTTCCACTCCAGACCGCTGCGGAGCAAGCTCCGGGGAATTAAACCCGCTGATAGCAGAATTAGAAGTTGGCCCTCAACATGACATACGGGCCCCTGAGCAGGAAATTGCCCTTGTCGTTATCGTTCTCAAGATGGAGCTTGAAGTATCTGTATCCCGCGGAGACTGTGACAAACGGCGCCGGCTTGATGTTCAGTCCGGCCTCGCCGTCAAAGAGATATGCCTTGTTGCCGACGGTTACGCCCGTCACCTCGCCGCCGAGGCTGATAAGCATGGGCAGGCCCACCTGCGCGGCAATTCCTATCGTGGGCACAGGCGCCTTCAGGCTCTTGGTCTCGTCAAATCCCAACGCAGGGGCCTTCAGGCTCGACTTCGTATCAAAGTACTTAAGCTCGAATATTACGCCAAGGCGGTTGTTGAGAGCGTCTATGATGTCATACTCGTATCCCAGGCGGTGATAATCTATCTTCAGCTGCGACTCGACCGAGGTTGACGCCGAATAAGTCTTGCCGTTAAAGATGACGCTCTGGCTGATGGCCTTCGTGCCGTCCCACTTCATGGGAATGAAACCGTATCTTATTTTATGACTGCCCAACTCAAAACCGATCCTGCCGTCAAAGAAGTTGTTCTTGTCATCAACGCCGAGAGTGTCAACAAGGTCAATGTCCGTGCCGATGATGCTGCCGCTCGATACCTTGACCTTTGCGTCAAGGGACGTGAACCAATACCTGCCCTCGACGGTTACAAGCGCGAATGCGCTTGAACCAGCGAGAATAACTATAAAAAAAACAACCGCGGCAATAAAAAATCTTTTCACTATTTACCCCCATGGCCATTTTATCAATAAAACAGGGTCAGGTTGAACCCCCTGAGGGGGCTGAGCAGGCCGTTTTATCCGGTTAAAATCCCGAACGGATGCCGTCTGTTCAGCCCCCTGAGGAGGCTGTGACGGCATCCGTTCGGACATTTCCGCTTACTTGAGGACAAATACGACCTTTGCGCCCTCAAGGTAGTTGGACTGCTGGTTTGATCCGAATATGGACGATGCGTCATCCGGCCCTACAACGGCATCCGTGGACTTCACAACTCCATTGGCCTTTATGACGAGGGGATTACTGGCGCCGCGCTCGCCCAGGAGCGCCTTTGCCTTGCCTACGTCATTCGTATACTCGGCGGCTCCCCTCTCAACGAGGATGTTCTGCGCGACCTTTGCAGGGTCGTAGATTATCTCGCCGTTCTTGGTGAGTATCCTGTTAATGAGGGCCGGCTTAAATGCCTGCTCCTTTACGTCGATTATCAGACCGTCATACTTCGCGGCGGGAGGAGGCGCAACCGGCGGCGCGTACGCCGGCTGTTGCGGCACCATGCCGGCCACCTGCGGCAGCAACTGTCCCACTATGCCATTTTCACCGGTCATAGGGATGGCAAGCCACACCGTGCCTATGCCTGTGAAGGTATCATAGGCCTCATTCACGACCTGCGCGCCCTTTACCATGCCCTGAACCATAGTGCGCACGATGTCGGACTGCGTCGACGAGTCTTTAACGGTAGTCTCGCCGCTTACCGCCACGCCGTCGAGAAGTTCGGCGATTTCCCTGTATGCTATGGCCTTTGCGCCCCTCATGGCCATGAGCTTTCTCTGCCCGACCGGAAGCGACGTGTCAGCGGTGGCTTCGCCCTTCACCACTATGGAGCCTTTGACAAACGCCTGTTTCAAATCCCTCGTCTCCTGCGGCATTCCCTGCGTGCCGAAGGGTGTCTGCGCCGCAGCCCAGGCCGCGAACGCGAAAATCATAACCGGGACCATGACTAAAATCTTTTTCATCCCCTGCCTCCTTAATGTCTGTATGTATCCAGTTTTGCAACGCCGGCGCTAATAGATATTGATCCTCTGCTTCAATACCCTTATCGCAAGGAGCGCCTCGGCACCGTCAACCTTGTCATTGGGCCTGAACTCGCCGGAAAGCTCAGCCTCCATGATGTTCCTTGTCGTCATGTTCATCACCGCGTTGTACCATGCGGCGGATGCTAGGATGTCCGGGAACGGCGACTTCTCCTGCCCGAAGAAGGCAGTGGCTATCTTGTCGTCTCCAGCGAGCTTGATAAGCACGTCTTCGAGCACGAGGGCCATCTCCTTCCTCGTGACCGTTTCGTCGGGCTTGAAGAGATAAGCCTTCGTCGTCTCATCATACATGGGCTCAAGCCCCCTGATGCCCCACTTCATGGCCGTAAGTATCTCTTCCTTGAACTGGCTGTTGACGATGTCGGCCGGGGTGAAGTCCGCCTTCATCTTGTCCACCTGAGACTTTACGGGGATACGGCCCGCGAAGAGCTTTTCTATCTTGAGTTCATCAACAAGGAGGGCCACCATGTCGCCCCTCTGTATTGATTCCTTCAGGGCTATCTCCTTGCCCACGTCGCCGACCGTGATGCCGGACATGGCGCGGACTATCTTGTCGACCTTCTTCCATCCTTTGTCCGCGAACTCGTGCCACTTGCCCTCTTTCTTTGAGTTCAGCACGTCGGAGAACTTGTCCCTCGCCTGCTGGAAAGCCCTGCCTTCGAGATACGCAAGACCCATGTAATAAGTTGCCGCTTCCCTGCCGTCGTAGTAGACGAGCTTGTTCTCGTCAACCTTCAGCTTCATCACATTCTTGTAGTCGTCTTCAGCCGATTCAAGCCAGTTCTTGGGCTTCAAGACGGTGCCTACCCTGATGGAAGCCACGTAATACTGAAACTCCTCCTCTGGCGCCGAGGCTTTTTTAGAGGCAAGTTTCAGCTTCTCCTTCGCCCTGTCAATGTCAACCTGGCGATAGCCTTCCTTCTGGTCTCTCGCCTTCAATGAACTCACTATGGCCTGTCCGGCGTAGCCGGGACCGAAGCTGTCATCGCAATAAACGGACCTTTCGAACTTGGCGTCAGCGTCGTCTATCTTCCCCTTTTCAAGCAGATTCATGCCCTGGAGGTAATGGTGCTTCGGATTATCCTCCGGTGTGTTGCACTTCGCGACCTGCTTTGCGCAGCCTGCCACAACCGCCAACACGACCACCAGAAATATCGCCAATAAATCAAACCGTTTCTTCATCTTCACCTCCTGCCTCATTTTAAAGACTGAACACGTTGTCCTGCCGTCAATCAACATGCAAGGCTGTGCGCGGTCTGCTTAAAGCGCATACGCCTCTACCCTTGCGGCCTTGCGGCAGCCGCGCGCGCCGCCCCAACGCGGAGCGCACAGCCTGTGAATCATGCCGATTGCAGGGCGCCGCACCCTTAAAACCGGTTGAAAGGGCTGAGCCCCCTATTTAATCGCCTTTATGAGGTCGCCGGCCTTGAAACCTGTGCCTGACCTGACGTCTACCTTTGACATCTTGTCGTTCATGTGGTTGACGATCATAAGCTCGCCGATCTTGTTCTCATCCTTGCCGATAACCCTGCCGGTGTCGGGATCAACGATGTCGTCGCCCTGCCTGTAAACGCCGAGCACGGTGCCCTCCGCGAGCTTGCTCTTCGTGCCGGCCCTTACTATGACAGACGCGCCCTTAACCTGGAGAATCCTGCTCTGGAACGGCAGCGCGTTCAAGGTGTCTATCATCTTTGTCATTGCCTTGGTGAGGGCGTCGCGGAGCGCGCCTTCACGCAGGCCGACGTCATAGGTCGACTTGGAACCGAAGCCCAACGCGCCGCCGGTTGACTTCCTGTACTCGCCCATGCCGGAATCCGCCACAAGGCTCTTGCCCGTCGCTATGTCAACGAGCGCGTAGTCGACCTGAACCCTTGCGACCTGCTCCTTTTTCTGGTACACGCCGTAATCAACGCCTTCATTGGCTTCGGAATATGATGTGATGGCGCCGGATATCCTGAAGTCAATCGACTCAAAGCCCTCGGCGGCGCTCTTTTTCCCGGTCTTGACAGCGCCGGTCTGCTGGAGTTTTATGAGCTCCTCCTGCTGCTGCATCTCGCTTTCGCCGACGCCTACCGGCTCAAGGCCGGACTTCTTGACAATGGTCCTTAATATATCGGTGGCGGCCTCGCCTATGCCGAGCACCTTGCCGGGCGTCTTATTGGCAAAGGTCAATATCGCCACGTTGTAAGACGGCCCGTTGTAATTGAGCCCTGCCTCGGCGAGCTTCCCAGTCTGACCGGTGACGCTTACGTCATCCTTGACCGTCCCGGACATCTGGGCCGCGCATGAGGAAAGCGCTATGGCTGCCGCCAAGGCCATCCCAAACGGAACGGACCTCCGCAGACCAGTTTTTATTCCATTAAGGCCATTGGCTATCATGCTTAAAACCTCCTTTTGCTTTTTTCACCTGTAATTTGAAACGCCTGTTCAACAAGAGCCTGTCTTAAAAACAGCCCGGTGGAAGCCTCGCGCTGTTTTTTTTGCTACTTGCCCGGATTTGCAGGTTCAGCCGTGACGGCCTTGGGCGATTCCGTTGCCGGCTTTGCCGTCTCAACGGCCTTGGGCGTTGCCGGGGTAATCGGCGCTCCGATTGGCGCGCCGGGGCCTGCAATCATATCGTCCATCACCATATCCAGCATCTGGCCGGATTCCAACTTCAGATGCGTCTTCGTGGCCGCGCCGATGACCTTGCCGCCGATAGACATTATCAAGGCGTTCTGCATGGACTCCTGCCTTTGGTAGATGAGCTTCCAGTTGTCAAGGTTCGGAATATCCTGTATGCCCTGGATGCTCTTGAACTCGTCAAGCCCTTCCCTTGCGTCCATCACTTTCGCGGCAGCGGAAACTGCCGTGCCGAGAAGCCCGCCGCTTGTTATCTCTCCCTTTACGCCCTGTCCCTTTGCCCAAACGGTCTTGCCGGTCTTGGCGTCAACGAGCTTGACGCCGGCCCTGACCTTTTTGACGTTGTAAAGGCCGGTCACCTTGTCGTCGAAATTAAGAATATAAATGTAAATAAGGCCGTCAACTCCGAGCGTAGAGCCGACCGTCTGCGGCGTGGCAGTCTCGAGCTGTTCGCCGAGCGTTATGGACATCTGGTCTCTTAGTATCTGGTCAACCTCGGCAAGCGGTTTGGCGTTGTAGTGCCATCTCGGCACCCGCTCCTGCACAAGCTCCCTGACCATCTGCGGGCCGTCTATGTCGTTAGAGGCGTTGTAAGCAGGCAGAACCGCCACCGTGTAGATAGGGTTCGACGGATTCGTCGGAATGACCTTTGCCGGAATGCACGCGCTCAGCATCACAAGAAGCGCCGCTAACAGTACGTAATACCTCTTTTGATTTTTCATAATCTCCTGTTTGCGTCCTACGGGTTCATAACGGCTTCTATCGTGTTTTGAGAAGTATTGGTCACTGTAATGGGCGCGCCGGGCATCCGCGCGAGGTCGTCGGCTATGCTCGTTGCCGGGACCTTTGTCTCTATCTCGAACTCCGCCACGCCGCCCTCAAACCGCCTCTGGTAAACGGCGGATACTCCCCTGATGCGTTTTTTAAGGGTGTTCTTGAAGTCAGCTATCTTCTTATAGTCCGTCACGCCGGTTATCCTGACCATGACGTTGTTTGATCCGGCAGTCCATTTGGCGAGTATCTGCCCTATCATCTTCTCCGAAAGCTCCAGACCGGCCCGCGTAAGGGCCTCCGTGCCGCCTGTCACGTCCGAGACATGCCTTGAAACGCCGTGTCCCGCGCCGGATGCCAGCACGGCGCCGGTGTCGACCCTTATGGCCTGCGCCGTAACGTCGGCCAGGTAGGAGCCGACGGCGGAGCCGGCAGTCCTGGGGCCTTCCTTGGCAATGGCCTTGCCCTTTATGACTATCTCGGCATTAAGTTTTTTCCCTATCTTCCTCGCGGCGTCGTTGGTGAGGTCGGCCACCTTGAAGGCGTTGGATATTTCAAAGGATTCCTGCGAGCCGGAGATGTCAACGACGTTGAAGCCCTTGGACAGGAAATCCTCTTTCATGGATATCTCCACCGCCGACATGTCAACGGTCTCCCCCATGAACTCGCTCTTGCCGTACCACCAAAACGTATAGTATTTGTGGCCGATGTTCTGCTCGGCAATCATGAAGAGCACGCGCGGCTTTTCCGCCTTTGCGTGAAGAAGGCCGATGGCGTCGAGGTCGTTCTTGATGTTGCCCACGGCGACGGTAGCGCGGATAGTGACGTTGTACAGCGCAGGCGTGTGCGACTCGGAGACGACGGAGTAATTCCTGATGTAGCCCTGCGTCTTCGTGTAGACGTTGTCCTGGATTATCTGATAATTCTCAACAACCGTGTCGGAGGATACCAGAGAACCGACGGCCTGCTCCACGGCCTTTCTCTTGGCGTCTTCGACGGCGGCGTCCCTCGCGAGGGCGTCGTTGCCGCCCTGCACAGGCGCGTAGCCGACGGCGTCAACGGTCTTTATCTCTTCATTGTTTTCAGCGCGGCACATCGAAGGCAATATGAGGACGGTAAAGATAACGAGAAAAAAAAGAAGGGCTGTAAGACGCTGTGGCGGAAAATGTATTGACGGTTTGTTCATTAGAATCCAGTCCTCCTGATTTGCCCGGATGCAAGACCAGCTGCCCGGATATACTCTTCAAACCATGTGGATTGCAACTGTTTTTAGCAGGGCCAATGTGAGGCGCTGACTAAATATAAGGAATAAATGAACCCAGCAGCCTTTCGCGCCACCCTTGCGGATTGCAAATCAGGCAATACACGAACTATATAGCATGATATATAAATTCATGTCCAGATAAAAAAATCCGCACAGATATTATTTTCCCGATAGTCATTTATATATCTGAATAGACCGGTTGTCAATATCAATCGGACTTATTTTTACCGTGAAAAATCTGCTTTTATTTTTTGAAGCGTTGCGGGATTAAAGAGGAGTTCCACCGCCGTCAGGCCAAGCGTTTTAACGCCTTCCATGAGCGCCCTGTGGCCGTCGGGGCTTACGGTTGCGTCCGCGAATTCGCGCGTGTGGATGTTGATGCCCGGCCTCAGGGGCACGTGGGGATGGATGGTTGGGATTATCTGGGACACGTTGCCGATATCGGACGAACCTGCGGCCAAAAGCGCGGGCTCAGGGTGCTCCGAGAGGCCGATAAAAGAAAGAGCGCCCCTGTAAACATCGGCAAAAGCTGCGTTGAGTTTCATCGGATAGTTTACTTCGCCGACGGCCGTCACCTCAAAGGCGCATCCGGTTGCCTTTGCCGCGCCCTCGGCGCAGTTTACCACGCGCCGCCTGACCGACTCAAGCTCGCCGATATCCTTTGACCTGACGTAAAACTCGGCCTCCGACCTTTCGGGTATTATGTTAGGCGCCTTGCCGCCGTCGGTGATTATGCCGTGCACCCTGACGTCGGTTCTGAGCTGCTGGCGCAGGGCGCTTATGGAATTAAATGTCTGTATCACCGCGTCAAGGGCGTTTATGCCCTCTTCCGGGTATGCCGACGCGTGGCTTGCCTTTCCCCTAAAAACGATCCTTAACCGCATAAGCCCAAGGAAGTGCTTTACAACGGTCCGCTTTGAAGAGCCGTGCACCATCATGGCCGCGTCCACCTTTTCAAAGACGCCAGCCTTTATCATTTCGATCTTGCCCTTGCCAAGCTCCTCCGCAGGCGTTCCAAGGACAAGCAGCGTCCCCTGCCCCGGCTTTAAACCGTCTTTCATGGCCATTGACAGCGCGGCGGCCGCGCCTATGGAGGCCGTCCCCGCTATATTGTGGCCGCAGCCGTGGCCGATGCCCGGAAGCGCGTCCATCTCCGCAAGAAGCGCAATGACAGGCGCGCCGGAGCCGAGAGACGCCCTGAATGCCGTCGGCATCCCCGCAATGCCGCTTTCAACGGTGAAGCCGAAGCCCTTTAAAAGCCCCTGCATGGCCGCCGACGTCCTGTGCTCCTCAAGCCCGGTCTCAGGGTCTTTGTAAAAACCGTCGCTTAAGGCAAGCAGTTTTCCCTCAAGGGAAGAGGCGGCGTTGATAAAATTATTTTTGATTTCGGCAAGATCGTTCATAATAAAACCTCGATTATCGTTCCCACGCTCCAGCGTGGGAACGATAACGCCTCTTCCGTTACTTCGCGCCCTTCATGGCCTCGATGAGTATCGCGGCCACTTCCGGCCTGCTGAACTCCGGCGGAGGATACTGCCCGCCCCTCAGCATGTCCCTCACCTTTGTGCCGGAAAGGGCTATGTGGTCTGCGGAATCGTGCGGACAGCTCTTGTAAGAGGCCATGCTCGTGCACCGCTTGCAATAGAAGGTATGGTCAAAGAACATGGGCGTGATGCCTATGGCCGCCGGGTCGAAGTTGTCGAAGATATAGTGCGCGTCGAATGTGCCGTAGTAGTTGCCGACTCCGGCGTGGTCTCTTCCGACGATGAAGTGCGTGCATCCGAAGTTCTTCCTTATAAGGGCATGGAAGACCGCTTCCTTCGGCCCGGCGTAGCGCATGGCCGCCGGGTTGACGGCAAGGGCCACCCTGTCCTTGGGGTAATAGTTCTCTATAAGCGCCTTGTAGCAGAGCATGCGAACCGAGGCAGGGATGTCGTCGCCCTTTGTCTCGCCCACAAGCGGGTGTATGAGAAGGCCGTCAACGGTCTCAAGCGCGCACTTCTGGATGTACTCGTGCGCCCTGTGTATGGGGTTTCTGGTCTGGAAGCCCACTACCCTCTTCCAGCCCTTTTCCTTGAAAAGGGCGCGGGTCTCTTTTGGGTCGAGCCTGTATTCGCTGAAGTCCGAATAGTCCGTCCTCTTAAGCAGGGATATTTTGCCGCCAAGGAGCATCTCGCCCATCTCGTATACCTTTTTAACGCCTGGGTGAGCCTCTTCCTTCGTGGTGTAAACCTGAAAGGCCTCTTTTTCCTTGTCATGGGGGAATATCTCCGCAAGGTGGAGCACAGCGAGGCATTCCTGGTTCTGGTTCACAAGGGCGACGTCCGAGCCTGCCTTTAAGGTCTTTGCGACATCCGCGGTCGTTGAAAGAACCACAGGTATAGTCCACGGAAGTCCGTTTTTAAGGTGCATGGTGTCCATGACCGAATGGTAGTCTTCCTTGCCCATGAAGCCCTCAAGCGGGCTGAACGCGCCCATGGCTATCATCTCAAGGTCTGATATCTCGCGGTCGTTAAGGGGGAGTTTCTTAAGCCCTTTCGCCTTTTTTGCAAGCTCTTCCCTCTCCTTGCCTTCTATAATCCTGTTTATTAATGTGCCGCCGTGCGGCCTTATGAGTCCTTCCACCTGAAATGCCCTCCTCTCAGTTTTATTACGGCAAAAAAAGACCGTTGTGCGCGGCGCGGACAACGGTCTTTAAAAAAATCTACTTATGCAGCCCGCACTCCGTCTTCTGGAAGCCCGCCCACCTGCCTGCGCGCGGGTCTTCGCCCGGCATTACCTGCTTTGTGCACGGCTCGCAGCCGATTGACGGGTAGTTCTTGTCATGGAGCACGTTGTACGGGATGTCGTTCTTGCGGATGTAGTTCCACACGTCTTCGTTTGTCCACCTGACAAGGGGATTGATCTTGACGAGCTTGAACTTGGCGTCCCAGCTTACGACAGGGGCGTTCGCCCTTGTCGGGGCCTGGTCCCTTCTGATGCCGGTTATCCACGCCTTCAGGCCGGAAAGGGCGTTTGCCAGCGGAACCATCTTTCTTATGTCGCAGCACCTGTCCGGCTCTCTTTTCCAGAGTTCCGGACCGAATTCCTTTGCCATTTCTTCAAGGGTCGTTTTCGCGCCGAACCTCTCAGGTTTGATCTTATACTTCTTTATAAGGGCGTCCTTAACATCCAAGGACTCCTTGAAAAGAAGATCCGTGTCAAGATAGAAAACCCTCGCATTAGGCCGTATCTTCACGAGCATATCAACGAGCGCCACGTCTTCCGGTCCAAAACTGCAGGCCAGCGATATATCCTTAACATCGAAGTTATCAACTCCCCACTTTATCGCCTCTTCAGGAGACTTGCCTTCAAGGGCCGCGCTCGCCTGTTTCAATTCTTCCTCAGTCCATGTCTTTGCCGACATTTCCATTACCTCCGGTTGTTTTTATTTATTTTACTATTTCTCGACGAATATCTCAACATCACATTTTGCCCTTTCCTTTATCGTATCAACGATTGACTTTGAGAAGTACTTCATGAATGAAGCCTTTTCCTTCGGCTTGATGAGCACGACCGCGCCAATGTCCAAGCGGTCTATCACGTCAAGGACGATGGAAATAAACTCTCCCTCTTCCATCAGCGGCTCGAAGTTAACGCCCGCCTCCATTGCCTTTATCTGCACCCGTCCAAGTTCCTCGTATCCCCTCTGCCTGTATTCACGCATCAGGGATTCCGAGATATCGCTTGACGGCTTGTCGCCGATAAAGCCGATGTCGGTGAAGGTCTCAAAGGCTTCCTTTGACTGAGCGGACTCAAGCACATAGAGCGCGACAAGGGTTGCGCCTTCTTTTTTTGCGCGCCCGGCGGCATGGGTAATGGCCTCATCCGGCGTGCCTGAACCGCTTAAAACAAGCAATATCTTTTTATTCATCTTGTATACCCTATCCCCACTAAAGGCCAGTAAAAATAGGCGCACAGGTTAAACACGACCCACGCCGCGATGCACATGATAAAGCCGCCTATGGCCATGTCCTTTACGCTGACGTAATTCGACGACACCGCTATGGCATTGGCCGGCGTTGACATCGGGAACATGAACGCAAGCCCGGCCGGCACGGCTATGGCATAGGTCAGTATCGACGGGTCTATGGAAAGCTTCCCCGCGATGCCGACGCTGACCGGCAGGAGTATGGCTATGACAGCGGCGTTGCTTATGGCCTCGGTGAGGAGAATCGACATAAGCGAGAGCGCCGCGAAGACCGACGCCGGGGTCGTAAACCACTTGCCGATGACGGTATGGACTATCCACTGGGCAGCCCCGCTCCTTTCAAGCGCGGTGCCGAGTATTATGGCCCCTCCGTACATGAGTATAACGCCCCAGTTGACATATTCCTCTATGTCCTTCCAGCTTACAAGCTTTAATACAAAGAGCGCAACCACCGCTGAAAGCGCGATGGTCGCAAGCCCGAGGCTCCTTCCGAGGAACATCCATGCCAGTACCGTAACAAGCAGAAGCACGCCCACCGCGTATTCATCGAAGTTTATCTTACCGAGATTCTTAAGCCGCTTTTCCAGAACGCCCCTTGCGTTCTCGACCCCGGCGACGTCAATCGGGAAAAACCGCGTAAGAAGAAAATATCCGGCACACATCATGATGACGACAAGCGGGAAGACCGCTATTGTATAGTCCATGAATTCGATGCTCCTGCCTGTAGTCTCTTTTAATATTCCTATGGCCAGCGGCACCCTCGCGCCGCCGAGGAAGGTCGCCACGCCGCCGATGACGCAGCCCCAGGCAAGGGCGAAAAACAGGAGCTTTGCGTAGTTCGACTTCCCGGGCCTGAGCCCAAGCGCCTTTGATATCTCCAGCACAATCGGAAAGAGCATTGCCGCCACCGCGTGCTCTGACATGAAAAACGACAGGACGCCCGCAAGGATGAATATGCTCAATAAAAGCCTCTTCGGAGAAGATCCGAACTTTGACATGATGTTAAGCGCAATCCTGCCAGAGAGCCCGGAATGCATGACCGCTCCGGCCAGTATGAACGCGCCAAGTATGAAAAAAACCGCTTCATTGCCGAAGATGGCATAGGTGTCTTTCTTGGAAAGCACCCCAAGAAGCGGCACCAGCACCATCGCCAATATCCCGGTAACGGACAGCGGCACAACGCCGCTGACCCAGAACACAAGGCACACAAGAAATACCGCAATAGCCCTCTGCCCCGCCACGGAAAGCCCAGCTGGGGTGGGCATGGCCACCAGATACAAAAACAGAGCAGTAACCGCCAGAAAAAAAATCGGCCTGCCCGCCCGTATCAAAAGCAAAAGCCACAAAGGCCGTCTGTCAATTTCAATGGTCATAGGGTGTGTGGGGTCATGGGAAATTTTATAGAGAGACCGAAGCCTCAGCGTTGCCGTTACTCACTGTTGCAAGTTGCATCCACGTTATCTCATTACTGAAATGAAAGCTTCTTTTGACTTCAACATCAAATCCTTTACTGCCTCTTGCAAAGCTATTACATAATTTTGTTTGGTTAATTCTAAACGCTTTTGTCCATTACCAGACAAAATTATAGATGTCAGCAATACACCGTCAGAGCGGTAAAAAGTATATTCAATTTGAATAATAGCGTCAATTTGTCCCAAACGCACTATTGGTAATTCAAGTGATGTACTAATAATCTTCGGGACGACAATATAATCAGCACCATCTGCTCGTTGATTCTTTGACTCTTCAAGACTATCACTCTGTAATGTTCTCTTGAACAACGATCTTCCCAAACTATTAATTTCTGAAGTAAGTGTATTCCCGAGATCAAAAATAATTGTATCAGGGAACAGACTACCTCCTGCCCAATTGTATGCTTTTTTAGTGAACTGATAATTCTTAAACTCAGGCGTTATTAGTATAAAAGCAGTCTTTGTCTTCAACTCAGCAGTATCAAATTGCATCTGATTTGTTGAAACAAAATTACTTGTGACGCTTAATGCATGAGTACATGCTGTAAGATTGAAAATTAGAAAAATAAGTAGCAAAAATTTCATCTTACTCCTCCATAAACGTCATAAAACCAAACGATTTAAGCCGCGTAGGGTGAGCTACGCCCACCAAAATATCAGTGACTCACTCCTATGGAAAAGTCCGAAATGCATCACAGCTTTCACACAATTTAGCGGCTTCTTCTTCAGCTTTTAGTAGCTGAGAATAAGAATAAGTTGGTCCCCTACCTTCACGGATCTCTATGATAGCTTCTTTCATAATTGAGTTAGCATATTGAGGACAAGTACGATAGCCTTTGTGTCTACATTGTTCAAATTTTTCTCTGCCTGATAATTTATTCATATTTGCCTCCTCTTGCAGGTTCAGCCTTGTAGGGTGGGCTACGCCCACCAAAATGTCAGCCGCTCACTCCTGTAAAATGGTGGGCACAGCCCACCCTACTCAACTACAAAAAACAACGAGACGATAGAGAATCCGGGTCTATATTCCCACGCTGGAGCGTGGGAATGATAAAACATTTAATACATATCTGGCATTTTTACTGACTAATCCTAAATAAATTGGGCAAACGAGCTTCGACTCTCTGCTTTAGATCATTATCATTCTCTATATCCGAAAGAAATTTGCCTACCGCATCAAAGAAATCTCGAATAAAAAGCTTAACCCCAAGGACTACCATATTAGACTTTGCCTCAGGCTTATAGAAATGTTTAAGACTATTAAGTTGATATGCAAATATTTTGCATTCTCCTCGTCTACTTAGCTTAGACTCTACTCCGTAATTATGGGCAATTCCGCATCTTGCACCATAGAGGTCTATACCTGCATATTGATAAGTGGGGTGAACCCCTCTGTTGAGACAGTTTTGAATTAGCACACATGGTTTCTATGGTTATTCTCTCCATCACTTAGACTCAAAAGCTATCTTGATATCGGAAGAAATTCATCGTAGCCCCTTCGGAGGTCTTCAGGCAAGC
>JACRNL010000002.1 GCA_016234935.1 Deltaproteobacteria bacterium | reverse complement strand
GGTCGTCACGGGCGTTGAGATGTTCCGTAAGCTCCTTGACGAAGGCCGCGCCGGCGACAACATCGGCGCGCTTTTAAGGGGCACGAAGAAGGAAGACGTTGAGAGGGGGCAGGTGCTTTCAAGGCCCGGCTCCATCACGCCTCACACGCGGTTCAATTGCGAGGTCTACATATTGACGAAGGAAGAGGGCGGCAGGCACACGCCGTTCTTTAACGGATACAGGCCGCAGTTCTACTTCAGGACGACGGACGTCACGGGCGTATCCACGCTGCCTGAGGGCACGGAGATGGTCATGCCTGGAGACAACGTAAGCCTCGCCGTCGAGCTCATCACGCCGATAGCCATGGAAGAAGGCCTGAGGTTCGCCATCAGGGAAGGCGGCAGGACGGTCGGCGCCGGAGTCGTAACGAAGATATTGGCGTAAAAGACGGAACAGAGAAGAAGTCATCGGTTATCGGCTGTCGGCAGGAAGATTAAAGAAGACAGATAACAGGCAGCAGGCAAGCGACAACAGTTTTTGATTATACGGAGGATGAGATGAGGGACATAATCGCATTGGCATGCACCGAGTGCAAGCGCAGGAATTATTCAACTACAAAAAACAAGAAGACCATGCCGGACAGGCTTGAACTCAAGAAGTTCTGCAAGTTCTGCAGAAAGCACGTTCCGCACAAGGAGACGAAATAAGACCGGTGCGGCCCGCTCAATCAGCGGGGATGCGTTAAAGCATTACGTTTGTTTTTTACGCGTTATTTACGCATTTAGCACAGCAGCGCATCCGTCAAGGTCTTTTTACCACAGGCCAGTAGCTCCAACGGCTAGAGCGGCGGTCTCCAAAACCGCAAGTTGTGGGTTCGAATCCCTCCTGGCCTGCCATCTTTTTGCCGCCCCCCGCTTTAGACAGGCGAGGGCAGGCGCCGGCGTCTTGCTCTGCAGGCGCTGTCAGAGCGCCGGCGACAGGCGGTTCGGCATATGTTGTCCCGGACGGGTTCGCGTGTAAATAGCGCCCTGCCGATGATTGAAAAAAAGCGCGCACAGCAAGGAATGATTGGCAATGGGATATTCAGAATACATAGGCAGGGCAAAACAGTTTTTTTCGGACGCCAGGCTGGAACTTAAGAAGGTTACCTGGCCGACCAGGCAGCAGACCATGACGTCAACATGGGTGGTGCTTGCGGTGACGGCGGTTTTATCGATATTTTTGGGGCTCGTCGACCTGGCGTTCTCCAAGGTTATCGGATATATATTGAAATAATGAGGTGATATGGCTAAAAAATGGTATGTTGTGCATACCTATTCAGGATTTGAGAATAAGGTAAAGGCCTCTCTTGAGGAAAAGATAAAGACTTCGGGCAAGCAGGAACTGTTTGGAGAGATACTTGTTCCGTCTGAAAGGGTCGTGGATATGGTCAAGGGGGTAAAAAGGACGACATCAAGGAAGTTCTTCCCCGGCTATATCCTGATAAATATGGACCTCAATGATGAGACCTGGCACCTGGTGAAGGGCATCCCAAAGGTGACGGGCTTTGTAGGGGGGGAGGAGACGCCTCCGGCGGTACCCGAAGAAGAGGTATTAAGGATCACCCGCCAGATGGAAGAGGGCGCCGTGCGGCCCAAACCCAAGGTGCTTTTTGGCAGGGGCGAAAACGTCAGGGTAATAGACGGGCCTTTCACGAACTTCGCGGGGATAGTCGAAGAGGTCAAGCCGGACAAGGGAAAATTAAGGGTGCTTGTGAGCATATTCGGCAGGGCCACCCCGGTGGAACTGGACTTCGGACAGGTTGAAAAAACATAAAAAAGAAGTTGTCGGTTATCAGTTATCGGTTGCCGGCAAAGTATTAAGGAATAAACCGATAATAGATGGCGGGCAATTGATAACCGATAACGGATAACGGAAACAGCGAGGTAATTAACATGGCAAAGAAAGTATCGGCGCAAATAAAACTTCAGGTGCCGGCGGGAAAGGCAAATCCGGCCCCGCCAATAGGCCCCGCGCTCGGACAGCACGGCGTGAACATCATGGAGTTCTGCAAGCAGTTCAACGCAAAGACGCAGGGGCAGGAGGGCATGATCATACCGGTGGTCATCACCGTGTATTCGGACCGGTCATTCTCATTTATCATGAAGACCCCTCCGGCGCCTATTCTTCTGCTTAAGGCCGCCGGCATCGAAAAGGGTTCCAAGGAGCCCAACAAGACAAAGGTAGGAAAGGTAACGAAGAAGCAGGTCGAAGAGATAGCCAAATTAAAGCTTCCCGACCTTACGGCGGGCGGAATCGAAGCGGCCATAAAGACCATAGAAGGCACCGCGAGAAGCATGGGCATCACGGTGGAGGGATAAGCGAATGGGAAAGAAATTCGAAGCTTCAAAAGCAAAGGTGGAAGAAGGAAAGGTATATACCCTTGATGAAGGGTTTAAGGTGCTGCCTGAGACAAAGATCGCAAAATTCGACGAGACGGTCGAGGTTTCCGGCCGTCTTGGCGTAGACCCAAAGCACCCTGAGCAGATGGTCAGGGGGACTATCGTCCTTCCGCACGGCCTCGGGAAGAAGGTCAAGGTGCTTGTGTTCGCCAAGGGCGAGAAAGAGGTAGAGGCCAAAGAGGCCGGAGCCGATGTTATCGGCTCGGAAGAGCTTATTGAAAAGGTCTCAAAGGGCTGGCTGGACTTCGACGCGGTAGTAGCGACGCCGGACATGATGGGCGCGGTGGGAAAGCTCGGAAAGGTGCTCGGCCCCAGGGGCCTTATGCCCAACCCCAAGCTCGGCACCGTGACCTTTGATGTGAAAAAGGCCGTCAGCGACCTCAAGGCCGGAAAGGTCGAGTTCAGGGTCGACAAGGCCGGCAATATCCACGTGCCGGTAGGCAAGGCGTCCTTCGGGACGGCGAAGCTGAAGGAAAACTTTATCGCCCTCATGGACGCCATCCTCAAGGCAAAGCCCGCATCAAGCAAGGGCACTTATCTGAGAAGCCTTTTCGTATGCACGACAATGGGGCCGAGCATCAAACTCAACCCCGTTGAGGTTAGAGACCTTATTAAGTAGCGTGAGGCAGCCGCAGGCGTTGTTGACCGGCGGCTTTATTTAGTACCGCATAAAGCGGTCAGGCTGCTCAAAAAGCTCCAGATGCAAGGAGTCGAGGAGTGAGGAATGAGGCGTGCTTTTGGGCACGCCGCAGTGACGAACGACGAAGACAACGCCGCAGATGGAGCTTTTTCAGCAGCCTGAAAATTTAACTAACGCAGATGGTCAAAGAAAGCTGGGGCCGGCGCCGTTTTTCCGCATGAAGGATTGTGATTTTAACAAACCCTGCATGGTTGAAAGTGGCGCTGGCTTAATAATCCCGCCGAGACCTGAAGAGTTTTTAAAGCAACCTTACTCATTCCGCCGACTTTAAGAAACGGCGGTGTGCACATGGCCTTTGCTCTTCTGTCTTTGATTGTCGAACAAGAAAGGAGGGGAAAAAGTGGCCAGTAAAACCAACATTGCAGCAAAAGAAAAGCTCGTAGCGGAGATACAGGGAAAGTTCAGCCGCGCCGGCGCGACCTTCATTGCCGAGTATCAGGGTATGGAGGCTGTGGATATGAGCGAGATACGCAAATCGCTCAGGGACGCTTCCATCGAGTTCAAGATCGTAAGGAACACTTTGGCAAGGCGCGCGGTAAAGGGATTGCCGGCAGAGGTCATATCAAAAGACCTTAAAGGCCCGGTAGCTCTTATATTCAGCTACAAGGACGCGGCGCTGGCGGCTAAAAAGCTGACCGAGTTTGCCAAAGAAAAGCCGAAGCTGAAGATAATGCTCGGCGCGCTCGGAGGCAAGGTTATCAGCCTCAGTGACATAAAGGGGCTTGCCGAACTGCCGTCCAGAGAAGTGCTCATCGCGAAGCTTCTCGGCTCAATGCAGTCTCCGGCATCCGGATTTGTCAGAGTGCTTGGCGGCGTGCAGAGGAAGTTCCTTTACGCGCTTAATGCGATAAAAGACCGGAAGGCCGCCCAGGGGGGTTGAACCCTCTGAGGGGGCTCAGCCCCTTCAAGGGGCGTAACGAGGGCTTGCATACGGGCATGGCGCTTTACGGCAGCTTAACTAAAAAACAATCAAAATAGATATAAGGGAGGATAATGCAATGGCGGAGCTTAAGAAGGAAGACGTAATAAAATATATAGAGAACATGACGGTGCTGGAGCTGGCTGAACTCGTGAAGGAGCTTGAGGGCAAGTTCGGCGTATCCGCAGCCGCACCGGCGGCGGCAGCGGCAGTAGCGGCCCCGGCAGGCGCAGCGGCGGCCACCGAGAAGACCGAGTTCAACGTGGTACTGAAGAGCGCGGGCGCCGACAAGATAAAGGCCATCAAGGAAGTAAGGGCCATCACCGGCCTTGGCCTCAAGGAAGCGAAGGACCTGGTCGAAGGCGCGCCCAAGACCCTGAAAGAGGGCGTGTCAAAGGACGAGGCCGATAAGATAAAGAAGCAGATCGAGTCAGCAGGCGCGCAGGTGGAGATACAGTAAAGCCGTGACATTGGTCCGTGGCCGTTAAAGACCGGAGCAGCAAAATAGCTCGGTAGAAGCCTCGCACTGTATACGGCCGCGAATTCCTGCCATCGCGTGCCTAAAGCGGGGGACGGTCTTAGCAGGTTGCGGCAGGCAGTGGAATTTAAGCCCAGCACCACTTTTCCCGTTGTCGGAAAGTGGTGCTGGGCACTTATGCTAATGAAAGCATGCCCTCGCGTACCTAAAGCGGGGGACGGTGCAGCATATATCCTGAAAACCGGTTTTTTCGCGCCTTTTGACTTAAAAATTTAACAGGGTCTAATGCACGGCACGCGGCGCACAAGCCGCTTGCGGCCTAATCCTAAGGAGCAGGATAAAAGATGACATCTTCTTATATTGCAGGCTCAGAGTTGCTGAGGAAGGACTATGCGAGGATCGGAAAGGTCGTCAGCATGCCCAATCTCATCGAGGTGCAAAAGAAATCTTTCACCCAGTTTCTGCAGCTTGACGCCCCGGTAGAGGAAAGAAAAGATTCAGGGCTCCAGGCGGTATTCAAAAGCGCATTTCCCATAAAGGATTTCAGCGGAAACGTCTCTCTTGAATTCGTGAAATACGTCCTGCTTGAGACGAAATATACGGTCGAGGAGTGCCACCAGAAGGGCATGACATATGCCGCGCCCATCAAGATAATGGTGCGCCTTATCATGTGGGACAAAGACCTTGAGACGGGGTCATCTTCCATCCGCGACATCAAGGAGCAGGATGTCTATTTCGGGGAAATCCCCCTGATGACGGAGAACGGCAGTTTTATCATTAACGGCACTGAACGGGTAATAGTCAGCCAGCTGCACAGGTCTCCAGGAGTGTTTTTTGAGTTCGAGAAGGCAAAGGGCTTTACCGGAAAGGTGCTCTACACCGCAAGGGTCATCCCTTACCACGGCTCGTGGCTGGACTTCGAGTTCGATCAGAAGGATTGGCTCTATGTGCGCATAGACAAAAGAAGGAAGATGCCCGCGACCATCCTTCTGAAGGCCCTTGGCTATTCGATAGAAGAGATGCTCAACTACTTCTATCCGAGCGAGGAAGTCGTGCTTGACGGCAAAAAGATATTAAAGAGCGTCGAGCCTGAATACCTTGTCGGGCAGAAGGCGAGCCGCGACATAAAAGACCCGAACACGGGCGAGATCATCGTAAAGAAAGACAGGAAGTTCACAAGGCTCGGCATCAAGAAGCTGGTGGCCGCGGACATCAAGCACATACCGGTCGAGGTCGAGGAGATCATCGGCAGGGTGGCCTCGCGCGACATCGTGGACACCAACACCGGTGAGGTCATCCTCGAGTGCAATCAGACCCTTTCGAGGGAAAAGCTCGACGAGATATCAAGGCGCGGCATAACGAGCTTCAAGCTCCTTCTTATAGAGGCAAAGGGCATTTATTTCAGAGAGACCCTGTCCAACGACAAGATAGGCTCAGAGGATATGAGGGCCGTTGTGGAGTTCAGGAAGGAAAACCCGGACGACATCACGTCGAACATGACGCTCAACGCCCGTATAGAGATATACAAGAGATTAAAGCCCGGCGACATCCCCACGGTCGATACGGCCAACGTCTTTTTCAACGACCTGTTTTTCAACGCCGACAGGTACGACCTCTCGAAGGTCGGAAGGCTGAAGCTCAACAGAAAGCTCGGCTACGACGTGCCGCTTGAAAACACGACGCTCAGGAAGGAAGATATCCGCGGTGTGGTCCGTTATTTGATAGACCTCAGGAACGGCATCGGCACGGTTGACGACATCGACCATCTCGGCAACAGAAGGGTGCGCTCCGTGGGAGAGCTCCTTGAGAACCAGTATCGCATCGGGCTTCTGCGCATGGAAAGGGCCGTCAAGGAGAGGATGAGCCTCGGCGAGCTTGAGACCCTCATGCCGCACGATCTTATAAACCCCAAGCCGGTTTCGGCCGTAATAAAGGAATTTTTCGGTTCAAGCCAGCTTTCCCAGTTCATGGACCAGACCAACCCGCTTTCAGAGATAACCCACAAGCGCAGGCTTTCGGCCCTTGGGCCGGGAGGTCTCACGAGGGAGAGGGCGGGTTTCGAGGTCAGGGACGTGCACGCCACGCATTACGGACGCATATGCCCAATTGAGACGCCTGAAGGCCCGAACATAGGCCTCATCGTGTCGCTGAGCACCTATGCGCGGGTAAACGACTTCGGCTTTATTGAAACCCCGTACAGACAGGTTGCAGGCGGCAAGGTGAGCAACAGGATTATTTACCTGTCAGCCCTTGACGAGGAAAGGCACATCATAGCGCAGGCAAACGCGGCCGTTGACAAAGACGGCCGCTTTACGAGCGAGTTCATCTCGGCAAGAAAGGGCGGAGAGTTCATCATGGCGCGCCCGGAGGACATTACGCTCATGGACGTGTCGCCCAACCAGCTCGTCAGCGTTGCGGCTTCCCTGATACCGTTCCTTGAAAACGACGACGCGAACAGGGCGCTCATGGGATCGAACATGCAGAGGCAGGCCGTGCCCCTTATCCACACCGAGGCGCCCCTTGTCGGCACCGGCATGGAGGCGACCGTTGCCAGGGACTCAGGCGTGACCGTGCTCGCAAGGAGCGCCGGCGTTGTCGAGGCCGTTGACGCCACGAGGATAGTCGTAAGGAACGACACCGGGCATGTGGAGATATACAACCTGACGAAGTTCAGAAGGTCTAACCAGAATACATGTCTTAACCAGAAGCCCATCGTAGTAAAGGGCGACGTCATCGTCCAAGGGCAGGTCATCGCCGACGGGCCGTCAACGTATCAGGGCGAGCTGGCTCTTGGCTGCAACGTCACCGTGGCATTCATGCCCTGGGGCGGATATAACTTCGAGGACTCCATCCTCATCAGCGAGCGCCTCCTGAAAAACGACATATTCACATCCGTCCACATAGAAGAGTTCGAGGTGGTCGCCAGGGACATAAAGCTCGGCAAGGAAGAGATAACGCGCGACATCCCCAACGTCGGCGAAGAGGCGCTTAAAGACCTCGACGAGAGCGGCATCGTGAGGATAGGCGCCGAGGTGATCCCCGGCGACATCCTTGTCGGCAAGATAACGCCCAAGGGCGAGACGCAGCTTTCACCGGAGGAAAAGCTCCTGCGCGCCATATTCGGCGAGAAGGCCGAGGACGTAAAAGACACGTCGCTTCGAGTCCCTCCAGGCATCGAGGGCGTCGTTATAGACGCGAAGGTCTTCATAAGGAAGGGTGCGGAGAAGGACGAGCGGAGCCGCTCGATAGAAGATAGAGAGATGGCAAGGCTCATGAAGGACCGCGACGATGAGATAGGCATCGTCCGCGATTCCGCCTTCAGCCGCATAAGGAAGCTCCTTCTAAACAAAAAGTCCGCGGTTCGCATCGCGGACAAGAAGGGCAATACGATATTAAGCAAGGGCAAGCCCATCACCGCGGAGATCCTCGGCGCCGTGCCGCAGGGAAAGTGGCACGAGATAATCCCCGGCGATGAGAAGGCGGAAAAAGAGGCCGAGAAGCTCTTTGAAAACCTCAAGGAGCAGGAAGACCTCATAAAGACCGTTTTCGACGACAGGATCAACAGGCTCAAAAGGGGCGATGAGCTTCCCCCCGGCGTCATCAAGATGGTGAAGGTCTACATCGCGATGAAGAGGAAGGTCTCCGTCGGCGACAAGATGGCCGGACGCCACGGCAACAAGGGAGTCATCTCAAGGATTCTTCCTGATGAAGACATGCCGTTTCTTGCCGACGGCAGGGCCGTGGACATCGTCCTTAACCCGCTTGGCGTTCCGTCAAGGATGAACATCGGGCAGATACTTGAGACGCATATCGGATGGGCCTCAAAGGAAATCGGCATGGCCGTGAAAAAGCTCGTTGATGACAACGCGAGCATCAACGCCGTGCGCGATAAGATTAAAAAGATATACAACTCGCTTGAGGTCAGCAAATTCATCAATAACCTCTCGGACGACGAGCTGCTCATGGTTGCAAGAAGGCTTGGCGAGGGGCTTCGCATAGCGACGCCGGTCTTCGACGGCGCGACGGAGGACGGCGTAAAGGACGCCCTTGAGATGGCGGGCCTTCCGAGAAGCGGCAAGACCACGCTTTATGACGGCAGGAGCGGCGACGCGTTTGACCAGGCCGTTACCGTCGGCACCATGTACATGATGAAGCTTCATCACCTCGTGGACGACAAGATACACGCAAGGAGCACTGGTCCATACTCGCTCGTTACTCAGCAGCCCCTCGGGGGAAAGGCCCAGTTCGGAGGCCAGAGGCTCGGAGAGATGGAAGTCTGGGCCATGGAGGCATACGGCGCGGCATACACCCTGCAGGAGTTCCTTACGGTGAAGTCCGACGACGTGCCCGGAAGGACGAAGATGTACGAGGGCATCGTCACCGGCAACTACAGCCTTGAGGCAAAGCTCCCTGAGTCTTTCAGCGTGCTTTTGAAGGAGCTCCAGAGCCTTTCGCTTGACGTGGTCCTGCTTGAGGATGAGGGATAAGGGTAATTGGCCCCCGCTTCAAACCGCCGCTTCAGGCACGCGAGGGCAGGCAAAAATTACGTTACAGGTTGTTCTTTCATTCCTCCCCCTTGAGGGGGGAGAGGAGAAAAAAATCGTAGTGCGAGACTTCTATCGAGCTTGTTGCAATCAAGCAAGGATGCGGCAAAAACAGCGAGGCTGAAGCCTCGCACTACGATATATGCCTCTTGACAACACAGTTGCTCCCCCGTGAAGGGGGAGGAGATAAGGAAGAGGTCATCGACTGATAACCGTTTTAAGGAGGTCGCATTGGAAAGTCTTGCGGCATTGTTTGATAAGCATAGGAAGCCGATGGATATAAGCGCCATAAGAATATCCGTAGCCTCGCCTGAGAGGATACGGGAATGGTCGCACGGAGAGGTGAAAAAGCCGGAGACCATAAACTACCGGACGTTCAAGCCGGAGAGGGACGGACTTTTCTGCGCCAAGATATTCGGCCCCGTTAAGGACTTCGAGTGCAACTGCGGAAAATACAAGCGGATGAAGCACCGCGGCATCGTCTGCGAAAAGTGCGGCGTCGAGGTCATCCCGTCTAACGTAAGAAGGGAAAGGCTCGGACACATAGAGCTTGCTACGCCTGTGGCGCACATATGGTTTTTAAGGAGCCTTCCGTCAAGGATTGGCGCCATGCTTGACCTGACGCTCAAGGAGCTCGAGAGGGTGCTCTACTACGAGAATTACGTGGTCATCAACCCCAAGGACTCCGAGCTGAAAGAGGGCGAGCTTTTAACCGAGGACAAGTTCCAGAAGGCCGTCGAGAAGTGGGGACCGGACGGATTTTCATACGGCATGGGTGCGGAGGCCGTAAGGGAGCTGTTAAGGGCGATAGACCTTGAAAAGCTCTCAGGAAGCCTCAGAAGCGAGATGCGCAAGACCGCGTCCGACGCCAAGAAGAAGAGGATAGCCAAGAGACTCAAGGTCGTTGACGCGTTTTATACTTCCGGCAACAAGCCTGAATGGATGATCCTCGAGGTCGTCCCTGTATTGCCGCCGGACTTGAGGCCTCTTGTCCCGCTTGACGGCGGAAGGTTCGCCACGTCCGATCTCAACGACCTTTACAGAAGGGTCATAAACAGGAATAACAGATTAAAGCGCCTCATGGAGCTTTCCGCCCCTGACATCATCATCAGGAACGAAAAGAGGATGCTCCAGGAGTCCGTTGACGCGCTCTTTGACAACGGCAGAAGGGGCAGGATCATCACCGGCCAGAACAAGAGGCCGCTCAAATCGCTGAGCGACATGATTAAAGGCAAGGGCGGCAGGTTCAGGCAGAACCTTTTAGGTAAGCGCGTGGATTATTCGGGCCGTTCCGTCATTGTCGTCGGGCCTGACCTGCGGCTTCATCAGTGCGGCCTTCCCAAGAAGATGGCCATAGAGCTGTTCAAGCCCTTTATTTACCAGAAACTTGAAGAAAAGGGTTATGCCACCACGATAAAGAGCGCAAAGAAGATGCTTGAGAAGGAGAGGCCGGAGGTCTGGGACGTGCTCGACGAGGTCATAAGGGAGCACCCGGTCATGTTGAACCGCGCCCCAACGCTCCACAGGCTCGGCATACAGGCGTTTGAGCCTATCCTCATCGAGGGCAAGGCCATACAGCTCCATCCGTTGGTCTGCACCGCATTTAACGCGGACTTTGACGGAGACCAGATGGCCGTACACGTGCCGCTTTCCATAGAAGCCCAGGTGGAGGCGCGCGTGCTCATGATGTCAACCAACAACATCCTTTCACCGGCCAGCGGAAAGCCGATAATCGTCCCGACGCAGGACATCGTCCTGGGTCTTTATTACCTTACGCGTGAAAGGTCGGGCGTGAGGGGCGAGGGCAAGTCCTTCTCCAGTTTTGACGAGGTGATGGCGGCCTACGACTCCGGCGTCGCGCACATACAGGCGAAGGTAAAGGTCAGATACCAGGGCGGGCTTATTGAAACCACCATCGGAAGGGTGCTCCTCATGGAGGTCATTCCCCGCACGATAAAGTTCGAAGAGATAAACCATGTGATGGACAAAAAGCGCCTTGCCGACCTCATAGACCTCTGTTACAGGAGAAGCGGCAGCAAGGAAACGGTAATACTCGCGGACAAGCTCAAGGACATGGGCTACCGTTTTGCCACCAAGGCAGGCATATCCATCTGCATTGACGACATGAAGATACCCAGGAAGAAAGGCGTGCTACTTGACGGCGCGTATGAAGAGGTCAAGGAGATACAGAAGCAGTATAACGACGGACTCATAACCGACGGCGAGCGCTACAACAAGGTCATTGACATCTGGGCGCAGGCCACCGAGGTCATCGCCGAGGAGATGCTGAAAGAGCTCGGCGTGGACAACGTAAAGGACGAGCACGGGCATAACAAGCTGATGCCGTCGTTTAACCCGATATTCATCATGGCGGACTCAGGGGCAAGGGGTTCCGCTCAGCAGATACGCCAGCTTGCCGGAATGAGGGGTTTGATGGCAAAGCCTTCAGGCGAGATCATCGAAACGCCCATCACCGCTAACTTCAGGGAAGGCCTTACGGTGCTGCAGTACTTCATCTCAACGCACGGAGCCAGAAAGGGTCTGGCCGATACCGCCCTTAAGACGGCGAACTCCGGCTACCTCACGAGGCGTCTCGTTGACGTGGCGCAGGACGCGATAATATCTGAGGACGACTGCGGAACGCTCGACGGCATCTACATGACGCCGCTTGTCGAAGGCGGAGAGATGATAGAGACCATAGGCGAGCGCATACTCGGAAGGGTCGTTCTTGAAGACGTTGTGCATCCGTTTGAAAAGAGAATAATCGTCCATGCCGACGACGACATAGACGAAGGCAAGGTAGAGGAGATAGAAGACGCAGGCGTCGAGAAAGTCAAGATAAGAAGCGTGCTCACCTGCCGTTCCACAAGGGGCATATGCGCGAAGTGCTACGGCAGAGACCTGACAAGAGGCCGGATGGTGGAGATGGGCGAGGCCGTCGGCGTCATCGCGGCGCAGTCCATAGGCGAGCCGGGAACGCAGCTTACCATGAGGACGTTCCATATCGGAGGAACGGCCAGCAGAAGGGCCGAGCAGACCGCCATAGAAGCGCGCCACGAAGGCATCGTGAAGTACCATAATCTCAACGTCGCGGTTAATTCGCGCGGCGAAGCCATAGTAATGAACCGCAACGGCGATATATCCATTTCTGATGAAGACGGCAGGGACAGGGAGAAAAACACCGTCATTTACGGCGCAAAGATCAAGGTCGCCGACGGCGCGAAGGTGTCCGTGGGAACCGTTCTTGCCGAGTGGGACCCGTACACCATTCCGATAATTACGGAGGTCGGCGGCTTCATCAGATTCGGCGACATCCAGGACGGAAAGACCATGCGCGAGCAGGTCGACGAAGTGACAGGCATGTCCAGCAAGGTCATCGTTTCTTCCAAGGAATCCGAGATGAGGCCCAGGGTCTCCATAAAAGACGAGTCGGGAAGGACGAGGAAGGTTCCGGGCTTGAACATAGAGGCCAGATACCTGTTGCCCATCGGCGCGATCCTCACCTTGAACGAGGGCGACGAGGTCAAGGCGGGAGACCTAATATCAAAGATCCCAAGGGAGACGACGAAGACAAAAGACATCACCGGAGGTCTTCCGCGCGTTGCCGAGCTCTTCGAGGCAAGAAAGCCCAAGGAGTGCGCCGTCATCAGCGAAATTGACGGAACAGTCTCTTTCGGAAAGGACACAAAGGGCAAAAGGAAGGTCGTCGTCACGCCGGAGGCCGGCGAGCCGAAGGAATACCTTATACCCAAGGGCAAGCACATAAGCGTCCGCGAGGGCGACAGGGTGCGCGCCGGAGAGCCCCTTATGGACGGCTCGGCCAATCCGCATGATATCCTCAGGGTACTTGGCGTAAAGGAACTTGCCAAGTATCTCGTGGACGAGGTGCAGGAGGTCTACCGTCTCCAGGGCGTTAAGATAAACGATAAGCACATCGAGACGATAGTCCGCCAGATGCTGCGCAAGGTTAAGATAAAAGACGCCGGCGAGACCAACCTCCTTATCGCCGAGCAGGTAGAGCGCTACGTGTTTGAGGAGGAAAACGACAGGGTGCTTTCAAAAGGCAAAAGGCCCGCCGTTGCCGAGCCTCTCTTGCAGGGTATCACGAAGGCGTCGCTCTCAACGGAGAGTTTCATATCGGCGGCGTCCTTCCAGGAGACGACGAAGGTGCTTACAGGCGCGGCCGTAGAGGGGAAGATAGACCGCCTGCGCGGTTTGAAGGAAAACGTCATCATGGGCCGTCTGATCCCGGCCGGCGCCGGCTTCAGGAAGTACACGAAGATAGTCGCCGCAGTGCCGCAGGTTGAGGCCCAGCTTGAGGGAACCGGAGAAGAGGCCGCAAGCTGATACGGCAATAAACCGCTTAATGCCAGCTTGCCTGCCAGCGCACGCCTGCTCTCGCGTGTCTGAAGCGGGGGTTTCAGGTGGTGGGTTCGCCTCATAATTAGGCAAAGTCTGCTCCCCCCGCTGGCCTGTAAGGCGGGGGCGGGCGGCGCGGTATGGTAGGCGGAGGCGGCAAAGGCGCTTGTAATCGGTCGGAAAGGCGGGTAAAAGCGCCCCTTCTGAAAAAATAAAATTAAATATCTCGAAAAAACGATTTAGTTATTGACAACGAAAATTAAAGATGCTAATTTATTATGCTTTACGATGATAGATTAGGATAGGAAAAGGAAACTATGCCGACAGTAAATCAGCTTGTCAGAAAGGGAAGGAAAAAGGCCAAAGTAAAGACCGCCTCCCCTGCCCTTGAGAGTTGCCCTCAGAAAAGAGGTGTTTGTGTAAGGGTTTACACCACCACACCTAAAAAACCGAACTCGGCGCTTCGAAAGGTCGCCAGGGTAAGGCTTACGAACGGGATAGAGGTGACATCGTACATACCGGGCGTGGGTCATAACCTTCAGGAGCATTCGGTTGTGCTTATAAGGGGCGGCAGGATAAAAGACCTTCCAGGTGTAAGATACCACATAGTGCGCGGCACGCTCGATACGACTGGAGTTGCAGACAGGAAGCAGGCCCGTTCCAAGTACGGCGCTAAGAGGCCCAAGTAAGTTTTGTAACGCCAAGCCGTGAGATTAAACTCAAGGTTTAATTAAGACATTGACAGTAGGCAATAAAGCATTGGTTGCAGGATAACCTGACTAACGTAGTGGAGGATTTTTAATATGCCGCGTAAGGGTAATGTCCCGAAGAGGGATGTGCTTCCAGACCCCAAGTTTAACGACAAGGTCATCGCGAAGCTGATAAACAAACTTACAAGCGACGGCAAGAAAAGCAAGGCTGAGAACGTGCTTTACAGCGCGCTTGACGTTGTTGGCGAAAAGACAAAGACCGAGCCTATGAAGGTCTTTAAAAAGGCCCTTGATAATATAAGGCCGGCGATAGAGGTCAAGTCCAGAAGGGTGGGCGGCGCGACCTATCAGGTTCCCGTAGAGGTCAGGCCCGACAGGAAGCTGTCGCTTGCGTTAAGGTGGCTTTCGTCCTATGCCGCGGCAAGGGGCGAGAAGTCGATGGTCGAAAAGCTTGCCGCCGAAATAATAGACGCCTCATCAGGCAAGGGCGGCTCTGTAAAGAAGAAGGAAGACGTTCACAAGATGGCGGAGGCAAACAAGGCCTTTGCGCATTATCGCTGGTAGTATCCGGCGCGCGGTTTTTTTGTTGATTTTGCTCCATCCCCCGCTTCAGGCATGCGAGGGCAAGCGCGGTTTCTGTATAGATTGCTTATAGCGGGATCAAGGCGTATTCAGGCAATATTCCATATGTGCAGGCTGCGGAGGTCTTTTGACGAGAGACGCTTCACAGACGAAAGCGATAAAGCATGGGCTGATAACAGGCCCAACGGGATTTAAGCGGTTTGTAAGCGAGCCCGCAACGACGAAAAGGTTCAAAGGATATAAGCTTGGCACGGACAGTACACATAGACAAATTCAGAAATATCGGTATCATGGCCCACATAGACGCGGGCAAGACAACGACCACCGAGAGGATACTCTATTACACGGGCGCTACCTATAAGATAGGAGAGGTGCACGAAGGCACCGCTGTCATGGACTGGATGGAACAGGAGAAGGAAAGAGGCATTACCATCACCTCCGCCGCGACCACCTGCACGTGGCGCGATAATCTTATAAACATAATAGACACGCCCGGCCACGTTGATTTTACAATAGAAGTCGAAAGGTCTTTGAGGGTGCTTGACGGCGCCGTTGCCGTGTTCTGCTCCGTTGGCGGGGTTGAGCCGCAAAGCGAGACCGTCTGGCGCCAGGCCAATAAATATAAGGTCCCTCGCATTGCTTTTATAAATAAGATGGACCGCGTAGGCGCGGACTTCTTCAGGGTTGTGGCAATGATGGATGACAGGCTCAAGACCCGTCCCGTCCTCCTGCAGCTTCCGATCGGCAAAGAAGAAACCTTCAAGGGAGTTATTGACCTTGTAGCTGAGAAGGCGATAATCTGGGATGAGGACGTGCTTGGGGCGAAGTTCAGGATAGAGGAAGTGCCTGCGGACATGAAGGCTCAGGTCGCCGAATACAGGGAAAAGCTCATAGAAGCCGCGGCTGATTTCGACGAGAAGATCATGGAGAAGTTCCTTGAGGGCGGGAAGATAGAGAAGGAAGATATCATGAAGGCCATCAGGAAAGGCGCTGTCGAGATGGCCATTACGCCCGTCATTTGCGGATCTTCATTTAAGAATAAGGGCGTGCAGTGTCTGCTCGACGCCGTTGTTGATTACCTTCCTTCCCCAATGGACATCCCGCCTGTCGCCGGCATAAACCCGGACACAAAGGCCGAGGATATCAGAGAAACAAAAGACGACGCCCCGTTGTCGGCGCTTGCTTTTAAAATCATGACAGACCCGTTCGTGGGACAGCTTACATTCTTCCGCGTTTATTCCGGTTCCATTTCAGCCGGGTCGTATGTCTTCAATTCAACAAAAGACCAGCGCGAGAGGATAGGCCGTCTCGTAAAGATGCACGCCAACAAGCGCGAAGAAATTAAAGAAGTCTTCGCGGGCGACATCGCCGCGGCGGTGGGCATGAAGTATACCATCACCGGCGACACGATATGCGACACGGAAAAGCCCATAATCCTTGAGTCAATGGACTTCCCTGATCCGGTCATGTCCATAGCCATCGAGCCCAAGACAAAGGCCGACCAGGAAAGGCTCGGCATGTCGCTTCAGAAGCTCGCGATTGAAGACCCTTCATTCCATGTAAAGACGGATGAAGAGACGGGGCAGACGATTATCTCCGGTATGGGAGAGCTTCATCTTGAGATTATCGTAGACAGGCTTCTTCGCGAGTTCAAGGTTGACGCGAGCGTCGGCAAGCCGCAGGTCGCCTATAAGGAAACGGTCACCAAAAAGGCCAAGGCCGAGGGCAAATACATCAAGCAGACGGGCGGCAGAGGACAGTACGGACACGTTTATATCGAGCTTGAGCCGAATGAAACCGGCAAGGGCTTTGAATTCATAAATAAGATAGTAGGCGGTTCCATTCCCAAGGAGTTTATATCTCCGGTTGAAAAGGGAATATTCGAGGCCACCAACACGGGCGTCATGGCCGGTTATCCGGTTGTTGACGTCAAGGCCACGCTTTATGACGGATCATACCATGACGTAGACTCCTCTGAGATGGCCTTTAAGATTGCCGGTTCCATGGCATTCAAGGACGCGATGAGAAGCGCGGGGCCGATACTCCTTGAGCCCATCATGTCCGTTGAGGTAGTCGTCCCTGAGCAGTTTATGGGCGATGTCATCGGAAACCTCAACTCAAGGAGAGGAAAGATTCTGGGAATGGACTCAAGGGGAGGCTTTCAGGTGGTGGATTCAAGGGTGCCGCTCGCCAATATGTTCGGCTACTCGACCGACCTCAGGTCCATGACGCAGGGCAGGGCTTCCTTTACCATGCAGTTCGCGCATTATGAGCAGGTGCCTAATTCCGTCACCGAGGCGCTGACCGCCAAGGCGCAGGCAAAATAATTCAATCATGAGCAAGGCTAAATTTGAGAGGACCAAGACGCATCTGAACGTAGGGACCATCGGGCACGTCGACCACGGCAAGACGAGCTTGACGGCGGCTATAACGAAGGTGCTTTCGACGAAAGGCTATGCCGATTTTTTAGCATATGAGAATATAGACAAGGCCCCCGAGGAAAGAGAAAGGGGCTTGACGATATCCATTTCGCACGTTGAGTATCAGACGGACAAGAGGCATTACGCGCATATAGACTGTCCGGGACACGCGGATTACGTCAAGAACATGATAACCGGCGCGGCGCAGATGGACGGGGCCATTCTTGTGGTGTCCGCCGCTGACGGCCCGATGCCGCAGACGAGGGAGCACATCCTGCTTGCGCGCCAGGTCGGCGTCCCGTATATAACGGTATTCATGAACAAGGTCGACATGGTGGACGACGCGGAGCTTTTGGAGCTTGTCGAGCTTGAGGTCAGAGAGCTTTTGAACCAGTATAAATTCCCCGGCGACGATATTCCGATAGTCAAGGGCAGCGCCTTGAAGACGCTTGAGTGCGGATGCGGCAAGCGGGAGTGCCAGTGGTGCGGGGCCGTCTGGAAGCTGATGGACACGCTTGACAGCTACATACCCGACCCCAAGAGGGACATAGACAAGCCGTTTCTGATGCCGGTTGAAGACGTGTTTTCGATATCCGGCCGCGGCACGGTCGTGACCGGAAGGGTTGAAAGGGGCATCGTAAAGGTCGGCGACGAGATCGAGATAGTCGGCCTTCGCGACACCCAGAAGACGGTCGTCACGGGCGTTGAGATGTTCCGTAAGCTCCTTGACGAAGGCCGCGCCGGCGACAACATCGGCGCGCTTTTAAGGGGCACGAAGAAGGAAGACGTTGAGAGGGGGCAGGTGCTTTCAAGGCCCGGCTCCATCACGCC
>JACRNL010000010.1 GCA_016234935.1 Deltaproteobacteria bacterium | reverse complement strand
GCTTGCCTGAAGACCTCCGAAGGGGCTACGATGAATTTCTTCCGATATCAAGATAGCTTTTGAGTCTAAGTGATGGAGAGAATAACCATAGAAACCATGTGTGCTAATTCAAAACTGTCTCAACAGAGGGGTTCACCCCATCTCCTTGTGCGTTTTTTTAAGCGGGATGGAGGTAGCGGCATCAAAGAGAGAAGCAAAGGCCAGGGCATTGTTTGCCTGGCCTTTGCTTTTGGGACGAGTTTGGGACGATATTTTTAAGGCTATTTGTTAGAGATAACTTATTGACTTATCTCACTTTTATTTGGCTGGGGGACCAGGACTCGAACCTAGATAAACGGGTTCAGAACCCGTTGTCCTGCCATTAGACGATCCCCCAATCAGATAGATGCGTGGAAACTTATTCTGTATAATTTATTGTAAAAATCTGTTTGAGTCAAGGAAAATTGCGCTCCCTGCGGAAAAAAGAAAAAATAAAAAAACACGCATGCGTTTGATTTTGATATGATGTGCCTGCGAGGCGGCGCGGACTTTGCGCGCCGCAGGCGCGAAAACGGGTTGACGCGGTAAAATATAGAAAATACAATAATGCTTAAGTTATTATGTTGTCATTCCCGCAATCCCGTCCCCGATACAAGCGCTCGGGGACGGGATTGCGGCCTGTGCAAGGGCATCCGGTAGGGGCATCAAAGCAAAGGGAGACGGAATTGACAGTTGATATTAAGGATGGCGCGTTAGAGGCGGCTCTATCCAAATCGTCTCACAAGCCAAGGATAGCTATTGTCCACGACTATCTCAACCAGAGGGGCGGGGCGGAGCGTGTTGTGGCGGCGCTGCATGGGATGTGGCCGGATGCGCCTATATATACGTCCATTGTGGATTACGGCAAGCTCCTTCCTGAGTTAAAAGGCGCGGACATAAGGCCGTCGTGGATGCAGAAACTGCCGGGCGTCCTTAAACGCTTCAAGATGTATCTGCCGTTTTACGCCGGGGCGATAGAGTCTTTTGACCTTGGCGGCTACGATATAATCATCAGCTCTTCGAGCGCATTTGCAAAGGGCGCTAAAAAGGGCAAGGGCGCTCTGCACGTTTGCTACTGCTACACTCCGATGCGGTTTGTCTGGGACTTTGACCGCTATACTGAAAAGGAAACCATCCCGTTCCCGTTAAAATATATCCTGCCGTTTTTCATAAGACGGCTTAAGAAATGGGATATTGACACAAAGGACAGGCCGGATTACTATATAGCCATCTCGACCGTCGTACAAAAGAGGATAAAGGCCGTTTACGGCGCGGATTCAGCCGTTATTTTTCCGCCGGTCGAGGCCGGGCGGTTCAAGCCTTCGGGCAAGGCCGGGGTTGAACCCCTTCAAGGGGAGTTCTATCTAATCGTATCGCGGCTTAACGCCTACAAATGCATAGATATTGCCATCGCGGCCTTTAATAAACTGAAGCTGCCTTTGGTAATAGCCGGTGAAGGGGATTATAAGGACGCATTGCAGGCCATTGCAGGCCCTACGATAAAATTCGTGGGCCATACGGCGGATAATGAGCTTGATAACCTCTATTCTACCTGCAAGGCCCTGATATTTCCGGGTGAAGAGGACTTCGGGCTGACCCCTTTGGAGGCCAATGCCGCCGGAAGGCCGGTCATAGCCTTCATGGGCGGAGGGACAATCGACACGGTCATTCACGGGCAGACCGGCCTTTTTTTCAAGGAAAGAAGCGCGGACTCACTTATGGAAAGCGTGACGGCCTTTGAAAGCGGGAAATACAAGTTCGACACTGCCAATATCCGCGCTCACGCGCTTGGATTCGACAGGGCGGTTTTTGCGCGCAGGATGCGCGCGTTCGTAGAAGAGAAGTACCGGGAAAAAGGCTCCATAAAGGGCGTTTAAGGGGCTTGGCCATGGTTAAAAACAGATTCAGGATAGTAGCCTGGCTTACCTACTCAGCCGACCTGTTTTTAGCGGCAGCTTCTTTCTATTTCGCTTACTGGATAAGGGACGTCTGGATATTTTCATCCTTTGACAGGCTGGTTTCGCTCTCATCTTACCAATGGCTGCTGTTTTTCATAGTCCCGTTCTGGTCGCTGGCGTTTTATTACGGCGGGGCTTACAAATTCAGTTATACGTTATCCCCTTTCAAGGGGATCCTGCGTTTGTGGGCGGCCATCGCGCTGGGCGTGGTCTCGCTTGCCGCGGTCATCTTCATCTTCAAGTCCTTGTACTTCAGCCGTCTTTTCATAATAACCTTCGGCGCGACGAACATAGTCCTTGCCACCGCCGGAAGGTTTTTTGTCTGGTTCGTCACGCGCCGTTACAGGCAGTTCCCGATGAACGTTGTCATCGCCGGGGACGGCCGGAGCGCGCTGAGGCTCGCGGGCATCATCGAGAACCACAGGAACTGGGGCCTGAACCTCCTGGGATTCGTCAGCGAAGAGCCGGACGGTACTATTGATAGTCTGTCAAGGCAGCCGATGTTAGGGTCTATAAAAGACATACCTGAGCTTATAGACCGCCACATCATCGACGAGGTCATCTTCGCCGTGTCTCAGGACAGACTAAGCGGCCTTGAGGACACCTTGCTTCTTCTGGAGGACGAGGGGATAAAGACGCGCATCGTCCTTGACATCTTCCCGCACATGATAGCCCGGATACACATTGACGAGATAGACAACGTCCCGCTTCTGACCTTCACGACCATACCTACGGACGAGTTCGCGCTTTTCATGAAAAGGGTGTTCGACGTCGCCATATCGTCTGCGGCGCTCGCGGTCTTGTCGCCTGTCTTCGCGTTGTTGGCCTTTTTCATCAAGACAACCTCTCGCGGGCCGGCCCTGTTCGTACAGCAGAGGTCCGGCCTCAACGGCCGGGTCTTTGATTTTTACAAGTTCCGTTCCATGCACCATGACGCTGAAAAGAAGAAACCCGCCCTCTTGACGTCCAACGAAATGGACGGCCCGGCCTTCAAGATGCGCCGGGACCCGCGCATAACGGCCATTGGCAGGATCATAAGAAAGACGAGCATGGACGAACTGCCGCAGCTATGGAACGTCCTTAAAGGCGACATGAGCATAGTCGGGCCGCGCCCGCCGCTTCCGTCCGAGGTCGCCAAATACGAGCGTTGGCAGAGAAGAAAACTCAGCATGAAGCCCGGCATCACCTGTATCTGGCAGGTCAGTGGCAGGAATCTGATCCGTTTCCAGGACTGGATAAAGCTCGACCTTGAGTATATAGACAACTGGTCTTTGTGGCTTGACGTAAAGATACTTTTCAAGACCATCCCGGCTATCATCACGGGCAGGGGCGCTTATTGAGTGGTTGCACCCCCGGCACAGGGGTTGAGCCCCTTCAAGGGGCTCAGCTGCATCCCCGGCAGGCGGGTCCCCGCTTCTTTTTCGTCATTTGGCATCCAATTGTCTTTATTTTTTGTGTTTGACAACGGCAAACCAAATCTTGTATAATTTAAAGTCTTTATATTGCATAGATAAAGGGGTTGTGCCCCCGGCAGATGAAAATAAAGCTCGATGACATACCGGAGGAAGGCCTGTCCCTCGATGTGATTGCCGAGGGCAAAGACCTTGAGGCAATTGCCGGCGGGTTGGACTTTTCCATACCCGCGCCTGTAAGCGCGCACCTTGACGTCATGTCAGCGGAGGGCAGGGTCATAGTCAAGGGGCAGATGAGCGCCCGCGCGGCCTTTAGCTGCGCAAGGTGTCTGAAAATCTTTGAGCAGCCGCTAAATTCGGAAATATCCCTTTTTTTTGTGAGGGGCAAGGCCGGTGTCCAAGGCAGGGAGCATGAGCTTACCGGGGACGACCTTGAGGTGAACTACATCGAGGGGCCTGAACTTGACACGGACGAAATACTCCTCAGCCAGATAGCGCTTGAGGCGCCTATGCAGCCGCTTTGCGCCGTGGACTGCAAGGGGCTTTGCCCGGCGTGCGGGGCTGATTTGAATGCCGGGCCATGCGGCTGCAGGATTCCAGTGGAGAAGATCGACGCAAGGCTGGCCGGGTTGAAGGATTTTAAGGTAAAATAACTTTTAATATACAAAGAGGTAGGGGGGTAAGTAAAATGCCGAATCCTAAGAAGAGACACTCAAGATGCAAGAGGATGCAAAGAAGAAGCCACGACGCCCTCGTTAAGCCTGCCGTTGCCGTGTGCGAGCAGTGCGGCGAGCCCAGGAGGCCGCACCATGTATGCCTTAAATGCGGCTTCTACGCCGGCAGAGCGGTCATTAAGAAGGAAGAGTCCGTTTAACCGCGATGCGCCATCGTATGCCGGGCCAGGCCTGCGGAGCGTCGATATCAGTTCAGCCGGATGGCTCATTCCAACCCAGCACCACTTTAAGCTGCCAACGCCTGCCCTCGCATGCTTGCCCTCGCATGTTTTAAGCGGGGGCCTGAAGCGGGGGTTCGTATTACGCATGAATCCCCGCTTTAAGCCTGCGGGGACATGCTCTTGGCGCCTGCCCTCGCGTGCCTTAAGCGGGGGATGGAAAGTGGTGCTGGGAGGTCTTGAGTCATCCGGCCTTTCATTTATGAGCAGGCTGCCTGAAGGGATTCTTGGTTTTTCAGCGGCCTTTCAAGCTGAAACAGCCTGATTGATGACCTCTTCCTTATCTCCTCCCCCTTGACGGGGGAGGGCAGGGTGGGTGTGAAAGTTGCCCCTTGAAGGGGCTGACCCCCCTCTCCCCTCTCCCGCGAGGGGAGAGGGGAAAAAAGGATTTAAAAATTACGCAATATGGCACAGTCTAACATACAAGAGTAGGGCGGGGGTAAGGGTATTGGGTAATATGAAGATAGCCGTAGATGCAATGGGCGGAGACTTCGCCCCTGCCGCCGTGGTTGAGGGAAGCGTCCTTGCGGCCTCCGAGTCCGGTGTGCCTATAATCCTCGTGGGCGACAGGGAAAAGGTCGAGGACGAGCTTGGGAAGCACAGGGTCAAGGGCCTCGATATCACTGTGCGGCATGCCTCGGAGGTGGTGGCGATGGACGAATCCCCGTCAAAGGCTATCCGCGGTAAAAAGGACTCGTCGCTTCGCGTCAGTTTCGATCTTGTCAAAAAGGGCGAGGCCAGCGCGGTGGTGAGCGCAGGGAACTCCGGCGCCGCTATGGCCGCCGGCATATTACTTCTTAAAAGGATCGACGGCGTTGACAGGCCGGCCATAGCGGTGACGGTTCCGACGAAGAAAGACCCGGCCGTGCTCCTTGACGTGGGCGGGAACGTTGACTGCCGTCCGGTCCATCTCGTGCAGTTCGCCCTCATGGGCGAGGTCTACGCGAAGTACATCCTGAAGAAAGACCGTCCGAGGGTGGGGCTCCTTTCAAACGGAGAGGAAGAGGCAAAGGGCAACGAGCTTACCAGAGAGACCAACGCGCTCATTAAAAAGACTTCCATCAATTACATAGGCTACATCGAGGGCAGGGACATCTACCGGGGCGACGTTGACGTTGTCGTCACCGACGGCTTTGTCGGCAATGTCGTATTAAAGCTCTCCGAAGGGCTTATCGAGTCTTTTACCTCGATGCTCAAGGACGAGATAATGCAGAGCATATCTTCCAAGATCGGCTATATGCTCGCTAAAAACGCCTTCAGGAAGCTCAAGAAGAAGGTAGACTACGCCGAGTACGGCGGCGCGCCGCTTCTCGGAATCGAAGGCATCTGCATCATAAGCCATGGCAGAAGCACGCCTAAGGCGATAAAGAACGCCGTCCTGAAGGCGCATGAATTCTCCAAAAACAAAGTGAACGACCATCTCAGGGAAGAGTTCGAGAAGAATTACGACCTCATAAGCCTTATGGCCGCGAGGTCAATTGAAAAGGGCGCGTCGGCATCGGGCCGGTGACCGCTTCCTTTGAAGTGGTTCAACCCCTTGAAGCGGCTCAATCCCTTTTTTAATTTCCGGCAGCGTTCAATGCGACTTCAAAGAGGCATCCGGGCAATATGCCGCATACTTTAAGATCAAAGATAATAGGCACCGGCTCCTACGCGCCAAGGAAGACGCTTACAAACGACGACCTCGCCGCTATCGTCGAGACGTCGGACGCCTGGATTTTGTCAAGGACCGGCATAAAGGAAAGGCGCGTCGCGGTAAGCGATTCGTCCACCGGCATGGCCGTGAAGGCGGCAAAGGCCGCGCTCAAGGCCGCGGAGCTTTCCGCGAAGGATATAGACCTTGTCATCGTCGGCACGGTGACGCCTGAGATGATATTTCCGTCAACCGCCTGCTTCGTCCAGTCCGAGCTTGGCGTAAGGGGAGGCTCCGCCGCCTTCGACGTATCCGCCGCCTGTTCAGGCTTTCTCTTCGCGCTCGATACCGCTGATAAATATATCAGGACAGGGGCCGCTAAAAAGGCCCTTGTCATAGGGGTGGATAAGTTCTCAAGGATAGTCGACTGGCAGGACAGGTCAACCTGCGTGCTGTTCGGCGACGGCGCGGGCGCGGCCGTGCTGTCGGCTTCAAGCGGCTCGCGCGGCCTGCTCGCGAGCCGGGTTCATTCCGACGGGCGCGGGTGGGAGATGCTCTACGCCCCCGGGGCCGTGCGGCCTTCGCGTTTTGAGGATGGCGTAAGGGCAGAAGAGCCGTATATAAAAATGAACGGCAACGAGACATTTAAAATAGCCGTGCGCACCATGGAACGCGCCGTTACGGAGGCCATTGAATCGAGCGGCCTGACAAAAGGCGACGTCTCGCTCCTTGTGCCCCATCAGGCCAACATGAGGATAATAAAGGCCATAAAAGAACGGATGGGCCTTGCGGACGAACAGGTAGTCATGAACCTTGACAGATACGGCAATACCTCGGCCGGGTCCATACCGCTTGCCCTTGACGAAGCGGTCAGGGAGGGAAGGGTCAAAGACGGCGACGTGATAGTCTTCGTGGCCTTCGGCGGCGGGCTGACATGGGCGTCCGCGGTCGTCAGGTGGTGACAATGAACAAAGTCGCGTATATCTTTCCGGGACAGGGTTCGCAGTACGCCGGCATGTCAAAAAGTTTCTTTGACGCCTTTGCCTCGGCAAGGCGGACGTTCGAAGAGGCCAATGACGCGCTTGGATTCGACGTTAAAAAACTCTCTTTCGACGGCCCGAAGGAAGAGCTTGACAGGACTGAGATAACCCAGCCCGCGATACTCGCCGCCAGCATCGCGGCCCTTCGCTCGCTTGGAGAACGGACGGACTTTGTCCCGGCTTTTTTCGCGGGCCACAGCCTCGGCGAGTACACGGCGCTTGTCGCCGCCGGGTCGCTTGATTTCAAAGATGCCGTCAGGCTCGTGCATCTGCGCGGAAAATTCATGCAGGAGGGAGTTCATGAGGGCGCGGGTAGGATGTGCGCTGTTTTGGGCCTTGGCATTGACGCGGTGCTCGAAGTCTGCGCAAGGGCCTCGGATGAAAGGCGCGCCGCGGTAGCCGCCAACATCAATAGCCCGGAGCAGATAGTCATCTCAGGCCACGTCGTGGCCGTTGACAGGGCCGCCGTTCTGGCCAGGGAAAAGGGCGCAAAGAGGGTGATAATCCTGCCCGTGAGCGTGCCGTCGCATTCGCCTCTTATGGCGGAGGCCGCGGCGCGCCTGAGGCGGGAGCTTGACAAGGTCAGGTTCGCGGCTTTCAGCGCGCCGGTCATTACGAATGTCGAGGCCGCCCCTGAAAGGGATTCGTCGCGCACGGCAGACCTCCTGACGAGGCAGCTTACGTCTCCCGTAAGGTGGGTCGACATCACGAGAAGGATGAAGGCCGAGTCTGTGGGGCTTGTGGTCGAGATAGGCCCCGGCAAGGTCTTGACGGGACTTGTCAAGCGCATAGAAAAGGAAATGAACACGGCCAATCTTAACGAGGCGGCCGACATGGATAATGTTTTGAGTCTGCTGCGCTAACGGCGGATAATTTTTTAACGGAGGATTTATTATGCAGCTTTCAGGCAGAGTGGCGATCGTCACGGGCGGCGGGCAGGGGATAGGCAAGGCAACGGCGCTGAAGTTAGCCTCATACGGCGCGGACGTGGCCGTGGTGGACGTGAATTATGAAAACGCGGTCGTAGCGGCCAAAGAGATTACGAATATGGGCAGAAAGGCCATGGCGCTTCGCGTTGACGTGACGAACCTGAAGCAGGTCGAGGAGATGGCCGAGAGCGTCTTTAACGAGCTTCAGGCAATACACATCCTCGTCAACAACGCGGGGATAACAAAGGACGGACTTATGCTGAGGATGAGCGAGGCGGACTGGGATCTGGTTATGAACGTCAACCTCAAGGGCGCGTTCACCTGCACGAAGTCGGTCTTGAAGTATATGACCAAGCAGCGCTGGGGCAGGATAATAAACGTCGCCTCGGTGGTCGGCGAGATGGGCAACGCCGGGCAGGCGAACTACGCCGCGAGCAAGGCAGGGCTTATCGGATTCACCAAGTCCATCGCAAGGGAAGTGGCGTCAAGGAATATCACGTCAAACGCCGTAGCCCCGGGCTTCATCGAGACCGCCATGACAGACGCCCTGCCGGAAAAGGCGAAAGAGGAGCTTTTAAAGCAGATACCTCTTGGAAGGCTCGGCGGGCCCAACGACGTGGCAATGGGCATCGTGTTTCTCTCGTCGAACATAGCGAGCTACATCACCGGGCAGGTTCTTAACATAAACGGCGGCATGTACATGTAGCAGGCGGCCTCTGTTGGGATAGTTTCAAATGCAGGGCGTCTCAATAATCGTCAGTTTTTTTATTGACTGCGTAAACGGCATGGATAATAATTGACGGCAATAAAGACAATTCCTTATAAACAGAGTATATGAGGTAAACCTTTAAAAAAGCGGGCGCCGTCATGCTTAGGAGATTGCTCGTATCCGTTGCGGTGGTTTTTGCCATTTTGCTTCTTTCCGGTCAATCAAGGGCTGAAATCTACCGGTATACTGATGATCAGGGGGTGCTTCATTATGTAAACGACCCGTATCTTGTCCCTGAAAAGTACTAGGGACAGCTGAAAGACGCCAAACCCCTGCCGGAAATAAGCGTTATTCCGCCGGCATCAAAGCCTGTTAAGTATAATGACGGGCTGTATAATGAAACAGCAACGAATAAGAAAATCGAGATATTTGTAACCTCATGGTGCCCTTACTGTAAAAAACTTTTGGCGTCTCTTGACGCAAACGGGATTGCGTATACAAAATACGATATAGAAAAAGACTCTAATGCGCGCGCGGTCTATAAAAGCCTTGGGGGCGGGGGAGTTCCTTTGACAAGGATAGGGTCAACTACGGTTCGCGGCAATAATCCCGAAGCGATAATGAGACTTGGCAGGTAATGCCGGACGGACTGCGCTTCTTGAAAAGCCCTTTTTTTCGCTGTAAAGACATGGGAAAATTGACTTTATCTTTTGGAGATGTTATATAAATAAGAGCTTTCTTGCTAAAAAAATCATCCAATAATCAGGAGGTAGCGTAATGTCGTCGATTGAGAACAAGGTTAAGAAGATAATCATAGACCAGCTTGACGTGACCGAGGACGAGGTGACCGCGCAGGCTTCGTTCGTTGACGATCTTGGGGCCGATTCACTTGACACCGTCGAGATGGTAATGGCCTTTGAAGAAGAGTTTTCCATCGAAATACCTGATGAGGACGCGGAGAAGATAAAGACGGTGCAGGACGCGGTTGACTACATCCAGAAGAAGTCCGGCAAATAAGGCCGGGTTTTCACGGCCTGAGAAGGTTTTTTGCCCGTTTTTTTGCGCCGGGTTTTCCATGTTTATTGATTATTGACGCCGCGCCAAAGAACAAAGATCACATCAGGGATCCCTCCCCCTGAGGGGGCTTAACTCCTAATACAGACAAAAAAGCTGTAAAGCGTATTTCCCGAGCATACGGATGCGTGCCTGTTTTAAGCGGCGCGCGTCCAATATTCCGGCAATTTTGCCTTAAAATACCACCCCCGCCCCCCGCTGAAGACATGCGGGGGCAGGCTCTGCCCTCCCCCGTGAAGGGGGTGAACCCCCTCAGGGGGGAGGAGAGAAGGAAGGGGTCATCCAAGAGACGAACCAGATGAGAAGAGTCGTAATTACAGGCATAGGCATCGTAAGCCCGCTTGGCACAGGGGTTGAAAAATCGTGGAAAGGCGCGCTCCAGGGGCGCTCCGGCATCAGGGAGATAACGCGTTTTGACATAAGCGGCTATCCCGTGCGCATAGCCGGAGAGGTGCCTGACTTTGAGCCGACCGCGGCTATCGAGAAAAAAGAGGTCAAGAAGATGGACCTCTTCATCCAGTACGCCATAGCCGCCGCCATGATGGCCTTTGAGGATTCCGGCTTCAAGGTCACGGATGAAAACGCCGAGAGTGTAGGCGTCTACATCGGCTCCGGCATAGGCGGCCTGCCCGCCATCGAGCACTGGCATACGGTTCTGAAGGAAAAGGGGCCGGACAGGGTCACGCCGTTCTTTATCCCGATGGTCCTCATAAACCTTGCATCAGGGCACGTTTCGATAAAGACGGGCGCCAGGGGGCCCAATAGCTGCGCGGTCACGGCCTGCGCCACCGGGACGCATTCCATAGGCGACGCCTTCAGGCTCATCCAGAACGGCCTGGCCGACTGCATGATAGCCGGAGGCACGGAATCCGCCATTAGCCCGCTTTGCATCGCGGGTTTTAATTCCATGAAGGCATTGTCAACGCGTAACGATTCGCCTCAGCAGGCCAGCCGGCCTTTTGACAAGGGACGCGACGGCTTCGTTGTGGGCGAAGGTTCGGGCATTGTGACGCTTGAGGAGCTTGAATCCGCGAAAAAACGCGGGGCGAAGATATACGCCGAGGTTAGCGGCTACGCCATGAACTCCGACGCGTTTCACATGACCACGCCTTCGCCGGACGGCGTCGGCGCGGCGCGCTGCATATCCCTTGCGCTGAAGGACGCGAGGTTAAATCCGGAAGACGTCGGCTACATCAACGCGCACGGGACTTCGACGTATTACAACGACCTTTACGAGACCATGGCCATAAAGAAGGTCTTCGGGGGGCACGCCAGGAAGCTCGCCGTAAGCTCGACAAAGAGCATGACGGGCCATCTCCTTGGCGCGGCCGGCGGAGTTGAAGCCGTATTTACCGCCCTTGCGTTAAAAGAAGGAAAGCTCCCGCCCACGATAAACTACGAAACCCCTGACGCCGAGTGCGACCTTGACTACGTGCCGAATATTGCAAGGGACGCAAAAGTAAATGCCGCCGTGTCAAACTCATTCGGCTTCGGCGGGACGAACGCCGTGCTTGTATTCAAGCGGTTTGAAGGATAATTTTAAGGGGCTGCTTGCCATGAACTTGTTCGATATAACGAAGAGGAACAGGGGTTAAAACTTTTATCTGGAGACGGGCTATTTAAAATGGACAAGAAGATCGCCATAGCGAGCGACCATGCAGGCAGGGAGCTTAAAGACGACCTTATCGATTACCTGAAGGAATTGGGCGCCCAGGTCGTTGATATGGGCGTCAACAGCAACGTATCGGTGGATTACCCGGATTACGGCTCTCCTCTGGCCGACAGGGTCTCAAGCGGCGAGATAGACAAAGGCGTTCTCATCTGCGGCACCGGCATAGGGATGAGCATCCTTGCCAATAAGTTCAAAGGGGTGCGCGCCGCCCTCGTCAGCGACGTATACAGCGCGAGGATGTCCAGGGAGCACAACGACGCGAACGTCCTCGTCATAGGCGGCAGGATAGTCGGTAAGGGGCTTGCCAGGGAAATATTAAAGACATGGCTTACCACGAAGTTTGAAGGCGGCAGGCACCAGAGGCGCCTTGACAAGATAACCGAGGTCGAGAACAGGACGGTGAAGAAGGATTAGCAGGCCGCTGAAAAACGCCCATCTGCTTCGTTGTCATCGTCACTCGGAACGAACGGCGCACAACAAAGTGCGCCTCATTCGTCGCTCCTCGACGCCTCGCATCTGGCTGGGTTCCCATTGCGTCTTTATTATTGCAATGGGAAGATTTGAGCAGCCTGCTATCTGTTTTTAGCTTTTGCGGGTTCAAGTTTGTAACTTGAACCCAAGAGTTCGTACTAAGAAAAAAGGCGCGTTCGATTGTAACTACGAATAAAAATGGTTCAGGTTGCAAACCTGAACCCGTAAGAGTGACAACGTAGCGCGAGACTTTAGTCTCGCTGAATTAAGCCGCATGTAATCAAAAAAGTATCTTACGGAGGCATTAACAGCCGATGTCAAATTTAAAGAATTTTGATCCAGACGTGTATGAGGCTATCCGGCTTGAGACGGAGCGGCAGGAGCATAAGCTTGAGCTTATCGCATCGGAGAACTTCGTAAGCCCGGCGGTTCTTGAGGCATCCGGGAGCGTGATGACGAACAAGTACGCGGAAGGCTATCCCGGCAAGCGTTATTACGGCGGCTGTGAGTATGTGGATATAGTCGAAAGGCTCGCCATAGAAAGGGCGAAAAAGCTCTTTGGATGTGACCATGTCAACGTCCAGCCGCATTCCGGCTCTCAGGCGAACATGGCGGTTTACATGACGGCCGTCAAGCCGGGCGACACGGTCATGGGCATGAACCTCTCGCACGGCGGGCATCTCACGCACGGAAGCCCTGTGAACTTCTCAGGCCAGCTTTACAAGATAGTATTCTACGGCGTTAGGAAGGATAATCAGCGTATTGACATGGACGAGGTGCGCGACCTTGCCAAGGCGCACAGGCCAAAGCTCATCGTCATAGGCGCGAGCGCGTATCCGAGGATAATAGACTTTCTCGCCTTCAGGCAGATCGCCGACGAATGCGGCGCGCTCATGATGGTGGACATAGCGCATATCGCCGGTCTTGTCGTGGCCGGCCTTCATCCAAGCCCCGTCTCCGTGGCCGAGTTTGTCACCACCACCACGCATAAGACGCTTCGCGGCCCCAGAAGCGGCATGATAATGTGCAAGGAAGAATACGCAAAGGCCGTTGACAAGGAAATCTTCCCCGGCATACAGGGCGGGCCGCTCATGCACGTCATCGCGGCAAAGGCGGTCGCCTTTAAAGAAGCGCTTGAGCCGTCTTTTATAGAATACCAGAGGCAGGTCATAAGAAACGCGAAGGTCTTGTCAGATGAGCTAATGTCAAAGGGCTACGACCTCGTCTCCGGCGGAACGGACAACCATCTGATGCTTGTTGACCTGACAAAGAAGGACATAACCGGCAAGGAGGCCGAGGAGGCCCTCGTGAAGGCCGGCATTACCGTCAATAAAAACACCATACCTTATGACGTTAGAAGTCCGTTTGTGACAAGCGGCGTAAGGATAGGCGTCCCGGCGGCCACCACCAAGGGCATGAGGGAGCCGGAGATGAAGGTAGTAGCGGGCCTCATTGAACGCGCCATTCAGGGCAGGGCGGATGAGGCGAAGCTCGCCGTGATAAAGGGCGAAGTAAAGGCCCTTTGCGAAAGGTTTCCGTTTTATATGAAGAAATAATCGCCAATTTATGGAATATATCCTTGGCTTCGGCTCCGCGCACAAGGCCCTGAAGGCGGAAGATATACTTAAAAAAGCCTCGATACCCTTAAAACTTCTTCCCGCGCCAAGGGAGGCCGGCTTCAATTGCGGCCTTGTCATATGCTTAGCCGAAGTAAATCTCAACGCCGCGCTTGCAGCGCTCAAAAGCTCCAGCCTGAAGATAAAATCATTCTACAAAAAAGAGGGAGACGTCTATGTTAAGGTGTGATTTTTGCCGCAAGGAATCAGAGGTGGTTCTGCGTGTTGCCCTTGACAGGGATTACGACAGGCTCACCGCGGCGCACGAAAAGCGATACGCATGCGCCGAATGCTCCGCGAAAAAGGAAAGAGAACGGATAAAGATGTTAAAGGACTCGAAGAAGGCCGGTTGATTTTTTAATTTCCGCGAAAAATCCGCGGAGCGCGGCTGCCGCATTGCGTTGCTTTTTTGGATAATAGAAGCATATAGAGGGACTTATCGTGCAACACGCAAACGCCCTTGCCGGGCCTGGTGAAAACAAGGCTGACGCCGCCGCTTACCCCCATTCAAGCCGCCGGACTTTACGCATGCTTTATCCGTGATACATTCAATATGGCAAGCCGGCTGGGCGGCGTAGACCTTTACGCCGCCTGCGCCCCTGAGGGCCTTGAAAACGGCTGCGAGCCGTTGATAGGGATAGTGCCTGAAGGAGTAACGCTATTTTTTCAGCGCGGCGATAATATTGGCCGCAGAATGTTTAACGTTTTCGACGCGTTGTTTAAAAAAGGGTATGAAAAAGTTTCAATAATCGGAAGCGACAGCCCTGACCTGCCGCGTTCATATGTAGAAGAAGCCTTTGCGCTTCTTGACGGCCTGACAGACGTTGTCCTCGGTCCTGCAATGGACGGCGGGTATTACCTTATCGCCATGGACGCGCCGAGCGCCATCCCCTTCCGGATGATACCGTGGAGCATTGAAAAGGCGCTTGAGATGACGATTGAAAATTTGCGCTCAAGCGCGATGAGCTTTAAGCTCCTGAAGCCCTGGAATGACATTGACACGCCGGAGTATCTGCGCCTGCTTGATAAGAACGCGGACGCGCCGGAAAGTTCAAGATTCATGGAAGCCATCCTGAACAACGGGAAATAAAAGCGGCGCGGGGCTTTGGCCCCGCCTGTCTTTAAGCTGAAAAACAGCGAGGTTATAAAGGCGGTCTATTGCAATTTAACCTTGAATTGGTTATATTATATCGTCAAGGCTGAAATCACAAAAAATTTTAGAGAAACCTTTTAGGGTTAATTCATTTATAATAATGAAGAAGTTCATCGCAGGTTTAACCTTTTTTTCACTGCTTGCCATTGCAGGGCAGGGTCATTGTTTCGAGCCGGCCATTGACGGGGTCAGGGTTGAAAGCGGCGCGGACATCAGGGTTTCCTTTACGGTAATGAACGCGTTTACAAAGGAGATCGAAGAGGCCATCAGGAGCGGCGTGCCCACGTCCTTCACCTTTTTCATGGAGTTGGCCCGCGTCAAAAGCCACTGGTTTAACGAGGGCGTCGGCAAATGGCAGTTCAGGCATACGGTCAAGTATGACACCCTGAAGGAGGAATACGAAATAACGCGCGACGAGGCGGATGTCGTAAGGACGAAGGAGTTCGGCGAGATGAAGAAGATCATGTCCACCGGCAGCGCCGTCACGCTTGATTACGCGGCGCCGGCCGCCGCGGGACAGGATTACGAGTTGAAGATAAAGGCTGAACTGCGCACGGTAAAACTTCCGTTTTTGCTCAACTATATGTTTTTTTTCGTAAGGTACTGGGATTTTGAGACGGACTGGTATGCGTACAATTTTCGCATAAAATAGCCGCGGCGTATGGAAAATAACCAGAGAACAGAGGCGGAACACAAAAGAAGGCGCAGGGAGTTTTACATAATACTCCTTGTCATCGCGGCTGTCCTTTTTTTAACATACGTAGAATCTCACATTTCGCTCGTAAGCGAAAACGTGCCGCTGCCGACGAACATCCTGTTCCTCGGCCTCATCAATATCAACATCATCCTGATAGTGCTGCTCATATTCCTTGTCATCAGGAACACGGTCAAGCTTTTCTTTGAAAGAAAGAGGAAGGTAATGGGCTCCAGGCTCATGACCAAGCTCATTACGGCCTTTGTCGCCCTCACGATAGTCCCCACGTTCGTCCTTTTCTTCGTTGTCATAGGCTTTATAAATAAAAGCATAGACGGCTGGTTCGCCATAAAAGTCGAAGATTCCCTTCAGGAGTCCCTTGAGCTTGGACAGAACTATTACAGGGACCTGACGGACAGGGTTGTCTCCGGCTCAAGGACGCTCGCCGGAAGCGTTGACGCCTCGTTTGAGCCGGCGGACGCCCAGGCGCTCAGCCGCATCATTGAAACAAAGATGAAGGAGAATGACTTTTCCGCGATAGAGGTCTACACCCCGGACGGCGGCATGGCCGGTTACGCGATATCCAATGCCGTAACTCAGAACATGGTCCCGCTCGTGGGCATGGAGCACGTGGCAAAGGCGATGCAGGGAGAGGCGTCGAGCGTCATGGAGACCTTTGACAAGAGCGACGTTGTCAGGGGCATCTACCCTGTCCTGTCGCAGGCCGACCCGAAACAGGTCAATGCCGTCGTGGTCGTGAGCTACTATGTGCCCAGAAGCCTTCTTGACAAGATGAAGGAGATATCCGCCGCCTTCGAGGGTTACAGGCAGCTCAAACTCCTTAACTTCCCGGTGAAGGCCAGCTACTTCACGATACTTCTGGTCATCACTCTCCTTATAGTCTTTTTCTCGATATGGATAGGCCGCTACATGGCGCGGGAGATCACCATCCCCATACATCAGCTCGCCGAGGGCACTCACGCCGTGGCGAGCGGGAACCTCGAATACAAGATAAACATAGAGTCTGACGACGAGATCGGCCTTCTGGTCAAGTCCTTTAACAGGATGACCGAGGATTTAAAGGCCGGCAAGGGCCAGCTTGAGGAGGCTAATCTTGATCTGCGCGGCACTAACGCCGAGCTTGAAAGAAGAAGGCGCTACATAGAGATAGTCCTCAGCAACGTCCCCGCCGGCGTCGTTTCAATAGACAAGACCGGACGCATCACCTCGATAAACAGGGTCGGCGCCGAACTGCTGGGCACGGAGGAGAATTCCGCGTTCGGAAAGAACTACAGGGACGTGCTGCGCGAGGAGGACAGGGAGATATTCCGTGATATGATACGGGAGATGAACGAGCTGGGCGTGGAGTCAATGGAAAAGCAGATGCGTCTCGACGTGAGGGGCAACCACATGACGGTCCTGGTCAACCTCAACGCCCTGCGCGACGAGAGCGGCAACTATATCGGCATGGTCGCCGTGCTTGACGACCTGACGCACCTTCTTAAAACGCAGAGGATGTTTGCATGGAAAGAGGTGGCCAGGAGGATAGCCCATGAGATTAAAAACCCCCTGACGCCGATAAAACTTTCGGCGCAGAGGATACGGAAAAAGTACCTTGACAGGTTCGAGGGCGACGGAAACGTCTTTGACGAGTGCACCACTACCATCATCAAGCAGGTTGACGAATTAAAGACGCTCGTCAACGAGTTTTCCAGTTTCGCGCGCATGCCGGCGTCCAACCCAAGCTCTAACGACCTGAACGAGATAGTAAGGGAGACCGTGGCCCTCTACAAGGCCGGCGCGAGGCGGATCACCTTCGAGGCGCTCGTCGACCAGAGGCTTCCGGCGCTGGACATAGACAGGGACCAGATAAAACGGGTTTTGATAAACCTTATCGACAACGCGGTCTCGGCCGTTGAAGATGACGGGACCATCCGCGTCGAGACGCATTTTGACGAGGGCATGCAGGCGGCGCGTCTGGAGGTGGCGGACAACGGCACCGGCATCCCGGCGGAGATAAAGTCAAAGCTTTTCGAGCCCTACTTCTCCACAAAGAAGACCGGCACGGGACTGGGGCTGGCCATCGTCAGCAACATCATAGCCGACCATAACGGGTACATAAGGGTAAAGGACAACGTGCCGAGGGGCACGCGCTTCATAATCGAACTGCCTGTAAAGGCGGCAGCGATATAACATCCGCTTGAAGGGGCCGAGCCCCTTGAAGGGGCTCCAGCCCCCGCGCTTCTCGCGAGGCAGGCGGCAAACGCAGCGACAGGACAGGGTTGACAGTGAAAAATATAATGGTAGTTGACGATGAGATAGACATAAGAGAGGCGCTCGGCGGCGTCTTCAGGGACGAGGGTTATGCGGTCGCGAGCGCAGGCTCGGCGGAGGAGGCGCTTAAAAAGTTAGACAGCCGCATCCCTGAGATAGTCCTGCTTGACATCTGGCTGCCGGGCATGGACGGCATTGACGCGCTTAAGGAGATAAAGAAAAAATACCCCGCCCTGCCGGTCATAATGATCTCAGGGCACGCCAACATCGAGACCGCCGTGAAGGCCACCAAGCTCGGCGCTTATGACTTCATCGAAAAGCCCCTCTCCCTTGACAAGGTAATACTCACCGTGGAGCACGCCCTTGAGCAAAAGCGTCTTGTCGAGGAAAACAACGAGCTGCGCGCAAAGGCTCTCGCAAGGTATGAAATAATCGGAAAGACAAAGGCCGTTGAAGACATGGTGGGCGCCATAAGGCGCGCCGCGCCGTCCAATTCAACGGCCCTCATCACCGGAGAGAACGGGACAGGCAAGGAGTTCGTGGCAAGGAACATCCACCTTCTTTCCCTGAGGAGCGGCAGGCCCTTTGTCGAAGTCAACTGCGCCGCCATTCCGGAGGAGCTTATCGAGAGCGAGCTGTTCGGCCATGAAAAGGGGGCCTTCACAGGCGCCGCGGCGCAGAAGAAGGGCAAGTTCGACCTCGCGGACAAGGGCACCATCTTTCTTGACGAGATTGGCGACATGAGCCTCAAGACGCAGGCAAAGGTCCTGCGCATACTTCAGGAGCAGACATTTGAACGCGTGGGCGGGACCGAGCGCGTAAGCGTGGACGTAAGGGTCATCGCGGCGACGAACAAGAACCTGAGGGAAGAGATAATAAAAGGCGCGTTCAGGGAGGACCTATACTACCGGCTTAACGTCATCCCGTTCGCGGTGCCGCCCCTGCGCGAGAGGGCTGAGGATATTCCTCTTTTTATCGACTATTTTTTAAAGGAGTTCTCGCGCGAGACGTCAAGGGATGCGTTCACGATAAGTCCGGAGGCCGTCCGGATACTGATGAAATACGGCTGGCCGGGCAACGTCAGGGAGCTTAAAAACATCATCGAGCGTCTTGTCATAATGACGCCCACTAACGTTATCATGCCGGACGACGTCCCGCCTTACATCCGCGGCGCGCAGTCGGCTCATCCCATCGGCAACGTCTTTAAAAGCGCGCTCATAAAGGAGGCCAGAAGGGATTTTGAAAGGGAGTTTATCCTAAGGAAGCTCAGGGAGCACGGCGGCAATATCGCAAAGACGGCGGAGGCCATAGGGCTTGAAAGGAGCCACCTTTACAGGAAGATAAAAAGCTACGGAATAGAAAACGAAGAGTTGACGTAACCGCACGGAACATCCATCATCTGAAAAAGCTGCAACTCTTGTAGCAGCGTCAATAATCTCTGCTATAATGCCAACTTAAAGCATTTGAAGGAAAATTTTTAAACAAGTATTGACTTGGTTTGTTTATGTGCGTATAATGCACAATAGTTAAACTGTTTATTTACAATAAATAATGCGTGTTGTTTTTGTATTGCCCGCCAGGGGGTTTATCAATGACGATAGGTCTCAAAGACATGCAGCGAAAATACGGGAGCAGCGGGCGCACAATGAAAAAACTTGCCGTTTTGATAGTAGACGATGATAGTTCCGTCAGGAAAAGCCTTGAGCTTATTTTAAAGGACGTCTACGAGATATGCGCCGCAAAGGACGGCGCCGAGTCGCTCGAAGCCGTGCGCGCAAGGCACTTTGACATCATCCTGATGGACGTAAACCTGCCCGGCATGGACGGGCTTAAAACGCTTGAAAAGATAAAATCCATTGACGGCGAAGCCGGCGTGATCATGCTTTCCGCCAGCGACAACGCGAAGACCGCGGTCTCCGCCTTGAAAAAGGGCGCGTATGACTACGTTACCAAGCCCTTTGACAGCGATGATCTTCTGATGACCCTGAAAAGGTATGTGGACAGGGTGAACCTTAAAAACGAGGTGGACTACCTTAAGGAAGAGATGTTCAAGGAGTTCACGTATTACGGCGAGATACTCAGCGCTTCGCCCAAGATGAAAGAGGTGCTGGAGCACATCGAATCGGTCATAAAAACCTCTTCCAACGTCCTGATAACCGGCGAAAGCGGAACCGGCAAAGAACTTGTCGCAAGGGCCATTTATTCGATGGGCGAAAGGAAGGACAAGCCTTTTGTCGCCGTCAACTGCGGAGCGGTCCCGTCGGAATTAATGGAAAGCGAGCTGTTCGGCCATGAAAGGGGGGCCTTCACCGGGGCCATAGCAAGGAAGATCGGCAAGTTCGAATACGCGGACGGCGGCACCATATTTTTCGACGAGGTGGCTACCCTTCCCATGCACCTTCAGATAAAGCTCCTTCGCGCCTTGCAGGAGAAGACCTTTGAACGGGTAGGCGGCAACGTGCCTATAAAGGTCGACATAAGGGTTATTGCCGCGACGAACGTCGACCTTGAACAGGAGGTCAAAAAGGGCAGGTTCAGGGAAGACCTCTATTACAGGCTGAAGGTCGTGCCCATAGAGCTTCCTCCGCTTCGCGAGAGGAAAGAGGACATCCCCCTTCTTGCCGAGCACTTTCTTAAAAAGCACTGCGCGAAATGCAGGAAGGCCATCAAAGGCATTGCAAAGGATGCGATGGACGCGCTCTGTGAATATGAATGGCCTGGCAACGTAAGGGAGCTTGAAAACCTCATGGAAAGGCTTGTAGTCATAGCCAGAGACGGCGCCGGCATTACCTACAAAGACCTGCCTGTCAATATGTTCTGCCCCGGAATAAAGCGCGGTTCCATCGACGAGGCAAAGGACTTCCATGAGGCCCTGATCTGCTTTGAGAGGCATTACATCGTCGAGGTATTGAATAAGACCAACTGGAACAAGTCAAAGGCCGCAAGGCATCTCAATATCCACAGGAACACCCTTCTTATGAAAATGAAGTCGCTTGGAATCAAGCAGCCGATTAAAAACGCTTAGCAATTAAATCCATATCATTTAAAATCCTTTTGTCTATTTATAATCCCTGCAATGGCGGATACGGCGCGTTTTACCTTCTGCGCAGTAAATTCGACAACCTGAAGGGTTTCGGGATTAATCCGCATTGACACGGCCTGTGTTTTTATCTTTCGTTGTGTTATGTAGACATTATAATTGCATTGCAACGCAATGTCAAGCATTTTTTTGATTGAGGAGCATCAAAATATGAATTATAGTTTGACGATGACCGATAAAAAGAGCGCTCAAGTTTGCATACGTGTTGAACCTGAAGTTTATAAAAAACTTAAATATCATGCTGAGTCAGAGGACAGAAGTGTTGGCTACTTGGTAAGAAAAATGATTAATGAAGGGATTGAAAAAAGAGAAGTTAAAAAATTAGATAAAATTAAAAAAACAACGAATAACAAATAAAGCGGCATTCCCTTCAGGGAATTATGAAGATGTTCACACGCGGTAATTGTCCCCGCTTTTTTTTAAAAGGGGAATGACACAATTCCATGAATGTAGTGCGAGGCTTCAGCCTCGCCTTGCGAGTTTTGCTGACAGCCGTCTTGAAAACCTTGCGCAGGCGAATTTGCAAATTGCAAATTCGCCTGTTTTGTGTTATGTATCTGATGTTTGAAATATTAATGATATTTCCGGCAGTTGCGCGGCGGGAGATGGTCACTTCCATTTATCCTCCCCCTTTACGGGGGAGGGCAGGGTGGGGGCGGCAGGGGGCGAGGATGTCCGGACATTCCAAATGGGCTAACATAAAGCACAAGAAGGCAAAGACCGACGCGAAAAAGGGAAAGGTCTTTACAAAGCTTGTAAGGGAAATAATGGTCGCGGCCAAGGTCGGCGGAAGCGACCCGGGCGGAAACCCAAGGCTTCGCGCGGCGATAGACAACGCCAAGGCCGTGAACCTTCCGGCTGATAATATCGAACGCGCCATAAAAAAAGGCGCGGGCGAGCTGCAGGGCGTAAACTACGAAGAGGGCGTCTATGAGGGGTACGGCCCGGGCGGAGTGGCTATCATAGTCAACTACATGACCGACAATAAAAACAGGACAGCCTCCGAGGTCAGGTTTGCCTTTACGCGCTCAGGCGGCAGCCTCGGCACAGGCGGCTCCGTGGCGTGGATATTCGAGAAGAAGGGCTTTTTCACCTTTGATGTGTCATCCATAAACGAAGACAGGCTCATGGACGCCGCCATCAACGCCGGAGCGGACGACGTCAGAACTAATGCCGAAGACAACGTCTTTGAGGTCTACACCGACCCGGCGGACTTCCATAAGGTAAAAACATCGTTTGACTCGGCAGGCCTTAAATACGCAAGCTCCGAGATAACGATGATACCCAAAAACACCGTCAGGGTCGAGGGCAAGCAGGCGCAGCAGGTCTTGCACCTTCTGGAGGAGCTTGAAGACCTTGACGACGTGCAGTCCGTGCACGCCAACTTCGATATGCCGCAAGAGGAACTGGCCGGGATGGCGTAGGGCGGTGCGCGGGGTGTCGTACTACGGGAACGAACAAAAGGAGGCCCTTTTGAGGGTTCTTGGAATAGACCCGGGCACGCGGGTGACGGGATACGGCGTTGTGGACAGGGGAAAGGGCGGCTTGCTCATCCATCTGCTTGATGGATGCGTAAAGACAGACCCGGCCATGTCTCTGCCGGACCGTCTTGTGGCAATACGCGAGGCCATTGACGGCATCATCGAAGGGTGCGGGCCGGACGCCGTGGCGGTTGAATCAATCTTTTTCGCAAAGAACGCTAAAAGCGCCATAATGCTCGGCCACGCAAGGGGCGTTATCCTCCAGTCGGCGGCATCAAGAGGGCTGCCGGTATTTGAATACGCGCCGAGGGCCATAAAGCTCGCCGTCACCGGCTACGGCAACGCGGCAAAGGGACAGATTCAGAAGATGGTCAAACTCCTCCTGAAGACCGGCAAGCCCGCCGGGGCTGATGCCGCGGATGCGCTTGCGGCGGCCATTTGCCACATACACCATGTCAGGCCCGTCAGAGTTCCTCACCCCGCACCACTCGCCGATACAGACGCATCACTAAACGCAAAGAGCCGTACGAGCGAGTGGTGCGGGGGAGGAGATAAGGAAGGGGTCATCGCCGGCCAAAAGGCCGCGCATGTCACAGGCAGCACGAAGACCGGCGCATAAAACCCCAGGGGTTGGCACGACATATGATAGCCCATGTCAGCGGTAAACTTATATTCAAGTCCCCGGAATCGGTCGTTGTCGACGTCGGCGGCGTAGGCTACGAGGTCTTTATCCCCCTGTCCACCTTCTATGTGCTTCCTGAGCCGTTTGAAATCGTTGCCCTCAACATCCATACGCATTTAAAAGAAGACGCGATACAATTATACGGTTTCCTTACGCATGAAGAAAAGCAGGTCTTTAAACTCCTTATCAGCGTGACGGGCGTTGGGCCGAAGCTTGCGAGGAACATCCTCTCCGGCATAGCCGTTGCCGACCTTGTGGCCGCGATATCCGGCGGCAACAGGGCGCGCCTTGCCGCCATACCCGGCATAGGCGCAAAATCCGCTGAAAGGCTCATTCTTGAGCTTAAGGACAAGGTCAGGGAGCTTGCCGCCGCCTATGGGAAGGCCGCGGGCGCAATGCCTTCAAAGGACGCTGTCGGCAACGACGTTATCTCCGCCCTTGACAACCTTGGCTATAAGAGCGGCCAGGCAGAAGACGCCCTCAGGAAGGTAAGAGAGTCATTGGGCGCGGAGGCTGCCTTTGAGCGGCTGTTTAAGGAAACGCTGAGGCTCCTGTCAAAGAGATAAACGGATAATTGCCATGGACGACCGCGACATAGTTCCGATGAAGCTTCCTGAGGACGAGGGGTTTGAGAATAATCTCAGACCGTCGTCGCTTGACGCCTTTATCGGGCAGGAAAAACTGAAGGAAAACCTCAAGGTCTTCATCGAGGCCGCAAAGGCAAGGGGAGAGGCGCTTGACCATGTGCTCTTTTACGGCCCGCCCGGGCTTGGCAAGACCACGATGGCCAATATCATCGCGACGGAACTTTCAAGCAGGATTCGCGTCACCTCAGGCCCGGCCATTGACAAGACAGGCGACCTTGCCGCCATACTTACGAACCTTGAGGCAAAGGACGTGCTTTTCATAGACGAGATACACAGGCTCGGAACCGTGGTGGAGGAACTGCTCTACCCGGCGATGGAAGACTACCACATAGACATCATCATCGGACAGGGGCCTTCGGCAAGGTCTGTAAGGCTTGAGATACCCAAATTCACCCTCATAGGAGCCACCACGAGGGCGGGCCTTCTAACGTCGCCGCTTAGAGACCGTTTCGGCGTAATACTGCGCTTTGACTTTTATACGCCTGAAGAGGTTACTATCGTTGTCAAGAGGTCAGCGTCCATCCTCGGCATAGAGATAACCGGCGACGGCGCGGCCGAGGTTGCCGGAAGGTCGCGCGGCACGCCCCGCGTGGCAAACCGCCTTTTAAGGAGGGTGCGCGACTTTGCCGAGGTCAAGGCAGAGGGCGTTATCACCAAAGAGGTCGCCTCAAAAGCCCTGACCATGCTTGAGATAGACGCAAGGGGCTTTGATAAGATGGACAGGCGCATACTGACGACGATAATAGACAAATTCAGCGGCGGCCCGGTCGGAATAGAGGCCATTGCCTCGGCCCTTCACGAAGAAAGGGACGCCATCGAAGACCTCTACGAGCCGTATCTCATACAGGAAGGTTTTTTAAACCGAACCCCAAGGGGGCGCGTCGCCACAAAGGCCGCCTATGAGTATACCGGCAGGCTGTTCAAGGAAAGAGAAGCCGACGACAAACAGGAAAAGATGTTTTGAAGGCGGCTTGCCGGTTATTAGAAAGATTGTAGTGCGAGGCTTCTACCGAGCTGTTGTTTCAACGACAAGGCGACACTGAAGTGTCGCACTACGGGGACGATAAACCATAAACGGCTTGTCAGGCTGGAATCTTCCCGTTAAAAATTTTAAGTTGCTTTTACCGGATGTGGCTATACAATCACGGATTTCTGAGCTAATGTTAATACATGCGTGCCGTCGTTTTACGGGTGCGTTTTTACGGTGAATAAAGACCTTTCCATAATAACGCCGCTGTCAGGACCGGCCAACGCGGATAACACGGGCGGAGTCGTCTTTGCCTGCCCTTTGAAAGGGTTCAACCCTCGCGTGTCCCCCGCTAAAAACACGCGAGGGCAGGCTGAAGCGGGGGCGGGCCGCGTCCTTGTGCATATGTGCTGCGGGCCGTGTTCCATCATTCCGATTAAGGCCATGCTCGGCCACGGCCACGGCGCCTCTCGGCCTGACGTCTGGGGGTTTTTTCATAATCCGAACATCCATCCGTTTTCCGAATTCAAAAAAAGGCTTGATGCGGCAAAAAGGCTCGCTGCGCTTCTTGGCGTAAACGTCATATTCGACGAGGTGTATAGGCCGACGGCCTTTATAAAAGGCGTTAAGGAAGCCGCAAAATTTAGCGGAAAAAAAGGCCTTCCCGAGAAAGACGGCCGCTGCGGCTATTGCTACTCATCAAGGCTTGAGGAGACCGCGAAGACGGCCCTCGCAAACGGTTTTGACGGTTTTTCTTCTTCCCTTTTATACAGCAGATACCAGAACCATGACGGGATAAAGGCCATTGGGCTTACACTTTCCCGGAAGTATGGCATTCCTTTTTTCTACGCGGACTACCGCGGCGGTTGGCAGGCAGGCATAGACGCGTCAAAGGAGATGGGGCTTTACAGGCAGAAGTATTGCGGCTGTATTTACAGTAAAATAGAAAGATACTCTAAGAGGTTGCTGAAACCGGCAGGCTGCTCAAAAAGCCCCAGACACAAGGCGTCGAGGAGTGAGGAGTGAGGCGCACTTTTGGGTGCGCCGCAGTGACGAACGACGAAGACAACGCGGTAGATGGGGCTTTTTCAGCAGTCTGCTAAGAAGGCGGCTAATGGCGCAAAGGCTGACGATAGAAGTTGTAAATGACCTTCCAATCAGCGACTGCGCGGTCGAGATAGTCGAGAGAAAGGGCGTCGGCCACCCGGACTATATCTGTGACGCGGTGACGGACAGGATTTCCGTTGCCCTGAGCAGGGAATACATAAAGAGGTTCGGGCGCGTCCTGCACCACAACATAGACAAGGGGCTTTTATCAGCCGGATCCGTGAAAAAAGGTTTCGGCGGCGGCAGGGTGGTAAGGCCAATGGAGTTCACCATCGGCGACAGGGCTGTTTTCAAGGCCGGCAGGGTAAAAATACCCGTTGAGGAGATAGTCAACGACGCCGTTGGCGGCTGGTTCAAGGAAAATCTCCGGCACGTTGACATAGATAAAAGTTTAAGAACGCGCATCGCCCTTGCGCCCGGCTCCGCGGAGCTTACGGCGATATTCAACAGGAAAGGCAGACTCCTTGGCGCGAACGACACGTCGGCGTCTGTGGGTTATGCCCCGCTTACCACAACTGAAAAGACGGTCTTTGAAACGGAAAGGTTTTTGAACTCCCCGGCCTTCAAGCTCCGCTTCCCTGAAAGCGGGGAGGACGTGAAGGTGATGGGCATACGGACAGGCAAGGGCCTTGACATAACCGTCGCCTGCCCTCTTTACGCGTCTCTTGTAAGGAATGAGAAGGAATATTTTCAAAGAAAGGCCGCCGTAAAATCCGCGCTTGCCGTGTTCCTTAATGAGACGCCTTTCAAAAAGGTCACGGTTAATTTCAATGCCCTTGACAAAAAAGGAATCGGCGCAAGCGGGGTCTATCTGACGCTGACAGGCACGTCCGCCGAGGACGCTGATTCCGGCGAGGTCGGCAGGGGAAACAGGGTGAACGGCGTCATCTCCCTTAACAGGCCCATGGGCACGGAGGCGGCCGCAGGAAAAAACCCGGTCAGCCACGTGGGCAAGATTTACACAGTCCTTTCTCACCGCATGGCGGCGGAGCTCTATGAGCGCGTAGACGGCATAAGGGAAGTTTATGTGTGGCTTTTAAGCCAGATAGGCTCGCCCATTGACAGGCCAAAGAGGATATATGTAAAGATAATACAGGGAAGGCGTTTTAACAAAAAGACCGCCGGCAAAGCCGTTGCATTGATAATTGAAGAGTTCATGTCCGGCCTCGGCGCGTTCACAGGCGAGCTTTCAAGGGGAGAGCACCCTGTCTGCTGAAAAGGCGTTGTTTGAACGGTGTTTTTGCCGATACATATAACGGATAACTGATAACCGGCAAGGAGGTTTTTGATGACCGAAAAGCTGCAGCGTTCTACAAGACTCAAGAAGATGCTTTTAGACATGAAGCGGAAGATGTGGACCGACCTGCGTGACGAGCTTTTCAGAAAGCTCGGCAGGGATTACAGCGAACAGTTCGAGATACCGCACGACATCGAGGACCTGTCCCTCATGGACGTCATAGAGGACACGGGCATAGCCGTGGCGGATATCAGGCGTAAAGAGCTTGAAGAACTGGACGAGGCGCTCCTTAAGCTCGATGAGGGGACATACGGCATGTGCTCCGAGTGTGAGGAACATATAGACGAAGAGCGGCTGAAGGCCGTGCCGTTCGCCCTGTTTTGCGTTAAATGCGCGAGCGGGCATGAAAAGCGGCAATGACGGCCGGGCGCATGGTCTCCGCCGGCGGCGTTATTTTCAGAATAGCCGGCGGCGGCGCCGAGGTTGCGCTCATCTCAGTCAGCCCGGGCAAAAGGTGGGGCCTTCCAAAGGGGCTTGTTGAAAAGGGAGAGGGCATCGCCAGGACTGCCTACAGGGAGGTCAGGGAGGAGACCGGCCTTGACGGAAAGATATTGAAGATGCTCGGCCGCGTCGGTTATTTTTTTCAGCTCCGCGAGGATGAAGGGTGTGACACCCTGCAAGGGTTTAAGAGGGTTTTTAAGATAGTCTATTTCTTCCTTATGGAATACACCGGAGGCGACGTCAGGCACCACGACGAAGAGGTGACAGACTGCCGGTGGTTTCCCATTAACGAAGCAATAAAGTTGATGAAGTTTGACGACGAAAAGGATATCATCAGAAAGGCAAGGAAGGCGCTCAGGGAGCTTGGATACATACCCAAAAATACGCGCCGTTAATGCCGGCAGCCTGAATCTATTAGGAAGAAAGGTCAACCCGCGAATATGAAGATAACAGATGCCGTAATAAAAGAGCATGGCCTTGCGAAGGGAGAATTCTCAAGGATTGTCGACATGCTCGGCCGGGAGCCGAACCTCCTAGAGCTTGGCATATTTTCCGTCATGTGGAGCGAGCACTGCTCGTATAAGTCCTCAAGGGTGCACCTCAGGAACTTTCCCACCAAAGGCCCGGCCGTCCTGCAGGGGCCCGGCGAGAATGCCGGCGTCGTTGACATAGGCGGCGGCCTCGCGGTCGTCTTCAAGATGGAAAGCCACAACCACCCGTCGTTCATAGAGCCTTATCAGGGCGCGGCAACCGGCGTGGGCGGCATATTGAGGGACGTCTTTACAATGGGCGCAAGGCCCGTTGCCAACCTGAATTCGCTCCGTTTCGGTTCGCTTGATAACCCCAAGACCGCCTTTCTCGTCCAGGGCGTGGCCGCGGGGATAGCGGGCTACGGCAACTGCATGGGCGTGCCGACGGTAGGCGGCGAGGTTTATTTCAACGACTGCTACAACGGCAATTGCCTCGTTAACGCCATGACGGTGGGCATCGTCAAGAAGGACAGGATATTCAAGGGCAACGCCTCTGGCATCGGCAACCCCGTCATCTACGTCGGCTCAAAGACCGGACGCGACGGCATACACGGCGCGACAATGGCCTCCGACGTATTCGGCGAGGGCGGCGAGGAAAGGCGTCCGACCGTGCAGGTCGGCGATCCGTTCGCCGAAAAGCTCCTCCTTGAGGCGTGCCTTGAGCTTTTCAAGACCGACTATGTAGTCGGCATTCAGGACATGGGCGCGGCCGGGCTGACTTCATCAAGCGTTGAGATGGCCGGAAGGGGAGGGACAGGCATAGAGATAGACGTTGACCTCGTGCCGAGGCGCGAGGACGGCATGAGCGGATACGAAGTGATGCTGTCTGAATCGCAGGAAAGGATGCTCCTGGTCGCAAGGAAGGGCGCCGAGGAAGACGTGGCAAAGATATTCAGGAAGTGGGATCTCGACGTCCAAGTAATCGGCAGGGTCATAGACGGGAAAAAGGTGCGGATATTGGAAGGCGGCAAGCTGGCCGCCGAGATACCGGTGGCCGCCCTCACCGACGACGCGCCGGTCTACGAAAGGCCGATGCAGAGGCCGGACTGGCAGGACGGCGTCAACAGTTTAAACATGAAGGACGTCCCCCTGCCAAGGGATTACAACGATGTTCTTTTAAAGCTGATCTCCTCCGGCAACATCGCCAGCAAGGAGTTCATCTATACGCAATATGACCACATGGTGCGGACGGACACGGTCGTTTGTCCGGGCTCCGACGCGGCGGTCATAAGGTTAAAGGGCACGGACACGGGGCTTGCTATGACCGTGGACTGCAACCCGACCTACTGCTTTCTTGATCCTTTTACCGGCGGTGCCATTGCCGTGGCAGAGGCCGCGAGAAACCTCGCCGCAAGCGGCGCGCGCCCGCTTGCCCTCACGGACTGCCTTAATTTCGGCTCGCCCGAAAGGCCGGAGGTCATGTGGCAGTTCAAGGAGGCCGTCATGGGCATAAGGGAGGCCTGCCTTGAACTGGGCATCCCGGTCATAGGCGGCAACGTAAGCCTTTACAACGAGACCTCAGGCAAGGCCATCCACCCGACGCCTGCCATCGGCATGGTCGGGCTGATAGACGACATCAAACACCACCAGACACAGTGGTTTAAAGAGGCCAAGGACGTGATTTACCTCATCGGAACCGGAGGGGAGGGTTTGGGAGGGAGCGAATATTTGAAGACAATCCACGGCCTTGAAAAGGGGCTTCCTCCGCGCCTCGATTTAAAGAGAGAAAAAAGCGTTCAAGAGGCTTGTTTAACCGCCATTAAGGCTGGTATAATAAGAAGCGCGCATGACGTCTCCGAAGGCGGACTTGCCGTTGCCGTTGCCGAGGCCTGTTTTAACCCGGACGGCCTTTTGGGGGCCGAGCTTGACGTGGACATTCAGGGGCTGCGGATAGACGAGGCCCTTTTCGGCGAGGCCCAGTCGAGGATAATCGTAAGCCTCAGGATGGGCGATATCGCGCGGCTTCGGGATATATGCGTGAAGGCGGGCGCGCCGGCGAAGGCCATTGGAGCGGTCACGTCTACCCCCTGTTTAAGGGTATGGAACCTCAGAAAATGGAAGTTCATCGAAATGGATGTGGAAAGGTTGAAGGACGCATGGAGCGGCTCGCTTGAGAGGATGTTACATGCGGGGTTATAGGCAAATATCATGATAGATTCTCATTTTAAAGACGACCGTTTCAACGATGAGTGCGGCGTATTCGGGATATTCGGCAACCCCGAGGCCGCGAACATGGCCTATCTCGGCCTTTACGCCCTTCAGCACAGAGGGCAGGAGAGCGCGGGGATAGTCTCCTCCGACGGGAGCCGGCTTTATTCGCACAAGGGCATGGGCATCGTCGCCGACGTGTTTTCAGAGGATTACATACACAGGCTTCCCGGCTCCGCGGCCATCGGGCACGTAAGGTATTCGACCACAGGCGAATCCCACATAAGGAACGCACAGCCCTTTGTCATAGAATACTCGCGCGGCAACATCGCGGTGGCGCACAACGGCAACATCGTGAACGCTCAGCTGCTGCGCGCCGAGTTCGAGGCGTACGGCGCGCTTTTTCAATCGAGCATGGACACGGAGGTCATCGTTCATCTGATTGCCTCGTGCAAGGACAGGTCCCTCCTTGACAGGATAACTTACGCGCTCAGGCGCTTGAAGGGGTCGTATTCGCTCTTATTCCTGACGGAAGATACGATGGTCGCGGCGCGCGACCCAAGCGGCTTCAGGCCCTTGTGCCTTGGCCGCCACAAGGGCGCGTGGGTGGCGGCTTCAGAGACCTGCGCGTTCGACCTTATCGAGGCTGAATACGTCAGGGAGATAGAACCCGGCGAGATAGTCGTCATCAACAAGGACGGCATGGCGTCTTACAAGCCGTTTGCGTCCCAGCCTTACACGCCCTGCGTTTTTGAGTTCATTTATTTCGCAAGGCCCGATTCCACGATATTCGGCGCTAACGTCTATAATATCAGGAAAAAGCTCGGCGCCATGCTGGCAAGGGAGCATGGCGTTCGAGCCGACATCGTCATACCCGTGCCTGATTCCGGCGTGCCCGCCGCCATAGGCTACGCGGAGGAGTCCGGCCTGCCGTTCGAGCTGGGCCTTGTCAGGAATCATTACGTCGGCAGGACGTTCATCGAGCCGAAAGATTCCATCCGCCACTTCGGCGTCAAGATAAAGCTGAACGCCGTCAAGGACGTCATTCGAGGCAGGCGTGTCGTGGTGGTGGATGATTCCGTCGTGCGCGGCACGACGAGCAGGAAGATAATAAAAATGATACGCAGCGCCGGGGCCAAGGAGCTGCACCTGCGCATAAGCTCCCCCCCGACCGTCTGTCCGTGCTTTTACGGCATAGACACCCCGAGGAGAGAGGAGCTTATCGCGGCGAAACACACGCTTGAGGAGATCCGCGAGTTCGTGACGTCCGACACGCTTGGGTATCTCAGCATCGAAGGGCTCTACCGCGCAGTGGGCGAAGACGGAGGCAGGACCTTTTGCGACGCGTGCTTCACCGGGAATTACCCTGTGGATGCGTCCTCAGCCGCGGGCGCGCCGCAGCTTGCGCTTTTCAAGTAGTCAAGGTATAATTGCCAAGTCCGGCTCACCGGGGCTTGCCGGCTTGCGCGGCCCGCTTTTTTTAAGGTTCGTTGAATGCGGGGGGTGCGGGTTTAAAAGTTGTCCGGAACAGGCAAATGACCCCTTCCATTTCTCATCCCCCTCCACGGGGGAGGGCAGGGTGGGGGTGAGGTTGTAAGAACGATCAAGGAGGTTTGCCGTGAAAAGGACGTGCGCAGTTCTTACTGTTCTTCTCATAATATCCTTTGTTGCCGCAGGCGTTTATGCCGCCGACGCGAAAGAGGCGCAGACCGCCGCGCCCGCTGCCAAAGAGGCTGTGGTTCCGAAAAAAGACGAAGCAGTTCCGGCAAAAGACGAAGCGGCAAAAGACAGGAAAAAACTTACCCCTGCCGAGATTGCCGCTTTTAAGGAAAAACAGCTGAAAGACATAGACAAACAGCTGCGTATGGTCTACGTAAAAGGCGGATGTTATGAGATGGGGGACTTCTCCGGCATGGGCGATGACGATGAGCTGCCGGTTCATGAGGTCTGCGTGTCGGACTTTTATATTGCCGATTCCGAGGTTACGCAGGCGCTCTGGCTCGCGGTAATGGGATACCAGTTCAATACCCCCTACGATCCGGACAAGCCTGTCGTTGAAATGTCATTCCTGTTTATGTCGAAGTTCATCGTAGCGTTGAACAAGCTTCAAAAGAGGTATTACAGGCTCCCAAGCGAGGCCGAGTGGGAGTATGCCGCGAGGGAAGGTGGAAAGAAGATAAAGTGGGCAGGCACGGACGATGAAAACGCGATAGGGGACTACGCATGGGTTGAGGAAAATTCCGACTCCGCGCTGCATCACGTCAAAAAGAAAAAGCCGAACAGCCTGGGTATTTACGACATGAGCGGCAATGCATGGGAATGGGTTGAAGACTATTTTGATTTCGATTATTACAAGACAAGCCCAAGGAAACAACCTCTTGGCCCTGTCACTGCATTGTGGCGCACCTTGCGCGGCGGCTCGTTCCTCGACGACGCCATAAGGACTCGCACCACTTACCGCTACGCCCTTGAGTCTGATAAGAGCATGAAAAACGTAGGCTTCCGTATCGCCGAGTGACGTTAAAGGCCCGGCGCCACCAGGCACCACTTTCCATCACCGAGAGTTTTTGCATAATACAGGCATTGGCAATGGAAAGTGGTGCTGGGTGGTGCCGGACGCGGCGTTTGCCGCATAAAACGTAACGAGAGGTTTTCTCCTCATTGGATAAAAGCTCAGACAAAACAGTTTTCAAGATTGCCGTGGTTTGCGTTATTGCCGCCGCCGCTTTTCTCGCGGGCGGCTGCGCCTCCGGAAAAGCGGTAAAGAAAGAGGCCGCGCCGGTTGCCGCCAAGCCGTTAAAAGCGGCAAAAGAGCCTCAAAGACCCGGTTACGACGAAGTCCTTAATGCGTGGACTGCGGGCGCAAAGGTATACGAAGGCATAGAGACAAGGCTCATCGCCACCGCCACCTATAAGGACTTTTCCTTCAGAAAGGCATACATTGAACGCTATGCCAAAAGCTACCAGATCGACGATGACTACAAAAAGTCGCTTATAGAACGTGAAAGGGCGGCTGCCGACGACTCAAATGAGTTCTTCCTGTCCGTCTACACGCCGGAGGAAAGGTGGAATGACCTTGATTCGAAGGATTCCGTATGGAGGCTTTTTCTCGAGGACGACACCGGCAGACGCCTTATACCCATTTCCGTTAAAAGGGTTGAAAAGGGCGACCCTTTCATCCGCGAGTTCTTCCCTTATGTAGACCCGTGGAGCCTGGTATATACGGTCAGGTTTCCGAAGTATTCCGCCCAAGGCGATGAGAGTATTCCCGGTAAGGAATCAAAATTTCTGAAACTTACCGTAACCGGCATTCTGGGTAAAGGTGAAATAATATGGCGGCTGAAAAAATAATGAAAGCGCTTGTTTTCCTGATGGCGGCTGTCCTCGTTGCCGCAGGGTGGGCTGTGCCAACCACGCAGGCTGCGCCTGCGCCCGCCACGCAGGCATCCATTGGCTCGATTGCCGGCATGAGCGGGACGGTTTATTTCAAGCCCAGGGACGCCGCCAAATGGGCCGTTGCGGCAAAGGGTGTCCGGCTTGACGCCGGCGACCGCATAAAGACAGGAAGCGACGGCAGGGCGGCCCTCCGGTTCAAAGACAATTCCAACATTACCCTTGGGAATGACACCGAGCTTGAGATAACCGAATTCCTCCTCAAAAAAGGCTCACGCAGCGCGGTCTATTCCGTTTCGACCGGAAAACTGCGGGCCGCCGTGGGCAAGTTCAGCGGCAGGACCGACATAAAGGTGAAGACCCCCACGAGCGTGTCAGGAGTCAAGGGCACTGATTTTATCGTCATGAACCAGGGCGACGCCAATATCATATTCGGCGAGGAGAGCAATGTCCAGGTCAGCGGCGACAACGGCAGGCCTGTAGTCATCAAGCCCAACACCATGACTGAGAACACCAGGGGCACCGCGCCCATACATCCTGAAAAGGTCGAGCCGGGCACGCCGCTTGCCGACGTCAGGGCGCAGCTTGAGACCGTGACGAACGTGGATGCCCCTGTCGAGTGGGAAAAGGCCGGACAGCTCCCCCTGATACTCGCGCGCTGGAACATCAACTACGGCCGCTACCTTGCCGAGAGCAAACGCTTTGCTGACGCCCTTGACGTCTTTCAGATTTCCGTTGACCTCACCGAAAAAATGGAGATACGCGCCGAAGCCTACCTTGAAAGAGGCACGCTCCTTTCAAGGAACATGAATGAGCCTCAGCGCGCACTTGCCGAATACATGATTGTCATTGAAAAATATCCTGAGCCGCAGTACCTGGAAAACGCCATCTTCTCGGCAGGCATGATTAACAGGGAACTCGGCGACAAGGAAAACGCAAAGAAGCTCTTCGAGAGGTATCTAAACGAGTATCCCAATGGCCGCCATAAGGAGACCGTCGAAAACCTCATGAAGGAGATGTAGTCATCCTTTCTTTTATCTTTCCCACGCTCCGGCATGGGAAAGCAGCCTTGGACGCTCCAGCGTCTCGTTCGGCGGCGCTAAAGCCTGCCCTCGCAGGTCTGAAGCGGGGGCGCCGCACTACACTATCGGACATTAGAGGGGATTTGATGCGGCTTAAATCCTTAAAGCCAGCCGATTGGATGGTCTTCATCCTGCTGGGCCTGGCGTCCTCGCTGGTAATCATCTACGCATATTGGTCCAAGCCCCGTTTTCTTGTCGGAATCGACATGAAGGCGCTTGATACGATGTTCATGCTGAGAAAGCCCGTAACTCCGCCAAAGGACGTCGTGATAGTCGCCGTTGACGAAAAAAGCGTCAACGAACTCGGCAGGTGGCCGTGGACGAGGGTGAAGACCGCCGGCATTTTCAAGAATCTGAAGTCTGCGAAGGCCGTAGCGGTTGATATCGTCTATTCTGAACCTGAGAACAAAGAGGCTGACGAGGCCCTTGCAAGGGCCGTCAAGGACGCCGGCAACGTGGTGCTGGGCTTTTTTTTCCGCGACGACTCCACCAAGGCGCACGGCGAGGCGGAGCTTGGGCAGGTAAGGCGGTCTAAGATAGGCCTTATCCGCACTGTCGGCGCGGACGAGGCCCAGGCAGGGGGCCAGACGCTTCCAGTGGTGGAATTCGGCGGCGTCGAGACGAACATCCCGCGGATAGGCGCCGCTGCCGCAGGCCTCGGCGTTTTCAACATAATCCCGCAGGAAGACGGCACATACCGCGTCTCAAACCTCGTCTATCTTTACGAGGGAGATCTCTATCCAACGCTTCCCGTGTCCGCTTTAAAAAAGTTCTATGAAGGAGACGTCATCCTTTACACCGCGCCATACGGCATAGACAGCCTTGAGATAAATGATAAGACCATTCCGCTCGACGAAGAGGGGGCCTTTCAGCTTAATTTTTACGGCCCCGGCGGCTCGTTCAAGACCTATTCAGCGGTTGACGTCATAAACGGCAAGGTCTCGCCGGACACCTTCAAGGACAAGCTCGTATTCGTAGGCGTCACGGAAAAGGGCATCTACGACATAAGGCCCACGCCGGTTGACGCGCTCTTTCCGGGGGTAGAGATACTGGCGACCGTCGCGGGCAACGTCATAGACAACAGGTTCCTGATTCACGACACGAGGGTCGTCATCTTCGACTTCGCGATGATCGTCATCATGGCCGTGGTGTTGTCGGCCATCATCGCCTTCGTCAGCTCCACTTTTTTGAGCCTGCTCATATTCGGCGGCCTTATCGCGGGGCTTGTCTTTTTGGACTTCCATCTGTTTGCCGCATACAACATAAGGCCGGGCGTGGTCTATCCCGTCCTGTCGCTCTGTCTGACCTATATTTCGACCGAGGCCTTCCGAACCATCGTCGTTGAAAAAAAGAGCAGGTTTTTAAGAAAGGCATTTTCAACATACGTCTCGCCCCAGCTCGTGGCCGAGATAAGCAAGAACCCGGACAGCCTGAAGCTCGGCGGAGAGAAGAGGGAGATAAGCGTGCTTTTTTCCGACATACGCGGCTTTACGACGCTTTCGGAGCGGCTCACGCCTGTTGAGCTTGTCGCCCTTTTGAACGAATATCTGAACCCAATGACGAGCATCGTCCTTGACGAAGAAGGCACGCTCGATAAATACATCGGCGACGCCATAATGGCCGTTTTCAACGCGCCGGTCGCTATCGCAAACCATCCGCGCAAGGCATGCTCTACGGCTGTCAGGATGATAGAAGGCCTCAATAAGCTGAACGAAGGCTGGAGGGCAAAGGGCATACCGAGCCTTGACATAGGGGTCGGCATAAACACCGGCGAGGCCGTTGTTGGGAACATGGGCGCCGAGCTTCGTTTCGACTACACGGCCATAGGCGACACAGTCAACCTCGCCTCCCGCCTTGAGGGGATGAACAAGCTCTACGGCACGCACATCATCGTCAGCGAATTCACCTATAATCACGTCAAGGACGATTTCCTTTTCAGGGAGCTTGATTTTGTTCGCGTAAAGGGCAAACTTAAGCCAATAGTCATTTACAATCTTGCGGGTAAAAAGGACGATAATGGCGCGGCCGCCCTTGTAAACGATTTTTCCGCCGCGCTCGGTGTCTATAAGGCGCGCAGGTTCGAGGATGCAAGGAAGGCGCTGGAGGCAATACTCCAGGGACATCCGAACGACGGCCCGTCAAAGTTATACATCCAGAGATGTTCCGACTACATGGCATCCGCGCCGCCCCAGGACTGGGACGGGGTATACGTGGCAAAGACAAAGTGAAAAACAGACATGTTGAAGGGGCTCAGCCCCAATTCATCTAACAAAGCGAGGCATTCATGAAGAAGATGATTTTGGTTTTTGCGTTGGTTTTTCTTGCCGTGTTACTGCCGGAAAGCTCCGGGGCAAAGACGCTGATCCTCGAAGGGAAGATAGACGGCGTGGTGGAGGTCTCGCAGGAGAGGGTCTTTGGCGCGGCGCCGGAAGGCATTAAAAAGCTCGTCTTCCGCTTCACGAGCCCGGCGGAGTTCAGTAACGCCGTGCTTACGCAGAGGCTTTCAAACCATAAGATAGACTATAATCCAAAGCCTGATTCCATAACCGCGGAAAAGGACTCCTTCGGCAACGTTTACACTATCGTCACATGGACGAACCTCAGGGGCAACGCTGCCGTTAAGGAGTCTTTTGACGCAGAGCTTCTAATAAACCTTAAAGATTTAAAGAGCAGCGCGCCGTTCCCCCTGCCGGTCAAAGACATCCCGGCGGACGCGGCCGTGTATTTAAAGCCGACGCCGCTTGTTCAGTCGGACGACCCGGGGATCAAAGACCTTGCCGCCAAATTGACCAACGGCGCGGACACCGAGCACGCGGCTGTGACCGCCGTCCTGAACTGGGTCATTGACAATATCAAATACAAGACGCCTATACCGAACTATGACGCCGTGTGGACTTTGACCACCGGCCACGGCAACTGTCAGAACTACGCGCATCTTGCCATAGCGCTTCTTCGGGCAAGGGGCATACCGGCGCGCATCGTCGGCGGCATAGCCCTGGGCAAAAGCTGGAAGGTTCCGCTTAAGGACGGGGCGCTCTTGCAGAGCATCGGACAGGGCGGCCACGCGTGGATGGAGGTCTGGTATCAGGACATAGGCTGGGTCCCGTATGACGCTCAGCAGAGCCATCTCTTCGTAGGCCCCCGCCACATAAAGCAGACAGCGGGGCTCGACTCCAACGACATCAACGATTCCTGGCGCACCGCGCCGGTGCTGCCGGACTTCAGGGAGGACATTTCAGCCGAATATAAGAAAGAAGAGATCGCGCTGATCCTGAAGGAAACGATAGCAGGCCCGGCCAATTACGTGATGACAAGCTCCATCACCGCCGCGAGGCTCGCGCCTGCGGCCCCTCCGGTTATCATGGCGAGGCCCCCTGAAAAGCCCCCGGAGGTTAAACCCGGCGGCGTTGTGGAGTTCGGCAACCTCGATTTCGCGTCACTCATGGATTTTTACGTGAAGGCAAAGGGCGACACGGGACAAAAGACTTTTGACAAGGAGACGGCTGAATACGTCACCGGCCCGGCTGCCTATGCGCAGGCGTTTACGGTTGATAAGGGATTAAGACTTGAGACGATATCCCTTGCCATGCACAAGTTCGGCGGCAGGATAGGAAGCCTGTGGATGGACGTTGTAAACGACGAAAACGGCAAGCCGGGAATGCAGGGCATAAGGAGTATGCCCTTAAACCTCGACACCGTGAGCTACGTCCCGGGGTACAAGTGGTTTGACTTTAAATTCTTCAGCGACCCGTCAGACCAGCCTGAGCTTAAACCCGGAAAATACTGGATAGTCCTGCGCCATTCCAAAGACGCCGTCGTGAACTGGTTCTACACGCCCGGCAACCAGTACGGCGGCCTTGATGACGCGCGTTCCACCGCAAGCGGCATAGACTGGTCGTATATCATGAACGCGGACTTCAACTTCAAGGTCAGGGGAGTGTATACGGGGATTTAACGGGACCGGCGCACCGGCCTGCGCGGACTGCCGCCGCCAAATGGCGGCGGCAGTCTTTTATGCGCGCAGCCTGACGGCCTTCTGCCATGCTTAAAAAAATGCGGCACATTTAAGGGCACCTATGATGGCTGACGTAAAGAAAACACGGATTAAATCCATAGCGGTTTTAAGCGTTGTCGTTGTCTTAATTATCGCAGCCGCGTATCTTGTTTTTACGCGGGAGCAAAAGGCCGGAAATTCAATCCGGACGACAGGCGTTATCGAGGCCACGGAGGTTGAAATATCGCCAAAGACCGGCGGTACGCTCGTGTGGATGTGCTGCAAGGAGGGCGACGGCATCAAGGCCGGACAGACCGCCTTCAGGCTCGACAGCAGGGAGCTTATGGCGAGGATAGACGAGGCAAAGGCCGCGGCGGCAAGCTCGGATGAATCATACAAAGAGGCGGTGATACTCCTTGGCAGCGCGCGCGCGGCCCATGAGTCCGCCGGATACGAGGCCGATTCGGTTAAATCCGAGGTTGCAAGGGTCAGGGCCATAACTAGGGATTCGCAGGAAAATCTCGCGCGCGCGAGGGGGCTTTTCAAGGACGGCTATATGGCAAAGCGCGACCTTGACGCCGCCGAGACGCTGCAACATTCAAACAAAGCGCTTTTAAGCTCAGCCGAGGCGCGCAGGAAGAGCGCGGACAGCCTTGTGCGCGTGTCCAGCGTCAACATAAAGGCCGCAGATGCGCGCATCGGCTGGGCCGCCGCTAAAAAGGCCGAGGCCGAGGCCAATGTGAAGGTCTTGATGACGCGGCTCTCCGACATGGAAGCGGCCTCGCCCATTGACGGCGTTGTCGTGCACAAGGCCTTCGAGCAGGGAGAGGTCGTGCCTGCCGCATCATCTGTCTATACGGTGTATGACCTTAAAAATATCTGGGTGAGGGCCGACGTCCAGGAGACTGACGCCGCGAGGATAAAGCTCGGCGCCGAGGCCCGGGTGCTTGCGCCGGGTTTGCCGGGTAAGGTATTCAAGGCAATTGTCACGGAGGCCGGCAACGTCGGGGAGTTCGCCACCCTCAAAGACGTCACCAGAGGCAGACAGGACATAAAGTCGTTTCGCGTAAAGGCGGCAATAGCCGAAGGTAACGGTTTCTTAAAGCCCGGAATGACAGTGACGGTGGACTTTTATTTTGAATAATTTTAAAAATGTCGGAGCAAACATCATGCCGGTCTTGAAAAAAGCAAGAAAGCTGATCCTCGTCTGCAACGACGACGGCATACATTCGGAGGGGCTGAGGAAACTCGCCTCCGCTTTAAGAAGGGCGGGGGAGGTCTACGTCGTCGCGCCCGACAGGGAGCAGAGCGCGGTAAGCCATTCTCTCACCATGCACAGGCCGCTGCGCGTTGCGGAGGTCGGAAAGAACACCTACGCGATAGACGGCACGCCGACGGACTGCGTGACCATCGCCGTTAATAAAATCCTTCCGGCAAAGCCGGACATCGTCGTATCCGGCATAAACAAAGGCGGAAACCTCGGCGAGGACGTTTCATATTCCGGCACCGTATCCGCCGCGATGGAAGGAACGCTCCTTGACATCCCGTCCATAGCCGTCTCCCTCGTGGCGCGCGAGGGTTTTGATTTTACCGTCGCGGCGCAGTTTTCCGCGCGCATCGCAAGGCATATACTAAGGCACGGCCTGCCCAAAGACACGCTCCTTAACGTCAACGTCCCGTCTGTCAAAAACATCAAGGGCTACCGGATAACCAAACAGGGCAAGCGTTATTTCTCAGACACGGTCATCGAAAAGACAGACCCGCGCGGCAGGAAGTACTACTGGATAGGCGGCAACATGGTCAGGTGGGAGGGCGGCAAAGAGGCCGACTTCCACGCCATCAGCGAAAACTACATCTCCATAACCCCGCTGCACCTCGATATGACGAACTACTCTTCCATGGCGGAGATGAGGAAGAGGCGGATATGAAGATGCCGTCCTCTTGTTTTATCTCCCCTTTACCCTGAATTGGGCCCTTTTAAGGACATGTCTTTCAGCAGGCTGCTGAAAAACGCCCATCTGCTTCGTTGTCGTCGTCACTCGGAACGAACGGCGCACAACAAAGTGCGCCTCATTCGTCGCTTCCTCGACGCCTCGCATCTGGCTGGGTTCCCATTGCGTCCTTATTATTGCAATGGGAAGATTTGAGAGCCTGAACAAATTTTGAGTTTTTCAGCAACCTTTTAGGGTCAAACGCTTCTTTCTTCTCTTTCTTGATACATGGGCCTGTTAGTATGGACTTCTGCGCTTCCCTGCCTCTGGCGCTCTTTTCCACAAAACAGGGCTTGCCGGTAAAGGGGTCGCACCCGGTCCAGTAGCTCAGGGTGGAATATGTCGACGGGGTGGGCGTAAATACCTGTACCTGCTCCGGCAGTCTGCCCAGCTCTTTCAAAGCAAATGACCTCAGCCTTGCCATATCGTCCTCGCCGCAGCCGGGATGGGCGGCCATCAGGTAGTAGGTTAAAAACTGGCTCAACCCTGCCTCCTTCGTAAATTTGTAAAAGAGCTCCTTGAACTTTATAAGGGCGTTCTGGTCGCAGTTAGGCTTGCCCATCTGCCGAAGCACGCTTGCCTCCGAGTGTTCGGGGGCTATCTTCATCTGTCCGGAGACGTGGTGGAGGACAAGCTCCTTAAGGTACCGCTCTCCCTCGTTTTTATCCGCCAGTACCAGGTCGTGTCTCAGTCCCGACGCAACGACAACCTTTTGGACTCCATCGACGCCGCGCAGCGCCTTAAGGAGCGATAACTGCTCTGCGTGGCCAAAATTGAGCCTGGGACAGACTTGCGGGGAGATGCAGCTCTTTTTCGGGCAGCAGCCCTGTTTTTCCATCCTCTCACAACCTGTGCCGTACATATTGGCCGATGGCCCGCCCACATCATTTATCCTTCCCTTGAAAAGGGGGTGCCGCGTCATCTCCTTTGCCTCGGCAAGGATAGAGGCCTTGCTTCTGCTCCTCACGCGGCGGCCTTCATGGACGGCGATGGCGCAAAAACTGCATTCACCGTAACATCCGCGGTGCGAGGAAATGGAGAAGCGGATCGTCTCAAGGACCTTTACCTCGCCATCCTTACGGTGGTAGGGGTGAGCGTCCCGTTCATATCCCAGGCCGTATACCCTGTCAAGTTCCTTCTGAGAGAGATAGGGCGCCGGAGGGTTCTGGATGAGATAACGGGTGTCCTGTCTTTGAGCCAATGCCACGGCCGTCGCCGGATCGTTGTTATTGTAGACTGTGTGGAATGACCTTGTGAAAGCGTCCTTGTCCTGCGCAGATTCCTGGAATGAAGGGAGTTCCAGACAGCCATCAGGAATATCTTTGGAGATATAGCAAAGTCCGCGCACACTCCGGGGGTCTTTCCCGTCCTTTATACATCCGGCGAGTTCGACAGCGGAGCGCTCCGCCATCCCATAAAGAAGATAATCGGCTTTCGTGTCAAAGAGGATTGACCTTCTTATAGTGTCTGTCCAGAAATCATAATGGGCTGTCCGGCGCAGACTTGCTTCGATACCTCCCAGGACAATAGGGCGGGTATCTTTTTTATAATATCTTTTGATGAGATTGGTGTAGGCGATGGCGGCCCTGTCAGGACGCCGGTTGTTTACGCCGCCGGGGGTATAGTCGTCGCGGTTACGTCTGCGGCCTGTAGCCGTGCGGTTGGCGACCATGGAGTCGATGCAGCCGCCCGTAACGCCCCAGAAGAGCCGAGGCTCGCCGAGGCGCCTGATGTCGACGTCAGAACTTGTTTCCGGTTGACCGATAACTCCGACCTTGTACCCGGAGTCAAGGAGGATCTTTCCGATTACGGCCACTCCGACGTAGGGCGAGTCAATATAACTGTCGCCCGTTACCAGTATTATATCGAGGCCCTTCCAGCCAAGCCCCTCGATCTCCTCTTTTGTCGTCGGCAGAAACATCGGTCTTTTTCCTATAATATATTAACCGTCGAAAATCATTATACTTCAGCTGCAATATACGGTCAACTTGACAATTGTAGATTATCTTTGAAATTGTCCGTCAATCAGGTTTGTGTCATGGTCTGCGGGAACTCCTTTTTACAAGATGGGAATCCGTAGAGACTTTATACAAGACGCGCTGAAATCTACAGCATAAAAAATACCATAACGAACTACCTATGCGCGACATATTACCAAAGAAAATACCAAAACCAAATCCCTATCAATCCCACTGGTTACTGTAACAGTATTTTTGCGCCTTTTATCAAGGAGAAAACGGAAAAAGCTGTCCGCCAAGCCAAGTGAAGCCCGGAGACAAGGGCGCTCCGCCGGATTGAGTATCGCGGGGGCGTCAAGCCTTGTTTGGGAAGTTTTGGGTCAATAACGGTTGAAAGAAGGACAGCATCACGCCCCCTGAGGGGGTTCGGCCCCCTGAGGGGGCGCAGCCCCTTGCCATTTGGCCTCAATGATGGAGAGGAATGTCTTGGCCACGGCCGGGTCGAATTGCGTGCCGGAGCATCTTTTAAGCTCCTGCATGATGGCGCTTGCGGGCTTGCCTTTTCTGTAAGGCCTGTCCGCGCTCATCGCGTCGACCGCGTCGGCCACGGTGAGCATACGCGCCATCAACGGGATGCTCTCGCCTTTGATCCCGTCCGGATATCCGCTTCCGTCGTAAAATTCATGGTGGCATTTTATTACGGAGACTACGTCCGCAAGCTGCTTTATGGGCTGGAGTATTTCAGCGCCTGCGGACGGATGCCGCTTCATTATTTCAAGCTCTTCGTCGCTCAGCCTGCCGGGCTTGTCGAGTATGGCTTCGTAAGTCCCTATCTTGCCGATGTCGTGAAGCAGGCCGGCAAGCTCTAACCGCTTGAGCTGCGTTTTGCCCATGCCCATGGCTCGGCCTATTTCAAGCGCGTATTCGGTGACCCGCTCCGAATGGCCCTGCGTCCAGGGGCTTTTCGTGTCTATGACCTTTGACAGCGTCCTCACTATCCCGATGAAAAGCTCTTCGAGGTCTTTAACGAGCCGCGCGTTCTCAAGCGCCACGCTTATCTGGGACGCGAGCTTTTCCATGGTTGAAAGGTCTTCAGGCGTATACGCCGAGGCGTGCCTTGACCCCACGGTCAAAATCCCCGATATCTCGCCCTTTACGGTAAGGGGCATCCTGATATGCGATATGAAGCCTTCGTCAAGGAGGCTTTTTTCAAGAGGCTTGATATCCCCGATTTCGCGCAGGTCCGCCGCGTATTGCAGCCGTCCGGTCTTCAATATCTCGGATGCGTTTGTATCTTCAAACGGCGCGAACCTGTTTTTAGTGCCGAATCCGGCGATTAGTGAAAAGCCGCCCCTGGCCCTGTCAACGAGAACCACCGTTACCCTGTCGCACGGTATTATCTTTGAGATCATCAGCACGGCCGTGTCGAGTATCTCCTGCGGTTCCAGGGTGGAAAGCACATGTTTGTCTATTTCGTGCATGATCTTTATGGTTTCTATCTTGTGGGAGAGCTCCATTGATTTGTTGGTTGACTCCCTGTATACCCGCGCCTCGTCGAGCGCGGTTGACACCTGAGAGCCGATGCCGTTCATCAGTTCTTCCGGCATCCGTTCCAACGCCTCGGCGCCTTTCGGATTGAGTCCCGTATACGCGCATATTAAAAGGCCGAGGGGGCCGAGCCTGCCGTAAAGAGGTATCACGGCCAGCGATTCAAGCCGTGTTTCCCGCGAAAAAAGCCTTTTGAGCGCGTCTGTCCCCGGCCCCTCGGCCGTCAGGGTTTCTTTTCCGATTATCGCCGCGTGTCCATTGAATGCCTTTTTAACAACGGCGTCATTGCCGCCGATATGCTCCGTCAAAAACAGCGACGTCTGTTCGTGGGACAGTCCTGTTGCATGGCTTGGCAGGAATGCGCCGCCTTCCCCGTCCCAGAGATAGGACAATGCGATATCGCTCGACATGATTGTGTTCAGGCAGGAGACCACCTGCTCCATAAGCCTGTCTATATCCGTGGTACGGGCGGCGGCGTTGGATATCATAAGCAGATGCCTTATAATCTCCAATTCCCGCCGCATCGCATCTTCGGCCTTCTTTACGTCCGTTATGTTCTCCATGACGTGCAGCCCGCATAGTTGCTTGCCGGCAGCGTCTTTCATGGCATAAAACAGCATCTTGAATGTCTTGCCCGTCTGAGGGATGTAAATCTCTTCCTTTTCCTCGATTCCGGGTTCGATGGCCTTTAAGCAGCCCTTGCAAGGGCCGCTCTGAGTTTTCGGAAATACTTCGTAATAGGGCATGCCTATAATGTCGTGAAATGCAAGCCCCGCCGCCTCCTGATAGGCCCTGTTGGCCCGGACTACCCTGAACCGGCTGTCGTGGATGAATACCGGGTCAAGCATCGCGTCAAAGGTCGTCTCCCAGTCCTTTTTCGCCGCCTCCATGTTAGCGGAGGATTTGTTCAGGTCGTCAAGGAGGTTGAGCATCGCGCGCGAGGTATCTTTGAGTTCCTTTTCCTGCGCCCATGCCTTCTCAAGCTCGGCTTGCTTTTTTGCAAGCTCTGTTTTAAACGCTTCTATTTTTTTAATGAGATCTTCAGATTCAACGCCCATCAGTCCCCCGGAGCTTCATAAGGCTATTTTCAAGCGACTGTATCTCTTTTTTAAGCTCTTCCATGCGCAGTTCCCTGCCTACCATGAGCTTATTAAGCCGCTCAAATTGCTCAAGCCGAGACTTGAGTTCGTCTTCCATCTTCTTGCGCGCGGTAATGTCCCTGATGATGGCGGTCGCGTGCCAATGGCCGCGGATGTTCATGGCCGCCACCGAAAGCTCGACAGGGAATTCTGTGCCGCCTTTGCGGAGAGCGGCTAATTCCAGCGTCTTGCCGATTACCGGGCCGGTTCCGGTCTTAAAAAAAAGCTTAAGGCCCTTAGCCGCCTTTTCACGGTGCCTTTCCGGCACAATGAGGCTGTGAATCGGCTTTCCTTTTGCCTCTTCGGCGGTATAGCCGAATATCTCATGGGCCTTTTTGTTCCATGCGTAGATTTTATCATCGTCATTCGCGCAAACGATCGCGTCGGCGGCGTTGTCGTTGATGATCCGGAGTCTTTCTTCATTTGCCGTGCGTTCGTTGATATGCTGAATGAGCGGACGGAAAAAGAAGAAGTAGAGAACAGGCGTGAGCAGCAAGACCAGCGCCAACGTGTCGAGCAGAACCGTCGTGGTTGCGGACAAAACCGGCAGGTGCGGCAGTATGATCATTATCATGGCCTCTATAAGAAAAACAGAGACTGCGATGATAAGAAAAAGCCTTGCCGGGGAAGAATAGATGTGACGTTTCTTTTCCATATTTACCGTTTGTCTGTCCGGTGTATTTGGTCGTGGGGGCAAGGGGGTGTGCCGGGCTGTATGGCGCGGGATGCTGACTATTCAAAGAATATCAGCAGGTCAAGGTTTGTCAAGGTCTGTTAAAGTTCAGGTTTTTCGCGTCTCATGACCGGCCCGGCAATGTCCGGGCGGCAATTTCGCGGGATTTATTCCACCCCCCGCTTTAGCTTGCCCTCGAATGTTTCTATCGGGGGACACGCGAGGGCAGGCGTGAAAATCCCCTTGCAGGAAAATTAAATTCGTTTGGTAGCTTTAGTCACTGTGTGAAATCCGGCCTCATGCTATAAATCAGCTATAATATGCATGTGGCGTCATCCGCGATATATACACAGCTTGAGAATAAAAAACCTTAGTAAGGAGGAATTTCGTATGAAAAGATTATTCTTGCTGGCATCGGTAGTTGCTTTAACCCTCGCGTCGGCGGGCGCGGCGCTTGCCGAGATGGGCACGATCTACGGGCCTGTCTACGTTGTAAAGCGCGAACATTCCAAGCATGACAAGAAGACGACCTTCCACTTCACGGCCCCGGTAGCAGGCAGCGGGGTCATAGTCGTGAAGAACGGCGGCGAATCAGGCAAGTCTTTCAGGGTATCGAGCGCGACAATAGAGTTGAACGACGTGAAGGTGGCGCGGCAAAAGGACTTCAGCAAGAAGGTCGACACGCTGAGCTACAACGTGACGCTCAAGGCGGATAACGAGCTTGAGGTAGAGGTCGAATCATGCAAGGAATGCCAGCTTGAGATAACGGTAATGGGTGAAAAACCAGCGCCTGCGCCTGTTCCGGCTCCAGCTCCAACTCCGGCGCCGGCGCCGGCGCCGACACCGGCTCCAGCGCCGACACCTCTATAAGTTCCGTGAGGATGGAGCAGCGGATATCCCGATAACGGCGGCAAAAGCCGCCAGGCTTAAGCCATAATTAAACGCGGTCCCCTTATCCGGTTACAGGATGACGGGGCCGCGTTTTTTTATGTCATAGTTGATCTTTAAAAAACATCAGGCAATTCAAGCTTTTGAGGCTTTACAAGAGGTTGATGTGATGATATAAGAAGGACTGGCCTGCCGGTTTTAAACCCCCGCTTCAGCCTGCCCCTTGAAGGGGTTCAACCCCCGCACGCCTGCCCTCGCAGGTCTAAAGCGGGGGTTTTAAGCGGGGGACATGCGAGGGCAGCCCGGCGCCACTTTCCGTTATCAGCATATGTATCTAATAAAAATGTTGGCGCCGGAAAGTGGCGCTTGGGAGGGCTGAACCCTTTCAAAGGGCAGGCTTGAGAGGCAGTTATGGCTGGCCCTTTAGGCGGTATGATTTATCACACAGGTCTGGCGGAGAGAATTCGTTACATCATGAGGGATTCTTTCCATTGCAGGATTCTTTGTGCGGTTTCGCTTTTTGTCCTCGTGTGCGTTGGACAGCCGTGCGCCTACGCCCAGGAGGCTGTTTTAGTCTCAAAAGATGAGGCAATGCCTCAGACCCCCGCTTTAAACACGCGAGGGCAGGAAAAGGCCGTGACGGCCGGCAAGGAAGAAAAGGGTTATAGTTTTGAATACGAGCTTGACCCGTATTACACTAACGCCTCGATTATCGTAAATCTCACCGACCAGCCGATTCCAGACGCAGGCACAAAGCCTGAGTTTCAGATATACAGAGACCTGTTTTTAAGCTCCTACATCCCCAGATATCTTGTCGTTGAAGCGGCGGTATTCCCCATGCCTGTCGCGGGCGTTGCCGCCAGAAGCAACGCGAATGACGTATACAGGGGCGCGAAGGTCTCAGACAACCTCAACCTGATAAAGGCCGTGACCGCAGGCTTTGAAGAGCCCTATGCCCTTTCGTTTTTCATGGGCAACGTCGTCAGTTTCACGAGCCCCGGCGAAAAGCACAGGAGCGGCAACTTCGGCTACATGGGGTATCTCGTCAGCATAGGCGACCAGCACATAAAGGACAACAGGCTCATCAAGGACAGTTCGGTAGAGCTGGAGTGGAAGATTAAGGGGGACAGGAAGTTCCCCACCCATACGCTTAGCTGGAGCTTTCGCGTGGGGGAAAAGCTCCATTCGAACCGTGACATAAAGGACGTCATTTACATAGCGCTCAGAAGGAGCTTTGTGGACTATGAGGGTTCGCCCGACACCTTTTTTAAGAACGCCGGCTTTGAATATATCTTTGACATGGATAACAGGACGTTAAAACCAGTGCGGCACTACTTCACGGTCGACAAGAAGTGGCCTTACAATGAAAAAAAGATTGCCTTTTCCATGGCCGTGGGCTTTATCTGGGAGGGTGCGTTAAAATACACGGGCGTTCTTGAGGATAGGGAAAATCGCGACAACTTCCAGATCATCCTCAGGCCTAATCTGCAATTTTAATCCCATGCGCCGAGGGCGGGAAAACGTCCTTGCGCAGTTGCCTTTCCTCGCCTTCTCTGCTATCTTTAAGCTATTAATCAATTGAGCTTTGCGGAATTTTACGTTGTTTTTAAATCCTCTTCATGGGATGGGCAGCCCAGCGCCACTTTCCGTTATCAGCATATGTATCTAATAAAAATGTCGGCGCCGGAAAGTGGCGCTGGGGAGGGTTGAACCCTTTCAAAGGGCAGGCGATAAAGGAGGCTTGCGTCATGGAACTCGGCTTTATAGGGCTTGGCAGGATGGGACTCAGCATGGTCACAAGGCTTTGCCTCGGCGGCCACGCCGTTGCCGCATATGACCGCAGCGCCGCGGCCGTAGCCGCGGCCGTGGAAAAGGGGGCGCAAGGCGCGTCCTCCATCGAAGAGCTTGCCGGAAAGTTGGCCCGGCCGAGGGCGGTGTGGATAATGATCCCTTCGGGCGCGCCAGTTGATGAGACCATAGAAAGGCTCGCCCCGCTTCTTTCAAAGGACGACACGATCGTCGACGGCGGCAACTCCATGTATAAAGATTCCATGCGAAGGGCCGCGTCACTTCGTGAAAAGGGCGTCAACTTCCTTGACGTCGGCACGTCGGGCGGCGTCTGGGGGCTTACCGAGGGCTACTGCATAATGGCGGGCGGCGAAAAAAAGGTCTTCGACTCTCTCTCCCCCGTGTTTAAAACTCTGGCCCCTGAAAACGGCTTTGCCCTCATGGGGCCGAGCGGGGCGGGCCATTATGTGAAGATGATACACAACGGCATCGAATACGGCATGATCGAGGCATACGCCGAGGGCTTCGCCCTCATGCACGCGTCCGACTTCAAGCTCGACCTTGAAAGGGTTTCAAAGCTCTGGAACCGCGGGAGCGTCGTGCGTTCGTGGATACTTGAGCTTGCCCGGCGCGTGTTCGAGGAAAATCCATCCCTCGACGGTGTAAAGGCATACGTGGAAGACTCAGGCGAGGGGCGTTGGACGGTTCTTGACAGTCTGGACAAGGACGTGCCGTGTCCGGTGATAACGCTTTCGCTTTTGCAGAGGTTTCAGTCCAGGCAGGGCGGCGACGCCTTTTCCGCAAAGGTCATCGCGGCATTAAGGCATGAGTTCGGCGGGCACAGGGTGTTAAAATGAAGGTTTTTAAGCCTCGGCGGGCATAAGGCGGTAAAATGAAGGATTTTAAGCCTTGAAGGCGGCCATGTTCAGCAATAAACCGGAACCAACGATACTTATAATATTCGGCGCCACGGGGGACCTGGCAAAGAAAAAGCTCCTGCCCGCGATATACAGGCTTAAATCCTTAAAACTCCTGCCCCACGTATTCAGCATCGTCGGCATGGCGACGAGGCGCCTTGACGACGCGGCATACAGGGCGTATGCGGACGAGGCGGTCAGGAAGCATTGCCGCGTTGCGGTAGACAACGGCATTGTCGGCGAGCTTCTTAATAACGTCTGGTTCATCTCCTCGGCTTTTGACGATACGGACGGTTACGGGGCGCTCGCGGCGCGGCTTGATGAAATTGACAGGGCCGTGGGCGCGCCGTGTTCAAGGCTGTTTTACCTGGCGACCCCTCCGAGCTTTTTTCCCGTTATAATCGAAAAGCTGCGCGCTTCCGGGCTTTCCGCAAAGACGGCAAACGGCCTGCCGAAGATCATCATTGAAAAGCCGTTCGGCACGGACAGGGAGTCCGCCTGCGCTTTGAACGAACTCGTGTTGAAGGATTTCGACGAGGAGCAGGTTTACAGGATCGACCACTATCTCGGAAAGGAGACCGTCCAGAATATCCTCTATTTCCGGTTTTCCAACGGCATATACGAGCCTATCTGGAACAGGAGATACATCGATCACGTGCAGATAACCGCCGCCGAGGTAATCGGCGTCGAGGACAGGGGCAAATACTTCGAAGAGGCGGGGACGCTTCGCGACATGGTGCAAAACCACATCCTCCAGCTCCTCTCGCTCGTCGCTATGGAGCCGCCGATAAACATGGACGCTGATACTATACGCTGGAAGAAGCTTGAGCTTTTGCGCGCGCTCAGGCCGATAGAGGCCGAGGACACGCCGGAGCTTACCGTGCGCGGGCAATACGGCGCGGGGATCGTAAACGCCGAGAGCGTTGCCGAATACCGGGCCGAGAAGGACGTGTCAAATGATTCGCAGGCCGAGACCTTCGTGGCTTTGAAGGTCATGGTGGACAACTGGAGATGGGCCGGAGTGCCCTTTTATCTGAGGACTGGAAAGAGGCTGAAGAAAAATCTCACGGAGATAGCCGTCCACTTCAAGCAGGTGCCCATAAGCCTTTTCACGAAGACGATTTTAGCGGGCCCGGAGTCCAACGTCCTTATTCTCAAGATACAGCCCGACGAGGGCATAGCCTTCCAGTTCAACGTGAAGCTGCCCGGCAGCGCCAAGCACATGGAAAAGGTGACGATGGATTTTTCATACAAAAACGCCTTCAAGGCCGACCTTCCGGAGGCCTACGAAAGGCTTATTCTCGACTGCATGCTTGGAGATTCCACGCTCTTCCCGCACAAGGCCGGGATAGAGGCGTCGTGGGAGTTCATCACCAGGATACTCGACGGCTGGGAAAATCAGCAGCCGTCCAAGTTTCCGAATTACAGCGCAGGGTCATGGGGGCCGAGGGAATCGGACGCCCTTCTCGCAAAGGACGGCAAGGTCTGGAGAAACGAGTGAGCGCGCAAAGGCCGCCGAGCGTCGTAGTGTGCGCGGGCATTGATGAGATGAACGAAAGGGCCGCCGAGGCCTTCGTGAACATAGCCGGAGAATGCCTTGCGGCGGGCGGCGTCTTTACGGTCGCCCTTTCCGGCGGCAAGACCCCGGAGGGGCTTTACAGGCTCCTTTCCACGGATAAATACATCGGGAAGGTCAACTGGGAGAAGGTGCACTTCTTCTGGGGGGATGAAAGGGCGGCAGGCCCGCGGAGCAGGGAGAGCAACTACCGCATGTGCAGCGAGGCCTTGCTTGAAAAGCTGAAGATGCCGGCGTCGAACATCCACAGGATAAAAGGGGAAAATGGCGCCATGGCGGCCCTGGACTATGAAAAAGATGTGGCCGGTTTTTTCAAGCTCAGGCCGGACGCATTCCCTGAATTTGCTCTGATGCTCCTCGGCATGGGGGCCGACGGTCACACGGCGTCAATCTTTCCCAAAAGCGGCGCGGTCAACGAAAAAAACAGGATAGCCGTCGCCGTTTACGTCGAAGGCCTCAATGCGGTGCGTATTACGTTGACGCCGCCGGTGGTCATGAACGCGAAGAACATAATATTCCTCGTCAGCGGCAAGGACAAGGCGGAGGCGCTCTTTAAGTGTCTCGAAGGGAGCTTTGCCCCGGAGGAGACTCCGGCCCAGTTCGCAAGATTCGCAAAAGGCTCTGTGACGTGGATAGTCGATCAGGACGCCGCTTCAAGGCTCAGCGGCGCATAAATCATCTTTGCGTTTTTTTTAGCGGCGGACACCCTGAAATTCACCTCCGGACAATATTCAAGTCCCCGCTTTAGACACACGGGGACAAACGGCCCTTAAGGCGGCTGTGGCCGCGGAGCTTTTGCTGTTGACAATAAAAACGTTGTGGGGTATTTCTTTGTCGATGAACAAAGCGGGCAAGATACTGCTGGTGGATGACGAAGAGGCGTTGAGGCTCCTTTATTTCGAGGCGCTTGCCCTGAAGGGGTATCATGTGGAATGCGCCGCCAGCGGCGAGCAGGCCCTGGAGATGCTGAGGCGTTCCAGGTGGAGCCTTGTTATCTCGGACGTTTGTATGCCGGGGATGGGCGGCATAGCGCTCTATGACGCCGTCAGAGAGGAATATCCTTACCTCAACGACAGGTTTCTGTTCATCACAGGCAAGTTCATGGAGAGGGCGGAGCTTTCCCGGCTCAAGGTCAAGTGTCTCGCCAAGCCCTTCAGGCTTGCCGAGCTTATGGCCGCGGCTGACAAGCTCATGAAGCGCGCATTGGCAAAGACGGTCCATGAGGACGCGGAAAGAAGGAAGGCGCAAAGGCAGAGGCGCAAGGTTAAATGCGTCCTTCACGACTGCATGGACGCAGGCGGCCAGAGGCGGGAAGCAAGTACCCTCCTGGCGAAAACAAGGGACTTTTCAAACGACGGGGTCGGCATAGAATACGATGAAGAAAGTCCTTTAGAGCCGCATTCGTCCGTAAACGTCGCCGTAAGCGCCTCCGGGCTGTCCTTTAACGCCCGCGCAAATGTCATGTGGTCAATTCCTTTGAAGGAAGGGGGCTGGATGACCGGCCTGCAGTGGGCCGAGCCGCGGGCGGAAATGGCTTTTATGCATGGGCGGGCTGTGCCCGGCAAAAGAACCGTTTGAGATTTAAAGCGGCGGGGAGAACTCCCGAACTCTTTTTGTTCCGGTCTGTCTCCGCGCCGGAACCCCGTTAATCAAAAAGTCCCTATGCTCCCCGGCCTCGCCCGCGCTGAAACAAATTCAATCCCCGTTCACCTCTCCCATATCCCTTTATCCCCTTCAGGGCTGTTTTCGTAGGGGGAGCGGTCTATGCTTGGCACGGGTTTTATTTTCTTTTCATCTGTTCGTTCAAATTTTTCGGTCTCGCTAATTGCGTTGAGCTTTTCCGCTTTCAGGGCAAGCAGGGTTTTTGCGATGCCGCCGATGCGCGCCTTGTCTTCAGGGGAGGCTTGAGGAAGGGCTTTTACGGCCTCGATTCGCGCGTCCATATAGGAGGCGGCTATGCCGTAGGCCTGTTTAAAGCGCTTTTTACCCGGCCTGTCAACGCGGTTAAGGTTTTCAAGATTCTTAACGGCCGCGTCTTTTTGTTCAAGTGACGCGGCGCGCATCTCTTTTACCGCTGGACTGTCCGCTAAATCCTTTGTCAAATTTTGTGTTTCGTTATAGAATTCATCTACGGCTCTTATGGATGCGCCTATGGCGCCTCGCTCGGCATGAACGGGCACGCAGAGCAGCAGCAGGAAGAGCGCGGTAAACGGCAGGTATGTTTTTATCATACCTGAAGTATATAAAACCTGCGTCAAACTGTCAATTAATGGATATGGAAAAAAGACTTATCATCATAGACGGCAATTCAGTCGTTTACCGCGCTTTTCACGCGATACCGCTGACCCTTGCGAATTCCGCAGGGCTTACGACGAACGCGGTTTACGGTTTTACGCAGACCCTCCGGAAGGTAATCGCGGACTTTGGGCCTGATTACATCGCGGTGGCGTTTGACGTCAAGGGGCCGACGTTCAGGCATGAGAAGTTCGCCGAATACAAGGCACAGAGGCCGCCCATGCCGGAGCTTTTGTCGCCGCAGATTCCGTACATAAAAAAGATGCTCCGCGCCATGAACGTCGCGGTGCTTGAGTGCCGGTCGTTTGAGGCCGACGACGTTATCGCGACCGTTGTCAAACGGCTTGAAGGCTCGGACATCAAGATCGACGTCATCACGGGCGATAAAGATATGCTGCAGCTTGTGGTTGACGGCAAGACCGTTATACTTGATTACATCGCGGCTAAGGAGCTTGGCGTCAAGGAGGTATTTGAAAAGTTCGGCGTCGGGCCGGAGCGCATAAGAGACCTGCTCGCGCTGGCTGGAGACCAATCGGACGGCATCCCCGGCGTGGCCGGCATCGGCCTGAAGACCGCGGCAAAGCTCATAAAGGAGTTCGGCAGCCTTGAAGCAATTTACGAAAACATAGACCGCGTCAAGGGCGGCAAGCTCCGCGCGAATTTAACGGCGCACAGGGAGACGGCATTTCTTTCGCGCGAGCTTGCCACGCTTCACGCCGACGCGCCGTTTGAGTGGACTATCGAGGGGCTTCAGTACAGGAAGCCTGATATCGAAAGGCTCGTCCCGCTTTTAAAGGAGCTTGAGTTCGGCAAACTCCTGAAAGAGATGGGCTTTGAAACCGCGCCTGTTGAAATGAAGAAGACGGAGTTTAGCGTCGTTGACAGCGAGGCCGGGCTTGGCAGTGTTATTGACGCGGCGCGTAAAAGCGGCAGGTGCGCTTTGATATTGCTGCTTACGGGTGAGGGGCCGGCGGCTGTGCCCATCGGGCTGGCCATTGCCGCAGCCGCGGGCGAGACATTTTATATACCTGTTTCAGGGGATCAGCCTCTTCAAGGCGGGCTTTTCGGCGGCGTCAACACTAACGCGGTTGACGGTTTTTTAAAGACCATATTTGAGGATGCGGCCGTCAGGAAGGATTCTGATAATTTCAAGGCGCTTTATCTCTACTGCATTTCAAGGAAGATTGGCATATTGAACCCCGGCATTGACACGTCCGTTGCGTCGTATCTCGTGAATCCATCGAAGTCTGAACATTCGATAGGGCAATTGGCCTATGAATATCTCGGAGAGCCGGAGGCAGGGAAAGAAGACCTCCGCGACCCGGAAAAGGCCGCTTCGCTTGCCTGCAAAAAGGCGCAGGATGTGATCAGGGTGGCGGATATCCTCGATAAGAAACTTGACGAGATAAATCTGAAAAAACTTTATCTTGAGATGGAACTGCCGCTTACCGCCGTGCTCGCGGACATGGAGCTCGGCGGCATAAAGGTGGACGCGGGCATCCTCAAAGACCTCTCAAAAGAAATAGAGTCCAAGCTCGTTGACATTGAAAAGGAAATCTACCGCGCGGCCGGGTGCGAGTTCAATATAAGCTCGCCCAAACAGCTTTCGCAGCTGCTTTTTGAAAGGCTGAAGCTAAAGCCCGTTAAAAAGACCAAGACGGGTTTTTCAACGGACGAAGAGGTTTTGATAAAGCTTGCCGCCGGGCATGAAGTGCCGGCGATGATAATCAGCTTCAGACAGCTTTCGAAGCTGAAGTCTACCTACGTTGACGCCGTCGCAGGGCTGATAAACCCGTCTACCAACCGGGTGCATACGTCGTTCAACCAGACGGTCACGGCCACAGGGAGGCTGTCGAGCTCAAGGCCGAACCTCCAGAATATTCCGGTTCGCGGCGACTACGCCGGGCGCATACGGGAGGCGTTTATCGCTGAAAAGGGCTTTTTTTTCTTCTCGGCGGATTATTCGCAGATAGAGCTTCGCATACTCGCGCACATGGCCCAGGACCCGGCGCTCATAAAGGCATTTCTGAATGACGAGGACATACATTCGGCCACGGCTTGCGACGTCTTCGGCGTAAAGGACGAAAAGGACGTGACGCCGGAGTTAAGGCGGAGGGCAAAGGCCATAAACTTCGGCATCGTCTACGGCATGGGCGCCTACGGGCTTTCAACCGAGCTTGGCATTCCCGTTGCCGAAGCCGAGGAGTACATCTCCAGATACTTCGCCCATTACAAAAAGGTCAGGGAGTTCATTGACGGCGCCATAAAAGACGCGGCTGAAAAGGGCTACACAGAGACGCTTTTCGGAAGGAGGCGTTTTATACCGGAGCTGAAGAGTCCGGTGGACGCGACGGTCAGGTTCGGACAGCGCCTTGCCATAAATACGCCCATTCAGGGGTCCGCCGCGGACATAATAAAGGCGGCGATGATAAATATCTTCAAAAGGCTTGGGCCCGCCGGGGCGCGCCTGCGCTCAAAGATGATATTGCAGATACACGACGAGCTTGTCTTTGAGGTTGCGCTGGAGGAAAAAACGGCTATCATTGACATGGTGAGGCGCGAGATGGAAGGGGTTATAACGCTCAGCGTCCCCATAAAGGTAAACGTAAAGTCCGGCCTTAACTGGCGGGACGTGGAGTGACGCGGGCTTATATCAACCATAGAGGTGGGAGATGCTAAAGAGGATCTTGCTTGAGAACTGGAGGCTCGTCGTTATCACCGCCGTGGCCGCTCTGGCATTGAATTACGCGTTCATATGCGGCGAGAGGTTTTTCAGTTCGACCGGATTTTGCATGTCGTGCCACTCCATGACCTATCCCTACGAGGGGCTTAAGAAATCGGCGCACTGGGGCTCGCGCGGGATAAACCCTGAGTGCCGCGATTGCCACTTTCCGCCGGATTTCATCGGCAAGGTAAAGGTGCATGTCGTCACCGGCATGAAGGACGTGGTAAGCAGCTTCACGCATGATTTAAGCACGAAAGAGAAGTTTGACAAATATAAGGACGAATTCGCAAGAAAGGCGAGGGAGCAGATAAAGGGCTGGGACAGCTCCCCGTGCAGGGACTGCCACAAAGACCCGAAGCCGTCTTCAGTATTCGGCAAGGCCGCGCACGCGACGCTCCTTGCCGAGGGCAAGGCTACCTGTGTTGATTGTCATCAGGGGATATTCCACTGAGCAGGCTGCTGAAAAAGCCCCATCTACGTCGTTGCCTTCGTCGCTCATCACTGCGGCGTAGGACACACTACGCCTCGTTCTTCGCTCCTCGTCGCATAGTAGCTGGGGCTTTTTGAGCAGCCTGTGCCTCAAGCGCGTCATCTGCCGCGTTCTGTTTTACGTAGTGCGAGGCTTCAGCCTCGCCTGTTGTAATCAGGCAAGTGAACCGCAAAAAAAACAGCGAGGCTGAAGCCTCGCACTACGTTTTACGGATAGCAAGGAGGAACCATGTCAGTTGAAGCCTATGTGCTCATAGAATGTGAGCACGCGAAATCAAGGGATGTCCTTGAGAAGCTGTTGAAGGTGGCCGGCGTGAAGGAAGCGAGGGTGGTCACAGGCCCGTACGATCTCATCGCCCTCGTGGCCGCGTCGAACTTCAAGGTCCTCGGCGACGTAGTCATCTCGAAGATACAGAAGATAAATCACGTCAAAAAGACGCTCACCAACGTGATACTGGAATAAATTGAGATGGCATGAAACTGTTCCCTTACGGCGTGAAGATGCGCCTCATGCCGTAAGGAAAGATGCGTTGCCATGTTTATGGAAAGGTTTATCAGGGGTAGACCCCCTGTGAGGGGGCTCAGCCCCTTCACAGGGGAGTAATGGCGTTCAAATGCGTTACTTCAGCTGGTCTTCGAGCGAGTTCAAAAGCTCGAAGGCTATCTGCCTCAGGCTGGCGTATTCGATCTCGATCATGTCAAGCGGGACAACGGTGGAATCGGTGATCCAGCCGCGCGACTCCTTGCGCAGGAGTTCTTCAAATGCCCCCGTGAGCTTTGGGTTTATCTCGCCGATATTCGCGCTTGCCACGGCCAGCGTGACGTCTCGGCGCGTAAGGCTCATCTTTCTCTTTTCGTCCACGATGACGGGCTTATGCCACCATTGGTCAAAAGAGACCTTCCGGGTTTTTGACCTGACGTTGTTGTCAAGCCGGGCCGCGTACTTGTGTGTCTTGCCTCCAAGCGTCACAACGGCAAGGCCGCTGAACGGAAGGCCCAGCTCAGGGTTGTAATCCGGCGCGTCGTCATAGAAAAAAAGGTTTGTAAGCCCGAGCTGTCCGAGGAGCGAGCGCGACTGGGCGGTGTCCTCGGCAAGTATGCGTATGCACGCCGCAAGGCGTCTTGCCTCGCCCACGCACCTGTTGTCGAAAGAGTCCGCGGAGGAATTCATGAAGATGAGGATTTCAGTGAGGTAGTCCTTCAGGTCTTGTTCAGTCATCAAAGCGTCTGTCATTTGCGCTCTCCGTTCCTCTGCGTTATTCAGATATAATGCGGCAGAATCCCCCTCAGAGTCAAATAATTTTAACAGGCTGCTGAAAAAGCCCCATCTACCGCGTTGTCTTCGTAGCTCGTCACTGCGGCGTACATACAACGTACGCCTCATTCCTTGCTTCTCGACGCCTTGTATCTGTGGCTTTTTGAGCAGCCTGTGCGGGCATCATATTTACGCTTCAAACTGCATTTGCCTTATTGTCCGGCATGCGGTAAATTATAGCTGTCTTTCAAACGTTTTTAAGTATGCGCGTGATTATATCGCGCTCTCAAATCTCCTTCACCTTCGGGGCTGCGATGCTGATTGAAAAGGTAAAAAAGACCGTTAGTAAATTCGGTATGCTTAAAAAGGGGGAGTCCGTCCTCGTCGCCGTGTCCGGCGGCGTTGACTCCGTTGTGCTGCTCCGCGCGCTCTCGGCTCTTAAAGACCGGCTTGGCCTTACCCTTATGGTCGCCCACGTAAACCACAACCTGCGCGGGGCTGAGTCGAAAAGGGATTTTCTTTTTGTGAAAAAGCTCGCCGCCGCCGGCGGGCTTGAATTCGCCGGCGTCACGCTTAAGCGCGGAGAGCTTAAGAAGCGCGGAGAGTCTTTGCAGGCCTTGGCAAGGGACAGGCGCCTTGAGTTTCTGAGTGCGGCGGCCGAGAGGTTCGGGGCGGCCAGGATAGCCCTTGGACACAACGCGGACGACCAGGCCGAGACTGTGCTAATGAGGTTTTTAAAGGGCAGCGGGCTTCGCGGCCTTGCCGGAATGGCTCCCGTGCGGGGCCGTTTCATACGCCCGCTGATAGCCTGCCAAAGGGCGGAGATAGAACGTTTCGCCGCGGAACAAGGCATTAAATACGTAACGGACTCGTCCAACCTCGGCATGGATTATCTAAGGAATGACGTGAGGCTCAGGCTCCTGCCGTTTATAAAGAAACGCTACAACCCCAACATAATCGAGACGCTTGCGCGCACCGCCGGAATATTGAGAGAGGACGGCGAGTTCATGCGCGCCCGGGCCGCCGCCGCTTTTTCAGACGCCGCCACCCTGCGCAAAAGAGGTTTTGTCTCCATGGACAGGCTCAAACTCTCGGCCCTCCATCCGGCCATTTCAAAAAGGGTTTTTTTAGACGCCGTCTGGTCTCTGGAAAAGGACGCGCAGATATGCAGCGCGCATGCCGACGCATACGTTGCCATCGTAAAAGCCGCGAGCCCCTCGGCCTCCTGCGCGCTTCCTGGCGGGCTTATCCTCAGGCGTGTTTACAACAGCCTGATAATCTCCAGAGAAAAGGCCGGTAAACCTGCATCCTTCGACGTTGCCGTTAAAACGCCCGGCAAGACGCTGATAAAGGATGCGGGATTGAACCCCCTCAGGGGGCTGAACCCCTTCAAGGGGTTGTCTATATCGGCGACGGTCTTGAAAAAACCTCCGGCAAAGGGCTTTACGGGCGGCCGGGGCGCGGCTTATTTTGATTATGCCTTGCTGCCGGGGCCGGTGCGGGCGCGGACAATCAAACCAGGCGACAGGATGATCCCTTTCGGCATGGACGGACACAAAAAGCTCAAGGAGATACTGATAGAAGAAAAGATACCCGCCCGCCTCAGGCCGCTTGTGCCGGTTGTTTACGCCGGAACCGAGATCATATGGCTGGCGGGGCTGAAGCAGTCGGACAGGTTCAAGGTCACGCGGCTGACAAAAAAGATATTGATGCTGGAAATGGCAGGCGGGCGGAAAGGCGGGCGAGAAGGCGGGATTGAGATTTTTGGAAACATTTGATATAGTAATTTAATTTACCAGGGAAGGGCCGGCGGGATGATAAAATCATATAAAGGCAAAATGCCAAAGCTGCATGAGACGGTCTTCGCGGTCGAGAGCGCGCAGATAATCGGCGACGTCGAAATAGGCGAGGATTCGAGCATCTGGTTCAACGCCGTAGTGCGCGGCGACGTGAATTACATAAGGATAGGGAAAAGGACGAACATACAGGACAACTGCACAGTGCATGTTACAAAGGACATCTGCCCGACTATACTGGGGGACGACGTCACCGTGGGGCACAACGTCGTCATCCACGGCTGCGTGATAAAGGACAGGTGTCTTATCGGCATGGGGGCCCTCCTCCTTGACCACGCCGAGGTTGGAGAGGATTCGATAATCGGCGCGGGCGCGCTCATTACCGAAGGGGCGCGGATACCGCCTCGAAGCCTCGTCCTCGGCATACCGGGCAAGGTCGTAAGGGTCTTGAAAGATGAAGAGGTGGCGCGCATAGCGCAGTCCGCTGAAAACTACATTGGATACGTTAAGGGCTACCGGCTGGGGTAAAATATAATCTCCCCTAACCCCTCTCCCCGCTTAAGACATGCGGGGACATGTTTAGAAAAGAGGGGATAAGTTGAAATCCTCAATGCGCACCGGGCGCGCCGGAAAATAAAAAATGTTTAATGACCTTACAATCATAGGGCTTTTGCAAAAGGGCGGCGTAACGGTCATAGTCCTCCTTATCTTCTCGCTCATCTCCATTGCGGTGATGCTTGAGAGGGCGTGGGCGTTCAGGAGGTTCAGGCTCGGCATAAAAGAGTCATACGGACGGCTCTCGCGCACGCTGGAGGAGGGCGGCGCGGCCGTTGCCGCCGCGCTCTGCGAAAAGGAGAGCGGGCCGCTCGCAAAGGTCTATCTTGCCGGATACGCGAAGACGGCCAAGGGCAGGGACGCCGTAGAAAGGGCTATGGAGCTGGCCGGAAGGGCGGAGATCGCCGGTCTGGAGAGGTTTTTAGGAGTCCTCGGCACGATAGGCTCCACCGCCCCGTTTGTCGGCCTTTTCGGAACGGTCATCGGCATAATCAGGGCGTTTTCCGACCTTGCCGTCTCTCAGGGGGCTTCGCCCGCAGCCGTGGCGGACGGCATAGCCGAGGCATTGGTCGCCACGGCAACAGGCCTTTTCGTGGCCGTGCCCGCGGTCATGGCGTATAACTACTTCGTGCGCGCTACGTCGCGGTATGCGCTGACCCTTGAGACCGAGGCCGCTGAATTCACCGAGGCATTTTTAGCCGGGAAGAAGATAGAGGTTAAAGGTGGGCTGGAACCTTAAAAGAGACGAAGGCAGGCTCATGAGCGAGATCAACATCACGCCCCTTACGGACGTGATGCTCGTCCTGCTCGTTATCTTCATGGTCACCACGCCGCTTATCATGATCGAATCCTTCAAGGTGAAGCTCCCGAAGGCCGTCAGCGCCGGGGCGGAGCCTGGCAAGGGTGTGGTCATCGAGATAGGCGAGGGCGGCAATATAAGCATAAACGGCAAGGCAAGCTCAAGGGTTGAACCCTCTCAGAGGGCCGCGCTTTATGACGCTATTAAATCCGCCCTTGCAAACAGCCCTGAAAAGACGGTCGTTATAAAGGCCGATACAAACGTCAGGCACGGCCTTGTTGTGGAAGTCCTTGATACGGCAAAGCTGGCGGGGGCGGCAAAGCTCTCCATCGCGGTCGAGAGGAAGAAAAAACAAACAGGAACGCCCAGCACCACTTTCCGTCGCTAAGAGTTCATGCGTAATACAAACCCCCGCTTCATACATGCGAGGGCAGGCGTTGGCAGCGCAAAGTGGTGCCGGGTGATGGTTTTTTAAATAATGAAATACGCGGCCATTGACATCGGCACGAATACATTAAGGCTTTTAATAGCCGAGGCTGACTCATCCGGACGTCTGTCCCCCCTTGTTTACAGGCGCGCGATAACGCGCCTCGGGGGCAGCTACACCGAGAGCGCCGGAATAGACCCCATGTCCGCCCAGAGGACCTTCGCCGCGCTTGAGGAGTTTAAAAGGGTGATCGACGAGGTGGGAGTCGAGTCGGTCGAGGCCGCCGCGACAAGCGTGGTCAGGCGGGCCGGGAACAAAAAGTGGTTTTTAAGCGAGATCGAAAAGAAGACCGGCATAAGCGTGTCGGTCATCTCCGGCGAGGAAGAGGCGCGGCTGTCCCTTCTCGGCGTGCTGTCGGTCCTGAATGACCCGAGAGGGTGTGACACCCCGCGGGGCAGGCGGCTTGTCATGGACATCGGCGGCGGCTCGACGGAGTTTATCGCCACTGATGACGGCGGCATAAGAGGCGTGTGGTCAATGGAGATGGGAGTGGTGCACCTTACGGAGACGCACCTGAAGAGCGACCCGCCGCAGGATGCGGAGATTAAAGCCCTGCGTGGCGAGATAGGCGCTGTGATGGGGGAGCTTAAGGCCGGCATGGCAAACGCAGGCGTTAATCCTGCGGATTACAGCATGGCAAGCGGCGCGGTATTTGTCGGGACAGCGGGGACGGTTACGACCCTTGCGGCCCTTGACCAGGGCCTTGAGGTCTACGACAGGACTCGCATCAACAACGCCACGCTTTCAAGGCCGAGGGTGGAGCGCCTCTACCGGTATCTTGTAGGCCTTACGCTGAGGGAGAGGCAGACGGTGCTGAACCTTGAAAAGGGCAGGGAAGACCTGATCATCTCCGGCGCGCTTATCGCCATTGCCGCGATGGATGAGTTCGGTTTTGAGGAAATCAAAGTCAGCGACGCCGGGCTTCTGGAGGGCATAGTCATCAAAAAAAATTCGGGCAGGGTTGCACCCTCTCAGAGGGAAGTTGAGGCAAAGGCCCGTAAAGCGGAGGTTTAGACCATATGGAGAATTTGAAGATCAGGACGGCCCTTACCTTTGACGACGTGCTTCTTGAGCCGGCTTTATCGAGGATACTGCCGAGAGACGCCGACGTGACGACGCGGCTTACGAACGAGATACGTATTAACGTGCCGCTCCTGAGCGCCGCGATGGACACCGTGACCGAGGCGCGGATGGCCATAGCCATAGCGCAGGAGGGAGGCATCGGGATAATCCACAAAAACATCACCGTTGACGAGCAGGCCGCGATGGTGGACAAGGTGAAGAAGTACGAATCGGTCGTGATATTAAAGCCAATGACCCTGCATCCGGATCAAAAAGTCGCCGACGCCCTCGATATCATGAAGGCCGAGCAGATATCCGGTTTTCCCATTGTCAAGGACGGCGTTCTGGTGGGCATCCTGACAAACAGGGACCTGCGTTTTGAGACGAACCCCGGCAGGCGCATTTCCGAAATAATGACGAAGAAGGTAGTCACGGCGCGCGTCGGGATACCCATCGAGAAGGCAAAGGAGATACTCCACAAGCACAGGATAGAAAAACTGCCCGTCGTCGACGCGAAGAACAGTTTAAAGGGATTAATCACGGTAACCGACATTGAAAAGCGCGAAAAATTTCCGAACTCGTGCAAGGACGGACTCGGAAGGCTCCGCGTGGGCGCGGCCGTCGGGGTGTCGTTTGACAGGGAGGCGCGCGTCGACGCGCTCATCAAGGCCGGCGCCGATTGCATTATCATCGACACGGCGCACGGCCACAGCAAGGGCGTGATAGACGCCGTGAGGTCCACGAGAAAGAACTTCAAATGCCAGCTCATAGCAGGCAACGTCGCCACCGCCGAGGCGGCCCTTGCCCTTGTAAAGGCCGGTGTTCACGCGGTGAAGGTCGGCGTCGGGCCCGGCTCCATCTGCACTACGCGCGTTGTCACGGGCATAGGCGTTCCGCAGATAACGGCCGTTGCCGATTGCGTGAAGGCGCTGAGGAAAAAAGACATACCGGTCATTTCAGACGGCGGCATAAAGTTCTCCGGCGACGTTGTAAAGGCCCTTGCGGCAGGGGCGGACAGCGTCATGATAGGCGGCCTTTTCGCCGGAACCGACGAAAGCCCCGGGGAGACGGTGCTTCTTCAGGGCAGGACTTACAAGGTTTACAGGGGCATGGGGTCTATCGAGGCCATGATGAAGGGCAGCAAGGACAGGTATTTTCAGGACGACGTCGAGAGCGAGCTGAAGTTCGTGCCTGAGGGCATAGAGGGCAGGGTGCCTTACCGCGGGCCTCTTTCATCGAGCATCTACCAGATGATAGGCGGACTCAGGTCGGGCATGGGCTACTGCGGGGCAAAGACCATCTCCGAGCTTCACAAAAAGGCGCGTTTTTTACGGATAACCCCCGCGGGCCTTAAGGAAAGCCATGTGCACGACGTGACCATCACCAAAGAAGCGCCAAATTACAAACTGGAAATATCATAAAATAAAATGGACGTCTTGAAAGGGTTCAACCCTCATTCCGAGAAGGTCTTAATCCTCGACTTCGGCTCGCAGTATACCCAGCTCATCGCAAGGCGCGTTCGCGAGGCAAGAGTCTACTGCGAGATACACCCGTTCAACAAGGGCATTGATTTTGTAAATGCGTATAAACCCAGGGCCATTATCCTCTCCGGCTCGCCTTCGAGCGTCTACGACAGGAAGGCCCCTGTTATTTCCCCGGAGATTTTTGACCTCGGCATACCAATCCTCGGCATCTGCTACGGGATGCAGCTTATGGCCAGGCTCCTCGGCGGAAAGGTCGAGAGGTCAAGCCGCAGGGAGTACGGCCCGGCTGATTTGATAATCGACGGCTCCGGCGATTTGTTTAGCGGTCTTGGCAGGAAACTGTTGGTCTGGATGAGCCACGGCGACAGGGTTGAGAAGGCGCCTTTTGGTTTCAAGTCCATCGCCCACAGTTCAAACTCCGCCATATGCGCCATGAGCAGCACAGGAAGGCGCATCTACGGCGTGCAGTTCCACCCGGAGGTCGCGCACACGCCCGAAGGCCATGAGATACTTGAAAACTTTCTATTCAGGATATGCAAATTAAAACCCTCCTGGACCATGAAGTCTTTTGTCGATACTGCGGTTGCCGGTATAAGGGCAAAGGCCGGTGGCGACAGGGTGGTGTGCGGCATAAGCGGCGGGGTGGACTCTGCCGTCGCCGCGGCATTGGTGCACAGGGCCATTGGGAAGAATCTGACCTGTATCTTCGTTGACAACGGGCTCCTTCGCAGGGACGAGGCCGCGAAGGTCGAGGCTGCGCTTAGAAAAAACTTTAAGATGAACATACGCTGCGTTGACGCATCGGAGCGTTTCCTTGAAAGGCTGAGGGGCGTGAGCGACCCGGAGAGAAAGAGAAAGATAATAGGCAACGAGTTCATCCATGTCTTTGAAGAAGAGGCCAGGAAGATAAAAGGGGTAAAATTCCTCGCGCAGGGCACGCTTTATCCGGATGTGATTGAAAGCGTTTCCTTTAAAGGTCCTTCGGCAACCATCAAGAGCCACCACAATGTCGGCGGGCTTTTAAAGAAGATGAAACTGAGGCTCGTCGAGCCGCTCCGGGAGCTTTTCAAGGACGAGGTCAGGCTGCTCGGCAGGGAGCTTGGAATGAAGGATGAAGTCGTAGACCGCCACCCGTTTCCCGGCCCCGGTCTTGCCATAAGGATAATCGGCCCGGTGACAAAGGAGCGCTGCGCAATTCTGCGCGAGGCCGATGCCATTGTCATTGAGGAGATTAGAAAGGCGGGTCTTTATGGAAAGATATGGCAGGCGTTCGCCGTGCTTTTGCCCATAAAGACCGTCGGCGTCATGGGCGACGAGAGGACGTATGAGAATACGGTGGCCGTGCGCGCGGTCGAGAGCGTTGACGGCATGACGGCGGACTGGTATAGGATGCCTGCGGACGCGCTTGCCCGCATCTCAACGAGGATAATCAACGAAGTAAGGGGAGTTAACAGGGTCGTGTATGACATAAGCTCCAAGCCGCCTTCGACAATAGAGTGGGAGTGATCAGGCGCGGGTATGTTTCAAAGCAGGGGCAACTTATGAGGGGTAATTAAAAAATGGTAGAGGATCTGAAGGGCAGGGAAACGTGGCGTCTGTTCCGCATAATGAGCGAATTCATCGAAGGCTTTGACGAGCTTTCGGACATAGCTCCCGCGGTTTCGATATTCGGCTCCGCGCGCATCGGCAAGGGGCATAAATACTACAAAAAGACGGTAGAGGTGTCAAACCTCCTTTCAAGAAACGGCTACAATATCATCACGGGCGGCGGTCCCGGCATAATGGAAGCGGCCAACAGGGGCGCGTCGTTGAACGGAGGGCTTTCCATCGGCCTCAATATCGTCCTGCCGCATGAGCAAAAGGCCAATAAATACCAGAACAAGGCCCTGCACTTCCGCTACTTTTTCGCGAGGAAGGTCATGTTCGTCAAATACGCCATCGGCTACGTCTGCATGCCGGGCGGCTTTGGCACGATGGACGAGTTCTTCGAGGCGTTGACCCTCATCCAGACGCATAAGATATATCCTTTCCCGCTGATACTTTTCGGAAAGGAATACTGGCAGCCCCTGCTGGACTTCATGCGGAGCACGATGCTGAGGCACAAGACCATCTCGCCGGAGGATATGAAACTTATAAGCCTCACCGACGACCCGAAAGAGGTCTTGAAGATAATCAACGCCCACAGGGACAGAAAACAGACGTTGATCAAACAGGCGCAATTCATGGAGGCCGGCGAGAAGCGCGCCGCCGTCCCGAAAAGAAAGAAAAAGAGGGCAAAAGGACATGGCTAAAAAGACCCTGAAAAAAACCCATAAGCAGGACGCTCACGAGGAGTTGAAAAGGCTCACCGTGATGCTCGAAGAGGATCAGATCGAAAGCCTCAAGGCGCTTGTTGTTGAATACAGGGAAAAGCTTGGACAGAGATGGACGCTAAGCGCGATGGTCAGGGTGGCCGTGGGGGACTTTCTGACGAGGATGGGCAGGATTTCGTAGCAGGCTGCCTCAAGCGCCCCATCTGCGGCGTTGTCTTCGTTATTCGTCACTGCGGCGTGCCCAAAAAGCACGCCTCACTCCTCGACTCCTTGCATCTGGGGCTTTTTGAGCAGCCTGCCCTTAAGAGGCTGCCTCAAGCGCCCCATTTGCTGCGTTGAGCGGCCTGATGGAAAAACAGAAAGGATGCCTATGCTCTCCAACTACATTACCGAAGTCCGGGGCCGCGTTGATTCGAAAAAGGACATAAGCGTTGCCGAGCGTGATGAGCTTGTGAGGCTCGCGGAGGCAAAGCTGTCTGAAAATTTCGAGGCATACCACTGGAACGCAAACATCCACGGCGTGGTCGTAAGGCTCGTCACAAACAGCGCCCATCTGTATGATTTCTGGGTTGAGAACTGGTATGCGGGGCCAAGAAGCCACAACATCCTGCCGCATGGGGTCATCTACGCGGTAACCGGCATTGCCGGGCAAAAGCCTTTCGCCTATTACAACCACGAGACAAAGACGGCTGTCTTCATCAATACCGAATATTACGGCCAGTGCAAGTCCTGGGCGCTCGGCATGGCCGCGGACATACTTGAAACTCAGCACAACGTTCATTCCATACACGGCTCCTGCGCCATAGTAGGCGGCAAGGGCGTTGTGATAATAGCCCCCACCGGCACGGGCAAATCCACGCACACCTGGGGCCTCATGCAGATGCCGGACGGCAAGATACATTCGGACGATTGGCTTTTTCTGCAATACAAAAAAGGCCTGACAATGGCCGATATTTCCGAGAGGAAGTTTTATCTCAGGACGGACATGGTAAAGAGTTTTCCCGATATCGAGCGGCTCCTTAAAAGGTGCAAATGCGAAAATGTCGACGGCGGAGATTTTGCCGCCTTTGCCAACAGCCGGGCCATCCTCGACCCTGATTGGATCGCCGGGCCGGATAAGTTCGTTGACGAGGCCGTCGTAAAGGCCGTCATACTTCTAAGGCGCGACAAAGACTCTTTGGCCGAGGTGAAGCTGTCGAAGGACGCGGCGGTAAGGATACTTGAGGAGGGCAGGTATCAGGTCCTCGCCGGCGCGGGCAAAGAAGTTGGAGAGTTCAAATACGAATCATTTTACAACCCATATCTTCTCGTTAGAAGGCCGGAGGTGCAAAAGGCGTTTTTCAGACAGCTGTTCGATTCCGCCACCTGCCACATACTCAATACCGGCGTTGAGACCGTTTCCGAGACGCAGGAGAGGATACGGCGGATTATCAGCGAGGCGTAGGGCGCCCGGCGCCGCCTGTAAACTAAGGAGCCGTATGAAAAGATTATCTTCCATTCTTTGTCTTCTGTGCCTGCTTCTCACCGGATGCGTTTTTATAAGCCTTCCCAAAGAGGTGCCTCTCGAGGAGAAGACCCTCGGCGGCAGGGGGGCGGATAAGATACTCGTCATAGACCTCTCAGGCATAATCACCGAGGACGGCGGGCGGGGCCGCTGGCTTTTCGGGCAAAAGCCCGGAAGGCTGGCGCTTTTAAAAGAGGAGCTTGACCTTGCCGCGAAGGATACGGACATCAAGGCGGTTATCCTGAGGATTAACAGCCCCGGCGGCGCCGTGACCGTGTGCGACATAATGAACCACGAGATGGCGCTTTTCAAAAAGAAGAGGAACCTGCCGGTAATCGCCGAGTTTATGGACATAGCCGCGTCCGGCGGCTACTACATAGCGGCGGCCTCGGATAAGATAGTCGCGCATCCGACCACCGTCACCGGGTCCATCGGCGTCATAGCTTACAACCTCAACGCGAGCGGGCTTCTTGATAAGATAGGCATCTCGGACCAGACCATCAAGTCCGGCAATAAAAAAGACATCGGCTCGCCGCTGAGGCCCATGACCGAAGAAGACCGGCGGATCATGCAGTCGATTATTGACGAGATGTACGAGAGGTTTCTGACCGTCATAACAGGCGGCAGGCCGGAGCTTGCCAAGCTCGACAGGGCTGAGCTGAAGAAGATAGCCGACGGCAGGATATACACCGCCGAGCAGGCGCTTAAATTGAAGCTGATTGACAGGATAGGGTATATGGACGACGCCATAGAGCTTGCAAAGGAGGCCGCCGGCGTAAAAGAGGCGAGGGTAATAGCATATTCTTCGCCCCGCGCCTACAAGAACAACATCTATTCGATGGCCGAAACCCTTGACGCCGGAGCCGCGCCGCAGGTCAACCTTGTAAACATAGACGGCTCGCTTCTATCCGAGCGCCTGGGTATGCGTTTTATGTATTTGTGGGCGCCGTGATTATTTAAAGGATGCGATTCACAAAACAGCGCGGGCAGACACCCTGCAGGTTCAAAGGCGTCTGCCCGCTTTTTTAAGACGGATGAAAAATTTCCTACGGCCCCACGATGGATATTGTGTAGGCGTCCAGTATCAGGTATTTTCTCGCGGCGCTCTGCACGTCGTCCGCCGTGACGGCCTCTATCTTTTTAGGGTATGTCTTGCTGAATGCGTAGCCAAGGCCGTAGATTTCATTATTGGCCATGTCGGCGGACTGAGCAGACACCTCCTGCAAGCCTATTTCGTAGCCGCCTATCAGAGAGTTTTTCGCCCTGCTGAGTTCCGCGTCCGTGACCTTTTCCGAGAGTATCTTTGTCAGTTCGTTCATGATGCCTTTGATGGCGGCGTCCTTCTTGGACGGGGCCGCGCCTATGTAAAAGCCGATTATGCCCGGGTCAGCGCCTTTCTTTGAGAACGCGCTGACGGAATAGGCGAGACTCTCTTTATCGCGCAGGTTTACAAACAGCCGTCCGCCCTGGCCCGCGAGGACTTCCGTCATGACATCCAGCGGGTAGCTGTCCGCGCTGCCGATGTATGTCCCCTGAAAGCCGATGCCGATGTTTATTTGCGCCTTTTGTTTTGTAGCGCCGGTAAAGCTTATTCCATTCGGCCTCTCCTCGATGAGCGGCTTGATGAGTAGCCCGCCGCTTCTTTTGAACCCCTTGAAAAGCGAGCGCGCCTTTTCAATGACAAAAGGGGTTTTTACGTCGCCGACGATGGTTATGACCATCCTCTCCGGCGCGAAGAATGCCTCATAATGCTTAATGGCATCCTCCCTCTTGAACGAAGAGACCGTCTCGGTCGAGCCAATCGTCGGCATGCCGTAAGGATGCTTTTTGAAGAGGCTCCTGTAAAGGAGCTTGAAGGTGTAGGCCGGCAGATTGTCCTCCTGCGCAAGGATTGCGGCATTGACGTCGCTTTTCAGTTTTTCTATTTCATCGCCGCTGAAGGCAGGGTTCATGACGACGTCGGCGAATATCTCAAAGCCCCTGTTGAAGCTGGAGGACAGGAACTTCCCTGAGGCGCCTGTGGTGTTCCATCCGGAGAAGCCGGACACGCCGCCGGCCAGTTCGTCAAGCTCCCTTGCCAGGGTCTCTCTCGTCCTTGTCTTCGTGCCGCGCGTGAGCATCTGCGCCGTGAAAGCGCCTATGCCGTTGGTGGAAGACGTCTCGTGCCTGAGACCGCCGGGGAACGTGGCGTAAACGGCGACCGTCGGATTTGAGTGGACTTCCTTCACGATGAGCGTCGCGCCGTTTTCGAGGATCACTTTCGTAACGGCGGCGGTCTCCTTGAACTGCAGGGCCTCTTTTGCGGCCATGTCGTTGGCCTGCTTTGCGTAGCTTAAGACGCCTTCCTGCGTGAGCGCGTCTTTGCTCGCTTTGGGAAGGATTGCCGCAAATGTCATGTTGCCGTCGACAAGATATTTATTGACCACGCGCGCGACGTCCTCGGTGGTGACTTTGCGGATATTCTCGATGTATTTTCTTTCGTAGTTCATGTCGCCGGAGATGGTCTCGTAGTAGCCGAGCTTGTCCGCGATGCCCTCCATCGTTTCCCTGCCGTAGATAAAGGAGCTCTCAAGGTTGGTCTTCACCTTTTCGAGTTCGTCAGGGCTTGGGCCCGTGATGCCGAGCCGTTTTACGGCATAGAGTATCCGCGGCGCGGCCTCGGCGATGTTCTTTGCGTCAAGCGTCGCCGTAATGAAGAACAGGCCCGGTTCCTTAGGCGTCATGGCGTATGCCGAGATGGAGTGGACAAGCGCCTTCCGCGCGCGGAGATCGGCATAAAGCCTTGAGCTTGCGCCGTCGCCGAGTATGCCGGCGGCCACGTCAATAGCATACGTGTCCGCGTTTTTTAATTCAGGTATGTGGTAAGCGATCCCCAGATGGGGCTCGATGACGTCCTGTGTGATTATCCGCGTTTTTACGCCGTTTTGCGGCGGCTCGACGGGCCGCTTCCTGTGCTGGTCAGGGCCGCTTTTAAACTCCTTGAACGCCTCTTTTATGGCGGCAAGAGCGCTGTCCCTGTCAACGTCGCCCGCGACAACGAGCGTCATGTTGTTGGGGACGTACCATCTTTTGAAGAAGGCGAGTATCTCCTCCCGCGTGAGGCCGAGTATGACCTTTTCGTATCCGATGACCGGTCTTTTGTAAGGATGCGCTTGGTAAGCCGCGTCAAAGAGGTTTTTGTAAAGGCTCCTGCCGGGGCTGTCCTCGTTCATGCGCAGTTCTTCGAGCACCACCTGAAGCTCCCTGGCAAGCTCCGCCGGGTCGAAGGACGAGTTCCGAAGGGCGTCGCTCATGACGTCAAGCCCGGTAAGGAAGTGGCGCGACGGCACGGTAAGGTGATAGACGGTGTTGTCGTAGGATGTGAAGGCGTTTATGCCGCCGCCGAGCGACTCTATGACCCCGGCTATTTCCCCGACCTTTCTTTTTGATGTGCCTTTAAAAAGCATATGCTCGAATACGTGTGAAAGCCCTGCCTCAGCTTCGGTTTCATCCGCGCTTCCGACGCGCACCCACGTCTCAATGGCCACTACGGGGGCCGATGGGTTTTCTTCGATTATCACCGTCAGGCCGTTTGGAAGTTTTGTTTTGTACGCGCCGCCTTTTTGAACGGCGGCTTGTTTGTTTTGCTTTTTCGGCGCATTGGCGCGCGGGTTCAGCCTGGCGGTCTTTAGACGCGTAATCGCGGCTTTTGCTTTAGGGTCGAGCTTTTTTCTATTTGCCTGGGCCGCATCCGCGTTGATATTGATAATAAAAAACAGGGCTGCGATGAAAACGACCAAGCTCCTCAAGCCGTTCATTATGCGAACCTCCGAAACGCTTTAATTTGTATAAGATAAACCAACTCGGTAATTTTTGCAACCGTCAATCAGACACAAAATATTTGACGTTACCTCTCCTATTTTGGCCTGTTTCATGTCCCGCTGCGGCCGTAATTGACAGGCCGTCAAAAGATGATAGCCTTAAAGCAGCAGAGGTGATGATAATGAAGACAGTGAGCGCGCTCGTCATTGTGGACGTGCAAAACGATTTTTGTCCCGGCGGGTCGCTGCCGGTGACTGACGGCGGCGAGGTCGCGGCGGCGCTTAACGTGTATATTTCGGTCTTTAAAAAGGCCGGCCATGCGATATACGCCACGCGGGATTGGCATCCTTCGAAAACCGTTCATTTCAGGGAGCAGGGCGGTAAATGGCCTCCTCACTGCGTGCAGGGCACGCACGGCGCCAAGTTTCATCCTGCGTTAAAACTCCCGCACGATACCGTCATCATTACCAAGGGCGCTGGAAAGGACGAGGACAGCTATTCAGGGTTTCAGGGCAAGGACGCGGGCGGCAGGGGACTTGCCGAGGCGCTTCGCGCCCAAGGGGTGACGCGCATATTCGTCGGCGGGTTGGCGACGGATTACTGCGTCAAGGAAACCGTCATTGACGCCATCCGTGAGGGCTTTGAAGTCTGTCTTCTTACCGACGCCGTCAAAGGCGTGGACATTTCCCCCGGCGATTCCATCCGTGCGATTGAAACGATGCGCGAAAATGGCGCGCTAACGGCAACCCTGCGCGACTTTAAAACAGCGCAGACGTGACATGAAAGGAGTGATTTCCATGAAGGCCCCAAGGATCACCGGAAAAGAGCTGAAAAGAAGGCTTGACGCAGGCGAAGATGTGGTTTTGCTTGACGTAAGAAGCCCTGCGGATTATGCCGCAAGCCGGGTGAAAATAATCAATGCCGTGCGGATACCGCTTGACGAGCTGGAGAAGAGGGCGGGCGAGCTTGATCCGGACAAAGAGGTCGCAGCTTACTGCACCTGAATGGATGAACACTCCAGCGCCCGTGCGGCGCGGATACTTCTTGGTAAAAGGTTCAGGGCCGTAAGCGCGCTTATTGGCGGGCTTGACGCCTGGGTCAATGCCGGTTATCCCCTTGCAGGGAAATGAAAAAAACGCCCTATCCGCGAAGCCGCGGGTAGGGCGTTTTTCAAGCGTCTGAGAGTAATTTGCTACTTTGCCGCCTTCATCGCGTCAACAAGTTTGCCGATGGATGTCTTTGCGTCGCCGAAGTACATGTAGGTCTGCGGCATCAGATACAGGTCGTTGTCAATGCCTGCGAAACCGGGCTTCATGGAGCGTTTGCACACGATGACGGTCTTTGCAAGCTCAACGTCGAGTATGGGCATGCCGTAGATGGGCGATTGCGGGTTGGTTTTCGCCGCCGGGTTGGTGACGTCGTTTGCCCCGACAACGAGCGCCACGTCGGCTTCTCCGAACTCGTCGTTTATGTCCTCCATGTCAAAGAGGTCGGTGTAGGGGACGTTGGCCTCGGCCAGAAGTACGTTCATGTGGCCGGGCATCCTGCCGGCGACAGGGTGGATGGCGTACTTCACCTTGACGCCCATTGATTTGAGCAGATCGCCGAGGTCCCTGACCGCATGCTGTGCCTGCGCCGCGGCCATGCCGTAGCCGGGCACTATGATGACGCGCTTGGCCTTCTTCGAGAAAAGTTCGCAGGCCTGTTCGGCGCTGAGCTGTTTTACGGCGGGGCCGCCGCCGGTCACGGCAGCCGCCGCGGGCGCTTCAACCGGGACGTCTTCAACGTTGCCGCTCTTTATCGAGTCAACGAGCTTGCCGATGGAACCCTTGGCGTCGCCAAAGAGCATGTAGGTCTGCGGCATGAGATACAGCTCGTTGTCTATTCCGGCAAAGCCAGGGCTCATGGAGCGCTTGCAGACGATGACGGTCCTGGCTTTGTCCACGTTCAGTATCGGCATACCGTATATCGGTGACTGCTCGTTGTTCCTTGCCGCCGGGTTCGTGACGTCGTTGGCGCCGATAACAAGGGCTACGTCGGTATGCTCGAACTCCTCGTTTATGTCCTCCATATCAAAGAGGTCGGTGTATGGGACGTTAGCCTCGGCCAGAAGGACGTTCATGTGGCCGGGCATCCTGCCCGCTACGGGGTGTATGGCGTATTTGACGGATATGCCGAGGGTCTTTAACTGGTCGCCGAGGTCCCTGACGGCGTGCTGGGCCTGCGCGGCGGCCATGCCGTAGCCGGGCACGACTATGACGGACTTGGACCTGTTCTTGAAAAGGCCACCGGCCTGCTCAGGCGTAAGTTTCTTTATGACCGGGCCTGTTGGGGCTGCTTGAGCGGCTGATGCGGCGGCTGGAGACGGCATAGTCACTTTGGGCGCCGCCGCTCCCGCCGTGCTTGAGCCGAATGCGCCGAAAAGGACGTTGGCCATCGACCTGTTCATGGCCTTGCACATGATGATGGAAAGGATGACTCCGGATGCCCCGTCAAGCGCGCCGGCGATGATGAGGACGTTGTTTGAAAGCACGAATCCGGTCGCGGAGCCGGCAAGTCCCGCGTAGGAGTTTAAAAGAGAAATAACGACCGGCATGTCCGCCGCGCCTATCGGCAGGACGAGGAGGACGCCGAAGGCAAAGCCCAGGGCGACCATCAGGTAAAAGGCCCATGAAGCGGTCGGGTCGTAGATGATGTAGCCGAGAAGCCCGATCATGCCCGCAAGGATGGCCATATTCAGGGCGTTCTGGCCCTTGAAGGTGATTGGCGCGCCGCGCATCCACTCCTGCAGTTTGAAAAAGGCCTGCATGGAGCCGGTGAATGTCAACGCGCCGAGAAGGCACTCAAAGCCTATCGCGGCGGTCTTGATGGTGCCGAGGTCCGCGCCGTGTTTGTAAAATTCCGCTATTCCGACGAGGGTCACCGCCAGGGCGCCGAATGCGTGTGAAAGCGCCGTCCGCTGGGGCATGTGCGTCATCGGCGTCCATACGGCTATGGCTATGCCTATGATGGAACCGATAAAGAGGCCTATGATGATCCACTCGTAGGTGATGATCTCATGGTTGATAAGCGTGCCTATGATGGCAAGGGCCATTCCTATTTCACCGAGCAGGACGCCCTTTCTGGCGGTCTCAGGCGAGTTCAGGAACTTGAGGCACAATACGAAAAGAACCGATGCTACAAGGTATGAAACATCCACGAAGTATGTTTGCAGCATTAACGTTTCTCCTTCTTAAACATCTTAAGCATGCGGTCGGTGAGGATGAATCCGCCAACCACGTTTGACATGGCCGCGGCCACGGCAATGGTGCCGAGTATCTTTGTTACCAGGCTGTTGGCGCTGCCGGCGACCAATATCGCGCCTACGACCGATATGGCCGAAATCGCGTTGGTGGCCGACATGAGCGGCGTGTGCAGGAGCGGAGGGACCCGCGTAATGACCATATAGCCTACGAATGCGGCAAGTATGAAGACGTACAGCTCCGGCATTAACGTTGAATATCCAACCATATGTAGCCTCCTTCTTTTTTACTGCTGCTTTAAAAAATCTTTCGGGGCGGCAAGCCCGCTTTCAGCTTTATTAAAAAAGGCATTATTTCTTCAGGGCAGGATGCGTTATCTGCCCGTCGTGCGTTATCATCGAACCCTTTATTATATCGTCGGCGGGGTCTACTTTAAGCGTCTTTCCGTCCGGCAGTATGAGGTTGAGGAACGCGAGGATGTTTTTCGCGTAAAGAAGGCTCGCGTGCACAGGGAGCGTGCTCGGAAGATTCAATTGCCCGACGAGTATGACCCTGTGTTTGATAACCTGCTTTCCGGCCTCTGAAATGGGGCAGTTCCCGCCCTGTTCCACCGCCAGGTCAACTATGACGGAGCCGGGTTTCATCTCCTTGACCATCTCCTCCGTGATGAGCACCGGCGCCGGCTTTCCAGGGATGAGGGCCGTGGTGATAATGATATCCGCGTCCTTCGAGTATTTGCGGATAAGCTCCTGCTCCTGCTTGTAGAAGTCCGCGCTCTGCTCCCTGGCGTATCCGCCGGCGTCTTCGGCATGGCTGTGGTCAACGTCCATTGCCACGAAGTCCGCGCCGAGGCTTTTTGCCTGCTCTCCGGCGGCGGGCCTTGTGTCAAAGGCCGTTACGACCGCGCCGATTCGCCTTGCCGTAGCGATGGCCTGGAGTCCGGCAACGCCCACTCCGATGACGATGGCCTTTGCCGGAGGGACTGTGCCTACCGCGGTGGTGAGCATAGGCATGAACCTTCCGCAGGCCGTTGCCGCGATAAGGACGGCCTTGTATCCGGCAATGGTGCTCATGGTGGAAAGGGCGTCCATCCTCTGCGCCCTTGTTATGCGGGGGACCATTTCCATCGCCAGCGAGGTGATATTCTTCTCAGCCAGCCTTTTGACCGTATCGGGGCTTGTAAACGCGCTCATAAAGCCCATGAATACGGCGCCGCTTTTCATGGAGTCGATCTCGGCGTCCGTGGGTTTGTTAACTTTTATTACGATGTCAGCGCCGGCAAGGGCGGCCTTTGTGCCGGGCTCAATCCGCGCACCGACGGCCTCGAAGTCCTGGTCTTCAATAAAAGACTCTTTTCCGGCGCCGGATTCCACTATCACCTCCGCCCCTGACTTGACTAATTTTGCGATGGTCTCCGGCACGGCGGCAACCCTTCTCTCGTAAGGCGCCGTCTCTTTTAATACCGCAATCTTCATTTTTTCCTCCGTTTCGACGTCAGGGATTTTTTGTAACGGTCACGGGATTCTTTTATTACCTTGACGGCATGTTCGCGGTCTTCCCAGCCTTCAACGCCGGTCTTTTTTTCTTCCAGTTCCTTGTAGATGGTGAAAAAATGCTCTATTTCCTTCAGCAGATGCGGCGGCACGTCGGAGAGCTTTTCTATATAGTTCCAGAACGGGTCCTTGACGGGCACGCACAGTATCTTCGCGTCAGGCCCCTTTTCATCCCACATCTTAAAGAGACCGACGGGCTTGGCCTCTATGACGCATCCCGGAAAGGTCTGCTCCCACACGAGCACCAGGGCGTCGAGCGCGTCTCCGTCCTCGGCAAGGGTGTCGAAGATAAAGCCGTAATCGCTCGGATAGTGCACGGAGGAAAAAAGCATGCGGTCGAATTTTATATGCCCCGATTCCTTGTCGTATTCGTATTTATTCCTGCTGCCTTTGGGTATTTCGATCATTACGTTTACCGTTTCCTTGCGGAAGGACATCTTGCTTGAACTCCTGCTTTTAAAGGTTGAAAATAAAAAACCGCCTGAGCGAAATCACACGATGAATGGTATCATGCGATTGCCCAGACGGTCGGCTGACCCCCCGCTTCATGCCCACGCTTAAAACGTGCGAGGGCAGGCATGCGGGGGCTGATAGAACGCGCATTTTCACGTATGTTATTCTTCGCGCACAGCGCCTTTTACAGGCGCCGTCATGCAGTTTATCATTAAAACGACCCTTCCGATCCCCGGTGGTTGCCACCTTGATTCCGTCAGTCACGGAAGGTTCTATATTCAATTGTGAGGGTATACTTTAATATTTTTCCGGCAGCTTGTCAATGCCTTTTTCATTAAGGGTCTTCCCGTCAAAAAAGCCCGTCATGCGTTAATTTAGCCTACCAACTTCTGCCGTTTTGTGCTACTATGTCCGCATAAAAACAGGGGGGCGGGTATAGTGGAACAGTCCGATTTTCTGAAAGAGAACAGGGTGATCGTGCAGAGCCTGAGGATGCTGCCGATAATCGACTCGCTTGAGGATCATCTCGTAACCGGGCTTATCAGTCTATGCAAGCTCAGCCACTTCTACGAGGGCGAAAACATATTCGAGGAAGACGGCTATGACCAGCACATTTACTTTCTTCTTACCGGGAAGGTTAAAATTGTTAAAAAGGGGATGGAAATCGCCACGCTGAGCTCCACCGGCGACGTCTTCGGGGAGATGTGCATAATCGACGCTGGCGCGCGTTCAGCGTCGGTCTATGCCGTTGAAGAGAGCAACTGCCTGAAGATGGACATCTCTTACGTGGACAGGCTCCCTGCCAAGGAAAGAGATACTTTGCTCTACATCATTTACCGCGTCTTTTCAGAGATGCTTTCAAAGAGGCTCCGGCATACCACGGAAGACCTCATAAAGGCCAAAGAGGAGATAGCGCGTTTGAAGGGCGGGGCGTAGGCCGCAGGAAAAGCCGCGGCGCGTTATGCGGTAGAAAGATAATTCGTTCACGCGCCGCGCGCGTCAGAATTCCTTCAGCCATTCATCAAGTATCATAACGGCCCCTCTTTTATCGAGCGGGTCGTTGGCGTTGCCGCATTTCGGGTCATGGGTGCATGAGGGGCAGGAGACCTCGCAGGGGCACTCGTTCATGAGCTTTTTTGTGGCGGCAAGCCACTCTTTCGCGCAGTCAAACCCCCTTTTCACGAGGCCCACGCCGCCTTCGTGGCCGTCGTAGACGAAGACGGCCGCGCTTTCGAGTTCCGGGTTAAGGGGGTAGCTGACCCCGCCCAGATCCATCCTGTCGCACAGCGCGAAAAGCGGGAGCGTGGCTATCATCGCGTGCTCAAGGGCATGGAGCGAGCCTGCCTCGCCAAAGCCCTTGCCGGCAATCGAACTTAGCAGTGCTTCATCAACCTTCATCCAGATGCCCTTTGTGGTGAATACTGACGGCGGCAGTTCAAGGACGAACTCGCCGAGGCGTCTTCCGCTCGTCATCTCTTTCTTCCAGTAGCCCGTGACGGTTTCCGTGACTTTTATCATGCCGAGGTTTATAGTTACGTTTTTAAGCGCAAGGCTCTTTTCAACGGAGATAATCTCCGTCTCCTCGTTGGTTATCGCGTTTGTGTAGTAGTTCACGTCGTCGGCCCTGCCGCAAAAGACCTTTTTGCTGCCCATGTCCAATGCCGCCACGCGCCAGAGGCCGCCCCTGTGCAGATAGACGGCGCCCGGGTAGAGTTCGTGCATGACGCGCCCGGAGCTCGACTCGCCAAGCAGCCGCCCGTCGTTATCAACGATGGAATAGACCGTGCCGGTCTCCCTGATGGAGACTTCGCGGTGCGGGAACTTCCACCACCTCTTGCCCGGATACCAGACGTCCCCGGCCTTTGCGCGCTTCAAACGGCCTTCCTTTTCAAGCTCCTCGATGACGGGGGCAAGTCCGGCGGTATCGTAGGACGCGTCATTCCGGTTTAAAAAAATCTCGCTTGCGGCGCACACGAGGTGCGCCTTTGTTATGGGCGCGTTGCCTGAGTCAAGCACCGCGGCCTCGGCGCTGCGCTTGAAAAAGTCTTCAGGACTGCGCATGAAGTACTGGTCGAGCGCGTCGGCAAGGGCGACCATTATTATGAGCGAGTCCTTTTCAGTCCTTCCCGCCCTGCCGCTTCTTTGCCACGTTGAGCTTATCGTCCCCGGGTATCCGGCAAGTATGCAGACGTCGAGGCCGCCGATGTCAACGCCCAGCTCAAGCGCGCTCGTTGAGATGACGCCCCGGAGGCTGCCGTTAAAAAGCCTGCGTTCTATGTCGCGCCTTTCTTCAGGCAGAAAACCCGCGCGATAGGATGATATGCGGTCTTTTATGTCCGGCGCGGCTTCATTCACGCGCAGCAGCATTATCTCCGTAACCTTACGCGCCTTTGTGAAGGCAATCGTCTTGAAACCCTTTCTGACCGATTCGGTAAAGAGCTTTGCCGCCACGGCGTATGGGCTTACCTCAGGCGGGGGCCTCAGGAATATAAAATTCCTTTTGCCCTGCGGCGCGGCGCTCTCGTTTATCAGCTCAAAGGGCCTGCCGGTGAGCATCTCCGAAAGCTCCCTGGGGTTGGCGATGGTCGCCGAGCAGGCTATAAAGACGGGGTTAGCGCCGTATCTGCGAAGTATCCGCCCAAACCTCTTCAGCACGTGCGCCATGTGCGACCCGAACACGCCGCGGTAGGCGTGGACTTCGTCAATGACGACGTATTTCAGGTTTCTTAAAAAGCCTTCCCACTTCTGGTGAAAGGCGCAGACGGCCATGTGGAGCATGTCCGGGTTGGTGAGGATGACCGGCGGAGGATTCAGGCGTATCAGCCCCCGTTTGTAGCTTGACGTGTCGCCGTCGTATATCTCGGACGGGCCAGGGACGGCGGTCTTTTTCCTGTTGGTTTTTTCCCCGCCTTTTTCCGTTGCGGCATATGCAGGCAGCGCCCTTTGGGCAATGGAGTTGAAGGCCCGCATCTGATCCTGCTCAAGCCCCTTTAACGGGAATATGTAAAGCGCGCGGGCTTCAGGGTCGTCAAGGACGGATTCAATGACAGGGATGTTGTAGATAAGGCTCTTGCCGCTTGCCGTGGGGGTCATTATCACGAGGTTTTTCCCGTCCCGTATAATGTCTATCCCGCTCGCCTGATGGCCGTAGAGCGCGCCTATGCCGGACGCCTCGAGCGCGGCCTTGACCTCAGGCCTGAGCGGAAGGCGCGGCTCGGCGTAGACCGCCCTTTGCGCCTTGAGGACTTCATGATGGACAATGTCCCGGAGGTCCGCCCTTTTTTTTATCTCGTCGATAAAGGCGTTTATTTCCATTAACCGGCATCGTCCGGCAAGGGTGTAAGTTTAAGGTCGTCTCTTGTGAGGGAGTATTCAAGTCTTCTCAATATGCTTTCCCTGTTCGTCCACAGCCCTTTTGTGCTTAAGCAGACCTCAAGGAGGGTTATGCCGTCCGCTTCCATGACGCGGTAGGCCGCCGTGTAAAATCCGCCGTAAAATCTCAATGCCATGGCGATAAGCGTTATGAACCCGCCTGTCCAGAGGAGATTGACGCCGGGGTCGCGGCGTACGCTGAGGACGGCGGACTCCTCTATGCCGGCAAGCGTTATCCTCCTGCCGTCAACTGTTATCGAGCCGTCCTGCTCAAGTCTTCCGAGGTCGTCGTAGCTGCGTTTGTCCTTTGGGCCGTTTGCGTCCCTTGCCTGTTTTACGGTTGTAAAGGGAATAAGCCTGTCAACGGAGCCGTCAAGGCGGTAGAGCGCGCCTGTCTTCAGGTCGCCGAACTTCAGCGGGTTTTCAATGCCGGGCAGGAAAATCTCCTCGCCGGTCTTTGTCTCGAGGAGGATGGGGCTTGCGTCAACGCGCACCTTGAGTTTCTGCTCATAGCCTGTCTGGTAAAAGGTATAGCCCTCAAAGCGCAAGGGGTCGTTTATCTCTATGGTATGCGCCTCTGCAAAGACGCCGTCTTTTATCACCCGCACCCTTGACCGCCAGTTTTTCGGGGCAATGGAGTCGTCTTTAAGCTCAAGCGCCACCTCGCGTCCCTTCCACCCAAGCCCCATTGCAAGGCGCGAGAGTTTATCCTTCGGGTAGTCAAGCCGCGGGGCCTGGACATATTCGGCGGAGAATTCATCGAGCGAAAGGCCGAAGCTCCTGTCCGTGTGGCTTGACTTCCACAGGCTTTGAACGCGCCCCGGCTCCTTCATGCTTATGGGTTGCAGTTTGCCGGGACTGAGCGTCATGGTGTCTTCAAAGGCGAACAGGTATGTGAGGACAAGCCCGAAAAAGCACAATAGCAGACCCGCGTGGTATGCCCACGTAAGGAGTCTCATGGGCAGCCCCTTTTCCATGATTATCCATTCGCTGTCCTTGAATATGAGTTTAAAGCCCAAATCTTCCTTTAGCACGCGCCTCACTTCGACGTGCGCGCCGGCAATGCCGTGCGTCAGATATATGGTTTTGTCGGGCGAAAAGCCCCTTTGAAATACCCGTTTGGCGAAAAGCGGGGCGTATCTGTCGTAGACGCAGACCGCGAGGTTGATTAAAAGCACGGCGGAGAGTATCAGGAAAACCGGCGTTACAAAAAGGTCGAGAAGCCCGAGGTTTTCAACGAAGAAGGTGAATCCTCCGCCGGACTTGACGTATTCGCTGAAACTCTCGCCCTGCGGAAAGATAGTCCCTATTACGAAAAAAACAGCCATCAACCCGAGGACGTATATGGACGTCGTCAGGGACGAGAGCTTTTTATAGAGCCATCCCCCGGTACAGACATTCGGGGGCAGGTTGAAAAATCTTTTTTTGAGAGATTCTTGCATAGTGAAAGCCCTTTAAATGCTTTTATCTCTTTTTTTTCCTCCCCCTTGATGGGGGAGGGTAGGGTGGGGGTGAACGCTTGCCCCCTCACCCTACCCTCTCCCGCTGGGGGAGAGGAGAAAATGAACTGCCCACCGAACGGTTATATTATCGGCCATCCGCCATGTTTTGGGCAATTGCGCACAGATAAACCTCCGCATGCTTTAACGATTCCCAAATAAATGACTCGTCTATAACTATAAGCGACCCTGCTAAGCGCACTCCCTTGATATTTGAGATGGTTGTGTCGCTATTGTCAAGTATATGGCCTCCATCGTGGATAAATTTTTTTCGAACCTTACGAAGGCTTTGCAAACTTTCGTAGCTATTTTTAACTGCATTTAAATCTACCGCTGCAACCTTGGTTAGATATTTTTGATATGCATCAAGATCATTTTCGCCTTTTATGTCTTTGGAGCCAAGAGCAAGTTTGCTTTTCTCTTTCTGATAGCGACAAAGCTCTTTCATCCAGAAATCAATAAGGCTGTAAATATTGCATACCATGTCAGGTTTAATGAACTGAGCAATGGAATGTTCCTGATAATAGTAAGGCTGATTTGATGCGGCATCGCGTTGTTCTTGATTAAAAGCAAGTATTCTGTTTTCGAGATCGAAAAGTTTTGTAAAATAGTTCCTTAAGGTAAGGATATCAATTTTAATTAGCTCAGTTATGGTCATATGGCAGTCCTAATAGTTATTTGTATAGAACAGTCCCTACACCGCGTAAACGTGCAGGCTCGGTATGCCGAGGAGCTTGGCGAGCCAGTTTACGCCGAGGAATGTCATCAGCATGAAGGCAAAGCCTGCGAGGTTGATGACCGAGGCCGGCAGGCCCTTGAAACGTTCAAGCGTCATGCAGTGCAGGTAGATTGTAAAGACCGTCCACGTGGCCAGCGACCATGTTTCCTTCGGGTCCCAGCTCCAGTATTTGCCCCATGCCTCGTTTGCCCACGCCGCGCCGGAGATAATCGTAAATGTCAGCAGCGGATAGCCGAATGCCACGAGGCGGTGCGCCTTTTTGTGGAATTTATCCATCATGCCCGGCGTAAAACCCAGACATCTGTCGTAGCCGCGCTTAAGGAACGGCTTTACGATAAGATGGCTTGCCTCTATGGCCGCGCCAACCACGAAAACCGCGTAGGAGAAAAAGGCGAAGATGACGTGCCACTCAAACCACCAGCTTTTAAGGGGCGGCGAGAGCGGGTCAATGGCCGGGGTGCGTGAAAGAAGCGCGTAGAGCGATACGCTCATGGTCACGCCGCTGACGAATATGCCGGGCAGGTAGACCTTTTTTAAATCCCTTGACACGAAAAGATAAACAAGCGCGGTCATGCAGGCAAACCACGAAAGGCTCTCATAAAGGGTTTGAAAAGGCGCGCGCCCGCCCTCGAACGTTCTGAAGATTATAAGGAGGACGTGCAAAAAGGCGGCGGCCCACATGATGGAGCGAGCGGCCTTTCCCGCGGGTATTGCCCGCGTAACTATGTGAAAGGCGTAGAGTATGAAGGCAAGGCCGTATGCGAGCGCGATGATCCAGAAGAGGCGCAGCTCCACGGACAGAAGAAAGGCATCCCTTGAGAGGATCGTCTCGTAATTAAGCATATCGCTTGAATTTAACACAATCCTATTTAGTTTGACAAGAACCATCTTTAGATATAATATTGGCTCAAATCAGCGCCGGCCATGCGCGGGAAGATAATGAAAAACGGATGCCGCATGGCGGCCGCTGAAACCCTTAACATCTTGATTTCACGGCGAGATATTTCGAAAAGGAAGACCGGCCATGCAAAAACTCAGATGCCACTGTTGCGGCAAGGAACTGCCGGCGGGCACGCTTAAATATGTCCTTGAATTAAAGAGCTTCGCGGACTTTGACGGCTATCTGGAAGAATATGAGGGCAACATCGAGGAGGGGATAAATTACCTTCTTGAGACCATAGACGGTCTTGATGAAAAGTCCCTCGAAGCCGAGGTTTCACGGGAGATGGCCTATATCCTGTGCAAGCCCTGCTGCGACAGGTTCATGAACGACCCCTTTCAAACCGGCAAGCCCCCGGTTAGAAGCGACGACGTTAAAGGCACGGTGCATTAAAGCCGCGCCCACGGTTTTCCCTATGCGTTACGCCGTAATCTCCGACATACATTCAAACCTTGAGGCCCTTGAAGCCTTTCTTAAAAAGGCGGCGTCTCTCGGCATCAATGAAATTCTATGTCTGGGCGACATCGTCGGGTATAACGCAAACCCCAATGAATGCTGCGCCCTCATGAGGGAGACAAACGCCCGCTGCATCATGGGCAACCACGACTCGCGCGCCATAGGGCTTGAAGACACCTTTGGGTTTAACCGCTACGCCGAAGAGGCGGTCCTCTGGACGGCCCGCGAGCTTACCGCCCAAAACAGGGACTTTCTTGAAAAACTGCCGCGAAGCCTGATTGTCGAAAATAAATTCCTCGCCGTCCACGGCTGGGTCAACGACACCGACAGATACATCATCGGAGAAAGCGCGACGCTTCGGAACTTCGAGCTGATGAAGCAGTTCACCCCGCCTGTAAAACTCTGCTTCTTCGGCCATACGCACGTCCCTGTCGTCTACGTGGAAGGCGGCGAAAAAACGGACGGCAGCGCCATCGGCCAGCTGCAGCTGTCAGGCAATGACAGCTCCCTCATAAACCCCGGTTCAATAGGCCAGCCCCGCGACTCCGACCCCCGCGCGTCGTTCCTCGTCTACGATTCCAAAAAATCAACAGTCCAATTCCACCGCGTCGAATACGACATAAAGACAGCCGCCGAAAAGGTCATAGCGGCCAACCTGCCAAGGAGGCTCGCGGAAAGGCTGAGGCTTGGGTGGTGAGAGAAGATTTTTCTTGATGTGTATAGATTTTTGATATATATTGATAATATATATCATTGAACGAGGTTTTATATGGCTACCGCAAAAAAGATGCTGTTTGTCCTCGATGAAGAAGTGAGAAAGGAACTTGAGACCCTGATACCTTCAGGCCAGAGGAGCAGGGTGGTGAACGAGGCCCTTAAAAAGGAAATCCTTTTCCTTAAAAGGAAAAAAGCCGCCGAGGGGCTTTTGAAGATTTCCCTGCGCACGCATCCTGCCACGGCGAAAGAGATAGCCGAAGAACTCGGAAAAGACAGAAGGAGACGTTGACAGCCATTGAAATTTATCGTGCCGGATGCGTCGGTGATACTCAAATGGGTCTTGCGCGGAGACGAACCTGAAAGGGAAAAGGCGCTTTCGATTCTATCCGGCTGGCTCGACGGCGATTATGAGATAGTCCTGCCTTCACTCTGGTTTTTCGAGGCAGGCAACATCATCGCAAGGCGCGAGCCGGAGCTTGCATACGCAATATTGAAAAGGCTCCTTGATTTCGAATTTCCGGAAGCGGAGTTAGGCAGGCCACTTGTGAAGCTCATCCTTGAGATAGTCAGGGATTGCCACGTTACCTTTTACGACGCCGCCTACCACGCAACAGCCATCCGCGCAAAAGGAACGTTTGTCACCGCAGACAGGGAGTATTTCAAAAGGGCAAAGGCAAAGGGGTATGTTTTGATGCTTGAGGGTTTCAGGTGAAGCTGTTTTTGTAGGGTGGCAGTGCTCACCAAAAGTCATCCATATCGCGCCTGTAAATGGTGGGCTGTGCCCCCCTACGAGGCTAGGAAAAAATATGAGTCTATTCCAAAATTTTGGTTGGAATCCATTAGAACACAGCGATGAAGAAAATTTGCGCTGGTCTTGGTTGCGCGCAGTCGAGTGGGGAATCTGGCCAGCTTTTCTAAGTGGGCCGATTGTACCATTACTGTTGCCTTTTTTTGAATGGTGGAAAGTTATTGGTGTGGTTGTCATATTAACTGTGTTCTGGTCTTTTATAAGATACAAATATATCAATTTGGCTATGGCAAGGTTTGGTGTGTATTTTGTATTTTTGAAATGGATAGCCTGTTCCATAGCGGCAATTTATCTTGTTGTTCAGCATAGCTTAGTTTTGGCGATACTATCGCTTCTTTGGCCAATGTTGGTGGCACTCAAATAGGAAAAATTCAAAAAATGTTTATGGCGGAACTTGGATATTCAGTCCTGTACGGCGGTTACGTGACTTTTCTCACCCCCCAATCAAACTCATCGTCCTCGAGCATTTCTTGAAGACGTTTTCGTTGATGTGATGCTGGGATGGTTTTTCGGCTACGGCTTTGAAGAGCAGGCGCTCGATGGCGTCGTCGCTGGAGCCGTCTCTTAAAGCAGTTTTTAAATCAATTTCATTGTCGGAAAAAAGGCATGTTCTGATTTTGCCGTCGGCTGTGAGGCGGAGGCGGTTGCAGGAGCCGCAGAAGTGCTCGGAGACAGGGCTTATGAGGCCTATCTCGCCGGGGGCGTCCTTGAACTTATAGCGGCGCGCCGGGCCTGCTCCGCCCGGGCCGCTGATGACCGGGTAAAGCTCTCCGGCCTGCTGGTTGATAAGCTCTTTTATCTCCTTGGCGCTAAGGCACTTGTCCTTTTGCCAGCCTTCCTGCGTGTTAAAGGGCATGTATTCGATGTAGCGGATGTGCCACGGCCTTTCCTTTGAGAGATCGGCAAATGCGATTATCTCGTCGTCGTTAAACCCCTTTATGACTACCATGTTGACCTTCACAGGGGTCAGGCCGACGTATTCCGATTCATGCAGGCCGTCAAGGACGTTTTGCAGGTTGTCGCCTCTGGTCATCTTCTGAAAACGGTCTCTTTTGAGCGAGTCAAGGCTGACGTTCACGCGCCTTAAGCCGGCCTCTTTGAGCCTGGCGGCATAGTCTTTCAGAAGCACGCCGTTGGTGGTGATGCTGAGGTCTTCAACGCCTTTTATCGAGGATAGGTCTTTAAGAAATTCGATTATGCCCCTGCGCACGAGCGGTTCTCCGCCTGTTATGCGGAACTTTGACACCCCGTGCGCGGCTGAGATGCGGGCTATGCGTAAAAGCTCCTCGTAGCGGAGAATATTTTGCGGCTGGGTCAGCTCTATTCCTTCAGGCGGCATGCAGTAGACGCAGCGCAGGTTGCACCTGTCCGTCACGGAGATGCGCATGTAGTCTATCTTGCGGCTATGTGTGTCAACGAGCGTGTTTGTCATGTTTTTTACCGGTGGCTAATCAGCCGAAGGCTCTCTTTCAGGCTTTTTCCGCGGCTTTCCGGCGGTGTCCATCATGAAAAAGTCCTCCTGGCTCACGGGATTTTTCCCCTTTGAAACGGCCTTGGGCGTAGTCCCGGCCTTAAAGACCTCGAATACGGCGTTTGGCGTTGCGGCGTTGGCAAGAAGTCCGGTTGCCGGGTCTATCTTGGCGAATTCCACGCCATCCGGCACAGGGAAATGCCTTACCGGCGTGCCGCGAACCGCCGCCTGCATGAACTTAAGCCATATCGGCAGGGCCGCCGCCGCGCCTGTTTCCCCGCGTCCAAGGGGCTTTTCTTCATCATAACCTATCCACGCGCCCGCCGCAAGGCCGGGCACATAGCCGATAAACCACGCGTCGTTGAGGTTGTTTGTCGTTCCGGTCTTTCCGGCGGCGGGCCTTCCGAGGGCGCGCGCCCTTTTGCCTGTGCCGTTTTCTATGACGCCCTGAAGAAGGCTCGTCATTATGTAGGCCGTTTCCCTGCTAATGGCCGGGCCTGCCGGAACCGTTACCGCCGCATTTTCCGCGGTTGTTGACGGCTCCGGCGCTGCGGCCTGCGAGGCCTGCGGGGCCGGGGCGGCCGGCATTGGGGCAGCCGCGCTCTGCGCGTGCTGGTTGGGCAGGTTTTCTTCGATTACCGCGCCTTCTTTGGTGGTTATTTTGGTTATGAAGTAAGGCACGGGCTTTACGCCCTGATTTTCAAATGTGGCGTATGCGGTCGTAAGCTCCAGAAGGTTTACCGCCGATGACCCGAGCGCCAGAGAAAGGTCGTGCGCGAGCGGCGCGGTTATGCCGAGCCTCCTTGCGTAATCAACGGCCTTATCAACGCCTATTTCCTTCAATATCTTTATGGTGATGACGTTTCTTGAGCGCGCAAGGGCGTCCCTGACGGTCGTGGGGCCGGTGAATTTGTCGTCATAGTTCTGCGGCCGCCATTGGTCGCTTTCCTCTTCCTCGGCGGCGCCTTTGTCATTGCCGGGCGGCGGGGCGTTGTCAAAGACGATGGGCGTGTCCATCACGATGGCCGCCGGCGTGAATGCGCTGTCCATGGCGGCGGCGTAGATGACGGGCTTGAAGGCGGAGCCGGGCTGGCGCATGGACTGCACGGCCCTGTTGAACTGGCTTCTGGCAAAGTCGCTGCCGCCTACCAGGGCCTTTACCTTGCCCGTTTCAGGCTCCAGCGCGACAAGCGACGTCTGGATAACGGGCGTCTGCGTAAGCTCAAGGCGAAGGGGAGTTTTTTCATTGGCCGGAATAGTCTCCACCGATACGTCTATTACGTCTCCGGCGTGGAATATGCGGTCGTACCTGTCGAACTTGCCGCCGTCCGGTTCGCCGGATGTGTTATAGAGCCTTGCCCATGAGAGGTCAGGCTCGTAGATTACGCCCTTTTTTGTCCCGAGATAAACGGTCAGCGATTTATCCCTTGGGTTAAACGACGCTATTACGCCCTGATAGACGCCGCCCTCCTGAACGGGCGCGGCGGCGAATTTCATATCAGATTCTTTCAGGAATTTTTCCGTCTCTTCTTTTGTTTTGAGCCTTGCCGACGGCCCCCTGTATCCGCGCCTTCTGTCATATGCCTTCAGGCCTTCGAGCACGGCGTCGTTGGCGGCCTTCTGGAGGTCGACGTCCATGGTCGTGTAGACGCTGAGGCCGTCTTTGTAAAGCACGTCGTCGCCGTATTTGTCTTCTATGTATCTCCTGACGTGCTCCGTGAAGTAGGGGCCGACCCAGAGGTTGTCCGCGCTGTCCTTTGATTTGATGATTATCTTCTGGCTGACGGCCTTTTCCATCTGCTGACCCGTGATGTAGCCTTCATCCATCATGCGCTTTAAAACGAAGACCTGCCGCTCCTTGGCGAGCTGGAAGTTCACCATTGGGGAGTATTTGCTCGGCGCTTTGGGAAGCCCGGCCAGAAGCGCGGCCTCGGCAAGGGTCAGGCGCTCGACGTCCTTGCCGTAGTATGTCTCGGCGGCGGTCTGTATGCCATACGCGCCGTTGCCGAAGTATATCTGGTTAAGGTAGAGGCTGAGTATCTCGTTCTTCGAGAGGTTCCTTTCAAGCCGGTAGGCCATGATGACTTCTTTTATCTTCCTTGAAATCTTTCTCTCGGAAGAAAGAAAAAAGCTCCTTGCCACCTGCTGGGTGATGGTCGAGCCGCCCTGGACTATCCTTCCCGCGGTGACGTTCTTGTAAAAGGCGCGCAGGATGCTCATGTAGTTGATGCCCTCGTGCTCGTAGAACTTTGAGTCCTCGGCGGCAAGGAAGGCGTCGATAAGCTGTTTGGGTATCTTTTCAAACGGGACTACCACGCGTTTTTCAATGTAGAACTCGCCGATAAGGCGGTTATCGCCGGAGTATACCTTTGTTACGAGGTTGGGCTGATAATCCCTTGCCGTGTCAAGCGAAGGAAGGTCTTTCGTAAGGTAGTAATATCCGCCGAAAAATGTAAGAAGACCCAGTATAAAAACGATGAGAATGCTCTTATGACGCATATATAAAATATAACAAAATGACCCGTTTAAAGCAAGACAAAGGCCGGAGGCCCGCGGCCGTCAAAGGCAAGGCACGGCTAATGTCAAATATTTTGTGCCGGAATATGTAAAGACATTAAAGTTCTTCGGGCGCCTGCGGCGGGCAAATCCCCGCTTAAAACCTGCGGGGACATGGCTAAAGGGCCGCATTCAGGCTTTAACCGTGCCCGGCGCCTTTCTTTCAAGAAAGGCAAGCAGGTTTGCGATTGAAAAATCAATCCGTTTGCGTTAAATTGATAATATGCTGACTACCAGGCTTGACGACATCCTTGAGAAGGTATCCTCATATAATCCATCCGCCGACCTTGAGGTCATAAAGAAGGCGTATGTATTCTCCGGCGTTGTCCATCAGGGGCAAAGCAGGATGTCGGGTGAACCGTACCTTATTCATCCGATCGAGGTGGCTTTTCTTCTGGCGGATTTCAAGATGGACCCGGCTTGCGTCGCCACGGGGCTTCTTCACGATACGGTCGAGGACACCTACACGACCATAGAGAAGATACAGGAGATGTTCGGTCCGGAGATAGCCGCCCTCGTTGACGGCGTGACGAAGATAAGCCGGATGTCCTTTGAAAAGGCCGAGTCCGCCCGCGAGGGCGGCGGCGCGCAGGGTTCCAGGCAGTACCAGCAGGCGGAGAACTTCAGGAAGATGATCCTTGCCATGAGCAGGGACATAAGGGTCATCATTATAAAACTCGCCGACCGCCTGCACAATATGAGGACGCTCGGCCATCTCGACCCCGTAAAACGGAAAAAGATAGCCCTTGAGACCCTTGAAATATACGCGCCGCTGGCCAACAGGCTCGGTATCGGATGGATAAAGACGGAGCTTGAGAACCTGTCGTTCAAGTATCTTGAGCCTGAGAAGTATGAAGTGCTCATGGACCGCGTTGGCCGCGAAATGGAGGCGTGGAAGGACTACATTGAAAAGGCCAGGGCGGTAATTGAACAAAAGCTCAAGGAGAACAACCTGCAGGGAGACGTCGGCGGCAGGATAAAGCACCTTTACAGCATACATAAGAAGATGGTCGAGCAGGACGTGGACATCGAAAACATCCACGACATCATCGCCTTTCGGGTCGTCGTCAAGAGCGTCATGGACTGCTACGCCGTCCTCGGCATGGTGCATAACACATGGAAGCCGGTGCCGGGAAGGTTTAAGGATTTCATCGCGCTCCCCAAGCTCAACATGTATCAATCCCTGCACACCACCGTCATCGGCCCTTTTGGCGCGAGGATGGAGGTGCAGATACGAACAGAGGAGATGCACAGGGTGGCCGAGTACGGCATCGCCGCGCACTGGAAGTACAAGGAAGGCAAAGACGTCGGGCACAAGGACGACAAGAGTTTCGCGTGGCTGCGCCAGCTCCTTGAGTGGCAGAGGGATTTAAAGGAGTCGGATGAGTTCCTCGAGTCGTTAAAGGTCGGCCTGTTTCCTGAAGAGGTTTTTGTGTTCACCCCGAAGGGCGATATAAAGCAATTTCCGGCCGGCTCCACGCCTGTGGACTTTGCTTACGGCATTCACACGGACATCGGCAATAAATGCTCCGGGGCGAGGCTGAACGGCAGGATGGTCCCTTTAAAGACCAGGTTTAAAAACGGCGACACCGTAGAGATAATCACCGCCGCCAGCCACCATCCGAGCAAGGACTGGCTCGCGTTCGTGGCCACACCCAGGGCGCGCACGAGGATACGGCAATGGATAAAGACCGAGGAGAGAGAGCAGAGCATCGTGCTCGGCAAGGAGATACTCGAAAGGGAGTTCGCAAAGCACGGCCTTGAGTTTACGCGGATGGTAAAGACCGGCGAGATGGAAAACATGGCAAAGGGCGCCTTCAGCCTCGCGGGCATGGACAGCCTCTTTGCAAGCGTGGGATACGGCAAGATCTCCGTTGCCAAGATATTGGGAAAGATACTGCCTCCGGAGAAGCTGGCCGACAAGGCAGCGCAGAAGTTCTCCTTCAGGAATGTCCTTGACAGGCTCAAGCCGGGCGGCAAGCCTTCGATGCCCCCCGCCGCCGTCATCGTCCGCGGCGAGGACGACGTGCTTGTGAAGTTCGCCAGGTGCTGCAACCCCTTGCCGGGGGACGAAATAGCCGGTTTTCTCACTCACGGACAGGGCGTGGCCGTTCATGCCGCGGGCTGCCAAAACTTATTGAATATTGACAGGGAGCGGCGCGTTGACGTGGCGTGGGACAAAAAGACAAAGGCCACGAGGCCCGTCAGGATAGAGGTCGTTTCCAGGAATGAAAAGGGCATCCTTGCCGATATGACCAACGCCATAAAGGCCGCCGACGCCAACATCTCAAGCGCCGAGATAAAAACAAGCCCTGAGAACAAGGCCATTTGCACCTTTGAAGTAGAGGTCAACAACCTCGCTCATCTGAAAACCATAATGCACTCTTTGCAAAAGATAAAGAAGGTGCTGAAGGTAGAGCGTGTAAAAAGAACCGCCAGGGAAGGGGAGCACGAAGGGACGCTTTGATCTCTTTTTATCGTCATTCCCGATGTTTTTATCCCCGATAGAAACATTCGAGGACGAATCCAGTGTTTTTTAACTATCGTTCCCGCGTTCCGGCCCCCGCTTCAAGCACGCGAGGGCAGGCGCGGGAACGCGGCCTTGGACGCTCCGGCGTCCCGTAACGGCAGCCGGGCCGTTTTCCATTTTTCACGACGTGAAGCGGTTAAAATACATTTTTCCAGGGAGAAGATATGTCAAAGCAGGAGATAGAAAGCGACAGCGCGCCGCGCGCCATCGGGCCGTATTCGCAGGCCGTGAGGTCGGGGAATTTTTTGTTCCTTTCAGGGCAGATACCGATTGACCCGGCGACGGGGGAGCTTATCGCGGGCAATGTCGAGGCGCAGACAAAACAGGTTTTGCGCAATATCGAGGGGCTTTTAAAAGCGGCGGGCCTCGGCCCGCAAAACGTCGTTAAGGCCACGGTCTATCTGAAAGACCTTTCCACCTTCGGCCAGATGAACAGCGTCTACGGAGGTTTTTTTAATCCGCCTTATCCGGCGCGCAGCACGGTGGAGGTCAAAGACCTGCCAAAGGGGTCTATGGTGGAGATAGACGTCATGGCGATGTTCAACGAATAAGAAAACGCCCAGCACCACTCGCCTGCACGGCTGGTTGCGCTAAATGATGCGTCTGTGCGAGCGAGTGGTGCTGGGCGTTTTTATTTATATGCTGGGGACGCATGGTATAATCAGGCAGACTTTACAACGGAGCCGGTGCGTATGCATCTGGAACATGCGCGTATCTTCTGCACCTTTCCCTGGAATACGGCCTTGACGTTTTGCAGGTTCGGGTTCCACCTTCTCTTTGTCTTGTTATTGGCGTGGCTTACGTTGTTTCCGTATGCCGGGCCCTTTCCGCATATAGCGCAATTAGCAGCCATCTCAAAAGCACCTCCGTTAGATTTACAATCTAAATTTTTATCATTTTTCAAATGCCAATGCAAGCATTTTTTAAAGATATGATACTGCAAAGGTTAAAAATACGCCACGCGGCTTACGCGCTTGCCGTGGCCGCGTTTGCCGTGTATGCGGCCTTCCTTTTTGCCGCCTTTGCCCGGAGCACGAGGGATATTTACCTCGGCGCCGGCCGTGTCCCGTCAAACGGGGTCAAGCCCCTTAAAGTCGACGCCATTGTGGTCTTGACAGGGGGAAAGGGCAGGATACCGGAGGGGATAGCGCTCCTGCGCGCCGGAAAAGGGAAGGTGCTCATCATAAGCGGCGTGGCGTCCGAGGCCAGCGCCGATTCCATATTCCGCGGCAAACTCACGCAGGGCGAGCTTGCCGGCGTCATACTTGAAAAGAGGTCGACGAGCACCTACGAGAACGCCGTTGAGGTGAGAAAGCTCGCCCTGGAACGCGGGTTTAAGTCCGTGGTCCTGATAACGTCGATATACCACATGAAAAGGGCGGCCTATATCTTCCGTCAGGTCATGCCGCCCGGCGTTCTCATCGAGCCGTATTTCGTGACCACCCCGAACTTCAATGAAAATAGCTGGTGGGACTCTAAAAGCATGGGCCTCCTTGCTATTGAGTTCATGAAGTATTGCTGGTATGAGCTGAAGTTCGCGCTGGAAGGGGCGTAAACGCATCCCGCTTTTTTTGAAAAGGTTGAAATTTTCCGTAGAATCCTTCATAGTTTCATATATAATGAATTGCGGTTCGATGAAGGCGCCGGATTTATAATGCGGCTTCAGCCGCATCCTGTTTTTCGCAATATCGAAACAAAAGGCTGACGCGCGGGATTATGGAAATAAAAGATAGAAAAAAACTTTTCTGGCCGATGTTCATAGGTCTTGCGTTTATTCTCACGGCCATGCTTCTCAGAGAGGGCATTTTCTACGCCAGAGCGGACGGAGTGGACATGCCCGGCCTTTTATTTTACGGGGAGAAGGCTTATATTTTTTTGATAATTGTGGGCGTGGTGTTCCTCCTCAGATGGCTTGTTGCCGACGCTCCGTTCAGTTTCCTTAGAAAATACACCATCGCGCCGCTCATACGGACTATATCCACGCTCCTTATATATTTCGGCGCCGGATTTTACATCCTTTTCAAGCTCTTCGGCATAAACCTCACCCCGCTTTTGACCACCTCCGCCGTCCTTACCGGTATCATGGTGCTTTCTCTTCAGGACACGATAAAGAACCTCTTTACCGGATTGTGGATAAACATGGACAGGATCGTCGCAAAGGGCGATTGGGTGAAGGTCGGCGACAAAGAGGGCAAGGTCATGGAGGTCACATGGCGCACAACGAGACTGCTGACAAGGCAAAACGATTATATATATATCCCGAACAGGCTGCTGGCCGAGGGTGTGATAGACAACTTCAGCTTCCCGTCCCCGCTTCACAAGGTTTTGATAGACATAGGCGCGTCCTTTGGCGACCCGCCAAACAAGGTGATAGATACCCTTGTGGAAATCGCCGCAGATACAAAAGGCGTCCTTAAAGACCCGCCGCCTGAAGTCTGGATCCTGCATATCGGCGATTTTGACGTGAAGTACAGGCTGAGGGCCTGTATTGAGGATTACAGGGACGAACTGGATATAAAGACCGAGATAAACAAAAGGATATGGTACGCATTCAGGAGAAAACGCATAGAGATACCGTTCCCCTCCAGAACGCTCTACCACCACAAGCCCGCGGGCGTGCACTATCCGCATGATTTTATCCTGAATTCCTTGAAGACAATAGACTTCCTCGCGCCGCTTGCCGACGAGGAGATGAAAAGGGTCGCCGCAGAGGCAAAGGTGGAGAGTTTCTGCTCCGGCGAGGCCATGGTAAGGCAGGGCGAACAGGGAGAGACCTGCTACTTTATCACGAGCGGAAGCGCGGACGTCTATGTTTATGACGAGGCAGGCAGGGCGGCGTTCATCACCACGCTCAAAAACGGGTCGTTCTTCGGCGAGATGAGCCTTCTTACCGGCGAGCCGAGGAAGGCCACGGTAGTCGCAAAGGAGGATTCCACGTGCGTCGTTATTGACTCCGCCGCGTTCAAAATGATCTTCAGCGAGCAACCGGTTATGGCCGAACATCTCAGCGTTATTCTGGCCCGGAGGCTCTCCGAGCACGCCGAGACAGTCAGCAAGGCCGCGTCAAGGGCTGAGGCGGAAATGGCCGCCCAGAGGAACATACTTGGCCGCATCAAGAAGTTCTTCAAGATTTAAAGGGGTTGCACCCCCGGCAAAGACGCATCCAGACGCGTGATTATGTAAGGTAAGATATCGAGGAGTCTATCCCCCCGCATTAAGCGGTTTTTTTTGGCTCTAATATTCTACGTCTTGTAGAATATGCTTGACATTCTACGTCTTGTAGAATATGCTTTAAAAATGGTTGAAGTCATGGGAAAAAATATCGCGCCTGCCCTCGCGCGTCTGAAGCGGGGGAAAGATGACGGCAGGGCGCATAAGTCCCTCGGCCCCCTTGAGCAGGAGATAATGAACGAACTCTGGAAGGGGGGCGCGCTGAGCGGCAAGGAAATCTTCGAAGGCGTCAGGCGCGTAAGGAACATCGCGCTCACGACAGTGCTTACGGTGGTTGAAAGACTCCATAAGAAGGGGTTTGTCACGAAGTCGCGGAGCGCGACCGTTTACCTGTTCGCGCCCGCTTACTCAAGGGAAGAGTTCGCGCGCAAGGTCTCCTCCGAAGTATTGCGCGAGATATTCGAGCTTTCGGCAAGCGGGGCATTTGCGTCATTTGTCGACGCCGTCGCCGAGCGGGACCCTGTGGAGCTTGACAGGCTTGCAAAGCTCATCGAAAAAAAGAAAAAGGAAATGAAGGGAAGAAAGGCGCGGTAGCGGAAGGCCTTTTAAACCAAAAACAAAAGAGGAGGATATCATGCGGGCAATAAAATTTCTGCTGGCCTTTGCAGTGTGCCTCGGTTTCCTTGCGCCGGGTAAATCCTTTGCGGCTCAGGCCTCAAAAGCGGCTTTAAAAACCGGCGACGTCAAATGGACTATCAGCGTCAAACCGCTTACCGGCATGGTTAATCTGTATCTTAAGGAATCCGGGAGCGGCAAGGACGTGAGAAACGCAAAGGTCATGGCCGTCATCACCCTGCCCGGCGGCGAGAAGGTGGAAAAAGAAATGATGAAGATGACCATGAGGCAAAAGATAAAAGGCAAGGTAATAAGAAAAGGCATTTATTACATGTTCTCTCTCGATATGTCCGCGAAGGGCGCATATATCTTCGACATAACGGTCAAGGCCGGCAAGAGGGACATTCAGATTAATGCCAGGTACGAGGTCAAATAGCGTCAGGGGCTGAGCCCCCTCAGGGGGAAAATGTCAATGCCGAGAACCTTTTTATTTGATTCGCAAATAACTCATGTTAGGTTTTATATGACTCTAAAACTCTTTTTCCTTGCGTCGCTGTTCTTTACGTTTTTCGCAGGGCGGGCCTTTGCCGCGGAGCCGCCTGCCCCCGCTTTAACCATGCGAGGGCAGGCGAATGTAACGCTCGAAGAGCTTCTTGCCGAGGCCAGGGCCAATAATCCGGAGCTTTTAGGGGCAAGGGAGACGGCAAAGGCAAGGAGTTCGCGCGCAAGGGCCGAAGGCGTGCTTGATGATCCTACGCTGAAGATAGAAATGGAAGACCTGTCAAAAGACAAGCCGCAGAATAACGGCCCGGGCAACTCGATGCTCACGAGGTACACCGTAAGCCAGATGTTCCCTTTTTACGGCAAGCGGTCGCTCAAGGAAAAGATCGCCCTGAAGGAGGCCCTTGCGGCAGAGGCTGAATTAAGGAAAAAGGAGCTTGACGTTGCGGCATCAGTCAAGGAGGCGTTTTACGAATACGCAAGGCTCATCGGCGCCATGGGGATAACCGGCGAGCTTAAGGATATCCTTTCCTACATGTCGTCCGTTACCGGGGTCATGTATTCCACCGGGCAGGCTACCCAGCAGGACTTTGTGAAGGTGCAGGTTGAGGAGACGATGCTTGAAAACGAGCTTATCATGCTCGAGGCTGAAAAAGATGTGGCCCGGGCGCGGCTTAATTCCATTCTGAGCAGGCCGCAGGGGTCTGTCCTCGGTCCTCCGGAGCCTGTCGTGGACAGCAGGGCTGAGATTGACACGGATGAGCTTATAAAAAGGGCTGAGGAGATAAGCCCTTCGATAAAGGCCATGAAGTATGAGCTTGAGGCAACCGAACTGTCCGCGGAGCTTGCCAAAAAAAATTATTACCCTGATGTAATGGTCGGCGTGGCGCCCGTGCAGAGGGACGGCCGCTTTGACGCCTATGACCTGATGTTCCAGATAAACATCCCCCTCTGGAGGGGAAAATACGACAGCCAGGCCAGGGAGGCCGTTGCCAGCGCAGGCGGCGCGAGGTTCAGGCTCCTCGCCGAAAGAAACGGCAAGAGTTTCGAGATTAAAGAGGCCGTATTGAAGGTCGAGGCCGCCGGGCGCATAAATACGCTGTATGAGACGGGCCTTTTGCCGCAAACGGAGCTGTCCTTTGAGTCCGCGCTGAAGAGCTATCAATCAGGCAAGGCCGGCCTCCTGACGCTCCTTGAAACCGAGCGGGATTTGAAAAGGACCAGGATAGGAAGACTGAATTCCCTGATAGACTATAAAAAGAAGATCGCCCAGCTTGAAAGGGCGGTCGGCGAAGATATCTTTACCGTTAAAAACGGCTTCAAGGAGTCGAAAAAATGAAGCGTCTATTCCTGACTTTAATATTTTTAGCGGTCGGCTTTGCATTTGGCGGGGCGGCGGTATTCTGGTATCTGCGGGCATACGAGCCTCTTCCCCCGCAGGTGAAGGCCGTTGTAAAAAAGCAGGGGCGCAGGATCGTTTTTTACCGCAGTCCCATGAACCCGAAAGCTACCTCGCCCTCTCCGAGAAAGGACGAGATGGGCATGGATTATCTACCCGTCTACGAAGAAGAGGCAATCGGCGCGGAGCCTGAGGCGGGCGTTGTCCGCATAAGCCCGGAGAAGATACAAAAGGCCGGCGTTAAGTCCGAGATAGTGAAACGCAGGCAAATAACGAGAGTGATACGCACGGTCGGGCGCGTGGAGCCGGTGGAAAACTTCGTCTATAACATCACCACGAAGATACCCGGCTGGGTTGAAAAGCTCTATGTGAGCAGAACCGATCAGATGGTCCACCAAGGGGATCCCCTGCTCGAACTTTACAGCCCCGACCTTGTCACCGCGCAGGAGGAATACCTCCTTGCGTATAAATCGCGCGCAAAGGTCAAGGACAGTCCGTCCGCTGAAGTAAAGAGAGGTTCCGATGCGCTTTTAGAGGCCGCTAAAAAAAGGCTGAAATACTGGGATATATCCGATGACCAGATAAAAACGCTCGAAGATACGGGCAAGACCACGAGGACTATGATAATCAGGGCTCCGGCCCACGGGAGCGTCACCGAAAAGATGGTCGTCGAGGGGCAGAAGATAGAGACGGGCGAGCCGCTTTTCAGGATAATAGACCACTCCAGCGTCTGGGTCTACGGCGAGATATACGAATACGAGATACCATACATAAAGCTCGGCGAGAAGGCCGACCTAACGACTTCATACGCGCCGGGCGAGGTCTACAAAGGGAAGATTGACCACATTTACAGCCATCTCGGTTCCATCCGCTACGAGCAGGGCAAGGAGACGGAAGTCAGGACGGTTAAGGTCAGGTTCGAGCTGGCAAACTCAGGCGGCAAATTAAAGCTCGGCATGTATCTGAACGTCGAGATAGCCGTCACCGCCGCCGTTAGCGCCCTCAGCGTGCCGGATTCAGCCGTTATTGATTCGGGCCGGACGCAGATAGTCATAATTGACAGAAAGGACGGCGCCTTTGAGCCGAGGAAGGTCACAGTCGGCGCAAAGGGTAACGGATACTATGAGATACGAAGCGGAATCAGCGCGGGTGAATGGGTCGTTACATCCGCGAACTTCCTGATTGACTCGGAAAGCAACTTAAGCGCCGCCCTCGGCGCTATGTCAAAGCAAGGCGACGGAGAGCGAAAGGTAGAGCCTCGTGTGGACGAGACGCCGGTTAAGCCCGCGAAGATGCAAGGGCACATGCATTGAGCTAAAGGAGAATGTTGAAATGCAAGATAGCGTCAGGCCGGTTGCTGCAGGTTTCATATTAGGCGTTTTATGCCTTATATTCGGCATCTTCTGGGCCATATACCTCATCGCAGGACACGAGAGTATACATAAGAGCCTTAGTGAAAGCGCAAAGGCCGCCATGGAGTCCAAGTTCGTCGTCAGCCCGTCGGCTTCACCGGAAAAACAAACCGGCAAGGCGGAGCACGGACACTCTGACCATGACATGCCGCCGGAAATACAAACCGGCAAGAAGGTTATCGTAAAAAAAGGGGCTGAGCCCCTTCAAGAGGTCAAGGCCGGACACGTGCACGGCATGGGCGAGCATGAAGACCCGCTTGAGAATGTGGCGCATGAGAGGCTGAGGCGCGGGCATATCCATGAAATGGGACTTGGCATTCTGACCATAGCGGTTTCGTTTGTCCTTGCCTTTTTGACGGCCCCTGACAGGGTGAAGACATTTGCATCCGTGTGTATAGGGTTTGGCAGTTTTGTCTACCCGTTTGCGTGGATAGTCATGGGCTACCGGACAACGGCGATGGGCCTTGACGCATCGGCCGCGTCCGTCCTTCCGATAGCGGCCTTAAGCGTGCCGCTGGTGCTGCTCGGCCTTTTCATAACCATGTTTTATCTGATAAAAGGCCTCATGACCAGCCATGCTTAAAAAGATAATCGAAATATCCATAAGGAACAGGCTCGTCATAATCCTCTTTACCCTGTTCGCCGTCGGGTGGGGCGTGTGGACTATATTCTACCGCACACCCATAGACGCCATTCCAGACCTCTCGGACGCTCAGGTCATCATCTACACTGAATACGCGGGGCAGGCGCCGCAGGTTATAGAAGACCAGATAACCTATCCCCTGACAACGGCCATGCTCGCCGTGCCAAAGGCAAAGGTGGTGCGCGGGTATTCATTTTTCGGGTCGTCCTTCGTCTACGTCATCTTCGAGGACGGCACGGATATATATTGGGCAAGGAGCAGGGTGCTTGAATACCTGAACTTCGCCGCGGGCAAGCTCCCGAAGGGCGTAACCCCGTCGCTTGGGCCGGATGCCACGGGCGTTGGATGGGTTTTTGAATATACGGTCGAGGGCAAGGGATACAGCCTTGCCGAGCTTCGTTCCATACAGGACTGGTACGTGAGGTATCAGCTGACAAAGGCGCAGGGCGTCTCCGAGGTCGCTTCCATCGGCGGCTTTGTAAAGCAGTATCAGGTGAACACAGACCCGTCGCTCCTTATCAACTACGGCGTGTCTATAAAGGACGTGATAGACGCCGTAAAGATGGGCAACACCGACGTCGGCGGCAAGACCATAGAGATGTCGGAGCGGGAGTATATGGTCAGGGGGCTTGGATACATCAAGAACATCCCCGATATCGAGAACACGGTCATAAAGGCGGACAGGACAGGCACGCCCATACGCGTAAAAGACGTCGCCCGCGTGGAACTTGGCCCGGATGAAAGAAGGGGGATAGCCGAAAAGGACGGCGAGGGCGAGGCCGTCGGCGGCATTGTCGTCATGAGGTTCGGCGAGAACGCCCTTGACACCATCCACAACGTGAAGGCAAAGCTCAAAGAGCTTGAGGCGGGCCTTCCTCCGGGCGTTACGATAAAACCTATCTATGACAGGAGCGGCCTGATACACAGGGCAATCGTGACATTGAAGGAAAAGCTCGTCGAGGAGTCGATAATCGTCTCCATCGTCTGCATCGTCTTCCTCCTTCACTTCAGGAGCGCCCTCGTGGCCATCCTCATGCTTCCGGTGGGCATACTTGTTTCATTTATCACAATGTCGCTCCTCGGCATTAACGCAAACATCATGAGCCTTGGCGGCATAGCCATCGCCATCGGCGCGATGATAGACGGCGCTATCATCATGATAGAGAACGCGCATAAGCATCTGGAAAGGGACGCAGGGAAGAAAGACCACTGGCAGATAATAACGGACGCGGCCAAGGAGGTCGGGCCCGCGCTCTTTTTCTCGCTCCTTATCATCACCGTTTCCTTCATGCCTATCTTCACGCTTGAAGCCCAGGAAGGGCGCATGTTCAAGCCCCTTGCCTTCACCAAGACCTTTTCAATGGGCGCGGCGGCCTTTTTGTCGATTACCCTCGTTCCCGTGCTCATGGGCTTTTTAATTCGCGGGCGTATTATGCCTGAGCATAAGAACCCGATAACGAGGGTTTCCATCTGGATATACCGGCCCGCTATAAACTTTGTCTTAAGGCATAAGAAGGCGGTTGTCGCCGCCGCTGTAATCGTCCTTGTCGCAACCATCTTTCCTCTGTCAAGGCTCGGCACGGAATTCATGCCCGCGCTTAACGAAGGCACGCTCCTTTTTATGCCGGTTACCCTTCCCGGCGTCTCGGTGACAAAGGCCGCTGAGATACTTCAGACCGAGGACAGGATAATAAAGACCTTCCCTGAGGTTGAGAGCGTCCTTGGCAAGGCCGGAAGGGCTGACACGGCCACGGACCCGGCTCCGATGGAGATGTTTGAAACGCTCGTAAACCTCAAGCCTGAAAGGGAGTGGCGGCCGGGCATGACCGTTGAAAAGCTCGTTGACGAGATGAACTCCGCCCTTGAGATGCCGGGCGTTACGAACTCATGGACGATGCCCATAAAGGCGAGAACCGACATGCTCTCCACAGGCATAAGGACGCCCGTGGGCATCAAGGTATTCGGCAAGGATTTACATGAGCTTGAAAGGGTCGCCCTCGAGGTGGAGGCCGCTGTCAAAAAGGTGCCCGGCACGTCGAGCGTCTACGCCGAGAGGATAGTCGGCGGATATTACCTTGATATAAAGATAAAGCGGCAGGAGGCGGCGCGCTACGGGTTGAGGGTGGAAGACATACAGGGCGTCATCATGTCGGCCATCGGCGGAGAGAACGTCACTACGACAGTCGAGGGCCTTGAGCGGTACCCGGTGAACGTAAGATACAAAAGGGGCCTGCGTGACGACGTTGACAAGCTCTCTCGCGTGCTCGTGCCGACCATGATGAGCGGCCAGTATGTGCCGCTCAAGCAGGTGGCTGATCTTCAGATAAAGATGGGGCCTCCGTCAATAAAGACGGAGAACGCCCTGCTGACCACATGGATATTCGTCGACGTGAGGAGTTCGGACATCGGCGGCTACGTCGGCGCGGCAAAGAAGGCGGTGATGGAAAAGGTCAAATTCCCGCCCGGGTACTACGTGTCGTGGAGCGGGCAATATGAGTATATGCAAAGGGCATACGCAAGGCTCAAGGTGATAATCCCGCTTACGCTCGGCATCATCTTTCTGCTGCTCTATTTCAATTTCAAGGCGATAACCGAATGTCTGATAATCCTCCTTGCCATCCCGTTTTCCATGATAGGCGCCGCGTGGATCCTCTATATTCTGGGATATAATATAAGCATCGGCGTTGCCGTCGGCTTTCTCGCCCTTGCCGGGCTCGACGCGGAGATGGGCATCGTGATGCTCATCTACCTTGACCATGCGTACAGGGACAGGCAGGAAAAGGGCATGATGAACACGGCGGGCGACCTCCGTGAGGCCGTCATAGAGGGAACGGTCATGAGGGTCAGGCCAAAGCTCATGACCATCACCGCGATTATCGCCGGACTGCTGCCCATCATGTGGTCAACGGGCGCGGGGGCCGACGTGATGAAGAGGATCGCCGCGCCGATGGTGGGGGGAATGTTCACGTCAGGGCTTCTCGAACTGCTGGTCTTGCCGGCGATTTACGTCCTGTGGAAGGAAAGGAAACTTAAAAAGGAATAACGCGCGGAGGCGTGAACATGGCTCTGGATGAAGTCTGCGGCAGAGACGTTGACGAGCAAAGCACGCCGTTTGTCACGCGGCTGCGCGGCGAGATATTTTATTTTTGCTCCGAAGCCTGCCAGGCCTGTTTTGAACTGCACGAGGGCGTTGTCCGAGAGGGCGGCGCGGACAACGGCGGCAGGGGCGGCAGGGGCGGGCGGCTGAAGACCGCCATAGGCAGGCTTTTGAAATAAATGTCGGTTGATGAAGAAGCGGAGGCATGACATGAGACGGAAAATAGCCGCATGGGCCGCCTGTCTGTTTTTACTTTGCGCGGCAGCGCATGTTTATGCGGGCGTGTCCGATGACCTGAAAGACGTCCTCCTGGGCGCGCCTGAGGATTCAAGCGGCAACGGTGAAAAGGGGCCTGAAGCGGATAAGAGAAACATCAAAGAGGCCGCAATGGCCGGCGTTAAGGCGGCGGTAGGCTATTTAAATCCGGAAGATGCCGCAGGCCCGCGATTTAAGGTGTCGCTTGATTCTGCCTCGGCAGACCTCGGCAAATTCCGGTTTGAGCGGCACATTACCCTGCGCGATTCAGACGGCAGGACCTATTATTCCGATCCCGTACAGGCGAGCGGAACCGAATTTCACCGTGAGGCGGTGGTTGAATTCAAGTCGGCGTATATCGGGAACTCATACTTCGTAGATATTGTGATAAGCGGCTTGACCGAAGGCGCGAATGATATCGTCATCAGGTTTGACCGTCAATAAAGGAGTCCCGTATGCTAAATACCAAGGCAGTATCTTTAAGTTTTGCCATCACGATGGTCATCTTATACCTTCTCTGCGCTCTTTTTGTTTACATATCGCCTCAGGCATTCTTAGCTTTCCTTAACAACTGGGCGCATGGGATGGACCTAACCATGATAGTTTCGCCAAGGCCGTTTACCTTTACATCGTTCATCATAGGTCTCGTCAGCATATTCATCGCGTCGCTTGTATTTGGATATCTATTTTCAGCTATTTATAATGCGCTTAGCCGAACTGCTAAAGACTGAGAGCATGGAGGGTAATATGGCAAAAGATCCTGTCTGCGGCATGGAAGTGGATGAAAAAGGCGCGGAGTTCATGACGCATCTCGAACACGAGACGTTTTACTTCTGTTCAAAGGCCTGTCAGGAAGAATTCGAGCGCAAGGAAGGCATAAGGCGCGGCGAACCGGGCAAAAAGTGGTGGCAGAAGATTCTGAAGGAGCCTAAAGGGACGCCGCCGAAATGCCACTGAGCCGGGTCTGATTTATAATAGGGAGGCGCACATGCACGGAGAGGGAATCTCTTACGCCTACGGCTTCTGGACGCTCGTCGTTGTAAACGTCGTTTTGTTCCTTTTCTTCATCATGAGCTTTATTGCGCCGGTCAAGAAAAGGGAGTGGCGTTCCATGGGGGTGACAACGGCCTTCATTATAGCCCTCTTTACGGAGATGTACGGCTTTCCGTTGACCATCTATATATTGACCGCGGTGCTGGGGGCAAAATATCCTGCCTTAAACCCATTTGCCCACGCGAGCGGACATCTCTGGGTGACGTTCCTCGGCGGCGGCGCGGCGATGCTTACCGTAATACATATCGTGAGCGATGGCCTTATGCTTGCCGGTTTTGTGATAATGTCCTCAGGCTGGAGGAAGGTGCACGGTGCAAAGGGCGCCCTTGTTACGGACGGGGTTTATGGCTGCGTGCGCCACCCTCAGTATTCAGGGCTGATCCTTGTTACCATAGGGCTTTTGATTCAATGGCCGACCATAATCACGGCGCTCATGTGGCCTGTGCTCATATTGGCCTATTACAGGCTTTCAAAGATAGAGGAGGATGACATGGAAAAGGAGTTCGGAGCCGCTTACATCGAGTATAAAAAAAAGACACCGATGTTCATACCGAGAATGGCCGGTGGAAGGCAGGGATAATCGGGCATGGGATTACGGCCGGTATCTGAAAGTGCCGGTATTTCATCATACGCAGAAAATACAAAAACACGAGGAGGCGGCTATGCGTCGGTATCGAGCGGCAAGAAAGTTGGTTTTTGTTGTAATGACAATTATGGGCGTCATTTTGCTGCGGCAAAATTCTTACTCCGCAGATGTAAAAACTGCGGCTGACGTTATGACCGTCAAGACAGACCAGGTATGTATGGTAAACGATACGGTCATGGGGAAGATCCAGATACCCGTGAAGGTCAACGGCAAGACATATTACGGCTGCTGCGAGGGGTGCGTTGGGAAGTTGAAGAAAATCCGGTCTTTCAGATTTTCAAAAGACCCTGTAACGGGCAGAGAAGTTGACAAGGCGAAGGCCTATATATCCAAGGCGCCGGACGGAAGGGCATTGTATTTTGAATCCATGAAAACCGTTGAGGAGTACCATGCCGGTAATCACCGGGCGGAGACGGAGGGTAAGTAGAAGATGAGATTAAAACTAAAGACTAAAAAGGAGGCAGTTATAATTCGCATTGCTGTTGCGTTTATGTTCACGGTTCTTTTAATCCCGATGGCGGTTATGGCCATGATTCTTTTAAATCCGGTCTGTTCTCGCGCCCAGATGCCGGACAGGCATATGGAAGGGCATATGGGCGACGGGATGGGTAATTCGATGAAGACCGCTGAAGATAAAAACGCAAAGAAGAACCACGCAGCCGGAGCCTGGCATATAAAAGAAGCCGAGGCGGCCGGGGTGAAGGTAAAGGTTACCTACAGAAACCCGGGAAAGAGCAACGCCCCTGTCTTTGAGGTGGCGCTCGATACCCATTCCGTTGATCTTGACCAATACAGTCTCAGCGAAGTCGCGGTTCTGAGGGATGACTCAGGAAGGGAATTCAAGGCGGCCCAGGTCTCCGCAGCCGGTTCTGGCCACCATAGGGAGGCGCTCCTTGAGTTTAAAGACGCTGATGTTTCAACGCTAAAATCAGTGGAATTAGTGGTAAAAGGCGTGGCCGGGGTAGATGAAAGGGTATTCAGGTTCGAGACAGTTAAGAGGCCTGCTAAATGAGAGGGGCTGCGCAAGAATAGGGTGTTTCGTAAATGGAAAGATTGATTGAAATAGCCGGCGCCGGCCCTGCCGGCATCGTAGCGGCGATCAACCTGTCAAAGGCGGGCTATGACGTAACGGTCTACGATGAGAACCCTGACGCGGGGCACAGGTTTCACGGTGATTTTCAGGGGATTGAAAATTGGAGTTCGCACGAGGACGCCGCAGACCTTTTGAAGAGGATCGGTATACTGGTTAAGCCCGGCGCGGACTTCATCTTTCAACCATACAAAAAAATAACCGTCTTCGACTCAAACCTGAATATGACCGTCGTAAGATGCGAAAGGCCTTTCTTTTATCTCGTTGAGCGCGGAACCGGCCCGGGTTCACTTGACAGCATGCTGTTGAAGGCATGCCTTGATGCTGGCGCAAAGGTTGTTTTTAACAAAAAGGTTGATATGCTGAAAAGGGGCGGCATCGTCGGCATAGGCCCGAAGGCGGCGGATGCGGTCGCAAGGGGAATTATATTCAATACAACGATGGAAGATACCGCCGCGGTTATCCTAGACGACAGGCTCGCCCCAAAAGGTTACGCATACCTTCTGATTCATGGCGGCAAGGGTACCATTGCCGCCTGTATCTTCAGGGAGTTTAAAAGAGAGAAGGAATGTTTCGAGAGGACGCTTCAAGCGTTCCAGAGGGTCTTTCCAGCCGTTAATATCAAGGGAGCAAAAGAATTCGGCGGTTACGGCAACTTCTTCTTCGGAAAACCGGTATTTGAAAATGGCAAGTATTATGTCGGCGAAGCGGCTGGACTTCAGGACTGCCTGTGGGGTTTCGGGATGAGATACGCGATGGCGTCGGGCTATCTCGCGGCAAAAAGCATTATTGAAGGCATTGACTATGCTTCTTTATTGAAAAAGGAACTCTTGCCGATGCAGAGGACTGCCCTTGTAAACAGGTTTTTATTCGAAAGGCTCGGGAACAAGGGTTATGCATATTTTATAAGAAGATTTTCCAGTGGAAATCCGGTAGAGGAGTTAAGAAGGCATTATAATCCGTCTTTTTTCAAGCCATTGCTTTATCCGATAGCCGCTTGGAGGTATAAAAGCAGGCTTATAGACAAGGGGTGTCATGCCGGGGATTGCGCCTGCGTCTGGTGCAGATGCGGAAGCAAGGAAAATCCATGTTAAGAAGTAAAAATTAATCTTTTCCAAATGGCAATCGGTTCTTTAAGGGGGTAAGTATGGATAAATTCGGACCTATTTTATGGTTGATCATCATAGGCGCTCTCTTCTACTTCATGATGAAGGGTGGAGGTTGCTGCGGAGGAGGCCATGGCGGTCATGGAGGCGGTTCGGATACTGAAAAAGGTGGTTCCGGCCATGAGCATGGCAAAGAATCAGACACGGAAAACCGGAAAAAAGAGAAATCGGAACATAGACACGGCGGATGCTGAGCTGAAATTCTTTTAAGTCGGGGGGATTGCCATGAAATATTTAGACTGGAAGGTAGTGGGGTTTTCGGCAGGGTCATTTTTGAGCTTCTCCTATGTGCTTTGTGTTATATACGACCTCATATTCCCGGCGCATGCTATGTTTGAGGCATGGTACAGGCTCCTTCCCGGTTTCACCTGGCTGACATGGGGGAGTTTCTTTCTTGGGCTTGTAGAAACTTTTCTTTACGGCATCTACGCCGGCCTTGTGTTTGCGCCGCTTTATAACCTCTTCAATATGAAATTAGGCAAGCCTTGATTTGCCGCCACAGGGGTCTTTATGCTGAGCAGCTTTTTGATATGGGTGGTGGTATTCGCGGCTGTTCTCCTCGTATTACCGGTTATTATCCTTTATGGCATGATATGGATGTGCCGTCATCCCCGCAGTTTGTCACCTGAAACACTCCATACGCCGGGCATGCCGCTTGATTTGGTTGCGTCTGTCTATGACAGATACTGCCTGATAATAGGCCTTGGCCGGGCGTTCAGGCAGACAATGATTCGTCATGCCGGTTTAAAGGAAGGCGAGAGCGTGCTGGATATCGGGTGCGGCACAGGGGTGCTTACCCGGCTTGTTGCTCAGGCGGTTGGGCCGCAAGGTGAGGTTATCGGCATAGACCCTGCGGCCAGGATGATAGCTGAAGCCAAAAAGAACGCTTCCGCCGAAGGGAGCAGGGCGCAGTTCAGGCTCGCGGTTGCGGAAAACCTTCCGTTTGAGGGTAACCGCTTTGACTGCGTCCTTTCAAGCGCAATGCTCCATCATCTCCCGCCTGAGCTTAAAGTCAAGGTATTGTCAGAGGCGCACAGGGTGCTTAAGCCCGGAGGCCGTTTTGTCCTTGTTGACGTTGACAGGCCCACAAACCCCTTATGGTGGGTCCTGTCGTGGCCGCTAAAGTTCTGGCCATTTACAAAAGACCAGATAGAAGGCAAACTTGGCGATTTGATATTGCGCGGCGGCTTCCCTCGTGCAGACAAGGTTGGTTCATGGGGCGGTTTTTTAGGCTTCTGGAAGGCGTTTAAGAGCGTTTAAAAGGAGATTATATGGCAAAAGACCCTGTCTGCGGCATGGAAGTCGACCCTGTAAAGGCCGCCGGCAAGAGCGCTTATAAAGGCGAGACTATTTATTTTTGCAATCTTAAGTGCAAGGCGCGTTTTGACGCTTCGCCAGAGGCGTTCGCGCGCCCTCTTGGAGCAGAAGAAGCGCACGTGCAGATGAAAGAAGCAGGCCCGCACGCGCATGACACCGCCAAAGACCCTATTTGCGGGATGGTCGTAGACAAGCGCAAATCCCTCAAGAAAGAGATGGGCGGGAGAATGTATTATTTCTGCTCTGACGGCTGTTTCAGGACTTTCGAGGCCCCGGAAGAAGAACTCAGGAAGATGAAACGGCGGGTCTCAATCGCACTTTTTGGAGTCCTTGCCCTTGCCATCTTAAGGGCGTCTTTTTTCATAGGCCTTGCGGCCGGCGCGACGATTGTAACCTGGGCGCCGATACCCCAGTTTCCGTGGTTTACCTGGGGCGTGTGGCTCTTTATCCTTGTCACGCCGGTACAGTTCATAGGAGGATGGGGCTTTTACAAGGGCGCATATAATGCGATTAAAAGCCGGATGATAAACATGGACTTCCTTATCGCGCTCGGCACCAGCGTGGCATATGTCTATTCGGTCATAGTCATCTTCGCTCCTAATATCCTGCCGGTGAAGGTGGCTGAGAGGGATGTGTATTTCGAGGTCTCCGCCGTCATCATCGCATTCGTCCTTCTTGGAAAATACATGGAGGAAATTATAAAGAAAAAATCCTCGGCAGCGGTAAGAAAATTATTAGACCTCAAGCCTCAAACCGCGAGGGTTATCAGAGAAGGCGCTGAGATGGAAATTCCGGCGGAATACGTGCAGGTTGGCGATATCGTAGTTGTCCGTCCCGGAGAGAAGATACCGGCCGACGGGGTCGTCATAGAAGGGTCGTCTGCCGTTGACGAGAAGATGATAACAGGGGAAAGCATCCCGGTTGAGAAGAGGACCGGCGATGAGGTCACAGGGGCGACGCTAAACAAGGTCGGCATGTTAAAGTTCAAGGCAAAAAGGATCGGAGCCGAGACCACCCTTAGCCAGATAATAAAGTTAGTAGAGGAGGCACAGGCCTCCTCCGCGCCCATACAGAGGATAGCCGATCAGGTGTCAGGTTATTTCGTCGTATCCGTGGTCGTGGTTGCATTCCTTTCGTTTTTCGGCTGGTGGGCCCTCGGGAATTTTCCTCAGGGGCTTTTGAGTTTCATAGCAGTCCTTATTATAGCCTGTCCCTGCGCCCTTGGCATAGCCACCCCCGCGGCCTTGATGGTCGGGGTAGGCAAGGGCGCTGAGGCCGGAATACTGATAAGGGGAGGGGAGTATTTAGAGAGGGCGCAGAAACTTACAACCATTGTCTTTGACAAGACAGGCACGCTTACAAAGGGTGAGCCTTCCGTAACCGATACGGTGGGCTTTGACGCGTCTGAAGATGAAGTCCTCCTTTACGCGGCAATGGCCGAGAAGGGTTCCGAGCATCCGCTTGGAGAGGCTATTTTAAAGATGGCCAAAATGAAGGGCTTGGATATTCCCGACCCGGAGTCCTTCGAGGCCGTGCCAGGTCACGGCGTAAAGGTCGGCTATAAAGGCGGGACCATCCTTCTGGGCAACAGAAGGCTTATGGAAAAAAACGGGATAGCTGCCGGAAGTTTTGAGGAAAAACTTAAAATATTTGAAGAGCAGGGCAAGACAGCGATGCTCATCGCGGGCAGGAATAATATTATCGGTATAATCGCCGTGGCCGACACCCTGAAGGAACACTCCGGCGAGGCCGTGGCAGAGCTTAAGAAGGAAGGCATAGAGGTCATTATGCTTACCGGCGACAATGAGCGCACCGCAAAGGCCGTGGCAAGGCTTGCCGGGATAGACAACGTTATCGCCAACGTCCTTCCCGGCGAAAAGGCAGGTGTGATAAAGGGACTTCAAGGCTCAGGCAAGGTCGTGGCAATGGTTGGAGACGGCATAAACGACTCCCCGGCGCTTGCGCAGGCTGACATCGGCATAGCCATCGGGAGCGGCTCGGACGTCGCAAAGGAAACCGGCGGCATCATCCTGCTGCGCGACGACCTGAGGGACGTGGTCGGCGGCATAAGGCTTTCGCGCGCGACCATGAAGAAGATAAAACAGAACCTCTTCTGGGCCTTTATCTACAATACCGTCGGCATTCCCATTGCCGCGCTTGGTTTCTTAAACCCCATCATAGCGGCGGCGGCAATGGCGCTGAGCTCGCTTTCCGTCGTTATGAACTCCGCGCTTCTCAAGAGGGTGCGGATTTAGCGGGCCGCCAAGAGCGCCGTATCCGCCGCGTTTGTCTGAGCTGCCTCGCTGTGCATGGACATTATCCCTGATTGGGTTTACAATTGCATATTGCCTGAAGATAGCTTCTCCGCTTAAAGCCCCCGCTTTAGACACGCGAGGGCAGGCCTGCGGGGACATGTACGGGAGGAACGGGTTTTGTCCTATCATATCTCATTAACGGCGCTCGTTGCCGACGACGAGCCGCAGATACGGACGAGCTTTGGCGTCATGCTTAAAAGCATGGGCTTTAAAGACGTCATTGCCGCGCCGGACAGCCGCGAGGTGATGCCGCTTCTTCTGGCCAGGACGAAGCGTCTGTCCATGCCGGATGATTCCGCGCCTGTGTCCGTCGTTCTGCTTGACCTGTCCATGCCGCACCGTTCAGGCACGGAGCTGCTTGGCGATCTGACCGCCGCATGGCCGCACCTGCCGGTCATAATCATAACCGCGAAGAACGATATTGACACCGCGGTCAAGTGCATGCGCTCGGGCGCGTTTGATTATCTGGTGAAGCCGGTTGAAAAGGCGCGCTTTGAGTCCAGCATCAGAAGGGCCACCGAGGTCGCCGAGCTGCGGAGCGAGGTGTCTTCACTTAAAACAAGGCTTCTGTCCGCTGGCCTAGCGCATGAGGACGCATTTGCCGGCATCGTCACGGTCAACCGGAAGATGCGCGCCATATTCCAGTATGTCGAGGCCATCGCCCCTTCGGACAGGCCCGTCCTCATCACCGGCGAAACCGGGGTGGGCAAGGAGCTGATAGCGCGGGCCGTTCACGACATCAGCAGGCCCAAGGGCGGCTTCGTCGCGGTGAACGCCGCGGGGCTTGACGATACGATGTTCTCAGACGCCCTTTTCGGACATGTAAAGGGCGCGTATACGGGAGCGGACGCGGCGCGCGGCGGCCTTATTCTGGAGGCCGCCGGGGGAACGCTCTTTCTTGACGAGATTGGCGACGCCGGAGATTCGTCGCAGGTCAAGCTCCTGCGTCTTTTGCAGGAAAGGAAGTACTACCCCCTTGGTTCGGATACGCCTATGATGAGCGACGTGCGCGTAGTGGTGGCCACGAACCATGATCTATCCGCTCTCATGGCCGCGGGAAAGTTCCGTAAAGACCTCTACTACCGTCTTGCCGCGCATCAGGTTTTCATACCGCCCCTTCGTGAAAGGCCGGAGGACATCCCGCTTCTCGTGGGACGTTTCATCGAAGAGGCCGCCAGGGCCATGAATAAGAAACGGCCGACGGCTCCGCCGGAGCTTGTTACGCTTTTAAGAAGCTATCACCTGCCTGGCAACGTGCGCGAACTTCAGGCCATGATACACGACGCCGTGGCAAGGCATAAGTCCGGCGTATTATCCCTCGAGAGCTTTAAAAACGCCATTGGCGGCGGTAGAATGCCGCCGAGGGCCGTATCGGGCCGGTCTGTTAACGGGTCGGTCTTTGACGCATGCTCCTCGGAGAACCTGCCGACTCTGAAAGAGGCCGGGGAGCAGTTGACAGCCAGGGCCCTTGAACTTGCCGGGGGCAACCAGGGTATAGCCGCAATGCTCCTTGGCATAACCAGGCAGGCTTTGAATAAGCGATTGTCGAGAAGGTCAGGCCGCTGAAAAAGCCCCATCTACGTCGTTGCCTTCGTCGCTCATCATTACGGCGTAATTCGCATTACGCCTTCATTCTTCGCTTCTCGTCGCCTAGTAGCTGGGGCTTTTTGAGCGGCCTGAAGGACATAAGTGTTTTCGAGCAATCTGCTCTTATAAACCCTTGCGACATTTTTTGCTCTTATCTTTTTGATTCTTCCGCACAACTCACCGATTTTTCAGCTTTTTCCAGTATTATTACGAAAGCCCTGCAAATTTTGTCTTACCCGCAACGTCTCTTGAAATACGGCTGAAATACCGTATCTCTCTGTAAAAGCAGATAAATATCATATTGCATGGGCTTGGCACAGTTCGTGCTTTGTTATATATACATGGAGATGTATTTCCTAAATGGCCTCGTAAAGTTAAAAAGGGTGAAGTTTATGAATAGAGAATCGAAGAGGATATTGATTGTTGACGACGAAAAGGACTTGCGGGATTTGTTTGCCGACATGCTTACGCTCGGCGGCCATCAGATTTCAACCGCGTCGAACGCATTTGACGCGTTTGCCATCTTAAGGAACGGCTTGTTTGATCTGGTAATCTCGGACGTCAATATGCCGAATATTGACGGGCCGCACTTTTATATGTATGCGGTGGAGGAGCATCCTTATCTCAAGGACAGGTTTTTGTTCGTTACATGCTGCGTTACGGAAGAATTTCGTGATTTTTTAAAAAGATTCGATCTGAACTGCATGGAAAAGCCGTTAAAGCTGGCGGACTTTTCCAGGCAGGTAAATATGCTGCTCATGAGGCCATTTCATGGCAGCTCGAATTTGGATAAAGCCGTCGGTTGTCAAAAAATTACCGCTTAAACCGGTCTTGGCGTTCTCAAAAAAAACGCCGCGTCCGGATCTGTTTTTTCGGCCCGAAGCAGCGCTCTCGACAAGTTTTAAAAAAACTTTATCAAGGAGAGGGAAAATGTCCAAGACACGGGAAGCCGCGAAAGAAGTCTCGCCTGGCAATATGCCTTATCGCGGAGGCTGGCCTCTGCCGTACAACCTATCCGTCAAACGCACAGTGGCCGCGCGCAAGGACCCGGGCAGGCCGCGTGGAAGAAAAGAAGTTATGGTTTGCGGCGCGCCGGACAAAGTTAAAGAGACGGTAAAAGAAGCATTAGACGTCGCCCACACGGACTCTGTCCGGTTCTACTTCAGCAGCATAAGGAAAATACCGCTCCTGACGCCGGCGGAGGAGACAGCCCTTTCAAGGAGGGTGGCAAAGGGCGATCAGACGGCCAGGGGCAGGATGATAGAAGCCAACCTGCGGCTTGTCGTTAATATGGCAAAACGCTATCTGAATAGAGGATTGCCGCTGACCGACCTCATAGAGGAGGGCAACATCGGGCTTATTAAAGCGGTCGAGCGGTTCAAGGCGTCGAAGGGGTGCAGATTTTCGACATACGCCACCTACTGGATACGGCAGTCGGTTGAGAGGGCCATCACCAACCAATCAGGCATAGTGCGTCTGCCCATACATGTGGCCAACGACCTGCTGAAGATTTCAAGGGCCGCCAGAGAGCTTACGAGGACCCTCAACAGGGAGCCCAGCATATCGGAGCTTTCCGGTAAAACGGGCCTGTCCGGCAGGTATGTGAAGAAGCTGGACAATGTCGGCAAAAAAAGCTATTCGCTCGACGCGAGCATAAACGGCGACCCGGAGCAGACACAGCTCAGCATGCTCACGGACGAGGACGCCAAAGGCCCTGTCGAGATCGTCGGCGATGAAAAACGCTCATGCATGATACGGCAATGGCTGGGCATGCTCGATGAAAATGAAAAACGGATAATAACGCTGCGTTTCGGGCTTGACGACGACGGGCCGGCAACCCTTGAGGTTATCGGCGAATCCTTCGGCGTAACGCGCGAAAGGGTCAGGCAGATAGAGGTAAAGGCCCTGGGAAAGCTCAGAAGGTTCATGGAGTCTTCCAATATCACGTCGCTTGACGCTATTTAATGTGTGCGAGGCAGCGCGCTGAACATCAAAAAGGAGGTGCTATAGATCATGCGTATTACGGAGATCAAGGTTCTGCCGGTGGCCGGCAATGACAAACTCAAGGCTTACGTAACGGTAAAGCTCGACGACTGCTTCATCGTCCGCGACCTGAAGATAATAGAAGGCGCCAGCGGCGCCTTCGTCGCGATGCCCGCAAAGAAGATGAAGGACGGCTCTTACCGCGACCTCATGCATCCCATTGACAAGGCTACGAGAGAGATGTTTGACGGAGAGATAATGAAGGAATATAACAACGTGATGCGGCAAAGGTCTCAAACCGGCGCCGCGGACGCGCGCCGAGCCGACGCCGCCTGGCCGGCGTCTTCCTCACTGGCGGCGTCATTGACGCAGTCCGGCGGATTGTAAGCGTCAAGTCGGCTTGAGAGGCTGTTGACTTGGCCGGCCTCGTCGTATAGACTCGCATACAGGGGGGCTGAGCCCCTTCAAGGGGCTTTGCCGGTTGTTCGCCGTATTCCAATGTTCCTTGACGGCGGCGTCGCAATGGAACGGACTCCGGCAAATTGCGGGCCGCCGAGGTCATCGCCGTCAGTCTTTTAAATACCGCAAGCCGGATCTCTTCCGAAAGGCTGGTCACGGGGGTATTCGAAAAATTCATCTTTGATCTCCCCGTCAACCTATCTATGTCAAAAATCTTCCTTTCCCTTTCATACAAGATAATTCTGATCTTTGCGGCGGTGCTGGCGTCGATACTCTTCGTTTTTTTTCTCAGCTACAATAAGACAAAAGGTCATCTTGAGAGGCTCATACTCAAGGATCTGAATATTATCGCCGGGAACGCCGGCGGCGGTATTCTTGCATTTCTTGAGATGAACGAAAGAAGGATGGCCGACTTCGCAAGCGACGGTTTTATCAGGGATGAGCTTGAAATGCTCGTGAAGGACGGCCGTCCGGACGGCAGGGCGCTCAGCCGCTACATCGTTAAAAACAAGCTCCCGCTTGACAGGAACATCAACCGCATAAGCGTCTTCTCGCCCGGAGGCCGTATCGCGGCGTCCACCGCCGAAGGAACTATCGGCAAAGACGTCTCCATGGAGGAATTTTTTTTAAAAGGCAGGGACGCCGCGGCCGTCATAGAGAGGGATGACGGCTACGGAGGAGAGCCTGAGCTGGCCTTTTCAACGCCTGTATACAGCAGGCATACCGGCAAGCCCATAGGCGTGCTCACCGGCTTCATGCCTGCCTCGCAGTTTTCGCGGATATTAACCGGCGAGGCGCGCGGCCCCTTTGCGATGGATGTAAGGAAGGGAAGCAGGACAATGGAGACATACGTTGTCAACAGGAGCAGGCTCATGCTTACCAAGTCGCGTTTTTTTGAGAGCAGTCCATTGACGACGCGGGTAGACACGGCCCCTGTCGGCAGATGTCTTGCCGTGGGGGAGGAGATGACCGGTTTTTACAGGGATTACAGAGGCGTCGAGGTCGCGGGTTCCGCCAGATGTATTCCCTCTCTGGGCTGGACCCTTGTTGTGGAGATAGACAAGGACGAGGCGCTCCGGCCGGTGTTCAACATGCAGAAGTACCTTCTGGCCTCCTTTGGCGCGGTCATAATGGTGATAATCGGCCTGCTTGTTTATATCGCAAGGGGCGTCATCATGCCGCTCAAAGGGCTTTCATCCGCGGCAAAGGAAATCGCGGACGGCAATTACGATATAAACGTTCCGGTCTCCTCTGCTGACGAGATAGGCTCTCTGGCATGGTCTTTTAACTCAATGGCCGGCGGGATAAAGGAAAGGACCTTCGCGCTGAAAAACAGCGAGGAGCGCCTGAAGGCCGTGCTCGACAACACCGCCAATATTATCTCCATTAAAGACCGCGAAGGCCGCTACCTCCTTTTAAACCGCAGATACGAGGAGGTGTTTGACGTTAATAGCGCCGACATGCTTGGAAAGACCGACTATGATATTTTTCCAAAGGATTTGGCCGACAGGCTCGCGTATGATGACAGGCGGGCCTTTGAGTCCGGCCGTCCCATCGAAATAGAAGAGCGTGCCCCCTCTGCCGGCGGCGAGTTGCGGGATTACATCACAATCAAGTTCAGCCTAAAGGATGCGCAGGGAAGGCCGTATGCCGTATGCGGCGTTGCCACCGACATAACGGACCTGAGGCGCTCGCACGAGGCCTTGAAAAAGAGCGAGGCCTCCCTTGCCAATGCCCAGCGCATGGCGCATATCGGCAACTGGGACTGGGACATCGTTAAAAACGAGCTTCACTGGTCGGATGAGATATACAACGTTTTCGGACTCGACAGGCAGTCGTTCGAAAAGACACATGAGGCATTTTTGAAATGCGTCCATCCCATGGACAGGGAGTTCGTAAAAAATTCAGTCCAGGAGGCGCTTGATACGGCAAAACCCTATTCAATAGACCACAGGATAGTGCTTCCCGGCGGGGATGTCCGCGTAGTCCATGAACAGGGCGAGGTGGCGCGTGATGAAGGCCGCAAGGCCGTGACGATGTCCGGCACGGTTCAGGACATTACCGACAGAAAGAAGGCCGAGGACGAGGCAAGGCTCTTAAACGCCGAACTTGAAGGGCGCGTGATGAGGCGCACTGAGGAGCTTCGCAACGCCAATAAGGAGCTTGAGGCCTTCAGCTACTCGGTCGCTCATGACCTCAGGGCTCCGCTGCGCATTATTGACGGGTTTTCCAACGCCCTGCTGGAGGATTACGGCGACAGGCTCGATGACCACGGACATGACTACTTAAAGCGCGTCAGGGACGCAAGCCGGCGGATGGATATGCTTATCGACGACCTGCTCAATCTCTCGCGCGTCGTGAGGGCGTCGCTCCACAGGGAAGATATTGACTTAAGCGCTCTTGCCTGGGGCGTGGCCGCCGAACTTACAAAGAACGAACCCGGCAGAAAGGTTGATTTCCTGATATCCGCCGGGCTTAAGGTCAACGCGGACCAGCGTCTCGTGCGCGTTGCGCTGCAGAACCTCTTCGGCAACGCATGGAAGTTCACTTCGAAAAAGGAGAATGCAATCATAGAGTTCGGCGGCATGGGCGAGGAGGGCGGGAAGACGGTTTACTTCGTGCGCGACAACGGCGCCGGGTTCAACATGAACTACGTTGACAAGCTCTTCGGCGCCTTTCAGCGCCTGCACGCGGTGGCCGACTTCTCCGGCACCGGAATAGGCCTTGCCACTGTCCAGCGCATCATACACCGGCACGGCGGCAGGGTCTGGGCGGAGGGCGCCGAGGGCGAAGGCGCGATATTTTACTTTACACTGTAAGCTTATTGTCGGAAAATACAAGCCTGCCCTCGCGTGTCCCCCGATAGAAACATTCGAGGGCAAGCTTAAGCGGGGGTATGGGAAGAGCTGCAATAAACGGCGTTAAAGGACTGTATGGAGATGACCGCAAAGGAAAAGGTGATACTGCTCGTAGAGGACAATCCGGACGACGTTGCCCTCACGCTCAGGGCTTTCAAGAAGAACAATATCCTGAATGAAGTGGTGGTGGCGCGGGACGGCGAGGACGCGCTTGGCTGGCTTTTTGCCGACGGTTCATACAAAGAGCGCGACGCCGGCATCCTGCCGCAGTTGGTGCTTCTTGATCTGAAGCTCCCGAAGGTGGACGGGCTTGAGGTGCTGAGGAAGATACGCTCCAGCGAGAAGACAAGGCTTTTGCCGGTTGTCATACTTACCTCTTCCAAGGAGGAGCGCGACCTTGTATCCGGCTATGAGTTCGGGGCCAACAGCTACATCAGGAAGCCCGTTGACTTCGCGCAGTTTTCCGAGTCCATAAAACAGCTCGGCCTCTACTGGCTCGTCCTGAACGAGGCCCCCCCTGTAAAACGGCACTGAGGGTTTATGCAGGCCGACCCATCCTCCGGATGGGTGCCCCGAAAAGTCCCGGATGCAAGGATGGCAAGAGATGTCAGGTGAACTTCGCGCGCTGATAGTGGAGGATTCCGCAGACGACGCCGCGCTGCTCGTGCGCGAGTTGAAGCGCGGAGGTTTCTCGGTTGATTTTTTATGCGTCGAGACGCCGGAGGCATTGAGACATGCCCTTGAAGGCGCGCCCGGGGACAGACCCTGGGGAATAGTCATCGCGGATTTTTCCCTGCCGAAGCTGAGCGGCCTCGACGCGCTCAGGCTGCTGAAGGAAACCGGACAGGACATACCGTTCATACTTATTTCAGGCGCTGTAAGCGAGGACATTGCCGTGTCCGTGATGAAGGCCGGCGCGCAGGACTTTATAACCAAGGGCAACCTTTCGCGGCTCGTCCCCGCGGTGGAGCGCGAATTGAAGGAAGCCGCTCACCGCGGCGGCCGGCGGCGTATGGAGGAAGAGGTCCGGGCCATTAACGAACGGCTCGTCCATGCCAACAAGATGGCCTCCCTTGGAACCCTTGCCTCCGGCGTGGCCCATGAGATAAACAACCCCAACAACTACATAATGCTGAATGCGGAGCTTCTTTCCGACGCATGGAAGGACGCCGCGGCCATTCTTGAAGGCTATTACCGCTCAAACGGCGATTTTATGCTCGGCGGCCTGCCGTTTTCCGAGATGAAGAAAACGGTGCCGGAGCTTTTGAGCGGCATCGCCGACGGCGCCAGGCGCATTAAGGATATCGTAGACGGCCTCAAGGATTTTTCACGGATCGAGTCCGCCGACCTTCACCGCGAATTTGACGTCAACAGGGCGGTTGACGCCGCCGTGCGCCTGTTGTCAAATGAGATAACGCGCTACACGGACATATTCACCTTCGCTCCTGCCGCGGACTTGCCGCCGGTAAAGGGCAGCGCGCAGAGGATAGAGCAGGTGATAATAAACCTCATCATGAATTCGCTCCATGCCCTCGGCGGCAGAGGACGCGGCGTGTGGCTCGGCACATTTTACGACGCGGCCACGGACTCCGTTATAATAAAGGTAAAGGATGAAGGCGGCGGCATGCCCAAAGAGGTTGCCGTCCGCGCCACCGAGCCGTTTTTCACCACCAAGACGGACATGGGCGGCACAGGGCTGGGGCTTTCGATATCCTATTCAATAATCAAGGAACACGGCGGCGCTCTGGAGTTCGAATCGGCCCCCGGCATCGGCACTATCGCGATGGTGAGGCTTCCGGCTGCCAGCCGTGCCGGGCAGGCGCAGACCGGGCAAGGCTGATGCGGCGGCCATCCGCCGCATAAGGAAAATAATTTATGCCTATCGTCAAAACCTGCGATTTTTTCAGGCTTGAAGCGGGCGAGGTCAGCGTCCTTACCTTCAGCAGCCCAGGGGCGAATATCCTTTCCACCGCCGCGCTCGTCCGGCTTATTGACGCGATGGACTCTCTCCGGGCCGATGAAGTGAAGGCGGTGGTGATAACCGCCGAGGGCGGAACCTTTATCGCAGGGGCGGACATTAAGGAGATGTCCGTCTTTTCGCAAAAGGACGCCGGTGCCTTCGCGGCCCTTTTTCACAGGGCGATGAATATCATAGAGGAATTCCCCTGTCCGGTCATAGCTGCGGTGAACGGCTTTGCGCTGGGCGGCGGCGCGGAGCTTACCCTTGCCTGCGACATAGTCATAGCGTCAGAGGCCGCCGTGTTCGGCCAGCCTGAAATAAATCTCGGCATAATACCGGGAGGCGGCGCCACGCAGAGGCTTTCAAGGAGGGTAGGCGGCCTCAAAGCCAAAGAGATGATCTTCACGGGGCGCAGGGTCAACGCGGCCGAGGCCCTGGCCATTGGTCTGGTGAATAAAGTCGTCGCAAAGGACAAGCTCATGGACGAGGCAATGGCCGTTGCAAGGGCGATAGCGTCAAAGCCCGTCCAGTGCCTCGCGGCGGCTAAATCCTTGATAAACTCCGGCACGCCCGGCAGGGAAATAGACGCATTCGGCAGGATGTTCTCCTATGACGACCCGAAGCGGCTCATGGATGAATTCCTCGCAAGGAAAAAATAAGGGGCACGCATGGCTGATGCCGTAATCATAGGCGCTTGCAGGTCTCCGGCGGGCGGGTTTTTGGGCTCTCTGTCGCATTTGAGCGCCCCAAGGCTTTGCTCGCTCGTCATCAAGGAGGCTTTAAAACGGTCGGGGATAAGCCCCTTGCGCATAGACGAGGTTATCATGGGCAACGTCATCTCCGCCGGATTGGGGCAAAACCCGGCGCGCCAGGCCGCGTTAAAGGCAGGCCTGCCTGAGACCGTTGCCGCGTTTACGGTAAACAAGGTCTGCGCATCCGGGCTTAAGGCCGTCGCGCTTGGGGCCGAGGCTATAATGGCCGGCAGCGCCGAATTAGTCGTCGCCGGCGGCATGGAGAGCATGAGCAACGCGCCGTTCCTGCTGACCGGCATGAGGGACAGGAAATACGGGGATTCGGCCGTCGCGGACGCCATGCTCCACGACGGCCTCATGGACTGCTATTACGGCGAGCACATGGGCGAGCTTTGCGAGCTTACCGTTTCGAGATATTCCATCACAAGGAAAGCGCAGGACGCCTTTGCCCTTAAAAGCCAGATGAACGCGCAGTCGGCCGCGAAAAGGGGATATTTCAAGGACGAATTAGTGCCTGTCAGAATAAAAGGCCATGCGCCGGTTTCGTTTGACGAGACGATAAGGTGGGACACTACCATCGAAGCGCTCGGACGTTTAAGGCCGGTATTCAAGGAAAACGGAACCATAACCGCGGGAAACTCTCCGGGGCTTAACGACGGCGCGGCGGTCTTGATACTCGCGTCTAAAAGCGTTGCCAAGCGGCTGAAGATAAAACCTCTTGCGTCGATCATCGGCTGGTCATCGGGACATCTCGACCCAAGGTGGTATACGCTCGCGCCGGTCGTGTCGGTGAAAAAACTTTTAAAAAAGACCGGTCTCAGTATTGCCGACTTTGACCTTATCGAGGAAAACGAGGCCTTTGCCGCGCAGACCCTTGCCGTGATAAAAGAGCTTCGCCTTGACAGGGCAAAGGTGAACGTCAACGGCGGGGCCATCGCCCTTGGCCATCCCATCGGCGCAAGCGGCGCCAGATGCCTTGTAACGCTCGTGCACGCCCTTAAAAACAGGCGAAAAAAACTCGGCCTTGCGACCATGTGCCTCGGCGGCGGCGGCGCGATGAGCATGGCGGTAAGGGCTTTTTGAGGACGGAAAGGCCGCTTTTCGGCGTGAGGACAGACCGAAACATCAAAAAAACAGCGCGAGTTTTACGGGTCTTGACTTTTACCCGTGCCTGAGATAATTTGTCTTATGCTGATTTAAACCATTGGAAACCTATTGGAATAATGGAAAAATTCAAGTATATTGCGATAGAAGGCCCCATTGGCGTAGGCAAGTCCAGTCTTGCGGAGCTTATCGCCAGGGAATTCAACGGCAGAACGCTTATCGAAGAGGTCGACGCAAACCCCTTTTTGCCGAAGTTCTATGAGGATATCAAGAAGTACGCCTTACAGACGCAGCTTTTTTTCCTTTTAAGCAGGTACCAGCAGCAAAAAGACATGTTCCAGCAGGAGCTGTTCGACTCTGCCGTCGTCTCGGACTATCTTTTCGCAAAAGACAGGATATTCGCGTATCTTAATCTCGACGAGAACGAGCTGGCCCTTTATGAGCAGGTCTACCGTCTGCTCGATACGCGCATCCCCAAGCCGGACCTCGTCATATACCTTCAGGCGTCGACCGGCGTGCTTCTTGACAGGATCGGCATCAGGAACAAGGACTATGAGAAGAACGTCAAGGAAGAGTATCTTGAAAAGCTCATAGACTCCTATAACCGCTATTTTTTTTACTACACGGACACGCCCCTTCTCGTCGTCAACACGACGGATATAGACTTCGTCAACGATAAGGAAGACTTCATGAACCTCGTGAAGGAAATAAGAACCATGAAGGGCGGGTCGCAGCACTATATTCCAGCCGGATCAAAGTAGTTTTTTTGGCGATTCTAACCCCTCCTCGCCCCCCTTTAAAAAAAGGGGGGAATTATAGCGGCCTTCCGGAGTATTCGGAGGGTTTTTTTGTGGTCAGGGCCGTATTGTTGGGCTATAATAAAATGGACATGAAGAAGATAACCATTCTTGACATAGCCGCGATGAAGGCGGAGGGCAGGAAGATACCCGTCCTGACCGCCTACGGCTTCCAGACGGCGGCCATGCTCGACGCCGCCGGGATACCCATGATAATCGTCGGCGATTCCGCGGGCATGGTCGAGGCCGGGCACGAGACCACGCTTCCGGTGACTCTTGACGAGATGGTCTATCATACACGGTCTGTGGCGCGCGGGGCAAGGCGCGCCCTTATCGTCGGCGACATGCCGTTTGGAAGCTATCAAACAAGTCCGGCGGACGCGTGCAGGAACGCCGCGAGGCTCGTGAAGGAAGGGTTCGCCGGGGCCGTGAAGATGGAAGGCGGCAGGAGGGTCATTGACGCCGTAAATGCGGTCATTGACATGGACGTTCCCGTGATGGGGCATATAGGGCTTACGCCGCAGTCCGTCCATAGGATGGGCGGCTACCGCGTGCAGGGAAAGGGCCGCAGCCAGGCGCGCGAGATATTAAAAGACGCCAAGGCGCTTGAAGACGCCGGCGTATTTTCCATTGTGATAGAAGGCGTTCCAATGGAGCTTGCAAAGGAGATAACAGGCGCGCTTAATGTGCCTACCATCGGCATCGGCGCGGGGCCGCATTGCGGCGGGCAGGTGCTTGTGGTGAACGACATGCTCGGCATTACGCCGTTTGAAGGCAAACCGCCTAAATACGTCAAGAAATACGCGCAGCTTGCCGATGTTGTCACCAGCTCTGTCAGGGATTATATTAAAGACGTCGAAGACGGCACGTTCCCAACGAAAGAACATTCCTATTAACAGGCTGCTGAAAAACCCCGGGTACAGTTCCCTACTTTTTTAAAGGGGGGCGAGGGGGGATTATATGCAAATAATCAAAGACATAGATGAAATGACGGCCTGCGGCGAGACGGCGCGGGCAAAGGGAGAGACTGTCGTGCTCGTGCCAACGATGGGCTTTTTGCACGCAGGCCACGTCAAGCTGATTGAAACCGGTAAAAGGCAAGGCTCGCTGCTTGTCCTCAGCATATTCGTAAATCCCGCGCAATTCGGGCCGAAAGAGGATTTTAACGCCTATCCAAGGGACATTGAACGCGACCTGAAGACCGCGAAAGAAGCGGGTGTTGACGTGGTATTTATCCCCGATGCCGCAGGGATGTACCGGCAAGGCTCAAGGACGTTCGTGACGGTTGAAGGGCTTTCCGAAAGGCTTTGCGGCAGGGCGAGGCCGGGGCATTTCAAGGGGGTGGCCACGGTCGTTTTGAAGCTTTTCAACATCGTAAGGCCGCACAAGGCCGTCTTTGGAAAAAAAGATTTTCAGCAGTTCGTTATCATAAAAAGGCTTGCGGAGGATCTGAACGCAGGGGTTGAGATAGTCGGCGTTGACACCGTGCGCGAGGAAGACGGCCTTGCCTTGAGCTCGAGGAATACCTATCTGTCGCCTGAAGAAAGGCGGGCGGCCTGTGCCATACCGCGCGCCCTTCAGGCCGCAAGGCAGGCGGCAGAGTGCGGCCAGAGGCAAAGCCTTGCAATAATTGAAAAGGTAAGGGAGATAATAGCTAAAGAACGCGTTATAGCGATAGAATACGTGGAGATATGCGACCCCATGACGCTTGAGGATGTCCGGCGCGTAGAAAAAGAGGCGCTCCTGGCCGTAGCGGCGCGCGTGGGCAGGACAAGACTTATCGACAATACGCTCATCGCATAATTTATGGCATTTCCGTTGGATTTAATGTATGATTTAAGATGATTTTTGCGGCGTATCGGCGGTTTTATAAGGCATTTAAAAAACCATGCCCCGCAGGCTTTAAGCGGGGAAAGGCTTCACGTCAAGGAGGCGTTCGTAAGATGCAGCGCATTATGCTTAAAAGCAAGATACACAGGGCTACGGTGACCTGTTCGAACGTTGATTACGAAGGGTCGGTGGCAATTGACGAGGCGTTGATGGAAGCCGCTGGGATATATCCCTTTGAGCAGGTGCAGATATACAACATCACCAACGGTAGCCGTCTGACCACCTACGCTATAAAGGGCGACAGGGGTTCCGGCGTTATCTCCATAAACGGCGCGGCGGCCCACCTTGCCAAAAAGGGAGACCTCGTGATAATCGCGGCCTACCTGTCCGTTGACGAGTCCGAAGCCGCCGGACACTCGCCGGCGCTGGTATACGTCGACAAAAACAACGCAATCAAAAATGTAAGCGGAGCGCTGGCCGGCCACCTATGAACAGGTTAAAGGGATACTTCATAACCGGCCTTCTCGTCGTTGTGCCGCTCTACATCACGGCATACATCGTTACGCTTATCGTGCGGTCCGTGGACAACGCCGTGAACATCCTTCCCTCGGCGCTCCGTCCTGACACCTATCTGGGGCACATTCCGGGCGTGGGGCTTTTATTTACGCTCGCGGGCATCTTCATCGTCGGCGCGTTTACGTCGAACTTCGCCGGCAAGAGGCTTCTCGCCCTCGGAGAGAAGATAGTCGCCAAGATTCCGGTCATGCGCATGCTCTATAACGGCACCAAGCAGTTCATGGAGACCTTCTTCGCCAAGGAAAAAGACGGACAGGGCTTCAGGAAGGTCGTCCTTATCGAGTTCCCCAGGAAAGGGGTCTATTCCATAGGCTTTATCACCAGCAAGACCCGCGGCGAGCTCAGGACGCTCATCGGCGACGGCATGATCAACGTGTTTCTTCCCACCACGCCCAACCCGACGTCGGGCTTTTTCATGGTGGTGCCGGAAAAGGAGGCTATCCACCTTGACATGAGCGTGGAAGACGCCTTCAAATGCATAATGACAGGCGGGATCATCGTGCCTGAAGCCGCTTCAATCAAAGACGGCGTTAAGATAAAGGCCGTTTAGAGTTAAAAAAACCCGCAAGAGGGGATAATGGCTACAAAAGACAATTCTGCGCCGCCGCACGCCTTTTCAACGCTTGACGAACTTTCCATAAACACCGTAAGATTTCTTGCCGTGGACGCCGTTGAAAAGGCGAACTCCGGACATCCCGGCATGCCCATGGGCGACGCTCCGATGGCGCACGTGCTGTGGACGCGCTTTTTGAGGCACAGCCCGAAAAATCCGAAATGGCCGGGCCGCGACCGCTTCGTGCTTTCCGCCGGACACGGCTCCATGCTCCTTTATTCTCTCCTGCACCTCACGGGCTACAACCTCCCGCTTGACGAGCTTAAAAGATTCCGCCAGTGGGAGAGCCTCACGCCGGGACATCCGGAATACCACCCGGAGATAGGCATCGAGACCACCACCGGCCCGTTGGGGCAGGGTTTTGCAACGGGCGTCGGCATGGCAATGGCGCAGAAATACCTCGCCGGCAGATATAGCAAGCCCGGCTTTTCTCTTTTCGATTATCACATCTACGCGATAACCAGCGACGGCGACATGATGGAGGGGGTGTCAAACGAGGCGGCTTCTCTGGCAGGCCATTTAAAGCTCGGCAACATAGTCTGCCTCTATTCCGACAACAAGATTACCATTGAAGGCTCGACGGACATCGCCTTTTCCGAAGACGTCGGCAAGCGTTTCGAGGCCCTGGGCTGGCAGGTTTTAAAGACGGACGGCAATGACCTCTCCGGCATATCAAAGGCGCTTGGCGCCGCGCGCGCCGAGACTCTGAGGCCGTCTCTTGTCATCGCAAGGACGAACATCGGCTTTGGAAGCCCCGGCAAACAGGACTCCGCCGAGGCCCACGGCGCGCCTCTCGGCCATGACGAGATAAGGCTCACGAAGGCAAAATTAGGCTGGCCGCTCGAGCCGGCCTTTCACATACCGCCGGAAGTCCTTGACTCGTACAGGGGCGCGCTCGCAAAGGGCGAGGCCGCCGAGAAGGAATGGAACGCCTTGTTCAAGCGTTACGCGGCGGAATATCCCGATCTGGCAAAGGAGCTTACAGGCATATTCGCGGGCAGGTTCGACGCGCTCTGGCTTAAAGACCTGCCGAAGTTCGAGGCAAAAGACGGCCCCATGGCCACGAGGAGCGCGTCAGGGAAGACCCTTAACGCCATTGCGTCAAGGACGCCCTTTCTCATCGGCGGCTCGGCGGACCTCGCGCCTTCGAACAACACGCATCTGAAGGGTTTTGCTGATTTTTTACCCGGCACGGCCGGGCGTAATTTGCATTTCGGCGTGCGCGAGCACGCGATGGGCGCCATCATGAACGGCATCGCGCTCTCCGGCGCGATAATTCCGTACGGCGGGACCTTTCTTATTTTCTCGGATTACATGCGTCCGGCCATAAGGCTCGCGGCGCTTATGAAACAGCGCGTCATATACGTCTTTACGCACGATTCCATCGGCCTCGGCGAGGACGGCCCCACGCATCAGCCCGTTGAACAGCTTGCCGCCCTTCGCGCCATACCGAACATGACCGTAATAAGGCCCGCCGACGCCAACGAGACAGTCGAGGCGTGGAAGGCCGCCCTTACGCATGAGACAGGCCCGGTGGCCCTCGCGCTGACGCGCCAGAACGTCCTTACCATTGACAGGCAAAAATACCCGTCCGCGGAAGGCCTCAGGCGCGGCGCCTATGTGCTGGCCGACACGAAGGAAGGGGAGCCGGAGCTTATCCTCATGGCCACAGGGTCCGAGGTTGAACTCGTCCTCGGCGCGCACGGCGAGCTTGCAGGGCGCGGCATAAGGACAAGGGTAGTCAGCATGCCATGCTGGGAGTTTTTCGAGGCCCAGGACGACGCGTACAGGGCGTCAGTCCTGCCGCCGCACGTTACGATTAGATTAGCCGTGGAGGCCGCCTCCCCAATGGGCTGGCACCGCTACACAGGCGCGGATGGCGGCGTTATAGGCATAGACCACTTCGGCGCCTCCGCCCCCTATAAGACAATCTACGAGAAGTTCGGCCTCACGGTGGACAATATCTGCAAACAGGCAATGGCGCTCATCAATCGTAAAAAAGGGCTTTTCCTGGACAGGATTTAAGTTAAAGAGTATTTTCCACGTGTTAAGGCGTCTCTCGTTTGCGCGCGTCCAACCTTGTTTGCCCTTTGACTCTCTGCTATACTTATCAAAAATCAATTCTCGTTATGCTTGAAGCCGTGGAGGCCGCCGACATTACGGCAAACGCCATTTCCCCACCCTCGGAGGAGAGAAGGAAGGGGTCATCTTCACAGGGAGCCTGCGAATGAATCCGCTAATCGAACTTAAGAACTTCGGCCAGAGCATTTGGTTTGACAACATCAGAAGGTCGCTCCTAACCTCCGGCGAGCTCAGGAGAATGATGGACGAATACGGCGTGACCGGCGTTACGTCAAACCCCACCATCTTTGAAAAGGCCGTCTCGGCAGGGACGGAGTACGACGGCGATATCGCCCGCCTCGTTAAAAACGGCCTCACCGAACATGAAATCCTCAGCGAACTTACCGCCGCCGACATAAGGCTTGCCGCGGATATCCTTCTGCCGGTTTACAAGGCTTCGGGCGCCACCGACGGCTTCGTCTCCATAGAGGTCCGTCCGTCCCTGGCGCGCGACGCAGGAGCGACGATAGAAGAGGCGCGCCGTCTGCACTTGCTCGCAGGCAGGGAAAACGTCATGGTGAAAGTCCCTGCCACCGCCGAGGGGGTCGCGGCGATAGAGGAGCTTGTCTACGAAGGATACAACATAAACGTAACGCTTCTTTTTTCGGTGAAACGGTACGAAGAGACGGCGAACGCATACGTGCGCGCCCTGGAAAGGCGGGCGAAAGAGGGCAAACCCCTTGACAGGATATTCGGCGTGGCGAGCTTCTTCGTAAGCCGGGTGGATACGCTCGTTGACGCGATAATCGAAGAAAAGGCAAAGACAGCGGCGGCTAACGAATCAAGGCCCGGCCTGAATGCCCTTATTGGGAAGGCCGCCATTGCCAACGCCAAATGCGCGGGCGTCAAATATCGCGGGATATTCGAGGACAGGCGTTTTAAAAGCCTTGTCAAAAAGGGCGCGAGGCCGCAAAGGCTCCTGTGGGGCTCGACAGGCACGAAGAGCCCGGTTTACAGCGACGTGAAGTATGTCGAGGGGCTTGTCGGCAGGGATACGATAAACACCATGCCGCTTCAGACCATCACCGCTTTCCATGACCACGGCAAGGTGGCGCCCACGCTGACCCAGGGGCTCGATGAGGCCCAGGGGATAATAAGCGCTCTGGCCTCCTGTGATATAGATTATGACATTATCACTTCACGGCTCGAAGACGAGGGTCTAAAGGCCTTTGCAGACTCTTACGACCTGCTTGCCGGACGCATTGCCGCGAAGATAAAAGAGATTGCCAAAGGCAGGGGCGCGCCAAGGGTGGATTACATAATTTCAGGTTTTGAGGAGCGCGTCCTGTCTGAAGTTAAAAGGCTTGAGGCAATGGACTTCGCAAGGAGGCTCTGGGAGAAGGACGCAAGCCTGTGGAAAACCGGGCCTGACGGCCGGGCGGCGATAAAGAACGCCCTCGGCTGGCTCGCCTTGCCGAAGATGATGAGCGCGCATATTGACGAGATAAACTCATTTGCCGATGAGGTCAGGAGCGGTTTTAACTTTGCAGTGCTCCTCGGCATGGGAGGGTCAAGCCTTGCGCCCCTTATGCTCGGCGAGATATTCGGAAAGAGCGGCGGATACCCCCGGCTCATAGTCCTTGATTCCACCGACCCGGACGCGATAAGGGCCGTAGAGAAGGCGGTCCTTCCGGCAAAGACCCTTTTTATCGTATCAAGCAAGTCCGGCTCCACCATAGAGCCGCTCTCATTGTTCGAATATTTTTACGCAAGGCTCAGGCAAACCGCCGGTGATGACGCGGGGAAAAACTTCGTTGCCATAACCGACCCCGGCTCCATGCTTGAGGGCTTTTCAAGGAAGTACGGATTCATGCGGCTTTTCCTGAACCCGCCGGACATCGGCGGACGTTTTTCCGCCCTTTCTTTTTTCGGCCTTGTGCCTGCGGCCGCCGCCGGCGTCGACATAAGAAAACTCCTCTATCATGCGGAGCGCATGGATGCGGCGACTAACCCGTCCGTCCTTGTGATCGAAAACCCGGGCCTCAAGCTCGGCGCGGCCCTTGCGGCGTTCTGCAGGGAGGGCAGGGACAAGCTCACGTTCATACTCCCCGATGCGTTATCGGCCTTTGGCCTGTGGCTTGAGCAGCTCATTGCGGAATCCACAGGCAAGGAGGGCAGAGGGATTGTGCCGGTAGCCGGGGAGACTCTCGGTTTGAAGGGCTCATACGGCGCGGACAGGGTCTTCGCGCATATCGGCATCGGCGGCGAAGACTCATTGATAGACCGTAAACTCGACGCCCTTGCAAAGGCGGGACATCCTGTCATAAGGTTTCATCTCAGCGACCTCCATGAGCTTGGCGGGGAATTTTTAAGGTGGGAAATTGCAACTGCCGCGGCTGGAAGCCTCATTGCTATAAACCCGTTTAACCAGCCGGACGTAGAGCTTGCAAAGAAGCTCGCAAGGGCGCGGCTTGAGAAAAAAACAAAAAAAGGCGCGCGCTTGATCCGCACGCCGGGGGGGGCAGAGTTCAAAGGCGCCGGGTTTGACCTCTATATCGGCAAGAGCGCGTTCAAGCGGATGAAGGAGAGGAAAAAGCCTGCCCTGAAGGCCGCGTTAAAGAAGTTCTTTTCATTGCCGCGGGATGGCGATTATTTTGCCGTGCTTGCGTACTGCTCGACGCAGGACGCGCGGCTTCGAAAGGCATTGGGCGGCCTGCAAAAGGCAATACGGGATTTGACCGGCAGAGCCGTTCAGTTCGGCTTCGGGCCGAGATATCTGCATTCCACCGGACAGCTTCATAAGGGCGGCGCTGATAACGGAGTCTTCCTGATATTCACACATGACAACAAAGACGCCATCCCGCTGCCCGAAAGCCGCTTCAGCTTCGGCGAGCTTATCGCTTCACAGGCCGCCGGCGATATTGACGCCCTTGAATCAACGGGCAGAAGGACGGCGCTCTTTAACATTAAAGACATGAATAAGGATACCCTTAAAAAGGTCATCGCCTTGATCAAGGACTCGATCCCCCGATAGAAACATCCTCGATAGATACATTCGAGGACATGATCGAGGGCAGGAAAAAAGGGAGGCGGAAAATGAACGGCAACAGGCCCGTTAAGAAGATTATTGCAGCGGTCTGCGTATGCGTAATTTCAGGGCTTGCCTCAAGCGCGCCGGCAGCGGACAATCCTCTGAAGGAGGAGATGCGCCGGCTTGACGCGGCCTTTAAAAATCTGGTTGGCGACGTCGCGCTCGGCAACCTCTCCGCCGTTGAAGGCCATTTCCATGAGCTTCACGCTTTAAAGGAAAAGACGCACGCGGCCCTTGAAAAGGGAGAGATAAAATTGCCGAAGAACGGCGGGAAAATTAAACTTTTCGAGCAGTATGACGCAAGTTTTCATAAGAAGCTCGAGCAATTGATAAAGGCGTCTAAAAAGGACAATATAAAGGCCGTAAGGAGATTGACGCACAGGCTCCTTGACGCCTGCATACGTTGTCACGGCGTATTCAGACAGTGAAAACGAACATCCCCTGTTAGACTGTGCCATATTGCGTAATTTTCAAATCCTTTTTTCCCTCTCCCCTCGCGGGAGAGGGTAGGGTGAGGGGGCTTAGCCCCCTGAGAGGGATCAGCCCCTTCAAGGGGCAACTTTCACCCCCACCCTGCCCTCCCCCATCAAGGGGGAGGAGATAAGGAAGTGGTCATCGACCTGCCCTCCACCATCAAGGGGGAGGAGAAAAGGAAGGGGTCATCCCTTACTGAAATCATGACGATATGAGCAAAAACAGGCTCGTACTCGCTGGCGACGCCGGCGGCACAAAGACCTATCTTGGGCTTTTCGAGATAAATCCCCCTTCGCCTCCCTTTAAAAAAGGGGGGAACAGGCTCAGGGAATTGAAGGTCAACAGGTTTGTTAACGCCGACTTCAAGACCATCGGCGGCGTGGTGGCCTCTTTTTTAGCCGAGACAGGCGCGGCCGCGGAGATATGCTCCGCGGTCATTGGCGTGGCCTGTCCGGTTGAGAATAACAGGGGCCGTCTTACGAATATCTCATGGCGCGTTGACGGACGCGCGCTTGGGAAAAGGTTCGGCATAAAAAAGTTTGAGATTATCAACGATCTCGTCGCCCTTGGCTGCGGCGCAAGGCTTCTTTCCGGAAACGATATATCAGTCCTCAAAAAGGGCAGGGCAAAGCCCGCGAACGCCGCGCTCATTGCCGCGGGCACGGGCCTTGGCGAGGCGATACTCTTCAGGAGCAACGCCGCGCTCATACCCTCGGCCTCTGAAGGCGGACACACGGACTTTGCTCCGCAATCCGCCGTCGAGATGGAACTTTACCGCTATCTCGCGCGAAAATACGGCCACGTAAGCTGCGAGCGCATTGTCTCCGGCCCGGGGCTTCAGGAACTCTACCGTTTTTTCAGGGCAAGGTCTGGCGGCAAAGAGACAAAACGCCTCGCCGGGAGGTTCGCGCTTGAAAAGGACGGCGCGGCGGTTGTCTTTGACGAGGCCGTAAGGCGCACGGACGGCAACTGCGTAAAGGCCTATAAGCTTTTCATCTCAGTCTACGGCGCCGAGGCGGGAAATCTCGCCCTCAAGGCAATGGCCACCGGCGGCGTATACCTTGGCGGAGGCATTAGCCCAAAGGTCTTTGCCGACAGGGAAGCGGCGGCTATTTTCATAAAATCCTTCAGCGCAAAGGGACGTTTTAAAAAGCTGCTCGACGCTATTCCGGTCTATGTAATACAAAATGAAAAGGCCGCGCTTCTCGGAGCGGCATTCCACGCGCACAGCCTCATGAAAGGTCAACCATGAACGCAAGGAAGATTCGCAAAATCGGCGTCATCGGGGCGGGGACTATGGGCGGCGGCATCGCTCAGGTCTTTGCCCTCCACGGCTATCAGGTGACGCTTGTGGATATTGACGAGACAGTCCTGAAGGCCGCCCTTGGGCGCATAAAGGAGCATACGCGGCCGGAACTGTGGGATAAAGTCAGCGGCATGATTGCGACAACCACGGACATGGCGGACGTAAAAGAAGCCGACCTTGTCGTCGAGGCCGTGCTTGAGGACATGGCTGTCAAGAAAAAGGTCTTTAAGGCCCTTTCCGGCATCTGCCGGAAAGACGCGATCATTGCCACGAACACTTCGGCCCTTTCCGTAAACGAGCTTGCCAGGTCCGTTGACAACCCGGCGCGTTTTGCCGGAATGCATTTCATGAACCCGCCGAAGGTCATGCTGCTTGTGGAGGTCATAAAAGGGGACGAGACGTCAGGCGAGACGGTAGCCGCCGTGATGGAGGCCGCCGGCAGCATTGAGAAGGTCACGGCCCTCACAAACGACTCGCCCGGCTTTATCTCGAACCGCCTCCTGTTCGCGCTCATCGGCGAGGCATTGAGGCTTCTTGAGAGCGGGGCCGCGAAAAAAGAGGACATTGACATCGTCATGAAGTTCGGCATGAACCACCCCATGGGGCCTATAGAACTTGCCGACTTCATCGGCCTTGACGTATGCAAAGAGATCATGACGACCCTTTATGACGGGCTTAAAGACGAACGCTACAAGCCCACGGCCATGCTCGACGCCCTTGTAAAAGAAGGCAAGCTCGGCAGGAAGACGAAAGAGGGGTTTTACAGGTACGCCTGAAGCATAAAGGCCGTGATGCGCCGCTGCCGTCTGTAATCCCGGCAGACTCCATGACGGCCTTTCCTGACATCAGACGCCCGGCGGGCGTGAGCACAAGCCGTTGTTACAGGGAGAGTAGTATCATACATGAAAAGTTTTAAATGGCAGTTGGCCGCAGGCGCAGCCCTTGTCGCAACGTCGTCCCTGCTGTATCTCGCCCACTATGCGATATTCAGGGACTACCATCACATCTTTATCTACTTCCTTACGGACCTCGCCTTTCTTCCCCTCGAGGTATTGATAGTCACCGTGATAATAGAAAAGTTCCTCTCAGTCCGTGAGGCTAAAGAGAGGCTTGAAAAGCTCAATATGGTCATAGGCGTCTTTTTCAGCGAAATGGGCACGCATCTTCTTGTTCGGTTTTCGTCCCATGACCGCAATATCGAGCGGATAAGAAAAGAGCTTGTTCTGAACCCGCACGGCACGGACGATGAGTTCAACGCCGTCGCCCTGCGCATATTGACCTATGAGTATGACGTTGACGTCAGCATGTCAGACCTTAAAGGGTTAAAGGCATTTTTAGCGACAAAGCGGGATTTTCTGGTGCGCATGCTGGAGAACCCGTCCCTCCTTGAGCATGAATCCTTCACAGACCTGCTCTTTGCGGTCTTCCATCTTGTTGATGAGCTTGAGCACAGGGACGACTTGATGAGACTGCCGGATGCCGACGTCATTCATCTGAAGGGCGACATCAAACGCGCGTACGCCGCGCTCGTGAAGGAGTGGCTTTTCTATATGAAGCACCTGAAGGGGAGCTACCCGTATCTCTTTTCCCTCGCCATAAGGACAAACCCGTTTGACAGGGACGCAAGGGCCGAGGTGGGGGAGTAGGGGGGAGGCTCACCTCTGTCTTAAGGGGTAAGGAAAAAAAATTTAAAAATTACGTAATAGGGCAAAGTCTGGCATACAATTGGCGCTGGAGTGTCCAAGGCTGCAACGATAAAATGGTGTGTGCAGACAAGGGGTAGAAAAAATGCAATATATAATATATAATAAAAGTTGACAGAAGGTTGTTAATAGGGTTAATTATGTTGATCTTTCAAATATGGGGGTAATGAGATGCAGATAGCAATGAAAATGAAAGTTCCGGCTACTGTCAAGAAAAAGGGTAGGTTTTATGTGTCATATTGCCCTATTCTTGATGTCTGCTCTCAGGGCGAAACCAAGAAAAAGGCATTGGATAATCTTGTTGAAGCTTTAAGCTTGTTCTTTTTGTCATGTTTAGAAAGAGGCACACTTGATGAAGTTCTAAAGGAAAGTGGTTTTGTTCCTGTAAGAATGGGAATTATAGGGAAACGGGTTGCCAAAAAACCCTTTCCATCTCGTTTTGAAAGCCTTGATATTCCGATACCTTTTAATATCATACATAAAAAGGACGAACATCATCAGTGCCACGCCTAACTGCCCTTCACTGGAAAAAGTTAGTTTGTGTTTTTGAAAAAGATGGTTTCCGTAAAGACAGAGAACGCGGAGATCATATCGTTATGGTGAAGTCAGGGGTTGCTCGTCCAGTAATAATTCCTAAATATTCCGAAGTCGGGATAGATATCATTAAAAGCAACATGAGAACCGCTTGCATGAGTAGAGAAAGATTTTTTGATCTTGTTAAGGATTGCTGATTTGCCCTGAAGTGTAATAGCCATTCCCTTCCCTACACAAACGCCCTTACCCCTAAAAGGTTTTCCCCGATTATGAGTTTTTGTATCTGCGACGTGCCTTCGTAGATGGTCGCCACTTTGGCGTCTCTCAGGTATCTTTCGACGGGGTATTCGTTGGAGTAGCCGTAGCCGCCGTGCACCTGTATGGCGTCGGTGGCGGCGCGAACGGCCGCCTCGCTGGCGAAGTATTTTGCCATCGAGGTCTCAAGCGTGTTCCTCACGCCCTTGTTCTTGAGATGTCCGGCGCGGTAGACCAGAAGCCGCGCGGCGTCGCAGTCAACGGCCATGCGCGCTATCATGTCCTGGACGAGCTGGAAGGACGCTATGGGTTTGCCGAACTGCATGCGCTCCTTCGAGTATTTTACGCATGCGTCAATGCACCCCTGCATGATGCCCACGCAGCCGGCGGCCACTCCGTATCTGCCGTTGTCAAGCGCGGACAGGGCTATCTTCAACCCTTCGTTCTCATTTCCCAAAAGCGCGTCCCCGGGCATGGGGCAGTCTTTAAAAAAAAGCTCCGCCGTGTCCGCCGCCCTTAATCCGAGCTTGCCCTTTATCTCCTTCGTGGTGAAGCCTGCCATTCCTTTTTCGATGATAAAGGCGGAGATGCCCTTACTTCCTTTTGACGGGTCGGTCAGGGCAAAGACTATGCAGACGTCGGCCACGCCGCCGGTGGATATCCATGTCTTTGAGCCGTTCAAGACCCACCCGCTGCCTTTTTTACAGGCCGTTGACTTCAAGCCTGCCGGGTCGCTTCCCGCCCCCGGTTCCGTGAGGGCGAACGAGCCGAGTAGCTCTCCTTTGCATAGTTTGGGCAGGTATTTTTTCTTCTGCGCCTCGGTGCCCCACTTCAGGATGATAAGCTCGACAAGCGATACCTGCACCGAGAGGATAGTCCTTACGGACGAACAGCCTCTGCCGATTTCCTCGAATATGATGGCGTCGCTTATGAAGTCAAGGCCGGCCCCGCCGTAGGCCGGCGGCACAGGGCCGCCAAGAAAGCCGACCGCGGCGAGTTTTTTCAGAATATCCGAAGGGAAGCGTTCAAGGATGTCGTTCTCCCGCGCAACAGGGGCGATGACCTCGTCGGAGAAGCGTTTGGCGGTCTCTTTTATCATCTTTTGCTCGTCGCTAAGCTCAAAGTCCATTGTGCCCTCCAAAGGTTAATATTTCGACGTGTCCCCCCTTTGTAAAAGGGGGTTGAACCCCTTCAAGGGGCTAAGGGGATTCCATAATGGTGTCTTTCACCGCATGTCTTTAATGATCATCCTGCCATACTGCAACGTCTTAAATCCTCCCTATCCTCCCCAGCACCACTTTCTATTGCCAATGTTTGTATTAAGCAAAAACTCTCGATAATGGAAAGTGGTGCTGGGGAGGAATAAAACTATCCCATTTGAAAAAAGGGAAGTTTTGCAGCTACCCGAATTTATAACAAACTCCGAAGCCCCCTCTGGGGCTGCGCCAGTCTATCGCGCCGCTGGCGCAGGCAATTCTGCAGGCGCCGCATTCAAGGCATCCTTCGTATGAAACGGTTATCTCCGGCCTGCCCTCCGTCCATTTATAGACCTCTGACGGGCAGATGACAAGGCAGGCGCGCACGGTGCAATCAAGGCATAAGTCTTTATTGAGGATAAGGTGGCTCGCGGAGTCAACCTTGAACCTGACGAGAAAGAGTTTTTCAGCCAGAGTCTTTTCTTCAAGCGGTTCAAGGCCGGGGCTCGGCCCCCTCAGGGGGTTGCTCATGAGATAATCCTCCTCAGCTTCCAGAGGTTTTTAAGGAGCCTCCACGCCGGGACTTTGCCCTTAAAAGACCTGCGAAGTTCACCATGAACTTCGTCTTTGCTTGCCTCGGATACGGTGAAATGCAGTCTGAGGAGCTCTAAAAGCTCCTCCGGATACTCCTTGAAAAGTTCAGGCGCTTTGCGCAGGATTTCAGGCGCGTCTTTAAATCTTTTCATGTCTTTGAGGACAAAGCTGTTTTCAAGTTTTTCCACGTAGGCGTCAAGCGCGGCCTTTGAGAAATCGCCTCTCTTTTTCGCCTCAATGACCGTCTCGGCGGCAAATACGCCGGAGGCCATTGCGAGGTTTGAGCCTTCCTTGTAAAGCGACGGGTTGACAAGCCCCCCCGCGTCCCCGCAAAGGATAAGGCCGTCTTTCGTAAGCTCCGGCATGGCGCTGAAGCCGCCTTCGGGTATCATGTGGGCGCCGTACTCTTCAATGCGTCCGCCGCGCAGGAGATTTCTTACGGACGGGTGTTTTTTGAATGCCTCGATAAGGCCCGCCGGCTTCAGGCCGTTTTCCTGTAAAACGGAAATCGGGCATCCTATGCCAACGGACAGGCAGTCCGCGTTCGTGTAGATGAAACCCTGTCCGGCAAAGCCGCCAAGGCACTGGCCGAAGAACTCCAGCGCCGCGCCCTGACCGCCTTCAAGGGAAAACCTGTCTTCTATGACCTCTTTCGGAAGGCTTATTATCTCCTTCACGCCGAGTATCATCTCCTTTGCGGCGGGCTTTTCCCTCAGCCCGGCCTTTTCGGAAAGGAGCGAATTCGCCCCGTCAGCGAGGATGACCGCGCCGGCAAGGACTTCTCCGCCTTCCATCCTAACCTTTACGCCCGTTATTTTTTCATTGTCCGTTATGAAGCCGTCCACCACGGCTTCGGTGACAATCAGCGCGCCCGCGTCCTCGGCTTTTTTGGCGAACCACCTGTCGAACTTTGCGCGCAGGACCGTAAAACTGTTGTTGTATGGCGGCTCGCTAAAGGCGTTTATATTAACGTCAAGCGCGGCTTCGGAATCCTTTGAGAGCATGGAATATCTGCGCCTGGTTACGTGCCTCTCAACAGGCGCCTCCTTCCAGAATTCAGGGATGAGTTTATTCAGGATGGTCGAGTAAAGTATGCCGCCGGACATGTTCTTCGAGCCGGGATACTCCCCGCGCTCAAAGACGATGACGCTCATGCCGTCTGAGGCCAATTTATACGCCGCCGCGCAGCCGGCAGGGCCCGCGCCCACTATGATGCAGTCGAATCTATCGGCCATAACGAGATACGCTTTGAAATCCTTTTATTAAGATGGAAGGCCGCCCTTTTATCTCAAAGCCGCCGCCTTTATTTCCTTTATCAATGCAGGTATGATCTCGAAGACGTTGCCGGTCATGCAGAGGTCGGCCTCCTTGCATATGGGCGCGTCAGGGTCTTTGTTTATGGCGATGACGTATTTCGCGCCTCTTATTCCGGCAAGGTGCTGAGGCGCGCCGGAGATGGCGCAGGCTACGTAGAGCTTCGGGGCAACGGTCCTGCCGGTCTGTCCCACCTGAATGGAAGGCGGCGCCCACCCGGCGTCCACGGCGGCCCTTGACGCGGCAACCTGTCCGCCAAGCGCGTCGGCGAGTTCCTTTAGCAGACTGAAGTTTTCCGCGTTTTCCATGCCCCTTCCGCCGGACACAAGAATGTCAGCCTCGGTGATGTCCCTTGCGCCGCCTTCTTTTACCGTTTCTTTTACGCTTACGGGGCAATCCGTTTCGCCAAGCGATGCATCAACGCTGATTATCTCGCCGTCATAGTCCATGTCTTCGGCGGCCTTGAAGGCCCTCGGCATGACGGAAATGACCGCGCGCCCTTTCAGCGAAAGCGTTTCGATTATCTTGCCGCCGTAGAGCGGACGTTTGACAAGTATTATCCCATCCCTTGCATCCAGAGAGCTGACGTTCGCAATGCAGGCCATATCGAGCGGCACTGCAAGGGCAGGGGCCGCGTCCCTGCCAAAGAGCGAAGCGGGCGTTATGATAGCGGCGGCGTCCTTGTCCGCAAGGAACCTTTCGACAGCCGCTCCGCAGGCTGAAGACGTGTAAACATTGAGAAGTTCATGCTCCAACAGGTAGATTTTATCGGCTTTTTTCAGTATGGCTTCAGGCTGGATTTTTATGTCGTGTCCGACGAAGACGAGGTTTAGCCCTGTCTTCAATCCCTTGGACAGGATGCGCCCGGCGTAAAGCGCCTCGAAGGTGGAAGGGGCGATGGAGGAACCCCTGAGTTCGCCGAGCACCCAGATCAAATTATCTTCACCTCGTCTCTGAGGAATTTAATTGCTTCCTTCGCCTGCGCGCTTGCGTCGCCTTTAAGTATAGCGGATTTACGCGAGCTTGTCGGGTAGGAAAGGGCCGTTCTTTTTAAGTCTGCAACGTCTGGCATGATGCCAAGAGATGCGGGCGTTATATATTTTATCTCCTGTTTTTTTGAGCGCATTATGCCGGAAAGGGAAGGATATCTCGGCTCGTTAAGGCCTTTATGCGCTGTAAATAAGGCAGGCAAAGGGCATTGGACGGTCTCCATGCCCCCTTCTATCTCGCGCGCGGCTAAGGCTGTTTTCTGCGGGAATATCGTCAGTTTTTTGATGGCCGGAACGCAAGGTATCTTCAAGAGCGCGGCAAGCGCGCCGCCAAGCAGGCCGGAGGCCGTGTCCATGCCCATCCTGCCGCAAAGAATGACGTCAAATGGTTTTGTTTTTATAACGGCGGACAGAACCTTTGCAAAGGCCATGCTGTCCAGGGCGGCAAGCGACCGGTCTTTGATATAAACCGCCTCATCCGCCCCCATTGCCAGGCCTTTTTTAAGGACTTCCTCTCCGCCTTCCGCTCCGGCGTGGAGGAGCGTGACTTTGCCGCCGAACTTTTCCTTTATCCGCAGGGCCTCTTCAACCGCGAATTCGTCATAAGGGTTCATGACCCACGGGACGTCTTTTTTAATCTCAAGGCCGCCAGCGTCTATCTCGACCTTCGCGGCAGTGTCCGGAATCCTCTTTATGCAGACGATAATGTCCATACAATGACTACTATCGCAAAATCGCGGAAAAGGCAACACCTGCCGTGCGCGGCACATTACAATCTTTTAAAGGAATATTTTATTGATTTTTAATCTTATCAGGTCATAATTGGCAGAGCTGATGAGATACTATCCTGTTTTTCTCGATATAAGGGGCAAAAGATGCGCTGTTGTCGGCGGCGGAAAGGTCGCCGAGCGCAAGGCGCTTGGACTCCTGTCCGCGGGCGCGCTGGTCTCGGTCATAAGCCCCCGGCTGACCGTGAGGCTAAAAGGGCTTGCCCTTGCGGGCAAGGTCGAACATATAAGCCGCCGCTTCGAAAAGGGCTGTTTAAAGGGCGCGGCCATTGTCATAGCCGCCTCGGACTCAAAAGACGTAAACGCGGCGGTCTTTAAGGAGGCCGCAAGGCGGGGCATACCTGTAAACACGGTTGATGACCCGGCCCTTTGTTCGTTCATCGTCCCGTCGGCCATCGAGAGGGGGGATCTGACGATAGCAATATCCACCGGCGGCAAGGCCCCTGCGCTTGCGAAAAGGGTTAGGGAATATCTTGAAAAGATTATCGGCATGGAATACGCGTTATTTACGGAGATCATCGGCGCGGCGCGCAATAACTTATTGAAAAGAGGCGTAAATCGTGTTAAAAAAGAAAGAGTAATCAATGCGTTAATAGACTCGCCGCTGCTGGATTTGATACGCGCTAACGACAGGACTAAGATAGACGCCTTGCTTAAAAACCTTCTTGGTGAAGGTTTTTCTTCTTCCCCCGCTTCAGACATGCGAGGGCAGGCTCCGATTAAGGCAAAAAAATAAAGACGCCGCTCAGGAAGGCGGCTGACAAAGGGTAAAAGGGGTTTTAAACCCCTTCAAGAGGTAAATTGTCCACAGCGGGCTCCATATTCTTTCTAATGACGGCTGTCCTTTACGCGGCCGCCACGTGCGTATACCTGGCCTATCTTTTTACGCATAAGGACAGGGTCATCGCCGTTGCCGAGAGGCTGCTTTTCGGCGCCTTCGCCTTGCATACGCTGACCCTTGCAGGCCGCGTCATATATTCCGGCAGGATGCCTGTAACGAGCCTTCACGAGTCGCTCATATTTTTCTCGTGGCTCGTCGTAATCACGAACTTATACCTTATATTCAGATATAGACAAAAGACGCTCGGCGCGTTCGTCACGCCCTTCGCGCTCATACTTATCATTACCGCGGCCTTCATGCCCGGAGAGATAATCCAGCTCTCTCCGGCGCTTAAAAGTTTCTGGCTCTTCATGCACGTGACCATCGCCTTTTTAGGCAACGCCTTTTTCGCGATAGCTTTTTTTCTGGGCGTCATGTACGTCATACAGGAGCGCTATCTGAAGACGAGGAAATTAAAGGGCCTTTTTTTCATAATGCCGTCGCTCGACACGCTCGATGAGCTGAACTACAAGTTCCTTCAGTACGGTTTTACGCTCCTGACGCTCGCGATAATCTCCGGCGCCGTGTGGTCGCAGTATACCTACGGGAGCTACTGGGACTGGAAGCCGCGCCAGATATGGTCGGTGATAACATGGTTTTTGTACGCCGCGCTCCTGCACGGCAGGCTTACGTCGGGCTGGCGCGGGAGAACGGCCGCTATATTCTCAGGTATCGCCTTTTTGGTGCTTATCGGGTCGTTTTTCATTATCAGGCTCATAATGGGAGGCGCGCACGGCTTTAAATGACATGGTCTGCGCCATGAGCCGGCCCGCCGCGCCATTTTACTTACGGTCAGGGTGTGGACACCCTGCGAAGGCATTTAAATGAACATCGTAATAGTCGGACTCAACCATAAAACAGCTCCTGTCGAGATACGGGAAAAGCTGTCCTTTCCCGCCGATACCATTGGCCAGCCTCTTAAAAGGTTATTGGCGCATTACGGTCTTAACGAGGCGGTAATCCTTTCCACCTGCAACCGGGTGGAGGTGCTTGCCGTCACGCCGGACATGGAAAAGGGCGAGTGGCAGATAAAGAGATTTTTGTCCGATTATCACAATATCCCTATCAGCGAACTTGACGAGCACCTGTACTCCCGCTGCGGCGAGGAGGCCGTAAAGCACCTCTTCCGCGTCGGCGCGGGGCTTGATTCCATGATAGTCGGCGAGCCGCAGATACTGGGGCAGGTGAAGGACTCTTACAGCTATGCCGTCGAGCACAACACGGCGGGCGTCATCGTTAATAAGCTCTACCACAAGGCCTTTCAGGTGGCAAAGCGGATAAGGACGGAGACGCGCATAGGCGAATCCGCCGTCTCTATAAGCTTTGCCGCCGTCGAGCTCGCGCGCAAGATATTCGGCGAGTTGAGGGGCAAGACCGCCATGCTCATAGGCGCCGGGGAGATGGCCGAGCTTGCGGCAAAACACCTCCTTTCAAACGGCGTAAGCGACATAATGGTGGCAAACCGCACCTATGAAAAGGCCGTGGAGTTCGTAAGGAGCTTCGGCGGCGCGGCGATAATGTTCCGCGAATACCAGCATTACCTGAAAGACGCCGACATAGTCATAGCCTCCACCGGCGCGTCCAGCTTCATCATAAAGCCGGACGACGTCAAAGAGGTCATGAAGCACAGGAGGAACAAGCCCATGTTCTTCATAGACATCTCCGTGCCCAGGAACATAGACCCGCTCGTCAACGGCATAGACAACGCCTACGTCTACGACATAGACGACCTTCAGGGCGTCGTGAAGGCGAACCTGAGCGAGAGGGCCGGCGAGGCAAAGCAGGCGGAGACGATAATTGTCGAGGAGATAGAAAAGTTCTACCGCTGGGCGAAGTCCCTTGACGTGGTGCCGACCATTATCGCCCTCAGGCAGTTTTGCGACGAGATAAGGAAAAACGAGATATCAAAGGCCATGTCATCCTTTGAAAACCTCTCTGAAAAGGACAGGAAGATACTTGAGGCCATGACCTCGTCCATCGTGAACAAGATAATCCACAATCCGATCATTCACCTCAAAAAAGACGCGAACAAGGTCGAGGGGGATTTGTATATCGACACCGTGAGAAAGATATTCGACCTTAACGAGGCCCTTGAAAAACTGAACAGGGCGAACGACAAAGAGGCAGGCAGTAAAGAAGCCAACAATAAAGAGGAATAGACGCGGCTTGAAAAGCCGGTTGTTTTGTTGCATTGAAAACTGCCTGAAGGCACGAAAAGGGATCATCGAATGAAAAAGAAGATAGTCATAGGCACGCGCGCGAGCAAGCTCGCGCTCTGGCAGGCGAACTGGGTAAAGTCAGAGATAGAAAAAAGGCACCCTGAGGCCGAGGTGTCGCTTGAAAAGATAAAGACGACAGGGGATAAGATACTCGACGTGCCTCTGGCAAAGGTCGGCGGCAAGGGGCTTTTCGTTAAGGAGATAGAAGAGGCCCTGCTTGACGGCAGGGCGCACCTGGCCGTCCATTCCATGAAGGACGTGCCGACGGTATTTCCGGACGGCCTGATACTGCGCGCCATTACCGAGAGGGAAGACCCGCGAGACGCGGTGTTTTCAAGGAATGGCGTGAAACTGCTTGATCTCCCGAAGGGCGCCAAGATAGGGACGTCAAGCCTCCGTCGCCAGTCTCAGCTCCTGCATCTGAGGCCGGACTTTGAGATGCTGCACCTTCGCGGCAACCTCGACACGCGCATGAAAAAGTTGGACGACGGCCACTATGACGCGATAATCCTTGCGGGTGCCGGGGTCAACAGGCTCGGCATGCACTCGCGCATAACCGAACTGCTTTCTACCGAGGTAAGCCTTCCGGCCATAGGGCAGGGCGCGCTCGGCATAGAGACCAGGGCAGGCGATGACTATATAAACAACCTTGCCGCGTTTTTCAACCACGCTGACACCTCATGCGCGGTGAGGGCGGAAAGGGCGCTTTTAAGGCGGCTCGAAGGCGGCTGTCAGGTTCCTATAGCCGCGTATGGGGAGTTGAAGGGAGACACCCTCAGGCTGAGAGGGCTTGTAGCCTCAACCGACGGCAAGACATTCGTGAAGGACGTCATCGAAGGGCCGAGGGACAAGGCCGAAGATCTCGGCGTGGCCCTAGCTGAAAAGCTCCTCAAGATGGGCGCGTGGGATATACTCAAAAACCTCTACGAAGTGAACCCTCCGGGCGGGGCGTGAGGGCGTGCTGCAAGCCGTATTTTTGTCATTAAAATAAAAAGCAGGCAGGCCCTATGAAAGGCCTGCCTGCTTTGTTTTTGCGTCATCTGAAAAAACAAAAAGACCATGCCCGCCATGAGCATGGTCTTTTGTGACGGCTTTAAAAACAAGGCGCTGCCCGCCGATGACGCGAAGTAAAGAGATGAAAAATCATTTGCCGTTCTTGCAGATGATACACGAACTCCCGACAAGGAAATAAACTGACCGCGTTCCGGCCGGCCTCAAAGAGGCCGGCGTTGAATCCATCAACTCCGTTAAATCCGTTTCCGTAATCATATCCTCAAAGGTAATAATCTCGCCAAGGTCCATTTTCGTGGCCATATCCCTGTCTCCTTTTCCGCTTATTTAACTCACAGCCGCCTGTGCCGGCCGCATTAGAAGCGAGTTTGCAAGTTGTTTCATTATATTGTAAGATATCAAGATTAAAAAACGGTTAGCGGCAAATTTAATAAAATTCATCTGTTTATAGAAATATTTTAAGACAACTTCTGTAATATACATCTATCGTTATATGGACAAAGGCTGTTGTTCTGGTATCTTTAATATTGATAAATTATAGCACAAATCATATCTCCATGAGGTTAACGTATGAAAAAGATGCAGCTTAGAACTATTTCCGTCCTTGCCATTGCCTTCTTTTTGACGCTTTTGTCCGCCACCGCGTCTTTTGCCGCGGATAAACCTGAAAACGGGGCTGAATCACCTGAGGGGGTTCAACCCCTTCAAGCCGTGCTTATGCACGAAATAAACATTACGCTTGATCTTAAAGACCGCGAGCTTAAAGGGACGGACATTGTCACCGTCAGGGAGGGCGCCCAAAAGCTGCGCCTGCTCTTAAGGGGAATGTCCGTGGTCGAGTCCGTTGAAAACGGAGGGGCAGCTTTAACATTCACGGCTAATGAATTAGACAACCGGCGGCAGGAGGTATTGATAGACCTGCCGAAATCGCCAACCCCCGTCGAGTTAAAGCTGAAGGTGAGCTTCAAAGGAAAGTTCCAGCCCGTTGACAGCGCGCGGGAAAACGTCCAGCGCGGCGTGGCCTACCTTGATGACGGCGTTATCGGCGAGGAAGGCGCGCTGCTGCTGTCTTCCGCGAACTGGTATCCGCATGAAGAAGGGGCGCTGACGCCTTTTGAACTGACCGTCAGCCTGCCCGTGGGATATTCCGCCGTAAGCGAAGGCGCGCGCGTGCCGGCGGGAAGGGATGTAAAGACGGACGGCAAGACCGTCATGAACCGCTGGAAAAGCGATAAGCCTTTGGCCGGCATTGACATCGTGGCCGCCAGGTTCCATGTTGAAAAGGAGAAGCACAAGGGCATAGACATCTATACGTTCTTCCTTAATAAAGACGACGCCCTCTCCAAACTCTACATCAAAAAGACGCGGGAATACCTCGATATGTATGCCGCCATGTTCGGCGCCTATCCATTCATGAAGTTCGCGGTAGTTGAGAGCTTCCTCCCGACCGGCTACGGCATGCCGTCGTTCACGCTTCTGGGCTCTACGGTGATAAGACTGCCTTTCATACCCGACACGTCGCTCGGCCATGAGATAGCCCACAACTGGTGGGGCAACTCCGTCTTCCCTGAGAGCGCCGGCGGAAACTGGACAGAGGCGTTGACCACATTTACGGCGGACTATGCGCTTGCGAGGAAAAAAGGGCTGGAAGAGGCGCGTGACTTCAGGACAACCAAGCTCTGGGGCTACAAGAACTTCGCAGGGCCTGACGAGACGTCCCTTGCGGACTTTTCCGATGCCACCACCAAGGCCGCAAGGGCGGTGGGATACAATAAAGGCACGATGGTACTGAATATGTTGTATAATTATATAGGAGAGGATGCCTTCAATGCCGGACTAAAAGAGTTCTATTCCCGAATGGCCTTTAAGAAGGCCGCATGGAAGGACATCATGAACGCCTTTGAAAAAACGTCCGGCAAAGACCTTTACTGGTTTTTTGACCAGTGGCTCAGCAGGACCGGCGGCCCTGAACTTGCCGTTGAAAACGTGCAAGTAACCGGCGGCAAGGCTCCTTACGTTGTCTCCTTCAATATAAAACAGAAGGCCCCTGCCTATATCATGACGCTGCCGATAGGGTTTAAAACGGAAAAGGACGGCCTCGTAAAAAAGACCATGGCTGTCAGCGGCGAGGATTACAAGGCATACACCGAGCTTTCATCAAAGCCTGTTTCAGTCGAGGTAGACCCTGATTATGAAAACTTCAGGCTCCTTTCAAGCGCGGAGATACCGCCATCGTTCGGGGCTGTCTTCGGCGACAGGAAGGCCGTCGTAGTGGTGCCGTCTGCCGGAGAGGCGCGCGAAAAATATCTTGCGGGGGCGGAGCTTCTTGCGAAGGACTTTGATCTCACGCTCGTGACGGACGACGATGAGGATATGCAGGAGCACGTCAAAAACGGGTCCGTATTCGTGCTCGGCGGCCCTTCGGAGAACCGCGCATTTGCCGTCATACAGTCCTATTTGAAGGGGTATCTCAATGCGATAGGCGATCCGTTCGTCATAAACGGCAAGAGCTATCCAGCCGCCTCCTTCACGGTCGGTCTGGCCGTAAAGAGCGCCGATAATCCCATAGGCGGAATAGGCGTCTTTGCGGCCGTTGGCGGCCCTGATGAAACCCTTGAGAAGATAAAACGCATGCGTTTTTTCTTAGATGAGAGTTACGTCATTATCGCCAATGACAGGAAGGTCGAAAAAGGACGCGCCCCGGCGGAAAACAGGTTAAAAAAGGAAATACTGCCTTGACGAAGCGGATACCGGTATATTTTATTTTGAGAAAGATCATGCTCATGGCGGCGTTCATCTCGGTCATGTCATGCCCTGGCGCAGTTTTTGCGCAGGACAATTCCGCCGCTGAAGAGTTTGAGATGGTTCAGCGGTTTGACGCCCGGATGAAATCCAACAAGATTTTTATGACCGCCGCCCAAAAGGCCATCGCGGCCAATAAAAACCAGGATGCCGAGTCATTTCTTAAAAAGGCGCAGACCCTTTCCGCCGAGGCCGCCTACCACTACAAAAAACATGACCTGGCCTTTGCCCTCGAAGACATTAGCGAATCAACCCGCATGGCCCTCTACGCCATAACCCTTGCCGGCACGCAGGACAGATCGCTTCGCGACGCGATCATTCAGGAAGAGTTCGAAATGTCCGAAGGCCAGGACCATGCCAGAAAAGAGTCAATGATCACTACGGGCATCGTCGAGGTAGAGACCTTCATCATGACAGCCGACCGCCTCCTTGCCGAAAAAGAAGACAGCGCCGCCCGCCAGAAACTCGGCGAGGCGAGAAGACTTCTTAAAGAATCCAAGAAGTCGGTGGCCATAAACGACTACGACAACGCCTTAAAGCTCATAGACGACGCGTATCTGCAAGCGACTCAATCCGTGAAGGACATAAAGAAGGCGCAGGGCGATTCTATCACCTACCCAAGGACTGAGTTCGCCTCTGACAAGGATGCCCTCGCGTACGAGGCTAAAAGGAACGACACCTACATATTTTTCGCCTCTCAGGTAATGAAGGACGACGACGAGTCTACGCAAAAGCTCCTTGACGACGCCCAAAGCCTTAAGGCTGAGGCCACTTCTGCAAGGGACGCCGGCGACCTCAAGCAGGCGGTCCAGAAGTTCAGGGAATCAACCCTGCTCCTCATCAAGGCCATAAAAGAGGCTGTGAATAAGTGACCGCAGCGCCGTAAAACCGCATATGCACAAACAGGCCGCAAGGCAGTTAAAGCTTGCGGCCTGTGTTTTTGCGTTGTTCACGTTTGCGAGCCGACACTTAAAAACCCTGCGCTTGCGAGGGGGCCGCCGGGTAAACTTAAAAACCTTGCGCTTGTGATTTTCAATCTGAAATGTTATTTTAAGAAATTATGAAGCGTCTACCCTCCTGGGCTAAAAAGCGCCTTGGCCATCCGGCCAATATTCATGGAATGAAGGCGGTCCTCCGCAGGAGAAACCTTCATACTGTTTGCGAATCGGCAAGGTGTCCGAACATAGGCGAGTGCTTTTCAAAGCCCACGGCTACGTTCATGATACTTGGCGACGTCTGCACGAGGAGGTGCGGCTTTTGTGCGGTGAACAAGTCCGCGCCTGCGCTTGACGTAGACCCGCATGAGCCGCAAAACATCGCGCTTACGGCAAAGGAACTTGGACTCCGCCATGTGGTCGTGACGTCGGTGACGAGGGACGACCTTGCGGACGGCGGGGCGGGCCAATTTGCCTTGACAATAAAGGCGATAAAGGATAACATTTCCGCGATTTTAGTGGAGGTTTTAACGCCTGATTACATGGGCATCCGGCTTAAAACCGTGCTTAACGCCGGTCCTGATATCTTCAACCACAATCTCGAAACAGTCCCGTCACTTTACAAAACAGTCAGGCCGCAGGCTAACTATTTAAGGTCGCTTGACGTGCTGAGTTCGGCAAAGGGGTCCGGGGTTGAGCCCCGTCACGGGGTTTTGACGAAGTCAGGCATAATGGTCGGGCTTGGCGAGACAAAGGATGAGGTAAGGGCTGTCCTGCGCGACCTGTATGCGGCAGGGTGCGACGCCGTGACCATAGGCCAGTATCTCCAGCCGACGCGCAGCCACCTTGAAGTGAAGGAATACGTCGAGCCGGATGTCTTTAAAGAGTACGAAGTCTACGGCAGGTCAATCGGCATAAAACAGGTCTACGCAGGGACGTTTGTCAGAAGCTCATACAACGCGGAGAGCCTGTTTTTGGAAAAAGACGGCATGATGCCTGCTAAAGGGTTGCTGAAAAACTAATATACTCGCGCAGGCTGCTCAAAAAGCCTCAGATACAAGGCGTCGAGAAGCGAGGAATGAGGCGTAGGTATCACTACGCCGTTCGTTCCGAACGACGAAGACAACGCAGTAGATGAGGCTTTTTCAGCAGCCTGCTAAAAGAACGAGCTAAAAATCACGGTAAATGACGCTATGGCTGCGTTCTATTTATGAAAAAATCCAGCAACACAAGGTTTATTTAAACATATGTCAAACGACGAATTTTACAGGATAAAACGGCTTCCTCCGTATGTTTTCAACATTGTTACCGACTTAAAGAACTCAGCGCGTAAGCGCGGCGAGGACATCATTGACTTCGGCATGGGCAACCCGGACATGCCTACCCCGAAGCATATAGTTGACAAGCTCATCGAGGCCGCGCAAAACCCGCGTAACCACCGGTATTCCGCGTCAAAGGGCATTTACAAGTTGCGCCTTGCGATATGCGACTGGTACAAGCGCCGTTTTGACGTAGACCTTGAGCCGGACGGCGAGGCAATAGCCACGATAGGCTCGAAGGAAGGGCTGTCGCATTTAGCGCTGGCCATTGTAGAGCCGGGCGACGTGGTCTTTGTCCCGAACCCGACATATTCGATACATAAATATTCCGTCATCATAGCCGGCGGCGACATACGCAGCATCCCGCTTTTGCCCGGGGTTGACTTTTTTGACGAGCTTTTAAGGGCGACACGAGAGACGTGGCCAAAGCCCAAGCTCCTTGTCATCAACTTTCCGCACAACCCGACGACCGAATGCGTTGACAAGGCCTTTTTCGTGAAGATAGTCGCATTCGCCAAAGAACATAACATGATGGTCATACACGACCTTGCCTACGCGGACATAGTCTTTGACGGCTACAAGGCCCCGAGCATCATGGAAGTCCCCGGCGCCAAGGACGTCGCCGTTGAGATTTTCACGCTTTCAAAGAGCTACAATATGCCCGGCTGGAGGGTCGGCTTTGCCGTTGGCAACAAAAGACTCATTGCCGCGCTCACCCGCATGAAGAGCTACCTTGACTACGGCATGTTCCAGCCCATACAGATAGCAGGCGTAATCGCGCTTAACGGCGACCAGTCATGCGTAGCGGAGATATGCAAGACTTACGAACACAGGCGCGACGTCATGGTGGAGAGCTTTGTCAAGGCAGGCTGGGAGATCGCAAAACCAAAGGCCACCATGTTCGTCTGGGCAAAGATACCTGAGCAGTTCAAGGCATTGAAATCCCTTGAATTCGCCAAGCTCCTGCTTGAAAAGGCAAAGGTGTCTGTCTCCCCGGGCATAGGTTTCGGCGAATACGGCGACGACTACGTGCGCCTTGCCCTCGTGGAAAACGAACACCGCATCCGCCAGGCCGCAAAGGGCGTGAAGAAGCTGATGGAAGGGTGAAGGGGGGGGATGGCCGGAATAAAAAACGTAGCGCGAGACCCCCGCTTTAGACATGCGAGGGCAGGCCTTTAGTCTCGCCTGTTGCAATCAGGCAAGGGCGGCGCAAAACCATGTCCCCGCAGGCTTTAAGCGGGGAAGCGAGGCTGAAGCCTCTCACTACGTTCAGAGGCAGATAAAAAAACCATGCAAAAGATAAACGTAGGTCTTATAGGTTTTGGCACGGTCGGAACGGGCGTTGTGAAGGTTTTGAAGGAAAACGCGGCCGTCATAAAGGACAGGGTCGGGGCGGAGATTTGCCTTAAGCGGGTTGCTGACAAGGACACGGCGCGCGACAGGGGCGTAAAGCTTGACGACGGCGTTTTAATCGATGACGCTATGGCCGTTATAAATGACCCGGAGATTTCGATTGTCATCGAGCTTGTCGGCGGGACGACCATCGCCAAGGACTTTATTTTAGCCGCGCTTGACAAGGGTAAGCACGTCGTCACGGCCAATAAGGCGCTTTTGTCAACGCATGGAGAGGAGATATTTAAAAAGGCCTCGGCAAAGGGGCTTGACATCGGCTTTGAGGCGTCTGTTGCTGGCGGCATACCTATTATAAAATCGCTTCGTGAAGGGCTTGCGGCCAATAAGATAGATTCCATCTACGGCATCATAAACGGCACGGCGAATTATATCCTCTCGAAGATGACCAACGACGGCGGAAAGTTCGAGGACGTGCTTCGCAGGGCGCAGGAAAAAGGGTATGCCGAGACAGACCCGTCGTATGACGTTGACGGCATAGACACGGCGCATAAGCTCGCCATACTGATTAACCTTGCCTACGGCACCTATATAAAACTTGAAGACATCTACACCGAGGGGATACGGCATATAAGTTCGATTGACATAAAGTTTGCCAAGGAGTTCGGCTACCGCATAAAGCTCCTTGCAATCGCAAAGTCCGTTGAGGGGAAGCTCGAGGCCAGAGTCCACCCGACGATGATACCGGCAACGCACCCGCTGGCAACGGTTGACGGCGTTTTTAACGCGGTTCACGTGCGCGGAAACGCGGTCGGCTCGGTGATGTTCTACGGCCTCGGCGCGGGGATGATGCCAACGGCCAGCGCGGTTACGGCGGATATTATAGACATAGCGAGGAACATGAAAAAGGGCATATCGAGCCGCCTCTCGCCGCTTTCCTACGTGGAAGACGCGGTTAAAGACGTCCGCATAAAGGCGATAGACACCCTGGAGATACCATATTACCTGAGGTTTCTCGCCATTGACAAGCCCGGCGCGCTTTCAAAAATAGCGGGCGTGCTTGGAGCGCACAACATAAGCATCTCGTCGGTCATACAAAAAGACAGGAAGGTCGGCGGCGCGGTGCCGCTCGTTATACTTACGCACAACGCGCTTGAAAAGGAATTGAGGGGCGCGGTTGAGGAGATCGGCAAAATGGACATAATATTCGAAAAACCGGTGTTCGTCAGAATAGAGGAGAACCTTGGCACGGCTAACTAAAAAAGGCATCTGGGAAGGCATCATCAGGGAGTTCCGCGACTTTCTGCCGGAGATAAGCGACGACGCGATAACTACGTTAAAGGAAGGCAACACGCCGCTCATCGAAGCAACGAATCTGCGGGATATCTTCGGAGACATACGGCTTCTCCTGAAGTACGAAGGGCTTAACCCGACCGGCTCTTTCAAAGACCGCGGCATGACAATGGCCGTTTCAAAGGCCAGGGAAGAGGGCGCAAAGGCCGTCATGTGCGCCTCCACGGGCAACACCTCAGCCGCCGCCGCGGCCTATGCTGCAAAGGCAGGGATGAAGGCCTTTGTCCTCGTGCCTGAGGGGCAGATAGCCCTTGGCAAGCTCTCACAGGCCATTATGCACGGCTCGTTAGTATTGCAAATAAAGGGCAACTTCGATGAGGCCCTGCGCATCGTAAAAGAGATAACAAAAGACTATCCCGTGACGCTCGTTAATTCAATAAACCCTTATCGCATCGAAGGGCAGAAGACCGCGGCTTTTGAGGTATGCGAGCATCTCGGCCACGCGCCGACCTATCACTTCCTGCCCGTCGGCAACGCCGGGAATATCACGGCATACTGGAAGGGATACAAGGAATACGAGGCAAAGGGGCTTATATCGAACCTTCCCAAGATGATGGGCTTTCAGGCCGAAGGGGCCGCGCCGATAGTCGTCGGCCATCCGATTGAGAACCCGCAGACCATCGCCACCGCGATAAAGATAGGCAATCCCGCGAGCTGGGAGGCCGCGGTGGCCGCGAAGAATGAAAGCGGCGGCGTGATAGACGCCGTGACGGATGATGAGATAATAGAAGCGTACAAGCTCCTTGCCGCGCGCGAAGGCGTCTTTTGCGAGCCTGCCTCGGCCGCGAGCGTAGCCGGCGCGATAAAGATGAAAAAAGAAGGCGTCCTCGCCGATGGCGACACGGTCGTCTGCACCCTCACGGGCCACGGCCTCAAAGACCCCGACAGGGCCATAAGCTCATCCGCCAAACCGGTAAAAGTAGCGGCGGATATAAAGAAGATTTTGAAGGTGATGGGGTTTTAGGACGTGGTGCACAGATACACCACACAACAACTGAGGTGTCTATGGCTGTTATGAGAGCGGCAAGGTGGGTCTTTCCGATTGCAATCTTATTTTTATTCATCCTCTCCGGTGTTTCGTTTTCCGCTGAAAAGGTCTTTGTTAAGGAATATATCTATAAGGCGGGCAAGATAGACAATGAGTTCACCGCCAGTACTATAGCGATTGTGCACGCAAAGAGGCTCGTCAATGCGGAGCTTGGCGCGTATCTTAAGCGCGAAACCGTGGTTAAGAACTTTAAATTAACACAGGATGAGGTCAATGGCCTTGCTGCAGCCTCAGCGCTGTCTGAGATATTCGACGAAAAATGGGACGGCAAAACCTATTATTTAAAGGCACGTATAAATGCCGACATTGACAAGGTCGTAAAATCAGTAACCCGGTTCTACGAAGATGGTAGGGCTGAAGAAGCTGATCAGGTACAAATGCACACCGAGATTGCTCTAATAGATATAGAAAGGCTCGGGTCCGAGCTGGATAGCGAAAAAAACGACAAGGCAAAACAACTTGCTTACATGAAATTGGCCAATGTCCTGAGCGCGACGGTTTGGAATGATAAGGCGTGGTTTTTGTTTAGTTCAGGAGACTATGAACACGCCATAGCCCCCTATACTAAAACTATTGAGCTGGACCCTGCTTACGCCGCGCGGCACTACGTTAACCGCGGGGTTTCGTATTTAAATCTTAAGCAATACGACAAGGCAGTTTATGACTTTAGCATGGTCATATCTTTAAAACCGCCTTATGTTGCCATTGGCTATGAAAACCGAGGGTTAACGTATTTGGCTATGAAAAAATTCGAACAGGCCTTAGAGGATTTAAATAAAGTTATATCTTTACAGCCGTATAACGCCAAGGCTTACAGTAACCGCGGGGTTACGTATGAGAATAAAGGCCAATACGACAGGGCCATAGAAGACTATAACAAGGCCATAGCTATAGAGCCTGATTACGCCGATGCCTACTATAACCGCGGGAATGTGTATAGGGATAAAGGCCAACACGACAGGGCGTTAGAAGATTACGATAAAGTCATATTGCTAAAGCCGGATTACGCCAGTGTCTTCATTAGCCGCGGGAATGTGTATAATAAAAAAGGCCAATACCACAAGGCAATAGAGGATTTCAACATGTCAATCTCGCTAATGCCGAATAACTCCATTGCCTACTATAACCGTGGGAACGCGTATAGGGCTAAAGGTCAAAAAGACATGGCAATTGCTGATTATAAAAAGAACTGTGAGCTTGGCGATAATGATGGATGCCGGCAGGTGAAGGAAATGAAAGCAGAGTTCTCCAAGGTTATATCTTCGAAGCCTGATAACGCCGATGCCTACTATAACCGCGGAAATGCGTATAAGAATAAAGGCCAATATGACAGGGCGATAGAGGATTACAGCAAGGCCATATCGCTAAAGATAGACTACGCCGAAGCCTACTCTGCCCGAGGGAATACGTATTTTGAAAAAGGCCAACACGATAGGGCCATAGAGGACTACAATAAGGTCATATCGCTAAAACCGGATGACGTTCTTGCCTACTTTAATCTCGGGATTATGTTTTACAAGAAAGGCCAAAATGGCAAGGCGTTGGAGAATTTTAAAAAAGCCTGCGCACTTGGTCATGATGAAGGATGTAAAGGTGTGAAGGGAGTGGAAGCATTGAGATGAGGCGGTGGCGGCTATGTAGATTGCCCCGTTCAAGTAATACCCCCCTCTCAAGTGCGGGTTCAAGTTTGTAAGTTGATCCGATAGTTCGTGTGAAGTAAGACGGTGCTTTATTTGCTATTACGAAATAAAAGGTTCAGGTTGCAAACCTGAACTCGTCAGGCGCTCTTTAAAAGAGACCAAAGGAAAAAGAACATGAAATACGTAATCCTCATCGGCGACGGTATGGCGGACAACCGGATTGACGAACTGGGCGGCAAGACGCCGCTGGAGTTCGCCGCCACGCCGAACCTTGATTCCATAGGGACAAAGGGCCTGCTCGGCCTTTTCGCGACTGTGCCGAAGGGCTTTCCTCCGGGGAGCGACGTTGCCAATCTCAGCATATTCGGTTATGACCCGGCAAAGTATTACACAGGGCGCGCGCCGCTGGAGGCCGCTTCCATTGGCGTTAAGCTCGGGGCAAAAGACATGGCCTTCAGGTGCAACCTTGTGACCATCGTGGATAAGAACGGCAAGGCCGTTATGGACGATTACAGCGCCGGACACATCACCACTGAGGACGCCGACGGGATAATCAAGACCCTTGACAAGGAGCTTGCAAGCCGCGGCGTGAGGTTTTACACCGGCACATCCTACCGCCATCTGATGGTATGGAAGGACGCGCCGGAAGGGGTTAGAAACATAAAGACAACGCCGCCGCACGACATCTCCGATAAGGAAGTGGCCGGACATTTCCCGGTTGGCACGGGCGAGGACAAACTTAAAGAGCTTATCGAGCTTTCGCAGGCAGTATTGAAAGACCACCCTGTGAACAAGAGACGGATAAGCGCGGGGAAAAAACCGGCTGCGTCCATCTGGCTCTGGGGGCAGGGGACAGCCCCGGCAATGCCGACGCTTAAGCAAAGGTTCGACGTTGAAGGGTCTATCATCACGGCGGTTGATCTCATGAAGGGCATAGGCATATACGCCGGTCTTGAGGTGATAAACGTCCCCGGCGCGACAGGCTACATTGACACGAACTACAAGGGCAAGGCCGAGGCCGCGCTCGAGGCGCTTGAAACAAAGGACTTCGTATGCGTGCACGTCGAGGCGCCGGACGAGGCAGGACATAACGGCAACCTGAAGGACAAATTGCAGGCCATAGAAGACTTTGATAAAAAAATAGTCGGGCCGATCCTGAAGGGCGTGCATAAGTTCAGGGAATATACCGTTCTTGCCCTGACAGACCACCCTACGCCCATAGCCCTTAAGACGCACACCTCCGACCCTGTGCCGTTCGCGCTTTATGTCTCAAGCGACACATCAAACCCAATGGGCAAGGTAAAGTTCTGCGAGCGCGTCGCCGGAGAAAACGGCGTTTTCTTCGATGACTGCGCATATTTTATCGAAGAGTTCTTTGGGAAGATTGAACAGGTCTGACATAAATATCAAATCCGGATATGGCCGCTTCCTTATCTCCTTCCCCTTGCCTGCCCTCGCGTGTTTAAAGCGGGGGACGGGGGAGCAACTGTGTTGTCAAGATTCATATATTGTAGTGCGAGACTTCAGCCTCGCTGTTTTTGCCGCATCCTTGCTTGATTGCAACAAGCTCGATAGAAGTCTCGCACTACGATTTTTTTCTCCTCTCCTCTTGCAAGGGCAGGGGGGGCGCTCAGCAAAAAAGGCTTGAGGGAGAAAACCCCCTGAGGGGGTTCAACCCCATAAGCCTTTTTTGTTTCAATTCCTTGCCTGTTCCATCTACATTTTAAATCTTCCCGTTTAGAAGGAGGGGGGAATTTTTTGAATCTTTTTTTCTCCTCTCCCTCGATGACCCCTTCCATTTCTCCTCCCCCTTCACGGGGGAGGGTAGGGTGGGGGATGAGGTAGAGGGTAGAGCCTGTCCCCGTGTGTCTAAAGCGGGGAGTGAGGGGGAAGCGGCTAAGGTGAAGACAAATCAGCCTCCTTGAATGAGGACGGGATTTTTATACGTAGCGGCAGAATATTGAAATGAAAAAACTTCTCTACATATCGGCGGTCTTTGCCGCGCTTGCGGCGATTTTGTATTTCCTCGTCCTGCCGGACGTGTCAAGGCTCAGGAAGGAGAACCCGAAAAAGACCTCGATGATGGAGTATAACGAGGCGCGCAAGAAGAAGGCCAAAAGACACACGGTCTATCAGGTCTGGTCGCCTCTGGCGAATGTGTCGCCGTATCTCGTAAAGGCGGTCGTCATTGCCGAGGACGATAAATTTTACAGCCACGAAGGTTTTGACTTCGAGGGCATGCGCGAGGCGCTTGAGAAGAACATAAAGGCCAAAAAGTTCAAGGCCGGAGGGAGCACCATAAGCCAGCAGCTTGTCAAGAACCTATACCTTACGCCGCAAAGGTCGCTCCTTAGAAAGTTCAGGGAGTTCTTGATAACGTGGAAGATGGAGCGGACGCTTTCCAAAAGGCGCATCATGGAGCTTTACCTGAACGTCGCCGAGTGGGGTGACGGCATCTACGGCGCAGAGGCCGCCTCCCGTCATTATTTCAACAAGACCGCCCTTTATCTGACGCCTGAGCAGGCCGCCCGTCTTGTTGCGGTTCTTCCCAATCCGATAAGATACAACGCCGCCGGAGACCAGCAGTTCGTCACGAAGCGCGCGGCGATGATCTATGATATCATGGTCAAAAGAGGCATAGTGATAGAGGATTATGACGAGGAAGATGAAGGCGGGACAGACGGCGCGGCAAGCCCCCTTGCCGCGGAAAGCCAACAGGCGGACCCGCAGGCAAATATCATCCCTGCCCTAAGCCCTCAAAAGCAGCCGTAGTCATTTTCTTTTATTTATCGTTTCCACGCTCCAGCAGACTTAAGAGAGCACGTCAAAGTCATGGCAATTTTTGACAGCGAGGTCATGCCCGTGAAGTTCAAGGCTCCGGCGTGAGCGGCCAAATCATCCTCCATATGGACATGAACGCCTTTTTCGCCTCGGTCGAACAGCGGGCGAACCCGGCGCTCCGGGGCAAGGCCATTGCCGTTGTCGGCTCCGCCGAAAGGACGGTCGTCACCACGGCCTCGTATGAGGCAAGGGCCTTTGGCGTAAAGACCGGCATGAATAAATACGAGGCAAAACGTCTCTGCCCGTCCATTATCTTCGTCATAGGCGACAACAGGAAGTACGTTGACGCGTCGGTGCGCATATTCGGCATCCTGAAAGGGTTTTCCCCGATGGTCGAGGCGTATTCCATTGACGAGGCTTTTGTTGACATCACAGGGAGCCTGAGGCTTTTCGGAGAGCCCCGGGATATCGCGCGGGCGATGAAAAAGCGCGTAATGGACGCCCTTGGCCTCACCTGTTCCATAGGCATCGCGCCCAATAAGCTGCTCGCAAAGCTCGCCTCTGACATGAAAAAGCCGGACGGCCTCGTCATCATAGAACCCGAAGACGTTGCCGGGGTATTGAAAGACCTGCCCGTGAATGAACTATGGGGCATAGGCCCGCGCCTCACAGAGCGCCTCGCCGCGCTCGGCGTAATGACCTGCGCGGAGCTTGGCGCATACCCCGTCGGCATCCTCAGGCAGAAGTTCGGCATCATAGGCGAGAGGCTCCACTTCATGGGGCAGGGGATATATGACAGCCCCGTCGCGGCGATAGGCGAGGAGGAAGAGGCAAAGAGCGTAGGCCATTCAACGACCCTGCCCGCCGACATTTCGGACAAGGTAATCATAAACAGGCATCTTTTAAAGCTCTCCGAGATGGTCTGTGCGCGCGCAAGGAGGCACGGCCTCAAGGGCAGGAAGGTAAGCCTGACGCTCCGCTATCCGGACTTTTTCACGTTCACAAGGCAGACCACGCTCAGCGCGCCGACAAACGACACCCGCGCCGTCTATAACGCGGCCAAGGGCATACTCGCGGCAATAAGGCTGCGCTCCGCCATCCGCCTCCTCGGCGTCTGCGTCTCAGGCATTGTAAAAAACCCCCGCCAAATCCCCCTTTTCGAGGATGAAAGAAAAAGAGAGGAACTCCTCTCGGCCATGGACGAGGTCAACGGCAGATTCGGCGGCTTCACCCTGACCTGGGGCAGCCTCCTTGAAAGCGGCGAACAGCCCTGGGTCATCTCGCCTTCATGGCGACCGGAAGGAGTGAAGAGGGTGGAGGGGTGAGGGGCTGTTTTGTCGTTTATTGTTCCCATGCTCCGGCCCCCGCTTCAGACACGCGAGGGTTGAACCCTTTCAAAGGGCAGGCGTGGGAACGCAATCCTGGACGCTCAGGCGTCCAGTATGACCGGCTTGGAATTCAGCGGCTCCCTTACCCCTTCCCTCTCCGCCGCTTCACCGCCTCCATCCACACCAACGGCTGTATTGAGAAGGCGATGACGATCAGCCAGTCAAGCGGCCGAAGCGGCGATACCTTGAATACTAATTGCAGGCCCGGAAGATACACTATTAATATCTGGCTTACGATGATGAAGCCCACCGCGGCGTTCAGCATCCTGTTTGAAAATAAGCCGAGTCTGAAGGCCGACCTTTCCATGTCGCGGCAGTTGAAGATGTGGAACTTCTGGCAAAGGACCAGCACCATGAAGGCGACGGTGCGCGCCCTGGCGGCCTCTTCATGAAAATAATAAAGATAAACAGCGTAGGCCGCGAGCGTGCAAAAGGCCATGAACGCGCCTTGCAGGAGCATTATCCAAAAGAGTTTCCTTGTGACGATGCCTTCGGTTTTTTCCCGCGGCGGCCTGTTCATTATCCCGGCCTGGGCAGGCTCCATGGCAAGGCCGATGGCGGGCAGGCCGTCGGTGACGAGGTTCATCCACAGTATCTGAACGGGCAGGAGCGGCAGGGGCATGCCGGCGATGGACGCGATTAAGAGGGTCAGTATCTCGCCGATGTTGCATGAGATGAGGAAATGGACGACCTTTCTGATGTTTGAGAAGATGCCCCGGCCTTCTTCCACCGCCGCCACTATGGACGCGAAGTTGTCGTCGGTAAGCACCATGTCCGACGCCTCTTTGGCGACGTCCGTGCCTGTCACGCCCATTGCGACGCCGATGTCGGCCTCTTTCAGGGCGGGTGCGTCGTTTACGCCGTCGCCTGTCATGGCGATTGTCTCGCCTCTATTTTTCCATGCCTTTATTATTCTTAATTTGTGCTCCGGGTTTACGCGCGCGTAGACCTTTATGCGCGGCAGCTGTCTTGAAAACTCATCCTCGGACATCTTGTCAAGTTCATCCCCCGCGACGGCCATGTCGCCTTCAATGAATATCCCAGCCTGTTTGGCTATGGCCAGCGCGGTAAGTTTGTGGTCGCCGGTTATCATGACAGGGGTTATCCCCGCGCGCCGCGCCGTTTCAACGGAGGCGCGCGCCTCCTCCCGTGCCGGGTCTATCATGCCCGCAAGGCCGACGAAGACCATGTCCGCGCCGGGCAGGCAAAGCCCTGCGGGGTCAATAGGCGCATCTGATTCGATGCAGGCAAAGGCCAGCGTCCTCATGGCGTCAGCCGCCATCGCATCGCCTGCCTGAAGGATTATCTTTCTGTCATCGTCCGACATGGCGCGTCCGCCGCCGGCAGTAAATACACGGCCGGACAAGGCGATGATCTTTTCCGGCGCGCCTTTTACGAATGCGTAAAACCTGTTGCCTGAGCTGTTTTTATAGACGGTTGACATCATCTTCGTGGCGGAGTCAAAGGGCATCTCTCCGGATATGACGAGTTCGTCCGCCAGGCCGCTTTTTGTAAGCCCGGCCTTCATCGCGAGGGTTATAAGCGCGCCCTCGGTGGGGTCTCCGATGCAGGCGAGGCCGTTGTTTTCGTCCCGTTTAAGCTCCGCGGTGCCGCAAAGAAGTCCGGCCTTTATAAGGAGCATCAGCGCCGGGTCGTCATTGGCGCGCAGCTCGTTTGAACCTATATAAAAACGGCCTTCAGGCGCGTAGCCGGAGCCTCCAACGTCAACGGCCGCGCCGCTTCCCGCGAGGTAGACCTTTTTAACGGTCATCTGGTTTTTTGTGATGGTGCCGGTCTTGTCCGTGGCAATGACCGTGGCCGAGCCGAGGGTCTCGACGGAAGGGAGCTTTCTTATGAGCGCGTGCCTCTTTACCATGCGCTGGACGCCGAGGGCAAGGGTAATGGTGACCACGGCCGGAAGGCCTTCAGGCACGGCGGCGACGGCAAGGCTTACCGCGGTAAGGAACATCACAACGACCCTTTCCCCGCGCAGTATGCCGATGAAAAATATGACCGCGCATATGGCAATAGCGGCCCAGACAAGAGACCTCGCAAAGCCGGAGAGCCGCTTTTGAAGCGGGGTCGGCTCAGGCTTTACCGCCTCTATCATCTTTGCTATCGCGCCCATCTCCGTTGCCATGCCGGTGGCGGTCACCACGGCGCGGGCGCGCCCTGAAGCGGCCTTTGTGCCCAGAAAGACCATGTTTATCCTGTCGGCAACCGGCGTGTCCTCGCTGAGCGCGGCTGTCTCCTTGTCAACGGCATGGGACTCGCCAGTGAGCGCGGATTCGTCGATTTTAAAGGAGATGGATTCGATTACCCTGCAGTCAGCCGGGCAGATGTCTCCGGCTTCAAGGAGCAGAATGTCGCCGGGCACGAGCCTTTCGGCGGGGATAATGGAAGCGGCCTTGTCACGCACAGCCTTTGCCGTGGGGGAAGACAGCTTTTTGAGGTTTTCGATGACGCGCTCGGCCTTTTCCTCCTGCGCAAAGCCGATAATGCCGTTTAAAATGACAATCGCCATTATCGCCCCGGCGTCCACCCATTCGCCAAGCGCGCCGGCGATAGCGGCCGCGGCGATAAGGATAATGACGATGAACTCCGTAAACTGGCCGAGGAATTTTAAAAGGCGGGACTGCTGTTTCTTTCCCGCGAGGATGTTGGGCCCGTATTTTTCAAGCCTCCCGGCGGCCTCGGCCGAGGACAGCCCGTTTATACTGTCCGCGCCGAGGTCTTTTATGGTTTCGTCTGCTGTTTTTGCGTGCCATTTCATATTTTCAGTAAACTCCATAAAAATGAAGGTGTCAAGGCCGGCGGTCTTGGGAGCGATGCCTCCCCGGTCAAAGGCTGTTCGTCTTGCCCTGTGCGGCACAAATACGGCTTGACATGATATTCCAATTGTTATAATATTCACAACCATCGGGTTATAGTTTTTATATTAAAGTTTCAGTCCTGTCAGCGCAAAAATCCATTTGACTGTTAGATAGTGGAGGGAGTGGTGTCTGCGGCAACAGGTAGCACAGGATTATGTTAAATATAAAGGCGATCATATACGTCGCGGCAGGCGTAGTCGTTTTCGGAGCGGCCTTTGGCATAGGTTACGCTCTGAATACCTATTATTCCCCGGACCTCGACCCTGTTCAGCCAATCAACTTCAGCCACAAAATACACGCGGGCGACAACAAGATACCCTGCATCTACTGCCATATATATGCGGACAGATCAAGAGTTTCCGGCGTGCCCAACGTGCAAAGGTGCATGGGCTGCCACAAGATCATCAAAACCGATTCTCCTGAAATAATAAAACTTACAGGCTACTGGGAAAGGAAGGAACCCATTGCGTGGGTAAAGGTGCATAATCTTCCCGACCACGTGGGCTTCACCCATAAGAGGCATATCAAGGCAGGGCTTGACTGCAAGCTTTGCCACGGCGACGTAGCATCCATGAGCAGGGTAAAGCGCGTGTCTTCCCTTCAGATGGGCTGGTGTCTCAACTGTCATGAAAAGAGGGAAGTCGTGAACGGCAAAGACTGCTGGACGTGCCATCAGTAGCGGACTAACCCCTTTTCCATTCACTGGAATGGGCAGCGTAAGAGACGATAAGCAGTTTAATAAGTTTAAAATACCGCAGCAGGTAACGGATGAAACGCAGGGACTTTCTAAAATACATAGGCATAGGCGGCGCAGGAACCGGTCTTGGGTATCTTTTCGGCAAGGTCACGCAGTCGCCCGGAAATAAGCTTATTCCGTATCTCATACCGCCTGAGGACATTATTCCAGGCGTCGGCGCGTATTACGCGACGTTTTGCACCGAATGTTCGGCCGGTTGCGGCATCCTCGTCAAGGTAATGGACGGGCGCGCAAGGAAGATAGAAGGCAACCCCAGGCATCCTGTCAACAAAGGCAAGCTCTGCATGCGCGGACAGGCCGGCGTGCAGGGCCTTTACAATCCCGACAGGATAAAGGCCCCGATGAAGAGGAGCGGCGAGCGCGGCACGGGGCAGTTCGTGGAGATCTCGTGGGACGATGCCGTCTCCACGCTTGCAAAGAATCTGACGGAGCTTAATAAGAAGCCGGAACAGCTCTATCTGCTCACCTCGGATATGCGGCGGCGCGGCCATCAGCATACTGTGGCGTCAAGCTTCATGTCGGGCTTCGGATCGCCTAATATAATCCGCCATGATCTGCTTGGACCGGGAAACCTTGAATTCGCAAATCACGCGTCAATGGGCCTTTCCGCCATACCTCATTACGATATAGAAAACACGCGGTACCTTTTGTCATTCGGCGCCGATTTTTCAAGCGCATGGCTTTCCCCTGTCTCTTACGGCCATGCCTACGGCCAGATGAGGCAGGGCGGCAATGGCAGGGGCAAGCTCGTTCAGGTCGAGCCGCGCATGTCGCTCACCGGGGCTAACGCCGACGAGTGGGTTGCCGCGCGTCCGGGCACGGAAGGCGTTCTGTCCCTTTCCATTGCATACGCAATCATTGAAAAAGGTCTTTCAAGGGCAGGGGACGCAGGGTCGTGGCGCTCCGCGCTTGGCGCATACCGCCCGTCAGAGGCCGCAAAGACCGTCGACGTCAGTGAAGAGCGGATATATTCGCTCGCCAAAGAGTTCGCTCAGGCGAGGCCGAGCCTTGCCATAAGCGGGGGCAACCTCGAAGGGTATGAAAACGGCCCGTCCTGCCATATGGCGGTGAGCGTTTTAAACCATGTGGCCGGGAACATCGGCATAAAGGGCGGCGTTATCCCGTCGCCGGAGGCGTTGGCGTCCGCGCCCCACCCTATGACCGGTCCCAAAAACAGCCTCTCAAGGTTTGCCGCCGACGCCGAGGCCGGCAGGATAAAGACGCTTATAGTTTCCGGCTCAAACCCGGTTTTTACGGCCCCTAAGGCCGCGAAGGTGGAAGATGCGCTGGCAAAGATACCGTTCATAGCGAGCTTTTCAAGCTATATTGACGAGACCACCGCATATGCGGATATTATACTGCCTCCGCACCATCCGCTTGAGGATTGGGGAGACGAGTTCTCGGAGCCCGGCGCAGGGTTTGCTCCGGCTACCGTCATGCAGCCGGTCGTAAGCCCGCTCTACGACACAAAGGGTCTTGGCGACATTTTCATCATGGTCGGCAAGGCGGTTGGAGGCAAGACCGCCGCGCGGATGCCTTCCGCGGAGTTTAAGGACTATTTGCGCGGCTCATGGAAGGAGATGTACGCGAAGAACAGGGCAATGGCGGCGGGCGCGCCGACATTCGATGAATTCTGGATCAGGACGCTTTCAGAGGGCGGCTGGTGGGGGGCTGAATCCGTAAAACCGCGCTGCGCGGCCGTTTCAGTCCACGCGGTCAAGGAGCACCTTTCTAAATCCGTTGCCGCCGAATTTGAAGGCGATGAGAAGGCGTATCCGTTCTACCTGATGCTCTATCCTCAGGCGGCCATGCGCGACGGAAGCGGCGCGCTCTCGCCGTGGCTTCAGGAGATGCCTGACCCGATGACCTCGGTGGTATGGGGAAGCTGGGTGGAGATAAACGGAAAAACAGCCGCGAGCCTCGGCATAAGCGAAGGCGACGTTGTAAGCATTGAGTCTCCCTTCGGCAAGATAACGGCGCAGGCCTATCTCGCCCCCGGCATAAGGCCCGATACCATAGCCGTTCCCATAGGGCAGGGGCACAGGCAGTACGGAAGGTACGCAAAGGACAGGGGAGCGAATCCCATAGAGATACTTCCTTTTAAGGAAAACCCGAAGACCGGTCAGATAGCCGTCAATTCGACGCGGGTCAAGGTAACAAAGATTGGCAATGGAAGGCTCGTCAAGCAGGAAGGCGCCGCGAGGGAGCTCGGCAGGGACATAGTCAAGACCATGACCCCTGCGGAATTTGAGAGGATTAAGGGATAAGGAAAAGGCCGCCATGAGTATATTCAGCAAGGTTAAAGACAGATTAGAGGATCTGAGACGTCCAGGCTACTTCAAGAAATATGACCACAAGTTCACGATGGTCATAGACCTTGACAGGTGCAACGGCTGCGGCGCGTGCGTGTCGGCCTGCTACGCGGAGAACAACCTGCCGGTCGTGGGCAAGGAAGAGTGCGGGAAGTCGCGGGCGCTCAACTGGATACGGATCGAGCGTTACGTCGAGGGCGAATACCCGGATGTGAAGGTTAAATTCATCCCCGTCATGTGCCAGCACTGCTCAAAGGCCCCGTGCGAAACCGCATGCCCGGTCTACGCCACATACCATAATCAGGACGGACTCAACGTGCAGGTCTACAACCGCTGCGTCGGGACGTTCACATGCGCGACATACTGCCCCTATGACGCGAGGCGCTTCAACTGGTTCACATACAAGAGGGAAAAGCCCCTTGACCAGCAGTATAACCCCGACGTAACAGTCCGCGAGATGGGCATCATGGAAAAGGGAACCTTCTGCATCCAGCGCATAAGGGCCGCCAAGGACAGGGCAAAGGACGAAAAGAGGGCATTGAAGGACGGCGACGTGACGCCTGCCTGCGCACAGGCCTGCCCCACCGGGGCGATGGTCTTTGGAGACCTTAACGACCCTGAGAGCAGGGTTTCAAAGCTCGCGAAAAGCCCCAGAAGGTTCAGGCTTCTGGAGGAGTTAAATACCGATCCGTCGGTGATATATCTTAAAAGGGTGATGAAAGATGGCCGAGGGACATCAGAAGAGTAGCATGTCATATAAAGACGTCAACGAGGACATCTACGGAATAATCACCAGGTCCGGGATCGGCTACTATATTATCTGCGGCCTCTTTGGCGCCGGAGCGGCGGTTCTTTTTATCCTGCCCTGGGCCTATCAGATATACGTCGGTCAGGGAGTAAGCGGCCTTAACGTGCCGGTATTCTGGGGCATCTACCTCGTGAACTTCGTCTTCTGGGTCGGCGTGGCCCATGCGGGCACGCTTATCTCCGCCATGCTTTTCATCACGCAGACCCCGTGGAGAAGGGCCATCTCAAGGGGCGCGGAGACCATGACCTTTTTCGCCCTGATGCTCGTCACCCTTTTTATCTTCATACACATGGGGCGGCCCTGGAACTTCTACTGGACATTCCCTTACCCGACGCAGAGGCAGCTGTGGACCAACTTCATCTCCCCTCTGACATTTGACGTTTTTGCAATAGGCACATACACGACGAGCAGCATAGTGTTCCTGTACTTCGGCCTCGTGCCGGACCTCGCGGCCCTCAGCCACACGGCGTCGGGCTGGAGGAAGAAGCTCTATGAGTTCCTCTCATTCGGCTGGAGGGGCACCGACGCGCAGTGGTACACGCAGAACAAGGCCTGCATGTTCTTCTCGGCCTTCATCATGCCGCTGGTCGTCTCCGTCCATTCCGTCGTGTCGTGGGACTTCGCCCTGTCGCTCGTGCCGGGTTATTCAAAGACCGTATTCGCGCCTTACTTCGTCACAGGCGCTCTGCTTTCCGGGTTTGCAGGCGTTCTCCTCATGCTTTCCATTATGAGGGAGGCGTATCCCGTGATGAAGAAATACGTAACTGACTACCACTACGACAGGATAGGCCTTTTCGTCCTTGTCCTGTCGCTTATGTGGAGCTACCTTACGCTTATGGAGGTCGTCACCGGCCTTTACGCGAACACGTCGCAGGAGATTGAACACCTGAAGTTCAAGCTGGCCACTCCTCCCTATATGCAGCTGTTCATCCTGATGATTTTCTGCAACACGGTTTTGCCGCTTGTTTACATTGTAAGAAAAGTGCGCGGCTCGGTATTCGGCAGGTTCGTAGTGCCCGTCCTCGTGCTCGTGGGGATGTGGCTTGAAAGGTATCTGATCATCCCGAATTCGCTTTCAAGGAAGTTCCTCCCGTGGATGTGGCAGGACTACGCCCCGACATGGGTTGAAATATCCATAAGCCTCGGCACGCTCATGATGTTCATCTCCATGTTCATGATGTTCGTGAAGGTCTTCCCGATAATCGCGTTGTTTGAGGTGAAAGAGGACATCGGCGTTCCGATGAAGAACAGGAAGCATCATTAACACAGGTAATAATTATGGCTACAAACTCGGTTCTCGCTGTATTTGATCATGTGGACACCCTCCTTGAGGCCGCGCACAGGTGCAAGGCATCCGGCTGGGGCTTCCAGATAATCTCGCCGATACCGCTTGGCCATGAGATCGAACATGAGTTCGGCCCAAGGAAGAACTGGCTCAGGTGGTTTACGGGCTTCGGCGCTATAAACGGCTTCATATTCGGGTGGGTCGTGGCCTTCGGCCTGTCGGTGCTCTACATACTGCCAAGGGGCGGCAAGCCTATCCTTGCAGCTACGCCGACGCTGCTTGTCTCTTACGAGACCACGATACTTTTCGGCGTCCTCTGGACGCTCTTCGGTTTTTTTGTGCTCTGCAGGATGCCGGTTATAAGCAAAAAGCCGTTTCACCCAAGGATAGCGGTTGACGGTTTCGGCCTTCTCGTAGAGGGCGTCAGGGAAGACAATATCCCGCTGGTGGAAAAGATACTTAAAGAACACGGCGCAGGGGAGATCGAGAGAATTGAAAGCTGAGGCTGCTAAAACATTTAAGCCTGCCCTCGGGCAAGTCCTCGAATGCCTGCCCCCGCATATTTTAAGCGGGGGTCTAAAACGTGGGATTACGGCAATCGCCTGCGCGCTGGCCATAATGTCCGTGCCGGACAACGCCGCGGCCATGCCCTGGTCATGGGATCTGTTCAACCAGCCGAACCACAGGGCGCAGAAGGAGCCTGCTCCGCCGCAGCCCGAAGGCGCGGTCACGACCGCGGGCAAGCCCTATTACGCAAAGGACAGGGACGCGGCAGCCAGGCTTAAAAACCCTTTTCCGGCGGACAACACATCCGTTGAGCGCGGAAAGGCAAGGTACGCCATCTTTTGCGCGACCTGTCACGGAGACGGCGGCAAGGGAGACGGCCTTGTCGGGCAGAAGTACGTCGCGCCGACAGACCTTACTTCTGATTACGTGCTGGCCAAGCCGGACGGCGACATATTTTTCACCATAACAAACGGCGGTCTGGCCATCATGCCCGGTTACGCGGACTCTGTCCCGGCGGATGACAGGTGGCACATAGTGAACTACGTCAAGAAAGAGTTCAAGGGGAAGTAAGGGCCGGATAACGGCGGGGATTCAGGCGGCATATAACATAAATCCAAGGGGCCGGAAAATCGGCCGGAATCGGCGGCGCGGCCAACGGGACGGTTGCCGGCAAATAGACATAACGGGACAAAATATGCTCTTCTGGGTCTTATTGATATTATTCGTAAACAGCATAGCGGCGTTTGCTTATAACATCTCGACTGCCGCCGAGACAGGCACGCTCTGGGCGGCCCTGGCCATCACCTATGTGTATTTCCTGGGCATAACGCAGACAGGGATAGTCATCTCGGCGATAATGCGGTTAACCAAGTCCGGCTGGGGCAGGTATTTTTCACGCCTCGGCGAGATACTGACGCTCTCCTTTATACCTGTCGCGGCAATCACATTTATAATCATCTACATCGGCGGGATGGAACATCTCTTCTGGTGGATGCATCCGGACGCCGCCAGCGGCCACGGCGGGCATGAGCTGAGCCCATGGCTCGGCAAGAAGTTTTTCCTCTGGAGAACCATCATAAGCATGTCGCTCTTCTACGTCATGAGCTTCGTTTATTTCAGGACCGGCAGGGACGAGGAGCATGAAGGCCGCGTAAACGAGGGCTTGAAAAAGCGCCTGAACATCATGTCCGCCTTTGTGATAATCCTTTACATCATGCACAACACGAACACCGCCTGGGACTTCGGCATGATGATCATCAAGCACTGGGACAGCTCCATATTTCCGCCATACTACTGGGTGGGCAACCTCCTTATGGGGTCGGCCTTTCTTTTCGCGCTCTCTCGCCGCTTTATCCCAAGGGCGCCGGGCGAGCCGGCTGACAGGTGGCGCCTTGACGCATACGGCATCATGATCATGGGCTTTGCCATGCTCTGGACATACATGTTCTGGTCGCAGAATATAGTCATCTGGTATGGAGACCTGCCGAACCTCACAGGGCCGTTTTTCAAGGGCAGACAGGGCAATTATGCCCTGCCGTTTGCGGCCATGATGCTCGGCAGTTTCGCAGTGCCGTTCCTGGGGACGGTCATAAGGAAGATAAAGCTCTGTTCGATTTCATTGACCGCGGTAGCGGTCATAGTCTGTCTGGGCATGTGGCTGAACCGCTATCTTATGATAATGCCTGTATTCTCCGACGGCAACCTCGCGGCATATGAGCAGTGGACGCTTATTTCCCTCTTTTTCGGCGGCGGCGCGGCCGTGATACTCTCGTTTATCATCTTTCAAAAGCTTTTCCCCTCTGTCCCTGTCACCGTGCCGGGCGATGAAGACGCGCACCACTGACGGTCCGCGCTGCGCCGAGGACATTTTAAATCAAATATTTTGATGCCGTATGTTTAGGGAAAGATAAGGTTAAGGCGCGTCATTCTGATGACGCGCCTTTTTAATGTGTTTGACAGAGCAGGAACGGCTGTCGGCAACGTGCCGTACTGTCTGAATGTAAGTCCATGTCAATTATGCTCAACGCAAAAAAGCCGCCCCATACATGAGTATGGAGCGGCTTTTAATGTCGAATGTCATCTGCCGCGGCACAGATATGACCGGTTTACGGCCCTTTTGAATCTCAAATGCCGTTCTCAGCCGATGAACTTGATGAACGGGTTTGCGAAGAGCAATATCAGCGCTATGACAAGGACGTAAATTGCAAGAGACTCAAGCATGGCGAGACCGATAAGGAGCGTCGGAAGTATCTTTCCTGAGGCCCCGGGATTTCTGGCTATGCCTTCTACCGCCGCTTTGATCGCGTGACTCTGCGCAAAACTGACGCCCACCGCGGCAAACGCCATTGCTATTGCGGCAACAAGCGCCACTGCAATGTAAAAATTGTTGGCGCCGCCGACGCTTTTAGCGGCGGCTTCTGCCTCTGCAAATGCCGGTGTCGCCATTGCCGCGACGATGGCCGCCATAAAAAGAACCCACAATGAACTCTTCCTCATGAATGATCCTACCTCCTTTGATTTCTGCCGCTGTTCAACTGTCCTATGCAGTATTTGATTTTTGCGGGGTATTTAGACGGCAATCATACTAAAAGCCATACATCGTGTCAAGGCAATTTTACTTACCTTTCTTGAAAGAAAGGTAAGCCCAAAGAACTTTAATATTTCCTTGGGAATTACTCATCGTTCCCACGCTGGAGGCCGGGATTACGATTTTGCTTCTATCAGTTTCCATGCGAAAAATATTCCGATTGCACCGAGGATGATAGCGGCGGCAAAGACCGTGTCAGCGCCAAAGAGCGTGTAAAGCCGCGTGCCGAGGAAAGGGGCTAAAGCGCCGCGCACCCCCTCAAGCGCCACGTGCGCCGCCATGTACCGCGGGACATCCCTGGGTTTCGCCATTCGCGTTATGACGATGTAGCTCACAAGCTCCATGCCGGCATAAAGGAATCCGGCTGCGCCCTGGGCGATGCCGAGGATATAGATAGAGCGCGTAAGGAGATAGATAAGCGGGACAAGGCATCCGATGAAAAACACTAAAAGCACGGAGCTTTTAATGGAATACCTGTCCATGAAATGGCCCCAGAAGAAAAAGCCGAGGAGCCAGAGGCTTGAAAAGACAGCCCCGTAGATGCCGGCGGCGAAGTTTGATATGCGGGCCTCGTCGACCAGGACAAGCGGATAGACCGGGCTTGCGAGGAAAAGGCCGAATTCAAAGACGGAAAAGGCGATCAGAAATCTGATGAATGCAGGGTCTCTGAGCGGCTGGCTGAGTTCGGCAAACCCGCCGACGGACTCGCGCGTTTTATTTTCACGTCTTACCTTGATGTGCCTGAACTGAAGGGCCGACAAGAATCCAAGCACGGCGGCGAAAGGAAAGAGGTATCTGTAATTGTATGTGTCCCGCTGCAGATACCAGCCTCCTGCGGCGGACGCGATTATCCATAGAAAAGCCGTGGACGCCCTGACGTAGCTCATGAGCCTTGCGCGGATGCCGTCAGGGTAATTCGTCTTCATGATGGATGCGTATGACGGGAAGGCCGGGGCCGTGATAACCATATAGGTGAATATGAGGATGGTATACCACATGGGACTTGTCACGAAAAACATCAAGAGAAGCAGCGCCCTTCCGGCGGCGTTGGGCCACACCACATACCAGACCCTGCCGGCGCCAAGGACGTCTTCAGTCCACAAAAGCGCGAAGGCGTTGGAGACGTAAGTGGCCGAGACTATCATTGCTATCTGGAAGTTCGTAGCGCCTATCTTCCTGCCGACGACCGCCATGAATGGGAAGATAAGTCCGCCGAACAGGCCGAAAAGCAGGGCCGAGCGCAGGTCATAGTAAAAGGTATGCCTCGCGTGCAAAGGAAGCTTCTTTATCCAGCCGGTTATGACGGTCATGAGATTAAAACCCGCGCCTGTCTTTCTTGAAAGAAAGGTGCTGCGCACGGCTAAAGCCAAGATGTAACCCTTTAGCTTTGCTCGCCGCAGGCGCCCAAAGAACTTTAATGAGAAGCCTGCCTGTTAATCTATCCTCATACCAGTATAATGGAATATCCGCTTCAATGCTATAACGAATTCAAAGGCATGCAGGGGTTCACAAGAACTTTATATTCGGATTAATGAGGAATGATTTTTAATATCTGATACAGATGTTCTATTTTTTGACAGTATATTTTTTCGGCTTATACTTAATAGTAAAAGAAGTAAATGAAGCAAAAAGGAGGTGTTTTGTATGTCAGGCATTGAGTGGAGAAAAGATCTTCAGAAGGCACAGGAAGAGATAAGGGGCGGCTCACGGCTTCTTTTGCTGTTCTTTAGCGGAGGCGTGACGGATGAAGGCTCCAAAAAGCTGGAGGAAGAGACCCTGATGGACGGGCAGGTGCAAAAGCTGATAGAGAGGGAGTGTTTGCCGATGCAGTTCCATGTTCAGAAGGATCAGGAGATCAGCAACAGATTCCACGTGGATTGGACGCCTGCGTTGATCTTTGCCGATGAAAACGGCAATGAGGTCGAAAGGTTCGTGGGCTATCTGCCCCCGAAGGAGTTCATGGCGCAGATCATCCTTTCAAAGGGGCTTTCCGTGTTTCATCTTGGAAGGTTCGCAGAGGCAAAAGCGCTCTTTGAAGAGATAATAGAAGAGTGCCCGGACTCCGAACTTGTCCCCGAGGCGGAATACTTCCTCGGAGCCGCTAAGTTCAAAGAGAGCGGCGACACTTACGCGCTGGGAGAGGTCTGCCACACCCTCATGGCGAAGTATCCGGACAGCGTCTGGACAAAACGGTGTTCAGTATGGTCGCATGTGTATACCGCTTCAAGGAAGCCGTTTGAAGGATACTACGCGAGCGGATCGTACGGCTCTGGCCAGTATTAAGGCCGGGGGCTACATCAAGGCAGATGCACTGAAACGGACGCGGCGCTTTACAGCCGCGTCCGTTTATTGTAGTATGGGTTTACTTCAGAGCAGAGGTGAAAATACATGCCGGAAGCTCCAAAAACATCTCAGTCCATAGCCTACGTAAATAAATTACTTGCATTTATTGACGACGCGATTCTCGTTATGGTAGGCGTCGGCATCATCACCGTGGCCGCGTTGTTGATGATGGAGGCTGTCTCTGATTTTATTTTCTACACCCAGCATTCAATCTCGCACATAATAAGCGACCTGATGTTCGTCCTCATCGTCATGGAGCTTTTCCGGCAGGTCATGCGCCAGCTCAGCCGCCACACATTTTCACTTAACCCCTTCATATACATCGGCGTCATAGCCAGCATCAGGGGGCTTCTGTTGACGCAGATGAAGATAGGCATGGGTGAGGAGGACTGGCAGGGCGGCGTTGTCAAGCTGTCAGTGCAGGCAGGGATAGTCCTCGTCCTCGTCATCTGTCTGTATTTTTATTCACGATGCAAAACGGAAAACCCTCTGTAAAATGTGGCAATAGGGGCAGGTTTAGAACCTGCCCCTACGGTTTCTTTTCGAGCTTCATGTCAATCTCCGTGGTCTGGCCTTTTCTGACTGATATTTTTTCCTTCCCGTCTTTGAATCCGTCGAGTTTAAGGGTCAGGTCATAGATGCCTATTTCGACCTCCGAATCAAGGGGGGTAAGGCCGTAGTAGACCTCGTTCAGGTAGACCTTCCCGTGTTGGGGATCGGTCTTGATGACGAGTTTGCCTGTTGCCTGCGCGGTTTCTTTTGAGGCCGGCGGCGCGTACCGGGCGTATTTGATAGGCTCGCCCGCCTCGCTCAGCGTCTTTCTCACGAGACGGGACAGAGACAATGAGATGTAGTTGGTTATCGAAAGCCGTGAGTTGCCGAACGACCCGGCGTAGCGGTCATTTTCGTAAGTCTCTTCATCAGACCAGACGGTGTTGCCGTTTTTTCCGTCCACGAGCCGGGCGGACACGGCGATGGATATTTTGTCCCTCGCGCCGATGTCCAGGGAAAATTCCCTTATTTCCCCGGCAAGGACGTAGTCAGCGTCATTTTGCGCGTCCGCGTTGGTTTTGACCGTGTAGCCCGCCCAGCCCAATTCCTTTATAAACGCCGCTGAGACTATCTTTGGAATGTCCTCGGAAAGCGTCAGTGATTTGTCCGACATGTCGGACACGTTCACGGCAATCCTGCCGATGGTCCTTCTGCCCCTTTCGTCAAGTGAGGCCGTCTTCCTTGCGTCCGTGAACTCGCCGACGCGCACTGTGACCGGTTCGCGCAGCTTTGTGATCTGCTCCGGGGGTTTGGGGTCGTAAGAGTATTTTAGAGGCCCTGCGCAGCCTGCGGCAAAAACAAGGGCGAAGCAGAGCAGGGTGAAAAGATGTTTTTTGCGCCTGCCCTCGCGTGCCCCCCGCTTAAAACCTGCGGGGGCAGGCTGAAGCGGGGGTTGGGTTAAGTGTGCGCGGGCAATCAGCGGGAAGTCCATGTGTGCCTCCATTTTTTCAGAATGCGGCCGCAGACGTGCAAATGGGGATGTTTTTTGACGGGGCCGTGATGCCTGATTCTAACACAAAAGGGGAAGGCGTTTAACCCCCCCCTTGTTTTGAAAGGCCGATACAGTGTCTTTTAGAACGCGCCGAACAGCATGAGCGTCGTTTTTGTGTCGCCGTCTGCCGGCGTGGCATTAAACGCGCTGCCGCTGTACCATGAGTTGTTAAGTTGCAGCTCAAGGTTCTGCGTGATGTTGAAGTTCGCTCCCACGGTCGTGGCGTTCGTGTAGCCGTCGGCGGTGCTGCCGTTGAGGCTTCCGCCTTTGCCGGACAGGTAGGCGGCAAGGAGCGTGAGCCTGCTGGGGATTATGCCGAACTCCCCGGCGGCAGACCAGGCTTTCTTATTGTCAGCCGTTCCGGAGTTGAACATGTTCGCGGTGCCGGCGCCGGACTTCTGAGCAATGCCGTATGTGAGATATAAGCCGACTGGGTAGTCACCCGCGTTGCCCTGCGCCTGTATGTCCGCGGCCCATGCCTTTGCAGACTTTCTTGTCGGGGTCGCGCCGTATTTCGTCGTGCCGCCCCACCACTGGGCGCCGGCTCCCAGATCCCACCCCGCTACCGTCGGGGTTACCGCCGCCCTAAGATAGGCCAGATACGGACCGGCGTCGGTATCGCCGTGCACCGGGGCCCATGCGGAGTAGTTGGCGAAAAAGAGGCTATGCGCCGCGACAAAGGAAAAACCCGTTGCCGCCGTGGCGGTGCCGATGAACCGTTGTGCGCTGGTCTCCGCCCCGTGCTCTATCGGGCGCGCCATTGACACCGCGCCGGTGTTCAGGAGCTCAAAGCCGTAGGACGGGCCTGAGCCGTCGCTGGTGAAGGGGATGACGCTGAAGTCGGCGTCCATGGTCTTGTATGTGAACGGCAGCTTGAAGTTTGTAAAGCGGTTCCCTGCGTCCGCGGCTTTAAGGGAGCTTTCAAGCAGAAAACCCACGTGCTCGCCCGCCCTGCCGCCGATCATCAGGGCCGCCTCGTCCGGGAACTGGAACTCGCCCTTGTTTGTGCCGCTTGTGGTGCCCGATGCGCCGCTGTCGCCGGTGGTCTTCTGACCACGCGCCTTTAAGACAAGAGATGCGTTAAGGACGGCTGGCACCGACAGGAGGTCTCCTTCGATCATGCTCTGACCGCCTATCTGTGTGTAGCCGCCGCTTTTAAACGCGCGGCCAAAGCTGTTTAAAGAAGGAAAGTGCTGGAAGTGGCATGTGTTGCAGGCCATGCCTGTCTGCCGCGCGAATGCGGGCACTGCGTAGGCGTCATTGGGAAGCATGATGAAAACGGTAAAAAGAAATACCGCGGCTAAAAGAATCTTCTTCATGTAGTCTCCTTTTTTTGCGCAAATAATGCTGAGTGGCATGATGCGGCGTCTGTTTTGGAAAATTTGGAAAATAATGCATCCAGTAGGGGCATCTGGGCATATGGCGCAAAAGACCCGCAGGATTGACGCGCCAAATCGTGAAGAGTCACCTCCTCGATTAATATTTATGTAAGTCTATCTGTGAATTGCCGATTGTCAAGTCCGTGCCGGTGTTTTTCGTCCTCTATTAAATTGAAAAACAGGGGGCTATGTGGTATAAAATCGGGATTATACGGGCGCAGCGATATGCTCACTTGGAGGAGGTCTGTTTTGTTAGAAAAACTTGAAAACTGGCGGAGAAGTTCCTATTGCGGCGAGGTGTCGTCCCTGCATACCGGCACGGTCGTCACCCTTATGGGATGGGTGCAAAGAAGGCGGGACCACGGCGGGCTGATATTCGTTGATCTAAGAGACCGCGAGGGCATTGTTCAGCTTGTCTTTAACCCGGAAAAGAACGGCCAGGCCCACAAAAAGGCGCATGAGCTGAGGAGCGAATTCGTCATAGCCGTAAAAGGCGTTGTGCAAAAAAGGCCGGCGGGCACTGAAAACACGGAATTGAAGACAGGGCTGCTTGAAGTCGCTATTGACGAGATTAAAGTCTTGAACGATTCCGACCCCCTGCCTTTCATGATAGAAGAGGACACGGACGTTGCCGAGAACACGCGGCTTAAATACAGATATCTCGATTTGCGCAGGCATGCCCTTCAGAGCAAGCTCATTCTCAGGCATAAGGTAGCCATGTCCACGCGCAGCTACCTTTCGGAAAGCGGCTTTCTGGAGATAGAAACGCCAGTTCTCACCAAGAGCACTCCTGAAGGCGCGCGGGACTTCCTCGTGCCGTCAAGGCTCACCCCGGGCAGTTTTTTCGCCCTGCCGCAGTCGCCCCAGCTCTTCAAGCAGATACTCATGATATCCGGCTTTGACAGGTATTTCCAGATAGTCCGGTGCTTCCGCGACGAAGACCTCCGCTCCGACCGCCAGCCGGAGTTCACGCAGATAGACGCGGAGATGAGCTTCGTTGACATAGACGACGTAATCGGCGTCATGGAAGGCCTCGTGGCCGCCATTTTTAAGGACGGCCCCGGCTTTGAGCTTCAGTTGCCGTTTCCCCGTCTCACCTATGCCGAGGCCGTTGGAAGGTTCGGCCTCGATAACCCGGACGTGCGCTTCGGCATGGAGCTTAAAGACCTCACCGCCATCGCCTCAAAAACGGGTTTTAAGGTTTTCGCGGACGCGGCGTCAAAGGGCGGCGTTGTCAAGGCCATTTGCGTAAAGCACGGGGCGGAGTTCTCAAGGAAAGACCTTGACGACCTCACGGCCATTGCCGTCTCCTTTGGCGCAAAGGGGCTTGCGTGGGTAAAGCTCACGGATGAGGGCTGGCAGTCGCCGATAGCCAAATTCTTAAACGACGATGAAAAGGCGGCCATAGCGGGCGTGCTTGGCGCCGCAAAGGGAGACCTGCTCCTTTTTGCCGCGGACAGGTTTTCCATTGCCGGCACCGTGCTTGGAAGGCTCCGCCTGAATATCGGCGCAAGACTTGGCCTTATCCCGAAGCAAGGTTTTAACTTCATCTGGGTGACCGAGTTCCCCATGTTCGACTACGACGACGCCGAGAAGCGGCACGTGGCAGTGCATCACCCATTCACCGCGCCGATGGACGAAGACCTTGACAAAATGGAGAAAGAGCCGCTTAAAGTCAGGGCAAAGGCCTATGACCTCGTGCTTAACGGCGTTGAGATTGGCGGCGGCAGCATAAGGATACACAGGAGCGACGTTCAGGCGAGGGTCTTTGACCTGCTCGGCATAGCAAAGGAAGAGGCCGAGAGCCGTTTCGGCTTCCTGCTTGAGGCCCTGCGCTTCGGCACCCCTCCGCACGGCGGCATAGCCTTCGGCCTCGACAGGGTCATGGCCATCATGACCGGCTCCGATTCCATCCGCGACGTAATAGCCTTCCCCAAGACCCAGAAGGCCACGGACATGATGTGCGACTCGCCGTCAACGGTTGACCAGAAACAGCTTGACGAGATATTCATAAGACTTGCCAAAAAAGCGCCGGAGAAGACGCCGGAAAAGACAGCGGAAAAGCCGCCTGAAAAGGCGTAATCGACAGTCAGTATGCGCTTATAAGTTGTTTGGTTTTTTTCTCCTCCATATGATGGGGGCTTAAATGCTATGTTCTTTTTATTCCTCCCCCTTGACGGGGGAGGGCAGGGTGGGGGTGAAAGTTGTCCCTTGAAGGGGCTGAGCCCCCTCACCCTACCCTCTCCCGCGAGGGGAGAGGAGAAAAAAGGATTTAAAAATTACGCAATATGGCGCAGTCTAACATACAAGGATTTGAGATGTGTCGGCGCGTCCTCACGCCGAAACTATTTGCGGGTTCAATTTTGCAAATTAAACCTTTTGAGTTCGTAGTTAATCGCGCAATTCCAAGCAATTACGAAATAAAGGGGTTCAAGTTGCAAACTTGAACCCGCATGTGGACTTTTAATTTAATATTTTTTCCTCATCGCCCTCCTTTTTCCTCCAATCCTCCTTGAATCCACGCTCACAAGCGGCAGCATCCCGAGTATCGAATTCGTCAGGAAAGCCTTGTCGCAGGTGAAAAGTTCTTTTGTGGAGATTGGCGTCTCCTTCACTGTCAGGCCTATTTTTCGCGCAGTCCGTATCACTGTTTGTCTTGTCACGCCGGGCAGGATGTTGGATGAGGCATCGGCGGGCGGGGTTTTCAGGACTCCTTTTGAGAAGATGAAGATGTTCGTGGATGAGCCTTCTTTTATCGTGTTGTCTTCTCCTACAAAAATCCCTTCAAACGCGCCGCGCTTTTTGGCCTCGGCTTTGGCGAGGACAGAGGGCAGGTAATTCAGAGTTTTAAAGCCGCCAAGCACAGGGGCATAGCCTCTGATTAAAACAGCCTTCACGCCTTTGGTTTGCAATTGACGGATGTATGCCTCGTCAAGCGGCTTGGCGATGATTATCAGCGTGGGCGTTGTGTCTTTTGACGGCGCATGGCCGCTTTTGTCCGCGCCCTGAGGTGGTTCAACCCCCTGAGGGGGTTCAACCCCTCTGGTGACGATTATCTTCACGCGGGCAGAGCCTTTTGACAGGTTGTTGGCTTTTAAAAGCCGCTTGATTACGCCATCCTTGATATCCGCCTCAATGGTTTTTATGGGTATGCGTAAAAACCGCGCCCCGGCCTTCAGCCGACGGAGGTGCTCTTTGAGGAAGGCGGGTTTGCCGTCATGCGCCTTTATGGTTTCGAAAAGGCCGTCGCCGTACTGGAGGCCCCGGTCGAATATCGAGATGCAGGCCTTGCCTTCATGCACGATGGAGCCGTTCAGATAGATTTTGGTTTTCATAGATTTGGCCTCGCTTAGATATTTTGCCGGTGTGGAGCTACTCACCACCCCGGGATGTCTTTTTTTCCGTCATCCCCGAGTGTCTCTATCGGGGATCTAATAGGCTTGATTAAAATTAGATTCCCGATAAAAGTCCTCGGGAATGACAAAATGCTTTAAACATGCGATGGCAGGCCCCTAATGTTTTTTTATGTCACCCACTGACAGCCTTCAGAAAATCATCCGCCTTTAGCGTCGTCTCGGCGTATTCGTCTTCAGGCACGGAATCGGCTACGATGCCGCCGCCTACGCTTAGATGGAGCCTGTTGTTTTTATAAACCGCCGTCCTTATGGGCATGGCCATGTCCATGCCGCCGCTTGAGTCCATCCATCCGATCGCGCCGGTGTAGACGCCGCGAGGGGTTTTTTCAAGCTCGGCTATTATTTCCATGGCGCGTATCTTGGGCGCGCCCGTGACCGAGCCGCCGGGGAATATGGCCTTTAAACATTGAAGTGAGCTTACGCCCGGCCTGAGGCGGCCTCGCACGACGGAGGTCATGTGATGAAGACCGGGAAAGGTCTCTATCTTTTTAAATTCAGGGACCACCACGCTGGCCGCCTCGCACACGGCCCCAAGGTCGCTTCGTTCAAGGTCGACTATCATCACGTGCTCGGCGTTCTCTTTTACGGAGCCTTTAAGCCCTTCTATCATGCGCGCGTCTTCTTCGGGCGTCTTGCCGCGCGGCCTCGTGCCTTTTATCGGGGATGTTTCGGCAACGCCTGAGCTGACCTTCAAAAGCCTTTCCGGGGAATTGGAAATTATCTGAAAACCGCCCAGCTCCATGAAGGAGGCAAACGGGGCGGGCCTGTTTTTTAAAAGCCAGCGGAAAAGGGAGAAGGCTTCGCCCTTCCAGCGTATCTGGAGTCTGCGGGAAAGGTTTATCTGGTAGATGTCGCCGGCGGCGATGTATTCGTGAGCTTCTTTTATCATACGGATGTATTGCGCCTTCGTAACATTGGAAAGGCTGCGCCCTTCTGCGGCGGCAAGGGATATTTCAGGAAGGGCTTTGCGGCCTTTAATCGCATCTTTTATTCTTTCGAAGCGCGCCGCGCCGTTATCGTCCATTCCAGAGCGAAGGAGATGTCCGGTTTTTTCATGATGGTCGTAGATGAATACCGTGTCGTAAAGACCGGCCATGCAAAGGGGGATGTCAAGCGCGTCTTTTTTCGGCATGCGTCCGGATATCATATCCTTCAACTCATACGCGAAGTAGCCGGCCATGCCGCCGCTGAAGGGGAATGGCATTTTAAACCCGTTCTTTAAACCATTAAGCAATAAGGACTCTCGAAACCCGTTCTTTAACTCGTTAATAAGGCCTAAGATTGTCTCAAAGGGGTCTTTAGATGAAATGCAGATATTCCCTCCGCGACGCAGAGACGTTCCGTCAATGCCCGTCTCTATGGTAATGAACGGGTCCGCGCCCACGCAGGAGTATCTCGCGGAAGCGTCAAAGCCGTGCGCGAATATAAACGGGCGCGGCATATGCCGAAGTGCCGCGAACGTTTCAAGCGGACCGCAGTTTTTTATTTCCTCTATAAGCATAGCCTTGGAATTCGGATGAATTTTCTTTTAATTTATAGTATATTTTAAAAACAGGTATTCTGCACATTATTAATCAATGAAGATATCTTTTCAAAAGAAATCGCCGCTGCGCAGAAAGACGCGGCAAATAAAGGTCGGTAACGTCGCCGTGGGCGGGGACGCGCCTGTCAGCGTCCAGTCCATGACCAACACGAGCACCGCCGACGCAGGAGCAACCGTTTCCCAGATAAAGGCACTTGAGGCACTCGGCTGCGAGATAATCCGCGTGGCCGTGCCGGACACGGACTCTGTCAAGGCCTTAAAGAAAATAAAAAAGGCCATTGCCATTCCGCTTATCGCGGACATACATTTTGACTGGAGGCTCGCGCTTGGCGCGGTTGACGCCGGAGTGGACGGACTCAGGCTTAACCCGGGCAACATCGGAGAAAAAGGGCGCATAAAAGAGGTTGTAAGGGCCGCTGCACAAAGGAAACTCCCCATTAGAATAGGCGTCAATGCAGGGTCGCTTGAAAAGGCAATCCTCGCAAAATACGGCGGTCACCCCACGAAGGAGGCGCTCGTGGAGAGCGCGCTAAGGCACATACGGATACTCGAAGACATGGATTTCAGGGAGATAAAGATTTCCCTGAAGGCATCGAGCGTGCCGTTGACGATTGAAAGCTACCGCCTTCTGGCCGGCAAAGTTGACTACCCCTTCCATATCGGCATAACCGAGGCAGGGACGATATTTTCCGGCACGATAAAGTCCGCCGCGGGTCTTGGCGCGCTCCTGGCGGGCGGCATCGGCGACACCATGCGCGTCTCCCTGACGGGCGACCCGCGCGATGAGGTGAAGGTAGGCTGGGAGATTTTAAAGGCGCTGGAGCTCAGGAAAAGAGGGCTCAATATCGTCTCATGCCCCACCTGCGGACGTATAAAGTTCGATTGCGCCGGCGTTGCCGTTGAGATAGAAAAAAGGCTCAGCCATATAGAAGAGCCGGTAAACGTGGCCGTCATGGGCTGCGTTGTGAACGGCCCGGGCGAGGCCGTAGAGGCGGACGTGGGCGTTGCCGGAGGCGACGGCGTGGGCCTTATATATGTAAAAGGCGTGGCCGTAAGGAAGGTAAAACAGGAAGATGCAGCCGATGCGGTTGTTGAAGAGGTTATGAAGGCGCTGAAAGAGCGCAGGAAGTAAGGCATACAGTCAACCAACACCAACGGAAAAGGAGGATGAGAAACAAAAACTATGCCGGAACAGAAACAGGAACAGACACAGGAGCAGAAAAACACCAGGTGGACGACGCTTGTGGCGCTTTCAACGGCGGCAATGGCGGTGCTGGCTGCACTGACGACGCTTTACATGGGCAAGTTCTCATCAAGGACGATACTGGCGCAGGCGCAGGAGAGCGACCAGTGGAACTTCTATCAGGCAAAGTCCATAAAGGGACACACATACGTAATGCAGAAGCAGTTTCTTGAGCTTCAGCTCATGGGGATGAAGGGCAGGCAAAGGGACGTGGCTGAGAAGTATGAAAAGACCATTCATGGCTATGACGAGAACATCAAGCGTTACGATAAGGAAAAAAAAGAGATAAGCGACAAGGCCGAGGCGCTTGAAAAGGAAAAGGGCATATCGCAGACTCGCGGCGGCAAGTTCGCCTTTGGCCTCATATTCCTCCAGATAGCCATCATGCTGTCGTCAATAGCGGTAATCACAAAGAAAAGGCCGCTGTGGTATATGGGCCTCGCGCTTTCGAGCGCGGGCCTTTTCTTTTTCATGGATGGTTTCTGGCTCTTTTACTAACGGGTTATTTGAATGTTCGTTCTCAGTAGCAGGCTGAAGGAAGACGGCGCTGAGGTCATAGGCCTGGGCCTCTGCGTCGTGCTTCTCATGAAAGACCGCTCCTTCCCGTGGCTCGTGCTCGTGCCTCGGAGGGACGGCGTCAGAGAGATGCATGAGCTGGCAAAGGCCGACCGCGCGGTCTTGATGGAGGAGATATGCGCCGCATCAAGCGTCATCGGCACGCTCTTCAAGCCGGATAAGATAAACATAGGCGCGCTCGGCAACCTCGTGCCCCAGCTCCACGTCCATGTAATCGGCAGGTTTAAGACAGACCGCGCGTGGCCCGGGCCGGTATGGGGAACGGGAGCGATGCAGCCGTATCCCCCTGAAGAGCTTGACAAAACCATCCTGACATTACGAAGCGCGTTCAAGACCCTTGCCTGATGCAAGAGGTAAGGCCGTTTTTGCGCGGACGCATTTTAAAAACGTAATTTCCGTTAGCTTGTTCACGCCGCCTGACGCATCCTTCTCCCATTAAAACCGCCTTGCAGCCGCGCGGGGTTTGCAAATCAATGCCTGTTTTTTAATCATGGGGTAGAAAAATACACCATAGTGTATAGGGGTTGTGTATTTCTATTCCTGCAATTATAATCGTTTCATGAAGAAAACTTCTCTCTAACCGGCGTTAACCCATTGAGCCACGGAGGTATCGGCATGAAAAAGAAGTTCATTACGCGAATATTGCTGACATTCGTTTTTGTCCTTGGTCTTATTGCCTTTGCCGGAGATGCGCAGGCTGAAGAGTGCCTTTCATACGAACCGGCAGAGGTGAGTCTTACCGGAACTCTCACCAGAAAGATCCTTCCCGGACCGCCGGAATTCGAAAGCATAGAAAAAGGGGACAGGCCGGAGATGTACTGGATGCTGAAGCTCTCAAAGCCTGCGTGCGTCAACCCTGACCCGGATGACGAGATATATCAAGAGGATAACAGGGATATAAGGAGAATGCACCTTGTTATCAATACCGAAGATTATCCGCGCTACGAGCGTCTCCTGTCTAAAAAAGTGGTCGTTATTGGCATTCTTTTTCATAAATATACAAGATATGACCATACCATGGTTTTGGAGGTAAGCAGCATAAAACCGGCAAAGGACAAAAGCAGGAAATAACCGGAAAAGGAAATACCGCCGGTTTTTTCACCTGTCATGGAAGGGGCATCTGCTTGAGCTATTATGTGAGGGGGGGTAGAATAATTTATGTCGGTTATCCATTTTAAAACAGCAGGATACGGATTTAGGGGTAGAATAAAAACAGTATATAGTATAGGGACCGTAAATTCTGCCCGTAATATCTAACCGGCTCTAACCCACTGCGCCGCGGAGGTCTCAAGCATGAAAAAAAAGTTCATTATGCGAATATCGCTGACGCTCTTTTTTGTCCTTGGTCTCATTGCTTTTACCGGAGATGCGCAATCTGATGAGTGCCTTTCATACTGGCCGGCAAAGGTGAGGCTCACCGGAACGATAGTTGAAAAAATATTACCCGGACCGCCGGAATTTGAGAGCATAGAAAAAGGGGACAGGCCGGATACGTATTGGATACTCAAGCTGATAAAACCCGCATGTGCAAACACCAATGAAGAACGTGATCTCAGTTTTGTAGCTGAAACTAACATTAAGACGATACAACTGGTTATTCATGGGGATTACACGCGCTACGAACATCTTGTAAATAAGAAGGTGGTTGCTGAAGGGACACTGTTTCATCAAGAAACCGGCTATCACCGCACCAAGGTTTTGATGGAAGTAACAGACATAAAGCCGGCTAAATAAAAAAAGGAGAATACTGTATGCCGAAAAACAAAAAAGCGAAGTCAGCCGACAATGGGATGACTGTCATATATCCGAGTAACAGCAGCACTATCATCAAAAAGAACGGAACCATTGCATGGAGGAATAACAATCCCGGCAATATTGTTTACGGATTTAGCAGTAAAACCAACAGCCCTATCGGCAGCAACAAAGGTTTTTCAGTCTTCCCAAATATTGATACGGGAAGAAAGGCCCAGGTCGAACTCTTAAAGAGGGATTACTACCAACGTGAAACTATTGCTGGAGCAATGGGAATATATGCCCCTCCAAAATCTAACCCAACCGAGAAATACATTCAGTACGTAACAAAAAAACCGGCATGTCCCGCGACAAGAAGTTGAGCAACATGAATCCTCAGGAGTTTGAGAAGTTTTACAACGCTATCAGGCACTATGAGCTTCTGACTCCAGGGACACAAATAACATTGCCCGCTTCTAATGGTGGCCCAATAGCAGGCGAGCACAGCAGAACCCTTAGACGCGTCGGCAACACGGTTTACAGGATAGAAAATGGAAAAAACGACGGCTCCTTTATCAGCGATGGTAAGAAGAAATAAGGCCTAAAAGGCGGCCAATCACCCGTGTGCGCTTATTATTGGATCAAAAAATCTCCGGCATTCATGCCGGAGATTTTTTTATTTTAAATATCTTCGACGGCATAGCCAAAAAAATGCTTTAAAATTCCTGTATCATGCGCTATACTATAAGGCTGAGCTTTTAAGGTTGAAAGGATAACGAGACGATGCTTAAAATTGACGGGTTGAATAAGTCCTACGGCGCGCAGACGCTGTTTGACGGGGTTAGCTTTGCCGTGAATACGGGGGAGAGGGTCGGCCTTGTTGGAAGGAACGGCCACGGAAAGTCCACGCTCTTCCGCATAATCCTGGGGCAGGAGGAAAAGGACGAAGGCGTCATAAGCGTGCCCCGCAGGTATAAGATAGGCAATCTTTCCCAGCATATCACCTTCTCGGAAGATACTGTCCTGCAGGAGGCCTGCTCCGCCCTGCCGAAACATGAAGACGGCATTGACGAGACCTATAAGGCTGAAAGGATACTGCACGGCCTCGGCATAACGGACGAATTTTTCGGTCTTGCGCCGGCGCAGCTCTCCGGCGGCTATCAGGTGAGATTAAACCTTGCCAAGTGTTTTTTGTCCGAGCCTGACCTGCTCCTCCTTGACGAGCCTACGAACTACCTTGACATCGTGTCTCTCAGGTGGCTGAAGGGGTTTTTGCGTTCATGGAAGGGAGAGCTGATGCTCATAACGCATGACCGCGGCTTCATGGACGCGGTCTGCACGCACACAATCGCCATACACCGCCAGAAGGTCAAGAAGATAGCGGGCGGCACGGAAAAGCTCTACGAGCAGATAGAGCTGGAAGAGGACATACACGAGCAGACCCGCCAGAACGAGGCGAAGATTAGGAAAGAGGCGGAGAGCTTCATCAACAGGTTCAAGTCAAAGGCGTCAAAGGCCAGCGCCGTGCAGTCGCGCATAAAGGCCCTTGAAAAAAGGGGCACCTTCGAGGAGCTCAGGCGCATAAGGACGCTTGATTTTGAATTCACGCGCGCGCCGTTTCCCGGCAAGCAGATTTTAAATGTCGATAATATATCCTTTGCCTATCCCGGCGGGGACACGCTGATAGACAGGCTCAGCCTCAGCGTGGGGAAAAAAGACAGGATAGCCGTCATCGGAAAAAACGGAAAGGGAAAGACGACCCTTTTAAATCTCATCGCCGGAGAACTCAGTCCGTCTTCCGGCTCGGTGAGCAGCAGCGAGGGCATGAGCCTTGCCTGCTTCGGCCAGACCAACATAGAGCGGCTCAGCTTTAAAAACACCGTCGAAGAGGAGATACTCGGCGCCAACCATGAACTCAACCGCGGCGGCGCAAGGAAGATATGCGGGGCCATGCTTTTTAGCGGGGACGACGCGCTTAAAAAGATAGACGTCCTGTCGGGCGGCGAAAAGAGCAGGGTGATGCTCGGCAAGATTCTGGCCACCCCGGCCAACATCCTTTTGCTCGACGAGCCGACGAACCACCTTGACATGCATTCAGTGGACGCGCTCATAGAGGCGATAGAGGCCTTCGAGGGCGCGCTCATCATCGTCACCCACAGCGAGACGATAATCCACAGGGTTGCCACAAGGCTTATTATATTCGACAACGGCAAGGCGTCCTTTTTTGACGGCACATACGCCGACTTCCTTGAAAAGGGCGGCTGGAGCGGCGAGGAGCCGGAGATAAGCGATGCCCCTGCAAAGAAGAAGGGGCTGAGCCCCCTCAAGGAAAAAAGCGGCCTTAATAAAAAAGAGATGCGCCGCTTAAGGGCCGAGCAGATGACCAGCCGCCAGAAGGTTCTTGGGCCTTTAAAGAAAAGGATTGCCTCGATAGAAGAAGAGATAGTAACGCTCGAAGCCTCATCCGAGGAACTGAGCCGTAATCTTCTTGCGGCATCAGAAAGGAACGCCGCCTCTGAGATAGCCTCGGTTTCAAAGTCCTACCACGAATCAAAAGAACGCATCGAACGCCTCTTTGATGAACTGTCCTCCCTGACCGGCGAGCATGAGGCAAAGACAAAGGAGTTCGAAGCGTTGAATGAAGGGGTTGAACCCTTTCAAGAGGCTTAGTCCCGAGATAATGCGTTACAATCTGTAATGAATATATTATAATATGATGCAGTTGATGGTTTGCCCTCGCCTGAATACGCATCCTGGGAATTAAGGAGAAAATTGAAGATAGTTCTTATAGAGCCGGCTCCTGACGGAGTCCATGTGTTCACCGATATATGCATGCCGCGCGGCGTTCTTGTCCTGGGTTCAATCCTGAAGTTGGCCAATTATGAAGTGGAGATCTACTGCGAGGCGCTGGGCGCGTTTGACCTGAAGGAGGCTGTAAAATCCGCCGACATCGTCGGCATATCCGTCATAACGCCTACGGCTAAAAAAGGGTATGAAGTGGCCAGGGCCTGCAAGGGGCTTGGCAAAAAGGTCGTCATGGGCGGCCCGCATGTGACCGCCCTGCCGGATGAAGCCATGCAATACGCCGATTTTGTCCTGTGCGGCGAGGCCGATAAGAGCATAGTCCCCTTCATGCAGGCATTTGAAAAGGGGGTTGAACCCCTTGAAGGGGCTGAGCCCCTCCAAGGCTTTGAAAATGTCCCCGGGCTGTCTTTTCGCAAGGACGGCAAGATAGTCCATAACGGAAGAACCGCTTTTGTCATGGACCTTGACAGCCTGCCGTATATTGATTTCTCCCTTATAAAAGGCAACACGAAGAGGATTTCCGTAACGCCTATAATGACAAGCAGGGGTTGCCCGTATAACTGCACCTTTTGTTCCGTTACCGGCATGTTCGGGCATAAATACAGGTTTACCTGCATGGAAAGGACGCTGAACTTCATACGTAATCACAGGGCGCTGGTCGCATCCCCTCAGGGGACGGAAAAGGGCGGAATCAAGGATAAGCTTGACTGGGTCTTTTTTTACGATGACAATTTCACAGCCGACAAGAAGAGGGTAAAGGCCTTATGCAGGGAGATGGTCGCAACAGGGCTGACGCCCAACTGGGCCGGTCAATTCCATATAGACATAGGGAAAGATCCGGAGCTGCTCGCTCTTATGAAGCAGTCCAACTGCTTTATCGGATGCATCGGCCTTGAGTCGATCAACCCTAAAACCCTTGAGCTTTACAACAAGAAGCAGACCGTTGAGGAGATGGAGCGGGGGATACAGGAGATACACAGGAACGGGATACGGATACACGGGATGTTCGTGCTCGGCTCGGATGAGGACACAATAGATACTATCTACGCGACAATGAAGTTCGCCCGTAAAAACAGGATTGCATCGGTTCAGTTTCTAATCCTGACCCCGCTGCCGGGAACCAAGACCTACAACGACCTGGAGAAGGAGGGGAGGATAACAAACAGGGACTGGAGCCTGTATGACGCCCATCACGTTGTCTTCGAGCCTAAAATGATAAGCAGGTACGATCTCCAATACCACACGATAAGGGCCATGCGGATGTTTTATTCACCCACCCATACTATCGTTGACTTCATCGCCTCATTATTTTCAAAACCGTTGAAGGATAATATACAGGTGGCGGCATGGAGGCTTCGCGCATACAGGATAATAAGAAGTTTCGTGAAGCAAAATAAGGAATTTACCGAAGCGCTTAAGCACAGGGCATAACGGCCTCTGCCTTTTTAGCGCAGCGATAATTAAAAAGCCCCGAAGGTTATTAAACCTTCGGGGTTGAACCCCCTCAGGGGGCTTCTTCTGTCCTGTCATTTTATCTTTGATTATACTATCGCGATGGCTACGACAAGCGCTGCGATCATAGAAGCAAACGATACGATGCTCGTGGTGAAGTTGCTCTTTATCTGCATTTGAATACCTCCTGTTTTTTAAATGGTTGAGTTCTGCGGCCCACTCTGTATGATTCCATTATACTGATTGAAGATTAATACAGCATTGGAGATGTTTTCATACTATCGCGATGGCTACGACAAGCGCTGCGACCATGGAAACAAAGGATACGATGCTCGTGGTGAAGTTGCTCTTTATTTGCATTTGAATGCCTCCTGTTTGTTAAGTGTTTTAAGTCCCGCGGCCCACTCTGTATGATTCCATTATACTCACCGGACATTAACGCAACATTAGAGGTTTGGCGGAAAAGAGAAAAGGCCTTTGGGGAGTTTTTCCCCCAAAGGCCTTTTGTTAAAAGCCGTGTTCTGTTGATCTTCTTTTAGCAGGTTGTTTAAGTTCCTTTCATATACACCCGCACGTCCGCGGCCAGGCAGCCGCCGCCTTCTTTAAGGACAAAGAGAGGGTTTATCTCCATCTGTTCTATCTCAGGGAAGTCCTCTATGAGCGCGGAAAAGCGGAGAAGGGCGTCCTTCACGGCATTGATGTCCGCGCGGGGACGGCCTCTGTATCCGGAAAGGAGCGGCAGGCTTTTTAGCTGGCCGAGCATCCTTTCAGGGTCAACGTCGCGGAGCGGATGTATTGAAAAGGCTATGTCCTTTATCAGTTCGACGAGTATGCCTCCGAGGCCGGTTATTATGAGAGGGCCGAACGCTGGGTCTATTGACATCCCGGCGATCATCTCCTGGGCGCCTTCTATGACGGGCTGAAGCAGCACGCCCTGCATCTCGGCAAGCCGCCCTTGGTCTTTAAGGCGCTGTTGCATGGACGTAAAGGCCCTGACGGCCTCCTCTGCGCCGCGCACGAAGCTGATGCCTCCGGCATCCGTCTTGTGGACGATGGTCGTGGAGCGCAGCTTCATTATGAACGGGTATCCGGTCTTTTCCGCTTCCCTCAGCGCCTCTTCCACGCTCATGGCGACCCTTGTCCGGACGACCGGAATGCCGTAGGCCTCCACAAGGGCAAGAGAAGTCTCAGGCATGAGCCAGCCTTTTTCCGGGGCATCGGGAAAGAGCTTCTTTCGCACCTTTTCCGGGTCTATCTCCGGAAAAGTCACATGATTGCCCTCTTCCATGTTCCTGTAAACGGAATAGTGGTACGCGTGCGCAAGGGCCTGGACGGCGTCCTCCGGAAAGATGTAAGGGTGCAGGGCGAAGCGCGGGTCGCGGCGAAGCTCCGTCATCATCTGCTCAGACATCATGAAGCACGGGACGACCGGTTTTGACGTTTTTTTAGCGGCAAGGCAGTTTTTTACGGCCTCGGCAATGTCTCCGGGCCGTGTGACAAGCGGCGGTATGTAGATGACCACGATGGAATCCACCGCCGGATCGTCCAGCACCGTTGAAAGGGACTGTGCGTAGGCGTCAGCCGTTGCCGAGGCTATCATGTCAACCGGATTTTTTACAGAGGCTGCCGGAGGCAGAAATTGCCGGAGTTTTTTCTGAGTTTCAGGGGAGAGCGGCGGCACTTTAAGGCCAAGGGCCTCGCATGCGTCCGCGGCCAGCACTCCGGGCCCGCCTGCGTTAGTCAAAATACAGACGTTTGGGCCGCCGGTCAGCGGCTGTCTGGAGAGGAACTCCGCGGCGTTGAACATCTCCTGTATGGTGGTCACCCGTATTACCCCGGCCTGTCTGAAGAGGGCGTCCGCCGCTACGTCCGACGCGGCCAGCGCCCCTGTGTGCGAGGTGGCGGCGGCTGCGCCGACGGACGACCTGCCCGCCTTTACGGCGATTACAGGTTTTTTGCGGGTCACCCTTCGCGCCGTGCGTCCGAACTTCCTCGGAGAGCCGAAAGATTCCATGTAGAGCGTTATTACCTGAGTGTTGCCGTCATCCTCCCAGTATTCAAGGAGGTCGTTGCCGGAAATGTCGGCGCAGTTGCCAAAACTTACGAAGCAGGATATGCCGAGGTTTATCCCCTTTGCGTGGTCAAGGAGGGCCAGCCCCAGCGCGCCGCTCTGCGTTCCTATGCCGATGTTGCCAAACGGCGGGGTTACGGGAGAGAATGTCGCGTTGAAACTGACGGCCGGATTGTTGTTAAGCACGCCGAGGCAGTTGGGGCCGATTATTCTCATGCCGTAATAGAGCGCTTTTTCGGTAAGGAGCCTTTCGCGCTCTTTTCCCTCCATGCCGCCGGATTCGGCGAAGCCTGCGGATATGATGACAAGGCCCGCTACGCCCTTTTTCCCGCACTGGTCAACGGCGTCATGGACTGCGGCGGCGGGCACGACGATGACCGCCACGTCAACGTCTCCCGGCACATCCGTGACCTTCGGGTAGGCAAACACCCCGGCTACCGATTCCGCCGACGGGTTTACGGGGAACGCCGCGCCCTGAAAGCCGTCTTTCAGGAGGTTCCTGAAGAGCGCGCCGCCGACGCTCTCGGCGCTCCGTGATGCGCCTATGACGGCCACCCTCCTCGGCGCGAGGAGCCGCCTGACCCCCGCGCTCCTTCCTACGTGCTCGCGCAGGGCCTGACGCCGGGAATACTCCTCCTGCTCCTTCAAGTTTATCGTAAACTCATATGCGCCTTCTTTAAGGGTTTTCCTGTATTTAAAGCCGCTCTCTTCAAAGACCTCTATCAAGCGGCTGTTTTCCGGGAGCACAAGGGCTGTGAGCTTCGTTATTTTAAAGCTGACGGCGGCCCCGGCAAGCTCTTCGAGCATGGCGGCGCCTATGCCTCGAAGCCGGATGTTGTCATCCACCGCGAAGGCCACCTTGGCGCCGGCCCTGTCAGGGAGCATGTCCCACCTGCCGACGGCGATGATATCTTCCATTGCGCCCTGGCCGGCGGTGGCGACATACGCGCCCCTTTCCGGCGGCGTGACCTCGGTGAAATGCGCAAGCTCCCCTTCCGTTATGCTGTCTTTTACATGCCCAAAGCGCAGATACCTCGTCCTTGGGCTGAGCCTGTAGAAAAACGCCTCAAGCCTTTTCCGGTCGTCCGGCCGTATGGGCCGTATCTTCAGCCGCCTGCCGTCCGGCAGGACCACATCAACCGTCCGGTATCCGCCCTCGTCCGCCATTTCGCTACCTCCGCCAGATGTCAGGGTTACCTCAATTCTGCCACCCCCCCTGTAAAACGCAAGACTAATATAAAATAAAAAGGGCCGGATTTTACGATCCGGCCCTGCCTGATTCAACCTTGCCCCCGCATGTCTGAAGCGGGGGTTTGATGCGATGTTAATTTACAAGCCCGTCAGAACGTCCATAGTATGGGGCAGGGTGAATGCTTTGTGACCTTGTCGATTACGCTGCCCATAAAGAGCTTTCCCACGGGTGTGTAGCGGTGGGTCGCCATTACGATGAGGTCGGCCTTGTGTTCTATGGCCAGAGCCACTATCTCGTGCGCGGCGTCACCTTCCCTTAACACCGTCTCGATGTCCTTAACGCCCTGCGCCTGCAGCTTTTTGACGAGGTCTTCAAGGAGTTTTCTGCCATTATTCAACCATTCTTCGTGTATCTTCGTCCACTCCGCGGAGTCTGTGACAAGGTGCGTTGAGCGGTACCATTTTTCCACTATATGGATGAGCGTTAACCTTGCTCCCGACATCTTTGCCAAATAGGCCGCGTGCTCGACGCCGATATTGGTTATCTCCGTGCCGTCGACAGGGCAGACGATATGTGTATATTGCATTAGTGATTACCTCCTGTCTCCGTGTAAACATGAGTTTCAGTAAGGGCCCTTCCGCCTTTGCCGACCCATGTCCTTGTCCAGCGGCGCTCCGAAACCTTCAGGATTATGAAGGCTATGCACGCTAATACGGCGAACGTTATAAAGCCATAGGCGAATGTGCTTGTATACTGCTTTGAAAGGCCCATTGAGAGCGGGACAAACGCTCCGCCGAGCGCCCCGATCTCGCCTATCATGCTGCCTGCCACGGCCGTTGTCTTGGGCCAGCGAAGGGGCACGAGCTGGAAGAGCGAACCGTTGCCGAGCCCAAGGGCCCCGAACGCCAGCATGAAGAGTATCGTCGTTACAGTCAGGCTCGGGAGAGAGCTGGTTATGAACATCAGGACTATCACAAGCACAAACACGAGCGTGAGCGAGTTGATGCCGCCCCACCTGTCGGACACGTAGCCGCCGACTATCCTGATGCCGCTGCCCATTACTGCCGCGAGCATCGTGAGCTGTCCGGCCGCAATCTTGGTCACGCCGAACTGGTCGTGGAAGAATGTCGGCAGGAAGTTTGCAAGACCTATGAACCCGCCGAATGTGATGATGTATATCGCGTTAAATACCCAGCCGTCTTTTTGCACAAGGCATGAGAGCATGTCTTTCAGGCTGTGCTCGTCGCCCCTGTCAGGCGGTTCCTTTGCGAATATGAGCATTACAAGAAACGGTAAAAGCATCGTCAGGGCCGCGAAGCCGTAGACCGTTGACCAGCCGTATTTGGTCGCCAGAGGCGGCGCGAGCAGCACCGCGAGGACCGTTCCGCTATTTCCCGCGCCGGCTATGCCCATCGCAAGGCCTTTATACTGCGGGGGGAACCAGCCTGAGCCGAGAGAGAGCGCTACGCCGAAGCTCGCGCCGGCGATGCCGAGCAGCACGCCCATCGCAAGCACGTCATTGTAGCTTGTTACCGCATAATAACCGTAGATCATGGCGATGATTATGGTGCCCATTTCAACGAGCGCGGCATTCTTTCTTCCTATGTACTGGGAAAGGACTCCGAGGGGGAAGCGCATTATTGCGCCGGACATGATCGGCACGGAAATCATGAAACCCTTCTGTGCGGGGGTTAAGTGGAAAGACTCGCTTATGAACGGCGCCATGGCGCCGTTTAATACCCAGATGGCAAAGCAGAAATCGAAATACAGGAATGAAGCAAATAAGGTTGGGGGGTGGCCCGCTTTGAGGAACGTCTTGAAATTAGCCATTCTTTCTTGTTCTCCTTTCTTTGAAAAAATTTGCCTAAAAGCCTTGACGAGCTGCGGTGGACCTGCTTATTCTCCTTTCGTTTCTTTTTTTGTTAAAAGCTATTTAAAAGCCCTGACTATGGAGTTTGGGCGAATAAGCCCCAAGGTCAGCCCGCTTTTTTGAGATATGGATTTTTCAGAATAGCTTCAATCTATCAATTTTATTCCTTGCTGTCAAGGCGATAAATGAATTGACTGTATATGCCTGTTTACGGCGCGCCGCGCCGTCCAGTTTGCGATGGATGACCGGCCATCTCCGTTCTTTTGCGATGATTCGCCTAAGCGCCGATGGTGATAATCCCTGCGGGCGGGACAGGCGGGACAGAAGGCGGCGCAGGGAGAAGTTTTAAGGCCGCAGGCGCGCCGGAAGGGGTTCGCGTCAATGAACCCTCCTTGAACTCTCCTTAAGCCTGCAAGAGGAAATGCGGCATGTTGTCCGGGCCTCTGAGAGCTTTGAAGCCGGAACTTTTCCTGAATTGAAGATTTTTGTAGACACGCTTTGTGATTTGTATTATTATCCGCAAATACCTGAAAGCTGAATACGGCACCACCGATTTTTTTTCTACTTTGGAGCGAAAAATGCTGGACAAGGATTTGTGAATTTGGTAACCTGCGGCGGACTTTTTCAAAACCTCCAAACCAAATGTCACAGACCTGTTTTTTAGTCCGGTTTTTTTGAACGGCGTTGCGGTCTGCGCGCAGCAGCGGGCATTGACACTGTAAAGACGCGTGCTGCAGGCGCGGCTTGGCCTGAAGCCTGAAGCCTGAGGATTGAAAGCAGATAGTAAAGACGCTGGCGGCAGTAGAAGTGTAAACCTTGATGCGGAGGACACCGAAGCCTGTGAGCCTTAGGGTTAAGAAGGAATTAAGACGCATATACGATGGTCTGCTTTCCGTGACGGTCGTGTGTGCGTGCCGTGTGAAGAAGACCGGCATGTCAATGGCATCTAAAGGCGCCGCTTGCGCCGAAGGCGCGCAGGCCATGTCCGGAGCTTTGCACGCAGTCCGCCGCGCCGGCGGCAATGCCAAAAACGTCAACGCTAAAAATATAAATGATAAATCGCCGCAATCCGCTCTAACAATATTCAGGCGGTTTTTCGGTTCCCTGCCCCTTTCGAGCCAGATAGCGCAACCAGTCCATTCCTTATCCATAAGCAGCGCCGAATTTGAACCCTGCACATTCCATAATGAAAGCATCCTTGACGCAAACAGCCGTGCGGGGGCACAGATGGGGACATCTATGCCCTTCAGCGCCCGGCGCAGGCGCCTCGTCTGGCTCAGAAAGACCGGTCTTGACGCGCCGTGCGCCACGGTCAATTTAGCGCGGGACGCCCTGGATGAATCTTTAAATCTTACAAATGCCGCAGCCGTATAAGGTCACGCAGCTTTAGCGTTGGTAAGCACGGTCTGTTGTCGCAGATGCTGTAAGCATGGCTTTAGAGAGAAGGCGCGAAACGGCGGACTTAAAAAAAAAGAAACAGCAGTATGCAAAGGAGGTGTACCGTATGGTGTTAGAAAGCAGCAAAAAGATGTTGAAAGGTGGAGTACGGCTTGCCGCGGCATTGTTCCTTTTCATGGGATTAATGTCCGCGCCTGCCATGGCCGCGGAGAATGCGGCGGCGGCAGCGGTGGTAACCCCGGCGGCTGCACCCGTGGCGGCAGAGCCTGTTGAGCATGGCGATGCAAGCATCGGAGAGCAGCTCTTCAAGGGAGAAGTAAGGCTTGTTAACGGCGGCCCCCCCTGCATATCCTGCCACAGTATCAGCGTTGGCGCGCTGAACGGCGGAGTGCTTGGGCCTAACCTTACGAAGATCTATGCCGACCCGACCAAGAACGGCTTCGTCAGCGATGCCTGGATAAACGGCGGCGGCAGTCCCGTAATGGGCCCCATCTTCGCTGAGAAGAACATAACCGAGGGTGAAGTCAATAATTTAAGGGCATTTTTCCAGAAGCAGAGCAAGGGCGAGGTTGCTGGTTCGGCGACCGGCGGCTTTGTGATCATCGGCCTTGCCGGTTTCATAGGGATACTCATAATATTCAGCATCATTTGGGCCGGCAGATACTCAAAGAGGGCAGGCAACACCGCGCATGACGCTCTCTGGAGAAATTACGGCGGGAAAGGAGGAAGGTAAATCATGGCAACAAACTGGATTCAGGACGAAATAAATCCCGCTAAGAGGGGATGGGAAGAATTTTACAGAAATCGCTGGCAGTATGACAAGACCGTGAGAAGCACCCACGGCAACAACTGCACCGGCGGATGCTCATGGATGGTATATGTAAAAGACGGCGTTATCACCTGGGAACTCCAGGCGCTTGACTACCCGAAGCTTGAGCAGTCGCTTCCGCCTTACGAGCCCAGAGGCTGTCAGAGGGGTATCTCCGCGTCATGGTACGTCTACAGCCCGGTCAGGGTCAAGTATCCTTACTGCCGCGGCACCCTTCTTGACGCATGGAGGGAAGCAAGGTCCAAGCACTCCGATCCGGTCGACGCATGGAGGAGCATCGTCGAGGATGCGGAGCTTCACAAGAAGATCAAGTGGTCAAGGGGCAAAGGCGGTTTCAGAAGATTCGACTGGGAAACCGGCGTAGAGATACTCACCGCCGCTCAGATCTATACCATAAAGAAGTACGGACCGGACAGGATCATCGCGTTTTCGCCGATCCCTGCCATGTCGCAGATCAGCTATGCCTCAGGCGCGCGCTACAACCAGCTCATCGGCGGAGTGCATCTGAGCTTCTATGACTATTACACCGACCTTCCGCCCGCGGAACCCGAAGTCTGGGGCGAGCAGACCGACTCCTGCGAGAGCGCGGACTGGTACAACTCCGGCTACACCGTTATGTCCGGCGCAAACCCGAACATGACAAGGACAGCCGATTGCCACTTCGTTTCCGAGATGAGGCAGGGCGGAACCAAGCTCGTAGTATGCGCGCCGGACTATTCACAGGTCACTAAGTACGCCGACCAGTGGGTTCCTCTCCGTGCCGGTTCCGACGCCGCTTTCTGGATGGCCATCAATCATGTCATCCTGAAGGAGTTCTATGTTGACAGGCAGGTTCCGTACTTCATGGAGTATTCGAAGAACTACACCGACCTTCCGCATCTGGTAAAGCTTGAGAAGGGCAAGGACGGCTATGAAATGGGCAGGCTTCTTCGCGCGTCCGACCTCGCCGGCTATTCCGACGAGGACAACGCCGAGTGGAAGTTCACCATGTGGGACAAGAAGGGCAAGGCACGCGTCGTAAACGGCGGCATGGGCTACCGCTATCCGCAGAAGCACGAGAGCCACGGCAAGTGGAACACGCTTCTGAAGGACGGCAAGACCGGCGAGAACTTCGACTGCGAGCTGACGCTTCTTGACATAAAGGACGACGCCATCGAGGTCAACTTCTACGAGGTCGACAAGGGCGAGAAGTACAAGAGGCAGGTGCCTGTAAAGTATGTCGAGAGCAAGGAAGGCAAGATCCCGGTAACGACGGTATTCGACCTGAACATCGCCCATTGCGGCGTAGGCAGGAAGGGTCTTTCCGGCGACTACTGCAGGAACTACGATGATGACAGGGGCTTCTCGCCGTCATGGCAGGAGAAGTACACCGGCATCGGAAGAGACACCATCATCCAGATCGGCCGCGAGTGGTCAAACAACGCGGAGGTCACCAAGGGCCGTTCCATGGTCATCTGCGGCGCCAGCTTCAACCACTGGTACCACTCCGACCTTATGTACAGAGCGTCCATGAACGCGCTGATGCTGTGCGGCTGCGTCGGAAGGAACGGCGGCGGTCTCCAGCATTACGTCGGTCAGGAAAAGCTCGCTCCGTTCGATTCATGGGGCCAGATTGCACATTCTCTTGACTGGTACAGGCCGCCGAGACTCATGTCCAACCCGATCAACTGGTACGTCCACACCCAGATGTACAAGTACGACGGCGCCATAGGTGACTACTGCAACGTGCCGGACAAGAGCGCGCTTGAGTATCAGCACACCGCCGATTACGCGGTAAGGGCGATCAGACTCGGCTGGATGCCCGGATATCCGCAGTTCAACAAGAGCAACATAGCCATTGTTGAAGATGCGCAGAAGTCCGGCGCAAAGACCGACGCTGAGATAGTCGACTATACCGTGAAGCAGATAAAGGGCGGCACGATTGATTTTGCCATCGCCGACCCTGACGCTCCTGAGAACTGGCCGAGAGTCTGGACGATATGGCGCGCAAACGCCCTTGGTTCCAGCGCAAGGGGCCAGGAGTTCTTCTTCAAGTATCTCCTCGGAACGCACCACAACACTATCGCCGAAGAGGTCGCAAAGCCTTATCTGAAAGAGATAAAGCACAGGGAGTCGCCGCTTGGAAAGCTCGACCTCCTTTGCGACTTCAACATGCGTATGAACACCACGCCGACCTATTGCGACATGGTATTCCCGGCGGCGCACTGGTATGAAAAGGAAGACATCAACACGACGGAGCTTCATTCCTTCATTCATCCCATGGGCGCGGCGGTTCAACCGAACTGGGAATCCAAGAGCGATTGGGACGCATTCAAGATGGTGGCGCAGAAGTTCGCCGAGCTCGCCAAGAAGCACTTCCCGCGTCCGGTCAAGGAAATCATGTCCGCTCCGCTCAACCATGATACCCCCGGCGAAATAGCCCAGTCAGCCCTTGGCGGCGTAAAGGACTGGAAGAAGGGACAGTGCGAGGCAATCCCTGGAAAGACGATGCCGACGCTGTCGGTCGTCGAGAGGGATTATGCCAACGTCTACAATCAGTACATCTCCGTCGGGCCGCTCATGAAGACCAAATACGGCTTCCACGGCATCATGCTCGACGGCAAGGACCTCTACGAGCAGTATGTCAGCCAAGAGCATGTTGATTCCGTTGAAGTCAACGGTCAGAAGCTCATCTCCCTGAAGACCGCGAAGGAAGCCGCAAACTTCGTCATGGCCTTCTCCGGCACGACGAACGGCGAGGTCTCCTACAGGCAGTGGCATGAGGAAGAGCACCACACCGGTCTGCATGGCGATAGCTATGAGGACGCCAAGAAGGCCGTTAAGGCAATCTACGGTGATGAAGTAGAGTTCAGGGACCACTGCCACGGCCTCGCGGAAGAGATCGCCGGCCCGGACAGGAACTTCTCCATCACGTACGACGACATCGTTGCCCAGCCGAGAAGGTGGCTAACCAGCGCCCTCTGGACAGGCGACAACAGAAGGGGCAGGGCCTACGGCACATGGACCATCCAGACCGAGAGAAGGGTTCCGTGGAGGACGCTGACCGGAAGGCAGCACTTCTATCTGGATCACCCGGTATTCCTCCAGTTTGGCGAGGGTCTGTGCACGAGCAAGTATAAGCTCAACCCCGCCAAGATGAACGAACTCCAGAAGAGCGACAAGACGGACGCCCTTCAGCTTAACTACATCACGCCTCATTCAAAGTGGGCGATCCATTCCACTCACTATGACAACCTCAGGATGCTCACGCTTTCACGCGGCGGCAACTCCTGCTGGGTGAATGACAAGGACGCGGAGAGCGTAGGCATCAGGGACAATGACTGGATAGAGGCTTACAACGACAACGGTATCTTCGTATGCCGCGCGGTCGTCAGCGCCAGGATACCGTCGGGAACGGCCTTTGCCTACCACTCTCAGGAGAGGACGGTCAACATCCCGAAGGCGGAGCAGAGGAACAAGATCCGCGGCGGCTTCCACAACAGCTTGACCCGTCAGCGTCTCAAACCGACGCTCATGACCGGCGGCTACGGGCAGTTCTCCTACGCCTTCAACGGCTGGGGCCCGATCCCGATCATCAGGGATACGACAGTGCTGGTTAGAAAAATGAGAAACCAGGAGGTGAAGTGGTAATGGACATTAGAGCCCAGCTTTCAATGAGTTTTCATATGGACAAGTGTATCGGCTGCCACACCTGCAGCGTGTCCTGCAAGAACGTGTGGACGACTAGGAGAGGCGCCGAATACATGTGGTGGAATAACGTAGAGACCAAACCGGGCGCGGGATATCCGCTTACCTGGGAAGACCAGGAAAGATATCGCGGCGGATGGGAAGTCTCCGGCGGCAGCCTGAGGCTGAAGCTCCTCAAGGGACCCGGCAAGATCAGGACCCTTGCGAACATCTTCTTTCAGCCGAACCTGCCGACCATAGACGACTACTATGAGCCGTTTACGTACGACTATCAGAACCTCTTCAACGCCCCGGCCAGCGACGATCAGCCGACCGCAAGGGCCAAGTCGCTCATCACAGGCGACTTCATGGAGAAGATAGCTCTGGGCCCGAACTGGGACGACGACATGGCGGGATCACCCCTTTATGCGGCGAACGACCCGAACCTCAAGGGCCTTTCGGACTCGCAGAAGGAGCTCCTCACCAAGTTCCACAAGCTCTTCTTCTTCTATTTTCCGAGGATATGCAACCATTGCCTCAACCCTGCGTGCGTAGCCTCCTGTCCTTCAGGGGCCATATACAAGAGGGGCGAGGACGGCATAGTCCTCATTGACCAGGACACATGCCGCGCGTGGCGCTTCTGCGTCAGCGCGTGCCCGTTCAAGAAGCCCTACTACAACTGGGCGACCGGCAAGTCCGAGAAGTGCATATTCTGTTACCCAAGGACCGAGACCGGCCAGGCCAACGCATGCGCGCATGCGTGCACCGGAAGGATCAGGTTCGTGGGCGTGCTCTTCTACGACGCCGACAGGATAGAAGAGGTCGCGAAGTCGCCGGACGAGAGACTCGTCGAGGCGATGAGGGAAATAATCCTTGACCCCAACGACCCCAGGGTAGTTGAAGAAGCCAAGAAGGCCGGCATAGACGAGAACTGGATCAACGCGGCGCAGCAGTCCCCGGCGTACAACATCTTCAAGAAGTGGCGCATAGGGATGCCGAACCACCCTGAGTTCAGGACTCTTCCGATGAACTTCTACATCCCGCCGCTGTCGCCGATTCTGCATAATGCAAAGGCGGACGGGGGCGGCATGTTTGACCCGGTATCAACGGAGTTCTTCACCGAGATTGACAAGATGAGGGTTCCCGTAAGGTTCCTTGCGAACTTCCTCTCAGCAGGCAACGAGCAGGTGGTCATCGAGTCCCTCAAGAAGCAGATGGCCGTCAGGCTCTATGTCCGCCAGCAGAGGATCGGCGACGTGGGCGACGCCGCGGTAAAGTCCGCCCTCTCGGCAGTCGGCCTTACGCCGAAGGACTGCGAGGACATCTACAGGGTGCTTACCCTTGGAACCTTCCAGGAGAGGTTCGTAATACCTGAGACCCATCGCGAAGCTCAGACCACGGTTGACCCGAGGACAATGTACGAGAAGAGGGGAACCGTAGGCTTTGGCACGAAGAAGAGGGAGATCATCACCGGGAGACAGTGGTAATACCGATGACGAGCGTCAGGGAAAAAAACCTGTACACCCAGCTTGCGGATCTGCTGGAATATCCGAAGGAGGATATAAAGCTGAAGGTCGAAGAGTGCCTGAAAACACTCTCGTCAGACCCTGCGGCTCCTCCAGAGGCGGCTGATGAGCTGAAGCTTTTTTTAATGGAAGTGGAAAATACCCCCCTGGATGACCTCCAGGGGGTGTATTCCTACACCTTCGAGCTCTCAAGCGAATTCACGCTGGATCTCGGCTCGCATATGTTTGAAGGGTTCAAGCGGGCCAACATGCTGGCTACCTTGAAGGCAATGTACAGGGAAAGCGGCTTTCCGTTTGCGGAGATAGCAAAGGGAGAGCTTCCTGACCGTCTTACGGTAATGCTTAACTTCCTCGGGTTTTCACAGAACGAGGAGTTGAAGAAGGATCTTCGTCAGACCTTCGTGATCATGGCTCTTGAGAAGCTTCGAAAGAACTTCGAAAGAAGTAAGGGCAGCATGTATAAACATCTAATCAACTCAATCTACCGAGTCTTGGAAAAAGACGTTAAGGAGGCTTAATAATGGCGGATCAAATCTTTTTCGGCGCAGCTCCGTATGTGCTCCTGACGATAGCCGTCGTCGGGCTGTTCTGGAGATTTTCTACGAACAGATACTCATGGTCGACGCAGTCGTCGCAGTTCCTTGAGAACAGGACGCTGTTTTTCGGCTCCTTCCCGTGGCACTATGGAATCATAACGATTCTTGTCGGCCATTTCATAGCGTTCCTCATACCGAGCCTTGTGTTCGCGTGGAACGGCGCGCCGGCACGGCTGTATCTCCTGGAGCTTGTCGGTCTTGCTCTGGGCTTTTTAGCGCTGTTCGGCCTTCTGGCCCTTATATACAGAAGGATCACCAACGCAAGGGTAAAGACCATGACTTCGTCATGGGACGTGCTTATCCTTATCATCCTCATCATCCAGGTGGTCACCGGCCTCGGCAACGCGATCTTCTACAGATGGGGGTCAAACTGGTACGCGGCGGCCGCGGTTCCGTGGATGTGGTCAATCCTGAAGTTCAACCCGAACGTTGACTTCGTCAGGAACTTGCCGCTTAATACCAAGATACATATCTTCAACGCGATGATATTCATCGGATTCATCCCGTTCTCAAGGCTCGTGCACTTTGTGGTCATCAATCCGTACAAGTATCTCGTAAGGCCGTATCAGGTCGTAAGGTGGTATCACAGGAACCCCAAGACCGAGAATATCGTTCAGTACAAGTGAGAAAAAGGGGGGGTGGGGGTCTCTCCCACTCCCCCCCTTTTTTTTGTCTGAATGTCGTCAACATGACAAATGTCAGCAAGCCCTGAAGCAAGGCCGCAACCGGATAATCCGACCGGCGCGGTGCGGCGCCGGGGGGCTGTTGTGCGGATGGACAAGCCGCCGTGCTTGTCTGTCGGCGGTTACAACATTGGTCTGGAGTTCATGGAGTTGTCCGGTCTTAGCCGGAATTTCTGGAAATCAAAGCGTTAGTGAAAGGAGTATACCTAAATGTCAAAGATAACAAAGTGGGCGCCGGAAGACCCGCAGTTTTGGAAGGAGTCCGGCAGTGGATTGGCGTGGCGCACCTGCGGCGTAACCACGTTCACTCTGATTTTCTCTTTTGCCACGTGGTTTGTCATGAGCGCGGTGGTGGTGAGGCTTCCTGTCATAGGCTTCAAGTTCACCACCGGGGAGCTCTTCTGGCTCGCGGCGATGCCCGGCCTCGCATCAGGGATATTGAGATTGATACATTCCTTCTTTATACCGGTATGGGGAACAAGGCCGGTCGTAAGCGTAGCGACCATCATAAAGCTCATACCAATGGTCTGGCTGGGTTACGCGGTGCAGGATTTGAATACGACGTTCGCCACGTTCCTGATAATCGGCTTCTTAAGCGGCATGGGCGGTGGAGACTTTTCCTCGTATATGCCTTCCACTTCCATCTTTTTCCCGAAAAGGCTTCAGGGACTTGCGATGGGCATTCAGGCCGGCATAGGCAACTTCGGGGTTAGTGTAGTCCAGTTCATAACGCCGTGGATTATTACAGGCGCCCTGCTCGGCGCGGCTGTCGGCGGGCCGCAGATATTCACAAAGGCCACCGTGATTAAGGGCGCGGTAGCGCTTACGAAGGTCGCCGGCGTGGTTACCGACGTAGTGGTTACCAAACCGGAACTCGCTGAAGCCGTAGTGGTTAAGAAAGAAGGCGACGTGCTCAAGGACGTGGTGGTTCAGGATACCGCCACGGTCAAGGCCATAAAGGCAGATGTCGTGAAGGACGCCTCAGGCGCTATTACGGCGGTAAACAAGACAGAGGGCATAGCGGTGGATGTTAAGAGAAATCCCGCCGGCGCTATTGTGAACGTAGAGGTCAAGAACGTCGTTAAAAAGGGCATGTGGGTGCAGAACGCCGCGTTCTGGTATGTCCCGTTCCTAATCTTTTCCTTCATCCTCTGCTTGATATTCCTTAGAAGCCTCGCCCTGCCGGGCAAGGGCTTCAAGGGGCAGTTCGAAATCCTGAGCACTAAGAACAGGTCGCTCACGCATCAATGGAATTGCACGATAACCTATATCACGTCATTCGGTTCGTTCGCCGGTTATGCGGCCGCCTTCCCGTTGATGATTAAGGTCATCTACGGCAATTTTGACGGCGCGCCCGATCCGCTGGCGTATGCCTTCTACGGCCCGCTCATCGGCGGGCTTTCCCGCGCCGTTACCGGCCCGATATTCGACAAGTGGGGCGGAAGCAAAGGCATGTTCTGGTGTTTTTTAGGGCTGATCATCGGTGTTTTGGCCCTTGTATTCGGAGGATTCCTTACGCCGGCCGGCCTTGGACAGTTCCAAGGGTTCTTCTTCATAATGCTCTGGATATTCCTGATGACGGGCATAGCCAACGCTGCGACCTTCCGTCAGTATCCGATAGTCTATGCCTATTCACCGGCTAAAGGCGCGCAGATGCTCGGCTGGACAGGCGCCTGGGCGGCCTTTGGTCCGTTTATATTTGCCTCGCTTATCGGCATGTCCATAGAAAAGACCGGCAGCGCCAAAACGTTCTTCATAGGCGCCGCGATATTCTATGCGTATGCCTTCATCCTTAACTGGTACTACTACACCCGCAAGGGCGCCGAGCGGTATGATTACGGCAACTCCGGCGGCATATGGTGGGATAAGGCAAAGGATAGCTGGACTGGCGGTCAATAGCCGCGTATTAAAGCGCACAATGGCTTAAAAGCCCTCATTCAGGGGGAGTTTTATAGCATGAACATGGGCAGGGGGGGCTTAAAAGCCCTCCCTGCTTTTTTGTTTTTTATTCGTAATTGCGCCTTGCCGCGGCCCCCGCGGGTAATGTCAAGCATTTTGTGTCAAAAAACATTAAAGTTCTTTGGGCTTACCTTTCTTTCAAGAAAGGTAAGCGCGTCTTTAAAACCTTTCACACCCAAAAACATCTACGAATAAAGGCGTGAATGATGGCTTTGAAGGGAGCCTAAGTTATGGTATTATTCAGTCTGTGCGGCTTGGAGCGGAATAAGAAAAAAACGGAGGTCAGGCGATGAAGTCTATGAATTTGACATTGGCTCTGATAGGCATTGCATACGGATGCGTTTTAATAGCGGCAACTTTCGTAAACAACAGGTTCATTGCGGCGTTCAGGCTCGATACCCTGTTTGCGCCAAACCGCTCCTCAGACTCCACCAAAGGCATCAATCTTGTGGCTGGTCTGGCGCTTATAGGCTATAATCTCTACATTTTGATCCGGTAGCATGACAGGGGTAAAAGACAAATTACAGGGCAGCATAGGCGCAGAATGGACTGCTCAGGTTTCCGGATGTTTTTTCCAATCCCTTCTCCTTCCGGACTCAGACTGGACTGCCTCCATGCAGTCCGCCATACGTCTTTAGCCGCGGTTCTTTAAAGAAAATTAAAATTCAGAGGTTGCGGGCAAGCATGACAGGCTGTATTGGCCCATCAGCACAAAAAATGCAAAGCCCGCCCTATCCTGCCTTGACAGCCCTGAATGCTCTGCTATACTTCACTCATTCATGCCGCACAGTGGTCAGCCGTTTGCCGGGTTCAAGGATGCCTGAGAGGCATCATAACCATTGACGCATCATGCGCCGCGGACGCATGCGCATGAAATGCGCAACTAAAAATTCAAAAAGGAGGTGAAATATGAGCAAGTATGAAACTCTTGACAAGTTCGGCGTAGAGAATCTGGAAGAGGCTGATTTTAAAAAGCGGCAGGACTATATCCTCAAAAACTGCAGGTGCACCAAATGCCCAACCTATGTGCAAGGCGACGCGCCAACGGGGTATTGCTACCCTGCCTTTGGCACCAGCAAGCAGATACATTGGGAAAAAGAGTGCGTCTGCAAGACCTGCTCCATATTCAAAGAGTATGAGCTTACCCACAGCTTTTACTGCACGCGATGTTCGCAATTCTGTCAGGGCCTCAAGATCGAGGTCGCAGGAGGGCAGGGCGGATCAGGCTGATGGAAGCCGCATAAAGCGTGTTTAAGGCAATCACGGATGCGCGCTGATTAAGCGGCATCCGTGATTGCCTTTGCAAATGAAAAAGGGATTACGGCTTACCGTAATCCCTTTTATAGCCCTATCCGAACAGTCATGCTTAAAAATCCCTTTTATAGCCCTATCCGAACGGTCATGCTTAAAAATCCCTTTTATAGCCTTATCTGAACGGTCATGCTTAAAAATCCCTTTTATAGCCTTATCTGAACGGTCATGCTTAAAAATCCCTTTTATAGCCTTATCTGAACGGTCATGTTTAAAAATCCCTTTTATATGTCTTGGTGGAGCTGAGGGGGATCGAACCCCTGACCTCAAGACTGCCAGCCTTGCGCTCTCCCAACTGAGCTACAGCCCCTTGAAGGGGTTCAACCCCTTTTTTATATGCGCCAACGGCGCCTCTTATGTCCAGAGGCCGGCCCGCAATAGTAATTTATAACATTCCAAGGCGATACATGTCAATAAAAATTCAAGCGGACTCCGGTTAAAAAAGAGCGTTGGCGCCGGTTGGCCGGAAGGCGGATGCTCATGCGCCCGCGGAGGCTGGAAGCCCGCTTGCTGATATTGCGAAGCAGGCAGTAAAAATGCGGTCAAAACAGGTATTTTCTTCCGTGTCGAGGGAGCTTGGCGGCTATTGACAAATTGTTCTTTTGGTGATAAAGTTCATTAAATTTTGCGGAAGTTCTGGAATGCCGGGTCGGGTTCGTCTGCCGGCTCCGCTGCTTCTGACGAAAAAGGTCTGTGCATTTTTTTCTTGCAAAAAAAAAGAATCCTATTAAGATATACTACGGCACGCGCGCCGCGTGCATGCTGAATGCGCAATCGACACCGAGTTTTAAGGTCTGTTTCAGATACTAAAACCACAGGAGGTTCAAATGTCCAAGCCGTTGACAAAGTCCCAGGTTACAGAACACATCGCAACAAAGGCAGGCATCACGAAGAAGGCCGCGGGAGAGATCATAGGCCAGATCGCGCAGCTCGCTTACAGGGAAGCGAAGAATTCCTTCACTATCCCCGGAATAGGCAAGCTCGTCCTCGTAAAGAGGAAGGCGCGTGTCGGCAGAAACCCGCAGACCGGCGACCCGATAAAGATCCCGGCAAAGAGGGTCGTCAAGTTCAGAGTGGCAAAGGCATGCAAGGACGCGGTCCTCGGCAGCTAAGCGCCCAGCGCGTGAAAGGCTCTGTATTCATGCCTCTTCGGGTGAACCATTTTAAGACCTTCAACAAAGACAAGTTTTCTAAAAGCCCCCTGCCTTTTCGCAGGGGGCTTTAGTTTTTAAAGGGGCTTGCCCGGCGCCACTTTCCATTATCGAAAGTCCGTGCATAATACGGGCGTTGGCAACGGAAAGTGGCGCTGGGCATTCCCCTTGTCCTTTAAACTTATTTTTTGTATATTACCCTTATGAAATGTCCTTTTTGCAGTTATATCGAAGACAAGGTGATTGACTCGCGCCTGTCTCAGGACGGCTCCACAACGCGCCGGAGGCGTGAGTGTCTTCAGTGCGCAAAGCGCTTTACCACCTATGAGAGGGTGGAGGAGAGCCTGCCTATCGTCATGAAAAAGGACGGCAGGAGAGAGCTTTTCGACAGGGCGAAGATACTTGGCGGAATAAAGAAGGCCTGTGAGAAGCGGCCCATCGCCACGGGTGAGATAGAAAAGACCGTTGATAAGATTGAGATGCGTTTTCTGGACTCCGGCGAAAAGGAGATGCCAAGCGCCGCCATCGGCGAGGCCGTTATGGACGAGCTTAAAAAACTCGACGAGGTGGCCTTTGTCCGGTTCGCCTCGGTCTACCGCGAGTTCCGCGACATCAACGAGTTCATGGCGGAGCTGAAGGAAATAATAGACGTAAAAAAAGGGAATAAGTGATGTCGCCGAAACCTCCGGCAGACGCGGTCATTGACGAGAGGTTTATGCGCGAGGCGCTCGCGCTTGCGAAAAAGGGTCTCGGCAAGACAAGCCCTAATCCAACGGTCGGCGCGGTCATCGTAAAAAACGGCCGCGTCATTGCAAGGGGCTTTCACAAAAAGGCGGGCCGGCCCCATGCGGAGATAGCGGCATTTAAAGACGCTAAGGAGAGCGTAAAGGGCGCTACCCTCTACGTAACGCTTGAGCCGTGCTGCCATTACGGGAAGACCCCGCCGTGCACGGGCGCCGTCGTGCGTTCCGGCATAAAGAGGGTGGTCGCCGGCATGTTGGACCCGAACCGGCTCGTGGCCGGCAAGGGCGCCGGCATCTTGAGGCGCGCGGGCATAGACGTCACCTCCGGCGTTCTTGAACTCGAGTGCGCGGAACTCAACGAGTGGTATATTAAATATATTACAAAAAAGATGCCGTACGTCACGCTAAAGCTCGCCATGTCCATTGACGGCAGGATAGCAACCGCCGCGGGCGAGTCGAAGTGGATAACCGGCGTGGAAGCGCGCAGGCACGTCCATAAAATGCGTTCAGAGTCCGATGCCGTTATGGTCGGGTTGAATACGGTCTTAAAAGACGACCCGGCGCTGACCGTGCGCCTTGTAAAGGGGAAGAACCCGGCCCGCGTCGTCGTGGACAGCTCGCTCCGGACGCCTCTTGATGCGAAGATATTTGACAATGCAGGAAAAGTGCGGCTGATTATTTTTACAACGAACGCGGCCCCGGCTGATAAGATAAAAAAAGCCCGGGCAAAAGGCGCGGAAGTGGTGACAGTGCCGAAGAGCGCAGGCATGGGCGGCGGGGTTGACCTTAAAAAGGTCTTAAGGGAGCTTGGCTCCCGTGCCATCGCCAGCCTCCTTGTGGAGGGCGGCGGCTCTCTTGGCGCGTCATTCATCAAGGCCTGTCTTGTTGACAGGATATCTTTTTTTATCGCGCCGATTGTCCTCGGCGGCGGCGCTGCCTTAGGCATCGGCCCTCTGGGGATAAAAAAGATGTCGAAGGCATTGGTGATAAAAGACATGACGATGAAAAGGATCGGGAAGGATATCCTTATAGAGGGGCATTTTTAGATGCGCGGCAGGGTCTTTTTCATCATCGCAACGGCAGCGGTTTTTTTTGTTTCGCCGTTTGCAGCTAATGGCGAGGGGCTTGACTCGGTAAAATGGCTTGAAAAGGGGCAGGAGCTTGCACGGGCAGGGAAGATTGAAGAAGCCGTCGCGGCCTTTGACCTTGCCATAGAAAAAGACGCCCGTGTGCCGGAGCTTTATTATAACCGCGGCCTTGCCTATGAAGGCCTTGAGAACCACAAAATGGCCATTGATGATTTTTCAAAGGCCATAGAATTAAATCCAAATTACGTTGAGGCCTATTTTGAGCGGGGGAACGCTTATTTCGGCATAACCTCCCTCTGGCAGGCGGTGAGGGATTATACGAAGGCGTTGGATATTGATCCGGGTCTGGCAAAGGCATACTACACGCGCGGCTACGCCTACCTGCTCCTTAAAGACAAGGAAGACGGCATGGCCGACATAAAAAAGGCCGCGAAGATGGGCCATGAACCGGCGCGGATTTTTTTGAAGGCGAACGGAACAGAGGCGAAGTAATGAGTTATGGAGGGCGGCAATAGGGTGTTTACCGGCATAATAGAAGCAATAGGCAGGGTCAAATCTGTTGAAAAAAAAGGCGCTTCTGGTAGAATAACAATAGAGGCGTTGGTTGATTTGGCGCGTGAAAATGTCCGCCCACTGAGCGGGGTCAACCTTGGCGACAGCATCAGCGTCAACGGCGCGTGTTTGACCGTGACGGAAATTAAAAAGTGCGTTGAAGGGGGTCACCCCCTTTTTTCGGCTGACATGAGCGCTGAGACGCTCAAGCTCACCACGCTGGGGACGCTTAAAAGCGGCGCGCATGTCAACCTTGAAGCCGCTCTGACACTTTCCAAGCCCCTCGGCGGCCACATCGTCACCGGCCATGTAGACGGCATCGGGACAATAAGGAAAAAGAGCGCAAATGGCCGGCATGTTGACCTTGAGATAAGCGTGCCGGAGAGGTTGATGTCTCAAATCGTCAAAAAGGGGTCGATTGCTGTGGATGGGATAAGCCTCACCGTCACGGAAGTGGGGCTCAGCCCCCTCAGGGGGTTGGATTTTTTTAAAACGGCGATTATTCCGCATACTCTTGAAAAGACGACCCTGCCGTCAAAGGCCGAAGGGAGCACGGTCAATATCGAAACCGACGTGCTGGCGAAGTATGTGGAGCGGTTTTTAAGCGCGAAGGAAGGGAAGAAGGGTGTGTCGGAAGAGTTCCTCAAGGAGCACGGGTTTTTCAAGAAGGGATAGATTTTTCTTGCCTGCACGCTCATCGTGGCGGGGATTAATGGACAGGCGGCTCCGAGGGGTCCAGTCCCTTCAAGGGGTCCAGCCCCCTCAGGGGGGTTTTTTTAAGATTACTGAAGCATACAGACGGAGGCGGTAAAAGTGTCAATCAAGAGAATAGAAGAGGCCCTGGAGCATATAAGGGCCGGCAGGATGGTCGTCCTTGTTGACGATGAGGACAGGGAGAACGAAGGCGATCTGTGCATGGCCGCGGAGAAGGTCACGCCGGAGGCCGTTAACTTCATGGCCAGGCACGGCAGGGGGCTTATCTGCCTTACCCTTACCGAAGAAGGGGCCGACGCGCTGGATTTAAAGCCGATGGTGGATGAGAACACGGCCGCATTTAAAACGGCCTTTACCGTTTCGATAGACGCAAAGCACGGCATTACCACGGGCATCTCCGCGGCGGACAGGGCCGTGACCATACTCGCAACCGTCAATGACAAGGCGCGGCCCGAAGACCTCGCCAGGCCGGGGCATATCTTTCCGCTGCGCGCGCGCCGGGGCGGCGTCCTCGTAAGGACGGGCCAGACCGAAGGGTCTGTTGACCTCTCAAGGCTTGCCGGGCTGAGGCCGGCAGGTGTAATATGCGAGATACTGCGCGAAGACGGCGAGATGGCGAGGATGCCCGACCTTGAGCTCTTTGCGAAGCAGCACGGCCTGCTGATAGTCACCATCGCCGATATAATCGAATACAGGCTTAAAAAAGACCGCCTCGTCAGGCGCGTGGCCGAGGCCGCTTTGCCGACGAGATACGGCGGGGAGTTCCGGGCCATAGCCTACGTCAACGACGTTGACCCTCATGAGCACCTTGCCGTGATAAAGGGCGAGATAACGTCTGACGATCCTGTGCTTGTAAGGGTGCACTCCGAGTGCCTTACAGGGGACGTATTCGGGTCTGTTCGCTGCGATTGCGGCGAGCAGCTCAAAGGCGCGATGAAGATGATTGAAAAAGAGGGCAAAGGCGTATTATTATACATGCACCAGGAGGGCAGGGGCATAGGGCTTGCCAACAAGCTAAAGGCCTATTGCCTTCAGGACATGGGGCTTGACACCGTCGAGGCCAACGAGAGGCTCGGCTTTAAGGCAGACCTCAGGGATTACGGCATAGGCGCGCAGATACTGCTGGACCTGGGCGTCAAAAAGATGCGCATGCTCACGAACAATCCGAAGAAGATAGTCGGTCTTGAGGGCTACGGCCTTGAGATAGTCGAGAGGATTCCCATAGAGACCGCGCCTCACGCGATGAACGTCAGTTACCTGCGCGTCAAGAAGGAAAAGATGGGGCACCTCCTGTCAAATCTTGACGGCGTCGAACCAAAGGGCAATGGAAAGTAGCGTCGCCCCTTGAAGGGGTTCAACCCCCTGAGGGGGCTTGACCCTTTCAATCTGATTTTTACTTGTTGAATGACAGAGGCGCGTAAGTGAATAGAAGAAAACAGGAGGAAGCAAATGCCTAAAATCCATGAAGGCTCGCTTTCCAGCAAAGGGCTGCGGTTTGCGATTGTAGTCAGCAGGTTTAATGACTTTATAAGCGACAGGCTCCTTGGCGGGGCCATGGACACGCTCCTTAGAAGCGGCGCGTCTGAGGCGGACATCGAGGTCGTCAAGGTGCCCGGCTCCTTTGAGATGCCGGTGGCGGCAAAGGCGCTCGCCAAGAGGGGCGGCTATGACGCGATATTGTGCCTCGGCTGTGTCATACGCGGGGCCACGCCGCACTTCGACTTCATCGCCGGCGAGGCCGCAAAGGGCATAGCGAAGGTCTCTCTGGACTATGACTGTCCGATAGCCTTCGGCGTCATCACGGCCGAGAACCTTGAGCAGGCCATCGAGAGGGCCGGCACGAAGTCCGGCAACAAGGGCAGGGACGCGGCGCTCACCGCCATAGAGATGGCCAATCTGCTTAATGCGCTGAATAAGAAGAAATAAGAAATGAACTCCAGGCGCAAGGCAAGAGAGATGGCGGTCCAGATGCTTTACAGTATTGACATCGCCGAGGAAAGCGGCGCCGGGGTTGAACCCCTTCAGGGGGTTCAGCCCCCTGAGGGGGTAAAGGATTATGCCGAGGCCCTTGTGCGCGGCGTGCTGGAGAAAAAGGGCGACATAGACCGCGTAATCGAGATATCTTCCGATAACTGGAGCGTCGAGCGCATGCCGCTCGTTGACCGCAATATATTGAGGATAGCCGTATATGAGATGCGCTATTCCGACGTCCCCTTCAAGGTGGCCATAGACGAAGCGGTAGAGCTGGCCAAGCGTTTCGGCACGGATGAATCCGGCGCGTTCGTCAACGGCATACTCGACAGAATGCACAGAGAGGCCGAAGAGAAAAGGCCGGAAGGCGCGCCGCGCTGAACCTGAAACCGATAGAGGAATAAAACCCGCTGATAGCGGGATTTAATAAACATTTGGAACAGGAGTGGAAAATTGAAGGTCCCGCTTTTAGATCTTGCAGGTCAGTACAGGTCGATAAGAACCGAAGTATTGAAGGAAGTAAAGACTGTCTGCGACTCCCAGCATTATATACTGGGTAAAAATTGCGCCGCCCTTGAATCCGAGATAGCCGCTTACAGCGGCGCGCGGTTCGCCGTGGGCGTGGCTTCCGGCACGGACGCGCTGCTGCTTGCCCTCATGGCCGCAGGCGTTGGCATCGGCGACAAGGTCATCACGACGCCGTTTACCTTTTTCGCCACGGCCGGAAGCATCGCCAGGCTTGGCGCGCTGCCGGTCTTCGTTGACATAGACCCGCGGACATACAACATTGACCCTGCGGCGGTTGAAGCTGTTTTAAAGAAGAGCGCCAAAGGCGTCAAGGGGTTGAACCCCTTCAAGGCGATACTGCCGGTGCATCTTTACGGCCAGTGCGCCGACATGGCGGCGATAAATAAGATCGCGCGCAAATACGGCCTGCCGGTCATAGAAGACGCGGCGCAGTCCATCGGGGCTGGATACAAAGGTAAAAAGGCCGGGGCCATCGGCGACATGGGCTGTTTTTCGTTTTATCCCACGAAGAACCTCGGCGGTTTCGGCGACGGCGGCATGGTCACTACGAACAGCCCGAAGCTCGCGGGACTGGTCAGGATGCTTCGTGTCCACGGCAGTAAAAAGCGGTATTATCATGACCTCGTCGGTGCCAACAGCAGGCTCGACGAGCTTCAGGCCGCGGTCATCAGGGTAAAACTTAAACGCCTTGACGCATGGACGGATGGAAGGATAAAGAACGCCGCGCGCTACGACGCGCTTTTTGAAAAGGCCGGGCTGGAAGGCAAGGTGGCTGTCCCATACGTTGAAGGCAACTGCCTTTCGGTCTACAATCAATACGTCATCAGGGCTAAAAAGAGAGACGAGCTGAGGGCGCATCTTTCGGCCCAGGGCATCGGCTCGGAGATATACTATCCGCTTTCGCTCCATCAGCAGAAGTGTTTTAAATACCTAAGTTATAAAACAGGGAGCCTGCCTGAGTCCGAGAAGGCGGCAAAACAGGTAATGGCGCTGCCGATATATCCCGAGCTCAGCGCGGCGCAGCAAAAATATGTCGTGGCGAGCATTGCCGCGTTTTATGAAAAAGGCTGAGGAGAATGGATTGATAATGGTGGATGAATCGGCCGTCAGGACAGAGCCTGAAACCGGAGGGATGTTTTAGCGGTCTTTTTTGCATCTTAAACAGGCCCTGCGCATGATAAAGACCAAATCCGTATACAGCCCAAGGGGCAAGGACGACGGGCTCAGGGTGCTAATAACAAGATACTGGCCAAGAGGCGTAAGGAAAGAGGCGCAGGATGCGTGGCTTCGGGGCCTCGGCCCGGATGCCGGACTCATAAGACAATGGAAGGCAGGGCAAATAACCTGGGAAAAGTTTGAAAAGAGCTATCTTGAGGAATATAAATCAGAGGAAAAGACGCGGCTCATGGATGAGCTTAAGGAAATGATAAAGGGGCAAAATGGCAAGCCCGTGACGCTGCTTTGCGCGTGCGGGGAAGGTGAGCCGTGCCACAGGAGGATAGTAAAGGCGTTGCTGTCAGGCCGCTGAAAAAGCCCTGCCGCGGATGAAGGTCATTCGTCAGAGTCCGTATGGTTTTTATTTTGAGGAGTTAATCTGTATCTGCCTATGTCGCACACGCGTTTTATGCACCCGTTCATGTCGAGCGCTCCCCTGGATACAACAAGAGCATAGTCCCCCTCAGGCACGTCAAAGACAAGCTCCCCCTTAAGCGGCAACTTGGGATGGATGACGCTTCCGGATAATATCTTCCTTGTGAGGTTGCGTCCGGCAAAGGCCGGGTTTGCGCTTACGGCATGTTCCTCGCCGTATTCTTCAAGCAGTGTGAACACCGGAGGCGAAGACCTGGGGATGGCGAGGGACTGCGCTGCGCGGTTTTTTATCAAGGCGGTTATCACAAGGAAGTTTATCTCCGGCATTATACAGCCTGCGCCAAGGCCTGGAGGCTTGTAGGATTTGCACCAGAGCGCAGCTTCCACGGAAATTTTAAAAACCACGCTGTCGGTAAGAAAGCCGCCTATTGAATAGGGGATTTCATCATCTCCTGAGAATATCAACATTTTTTCATCATGTTTATGTATCTCGAACATGTCATTCACGGTCTCTCCATATGAGATAAGATTTTCATAATGCGTGAGGATGACTCAGTCCGACGGTTATATTTTTAATGTAATATTCTATCTGAGAGCTTTAAATTATAACCAAGGGTTAGATTTTGTCAAGTTTTTTCTTGTATCAGATGGTTTAACTCTCATTCGATAATATAGATAATGACCCGATGCAAGTGAAAGCTCTCATAGGGCAGAGGATAAAGGAGTTGAGAAGGGCAAGCGGCATGTCCCAGGAGGTCCTTGCCGAGAAGATGGGTATAAGCTCCAAGTACCTTAGCAGTATCGAAAGGGGCAAGGAAAACCCCACGCTTGACACCTTCATAAGTCTTGCCGCCGCCCTGGGCGTTGAACTGCGCGATCTGTTCAATTTTTCATATCATGGAAAGTCTCAAAAAGAGTTGAAGGAGCTTGTCAACTCGCTGATTGATAAGGGTGGTGAAGAAAAGATGAGGCTTATTGTAAAGCTGATAAAGGCGATATATTTGTGACAGGCCCGGCCGTTGGAGCATTTCTCGTTTGTTACCGTAATGGGGGGAAGGGACGGTGAGACATGGAAATAAAACAAAACCCGTGAGGCCTTATTTCTTCGCGGCCTTGCGGGTAGTTGAAGGGGGTTTGACCCCCTGAGGGGGCTCAGCCCCTTTTGACGCCTTGCATGAGATGAACGGGTATTTTTAACGCGTTGCTGTCTTCATGTTTCCATACAGAGCGCCATAACTTCGCATACCTTCGTTGCTCCTCACTCTCTTCGCGCCTTGGTCTGCTTTGTTCTGACGCTCTGTATATTTGCCTTTATGTCAAGGCCTGCTTAGGCCGCCTTCTTTAACTCCTCAATCTCGACCTTCACCTTCCTCGGAAGCGCTCCTGCCTTTGCGGGCATCGTCAGTTCAAGCACGCCGTTTTTATAAGTGGCATGAACCTTGTCTGTCTCGCATCCTTCAGGAAGAGATACCGTCCTTTCAAACGTTCCGTATGAAGCCTCGCGGAAGAGGTATCCGCCCTTCTTCTCCTCGACTTCGGACTTCCTCTCGCCTTTGATGGTGAGCAGGTTTCCCACAATCGAGATGTCAACGTTCCTAGGGTCTATTCCGGGAATATCGGCATGGACAACGAAGTTGCCTTCCTTCACGAAACAGTCAACCGCAGGGTTCCACATGCCCATTCTCACTTCCCTGCCGAAGATGTTCGCCGTCAAGCTGCCGAAGGTCCTTTTGAAGAGATCATCCATATCCCTCTGGATAGTTGAAAGCTCTTTTAAAGGCTCCCATCTTTTTAGCTCAAACATAACACTCACCTCCCTTGTTTCCCACTTTCATCTCTCTGGCGTCTTACTTACATTATAATACCATGAACTGCCCCTGTCAAGCCGTCTTAACTGTAAAACTCAATAAAAACAAGGGATTATGATGTAAAAACATGTCTTCTTTAAACGGGGATTGGTCAGCTGGCCGGGAAAACGAACCTTTTTCGAGCCAGGGTAACGCGGTTTTTGCCGTCTGTTTTTGATTGGTACATGGCGGCGTCGGCCAGCCTTATGAGCGAGTCGCCTATCACCTTTGCGCTGCCCTTGCCTTCGATGTTTGTCCGCAGCGAGGCCACGCCAAGGCTCGCGGTGATTATGCCTGAGATGTCAAGGGCCTTTTTTATGCCCCTGCTTTTGCGCGTTATGAACGTGCAGTCCTCGATGGTCATTCTGATCTTTTCGGCGTATTCAGCGGCCCATTCGATGTCTTTGTCGGGGAGAATGGCCGTGAACTCGTCCCCGCCGTATCTTGCCGCGATTCCGTTCGCCTTTCGCGTGACCGCGAAGAGGATGTGGCCTATTTCGGTAAGGACGCGGCTTCCCACAAGGTGGCCGTGGGAGTCGTTGATTTCCTTGAACCTGTCGAGGTCCATGAATACCACGCTAAGGCCGGTCTTTTTCCTCAAGGCAGTCGAGACCTCTTTTTCAAGCCTGTCGAAGATATAGCGGTCGTTATACAGTCCGGTGAGGTTGTCCCGTATCGAAAGCTCCCCGTAGCTCTTTGCGTCAAGGGCGTTCTGGATGAGGGTCGAGGTATATTCGGCGAAGATCTTAAGGAGCGTCAGATCGCCCTTTGCGTAGTTTATGCCGCTGAGCTTGTTGATGAGCTCTATGACCCCTATGACGCCGCCGCGCATCTTTATCGGCGCACAGATGATGGACTGCGTCTCATACTTCGTCATCTTGTCGAATTTTGGATAGAACCGGCTGTCCTGCATGACCTGCTTGCTGATGTATGGCCTGCCCGATGAGTAGGTCGAACCGGCTATGCCGAGACCGGGGGCGAGGGTTGCGCCGGTGACCGCGGCTGAGCCCTTGCCGAAGCAGGCCACGAAGTAGAGCAAACCCGCGTCAGGCAAGCGGCGGCCAAGGGCCGAATCGTCAATGAGTATCGAGCCTGACTCCGACGGGACGAACCTGTTTGCCTGTAGAAGGATGCCCTTGAGCATTCCCTTCAGGTCGAAGCTTTCAGGCCGGTAGCCGTGCTCCTGCTTGGTGGCAAGCAGTTTATCAAGGAGCTGTTTGGGGATGACATTTATGCGCATCGGGATATGCCCCTTTTTTTATAATAGTCTGACGCGCAGCCTGTTACGGGCAGGCAGCTCAAAAAGTCCCAGCTACTAGGCGACGAAGGCAACGACGTAGATGGGACTTTTTCAGCTGCCTGCTTTAGACAAAACGCACGTCCATTATATGCGTCGAGCAGGATATGCATGGGTCATAGGCCCTGACGAGCGTCTCTACGCCCCGGCGTATCTCCTCCCTGGGCCTGTCAAGGAGCGTCGGCACGAAGGCCTTCAGATCGTCTTCGATGGAACGCAGGTTCTGCGCCGTGGGTATGACGCAATCGGCCTTTTTGACTATGCCGTTTTTGTCTATCGTATAATCATGGTAGAGCGTGCCCCTTGGGGCCTCGACAATGCCTATGCCCCTGCCTCCCTTGAAACCGTTGCGGGGCTTTTTTACAGGCTCGCTTTTCAGGCCGTTTTCAATGAGCGAGTCAATGTGGCCGGCGGCCTCGTCCGTCAGGTGGAAGCATTCGATGAGCTGGGCCATGTTGTTCATGAACGGGTTTTCAAGCGGCAGGGTCAGGCCGGCCTTTTTCGCCGCCGCCTTTGCGCGCGGGCTGAGGAGTTTGAAGTTGTTGTTAAGGCGCGCCAGAGCGCCGACCATGAACGTCCCGGACTTCGTTCTTGCGTGTTTGGCCGTGGAATGATTCACGCAATATTCCTTCACCTTGCGGCTGTATTCTTCCGGCTCGATGGCGCCCTCTTTATCCGAATAAGGCTTGCCGTCATGCAGCGGGTATTCGCCCCGCGCCTTCAGGGAGATTGTCTCCCTGGGTTTTGCAAATTGCGGCACGGGGATGTTTGACAGAAACCCGAGCGTGTAGTCGAGCTTTGCAAACGAGGCTAAGAGGGCCTTTTTAAGCCTTTTAAGGTCAGCCTCCTCCGGCGTGTGCGCCACTCCGCCCGGAAACAGAGAGATGGGATGTATGTGCCTTCCGCCCACGACCGCGCATATCTCGTTGGCAAGGCGTTTCAGCTCAAGGCCGGTCCTGGCAAGCTCCGGCTCCGCCGTCAAAAGTGGCGCGATAGACCCGGCCCCGAGGAGGTCGGGGAATACAAGGAAAAAAAGATGCAGTATGTGGCTCTGTATGCTTTCGCCGCAAAAGGCGAGCTTTCTGAGGAGCAAGGACTGCCGGGATATCGTCATGCCCATGGCCGCTTCTATGGCCTTCAGGGACGCCGACGTGTGGCTCACCGCGCAGATGCCGCATATACGGGACATGATGTGCTGGGCCTCGTCGTATTTCCTGCCCACGAGCATCACCTCGAAAAACCTGGGCGATTCGATTATATCGAGCCGCAATTCCTTTATCCGGCCCTTTCTGATGTCAATGACGATGTCGCCGTGTCCTTCGACGCGGGTTATTTCGTGTATCTTTATGTGAAGGTTTTTTTTCATTTTTTAGCGGGCCTGACTCCCAGGGAGCCGGACTTTCTCAGGGAGCAGTTGCCGTAAAGATCAAAGCTGCGCAGCATCGATTCGGCGGTGAGGCCGTATCTCTTTAGCGTCTCTTTATGGGCCGACACGTTCGGGTCGTCGACAAGTCCCCGGCAGCCCCAGCAGATGCACCCGTATGTGACGCAGACGGCGTCGCATCCGGCCCGAGTCACCGGCCCAAGACAGGTCATGCCCTTTTCAAATACGCAGATGTTTCCGGCCATCTTGCAATCGACGCACACGGGGTAGTTCTGGGTTATGGGTGTCTTGCCCATGAGAAGCGCGGTGAACGCGGACAGGAATTCAGTCTTCGATATCGGACAGCCGTGCAAATAGCAGTCAACTTTTATTATGGAATCAATCGGCCTTACAGGCAGGGTCTCAAATGTTTTTTTATATTTTTCGGCGTATTTGCCGTATACCGTCTTTTTAACGAAGTCCATGGGAAAACGGTTTTTAAGGCAGTTGAGCCCGCCTGTGGACGAGCACGCGCCAAGGGCTATGACGGTCTTTGCCTTTTTGCGGATATGCTTGAGTTTTGTTATCTCTTTTTGCGTGGTGACGGAGCCTTCGACAAAGGCGATATCGTAATCCTCCCTCTGAGAGGGTTCAACGCGCTTTTCGGTCATCGCCTCGCGGAAGTAAACGATATTAAGGGCGCGCAGTATGTCAGGCAGCTCGTCTTCACAGCTGAGCACGGCGAGCTGGCAGCCCTCGCAGCAGGTGAATGAGAAAAAAGCCGCCTTCGGCCTTATTTTTTCGGCATTTTCCGGCATAATTTATTGTTGAAATGATACCATAAAAAGGGCATTCTGTAAATTAGCCTGCCTTTCCTGAAAGAAAGGCAGGCCCAAAGAACTTTAGAGTCACATCAAGAAGCAGCGCGGGGCAGAAGCCCCGCGCTGCTTCTAATGGAACAACAGAACATGCCGCACATAACGCGCATATCCGCCGTCATCGGCACCGCCGGGCACATAGACCACGGCAAGACCTCCCTCGTCCGTGCCCTTACGGGCATTGACACGGACAGGCTGAAGGAAGAAAAAAAGCGCGGGCTGTCCATTGACATCGGCTTTGCGTATCTTGACCTCGACGGCGCCGGGGGCGCTCTAAGGGCCGCAGTCATTGACGTGCCCGGCCATGAGCGTTTCATAAAGAACATGCTCTCCGGAACGACCGGCATTGACATGGCGCTTTTTGTGGTGGCCGCCGACGACGGGATAATGCCGCAGACGCTTGAGCACTTCGGCATCTGCGTGCTTCTTGGGATAAAAAGGGCTGTATTCGCCATCACCAAGCGCGACATGGCGGAAGAGGCGCGCATCCGTGAGGTTGAAAATGCAATCTTAAAACTTATAAAAGGCACGGCCTTTGAAGGTTCAGTTATCCAGCCGGTCTCTTCCGTCACGGGCGAGGGCATCTCAAGCCTTAAAAAGCTGATAGAAAAAGCCCTCGCCCCGCGCGCGCGGGATAATGGCGGCTTTTTCAGGCTCCCCATTGACCGCTCCTTCAGCGTGCCGGGCTTTGGCACGGTCGTTACCGGCACCGTGGCCTCAGGCTCGATAAAAAAAGGCGACAGGGCCGTATGCTTTCCTCTTGGAAAAGAGGCGCGTGTAAGGGGGCTTCAAAGCCTGTTCATGGAGGCCGATGAGGTCAACGCCGGGGAGCGGGCCGCCGTAAACATAAGCGGCATTTCACACAGCGGCATAACGCGCGGCTGCGTGCTCGCCGACCCGGCCCTGTCGGCTTTTTCAAGCCCGGCCAATACGCGCCGCGTGGACTGCTTTTTTGAGTTTCTGAAGGATGCGAAGATAAAAAACAACGCGATACTTACCGTGCACCATTTTACGCAAAGCGTTCCAGCGACAATAAGATTAAAGGGCGGGACTCCCTCAGGGAGCCGAACTCCCTTAGGGAGCCGGACGGGCCGCAAGGCGGACGAACGGCGCGCCTTTGGCAGGCTGATATTGAAAAAGCCCATGTTAATGCTTCGGGGCGACCGTTTCATCCTCAGAGACCCTGCAATAAATGCCACCGTTGGCGGCGGGGTTGTGCATCTTCCCGGTCTTTCAAAGGAGTTGAACTCCTTCAGGGAGCCGGTGTTGCCGCTTGAAGGGGCTGAACTCCATGAGCTGCTCGCCTCGGTCTTTCACGGCAAGGCTGTTTTTTTTGACGTAAAGACCGTCTCTCTCCTCTTGAATATAAGGGAAGATGTTCTGCTTAAATCATTCGAATCAAAAGGGCCTCTGTCCCGGACTCCCTCAGGGAGAGGGAAGTTCGCCATCATGGGCAGTTCGATAGCGTCCGTTGACAGGGTTGAAAAACTGAAGAGCGACATCGTAAAAACGCTTTCAGACCTTCACGCCGCAAGCCCCGCCGAGGCCGGCGTCAAGGAAGACCAGATATTTAAGGCCGTAAGAGCGCCCAGCACCACTTTCCATCGCCAAGAGTTCATGCGAAATACAAACGTTGGCAGCGAAAAGTGGTGCTGGGCGCGTTGCACAGTTTCATTTTTCAAGGAATGCCTTGACGTAATGATAACGCAGGGCATGATTAAAAGAGACGGCAAGGCCGTCGCGCTTGCCGGGCATTGTCCGCGCGCCGCCGGACAGGACGCGCAGATAGAGGCCGCTGTAATGGCCCTTTTCCAATCCGGCGGTTTTACCGCGCGCTCTATGGATGAGATAAGGGGGCTCGCGTTCAAGCCTGAGGACGCGGCGCGCGTCTTTGGATATCTCGTCAAGCGCGGCGTCGTGGTGAAGATAAAAGAAGGCGTCTATATGTCCGGCAAGGCCGTTAATGACGCCAAAGAGAGGCTCTGCGCGCATATCATGGAAAAGGGGCCGATAAAGGCCGCCGAGTTCAGGGACATACTCGGCGTCGGCAGGAAGCTCGCGATAGAGATACTCGAATATTTTGACAGGGAGAGGGTCACGCTCCGGCAGGGGGATTTAAGAGTGTTAAGGGGGTTGAACCCCCTGAGGGGGCTCAGCCCCTTCAAGGGGAGGGAAATTGCATAAGTCATTGCATAAATCCGGCCGCGTAAAGACCGCGTTGACCGTTATAAAATGGTTTTGCGCCGCCTTTACCGCAACTGCGCTTTTCGTAATGTTCACGCCGGCTGCCAACCTGCTGGCAAGGCCGCTGGTGGTGAAGGAGACGCTTGAAAAGGCCGACATAATAGTCGTTCTCGGCGGCGGGGCGTTCAAGAACGGCGTCCTCGCCGGCGCGTCGAATGAGCGGCTCATCCGCGGACTGCTTCTTTACAAAGAAGGCTGGGCGCCGGGGATAATGTTCACCGGCGGGGCCATCGCCTCAAAGGCCGCGAAGATCGCCCATACGTTAATGAAGTCGACGGACAAAGGCGTGATAGACGCTTCAGAGGGCGGCCTCATGGGAGAGACAGCGTTAAAGCTCGGGGTGCCGGAAAAGGCGGCGGTCATAGACCCCTCGTCGACCAATACGTACGAAAATCTCCTGCACGCGAAAAAATACATGGATGAAAAGGGGCTGAAGAGCTGCATCATCGTGACGTCGTCCCTCCACATGAAAAGGGCCTCGCTCGTCGCCAAAAAACTCGGTCTTTCGTATTACGGCGCGCCGGTAAAGGACGTCGCCCGATACAGGGTGGGCGGCCTCGGCAGGATTAATTTGATGGATGAACTCCTCTGGGAGTACGCGGCCATTGCGCTTTACAGGCTTTACGGGTATATATAGATGATGTTCAAAAGCGGCAAAAAGATAAAGCTCACGAACTGGGCAAGCTGCGCCGGCTGAGCGGCCAAACTCGGCGCCAAGCCGCTCGCGCAGGTCCTGCGCGGGCTACCGATGCAAAGGGATAAAGACCTCATCGTTGGTTTTGACAAGTCCGACGACGCGGGGGTCTATAAGATGTCCGGTGAAATAGCCGTCGTGTCCACGCTGGACTTCTTTCCGCCCATAGTGGACGACCCGTTCCTTTTCGGCCAGATAGCCGCCGCGAACGCATTAAGCGACGTCTACGCCATGGGCGGCGTGCCGAGGTTTGCCCTTAACATCGTCTGCTTCCCCAAAGAGCTTGGCATGGAGGTGCTGACCGAGATAATAAGGGGCGCCGTTGACAGGCTGGACGAGGCCGGGGCCGTGCTTGCCGGAGGCCACAGCATCGAGGATAAGGAAATAAAGTTCGGCCTGTCCGTCACCGGCGTTGTGCATCCTGAAAAGGTCATAACGAACGCCGGGGCAAGGCCGGGCGACCTCCTCGTGCTCACAAAGCCCATCGGCACGGGCATAATAACGAGCGCGCTTAAAAAGGGAAATATCAGGCCTGAAGATGCCCAGGCCGCGTTTACGTCGATGAAGACGCTCAGCAGGGCCGCCGCGGAGGCCATGGTGGAGACAGGCGCCAAGGCGTGCACGGACATTACCGGCTACGGCCTTATGGGCCACGCCCTGGAGATGGCAACGGCATCCAACGTAAACCTTGTCATCGCGTCAAAGGACATACCGTTTTTTCCGAAGGCGCTGGAGCTTGTGACCAGCCGTGGCAACAGGCCCCGCGCCATTGCTGAAAATATGGAGTTCATGGCCCCGGACATTCAGTTCAAGCACGGCATGGACGCCGCCCTGCAAATGGCCGTTTTCGACCCGCAGACCTCGGGCGGACTTCTTATTTCCATTCCTGAAGGGAAGTATGATATGCTCTCAAGTAATCTAACGGAGCGGCGCGTCAGGCACTATCTTATCGGTTCCGTCGTCAGCGCGGAAGAGGGCTGGCGGATAAGGGTTGAATGATTTACCGGATTCCGGCGGCATCAAGCATCTGAAAAAAGGGGGATAGATGAAAAAGAACAACGTAAACCTTGAAAAACTCTACGTGACCATAGCCGAGGTAAAGAAAGACCTCTCAAAGGCAAAAAAGGTGACAAAGATAGAAGGGGAATGGAACGTCGGCGAGGGCAGCCAGTTCAGGGCCACAGTCCAGTTCGAGAACGGCAGGATGACCCTTGAGGCAGACCAGCCGTCCTTTCTCGGCGGCGGGGGCACGCAGCCCGGCCCGATGATATATTGCCTTTACGGCTCCGCGTCATGCTACGTGGCTACGTTCGCCACGATGGCCGCGATGGAAGGCGTGACCCTTAAAAAGCTCAGCGTCCTTGCCGAGAGCAATCTCGATTTTTCAAAGGTCTTCGGTCTTTCTGAAAACCCGATTGCCGGAAAGGTCAAGTTCACGCTTCACGTCGAGAGCGACGCCCCTACGGCGAAGATAAAGGAGCTTGAAGAGCTTTCCAAACAGAGATGCCCGGCGGTCTATTGCCTCACCAACGCCATCCCGCTTGAGACTGAGCTTAAGATAGGGTAGTTTTAGCAGGCCGCTGTCATTATTTACTGTTGATACTGATGTAATCCTTTGGACTTTATTGCGCTGGTTTGGTAGAATTCAGCTCCGTTCAATATCCTGAAAAGCCGGGTGAAAGTTCCTGCATGGGTAAGATAACCATCGCGTTACCGCTGTTTGCCGTTGCCGTGCTTGCGGCCCCTGTCGTCTCTGCCTCGGTTTTGCGCGTGCCTGAGGGTTACAGGAATATACGGCAGGCCGTTGACGCGGCAGAGCAGGGCGACGTCATAATCGTCGGCGCCGGCAATTACAGCGAAAATATCGTCATAAGAAAGGCGGTGCAGTTAAGGTCCATCAAAGGCCCTGAGGCAACGGTCGTTACCGCGGCGGTCAAGACCGAGCCTGTATTCAAGATAGACCATGCCGCCAAAGCGGTAGTGTCGGGCTTTACCGCGACAGGTTCAAGCGTGTCAGGCTTTTCCCTGCATAACGCCGACGCCAGCCGCATACTGGACAACAGGGCCGTTAAAAACGGCAGCGGCATACTCGTATATTCGTCTTCGGCAAATCATATCACCGGCAACGCCGCGGATTCAAACACCCAGTACGGCATATATCTCGAAGCGTCAACCGGCAACACCGTCATGGACAACTCCGCGGACATGAACGGCGACACGGGCATCTTCCTGAGCTCGTCAAACAGCAACCTGCTCAGCGGCAACTCCGCCAACGTCAACACGTGGAACGGCATCCTCCTGTGGTCGTCGCACCGCAACGCCGTAAAAGGCAATAAGGTGCTGAGGAACGCCTTCAGCATCGTAGAAAGCGATTCGGACGGCAACGACGTCGGCGGCAACACCACATTTCCGAACTTCGTCCTCATACTGCCGGTAATACTGATCTATGCCGGCATTGTTTTTTATCTGATACAGAAAAACATACTGCGAAAGATTTATAAGGTTTGAGCTGATGCAAAATATCTATTCGACCATATCAACGGTGCTCGCCTCCATAGGGCTTGTCCTGGCCACGTCGAGCTTCATAAGCGGGATGCAGATAGTAAGGGGCACGCATGTCAATATCGAGGGCAAGATACACCGCTTCAACGGCATCGTCACGATAACGTTCTACACCATCCTCGCGGCGCTGTCCTTCGTGAATTACGGTTTCAGCATCCTTTCCGCCGCCGGCTGGCTCTTCGGATTTTTCCTGATATTCATGAAGCTGGCCATCGTGATGATAAGCAGGAAAAAAAGGCGGGCCTTTAAATATGTAAGCTGGCTCGGCGCGTCGCTCATCCTCATGTGGCTCTATATCATCTTTATAAACCTGCCTCTCTGACCGGGCATCGAATTACATGTGAAAGCGAAATAAAAAAAACGGGGCTGGAAGTTCCAGCCCCGTTTTTTTATTTATGTCCTTGCGTCCGGTTTGATCAGTGGCAGCAGCCGCTCAGGCTGGAGCGTGTCTCTTCGAGGGCCGCGGCTATCGCGTCGTCCATCTCGTCGCGCTTCATGGCGAGGGCCTCTTTTTTCAGCTGTTCTCTCGTGTTTTCGTCGGCCACTATCGGAACGAATGCATCTTCGGCTTTTTTAAAGCCGGCAAGTATCCTGGTCCTGAGGTCGTGGTCAAGGAGCTTGTCAATGAGCTTGAAGAATTCATTGTCTTCTTTGCGGATGTGGCTCCTGAGGCAGACTATAATGGACATGCCCAGGCCGTCGAGTATCCTGCTCTCGGCAAGTCCGGTGCGGAAGGAGTGCATGAGCGTCACAAGCTCGCGGTGGTCTTCTTTTATGATGGATACAAGGCCGTCCCCGATGGGCAGATCCAGAAGAAAAGGAAAAAGCGTGTCCTCTTCCTTGTGTATCGAGTGAAGCATGATGATGTTCTCAAGCTCCGTGGTCGTCCGCCACAGGGTGCCTGAGTCGCGCATCTTTATCTGCTGTTCTATTTCGTCAAGTTTTTTCAGAATAACCTGATGGTCGGCTGAAAGAAGCCCCATCGGGTCATGTCCGCACCCTTCATGCTCATGGCCGTGCGCGGCATCGGCGAAGTCCGCCTCGGCTATTATCGCCACGGCCTTGTAGGCCTGGTTAAAGCCAAGACGGCAAAGGCCCTTCGGACTTCTGAAGGTGGTCTCGTCCGCGTAATGACCCTTGAGGACGTTGAAGTGCTCTTCAGGCATAGCGATAACGCCGTCGCGGCAGTTGACGATGCACGACGGATGCAGGCATTTGTATTTGATCTCAAGCATCTTCATAATGGGTACTCCTTTCCCCGCTTACAGCCTGTGGGGACATGCTTAAAAGGCCGCGTTCCTGCCAGCCGCTGCGCCGTGCCCTTCGTGGGCTTTTGTCCATAGTGCTTCAGGTTAAGAGCGGCCAGACCTTAGTGCGCAGCCTCTTGTGCTCCTGGAGGCGCCGAGGGCATGACCGGCACGCCGAACTTCTCGTTGAACTTCGTGACGATGTATATAAGCGTCCTGTGGTTGAGCAGAAGGCCCTTGTAAAGGCTTGTCTTCGTAAGGCCGTCAAGATAGCACTCGTAAGAGAACTGGATGGTCTTGGCGACGCCGTCGTCGTCTATGTTCATATCGTAGCTGTTGTCAAGGAACAGAAGGTCGTTTCTTATCTGGCCGTAAAACGAGTCCTTCTCGTCTTCCGTCATGTTCTTGAGCTTTTCGGTGTGCTCGTTGGCAATGGAAACGCCGTTAAGAAGGACGACAAGGCCTGGATAATCCTTGGGCTGAAGGATCCTCTGCCTCTTGAGCGAACCTACGGGATAGTCAACTTCAAAATGGAAATTTACCGCGTCGTCGGTAATTTCCTTTACCTGGTGATGGTTTTCCTCAAGCCATTTTTTGATGAATTGTTTTGCCTGCTCAACAGTCGTGATTTCCATGCAAACATCTCCTTTATCTCTGATTTTTCCATTTGTTGAATGGTATTAATTAATATTACTATATCCGGAATATACTTGTCCAGAAAATTAACCTGTTAAAAAAAGGTTATCCGTTAACCGTTATCCGATAACTGATAACCGACAACGTATAACTCGCAGGCGCCCGAAGAACTTTAAATACATAACTATCTCAGGATGTTGCCTTCTTTTGCGCCTTTGCCTGCCACGAAGGCGTTTTTAAGGGAATTTAGCGTCAGTGAGTGCTTCTTGAATGCAGCTTTTTTTGCGTTCAGAAACTTAAGAAGCCTCTTTATCCCGTTGGGTTCATTGCCGTTGCCGTGGACGAGGACGATGCCGCCTTGGGCCGGGGTTTCTCCCTTTGCCAGCCACGCGTTTGAGCCGATAGGGATAAGCGATAAGGCTTTGAGCTTTTTCATCGCTTCAGTGTCCGCCACAAGCCCCGGAAAACGGAAAAAAGGAGACGGCAGTATGCCGGACTGGATCATCAATGCCTCGCTTGCCAGCACCTCGTTGTCGAAGTCAATCCCTTCTTTAAGGAGAAAATTCCCTTCAAGCGGAGCGCCTTTTTCATAGGGATGGCTGTAACTGTGGTTAACCCATGTGACGTCAAGCCTGTTCGCTTTTATCATCTCTAATAGCCATTTGAACTCCTTTGGGTGATTCTTGAGCCAATCGCCGCTTATGGCGATGGCAACCGGAGCCGGCCCTGTCTCAAGGCCGGCCAGCGCCTCGAAAAGCCCCTTGTCAAAGGGCCTTTTGGACGGGCACATGTCAACCGTGATGAACATTCCACGGCCTTCTCCCTTTACCGCGCCGTGGTTCTGAAGCTTTACCGGAGCGGCCGTGTATTTCTCGAGCGCGCTGTAAAAAGGGGTTGCCCGAAGGCGCGTCAGCCCGATGCCGTAGGATTTATTCAGGTTGACCGTCTCAGCCGGGACAACTCCGGTCTCGAAGGAGTAGGGGTCGAGGATGATGAGTTCCTTTTTCGCATCCCGCTTAAAAGAACGTATGGCTATCTTTATTTGATTTTCTTCGTAAAACGGCACGAATATGGGCCGGTAGTCCGTTATGCCGGCAAAGGCCGGCGCGCAGGGAATAAGGAAAAACACAAGAAGCATTAATATTTTTCTTGTCAGTTTCATAGTATTTTTTTTCGACGGCATAGCAGTGTTCATGCAAAGGAGCAGGGGGCTTGTATTTCGTAGAAACGAGTCTTCAGACCCGTTAAGATTTAAACAAAACAACAGGGCTTCAGCCCTGTTTCTATGGGCCTGTTCTGCGGGCTGGGATGACAGAAAGGCGTTTGGCGGCCGTCAGGACGGTTGAGCGTCTTTTTATATCTATGTTTTGCTAATCCGTCTTAAACCTGCTAAGGGCAAGTTGCAGCGTTTTTGAGAGCTTGGTGAGCGCTCCAGCTGAATTGTTTATATCAGAGGCGCCTGTGGACGCCCCCTTGGAAACCTCGGCTACTTCCCCTATATCGGAGCTTATCTGCTCGGCGGCGCTTGTGAGCTGGTGTGCGGCAGTGACTATCTGGTCGATCATGGTATGCAGGTTTTTAACGCTCTCGACTATATCGCCGAGCGCCCTGCCGGCCTCGGAAGAGAAGGCGACCCCCTGGCCGACCTTGGTCGTCCCCTCTTTCATAGAGCTTACCGCGAAGGAGACATCCGCCTGTATCGCCTGTATCATCTCGTTTATCTGCAATGTCGCCTTTGCCGTCCTCTCGGAAAGAGACCTCACCTCGTCGGCCACGACCGCGAAGCCCCTTCCCTGCTCGCCGGCCCTCGCGGCCTCTATGGCGGCGTTCAGCGCAAGCAGGTTTGTCTGATCGGCTATATCGTTTATGACGCCCACTATATTGCCTATCTCCTTGGACCTTTCGCCGAGCGACTCTATGTTCCTCGCTATGCCCGTTACCATGTCCGCTATGTCGCCGACCTCTTGTATAGACCTCTCGACTATCTTCTTTCCCTTTTCGGCAGTGTCGGCGGCCTTGACGGTCGTGTCGGATATAGACGCCGTGTTTCTGGCTATCTCCGCGATGGTCCTTGTCATCTCTTCCGAGGCCGTGGCTATCTGCGCGGCCTTGTTCGCCTGGGCCTGTATGCCGCCGGACATTTTTTCCGAGTGCTCCTGTATCTCATCCCCTGCGCCCGTCACCTTGTCGGCCGCCATCTCCACGTCGGCCACTATCTCATTTAATTTTCCGACCATGTCCTTCATGGCCGTCTGAAGGCTTGCCACCTCGTCTTTTGAGTCTATCTCCGGAAATCTTACGTTAAGCTCGCCCCCCGCTACCCTGCCTGCGGTAACGGTAAGAGCAAGGAGCGGCCGCGTCACCCTGTCTGAGACGACGTAGACGACCACGAAGGCGGCTATCAGCGCGAGCGCGGCCGATACGGCGATCGTGCCTTTGATCTTGGAAAGGGACGCGCCGCCCTCTAAAAGCTCGGAATATGACTTTATCTCAGCTACTGACCAGCTGAACGTGGAGAGCGGCTTGTAGGCCACATAGAAGGTCTGGCCGCCTGAGGAGAATACGCCAGTCCCGCTCTTTCCGGCCTTCATCTCCCTGACGATATCAAGAAAACCGCCTTCCGTCGAAATCGTCTCGACCGCGGGGAGGTAGTCTTTTAATTTGTGGCCGGCGCCGGACATGGTATGCTCGCCGGCCTTTGCCTGGCTCTTCATGGCTATATCGATAGATACCTTGCTGTCCGCCACGATGATGCCCTGCGGGTCAAGGACAAAGGCCCTCCCTGCCGTATGTTTGGATACTATATCCTGAAAATAGGATATCGGTATCTCGAAGTGATAGAACGCGGGCTTGGCGCCGTCGTCAAGGACTATTGGGGAGGTGTAGGCAAAGACCCATTTTTTTGCGTCAACCGACATATAGGGATATGCGACATGAACCTCTCCCTTTTTAAGTTTGAAGGTCGGCTCGAAGAACGTGGCTGTGTTTTCGTCGCTTGAAAAGTCCTCGTCCGGCGCGACCTGTCCGTATGTGATGCGGGAATGCTCCTGCCCTGTCAAGTCGATTACGCAGGTCTCGGCAATCGGGAAGGCGCTCTGGACAAAGTGGGTCCATTCGTCGATCTTGCCTTTAAGCCGTCTCTGCTCAGGGGTGAACTGGATGACCTTGCCGTTATACCTGTTTCCGGCCTTAGTCTCTTTAAGGGAGAAGTACTCTTTGAACACCGGATAATTCAGGGCGAAGGCGAGCTCGCTTTTTGCCTTTTCATGGAAGGCGGAGACCTTTGTTTGAATGGTGTCGAGGTCGTTTTCCATGGCCTTCAATGCGTTTTCGACCACGGCGGTTTCGGTGGTCTTGAAGCTCAGGTAGCCGGTAGCGCTTACGGCAAGGAGCATCAGGACGAGAAAGACAATGAGAAATTTATGCTTGATCTTCAAGGCCGCCTCCGTCTATGGTTGGAAAAAGCATCTGCTCAAAAAAAAATGCGCGGTTTCACGTTATCGCGCGGCCCGTTGGATCGTCAGGACGGCGGATTTTCCTTTTCTATCTCCATGAGTGTCTCGTCCGGATTGACGGTATCGCCGATCTTGACGAGTATCTTCTTGACTACGCCGCTTATCGGCGTGTGCACCTCGTTTTCCATTTTCATGGCCTCGACGGTCAGCACGGTATCGCCCTCTGAGACCTTTGCCCCCACGGTAATCTTTATAGACGTCACCTTGCCGGGTATCGGCGTGGTGACGTCTCCTTCTTTCTTTGCCTTGCGCCTGTATGACTGCGTTATGGACGACCGTTCTATCTCGCCGGCCGTCGTGGGGATGACCTCTGTAAGCGATTCGATCATCACCTCTTCGAGGCGGTTGTCGATGGTTATAAAGAACGGCCTTTTGCCCTCGACCCTGTGCCCCGCCCCGGCGACCTTTATCTTATAGGACTCTCCATGCACGGTAACGATGAACTCGCTCGGCGCAAGGTGCGGCACGACCGTGCCGCCGGGCGCGCTTTCTATCGCCGGCTCAAGTGGCTCCGGCGTGAGCTTGCCGTTTTCCCTCTGTTCAAAGAACTCAAGGGCGACTATGGGAAAGAGCGCGTATGTTAAAATGTCTTCGATGGACTTTGCCTTGCCGTCAAGGTCCCTTGAGAGCCTGTCAAGCTCCGGCTCGAGGAGATCCGCCGGTCTGCAGGTGATAGGCCTGTCGTCCCCGATGGCTTTTTTCCTCGCTCCCTCGTCCACATGGCCGGGTGGCCTGCCGTAGAGGCCCTTGAAGTAGTTGCGCGTCTCGCTCGTTATGACCTTGTATCTGTCGCCCATGAGGACGTTAAGGGTCGCCTGCGTGCCGACGACCTGGCTTGTGGGCGTGACAAGGGGCGGGTAGCCCATGTCCTTACGGACGAGCGGTATCTCCTTGAAGACGTCGTTCATCCTGTCAAGGGCATTCTGCTCTTTGAGCTGATGCGCGAGGTTTGAAAGCATCCCGCCGGGCACCTGCACCACGAGCGTCTTCGTGTTTATCGCCGTGTGCTCGCTCTCGAACTTCACATATTTTTTTCTTACGTCGCGGAAGTAGTCGGCTATGTCGGACAAAAGCGCGAGGTCGAGACCGGTGTCGTACGGGGTGTCCTTCAGGGCCGCGACAATGGACTCCGTCGGCGGCTGCGACGTCCCCGACGCGAGGCTCGATATGGCCGTGTCTACTATCTGCGCGCCGGCTTCAATGGCCTTTAAGTAGCTCATCGAGGCAAGGCCGGATGAATCGTGCGAATGGATGTGTATCGGAAGATTTATCTTCTGTTTGAGCTTGGTAACGAGGTCATGCGCGGCCCACGGCGTTAAAAGCCCGGCCATGTCCTTCACGCAGATGGTGTCCGCCCCGAGGGCCTGGAGTTTGAGCGCCATGTCCGCGAACCCTTCGTGCGTGTGCACGGGGCTTGTGGTGTAGCATATAGTCGCCTCGACAAGGGCCTTTGCGTCCTTTGCGGCCTTTATCGAGACTTCGATGTTTCTTATGTCGTTAAGGGCGTCGAAAATCCTGAAGACGTCAACGCCGTTCTTAGCGGCGCGCTCGACGAATTTTTTGACCACGTCGTCCGGGTAGTGCCTGTATCCCACGAGGTTTTGGCCGCGTAGCAGCATCTGAAGGCGCGTGTTGGGTATGATCTTTCTTAAAAGCTTAAGCCTCTCCCACGGGTCTTCCTTTAAAAACCTCAGGCACGCGTCGAATGTGGCGCCTCCCCATACCTCAAGCGACCAGTAGCCGACCTTGTCGAGCATTTTGGCGGCGGGAATCATATCGGACGTCCTCATGCGCGTGGCAAGCAGCGACTGGTGCGAGTCCCTGAGGACCGTGTCCGTTATCCAGGTCTTTTTAGAGCCTGTCTGACCGGCGGCGGGCTTTTTGGCATCCCCGTTTTTGGATTTCTTGTTTTTGGTGTCGGGCATTGTTTTAGAATCGTCTCCGTAGGGTTCTTTCCGTAGTTTCAAAAGCCGTGATGCGCCGCTATGGCCCCGGCTATGGCGGCAACGATGTCCGTTGGCGCGCGGTATTCCTTATAGTCCATGAGCGCGGGCTTTCTGTCTATGTAGCCTGTGTCGAACCTGCCGGCGCGGAAGTCCGGATCGGCCATTATGTTTTTAAGGAAGAGGATGTTCGTCTTTACGCCGCGCACGATGAATTCATCGAGAGAGCGGTGCATCCTCCTGACCGTCTCGTCCCACGTGGATCCCCTTACTATCAGCTTTACTATCAGCGAATCGTAATGGCTCGGTATGATGAAGTCCTTGTAAATGGCGCCGTCTATGCGGACCCCTATGCCGCCGGGCGAATAATAGGCCGTGACCTTGCCGAACGAGGGCAGGAAGTTGTTCTTCGGGTCTTCGGCGCATATGCGGCATTCGATGGCGTAGCCGTTTATGCGCACGTCCTCCTGCCTGAGTTCAAGGGGCTTGCCAGCGGCTATCTCTATCTGCTTTTTAACGAGGTCTATGCCGGTGGTCTCTTCGGTTATCGGATGCTCCACCTGTATGCGGGTGTTCATCTCTATGAAATAAAAGTTCCTCGCCTCGTCAACGAGAAACTCTATCGTTCCGGCGTTCGTGTAGTTTGCGGCCCTGGCGGCCTTTACCGCCGCCTCGCCCATGCGCCTTCTAAGTTCTTGGTCGAGGATGAGCGAAGGCGTTATCTCAAGCACCTTTTGATGGCGTCTCTGTATGGAGCAGTCCCTCTCGCCGAGGTGTATGGTGTTGCCGAACTTGTCGGCCAGTATCTGAAACTCTATGTGGTGCGGCCTGTCTATGTATTTTTCTAAAAATACCTCTGAGAGGCCGAATGCGGCGGCGGACTCCTTCTGCGCCGTTGTGAAGGCGTTTGTCAGTTCCTGCTTATTTTTAGCGACGCGAAGCCCGCGCCCGCCGCCGCCGCCCGACGCCTTGACCATGACAGGGTAGCCTATCTGTTCGGCGAATTCGACGGCCCCGGCAATGTCTTTTACGGAGTTATCCGTGCCGGGCAGTATCGGCACGTTGGCCTTTTTCATCATCTGGCGGGCCGTGACCTTGTTGCCCATGTCCGCGATGGTCATGCTTGACGGGCCGATGAAGGTAATGCCCTTTTTCTCGCAAAGGAGCGGGAACTTCGGGTTTTCGGATAAAAAGCCGTAGCCCGGGTGTATCGCGTCCACGCCGACTTTCATCGCAAGGTCGACAAGGCGGTGGATGTTAAGGTATCCCTGTATCGGGCCGGGGCCGACCATGTAGGATTCGTCGGCCTTTTTCACGTAGAGGGACGTGGCGTCCTCCTCGGAATAGATGGCCACCGTGGGGATGTCAAGCTCCTTGCACGCCCGGATTATCCTTGAGGCTATTTCGCCCCTGTTTGCGATCAGTACTTTATTGAACATATGTCCTTAAAACTGAATGTTATTGAAGAATACGGGCGATTTTATATTTAGCCAACATTAGCCGGATATGTCAAGTAAATAACCCTGCTCTGTATGAAAAAAATGAGACCCCCCGAATGTCTGTATCGGGGATACAACTATTCGAGGGCGGATTAAAATATCCCCTGCTTCAGCCTGCCCTCGCGCGCCTGCCCTTTGAAAGGGTTCAACCCTCGCAGGTCTAAACATGTCCTCGAATGCCTCTATCGGGGAGCGGGGGTTTTAAACGGGGCACGCGAGGGTTGAACCCTTTCAAAGGGTTGAACCCCCTCAGGGGGCAGGCGGGAATGACGGCATATAAAACCTTTGCCGCGATAAAAAGAAAGGATTATTGAGGAGGCTGAAGCAAGGCGCCCGCGCGCATCCGCGTGAGAGTCATTTTTTTGTCGGCACGACCCCTTCCATTTCTCCTCCCCCCTGAGGGGGTTCAACCCCTTCACGGGGGAGGGCAGGGGGGCATGCTGATGCTGATATTCAGGAGTTTTTCGAGCGACAGCACGCGGATGACGCGCCCTTGCGACTTAATGATCCCCTTTACGAAAACGTCTTTTTCCTCCGTAGCATCAGGCGGGTGCGTGTCCGCTTCACAGACGCCTGCGACGGCGTCAACGAGAAAGGCGGCCCTCAGGTCATCGGCGCCTGCTATTAACATCTTCGATTTTTGCGCGGCGCCTTCCATGCCAAGGCGGTTTCTAAGGTCAATGACGGCAAGCATCTCCCCCCTGAAGGGTATGATGCCTTTTATGAAGGCGGGCGTGGACGGGACTTCGGTAACCGGCATGGCCTTCAAGACCTCCGGCGCATCTCCAGCCTCGAACGCATATTCCTTGGTCCCGAGGAGAAACGGGAAGACCTTATGTCTTTGCTCATGCCCCTTTTTTGGGGGTTCAGCCCCATCAGGGGGCGGAGGGCTTTCATAATTTTTTTTACTCTGGTTTTCTTTCATGTGAGCATCCGGGCAGCCATTGTCAACTATGACCGCACTGTTTTTGGCGCTGCTTTCCGGCCAGGTCTGTGATGGCCGCGATGTCGAGCAGGAGGACGGCGCCTTTTTCGCCGAGGTCCGCGGCCCCGGCTATGCAGGGGGTCTTTATCATCTCCGGCAAGGGTTTTACTATCACGTCAAGCTCTTCGATTATCCGTTCCACGATTATGCACAGCCTGTGGCCCGGCCCTCCGGTCACTATGCCTGAGCATAACGAGCCGCAGGCGCACGCGCTCCGGCCAAGGATGTCTCCCAGACGTATTGAAGGCATGTCCCTGCCGTTTATGTTTACATGCCCTCCGGCCTCGCAGGCGTCCGGGCAGGCGTCCGCGGGCAGGGGAGTGACGGCGGCCACCTCGGTGATGGAATTAAGCGGCAGGGCGTAGCGAATCCCGCCGTCTTCAACGATAAGCGCGTCTATTACCGCGAGGGTTACGGGGATGGTAAGGATAAAGCGCGTGCCCTTGCCCAGGATGGTTTCTATGTCTATCATGCCCGAAAGGCGCGAGATGTTATCCTTTACCACGTCCATGCCTACGCCCCTGCCGGATGACGCGCTTACGGCGTCGCATGTGGAAAAGCCCGGAAGGAAAATAAGCTCAAGCGTCTCGTGCAGGGACAGGCCCCTGGCGGCATCGAAGCTCAGCAGGCCTTTTTCCACGGCCTTTTTTTTCAAAAGCGCTTCGTCTATGCCCCTGCCGTCGTCCCTGACCTCCACGACGGCGTGGTTGCCCTTCTGGTAGGCCGACAGGGTGATGGTGCCGGAGCGCGGCTTGTGCGCGGCCTCTCTTTCAGAAGGCGGCTCTATGGCGTGGTCTATTACGTTTCTGACGATGTGCATGAGCGGGTCCGCGAGTTCTTCGATGATGAGTTTGTCTATCTCGGTCGCATCCCCGTATGTTACCACCCGTATCTCTTTTTGCGTCTCCCGCGAGACCCGGTCGATAAAGGGATCAAACCTGCCGAAGAGCTGGCCTATGTGGATCATCCTTGCGCCGAGCACGCTGTCTCGTAATTCCGCTATCTTTTTTTCAAAGAGCTTTTCTATCCGGGACAGGCGGATGCCGTATGAAGGAAGCGTGCTGCCGTCTTTAAGCTCCGAGGAAAGCTCCGAGAGGCTGGATTTTAAGAAACCCAGCTCGCTTACAAGGTTCATTATGCCGTCGAGTTTTTTTATGTTGACGCGCACGCTCTTGGTCTGTTTTCTGAGTGTCTCCTGCGGCGTGTCGTCAAACGGCGGAGCAGGGCTTTCAGGCTGAGGATTGCCCGTTTCAGCATCCCCCACCCTACCCTCCCCGCACCACTCGCTCGTAAGGCTGTTTGCGTTTAGCGATGCGTCTGTAGCGGCGAGTGGTGCGGGGGAGGAGATATGGAAGGGGTCATCAAAGGCGCCGCCTGCGTCTGTTTTATCCCGGGTTTTTTCATTCAACCCCCGCACCCCCGCGCTGAAAGGCTCTGTTACCTTGTCATATTCAGTCCCGGTATACGCGTTAAAAGGCTCTTTTACGAGGTTTACGACGCATGCTTTGTCACGGTCAGTCCCGATGTAGATGTCGAAGAACAGAGAGTGGTCGTTCCTCTGAGAGGGTTCAACCCTTTTCAGGGAAGGAAGCGTTGCGATAAGCTCCGAGGAGGGTTTTAACGCCTCTATAAGGGATATGTAGATTTTGTCAAAGCTAGTTACGGGGAACTTTGCTTCGATTATAAATACGTTCTTGCCCTCACGGATGTTCTCTCCGAGCCTGTGCGCCTCGTATTCCGTGAGCGTGGACAGGAGCCCTTTGTCTATTTGCGCTTCCGCGGCCGTTTTTTCGGGTCTGGACTTTGCGCTTAAAAGGGCTTCGACCTTTTTGACCTCCTCATGGAACTCTTTACGGCCCTTTGAGGCGGCTATTCTCACGAGGAGGTCATGCGCGGTCATTATGGACGAGAGGCATTCATTGGAGACCGTGATGCGTCCGTGCCGGAGCATGTCGAGGGTGTCTTCAAGGGTGTGGCTGAGACGCGCCATATCGGCGAAGTCGAAGACGCTGGAGCTGGCCTTCAATGTGTGCGCGGAGCGGAATATGGAGTTCAATACCGCCGGGTCTATGATGCCGGCCTTTACGCCTTTGCCGAGCCTTAAAAGACCCTTACCCATAGTGGACAGGATGTCTTCGGCCTCGGCAAGGAATTCCCTTTTCCGCTCTCTGTCGCTCTCTTTTTTCACAACAGCCCTCTTTAAAGGCAGGTCAAAAAAACATGGATGAATATCCGAATGCTACACCGTATATTATAACTCTTTAACGCTCATGATTACAAGGGGTTAAGTGAAACTTGCCTTTTTTGAAAAAAAGGTGCTGCGCACGGCAAAGGGAAAGAGTTGCATGTTACTGTAAGGCATCACTTAAGGCGTGATGGCTGGTGTAGACTTTGCTCCGCCGCAGGCGGCCAAAAAAACTTTAATGTCTTTACTTGCGAAAATAAGAAACAAAAACCGCTTCCCTTTCCTTACTGTAAAACACACGGTGAAACTGTAAAATCGGCGTTTTGAGGCAAGGTTTTAGCCCTGCGTTACTCTATCACGGTCTGGAGTTCCTTGAAATCCCTGACCACCAGGTCAAAACCAATGTCACTGAGCTTAATATCGCCCCTGTAACCGTAGGGCACCCCTATGGTGAATACGCCGGCCTTTTTCCCGGTCTCGCCGTCAATGGGGCTGTCGCCTATGAATACGGCGCGCGTGGCCTCAACGCGCATGTCGTTAATGACCTTTACGAGCGGCGCCGGGTCAGGCTTTCTGCTCGGCAGCGTGTCGCCGCCGACTACCATATGGAAGTTTTTGGAAAGGCCGAAATTCTCAAGTATCTTTATCGAAAGCCTTTCGGGTTTATTTGTCACGATGGCCATTTTTTTGCCTTTTTCGCTGAAATGGAGGATAGTCTCGCGCACTTCAGGGTAGAGATATGTGTCCACCACGAGATGTGAGGAGTATATCTCAAGGAACTTTTCGCGCGCGGCGGTTATGGTTTCAGGGCTTTCATGGGGCATGAGCTTTTCAAGGAGCACCTTCACCCCCCAGCCTATGTTTTTCTTTATATGTTCGGCTGTTTCCTCTTTGCAGCCCATATGCGTGAGGGTCTTATTGGCCGCCCATGCGATGTCTGCGCTCGAATCTATGAGCGTGCCGTCAAGGTCGAATATGAGCAGGTCTTTGCGCATTGTCCCAATCCTTACAGGTTGATAACCTGTAAATATACCATATCCCCGCCCCTTTGACATAGCTCAAAAAAAGAGGGATAATTAAATTACAAGACCTGCAATCCGGCCGGATAAACAGAGCGGCTTAATGTGCCTGCCATGAGGCGGATGCCGGCGCTTCTTTTTTAAAAAGGCGTGCTTTACAATAAAAACCCCTTTTGATAATATTTGGTGATTATAAAAGTTCCGGGGCGGGACTAAAACCTTTCCCCGGTAGATGCATCCTCGATAGATACATTCGAGGACATGCTCGATGACATGTTAAATAAAGGTCTGTCCATGTTAAGGAAACCCGCGGTAGCCGGACAATTTTATCCAGGCAGCGCCCTGCAGCTTGAAAAGGCCGTAAAGGGCTGCCTCATTGACGCGCCTAAGGAGAAGGCCGTGGCGGCCATCTCCCCGCACGCCGGTTATATTTATTCCGGCCATGTCGCAGGGGCGCTTTATTCTTCGATAGAGATACCGGACAATATCATCCTCATAGGCCCGAACCACACAGGGCTTGGAGAGATGGTCTCCGTCATGACGGATGGCGAGTGGGAGACGCCGCTTGGCATTATGAAGGTCAACGGGGCGCTTGCCCGCATGCTCCTTGAATCCTCTGATATTTTTTCGGATGACATGGCGGCGCATGAGCGCGAGCATTCGCTGGAGGTGCAGCTCCCGTTCATTTACACGTTGAATAAAAATGCGTCTTTCGTGCCAATTACGGTGATGCGGGCGGACTTTGACGAGTGCTCTGAGATGGGCCTTGCCATTGCAAGGGTTGTTGCCGCCTACGGCAAGCACACGCTCATCCTCGTAAGCTCGGACATGAACCACTACGAGTCCGACAAGACGACGCGGAAAAAGGACGAGCTTGCCATCGGCAGGGCGCTCGCCCTTGACGCAAGCGGGCTTCTGCAAGTGACCGCGCAAAAGGGGATCACCATGTGCGGGGTGATCCCCGCGGCAATCGCTATCGTCGCCGCCAAAGAGCTTGGCGCGAAAAAGGCAAGGCTCGTTAAATACGCCACCTCAGGCGAGACAAGCGGCGACTACGGCCATGTTGTGGGATACGCGGGGATAGTCATAAGCTGACTCAGGCTGCTGAAAAAGCCCCATCTACTGCGTTGTCTTCGTCACTCATCATTACGGCGTACTCAACAGTACGCCTCATTCTTCGCTTCTCGTCGCCTTGTAGCTGGGGCTTTTTGAGCAGCCTGGCCTTATCAGGCCGCTCAAAAAAAACAGAAACGGCGTTTTTTTATCGTTCCCACGCTTCAGCGTGGGAACGCAGCCCGTTAAACAATAAATCATGGGAGACCTTCAACATTGACAGTCAGGACACGTTTCGCTCCGAGCCCGACAGGCTATCTGCACATTGGCGGCGCGCGCACGGCGCTTTTCAGCTGGCTCTATGCCAGACGTTTCAATGGAAAATTCATATTAAGGATAGAGGACACCGACGCCCTGCGCTCAACGAAGGATTCCATACAGGCCATACTCGACGGCATGAACTGGCTGGGCCTTGTCTGGGACGAAGGGCCGTTTTACCAGAGCGAGATGTTCGGCACATACAGGAAGTTCGCGGACGAGCTTCTTGAAAAGGGAGTTTGCTACCGCTGCTACTGCACGCCTGAAGAGCTTGAGCAGAGGCGGGAGGCGGCGTTAAAGGAAGGCAGGCCGCCCAAATACGACGGCAGGTGCGCAAATCGCGCTGACAGGCCGGACGGGTCAGACGCGCCGTTCGCGGTGCGCTTCAAGGTGCCGCCCGGAACGACGGTCGTCCATGACGTCATCAAGGGCCATATCTCCTTTGACAATTCCTCCATAGAAGACCTCGTGATACTCAGAAGCGACAGGACGCCGACATACAACTTCTGCGTCGTTGTGGACGACGCAATCATGAACATCACGCACGTCATCAGGGGCGACGACCACATCAACAACACCCCGAAGCAGATACTTCTTTATAAGGCCCTCGGCCGCGATGTCCCTGTCTTCGCGCACCTGCCCATGATACTTGGCGCGGACAAGACGCGCCTTTCAAAGCGCCACGGCGCGACGTCCGTCATGGCGTATAAGGAAATGGGCTATCTCCCGCACGCCCTTGTCAATTACCTTGCGCGCCTCGGCTGGTCAAGCGGGGACGAGGAGATATTCTCGATAGACGAACTTGTGGAAAAGTTCTCCCTTGAGCAGGTCGGCAAGTCCGCCGGCGTGTTTAATCCGGAAAAGCTTCTGTGGCTTAACCACCACTACATAAAGGCCTCCGACCCTGCGATGCTTGCCTTCGAGCTGATCCCTTTCCTCGATGCCCTCGGCATTTCCGTCAAACACGACGACCGCCTTGTAAGGATAGTCAAGACCCTTATGGAAAGGTCAAAGACGCTGAAGGAAATGGCTGAATCCTCGCTGTTTTACTTTAAGGAAAAGGCCGCATACGACGAGAAGGCCGCCGGGAAGTTTCTTACCTCCGACAATGCAGGAATATTCAATGAGCTGATAGGGCGGCTTGAAGGGCTATCCGGTTTTGACGAGAAGGGCGTTGAGTCTGCTTTTAACGAGATACTTGAGTCCAGGGGCATAAAACTTGGAAAACTCGCCCAGCCCGTCAGGGTGGCCCTCACGGGCGGCACGGTCAGCCCCGGTATTTATGAAATGATAAACGCGATGGGAAGGGAGATGACCCTCTCAAGGCTAAAGCACGCGGTGGAGTTCATGCAGGGCGCACGGACGGCGTAGAGCGAGGCTTCTACCGTGCCCTGCGAGTTTTGCCGACTACCTGTCCCCATAAATACCTTGAAAAAACCGTTGTTTTTGTGGTATGATGCTGAGAACATTGCGGTTTCCGGCGAACGGTTTTTTAAAAAATGGAGGGCGTTTTGAAAAATTCCAATTTTTCAAAGTATCTCAGAGGGTATGAGGCTCTGCCTCGGCGCTGTTTCGTTTTGTTGGCGGTCATGATGCTGTTTGCCGGGTGCGCGTCCACAAAAGACGTGGTGGACACGAGGCCGGCAAAGGAGATATATGACTCCGCGATGGACTCCTATTTGCGCGAGAAACAGGAGGATGCGGAGAAGGGCTTTAAAACCCTGATGGAGGAGCATCCGTTATCTCCGTATGCCCTTGAAGCGGAGCTTATGCTCGGGGACGTATGCTTTGCAGAGGACAAGTATGACGAGGCCGGTTCCTACTATACAAATTTCGTCGCCATGCACCCGGCGCATTCAAGGGCGTCCTACGCGCTTTTTCAAAAAGGCATGAGCTACTTTAAGGACGTCCTGTCGGTAGACCGCGATCAGACGGCCACGCGGAAGGCGCTCTTTGCCTTTGAAGACCTTGTTGTCAATTATCCGGACTCTCCCTACAAGGACAGGGCAAAGGAGCTTATCTCTTTCTCAAGAAGGCGGCTTGCCGAAAGGGAGTTCTACGTAGGCCGTTTCTACTTCAAGGGCAAGAACTACAGGGGGGCGCTCGGCAGGTTCAGGGACATCCTTAAAAATTACAGCGACACCGGCCTTACCGATGAAGCGCTTTACTTCATCGGACAATCATACGCAAAGCTCGGAGAGGGCACGCTTGCCCAGGACGCCTTTAAGACATTGATAACTAATTTTCCAGACAGTCAGTTTGCAAAGGACGCGAAGGGCCAGCTTAAGGAGAGCTGAACCCCGGTGATTCCATTGCCGGAAAGCGGCTTGGCGCGCGGGTTCCTGAAAACATTTTGCATCAGGCTTGCCTTACTTTTTCCTTCACGATATGACGATGGGGTGCAGTCCCTTCAAGGGGCCGGCGGCACGCACGTATGTGCCTGTGCCGCCCCTCGCCTGCGGGGATTTCCATAAGCGCGCAGCAGAACTCAAGGAGGTTGCATGCACAAGGAGTGGCATATAAATTACGAGCTGGGCAAGAAGGCGTTTGAAGAGAAGAAGTATGAAGCGGCGCGCATCCATCTTGAAAATGTCCTTTCTGAAAAGACCACCTTCGCCGACGTCTACAACATGCTCGGCTTCATCTACTACCTGAAGGGCAAATACACCGAATCGGTGGACTATTTCAAGCAGGCCCTTAAGATAAACCCGCATTATACGGAAGCCGCCCTGAACCTCTCGGTAGCCTACAACGAGCTTGGCGACATAGACAAGGCCAAAGACGTCTACTTCGACGCAAAAAAGGTCGAGAACGTAGGCCCCCTGTTCCTTGATCCCTACGTCGAGGGAAAGCTCGCCAATATGCACGCCGACATAGGTGCGATTTACTCGGACCTGGGCCTTTACGCCGAGGCCGCCGACGAGTATAAAAAGGCCGCCACGCTGAGGCCGTCGTTCGCCGACATAAGGACGAAGCTCGGCTCGGCATACCGCGACATGAAGGACTTTCAGAAGGCCATTGATGAAATTACCGAGGCCGTGAAATTGAACGACAAGTACCTGCCCGCCCGCATCCAGCTCGGCCTGACCTACTACATCATGGGCGAGCATGACCGCGCCCGCCAGGAGTGGCAAAAGGCCCTCGGCATAAACCCGGACGACAGGGTAGCCCAAATGTATCTTTCAATGGTGGGGGGCAAAGGGAAGTAGAGACGGACGGCGGAGTTTGGTTTTTTTCTTGCGGGATTTATTTGAATCAAGGAAGACAATAAGGAGCAGATAATGACGTTGACCTACCCGATAGTTCTGGTTCAGGAAGATAACCAATGGTGGGCGTATATCCCTGATCTGCCCGGCGTGTATGGAGCGGGGGCAACGGAAGAAGCGGCAAAGAAAGATATCGTCTCAGCGCTGGAGCTTTATATCGAAGACCTCCGCGAAGACGGCAAACCAATTCCAGCCTCACACATCAAGAAGCTCGAAACGGATAATATCCAGGTCTCCGCATAATGCCAACGGCAAAGGATGTTGTCCGTTTTCTCAAAGACAAAGGCTTTGTCGAAAAGCGTCAGCGCGGCTCTCATCTAATCCTTCATAATTCGCAAACAGATTATACAACCGTTGTTCCCATCCATGCCGGAGATTTGCCTAAAGGGCTTTTTTTGAGGATATTAAAGGATGCAGGGTTTACTATGGAGGATTATCTCGGCAGGTGAGGGGTTGTATGGCTGGAAGATAAGGTTTGATATTTGTGCTTACCCGTGTATTTTAACGACAGGACGCTGGAGCGTCCCCTGATGCATTCCCACGCTGGAGCGTGGGAACGATGAAAACGCAAACTTCAATCCAACGGATTTAGTAAAAGACCACCCAGTGCTCCTCATCCCCTCCGGCGGGCTTTTCGGCATGGAGAACTCGGCGTTTTTCAAGGCCTCGCTTGACGAGAAACCGGCGCAACTGCCTGAGGCAACGCAGGGCGGGACGGCGAGCGTTTCCATCATTGCCGTAAACCAGACAACGCTTGATGCAACGCAGGTGAAACTGACCCTGCTTGACCTTGACAGGAAGGTAGTCTCCGAGCAGACAGTTGCAATGGGCATGAACTTTTTGTTTAAATCATACTTGACATATTTTCAGAAAATATGTAGTGTCGGCTTATGTGAAAATATGTAACTGATAATCAACATAAAAGACCGCGTCAGGTATTGATGACGCCCGCGAGGGGACTTAGAGTCCTTTTGCGGGCGTTTGTGCTTTTGATTGGAAGCGACTATGCGATTTTTTAATGGATTCGAAAAACACTTAATGGTTAAGGGGGTTATTTATGAAAAAATCCGTCATGACGCTTGCCGCTGTATTTCTCGTGCTATCTGTTTTTATCTTTCAGGGTCAGGGGTTTTCTGAAGAAACTGACGAGGCTTTGGCCGCAAAGCCGGTAAGCACGCTCATAAGGGAGACGGAGGCGACGCAAGACCATCGTGTGAAGTCGCGGCTCATCGAGGCCCTGAAGAAGAAAACGCTTCAGAGCCCTGAGGATATAAAGGCCGTGGTAGACGCCGTGGACAGCGCGGACCTTGACCTTCAGGAGTTCGCCATACTGCATGTAATGAACGCCAGAGTGATGAGCGCGGCAGGAAAACTACGCGGCAAGGTGATGAGCCTGCCCATTGGCAAGGTAGATGTGAGGTCAGAGAAAGACGAAAAGGCCATAATGAATAAAGTGCTTAGCGCCCAAGCGCTCAGCGCCATGAAGGACAAGAATGCCCTGCCCATTATGATAGACAAGCTATCCGGGCTTATTGGCCCGACAGGCTATGAGAGGGAGCTTGGGGCGAGCATAGTCGGCTACGGTGCGGACGCGCTTCCAAAGGTTGAAAAGAAGCTTGAAGAGCTTGGCCGGACAAATGCCCACGGCAGGCTGGAGATGCTGGCCGTGATATCGAACATGAATGACAAGGGGGCTGAATCTGACCTGAGGAGGCTTTCCGAGAGTGACGATCTCGATATACGCACCGCCGCTGTGAGGGGCCTCAGAAACATTGGCGTGAAGACGGATATAACAAAGATAATAAAAGCTATTAAGGACATTGAAGACAATCCGAAGAAGCGTAAGGATTGGGAGCAACACGGTGATTTAACTGAAGAGCTTGGCTTTTCCGGCAACACTGATGCAATACCATACCTGAAACAGAAGATCGAAAATGAATTAAAAAAAGGTTCATCTGGTTATTCTGAACTTGTCGCGCTTGCGCGGTTTGGCGGGCAGGACATTTTTCAGTATATCCTTGGCATATATCAGGGCAAATATCCGGGGGCGGAAAAAAACAGTGCTAGAAAACAGAATGACATAAGACATACTGTGCTCAGCGCCTTTACTAAGGCCCATATGCAGGAGGCAGTGCCGTTTTTAACAGAGCTGATGGAAGATAAGACAGCTGACAAGGAGTTACGGCTTAGCGCGGTGACAGGTTTAAGAGAAATAACAGGTGATAACGCCAAGTATGTTCGAATATATATGCAGATCGAGAGAGGTCAGAGATGAAGACCACAACATCATCGAGGCTTCTGCTTGCTCTTGTGCTTGTCTTCACCTTTATGCTGAGTAATGCCTCGGCATGGGACAGCATAGGGGCTTATACGCACAGGCAGCTTACAAGGGACGCTATATCGTCATTGCCTGCGAGTGAGTATCCTGATATAGCGAAGTTCGCGGGCACACTCGTCGAATACAGCGCCAATGAAAGCAAGGCGCACAACTATAGATATTGGGCAAGTGGCGGTGATGCGGAAAGGCTGTGGTTAGAAGCTTATAAGAATTTTTATCTAAATGGCAAGTTTATCGTAGTTTATCGTTCCCACGCTCCAGCGTGGGAACGCAGTCTTGGATGCTCCAGCGTCCTGTCTCGCTGTCGTTAAGTTTACCTACTTCCCATCCACCTCTTCCACCGCCTTATAAACCGCCTTTAACGCTTCGTCGAGTTTTTCGGGAAGGCTGCCTCCGGCCTGGGCCATGTCGTCGCGGCCGCCGCCTTTGCCGCCTATGATGGGGGCGAGGCGTTTTATCAGCTCTCCGGCCTTGAACCTGTTGGTCAAGTCCTTTGTCACGGCGGCAAGGAGGAATGCCTTTGAATCGGCCTTGCTGGCCAGGATGATTATGCCGCTGCCAATCCTGACCTTTAGCGCGTCGGCTGTGCTGCGCAGCTCTGCCGGGTCTGTGGCCTCTACAAGCGCGGCTATGACGTTAACGCCGTTTACGGCCCTTGCCTCTTTTACAAGGTCTACTGCGCCGGTGGCCTTGCCCTTGGCCTTGAGTCTTTCGATTTCCTTTTCAAGCTCGCGCTGAGCTTCAAGGAGCTTTCGTATCCTGCCCGGAACCTCTGCTTTCGGGGATTTAAGTATGGATGCACTTTCTTTCAGCGCGTCTTCGGCCTTTATGACTGCGTTAAGCGCGCCTTCGCCTGTGACCGCCTCAAGCCTCCTCGTGCCGGAGGCAACGGAAGACTCGGCGGTAATCTTTATAAGGCCTATGTCGCCTGAGCGTTTTACGTGCGTGCCGCCGCAAAGCTCGGCGCTGACGCCGGGCACGCTCACGAGGCGCACCATGTCGCCGTATTTTTCGCCGAAGAACGCAAGCGCGCCCTTTTCGAGCGCGGTCTGATAGGGGAGGACGTCGGTTGTGACCTCTATGTTTTCAAGCACGGCCCTGTTAGCAAGCTCTTCAATTTTTTTTATGTCGTCGTCTTTTAACGCCTCAAAGTGGCTGAAGTCGAAACGCAGACCCTTTTCGTTGACAAGCGACCCTGCCTGCCTGACGTGCTCGCCGAGGAGTTTTCTCAGCGAGGCGTGCAGGATGTGCGTGGCCGTGTGGTTTCTGCGGGTGGCGGTTCGTTTGTTAAGGTCGGGGATAAGTTCCACCGTGTCGTCAACGGTAATAGAACCTTGCTCGATTGTGCAGTGGTGGACGGTAAGGTCTGTAAGCGGCCTTGCCGTGTCCGCGACTTTAAGCGTGAACATCTTCTGGACGCCGACGATAATTCCGGTGTCCCCGGCCTGTCCGCCGGACTCTCCGTAAAAGGGCGTCTCTTCGGTGACTATCTCTACTGTGTCGCCCTTTTGGGCGGTCTCGACGCTAATGCCGTTTTTTATTATGCAAAGTATCCGCGATGAAGCGGCGTCCATCTGGTAGCCGACGAATGTTGATTTAAGCCCGGCGCTTGAAAGCCCCTTGTAAATCTCTTTGCCAGCGCCTTCGGCGGCCCCTTTCCACGCAAGCCGCGCCTTTGCCTTTTGCTCGGCCATGGATTTATTAAACCCTTCCTCGTCAATCGTAAGGCCGTCTTTTTTAATTATGTCGGCCGTAAGGTCTGCCGGAAAGCCGTATGTGTCGTAGAGCTTGAATGCGACTGAGCCGGGGATGATTGTTTCTTTTTTATTTTTGAGAGAAGCGACCTCTTCGTCAAGCATGGAAAGGCCGCGTTCAAGCGTTTCAAAAAAGCGTTCTTCTTCGCCCTTTGTCGCCTTTGCCACGAGCTCTTTGGCGCGGATTATCTCAGGGTAGATGTCGCCCATCAGTTCAATGACGCGCCCGCTGACCATGTAGATGAACGGGTCTTTTATGCCGAGGAATTTTCCGTGGCGCGCGGCCCTGCGGATTATCCTGCGAAGCACGTAGGCGCGGTCAACATTGCCCGGAAGAACGCCGTCGGTTATAAGAAATGTAATAGCCCTTGCGTGGTCTGCGATGGCGCGCATCGACGTGTCTTTATCGCGGTCAGAGCCGTATTTAACGCCGGATATCTCCTCGATGCGCGTGATTATCGGCATGAACAGGTCTGATTCGTAGTTTGAATGCTTCCCCTGCTGCACCGCGGAAAGCCGCTCAAGGCCCATGCCCGTGTCAATGCAGGGCTTTGGCAGAGGCGTCAGCTCGCCGTTTAACCCGCGGTTATACTGCATGAATACGAGGTTCCATATTTCAAGAAATCTGTCGCAGTCGCAGCCGACGGCGCACTCCGGTCTGCCGCAGCCTACCTCCTTGCCCTGGTCAATGAGTATCTCGGAACACGGGCCGCATGGGCCGGCGTCTCCCATTGACCAGAAGTTGTCCTTCGCGCCCATCCTGACGATGCGGCTCTTCGAGACGCCCGCCTTTTTCTCCCAGATGGCGGCGGCCTCGTCGTCGGTCTCAAAGACCGTTATCCAGAGTTTTTCCTTCGGCAGCCGCATCTCTTCGGTCAGGAATGCCCATGCGAAATCTATCGCGCCCTCTTTGAAGTAGTCGCCAAAGGAGAAGTTGCCGAGCATCTCGAAGAACGTGTGGTGTCTGGCGGTGACGCCTACGTTTTCAAGGTCGTTGTGCTTTCCGCCGGCCCTCACGCACCTCTGGCAGGAAACGGCGCGCCTGTAATCGCGAGTCTCTTCATTCATGAACACGCCCTTGAACTGCACCATGCCCGCGTTGGTAAAGAGCAGCGTCGGGTCGCCCCTCGGTATGAGGCTTGACGAAGGCACGGCCTCGTGGCCGGACTTCTTGAAGAATTCGATAAAGCGTTTTCTTATTTCGGTTGATTCCATTGGATCTTTTATTTTCCGTTGCTGATTAGAAATATCTTCTGGTTTTCCTTTGGCGCCGTCATCTGCGGCGTTTGCTCGTTGTTATAGACCTTTCTCGCTATCCGTTCCACCTGCGGCTTGATGTAATCGAAGAGTTCTCCTATTTCTACCGTTCCGTTCTTATTCGCATTATCGTCGTCTTTGATTCCTTTCAGCAAAAAATAGGTAAAAAGCCCGTGTCCTTTTTCCTCATAGGTCGAACTGGTCTGCTCTCCTGATGATGCTGAAAGGACCGCTATTTTAGAGGGTATTGTTAAATTATCCATTCTCATAACAAGCGGCCTTGAACCTTTGGCAATGACAGATCTTCCGCCCGCTCCTGAAAAGCACGAGTCAAGCGCGACGATTATCTCTTTTGCCTGAAGTTTTCCGAGCGAGTCATAAAGCCTTTTCAGAGAATAACCGGTCTCGTTAATGAACGACGGGTCGCCGTCGTAAGGCACTAAAAAGGCGTCGCCTGTCTTTGTGTTAGGCGCGCCGTGTCCTGAGTAGTAGATAAAAACGGTGGAGTCTTTTTCGACGTTGTTAGGCAGCCACTTTTCAAAGTATTTCGCAAAATCCACGTTTGACGCATGGTCGTTTAAAAGCGTTACGACGTTTTCCGCCGGATAGCCCATTACCTTGGTGAGATATTCCGCAACAGTCTCTGCGTCATGCGTTGCAAAGTCGGCCCTGGGGAGCTTCTGGCGGTAATTTTCAATGCCGATTACAATGGCGTATGCTTTTTTGTTGGGCTTTGCCTTAATTGCGGGCAGTTCGTCAACGTCGGATTTGATTTTGGCAGGTGCCGTAATTGCAATAGTCGCGGATCTATTGCCGGAATATGTCCGGGCGTATTCTTTAAGTTTCTCGGAAGAAGACAGTGATTTTTCCAGTTCAATCATGGCCGCATCGGCCGCTTTCTGTTTATGTGTTGGCCAGGCTGGATAGGGAACCATGGCCCTGCCTTCGCCTGAGGCGACGTCAATTTGTGCGCCGTCGAGCGACATGAATATCAGCTTGTCTTGGAATATGCTATGGGTGAATGAAATCGATCCCAGCTTGGCGTAAACGTCGAGAATGGCTGATATGTCCGCTCCGGAGGAAGCTGCCTCCTGCAGGGAATTCACACGAACGACCTCTTTAAATCTCCGACTGAGCAGGTCCGTGATATCCTTAAAATACCTGTTTGTATCAAGGCTGCCTATACCGAGGTCGCTGGAATTTATCGTGTTTATATAACCGATGGCCTGCATTGTATTTGGCGAAATAATCAAGCCGAGTTTCAAGGATTTAAGCGGCGCGTTGGCGGGTTGCGCGTCGAGGCTGGCGAAGGGGTCTTGCCGGACAGGAGGAGCAGTGCAACCTGTAAAGAGCAGGGCAACGGTAAGGAAGATTAGAAGCGTTAGCTTACCTGCTGTTTTTTTCATCATAAAAACCTCCTGTCGCCGCCTTTAAGCAGCTTATCGTTCCCACGCTCCAGCGTGGGAACGCATCCGGGGACGCTCCAGCGTCCAGTGTATCGCCACCGGTCAATCCCGTTGCCATAAATCTGTTTACTTCCCTTCCCTGAATTTATTCTGAGTCTCAATAAGTTCCTTACTGTAACTCTTACGCAAGACGTTTCCCATATACAGCCATTTAAGCCTGAGTTCAGGGGGCTTCTCCCTATACCGCTCGATTGCCTCTTTGCTTAAATAGTAGTCAAAGCCCTGTGTTTTACCTTCTCTCATTTTTCATTTTCCTTAAGTATCTTAAGTCTGCCTTGTCCTGTTGTCTGTCCGCCTTTTCTTTCATTTTTTGTTGTGCTGTCAGGAGGAAACTCCTGACAGCACATTAAGCCGCAATTTCGTGTTAATCTTCTTGCCCGCCTCTTTTAAGCAGCCCCATTATGACATGGGCGGAAAAACCCCTTGCGGCAAGGTGACGGAATGCCTTCTCGAATGCTTTTTTTTCAAGGGGCTGAGCCCCCTCAGGGGGTTGAACTCCGTCACGGGGGAATTTTACGCCTGTTTTTCTTGTCCATTTTTCAAGGGCGCGCGCCGCGGTTTCAGCGTCAGCCGATGCGTCAATGTTTGAGAGCGCGGCGTGGATTATCTCATCGGAGATGCCTTTGGAGCGCAGGTCAAGGGCCACTCTTTTAAGGCCCCAGTTTTTGTTCCTTATCCTCGAGCCGGCAAGCTCGCGCGCGAACCTCTCATCGTCCAGACAGCCCGCGCTTTTAAGGCGGTTTATGGTGTCTTCTATGGCGTCGCCGGAAAAGCCGCTGTCAGTAAGCTTTTGAGCGGTTTCTTTTACGGATCTGGGTCTGTAAGAGATAAACCGCATGGCCATGGTCAGGGCGGCGCTTGCGCCGGTTTCCGTTTCCATTTCCATCTCAGGGGCTGTTTTATCCGCCTGCGCCGATAAGCGCGCGTCAGGCGCGCCTCTCCTTAATCTGCCGCGTTTTTGTCCAGGCATATGGCCCGCTTAAAAACGGTCTATTCCACCGCCGGCGCCGGAATCCCCTTTGCCCTGAGCCGGCTCTCCTACGTCTATGCCCATGTCGCTCGTGCTCGTGATGCCCTTTACCTTCAACTCGAAGTCAAGCGGGTTGGTAGCCTGCTTCATAGCCTCGTCGTAGGTGATGAGGCCTTTGTTCATGATGGAGAGTATGGACTGGTCGAATGTCTGCATGCCGTAGGTGGTGTATCCCTTGTAGATGGCGTCGGTTATGTCTTTTGTCTTTTCCTTGTCCTCGATGCACTCCCTTATGCGCGAGGTGGTGACCAGGACCTCGACGGCCGGAACGCGGCCTTTGCCGTCTTTGGTCGGCATGAGCCTCTGGGAGATTATCCCTTTGATTACGCCGGCAAGCTGTATCCTTATCTGCTTCTGCTGGTAAGGAGGGAATACCGATACTATCCTGTTTATCGTTTCAGTGGCGTCTATGGTGTGAAGGGTTGAAAGGACGAGATGTCCGGTCTCGGCGGCCGTGAGGGCTATTTCAACCGTCTCCATGTCCCTCATCTCGCCGACCATGATGATGTCCGGGTCCTGGCGCAGGGCCCCGCGCAGGGCCTCTGAAAAGCCCTTTGCGTCCACGCCGATCTCGCGCTGGTTTATGATGCAGCGCTTGTCCCTGTGCAGATATTCTATCGGGTCCTCGATGGAGACTATGTGCGCGCTCCTTGAGTTGTTTATGCGGTCAATGACCGACGCCAGGGTGGTTGATTTGCCGCTTCCGGTGACTCCGGTTACGAGCACGAGGCCCCTTTGCTCTTCGGCGATCCTGTCAAGCACCTTGGGGAGGTTTAATTCCTCGAAGGTCATTATCTTCATGGGGATGACCCTGAGGACAACGCCCACCGCGCCTCTTTGCTGGAAGACGTTTATCCTGAACCTGCCGAGGCCGGGGACGCTGTATGCCATGTCAAGCTGGTGATTGCCCCTGAAGCTCTCCTTCTGCTGCTCGTTCATGATCTTGAAGGCCATCTTGGTTATTTCATCGGGAACGAGCCTGTCGTGGTTTTTTACGGGCACGAGGCTGCCGTAGATGCGCAGTATGGGAGGAACGCCCGCCTTAAGATGTATGTCCGAGGCCTTGCTCTTGACGGCAACGTTGAGTATGGATGTTAAGTCTATTTCTGACATGGCAGTGTCACTCCTCTTTTGTTTTTACGCCGTAATGCCTGGTTATTTTGTCTTCTATTTCAATGGCCGTTTCAGGGTGCTCCTTTAAGAACGCCCTTGCGGCCTCCCGGCCCTGTCCGAGCCTTTCGCCGTTGTAGGAAAACCATGCGCCGCTCTTTTCGACGATGTCAACGCTCGACGCGAGGTCTATGAGGTCGCCTTCCCTGGAGATGCCTTCGCTGAAGATTATGTCGAACTCCGCGTCCCTGAAGGGCGGGGCGAGCTTGTTCTTTACGACCTTCACGCGGACCCTGTTGCCTATGACCGTCTCGCCCTGCTTGATCTGCCCGGTCTTCCTTATGTCGAGGCGCAGCGAGGCGTAGAATTTAAGGGCGTTCCCGCCGGTGGTCGTCTCCGGGCTTCCGTACATGACGCCTATCTTGTGGCGTATCTGGTTGATGAATATCATGCAGGTCTTGCTTTTGCTTATGGTGGATGTGAGCTTGCGGAGCGCCTGGCTCATGAGGCGCGCCTGAAGGCCCATGTGCGAGTCCCCCATGTCCCCTTCGAGCTCCGCCCGCGGGACGAGGGCCGCGACGGAGTCTATGATGATGAGGTCTACCGCGTTGCTTCTTATGAGGAGGTCGGCTATCTCAAGGGCCTGCTCCCCCGTGTCGGGCTGTGATAAAAGGAGGTCGTCCGTGTTTACGCCGAGCTTCTTGGCGTAGGCCATGTCAAGGGCGTGTTCTGCGTCTATGAAGGCCACCGCGCCGCCCGTCTTTTGCGCCTGGGCGGCTATGTGGAGGGTGAGTGTGGTCTTGCCGGATGATTCCGGGCCGAATATCTCCACGACCCTGCCTCTGGGGACGCCGCCGATGCCCAGGGCGATGTTAAGGGCCGGACTGCCGGTTGATATGGTCTCGACATCCGCCATGACGCCGTCCTTGCCAAGGCGCATTATCGATCCCTTCCCAAACTGCTTTTCTATCTGGCTTATGGCCAGTTCGATTGCCTTGCTCCTGTTTGTCTGCGCCGTCTCAGCGGCGGCCTCGGCAGCGGCCTTGCCCTTGCCGGAAGACGACGATGGAATGTTTGCCATTTTTAAGCCTCCCTTAAGTGGTGATATTAGTTTTGCGGCTGTATCTCCCCGGCAAGCGCGTGCGTTAAAAACTGTCAGGGGAAAGCCTGCATTTTACGGCGTATATTATTTATTGTATGCGGCGGATTCCGGAATAAGCACGTTTTAGAGCTTTTTATGCGTTCGATGATATCGTGCCGTGCCCATTTTAGAGCTTTATGCGTTCGACAATATCGTGCCGCGCACCTTTGGGGCTTAATGTGCTTTTAAATAATACAAAAGAATCCACATAAAAGTCCATACTTATCTCATGTTTCAGGTTTTCAGCGGCGGCGCCTGCAATTCTGCCGTCCGCAGGGCTTTTTATCCTCAGGAATGTCAGGTGCGCGCTGAACTGGCGGTTTTCCTTTGCAATGCCGATGGCGCCGAGCCTGTCTTCGATATTTTGCTGAAGCCTTTGAAGCTCAGGGCTGTCTTTGACTCCCATCCACAGGACGCGCGGAGCGCGCAGGCCGGGAAAGCCGCCATAGCCTGCGGCGGTAAGGGTAAAAGGTCCGCAGCCGCTTGCTGAGTTTTTAAGCGCCGCGGCTATCTCCGGTAATTTTTTTTCGTCAACGTCGCCAAGGAACTTCACGGTAAGGTGGATGCTTTCCGGTCTTACCCAGCCTTTCGTGAGACCGCATTTTCCCTTCAGCTCCGTCTCGATTGCGTTAAGCGCGGCAATGAGCTTTTCGGGAAGCTCTATGGCTATGAATGCCCTGATAGCGATATTAAACTGCCCTCCTGTCCAAGACCTCCTCAAGCATCTTCAAGGCGGCCAGCGCGGACTGTTTTTTTACGGCAGAGCGGCTGCCTTTAAAGAGAAACTGCCTCGCGGCGGTCTTTCCCCTCGCGCATACGGCGATGCAGACCGTGCCGACGGGTTTTTGCGCGCTCCCTCCGGTCGGCCCGGCTATGCCGGTTGTTGAAACGCCTATGCGGCTGCGAAACCTTTTCCTGACGCCGCGCGCCATCTCTGCCGCGGTTTCGACGGATACCGCCCCGTGCCTTTTAAGAGTGGCGGCCTTTACGCCGAGCATATCCTTTTTGACGTCGTTGCTGTACGCGACTACGCCGCCGATGAAGTAACCTGAGCTTCCTGAAACGTCGGTGATGAGATTTGAAACAAGGCCGCCTGTGCAGGATTCGGCAACCGCGATGGTCATATGCCTGCGGCATCTTTCAATAACCCGCTTGAGGGACTCGCCCGGCTTTATCTTCATAAAAACCTTTATCTGCTGAGAACCGTTATGATCATGTGCGCCGTGAGGTTGGCATAGACGCCCGCCATAACGTCGTCAAGCGTTATGCCCAGGCCCCCGCCGAGCCTTTTGTCAATGGAATTGATTGGATAGGGTTTTACAATATCAAAAAACCTGAAAAGAATAAAGACCAATATTAAATTAAAGACAGTAAAAGGAATCAGGAAGAACGCGGCGAGAAAGCCGCAGACCTCATCGCATACTATCTGCGACGGGTCTTTACCGGCAAAGAACTTTTCCGCCTGCCCGGCGGCAATGACGCTTACGGCAAAAGATGCCGCTATTGTTGCCGCCTTTGCGTAAAGCGGCCAGGAGGCCGTTAAAAAAACTATGGTCGCGCCCCAGAGCGTGCCGACAGTTCCGGGCGCATAAGGCGAGTATCCGAACCACGCGCCCGTTGCAATGAAGGTGACTATTTTTTTCATGTTAAAACATGAACCGTCTCATCCGTATGCTTATAAGAATGCCCACCGCTGTCAGGGATGTGATGAGGAACGATCCTCCGTAGCTGATGAACGGGAGCGGCACGCCGACAACCGGCAGAAGCCCGGACACCATGCCGAGGTTTATGGCCGCGTGCCAGAAGAGCATGGCCGTCAGGCCGAAGGCCAGCAGGAAGCCGAACCTGTCTTTTGATGTCCCGGCCGTGTTGAGGCCGCTGAGTATGAGCACGGCGAACAGCAGTATGACTGCAAGAGATCCTATCGCGCCCCATTCTTCGGCAAGGGCGGCGAAGATGAAGTCCGTGTGGTGCTCAGGCAGGAACATGAGCTTTCCCTGCGTGCCGTGCAGGTAGCCCTTTCCGGTGAAGCCGCCGGAGCCGATGGCTATCTTCGACTGCATGATGTGGTAGCCCGTGCCCTTGGGGTCGAGCCTTGGGTCGAGAAAGCTCGTCAGGCGCGCCTTTTGATAGCCCTTCAGCGCCTTCCACATGAACGGCGTCATGGCCGCCCCGGCTATGAACAGGCCGGCAAGCACCTTCACCCGTATCTTCACGACGAGCGCCATTGACCAGAATATCATCCATAGGATTATTGCCGTGCCGAGGTCCGGCTGCTTGGCGACAAGGGCGAAAGGCGCGAGCATGATGAGGCCGGGGACGATAAGGTCTTTAAGCGAAAGCCCTCCGTGCGGGGTTGCCTTTGAACTGAAGTATTTTGCCAGCGTGACGACGAGGGCGAGCTTTGCCATCTCTGACGGCTGGACTGTGAAAAATCCGAGGTGCAGCCATCTTTTCGCTCCGGCGGCGGAGTGGCCGACGGCAAAGACCATTACAAGGAGGAGGAGGGACGCGCCGTATATGAAGTAGGCAAACCTCTCAAGGAGGGTGTAATTCATAATGACGGCGGCCATGAGCAGCGCAAGTCCGATGACTATCCAGTATATCTCCTTGTAGGAGATGGATGGCGAGCGCGCGTGGATGGCGCTGTAGACGCTGGCAAGCCCGATGAGCGTGAGCGCTATGGTCACGAAAAAAGTTACCCAGTCGAAATGCACGAATGACCGTCTGTCAATCACTTATCCCGTCTCCGTTTTCTTCCGGTTTTTCCGGCGGTTTTTTTGTTTCAGATGACTCCTTCCATTTCTCCTCCCCTTGAAGGGGTTCAACCCCCCTCGCTGGGGAGGGTAGGGTGGGGGGTTCCCGTGTCTGTAAAATGTCCCTGTCCGGCGTCAGTCCGGGTTTTTGGCCGGCGTCTTTGTCGTCCGCGCCGAGGAATGCCTTGAAGATATCTCTGGCGACCGGCGCCGCGGAACTCGCGCCGAAGCCGCCGTGCTCGACTATTACGGCCACCGCTATCTTCGGATCGTCATACGGCGCGTAGCCCGCGAACCACGCGTGGTCGCGGTATTCGTAAGGTATCTTCAAGACGTTCCTTTCCCGCTTGATGAGCTTGGTCACCTGCGCCGTGCCTGTCTTGCCGGCTATCTTCAGATTTGCATAGCTCAGAAAGCGCGCGGTGCCGCCGTCTTCATTGACAACGCCTTCCAGGGCGTCCTTTACCTCGCCGAGGGTCTCTTCGGATATGGCCAGTCTGCCCGTTTGCCGCGGGACGAACTGTTTCAAGAGCGTCCCCATCGGGGACCTTATCTCTTCGACGAGCTGCGGCGCGTAGATCGTGCCGCCGGAGGCTATGGCGGCATAGGCCGACGCGAGCTGCAGCGGCGTTGCCAGCATATAGCCCTGTCCGACCGAAGCCGAGATAGTCTCGCCGTCATACCAGCGCGTCTTCAGCGCGGCCCTTTTCCACGCGGTCGACGGCACGACGCCGGGCTTTTCATTTGGAAGCTGTATGCCGGTCTTCCGGCCGAAGCCGAAGCTCTTTGAGTAAACGGCAAGCCTGTCAACGCCGAGCTTGAGTCCCACCTGATAGAAAAAGGTGTCTGAAGATTCGACTATTGCCCTGTGGACGTTGATGATACCGTGTCCCTTCTCCTGCCAGTCGCGGTAGTCGCGGTTGGCGAATCGGAAGGACGGGCCGGAGTATATCATTGTTTTCGGCGTAATCACCTTCTCCTCAAGGGCCGCCGCCGCGTGTACGGGCTTGAAGGTCGACGCCGGAGGGTAGAGCCCCTGTATGGGCCTGTTGTTGAAGATGTTCAGAGGGTTTTCGATAAGGTCGTTCCAGTCCTCGGCGGAGATGCCGCTTGAGAGCGCGTTCGGGTCGAACGCGGGCGCGCTCACGATGGCCAGTATCCTGCCCGTCTGCGGCTCCATGGCCACCACGGCCCCTGCCTTGCCGTCCATCGCGGCCCACGCGGCCATCTGCGCCTTGATGTCTATGGTGAGCTTTATGTCGTTGCCCGGGTACGGCGGCGTCCAGTTCGCGAGTTTTATCTTCCTGCCCAGCGCGTCGACTTCTATCTCCTTCGCGCCGTCCACGCCCTTCAAGTCCGGCTCAAATGATTTTTCCATGCCGTACTTGCCGATGAGGTCGCCGGGGGCGTAGTTTTTGTCGTTCTTGAATTCCTTTGTCTCTTTTTCGTTTATCTCGCCGAGATAGCCTATGAGGTGCGAGAACGCTTCGCCGAAGATGTAATTCCTCTTGGGGCTGACCTCAAGGATAACGCCGGGCATCTCGAATTTGGAGCTTTCTATCCTGACCGTCTCCTCCCACGAGAGGTCTTCTTTTAGCTTTATGGCCTGGAATGGCGGCCTGTCCTCGGCCTGGTCGAGTTTTTCCTGGACGGCCTCCGGCTCTACGTCGAGGATGTCGTTGATCTGTTCCTTTGTCTTTACCCAGTCCAAGACGTCCTCAGGGACTAGGTAGAGGTCAAAGCCGGGGCGGTTGTCAACGAGTTTAACGCCGACGCGGTCGTATATCATCCCGCGCGGCGCGGGGGATTTGACGGTGCGGATGCGGTTGCTCTTTGCAAGCTCAGCGTAGTATTCGCCCTCTTTTATCTGCAGAAACCACAGACGCACGGCCAGCGTGAAGAATACCACGGCGACGAATATGCCGACATAGACCGCCCTGTTTTTGAGCGCGGATGTTTCCTTATCCTTGAAGTATTCGCTCAAAGGCTATTCACCTCTTTCAAACGTCCGGGGGCTCAGGTAAGCCGACAGGCGCAGCAGGAGGGTTATCGCAACCGGCGCCAGGGCGCCGGTTGCGATAATCTGCAATGCCGCCTTGCCGGTAAATGGAATGCTTACTCCGGACAAGCGCAGCGCCGCGTATCCGAGGAGCCACTTGACGAGCGATAAAACGGCGGCGGAGCCGGCCCTCGGCAGCGGCGTCGAGAATTCGACCTTCCCGGAGACGATATGCACCATCAGGAATATGGATACGAGGGAAAAGGAGGTAATGCCGAATATCCCTCCTGTCAGCGCGTCTTCAAGGAAACCCAGCGCAAACGACATGACGGCCCCTTCGGCGGAAGGCCTCCTGAAACCCATGTAGAATACGATAAGGAGCGTGACGTCCGGCAGAGGGACGGAGATGAACAGGGTCGTCTTTAACGTCAGATAGAGTATTACGATGGGCGGGAATATGAGAATTTCTTTCATTTTACTGCCTGAACTGCGGTTAAATGTGGCGCATAAAGACCGTGATGCGTGAAAGGACTGCCCCCACCCCCCGCTTCAGACATGCGGGGGCAGGCTCTGCCATTGTATGTTAGACTGTGCCATATTAGGTAATTTTTAAATCTTTTTTTCTCCTCTCCCCTCGCGGGAGAGGGTAGGGTGAGGGGGTTGAACCCCTTCAAGGGGCTTTTTTCACCCCCACCCTACCCTCCCCCATCAAGGGGGAGGAGATAAGGAAGAGGTCGTCTGCGCATAACGCGCGGCGCATCACGGCAGTGTTATTTTATTCTTCACCCGCATCGCCGGTATCCGTGACCACCAGCACCTCTTCGAGCCGTCTGCCTATGTCCACGGAGGGCTTGACCTCGATGACGTTGAAGAAGTTGTCGGCGCCTTTTTCTATTTTAGCCACCGTGCCCACCATGAGGCCTTTGGGGTAGATGCCCGACAGGCCGGACGTGACGATCTCGTCGCCCACATGGACGTCTTCAAGCTGTCTGATGTATTTCAGGTAAAGCGAGGCGCCTCCGCTGCCTTCCACTACGCCCTTGATGCGCGTCCTCTGGACGATTATGTCAACGTTGCTCCTCGGGTCGGTGCTGAGAAGCACGCGTGACGCGCCTCTGCCCGTCTCCATGACCCTGCCCACGATGCCCGCCGGCGTTATTACGGCCATGTCCTTTTTAATGCCGTTGGCGCTTCCCATGTTTATCACGATGGTCCTTGTCCAGCCGTCAATGCTGAAGGCTGTAATGCGCGCGGCGGCGGCTTGAAACGGCGCGGCGTCGGCGTATGGCAGCATCTCTTTTAGGCGGGCGTTAAAGAGTATCTCCTCCCTGAGCCTGTTGTTTTCCTCGCCGAGCCGCACGACCGTTTCCTTGAGCGCGTCGTTTTCATCTTTAACTCCGATGACGTAGACGTAGTCGTCTATCAGAGATGCGCCGGAGTTGTATATCGTGAGCACGCCCCTTTGAAGGGGAGAGACCGCCGCGCTGAGGATCTCCTTTATGAGGACTCCCCGCGCGGCCTCCTTTTTGTCCGTGAGCGCGAGGTGCAAGGATACGAGGACAAGGAAGACGGAGACGATTACTATCTGATGTCTTTTAAGAAAAGCGGACATGGCAAGCACCGTATGAATCAATAATCAATGAACACAAGAGCGATGGGGCGAAGCCTGACGATTGTTTATTGGCCTGTCAGCTCTGTATTGTGACCTCTCTCAGCAGCTTTATCTCGTCCAAAACCTTGCCCGCGCCCCTGACGACGCAGGTAAGGGGGTCATCGGCGATAATCACCGGCAGGTGCGTTTCTTCCCGTAACAGGATGTCGAGGTTTTTCAGGAGCGCCCCGCCCCCGGCAAGCACTATGCCCTTATCCACAAGGTCGGCGGATAATTCCGGCGGAGTGGTCTCAAGGACGTGCTTGATGGCTTCTATAAGCAAGCTTATTGGCTCGTTCAGGGCCTCGCGTATTTCGTGCGGGTCTATTGTAAGGGTCGCGGGGATGCCGGTTATGAGGTTTGAGCCTTTTATCTCGAACTTCGGGGCTTCTGCGCCCTCTATGGGCAGACCCAGCGTCATTTTTATGACCTCGGCCACGCCGGTGCCGATGGACAGGTTGTGTTTTCTCTTGATGTACTGGATTATGACCTCGTCGAGTTTGTCGCCGCCTATGCGGACGGATTTGGCCTGCACGATGCCGGAAAGGGAGATGACGGCTATCTCCGTCGTGCCGCCGCCGATGTCGACTATCATGTTGGCCGCAGGCTACGTGATGGGCAGGCCCGCGCCGATGGCCGCGGCCATCGGTTCCTCTATAAGATAAACCTCCGCCGCTCCGGCGGAATAGGCCGACTCTTTAACCGCCCTTTTTTCAACCTGCGTTATGCCGGACGGCACGCCTATGACTATGCGCGGGCGCACGAGCAAACGGCGGTTATGCACCTTTGCGATAAAATATTTAAGCATCTCCTCGGCGACTTCGAAGTCCGCGATAACGCCGTCTTTGAGCGGCCTTATCGCGGTGATGTTGCCCGGCGTCCTGCCGAGCATCGCCTTTGCTTCTTTGCCGACGGCCAGCACCCTTTTGCCGCGCCCGTCTTTCTTGACCGCCACGACGGACGGCTCGTTGCTGATGATGCCTTTGCCCTTGACGTATATGAGCGTGCTTGCCGTTCCCAGGTCGATGGCAAGGTCGTTTGAAAAAAGTCCAAGTATATAATTCAGCATTTCTACCTCTTTTCCCGCAGTTTACGATTTTACTTAATCTTAAAATAATATCAGAAAAGCAAAAGCATTGGCAAGAGGAAAATTCCACAAATAAGTTGAATTTAAAAAGAAAATTATTTATGATGTCTTATTATTTCGGAAAAAACAGCCCTGGCGGCAATGCCGCAGGGAGACAATGGAGGGATTTAATGCTTGAGTATATAAGAAAAAGAAGCAGTTCGGTCTATGTCCTCATCGCGCTGGGCATAATTATACTCGTTTTTATATTCTGGGGCGGAGGCAGCGGCGATAAAGAGGGGGGCCGACAGGGCCTGGTGGCCGTTGTCGGCGGGGAAAGGATATCCGCGAAGGATTACGAGAACGTACTGCGCCGGCAAACGGAATACTTCCGGAACATCTTCAAGGGCCAGTTAAACGACGAGATGCTGAAAAAGCTTGACCTGAAGAAAAGGACGCTTGACGGCCTTATAAACAGGGCGCTCGCGGTGCAGGAGGCCGACAGGCAGGGCATCTTAATCAGCGACAAGGATGTGCAGGGCGCCGTAGCCGCCATGCAGGTATTTCAGCAAAACGGGGTGTTTGACAATGACCTGTACCAGAGGACTTTAAAGGAAAATCGCCTGAACGCCGCCGAATTCGAAAAGTCCATAAAGGACGAGATTGCCGCGACTAAGATTCAGGGCAAGGTCGCCGAGGGCGTCAAGGTTGCGGACGACGAGGTAAGGGACGCGTATCTGATGGAGATGCGCAAGATAAACCTTGAATATATCGAAGTTCCTCCGTCGCGCTTCGCATCCGCCGTGAAGGTTACGGACGACGAGGCAAAGGCATTTCTTCAGAAGAATTCTTCGGATTTTCTGACGCCGGCAAGGGTAAACGCATTTTACTCATACGCCGGTTTTGAAGAGCTTGCAAAGCATGTAAAGGTGACCGAGGACGAAATAAAGGATTATTACGCAAAGAACGAGAAAAGGTTTGAACTGCCGCCGAGGGTCAAGGCGCGGCATATCCTTATAAAGCCGGATGAAAATGAAAAGGACCTTGCAAAGGCCAAAAAGGCCGCCGCGGACAAGGCGGGCGAGATGCTTGCCCGGCTTAAAAAGGGAGAGAAGTTCGCCGAGCTTGCCAAAAAATATTCCGACGACAAGGGCTCAGGCTCGCACGGCGGAGACCTGGGCTGGTTCTCAAAGGGCATGATGGTAAAGCCCTTTGAAGACGCGGCCCTTGGGATGAAAAAGGGCGATATGAGCGGGCTTGTCCAGACCGAATTCGGTTATCACATAATACTTGTCCAAGACAGGCAGGAGTCAAGGCGGCTGCCGGTGAAAGAGGTCGAGCCCATGATAAGAAAGATGCTCGCAAAGCAAAAGGCGTGGAGCCTTGCCAGAGATTCGGCCAGAGAGTTTGACGGCGCTTTTAAAGAGGCTAAAGACGTTGCGGCCCTTAAAAAGGCGGCGTCAAAGGTGAAGGGCGCGCGCACCGGCACGACCGGCCTTGTCACCGAGACCGGCATCGGAGGGGAACTGGCAAAGGACGTCAAGCTCAGGGAAGCCCTGTTCCTGCTCAAGGACGGCGGCGTCAGCGGCCCGGTTGAGACCGACAAGGGCGTATATGTATTCAAGGCCCTACAGAGAGAGGATTCCAGCGTGCTAGGCTACAAAGACGTCGCCGGCAAGGTGAAGGAGAGGATGCTGCTGGAAAAATCCCTCGCGGAGGCCAGGACAGGGGCCGAGGGGATATTGACGAGGATAAGGGGCGGGGAAGATATCAGGGCTATCGCCAAAAACGAGAAGTATGCCGTCTCGGAGACCGGTTTTTTCAAGCGCGGCGACGGCGTCATCCCGAAGATAGGCGCGGGCATCGGCGAGGCTGAAAAGATATTTGACCTGAAAAAGGACGCGCCGAACTATCCGGAGCTCGTGCTGCGCAATAATAAATACTACATCCTCAAGCTCAAAGACACTCAGGATGCCGACGAGAACGGCCTCGTGTCAAGGAAAGAAGATATCAGGGCGCGCCTCATCGCGCAAAAACAGCAGGAGGCTTTGAAGAAGTGGCTTGCCGAGCTGAGGGCAAAGACGAAGATAGAGGTCTTTGAGCAGAACATGTAGGATAAGCCAGCCTTTTTGATTGATCCGGTCTCGGTGTTGGGACACATTGAAACATCAAATCCTCCCTACCCTCCCCAGCACCACTTTCCGGCGCTAACATTTCTATCAGATACATATGCCGGTAACGGAAAGTGGTGCTGGGGAGGGATAAAAATACTTCCTTTGTAAAAGTGGGACTGAGGGGGTTGAACCCCTTCAAGGGGATTTTACAATAATGTTTTTCACCGTTTATCGTTCCCATGCCCCGTAACATCGGAAGGGGAATGCCGTAAGAAGCGATTGCCGTTAAATCCCGCTCAAAGATTCAGTTAAAAAACAGGGGACACCATGCGTTTTTCAAGGATGCTGCTGCCGACTTTGCGCGAGGCGCCGGCTGACGCCGAGGTTATAAGCCATCGTTTGATGATCAGGGCCGGAATGATAAGAAAGGTCGCCGCCGGCATTTACAACCTTCTGCCGCTCGGGCTTCGCGTCATACAAAAGGTCGAAGGCATAGTCCGTTCGGAGATGAACAGGGCAGGGGGCCAGGAGGTCATGATGCCGCTTGTTCTTCCCGCCGAATTATGGAAGGAAAGCGGCAGGTGGGAGGAATACGGCAAGGAGCTTTTGAGGCTTCAGGACCGCCACGGCAGGGAGTTCTGCCTCGGCCCGACGCATGAAGAGATTATAACCGACATGGTAAGGGGCACATTGCGCTCATATCGCGACCTGCCGAAGAACATTTACCAGATACAGACGAAGTTCAGGGATGAAATCCGTCCGCGCTTCGGCCTTATGCGCGGCAGGGAATTCATAATGAAGGACGCCTATTCCTTTCACGCGGACGACGACAGCGCGGAGAAGGAATACCGCAACATGTACGACGCCTATTCAAGGATATTCGACAGGTGCGGCCTGTCCTTTCGCGCGGTCGAGGCCGAGACAGGGACGATAGGCGGCAGGTTCTCGCATGAGTTCATGGTGCTTGCCGAAACGGGCGAGGACGCCATCGCAACATGCAACTCATGCGACTACGCGGCCAACACCGAGAGGGCCCAGACGCGCCAGCCGGAGAAAAAGGCGGCTATCCCGTCTGATCTAAAGGCCGTCGAGGCGGTGAGGACGCCCGGTAAAAAGAGCGTTGAAGACGTAAGCGCGTTTTTAAAGGTAACGCCCGCGAGGTTCATCAAGACGCTCATCTACGAAACTGACAAGGGCATTGTCGCCGCGCTTGTGCGCGGAGACCATGAACTTAACGAATTCAAGCTCAAAAGGGAGCTTGACCTGGCCTTTGCGCGGCTTGCCGGCGAACAAAAAGTGAGAGAGGCGACGAAGGCGCCGTCCGGTTTTGCCGGGCCCATCGGCCTTGATGTGAAGATATACGCCGACTTCAGCGTGCGCGGGATGTCAGGCGCGGTCACGGGCGCCAATGAATCAGATACGCACTTCGTGAATGTATGCGCGGAGCGCGACTTTAAGGCGGACTACGCCGATCTGCGCGTGGTCAGGGACGGCGACGTCTGCCCAAGGTGCTCAGGGACGCTGCGCATCAAGAGGGGTATAGAGGTCGGACACATCTTCAAGCTAGGCACGAAGTACAGCGAGAAGATGGGCGCGACCTTCCTTGACGAGCAGGGAAAGTCAAGGCCCATTGTCATGGGCTGTTACGGCATCGGCATCGGCAGGACTGCCGCGGCGTCCATAGAGCAGAACCACGACGAGTCCGGCATCATCTGGCCAAAACCGCTTTCCCCGTTCGCCTGCGAGGTCGTCCCTGTGAACGTGAAGGATGAAGGCACGGTTAAGGCCGCCGAGGCCCTCTACTCGGCTCTTAATGACGCCGGCATCGACTGCCTCCTTGACGACAGGGACGAAAGGGCCGGGGTGAAGTTCAAGGACGCCGACCTTATCGGCATACCCGTCCGGGTTGCCGTCGGAGAGAGGAATTTAAAGGAAGGCATGGTCGAGATAAAGGAGAGAAAGCACGCCGAGGTCAAGCTCGTCAAGGTAAGCGAGGCCGCCGAAGAGGTGCGGCGGCTTGCGGGGCGGTCTTGATGTGAAATTTATGGATATGAAGTTCCCTGACATCAGCGGCGCCTGGCTGTCAAAAAAAGAAAAACATCATTACGTCATCACACAGGTTGACGACAGGTTCGTCTATTGCTTCATTCACAAGAACGGAGTTACGGAGACCAGTATCGGGCTGTTCCTGCCCGCGAATACGGAAGGCAAAAACATATATGTTCATGTAAAGTGGAATCGCGGCGGCGGAAAAGAGAACGCGCCTGTTAAATCAACTGCCGGAAGGGTCGTTCTTGAAGGCAAGAGAGCAACAAAGATAGAATGGGACGATGGGGATGTTTATGTTAAGGTACTCTGACAGGCTGCCTCAAGCGCTCCATCAACAACTTCCCGCTTAAAGCCTGCGGGGGCATGATTGTCTTCGTTTCTCGTCTGCATACCAAAAGCTCATCAACATAAAGGCGTTTTAATGAAACTTCTTCTGATACTGCCCAGAAATGACCGCGGCTACTGGGGCAAGCTCTCAAAAAGCGGCAAGGCCGGTTTCATGCGGCTTAACCTGCCGACCATTGCCGCGCTAACGCCGAAGGACTGGGAGGTCGAGATACTTGACGCGAGGGCAAGGCCCGTTGATTACAACGCAAAGGCCGATCTCGTGGGCATAACCGGCTTCACCGCCGAGATGCCCGGCGCCTATGAGATAGCTGACAACTTCAGGAGAAAAGGCGTCAAGGTCGTCATGGGCGGCGTGCATGTGTCTGCCATGCCGGACGAGGCGTTAAAGCACGCCGACTGCGTAGTCATAGGCGAGGCGGAGCTCGTCTGGGAGGGGTTGCTCAGTGATTTTAAGCGCGGCGCGCTGAAGGATAGATACAAGGCCGAAAGGCTCTGCGATATGAAGGGCATGCCCCATCCAAGAAGAGAGCTTGTTGACAGAAAGATGTATCTGTCCGGCTTTAACACCCTGCAGGCCACGAGGGGATGCCCCTTTAACTGCGACTACTGCGCGGTGACGGCTTTTTTCGGAAATGAGTTCAGGGTAAGGCCGATTGACGATGTAATCGCCGACATCGAGACCTTTGACACAAACCATTTTTTCTTTGTTGACGACAATATCGTCGGAAGGGCGAATTACGCCAAGGAGCTTTTCGAGAGGCTAAAGCCCATGAAGCGCATCTGGGGTTCTCAGGCGTCCATCACAATGGCGAAAGACCCGGAGCTTTTGCGGCTCTACTACGAAAGCGGCGGCAGGTACGCCTTCATAGGCATAGAATCGTTATCGCAGAAGAACCTTGACCAGATGCATAAGGGCTGGAACTCCGCAAAGGGTTACAAAGAGGCGATTAAGAAGATACACGGCGCAGGGATAAACATCGTCGGCAGTTTCGTCTTCGGCCTCGACGACGACGACAAAACCGTATTCAAGAGCACCTTTGATTTTATAATGGAAAACAACATAGACGCCGCGCAGTTTCACATCCTCACGCCGCTGCCCGGCACCGTCACCTACCGCACCCTTGAAAAAGAAGGCCGCATAACAGACCATGATTGGGCGAAGTACCATACCGGCGAGGTCGTTTTCCAGCCCAAAGGCATGACGGCAGAGGAGCTCCAGAGGGGCTACTTCTGGATATTCCGCGAGACCTATAAAACAAAGAACATTCTGAAGCGCTGCCTTCGAAGCCGCCGCGGCCTGGTCTACCGTATCGGCATGAACCTGAGTTACAGAAATAAAGCCCTGAAGATGCCGGAGGTGAAGGGGATGTAGAGGGGCTGAGCCCCTTCTTGCGCTGGAAGGGGGCAACCCATTGAAGCCCTTATGTGTGATGCGTAAAAAGACAGTTCACTTGCCCCGCAGCGCATGCCGCATTGCGAGTTAATGAAAATGCCATTATCAGACAAAGACAGCGTCATCGGCTTTCCTGTCAGTAAAAAAGCCACACTATGCGCGGCGGTTTTATCCGCGTTGATTACGTTTATCGTATACATCCCCGCTCTTTGGAACGGGTTCGTCGGATGGGATGACCCGGCGTATGTCTATGAAAACGCCGCCATACAATCCATCAACTCAGCTTTTTTCAATTACATTTTTACAACGCCCGTAAACGGCAACTGGCATCCGCTGACAATCCTGTCCTACGCCGTAGACTACGCGATATGGGGACTGGACCCCTGGGGCTACCATTTTGTAAATATACTTTTTCATGCCGTAAATACAGCCCTGGTGTTTATTCTGACCTTTGAGCTCGCGCGGGCGGGCGGCAGGCGGATGGAAGGGTCTGCCGGACTTTTCGAGCTTGCCGCCGGGCTTGTTGCCGCGCTGCTTTTCGGCCTCCATCCGTTGCACGTCGAATCCGTCGCATGGGTGTCTGAAAGAAAAGACGTTTTAAGCGCCTTCTTTTTTATCTTGACCATTCTGGCTTACCTCAGGTATGCCGCCGCCGGTTCTGCTAAAAAGGGCGCATATTATGGCGGCGCGCTGTTTTTCTTCATCCTCGCCCTCTTAAGCAAGCCCATGGCGATAACGCTGCCGGCGGTCCTGCTCGTGCTTGATTTTTATCCCCTTGAAAGACCCGATGTAAAAGCGGGCATTAAAGGGATATACAGGCTCATTACCGAAAAAACACCTTTCTTCATCTTGGCCGCAATCGCCTCTTTCCTTACTGTATGGGCGCAGAAAAATGCGTTGATACCGCTTGCGAATGTTCCCGTCTTATTACGCATATTCATCGCTTTCAGGGCTTTTGTCTTTTATCTCTACAAGATGATCGTGCCGCTCGGCCTGTCCCCTTACTATCCGTACGACTACAATCCGGACCCGTCCGTTAAAGATTTTCTTAATTATGAATACGCAGGGTCTTTAGCGCTTTTGGCGGTTGTCACCATCCTGTGTATCGTTACGGCCAAAAGGCATAAGGTTTTTCTGGCGGCGTGGCTCTATTATATAATCACGCTTATCCCAGTGTCAGGGATAGTGCAGGTAGGAGGACAGGCCGCCGCGGACAGGTATGCCTATCTGCCAAGCCTTGGGCCTTTTATGCTGGCCGGGGTTGGGGCCGGATATCTCGCGGTCATGCACAAAAAACAGGCAAGGGCATTTTGTTTCGCGGCTGCGGCAGCCGTGCTGATTGTCCTTTCGGCATTGACGGTCAGGCAGATACGCGTATGGAAAGACACCTTGAGCCTTTGGAGCCGGACTATCGAGATATTTCCGGACAGCATTCCCGTAATACATTTAAGCAGGGGGAGAGAGTATCTGAAAATGGGGGATTTTAAAAGAGCGATTATGGATTTTGATATCGCGATAGGGATTTATCCGGATTACGGCGATGCCTATACTGCCCGTGGGCGGGCATACGGGCAATCCGGCGAAAGGGAAAAGGCCGTCCGGGATTTTAACAGGGCGATAGAGCTGAACCCAAAGGACGCGGCTTCATACCATGACAGGGGCGTCACATACCTTAATGGCGGAGAATACGGAAAAGCGGCTGAGGATATCAAAAAATCTATTGAACTTGCGCCGGACCATGGCATGGCATACCTGAACCTCGGCCTGGCTTACGTCGGGCTTGGGGACAGAGAGCTTGCGGCTATTAACTTCAAAAAAGCGCATGATATGGGCGCAGTGCAAGCCGAGAAATATCTGAATCGTTGACTTCCGTATAAGAAATGCGGCGCGAGGCTTCCGTCTCGCCGAATAATGGCGGCCCTGAAGGTTCGCTCTGCACTAACAATCAGCGAAACTGAAGCCTGCCCTCGCATGTCTGAAGCGGGGGTTTCGCGCCGCTGAACGTTGAGCGCGGATGGGTTGACGCGTGCGAGAAAGGGCCGCTGATATTGAGACCCGGCCTGTTTTTTACGGGCAGGCCGTTATTTTTTCAGCAGGAGTTCCATCATCCCGACGTTTTCCGCGCTCATCCAGTCTGTCCGGCCCTCCTTTACGGCGGCGATGACGCCGTCTCTGCCTATCACGAATGCCTGAGGGGCCTTGAAGACGCTGTATGCCTCCGCAACGTAGCCGTCCTCCTCGCGGATGTTCTTAAAGGAAAACTTTCCATTTTGAAGGAATGCCTGCACCTCCTCCACCGCGGCGCTGTGCATGGAGTCCTCGTTCAGCGCGATGATCACAAGCCCCCTGAGGGGGTTCAACCCCTTGAATTTTTTGCCGAGCGCGTCGAGCGACGGCATGGATGCCTTGCATTCCGGACAGTTCATTCTCCAGAAAAAGAGTATGACGGCCTTGCCCCTGAAGGCGGACAGGCGCACCGGAGTGCCGTCCATTTCCTTTGATTGGAAGTCAACGGCTGGGTTGCCGGCGGCGAGCACCTTCGGGAAAACGGCTTGAAGGGGTTCAACCCCCTTTGGCGCGTCATGGCCTTTATCCCCGCAGCCGGCAACGGCAAACGCCGCAAGAAGGATGAAGCCTTTTAAAAATCTGCGGACTCCGTCACGGACTTTGTTCATTTTAATTATCCTTTAATCACGGTTTTTATATACTGAAACCATAAACAACGGCTGCCGGGGCTTACGGCGGGCAGTTAAAAAAGGAGACGATTAAAATGAAGACAAAACTCATATACGGTGTTCTTGCGATTCTTGCAAGTTGCGTCGTAGCGACGCTGGTTTTATCGGCCTCCGGCATGGTGTGAAAAAACCCGGCTTCTAATAATCCTCTAATACGGGTTTTAGTATGATAAGGCCATAAACGAATTAACAGGCTGCTTAAAAATACAAAGGGCTGATGCCCGTAACCGTAATCAAAAGGAGACACATAAAAATGGAAAAGACATGGGCATTATACGAACTGTTGGGCGGATTTGCAAATCTTGTAGTCGTAGCGGTCATTCTAATTGCAAATCTCAGTGTTCTCGCGGTTACTCTGGCCGCAGTAGGTCTTTCGTAACAAAACCCTGCCTCTTTTTGCATTCACCCCGTTTCCTCTCCCTCCACAGACCGCATTAAAAAGGTAAGACGGCCCTTTAGGGCCGTCTTACCGCTTCATTCCTTCCTTGCGCCGAAAACGTTGTATTAAAATCCCGATATCCTTGAAGAATTCCCTTGACACTGCCGCCTTTTATGATAAAATCCCATTTGCTTTTTTCCCATCTGCGTATTCACCTGAAATCCCTGAAAACGGATTTATAGTTGGTTGAAGGCAGGTGTGCATTCTTCAGGCGCGTAGCTCAGGGGTAGAGCGCTACATTGACACTGTAGAGGTCGGCGGTTCGAAACCGCCCGTGCCTACCATTTGAAGGGGCTGAGCCCCCTCAGGGGGTTCAACCCCCGGACTTAAATGTCTGCCGGTTGAAGGGGCTTAACCCTTTGAAGGGGCTCAGCCCCCTTCAACGTCGGCGTTTCAGCGCCATAAAAGGTATCTACCGCTCCTGTTAAATAACAGGCGGATGATGCCTTTTGTGATTTGTTGCTTACCTTTTTTGAAAAAAAGGTGCTGCGCACGGCTAAAGCCTTAATACAACCATTTAGCTTTGCCCCGCCGCAGGCGGCCAAAAAACTTTAATAAAAAGACATTGCGAAACAGCTATGCCAAAAATAATCTTTCCTGATAATACCGAGGCCGTTGTAAGCGAAGGCACGACATTTCTTGACGCGATAAAGGGCCACAATAAAGAGCTGCTGAAGAACGCCGTTGCCGTAAATGTGAACGGTGAGATAAAGGACTTGAAGGGCATTATCACTGGCGCGTCCGATTCGATAAGGCTTCTTCCGGTGACGCTGGATTCCAAAGAAGGCGCCGAGGTCTGCCGCCACGGAGCGGCCCACGTAATGGCCGAGGCGGTAAAGTCCCTCTACCCTAACGTGAAGATTGCCATAGGCCCTGCGATAGAAGACGGCTTTTATTACGACTTTGACACGGAAAAGCCCTTCACCCCGGAAGACCTTGAGAAGATAGAAGCGAAGATGAGCGAGATAATCAAGGGGGACTTTCCGTTCATAAGGGAGACCATCTCCAAAAAAGAAGCCCTTGATCTTTTCGGGAATATGGGAGAGGTCTACAAGACCGAGCTTATAAGCGAACTGGCTGACGGCGAGATAACCGTTTACAGGCAGTCCGGCTTTACCGACCTTTGCCGGGGGCCGCATATCCCGTCAACGCGCTTCATAAAGGCCTTTAAGCTCACCACCTCGGCAGGGGCTTACTGGAGAGGGTCTGAAAAGAACAGGATGCTCCAGAGGATATACGGCGTCGCCTTTGCCTCAAAGGACGAGCTGAAGGCCTATCTCTTCCGCGTCGAGGAGGCAAAGAGAAGGGACCACAGGAAGCTCGGTCGCGAGCTTGACCTGTTTTCAACGAACGAAGATATAGGCTCCGGCCTTGTGCTCTGGCATCCCAACGGCTCTGCCGTCAGGATGATAATAGAAGAGTTCTGGAAAAAGGAGCACGCGAAGAACGGCTACGACATAGTCTTCACCCCGCACGTCGCCCAGCTTAACCTGTGGAAGACAAGCGGACACTGGGATTTTTACAGGGAAAACCTCTATTCCCCGATGGAGGTGGAAGGGCAGGAATACATCGTAAAGCCCATGAACTGCCCTTTTCACATACAGATATACAAGAGCCGCCTGCGCAGCTACCGCGAACTTCCCATACGCTACGCCGAGCTTGGCACGGTATACAGATATGAAAGAAGCGGCGTTCTTCACGGGCTTTTAAGGGTGCGCGGCTTTACCCAGGACGACGCGCATATCTTCATGCGCCCTGATCAGCTTGAGACCGAGATAACGGGGGTGCTTAATTTTACCCTTTACATCTTAAAGTCTTTCGGTTTTAATGATTTTGACATATATTTGAGCACAAGGCCGGAAAAGTACGTCGGCTCGCTCGATAATTGGGAAAAGGCCGAGGCGGCCCTGCGCGGCGCGCTGACAAACCTTAATCTCAGATTCAGCGTAGACCCCGGCGAAGGGGTGTTCTACGGGCCTAAGATAGACATAAAGATAAAAGACGTCATCGGCAGGGCGTGGCAGTGCTCTACCTTGCAGGTGGACTTCAACCTTCCGGAGAGGTTCGACGTAACCTACCGCGACGATCAGGGGGCCGAGGCGCGTCCCATCATGCTGCACCGCGCGCTCATGGGCTCTTTAGAGAGGTTCTTCGGATGCCTTGTCGAGCACTATGCAGGGGCATTCCCGTTCTGGCTCGCGCCAAAGCAGGCCGTGATACTGACCGTCACGGACAGGAACAACGAATACGCCGCAAAGGTGCTCCGTCAGCTCAAGGCCGCCGGAATAAGGGCGGCGCTCGACGACAGGAACGAAAAGCTTGGTTACAAGATACGGGAAGCGGAGTTGAAAAAAATCCCGTACATGCTCGTCATCGGAGACAAGGAACAGGCAGAGGAAAAGATAGCCCCGCGTTCGAAGGATAAGGGCAATATGGAGCCGGTGACGGTTGATGAATTCATAAAGCGCGTTGAAAAGCTCACAAGACCCGGAGGAGGTGAAATTTTATAGCAAGAGATACCGTTCGAATAAACAGGATGATAAGGGCCGCGCAGGTCAGGGTGGTTGATGCCGAGGGCAATCAGCTTGGCGTGATGGCCACAGGCGAGGCCCTTGCGAAGGCCGAAGAATCCGGGCTCGACCTCGTAGAGGTGTCGGCAACCGCGGTCCCGCCGGTCTGCCGCATAATGGATTACGGAAAGTATAAGTATCAGCTCAGCAAGAAGGCGAAGGACGCGAAGAAAAAACAGACCGTCATCCACTTAAAGGAAATCAAGCTCCGCAGCAAGACCGAGGAGCATGACTTCCAGTTCAAGCTGAAGAACATCAGGAAGTTTCTTGGCGATGGCGACAAGGTAAAGGTCACCATAGTTTTTAAAGGCCGCGAGATAACCCATACTAATCTTGGCATGGGTATGTTAAAGCGCGTGGCTGAAGAGATAAAAGACGTGTCGGTCATCGAATACGCTCCAAAGCTCGAAGGACGCACAATGATAATGGTCGTCGCCCCGGCCGCCGCGAAGTAGCGCGGGGCGTCATTATATGGATAAAGGCGGCCTGTTGTTTCAAAGGCGCGGACCTTGCGGCGCAAGGCCGTTAAACTTCAGGGGCCGGCGCGATTTTTAATTAGAGATACCCTTTCGGGTAATTCATATCCGGAATGATAATCAAGCAGAGGGGGCAGCCCCTTGAAGGGGTTCAGCCCCTTGAAGAGGGGTAGCCCCCGGAAAAGGAAGGAAAGACGATGCCGAAAATGAAGACGCACAAAGGTGTTGCCAAGAGATTAAAGCTCACGGCAAGCGGAAAGATAAAAAGGAGAAAGGCGGGCCTGCGCCACATCCTTACGAGCAAATCCAAGTCCAACAAAACGGCCCTTGGAAAGACCGAATATGTAGACAAGGCAAACGCGCCGGCGATAAAAAAGCTCCTTCCTTACGGCTGAGAGGCCGGCAGGTTAATAAGGGCAGCGCCGGTAATGGTTTAAGGTTTGCGGAAGGGGTAGGCACGGCAGGGGCCGTCACGGCTTTGCGGTGTAAACAGTCAGCAGTTAATTATCAACAGCAGAAAGGGGTTTTTGTCATGCCGAGAGTAAAACGTGGCGTTAACGCCAAAAAGAATAAAAAGAAGGTATTAAAGGCCGCAAAGGGATTCAGGGCCGGCAGGGGCGCGCTCTACCGCATAGCGGCGGAGGCGGTTGACCGGGCCAATGCTTACGCCTTCATTCACAGAAAGACCAAGAAGCGCGAGATAAGGGCTCTGTGGATCGCGAGGATAAACGCGGCCGCGCGGATAAACGGCATCACCTATTCAAGGCTCATAAGCGGTCTGCTCAAGGCCAACGTGGCACTTGACAGGAAGGTGCTTGCAGACATGGCCGTTAAGGATCCGGCAGGGTTTGCAAGGACCGCGTCAGTGGCAAAGACGGCGCTTGCGGCTTAACAGGCTGCCTCAAGCGCCTCATCTACTGCGTTGTCTTCGTCGTTCGGAACGAACGGCGTAGTGATGCCTACGCCTCATTCCTCGCTCCCCTATTTCAATTGGGGTCTTGTATCTGAGGCTTCCCCGCTTAAAGCTTGCGGGGACATGCTTTGAGCAGCCTGTCTGCACCCTGTTAATAGGTTGCTGAGAAAATCTCGTGAGTTTCATCTCTGTGGCGGTTGCTCAAAACATGTCCCCGCAGGCCTTAAGCGGGGGACAACACAGCAGATGGGGTTGAACCCCCTCAGGGGGATTTTTCAGCAGCCTAAATCTGCGTGTAAAGGCGATTGGGCGGTATGCGTGAAAGACTCGACCGGCTTCTAAAAGAGGCTCTCTCTGAACTCGGCAACGCGGCCTCGAAGGAGGCCGCTCTTCAGGTAAAGGCAAAGTATCTCGGAAGAAAAGGCGAGCTGAGCTCCCTTTTAAAAGAGCTTGCCAGCCTGACAGGCGACGATAAACGCGGCGCCGGGGAGCTGATTAATAACGCCAAGAACTCCCTTGAAGCCGCTGTCGGCGTTCGCCTGTCCGGGTTTGACGAGAAGGAGATGGCCGAAAGGCTCTCCGCTGAAAGGGTCGACGTCACGCTTCCGGGGCGGTGCGTATATCCCGGAAAACTCCATCCTGTAACGCAGGTGCTCTCCGAGGTCGAAGAGATATTTTTGAACCTCGGCTTTACCATCGCGGAAGGGCCGGAGGTCGAGCTTGACAGCTACAACTTCGAGGCGCTCAATATCCCCAAAGACCACCCCGCGCGCGACATGCAGGATACCTTCTACGTCAGCGGCGATGTCCTGCTGCGCACGCACACGTCGCCCGTTCAGATACGCGTCATGGAACGGGCCGCCCCGCCCTTAAGGGTCATAGCGCCGGGAACGGTCTACCGCAGGGACTCCGACATAACTCACACGCCGATGTTCCATCAGGTCGAGGGCTTCATGGTGGACGAAGGCGTCACCTTCGCCAACCTCAAGGCCGTCCTGACACATTTCCTTCACAGGCTTTTCGGTGAAAAGACATCTGTCCGCTTCCGTCCGAGCTTTTTCCCATTCACCGAACCGAGCGCCGAGGTGGACATCCGGTGCGTCATCTGCTCCGGCAAGGGCTGCCGCGTCTGCAAAGGCAGCGGCTGGCTTGAGATACTCGGCGCGGGCATGATACACCCCAACGTGTTCAAATCCGTAAACTACGATTATGAAAAATTCTCCGGCTTTGCCTTCGGCCTCGGCATAGAGCGCATAGCCATGCTGAAATTCGGCATAGACGACCTGAGATTATTCTTCGAGAATGATCTGAGGTTTTTGAGGCAATTTTAAAATGGAAGCAGATTGTAACCTCAGGCAATATCCGTCGTAATAAAATTTCCAGAAAAAACAGGGTGTCACGCTAATGCTTTTCAGCTATAAATGGCTAAAGGAATATGTCAAAGACCTGCCTTCTCCAAAGGTGGCAGCAGACAGGCTCACCATGAGCGGCACTGAGGTCGAGGCCGTCTCGGAGGCGTGCGGCGGCATTAAGGGCGTCGTCACGGCCGAGATAGTCTCTCGCGAAAGGCACCCGAACGCCGACAGGCTCAGCCTTTGCGAGGTCAAGACCGACAAAGATGTTTTTTCCATCGTCTGCGGCGCTACGAACATGAAGGCCGGCGACCGCGTGGCGCTTGCCCTTCCGGGGGCTGAACTGCCCGGCGGGTTTAAGATAAAGAAGTCAAAGATACGCGGCGTTGAATCAGGCGGCATGATGTGCTCTGAAAAGGAGCTGGGGCTTAGAGAGACCTCCGAGGGCATCTTGATATTGCCGAATGACACGCCCCTCGGCGTTGATTTGCGCGAGGCAATGGGGCTTGACGACGCCATGCTTGAGGTGTCGATTACGCCGAACAGGGCGGACCTCCTAAGTATAAAAGGCCTTGCAAGGGAGCTTGCCGCGCTTACAGGCGCGGCTTTTACGGAAAAAGAAATAAAAGTCGCTGATGCGGGCGCTCCGGTGGAAAAAAGTATTTCAGTCAGCATCGAACCCGGCGCGCCGTGCGGCCGCTACGCTGTAAGGGTCATTGAGGGCGTGAAGATAGGGCCTTCGCAGGAGTTCATAAGGCTGAGGCTTGAGGCCGCCGGCATCCGCTCTATAAACAACGCGGTTGATATTACAAATTACGTTCTGCTTGAGCTTGGCCAGCCGCTGCACGCCTTTGACCTTGATAAAATAAGCAACAGGCGCATTATCGTCAGGCTTGCCAAAGACGGCGAGCAGATTGAAACGATAGACAATAAGACAAGGCAGCTTTCTTCTGATATGCTTGTCATTGCCGACGGTGTCTCGCCCGTGGCTGTTGCCGGTGTGATGGGCGGCAAGGGGAGCGGGGTGTCGGACGGGACGGTCGGGGTCGGCACGACGAATATCCTGCTTGAGAGCGCGTTTTTCGACCCGTCAACGGTCCGCAGGCAGTCGAGAAGGCTCGGTCTTTCAAGCGACTCGTCTTACAGGTTTGAGCGCGGCGTTGATATTGACGGCGTGGTAAGGGCGCTTGACATGGCCGCGGCGATGATGAAGGACTATTGCGGCGGGACTGTCGCAAAAGGAGCAATAGACCTCTATCCGCAGAGGTTTGAAAACCCCGTCATCCAATTCAGGCTTAAAAGGGCCGCCGGACTTCTCGGCATTTCCATTGAAAAGGACTGGGCTGTCAAGATGTTTAAGGCGCTCGGCATGGCTGTAAAGGAAAGCTCGTCTGATACGCAGGGGTCGCCGCGACTGGAGGTGACGGCGCCGTCCTACCGCTTTGACATAAGAAATGAGACCGACCTTATCGAAGAGGCGGCGCGTCTTGCAGGGTACGACAGGATACCGGCTGCCATGCCTGTTGTGAGCATGACAGGCGGGAGTCTGGGCAGGCGCACGCTGATAAGAAAAAAGATAAACAGCATTCTCACGGGTATAGGATTTTCCGAGGTTGTAAATTACAGCTTCGTGTCGCCCGCGCTTTTCGCCCTTGCCGGAGGGCAGGGCGGAGACGGCGTCAGGCTTATAAACCCTCTCAGCGAGGAGCAGTCCGTGATGAGGGCGGTCCTTCTTCCGAGCCTTCTTGCGAACCTTCAGCAGAACCTTTTTCAGAAGAACGAAGAGGCGCGCATCTTCGAGTTCGCGCCTGTGTTTTTGCCCGGAGGAAAAGGCTCGGAGTTGCCGCTGGAAAATTGGAAGATATCGGGCCTCATGTACGGGCGGCGCGTCCAGTGGAACGGACCGAAGGAGCCGCTTGATTTTTACGATGTAAAAGGGGTCGTGGAGACGCTCCTTGAGGGCATAGGCGTTGAATCACCTCATGGGGCTGAGCCCCTTCAAGGGCTGGATAGCGGTTACGCGCATCTTTTCCATCCCGGTAAATCAGCCGCTGTAAAGATAGGTCGAACCCCCTCAGGGGGTCGAACCCCCTCAGGGGGCGGCAAGCACTGCGGCGTGTTTGGTGAGACGCATCCGGATATGGCCGCGCGTTTCGATCTCAAAGGCCCGGCCTTTCTTTTTGAGCTTGACGTTGATGCGCTTATAGATGTTTCATCAGGAATTAAGAAGTATACGCCTCTGGCAAAGTTCCCTGAGTCGTCAAGGGATATCGCATTCATCGTTAATGTTGCCACTCCTTACGGCGAGATACTCAATGCCATCCTTGATCTTGATACGAAACTTATTGAAAATGTTGAATTGTTTGATGTATACTGTGGCGACAAGATACCAAAAGGCATGAGGAGCATGGCTATTCGCATCAGGTACAGGAGCCTTGAAGGGACATTGACGCAGGAAGAGGTCGAGGATGTCCACGCAAAGGCCGGTAAAACCCTTGCGGAAAAGTTCAATGCGGTTATAAGGTCAGGGCTGAATCCCTGAGGGGGTGGAACCCCCTCAGGGGCGCATACGCATTTATTTTCAGGAGGAAGGTATGACCAAAGCGGATATTGTCGAAAAGCTCTATGAGAAGGTAGGTTTTTCAAAAAAGGACGTCTCCCATGTAGTGGAAGAGATATTCGAATGCATAAAGACGACGCTTGAGACAGGGGACAAGGTCAAGATCTCCGGATTCGGCAACTTCAGCGTGCGTCAGAAAAGGGCAAGAAGGGGCAGGAATCCGCAGACAGGCGGCGAAATAACCATAGAAAAAAGGCGGGTCATGACCTTCAAGCCGAGCCAGCTCCTGAAAAAGGCGATAAACACGCCTCAGTCAAAGGCGGTGCCAACGCCTCAGCCGAAGGCATAGATGTTGACCTTATTATTCTTTATTCCTTATGCCGTTGGCCGAGGCGGCAAGGGACAACGTTGAACCCCGGCGCCACTTGCAATCGGAAAGTTCATCGTTAGCAACAAATCTGCCATTTGCAAGTGGCGCTGGGCGGCAAAAACTGCGGGCGTTAAAAAAAAATCCGATGACCCAGATACCCGATAAACTTTATTACAAGATCGGCGAGGTTGCCGGCATAACCAAGGTTAAGCCGTATGTCCTCAGATATTGGGAGTCTGAGTTCAAGATCATCAGCCCTAAGAAGTCTGCATCGAGGCAGAGGGTCTACACGAAAAAAGACGTTATTTTGATAATTGAAATAAAAAGGCTGCTGCAAAAAGAGAAGTATACGCTCGAAGGCGCCAGGAAGAAGATGAAGGAGTTCAGGATTGAAACTCCCAAACAGCTTGACTTCCCTTTTACCGAGGAAAAATACCGCGTCATTTTGAAGGATATAAAAAAAGAGCTTAACTTGATAAAGGACATCCTCTCCTGACAGGCCTTGCCGGTTCCATCAGGGAAAAACAGGGATTTGCCGTTGAACCCCCTCAGGGGCTGATATCAAGATTTTTCTTTAAAACTGATTAATGGGATGATACTCTGTCTGCATCGGGGCGTAGCGCAGCCTGGTAGCGCACTAGCATGGGGTGCTAGTGGTCGGAGGTTCGAATCCTCTCGCCCCGACCATATTTAAAAAAGGCCGCAACCCCGAAGGGGCTGCGGCCTTTTTGTTTGTAGATTGAACCCCTTGAGGGTGCTCAGCCCCTTTAAAAAGATATGGAGAAGATACGGCCTGCCACGGACACGGTACGTCACAGGCTCACAGAACTCCTCAGGGGCAATGCCCTTACGGCAAAGGAGATATCAAAGGCCCTCGGCATAATGGAAAGGGACGTCCTCGACCATCTGCCGCACGTCGCAAGGTCGGCAGGCAAGGGCGAGCTTTTTTTCATGGAGCCTTCCGGCTGTCTCAAGTGCGGCTTTGTATTTAAAAAACGGGGGCGTTTCAAGACGCCCGGCAAATGCCCGATATGCTCATCAGAGGAGATAACAGAGACAAGATATGGCATCAGGCAAAGCGCGTAGATATCCGGCGGCCATTTGTTTCATTTCCGTTGTTTTTGCAATTTTTGCATTTGCCTGCGCAGGCTCGGCGCATAGCGATGAGCTTCACACGGAAAGCGTAAGCGTTGGCGCGGGTTACAGGGTTGACAAATTCTCGTGGAACATAGCAGGAAACAGCTCCGGCACGAATCCCGACATCCTTTCCGAGCTGACGTGGAAAGACATCGGCATATTCGACATGAGGGCGGTTTACCGCAGCGACTTGAATAACGGCCTCCGCTTCAGGGGCTCTCTTGGCTACGGCGTCATCTTCAGGGGCAGGAACCGGGATTCCGATTATAACGGCAACGGCAGGACCCAGGAGTTCTCCCGTTCCAATAACAGGGCCGACAGCGGCTCTGTCTGGGACACGTCCGCCGGCTTGGGCTACAAATTGACGCGCTCTTTTACGGGCGCCGCGATCGAAGTCATACCCATGGCAGGCTATGCCATCTATCAGCAGAACCTCAGGATAACCGACGGATTTCAAACCATACCGGCCACCGGCTCATTTGGCGGGCTTAATAGTTCCTACACCGCGCGCTGGTTCGGCCCTTGGGCAGGGGCGGAGGGGGCATACAAAAGCGGTAAGCTTACCGTTAAAGGCGGCCTTGAGTATCATGCGATAGGTTACAGCGCGTCGGCGGATTGGAACCTGAGAACGGACTTCCAGCACCCGAACAGCTTTGACCACTCCGCAAGCGGCTACGGCGTCGTCGCCACCGGCGGCGCGGACTACGCCCTTTCAAAGTCGTGGTCAGCGGACGGCGACATCCATATGCATAAGTTCCGCGCCTCAAACGGCGTTGACACGACTCATTTTGCTGACGGAACCTCTGCTTCAACAAAGCTCAATGAGGTGAGATGGGATTCCATCGGTATAATGGCCGGGTTGAAATATAGTTTCTAACATTAAACAAGGATGTTTAAAATGCAGGCACAGGCCCGTGGCGATGCATAAATTTTAAGCACCTGACCGGCCTTTTTATTGAAAAACGGCTGGTTTTACATGAAAATGGCGCGGCACGGAATTTGCTTTTATAAAATAATGTTGCCTTTCTCAGTTTTCACGAGGCAATGGAAAAATAATGTTGTAAGCAAGGCGGAGTTGGTATAAATTAAATGCGGTTGGATATGATTTTAACATGACAACCGCATCTGCCATGAGCGCGGCGAAGGTTCTTATTTATTCAGGTTAAAAAGTGCAGGGAGGTTTTGCATGAAGAAGATAGAAGCGATAATAAAACCCTTTAAGCTCGACGAGGTTAAAGAGGCCCTGAATGAAATCGGCATCAAGGGCATAACCGTCTCCGAGGTAAAGGGGTTCGGCAGACAGAAGGGCCACACCGAGCTTTACCGCGGCACGGAATACGTCGTTGACTTCCTTCCGAAGATAAAGCTTGAGATAGTCGTGAAGGCCGACATGGTCGCAAGGGTCGTCGAGACAATAGTCAACACGGCGCGCACCGGCAGGATAGGCGACGGCAAGGTCTTCGTCCTTTCCGTTGACGAGGTCGTAAGGATACGGACTGGCGAGAAGGGCGAAGAGGCCATATAGAGCAGGCCGCTGAAAAAGCCTCATCTATGTCGTTGCCTTCGTCGCTCATCATTACGGCGTATCCAAAAATACGCCTACATTCTTCGCTCCTCGTCGCCTAATAGCTGAGGCTTTTTGAGCGGCCTGCCGGGCATATGAAGGTTTTTTATTAACTTTAAAACGCGGAAAAAATAAGCAACCGGGAAACCGAAAAAGGAGGACGTTCAGATGACTGTTAAGGATGTCTTGAAGTTTGCAAAGGAAAAAAACGCCAGGATGGTCAACCTCAAGTTTCTCGACTTTGTCGGCATATGGCAGCACTTCACCATACCGATAGGCGAACTTTCAGAGGATATATTCGAAGCAGGGCTTGGCTTTGACGGCTCCAGCATACGCGGCTGGCAGCCCATTCACGCCAGCGACATGCTTGTCATGCCCGACCCGGCCACCGCCGTCATTGACCCGTTTTCCGAGACAACGACGCTTTCGCTGATATGCAATATCGTAGACCCGATAACCAAAGAGGCATACTCCAGAGACCCCAGGAACATCGCGCAGAAGGCCGAGGCGTATCTTAAATCAACCGGCATCGGCGACGTGGCATACTTCGGCCCGGAGCCGGAGTTCTTCATATTCGACGACATCCGCTTCGGACAGGGCGCGAACGAGGGTTTTTATTTCATAGATTCGGTCGAGGGCATCTGGAACACGGGCCGCGACGAATGCCCGAATCTGGGCTACAAGCCGCGCCACAAGGAAGGCTACTTCCCTGTCCCTCCCATTGACACGCAGGAGGACATCAGGACTGAGATGTGCCTCATCATGGAGCAGGTCGGCATAGCCATCGAAAGGCAGCACCACGAGGTCGCCACCGCCGGACAGGCTGAAATAGACATGCGCTTTGACAGCCTCCTGAAGATGGGCGACAAGCTCATGTGGTTTAAATATATCGTCAAGAACGTCGCCAAGAGATGGAGAAAGACGGCCACCTTCATGCCCAAGCCCATCTTCGGCGACAACGGCAGCGGCATGCACGTTCACCAGTCCATCTGGAAGGGCGGAAAGCCCCTTTTCTCAGGCAACGAATACGGCGGCATGAGCCAGCTTGCCATGTATTACATCGGCGGCATCCTGAAGCACGCGCGCGCGCTGAACGCCTTTTGCAACCCCGGAACTAACTCATATAGAAGGCTCGTCCCCGGCTTCGAGGCGCCGATTAACCTCGCCTATTCAAGCCGTAACAGGTCTGCCTCGATAAGGATACCCATGTATTCGCCGTCGCCCAAGGCAAAGAGGATAGAAGTCCGCTTCCCCGACCCGTCCGCCAACGGCTACCTTGCCTTTGCCGCGATGCTCATGGCCGGCCTTGACGGCATCCAGAACAAGATAGACCCGGGCAAGCCCCTTGACAAGGACATCTACGGCCTTTCGCCTGAGGAATTGAAGAACGTCCCCTCTGCCGCAGGCTCACTCGAAGAGGCATTGGCCGCGCTCCAGAAAGACCACGCCTTCCTCATGAAGGGAGACGTCTTCACGCAGGACGTCATAGACACATGGATAGACTACAAGAAGAACAAAGAGGCCGACCCCGTCCGCATAAGGCCGGTTCCGCACGAGTTCTATTTGTATTACGACTGCTGATTTTTCTTGCGGGATGTTTCGGCGTGTCTTCACGCCGGGATGCTTTCCTGATGATGAAAAAAGCCCTCGCGCCAAAATGGCACGGGGGCTTTTTTATATTTTTTTCCATTGAGTATCTTCCCCCTTTGAAAAAGGGGGACTGAGGGGGATTTTGTAATAGAGTTTTACACTATATATTTTGTTATTCCCCCGCAAGCTCCAGCATTCTCTCAAATCCCCCCTTGCCCCCTTTTCTAAAGGGGGAGCTTTGATGCATTCCCACGCTCCTGCGTGGGAATGCATCAAAGCCCATAGGTGCGTTCGCAACGCTCCAGCGTCCAGTAACATTCGCCGGTTCAACAGCGAAGTGCAAGGCTGAAGCCTCACGCTACGTTAAAACCGTGTGACAGTTCCACTTTGCAAAAAGAGTGGACAATGTATATGTCAACAAGCGCTCTCATTTCTTGTTATTTCTTATTATTTCAACGAGTGTGTCTGCTCGCTTCATTAAGCTAAAAATTTGCTCCCTGATGCCTAAATACTCCATGTATTCATTGGGCATTTCTGTATTGATTGTGTTGATGTCGACTGGCTTTGCGAAATGCTCGATATAAGTTTGTAAGCATCTTTTTAAACGACTACGCTTTTCTTCGTCCTGTTTTTCAGAGTCTATGAATTCTTGCCAGTCTTTTGACCCTTTTTTTGAGTTACACTCCTTACAACACGGAACGAGGTTGCCAATTTGATGACCGTATCCTCTAAGGTTGCCCTCTTTGACTAGCCCAACTAAATGATCCCATGTTTCCGCTGTATTGTCGCAATACACACAGATTAAATCGCTGTCAGGGTTTTGGTATAATGAATTTATAGCATTATTTACATGTTGCTCATTGTAGTCGTCTGTCGGGGCGAGTGCAGATGCAAATGCGTGATTTATAGTAGTCTTTCTTTTTTGAAATATTGAATAAGGTTTTAGATGCGATTTAATGCTTTGCTTCTTCATATTCATTCTCCTATGTGACAGCTTTAGTGCTTTTTGATAGCATTATGATATGAGTGAGCATAGGTATGTAATACATATGGTTTGTATTGCTTCTTCACGCCGAAACGCCGCTTCCCTGATGTTCCCGCCTCTACCCCACCTTCTCCCTATGCAGTTCCAAAATCCTCTTTATGATGTTCGTTGTTGATCTGCCTTTTACGAGGGTTATCCGGCGTATTTTGCCGCCGTGTTTTTTTACGACGTCGGCTCCGGCTATGGCGCTGGCTGCCCAGTCTGCGCCTTTTACCAAAACATCGGGCTTTATGGCGGATATTAGTTTTACTGGCGTAGTCTCTTTGAAGATGATGACGTAGTCAACGAAGGAGAGGGCGGCCATGACTTCGGCGCGCTCTTTTTCAGGGACTATTGGCCGCTTTTCGCCTTTTATCTCTCTGACGGACGAGTCGCTGTTCAAGCCCACCACGAGGATATCGCCGAGGGATTTTGCCCTGCTGAGATACCTGACGTGGCCAGCGTGGATGATGTCAAAGCATCCGTTTGTGAAGACGACCTTTTTCTTCTTACGCAGGGTCTTAAGCGTTGCCGTGAGGTTTTTTAATGAGATTATTTTTTTCATTTTTTTCCTATTTTTGTATCGCCCTTGCGAGCGTCAAAACGCGGACGCTCGCGCCGGCCTTTTTCAAGACTTTCGCGCATTCCTTCACAGTTGCCCCTGTGGTAAAAACGTCGTCAACAAGAAGTACGTTTCTGTCTTTGAAGGCAGGCGGATTTATCACCTCGAACGCTCCGGCTACGTTTTTTTTCCGTTCATCGGTGTTTAGTTCTATCTGCGGCGCGGTCTCGCGCGTTCTGCGAAGGTTTAAGTAATCAAGCCCTATAGAAAGGCGTTTGGAAATCACGCGCGCGAGCAGAAGCGACTGGTTAAAGCCCCTTGTCCGGAGCCGTTTTTTGTGAAGCGGCACGGGCACGGCAATATCCGGCTTGCTTGAAAAGGAGGCTGCAAAGTCAGAGAGCATCCGTCCGAAAGGCCTTGCGAGGATGAAGCGCCGGCCGTATTTGAACCTGTGAATCGCCTCGCGCAGATTGCCGCTGTATTCAAACGCGCTTCGCGCTTCGATAAACGGCATGTCCTGCTTCAGGCACTGGCCGCAGGTGTGGTCTGAGGCCGCCTGCGAGGCAAAGGGCAGGCCGCAAACAATGCATGTCGGCCCGGTTATCCGAAGGCCGTCAAGCTCCGCGCAGCAAGGCTTGCAGAGCAGGCCCTGCTGTTCGTGCTCTTCGCAGAACGGGCAGACGTCAGGAAAGATTATGTTTAAAAGGGATTTGAGCATCGCGCCCCCGGCTGCTGAAAAAACCCCCATCTACGTCGTTGCCTTCGTCGCTCATCATTACGGCGTACCCAACAGTACGCCTACATTCTTCGCTCCTCGTCGCCTAGTAGCTGGGGCTTTTTGAGCAGCCTGTATAAAAGTAGAGTTTTTCAGCAATCTTTTAAGTAACACACCGGGGCGCATCTTTCAATACAGGTTTTTGGTGGAGGTTTTTAAGGCCGGTTTTTAAGCGGTTTTTTTCATGCCAAGGCCGGAAAAGTCACGTGGAAGGTGGTGCCTTTTCCGTATGTCGACTCGAAAGAGATGGCGCCCTGGTGCTCATTTATGATGGCTGAGCTTATCGAAAGGCCGAGCCCCGTGCCTTCTCCGGTTTTTTTGGAGGTGAAAAACGGCTCAAATATATTATCCCGTATCTCATCGGGTATCCCGCATCCGGTGTCGCTTACGCTCATCATGACGAAGTTTGCGCCGTCTTTTTCGAGCGTCTGCGTGGTCATTCCGAGCGTCCCGCCCTGCGGCATGACGTCCCGCGCATTTGTCACGAGGTTTACGACGACCTGCTCAAGCCTTGTCGCCGAGCCGCGCACGAGCGGCACGTCGGAAAGATTCATCTCGACATTTATCGCGCTGCTGGCAAGCGTGTCGCTGAGTATCAGGAAGGCGCTGCGTATGACGCCGTTGATGTCCACGGGTTCTCTGCGCGGCGTGCCGTCTTCGTTCCTTGAAAATATGCGCAGATGTTTGATGATCTTGTCAGTCCTCTTTGCCGCCTCGGCGATGAGCTGGAGCTTTTCGTAGTCAGGGTCTTCAGGGGCGCATTTTTGCAGCAGGTTTTGCGACAGGCCCATTATCACGGTAAGCGGCTGGTTTATCTCGTGCGCCAGCCCGGCGGACAGCTCTCCGAGGGCCTTTAACCTGGAGGAATGCATAAGCTGGATTTGCGTTTTTTTCAGGCGCATCTGCGCGGCGTCGAGTTCGAGTTCCATGCCGTCTATGTCGCGGAGCATATGGAAGATGCCTTCACGCAGCGCGCTGATATAACGCATATGCCGCGAGAGTTCCTCCCTCGTGTAGACCATCTCCATCGTCAGCGGTCTTTTTTTATAGGCGGACGACTCTTTGACGCCGGATTTTAAGGCGTTACAGGAGGTTTTCATTCTTTCCTCAGGCAGGTTTTTAATTTACATGAAAAAGCGGTTAGCGGTTCAATGCACGATATCCTCGCCGTGTCCCTCTTTGAATCTTTTAAGCTTCTCCCGTATCTCCTGCATCTTGACCTCGCGTTTTACGGCAAGGAGCGCGAATTCTTCGATATCCAGTATCGTCTTTTTAAGCTGGTCGGTGGTTTCTTCGGTAACGCGCCGCGCGTCCTCAAGTTCTATCGCAAGGCGGTCGGCTCTGTTGGCATCATGGATAGAGATGAGATATCCCCAGACCTTGCCGTCGTTCCAGAGCGGTGCGCCGCTTACATCGAGCCTGATCACGCCGCCGTCGTCCCGCACGAACGGCAGTTGGCGGCTTTTCATGGTATTGCCTTGCCGGATATCGTCAAACAGCTCATCCAGTTCCGCACGGTTTTGGGCTGGCAGGAACTGCGCGAAGGGGCTCAGCCCCCTCAGGGGGTTGAACCCCTTCAAGGGGCTTTCCGGCGTCCGGCCATCCTCAGGATGGCCTGTTAATTTCCGGGCGGGGCCGTTTAGTGAAACGATGTTGCCGCGTAAGTCTATTTCAATAAGGGCGGACGGTGTTATTTCCATCAGCCCCTGATAGCGCGCAAGGAGTTCGCGGTAGGCTAGGGAGACCTTTTCGAAGTTTTCACTGTGGATGCAGGGAGCGTTGGCCAGGGGCCTCTTTTTCCGCGTGGTTACAACCAAAGCGGCTGCTATGGCAAGGGCGGTAAAGGAAAAAAAAGAGAGGGTCAGGAATGTTCCTCTGTGGCGCGAGGCTTCGCCGGCAAGCCGCCTGCCGCCCGTAAAGGCCTCAGACGGCATGGATGCCGCTCCAATTACGGCATCGGCAAAACGCATTTCAACGACAACAAGGGCCGCCAGCGAAAGGGCCGTGAGGATAAGTCCAGTTATTGCGATGTTGCGACGAAGCATGCGCGCACCCGGTGTTTGATGAAAATTCCCTAAAAGCAACTGTTCATGATATGGATATGTATGCTGCGGTTCTTTTTAACGCGGGGGATAAATCCAAGGTGAGCATTTATTCCGAGGTGCGGCCCCGAAGGCGCGGTGTTGAGATTTGACTTTATATATTCCGCTGATTATAGCATGGTTTTGCATAAAATCAAATCTGTCAGACAGAATGTCACGTTTGCCGCCGTTATTTTTACTATAAGGTCAAAAGACTTTTAAAAACCGCGTTTTTATGCTACAAGGTCTTTATGTTGAGCAGGATAAAATCAGGCATTACCGGCCTCAAGGCGAAACTTACCAGGACTCACAACGCCATCATGGGATCGGTCGAGGCGGCCCTTACCGGGTCTTCAAGGGAGGAGATACTCGGCGCGCTCGAAGAGGCGCTCATCACCTCGGACGTCGGCGTTAAGACAGCCTCGGAAATAGTAGACGGCCTCAGGGCTGTCATGGCCGGGCGTGATGAGGAAAAGCTCAAGGGCTGCCTGAAAAGCGCCATTTACAATATCCTGAAGCAGGTCGAAAGGCCCCTTGAGATTGGCGTTAACCAAAAGCCGTTCGTGCTGATGGCCCTTGGCGTTAACGGCGTGGGCAAGACCACGACCATCGGCAAGCTCGCCGCAAGGTATTCCTCCTCAGGTAAATCCGTCATGCTGGCCGCCGGAGATACCTTCCGCTCCGCCGCCATAGAACAGCTTGAGCTTTGGGGAGGCCGCGTGGGCTGCCCGGTCATCAAGCAGGCCCACGGCGGAGACCCGGGCGCGGTAGTGTTCGACGCTATCAGGGCGGCAAGGGCGAGGGGAACGGACGTATTGATACTCGACACCGCCGGAAGGCTGCATACGAAGAGCAACCTGATGGCGGAGCTTAAAAAGATAAAGCGCGTGATAGACAGGGAGATGCCCGGCGCGCCGCATGAAAACCTTTTAGTGCTTGATGCCTCCACGGGCCAGAACGCCCTGAACCAGGCAAGGATGTTCAACGAGGCCATAGGCGTCACCGGCATCGCCCTGACCAAGCTCGACGGCACGGCAAAGGGCGGCATAATCATCGCCATCGCAAATGAGCTAAAGATACCCATCCGCTTTATAGGCGTTGGCGAGACGGCGGATGACCTGAAGGACTTCAACGCCGGGGAGTTCGTGGACGCGCTTATTTAGCAGGCTGCTCAAAAAGCCCCATCTACTGCGTTGTCTTCGTTGCTCGTCATTGCGGCGTGCCCAAAAGCACGCCTCATTCCTCGCTCCTCGACGCCTTGTATCTGGGGCTTTTTGAGCAGCCTGCCTTTGATGGGCGCACGAGGTCTTTTGAGTAACATTTTAAGGAGAAGATTCCAATGGACGAAAAGACAAAAATATATTACGACCTGGTCAAGCGAAGAAAGAGCGTCAGGGAATTTCTTGATAAGCCCGTGCCGCTTGATATACTGTCGCGGCTTTTAATGACCCTTAACAGGGCGCAGAGCGCGGCTAACCGCCAGCCGTGGCATTTTATAGTGGTTGAGAAGAAAGACAGAGATGAACTTAACAACGTATTCACAAAGGACGGTTTTAAAAACGCGCCGATTGCCATTGTGGCCTGCGCCGACAGGCCGCAGGCGTGGGTGAGAAAGACCGACGGGATGAATTACGCATGGGTCGACGTCGCCATAGCCGTTACCGAGATGATAGGCGCGGCCACCGCCGAGGGGCTTGGCGCATGCTGGGTGGCCAGCCTTGACGCGGAGCGCGTGAAGGCCATACTCGGCATACCGGCTAATCTCGAAGTAGTCGCGATAATAGCCATCGGTTATCCGGCAACGGAGCTTAAAAGAGAGGATAAGCCGCGTAAACCCATCAAGGAGATAATCCATTATGGCAGATGGCAAGAATAAAGATGATTATACCGTCCTTCGCTCCGACAAAAGGGCGCACCTTAGAAAGCAGATACTTGTAATCAAGGTCAGGGGTGAGGACGACAAGGGCGTTTTTTTCGGCTACGGCAAGGACATAAGCAGGGGAGGGATGTTCATAACGACCGTGAACCCGCGTAAATCCGGCGAGGAATTCGACATCGCCTTCAAGCTCGCCGGCGAAGGCATAGAGGTAAAATGCCGGTGCCGCGTCCAGTGGCTCCGCGAATACGACCCAAAGGTAAAATACGAGCCGGGCATGGGCATACAGTTTTTGAACATAGACAATGAAGCAGCCGACAAGATAGAGGAATGGGCGAAGAAGCAGTGAAGGGCCGGTGGTATTTGTAGCGCCAGACTTTAGTGCAGCCCCGGACGCTCCAGCGTCCAGTAATATCGGCAGCGCATGAAGCAAAATAGCACGAAGCCGTTGCTGTATTGGTTTTTTTACAGCCAAATCAGCGGGGCAGGGTTGGTTAAGTTTGATATGTGTTGGTGATGCACGACGGGACGCTGGAGCGTCCCCGGATGCGTTCCCACGCCGGAGCGTGGGAACGATAAAAAAATGAGTGTAATTAGTCGTGCTATTTTTTTCTTTTCCACCAGACTTCAATTCTTACAATCAATGCTTGGATTTTTAGAAGGATTGCATGCTTATATTGAATAGATAACGTATTTTTGCCGTATTTTTTTATTATATATTCATCCGCCCCGAGGGTGACATCGTTATAATACATTTGTCCGAAAATATTTTTGTAAGTGAGTTTAAAAGTTCTTTTTTGCAGCATAGCATTCTCTGAAGGTATTCTAGAAAAAAAATAAATTCCCAAATCAGCCTCTATCTCCAAACCATCTTCGAATGTTTTATAGTGAAAATATCGCTCTTCATTTGGTAACAAAATTTCGATAGAATTAAATTTAATTTCTAGTTCTTTTTCTATGTCTGTCGTAATTATTCTTTCACCTTCTAAATCAATTTTAGTTGCTATGCCTTTTCCGACATTCTTTACAGATAGTCGTGTTTCTGCTCGTGCAAAATAAAGTATTAGATATGGAGAAAGTTGAAGTTCCGTTTGAACTTTACTTTCTTTCCAAAGATTACGTGTTATTAAAGTATAATAGGCAACAATTAACGCTGTAAGTAATAAAATAAGATTGCTTGCATCTAATCCTTGCAACTGCTCAAATAAAAAATAAAGGAAACCGATTGAAAATTTTATTAATTGCATACTCTATTAAGCCTTCTCTTTTTTTATACCCTCAAACTCAACGCATTCGGCGCAGAGCCTGTCGGCATTATCAATGACATCAGAACTTTTGTAAATTGGCACAGATCCTTCATGGACTAAATACCGAACTCTTTTCATCGCTTCCTTATCTCTGTGCGGGCAACGCCTGGTATCAAAATGTTTGCAGTTACTATACCTTTTTGAGACAGGCTGATTCATAACCCCTCCCCATGTATATTAAACATAATATAGGAACCGCAGCGCTCTTTGTCAATCTTTACTATGACAGATGAGCCTGGATATGGCAAGGCGGTGGATGTATTGGAGGGGCTATGAAGGGGGGAAAGTCCTGCGAGGGGATAAGGCATGGTGTAAACGCAATTCTGAACATCTTAAGTTACCTTTTGACAAAATATGGCAACCACACTTCTCTGATATCTGGTGGTTCGGGTATTTCAACATTTTCGTATTCTCTTTCAAGATGCTTTTCTGCTATCGATACCAATGCCCTTCTCCCGTTTATGTGGACACACCGAAGAGTTGATGTTATAAAACTAAAACTCGGAGGTGGAGGATGGAAGGGACGAGGAGATACCGTAAGTTTATTAATCGTTCCCACGCTCCAGCGTGGGAACGCGGTCTTGGACGCTCCAGCGTCCAGTAACGTCAGCTACGCAGGTTGCATAGAGGAATAAAATCCAACAAACAAATAACTTGCTACCCCTTCACAGTCCACACCGTGCCTTTGGGCATGTCTTCGAGGATGATTCCTTTTTCGAGAAGTTCCTTCCGTATCTCATCGGCTTTTTTAAAGTCCTTGGCCTTGCGTGCGGCGTTTCTCTCGATGATTAGCTTTTCTACTTCTTCGGCGGGAATACCTGCGTGCGCCCTTTTTTCAGCGAAGTAGTCCTCCGGCCTTTTTGCGAATATGCCGAGGAACTTTGATGCTTCCTGAAAAAACGCAAGGGCGTGGGAAAGCTCTATGAGGCCGTCTTTTTTGCCTGATGACTTTGCCGCGTCCATGATGCGGTTGGCCTTTGTTATCTCCCTGAAAAGGATGCCGATGACCTCGGCTGTGTTGAAGTCGTCGTCCATGGCGTCTATCATTGGTTTGAAACCGTCTTCGTTGCACTGGACGCAGTAGTCTATGCCCTTGACCTCAGGCCATTCGTCGCCGATGCGCTGGATGGTCTTGTAGAACCTCTCGACAGCGGCCTCGTTTTCCCTGAGCGACTCCGTTGTGTAGTCAATCGGAGAGCGGTAGTGGCTTGAAAGGAGAAAAAGGCGGACTGCCTCGGCGCTGTTTTCCTTCAGGGCGTCGCGGATGTTGAGGATGTTGCCGAGGGATTTGCTCATCTTCTCTTTTTCGATGTTCACAAAGCCGTTGTGCATCCAGTACTTCACGTAAGGATGCCTGCCTGTGGCGGCCTCGCTCTGGGCTATCTCGTTTTCGTGGTGAGGGAACATAAGGTCTTTGCCGCCGCCGTGTATGTCTATGGTGTCTCCAAGCCACTGCATGCACATGGCCGAACATTCTATGTGCCAGCCGGGCCTGCCCTGTCCCCAGGGGCTTGCCCACTGCGGCTCGCCGGGCTTGCTGGCCTTCCAAAGGGCAAAGTCCAGCGGGTCGTTCTTTGCCTCGTTCACGTCAACGCGGGATCCTGCCTCAAGCTCGTCTATGTTCTTCCCTGAGAGCTTGCCGTATTCGCCGAACTTTCTCACGGAGAAAAAAACGTCGCCGCCGGCCGCGTAGGCAAAGCCTCTGCCGATAAGGCTTTTGGTGACTTCGATTATCTTTTCTATCGTCTCGGTCGCCTTTGGCCTGTGCGTGGGCAGCTCGACTCCGAGGGCCGCCATGTCTTCGTCAAAGGCCTTTATGTAGCGCAGGGCCAGCTCGTCGGAGGACACCCCTTCTTCATTGGCGCGGTTTATTATCTTGTCGTCAACGTCAGTGTAGTTTCTTGCGTAGGTGACGCGAAAGCCGCGGTATTTGAGGTATTTGTAGATGACGTCGAAGGCAACCGCGCTTCGCGCGTGTCCTATGTGGCTTAGCGCGTAGACCGTCGGCCCGCAGACGTAGATGAGCGCCTCGCCGGGCTTGTTTGGTATGAACTCTTCTTTTTTCCGCGTGAGCGAATTATAGATTTTAAGCGTCATGTTTTTGCCTTTTCAAGTCTGGATAATATTTCTTCTTTTCCAAGAAGCTCGACCGCCCTGGCAAGCTCTATGCCTTCGGTCATCCCTGTCAGAGCGCACCGGAGCGGCATGAAAAGCCGCTTGCCCTTTTCGTTGGTTATCTTTTTGACCTCTCCGGTTATCCGGCCGCAGGCCGTTTCGTCTATTATGTCCGTTTTTTTGAATTCCGCCACGAATGCGTCTATGACCGTCCTTGAGTAAGGCTCGCTTAATATCGCGAGCGCCTCGGCGCTGTATTCGGCGCCTGAGATGAACGGAGCGCTGAGCGTCTTTATGTCGCCGAGCGTAACGGCGTTTGGCTTGACGGCGCTTATAATTTCCTTAACGCGCGGCGCGTCAGGGTCAATGCCAGTGAGCCGGATTAAATCCTGCGCGCCGAGCCTTTCAATCGCGGCCCTGTTGAAGGATTTCAGCCTGTCGCGGTCAAAGACAGACGGCGCGGCAGAGAGCCGTTTAATGGAAAATATCCGCGCCATCTCATTAAGCGTTAGGAACTCATCGCCGAAAGACCAGCCCAGGCGCGCCGATGAGTTTATTACGGCCTCCGGCAAAAAGCCCTCTTCGCGGAGCGAGTCCAGCGAAGCGGAGAGGTCGCGTTTGCCGAGTGGCGTTCTTTCCGGCGTTAAGACTAACGGTATGTGCGCGAAGGCCGGAGGCTTATGGCCGAGCGCTTCGAAGACGAGTATCTGCCTCGGCGTGTTTGAGATGTGGTCGTCCCCGCGTATGATGTGCGTTATCGCCATCAGCGCGTCGTCCACAGCCGCGGCGAAGTTATACGAGGCAATGCCGTCCGAGCCGATGATGACGAAGTCGCCGAAGGCGCTTTTGTCAAAGCGCATGTCGCCGTGGACGATGTCGCTGAAATAAACTGTCTTGTCCGGCACGCGGAATCTTATGGACGGTAAGGCATCTTTCGGCGCGCCATTCGGGCTTATGTCCCTGCACCTGCCGTCGTACCTCGGAGGCATTCCCGCCTTTATCTGGCTTGCCCTGAGCGTTTCGAGCCTTTCTTTTGAGCAGTAGCAGTTGTAAGCCGCGCCTTTTTCAATAAGAAAGCGCGCGCTGTCCGTGTATATGCCGAGCCGTTCGGACTGCCGGTAGGGGCCTTTTTTGCCGCCTATATCCGGCCCTTCGTCGTGGTCGAGGCCGAGCCAGCCAAGGTCTTCGATGATGCCTTTTTCAGACTCAAGGGTTGAGCGGGCTGTGTCCGTGTCTTCTATCCTCAGGATGAAACTGCCGCCTGAATGCCTCGCAAAAAGCCAGTTAAAGAGCGCGGTTCTGACGCTGCCGATGTGGAGCCGTCCGGTCGGGCTCGGCGCAAATCGTGTCCGTATACCCGCGTTCACTTTGACGCCCCGTCAAAAGGCTTGATTGACGTCTCGTCAAGGAGGGCCGCGGCGTATGACGAGATGCCGTCACCTTTGCCGGTAAAGCCCATGCCTTCTTCTGTTTTGGCCTTTACGTTTACGCGCCCCGGATCGCACCCGGCGGCCTTTGCGATATTTTTGATCATCTCAGGGATATGCGCGGACAACCTCGGCATCTCGCACACGACGGTAGAGTCTATGTTAGATATTGTAAAACCATTTTTCAGGATGAGTTTTGCGGTTTCTTCAAGGAGCTTTATGCTGGAGATGTCCTTGTAGGCTGGGTCTGACGGCGGGAAATGCCTGCCTATGTCGCCGAGCGAGGTCGCGCCTATGAGGGCGTCGATAATGGCGTGCAGAAGCACGTCGGCGTCGGAGTGGCCGAGCAGCCCTTTTCCAAAGGGGATGGCAACGCCGCCGATAATAAGTTTTCTGCCTTCGACGAGCCTGTGCGCGTCGTATCCGAAACCGATTCTCATAATAATTCAGAATACAAAAAGAACGGCGTGTATGCAAGGGGTAATTGCTAAAAAAAGGTTATCGGTTATCGGTTATCCGTTAACCGTTACTGATAACTCGCAGGCGTTGCGCGCTGCTAAAGCCGCTCATGAAGGCCTTATGGCATAGAAAAAAACAAAGCGGTTTGATAGAATGGCAAATTGAGCAGGATAGATGACTACACATAAGACAATGCGCGATAAACAGGCCCATTCGGGCGTCTTGAGGGTGGTCAGGGCCCTGAGGCACAGGAACTTCCGCCTGTTCTTCGGCGGCCAGTTGATATCCTTATCCGGGACGTGGATGCAGCAGATAGCCATAGGCTGGCTGGTCTACCGCCTTACCGCGTCTCCATTTCTTCTCGGTCTTGTGGCGTTCTCAGGCCAGATACCGACTTTTTTTATGGCGCCTGTGGCTGGCGTTATGGCCGACAGGTGGAACCGTCACAGGGTGCTTGTCGTCACGCAGACGCTTTCCATGTTTCAGGCCGCGGTTTTAGCCGTACTGGTACTGACCGGAGCCGTGCAGGTCTGGCATATCGTTATCTTGTCTGTTTTCATAGGGACGGTAAATGCCTTTGACATACCGATGCGTCAGGCCTTTTTTATTGAAATGATAGAAGACAGGGAAGACCTCGGCAACGCCATCGCGCTTAACTCGTCCATTGTGAACTCGGCAAGATTCATCGGCCCTGTCATAGGCGGCGTTATCATAGCGGCCGGAGGCGAGGGCGCCTGTTTTTTACTCAATGCGCTAAGCTACCTGGCGGTAATAGCCGCGCTTCTGGGCATGAAGATAAGCCGGAAGGAAAAGGCCCCGTCCGGCCGCCATGTCATCGAGGAGCTTAAGGATGGTTTTTTTTACGCCTTTGGTTTCGCCCCCATAAGATCGCTCCTTCTGCTTACCGGCCTTATAAGCTTCACGGGCGCGCCATACGGGGTGCTTATGCCGGTCTTTGCAAGGGATATCCTGCACGGCGGGCCTCACACGCTCGGATTCCTGATGGCCTCGGCAGGGATAGGCGCCCTTATCGGCACGGTATATCTCGCGTGGAGAAGGGGTGTGGCGGGGCTTGGAATGATAATAGTCCTTGCCGTGCTGATTCTCGGGGCGGGGCTTATCGTGTTTTCCGTTTCGCGACAGCCGTGGCTGTCCTTTTTTTTGATAATGTTCGTCGGGATGGGAATGATGGTCTGCCTCGCGTCAAGCAATACCATCCTTCAGACCGTGGTTGACGACAGCAAACGCGGCCGCGTCATGAGCTTTTACACAATGGCCTTTATGGGGATGGCGCCGTTTGGAAGCCTCGTTGCAGGATACGCCGCGAGCAGGATAGGCGGCCCCATGACATTGGTCATCGGCGGGATTTTTTGTATCATAGGCTCCGGCATCTTCGCCAGAAGGCTTGCCGGGCTTCCGTGAAGGCAAAGCGCTAATGTTTGTGTTCACTTTTTTTCGTGATATCTCCTTAAAACTCATAGCGGGCCTGTACATAGATATTGTCGTTTTTATCGAGTGAGCCGAACTGCGTTGCATCTTTTTTTCCGCCGAAGATATTGGCTCCGGCCGCTCCCCAGACGTGGTCGGTAAAATTGTATTTAATCTCCGGGTTCAGGAGATAATCCCTGTCAGTAATGCCATAGAACGAGAACCAGGTCAGCTTGAGGTTCTGATGCAGGAGAAGATAGGTAAGCCTTACGCTTGCAACCTGCCTCAATTCAGGGTCTTTAGGAAACCCGGCAGGCAGGTTCAACTTGTATTCGGAATAGTTATGCATGTAATCACCGAGGTACTGAAGCCCGGCCGTGAAGTCCTCAAGCATCTGCCTCTGGTATCCTATGAGGAACTTGGTCTGCGAATTCGGAATAAAAGGATCTGTTCCGCTTCTGTCTTCCCTTGAGTCGTAATGCCCTGCCTCAAGGCTTAAAACGCCGTCGAGCGCGCTCCTTTGAAGGCTAAGGCCGTAGACTGAAAGCTCAGGATAAAAAATCGTCAGCTTTGACGGCGAAGAGGGGTTGTCAGGCAGCATTGACGGCGTCCTCGAAAAACCTCTGTAAAAGTACAGCGACGCTTCAAAGCCTGCCAGATCACGGTATGCGCGCAGCGCCAGTTCCGTGTTTTTCAGGCTTGTCGAGGGCTCTTTCTTTACCCTGTTGGTCAGTCCCGGCATGGGATCGAACATCCGGAACCTGTTCGGGTCAGGCAGTCTGTTCGGTTCAAAAAAAGGGATGACGACAAGTTCTAAAGAGACGGTCCCCGGATATAAGCCGAGCTTTACGCCGTTTACTCCTTTTTTAAGGTACTCCATAGGCCTGCCGGAGAAGAAGGCCTCGTAGTCCTTCGGGAATATGTCGTTTATGAACACCAGATCCCCAAGACCCCAGGTCATGGTCTGTCTTCCCACCCGTAAATCCCACGTCTCCCTTGTGAGGTCGAAATATCCTTCTCTCAGCTCGCCATCGCCCTTTTCTTCTATGTGGTCGTAGAATACGTCAGTCTTTATGAGAAGGTGAAAAGGCTCGGCTACGCCGTCAAGCCTTATCTGACCTCTTTCCTCAGACCACTTGAGCCGCCCCTTGTCAGGGTTGGCGTTTGCGGTATCAAAGGAATAGTTGCCCTGAAGAAATCCGTGCAGGGCAAGATCATCCGCGTATGCCGTGGAGAACAAAACCGCGGTCATTACGGATATCAGTAGAATCCTGTTTATGGCTTTTCCAGGACGCACTTTACGGGGATCCTCATTCAATCCATTTCTTTGGCGGATTTTTAAGGTATCTTTCGCTGAAGAGGCTGTCATCGACGCCCATATTGTAATCAACCCTTGTAAACGCGGCCTCTGTTGAATGCCCGCTCTGAAGGTTTTTCATCGTTCTTTTTGTGACCGTGGGGAATCCTTTTATCTCTTTTATCTCGTCGGCTGTGAATATCCTGTATAATTCATCCCGCTTATCGTAGTATTCTTCTTTAAGGGGCAGGAAGCTTTTCTTGTCTATCCACGAAACCTTGTAACTGTAATCCATGTCACCGGCCTTCGGAGCGCTCTTTACAACGTAGCAGTCGGACGGGCCCAGTTTTTCCTCTTTTGTGATGACATGGGTGTCGTCCTCCGTGTTCCTTCCGGAGACGTCCTCATAGGTGAAGTCAGAGCCTGCGAAGCTTGAGCTTTTGTCCCTGGCCGCTATCCTTCTGACCATGTTGAGCGCGGGCACGAAGAGCCATCTGTCGCTTTCCTTTCCCGGGCGCTTGTAGACCATAAAGGTCATGTCCTTGACGTCAGCGGGTTGATAGAAATATATAAAATACTTCTGCTCTGATCCGGCGGCGCCAAAGTTCTTCCGGAGCATTGTCAGCTCCCGTATCCTCTCGGAGCCCGCGCTGCTCAAAAGACGCATCGTTACCCTTGCCTTGAAATCCTTTCCCTGGTAGAGGAAGGCGGCCTGCGAGCTTTTCATTACTTCTTCGGGCGAAATGGCGGACGCGTTAAGGGGCGCCAGCACAGCCAGCAGTATTATCAGGTATCTCAGCATTTCAGGCCTCCTTTTTAAATAGCCAGCCTCTCCATAAAACTATCAGGGCCGGCAGATAGATCATGGTGAAAACGGCGCTTAATATCATCATGCTTACGATGAAGGCGCCCACGGTTATGTACGGCGTAAGGGGCGCAAAGAGCATGACCGAAAAGGCAGAGGCAAATAGAACGGCGTTGCGCATTATGCCCTTGCCCGGCCTTGCGGCCGTCCAAAGGAGAGCTTCTTTTAGAAGTGCGTTGTCAAAGGTTTTTCCCTCGGCGCGGGCCTCGGCCAGCCGCCCTTTGAACCTGCTTATAAAATGGATGGCAAAGTCAACGGCCATGCCGAGCGACAGGCAGCTTAAGACGGATATCGGCATGTCGAAGTCTTTTCCCGCGAACCCCACGACGCCGTAGATAAGGAGTATCGTGAATAGGAGGGGGATGTAGCCTACTATGGCCCATTTAACGGAATGGAAGTTGAACGCAAGGATTACGAAGATGACCAGCAAGGCTATTATAAAGCCTTTGAGCATGTCCCAGAGGACTTCGTCATTCCATACCAGGTTAAAGTATGCGATGCCCGCGGGCTTTAGCTCCAGCCTGGAGGGATGGGTCTTTGTGTAATCATCGGCCGCTTTTATCACCTGCCTCATCGCGTCCACGTCCCAGGTTTTGAGCTGCACCCAGACATTAGCCTTTCTCGATTGATTATCTATTACATTATCAAGATCAGACGGCTTGGCCGACATGCCGAATAAAAAAAGATACTGTCCGATGGCGCCTTTTGCGTCTGGCACAATATCATATTTCGGATCATTATCGTGGAGCACAAGGTTGATCCTCTTTACGTAATCAACCACGGAGCTGGTCTTGCCGACTACGGATAGCTTTTCCAGGTGCTTCTGGAGCCCCTCGATGTGTCTCATGGCCTCAGGTGTCTTGATATACTCGTCCTCACCTGAAGTGGCGACGATATAAGCCAGGGATGTCCCGCCGAGGGAACTGTTGATGACGGTATCGGCCTTTCTTATTTCGCTGTTTGGCTTGAACCACTCGACCATGTTGTTGTTGACGACTATCCTTGAAATTCCCATGACGGCGATAATGACAAATACAAGGCCGACAATGACAGTGGCCTTCGGCTTATCTGCGCCGTATCCGGCAAGTCTTTTAAGGAATTGCGACGTCTTGCTCGATGTGATGTCTTCATCTTTAGACGCCTCTTCCATTTTTTCCGCTTTTACAAAAGTAAACATCGCCGGTATGAAGCTGAAGCTCAAGACCCTCAAGATCACGGTGCCGAATGCCACGAGGCCGCCAAATATCTTCACCGGGACAATGTTCATGAACAGGAGCACGCCGAAACCCACAGCGGTCGCAAGGGCCGTGAAGCGCACCGGGCGGCCGACGGCATGCATCGTCTCGATGATAGCGGCCCTTTTATCCTTTTTGTCTTTATAGCGGAAATAAAACTCGTTGAAGATATGTATGCTGTCGGTAGCGATGGCCATTAAGAACACGGGCGCCATGGAGCTCATTATATGTATGGGGAACCCCAGGGCTATGAGGAGCCCCATGCTCCAGATGACGGTGATCATGGCATCCATCATGAGCGTAACGGACAGGAAAATATCCCTGAACATGAGGTATCTGACAAGGAGCATGACCGCTCCGGCAATGGGGGCAAATATCGCCATGAGCTTGAACATCTCGGCGCCGAAGGTATCCCTAGCCACAGGGTCGCCCGCGACATAGTACTTTTCAGGCCCGCCCTCCTTATTGACTATGTCTTTTAACCTGTCGGCTATCTCTTTGCCGTTGGCGCCTTTTTCAAGAGGTATATAAATCGCCGTAGTTTTGCCGTCTTTTGAGATGATGCGGTTTATATATAGCGGGTTATCGAAGAGATCCCTTCGAAGAACGGCTGTCTCCTCATCGCTTTTTGGAACCTGCGTCATCAGGGGGGCAACCTTTAAAACCCCTGCCGCGGCCGTGACATTGGTGATTGTGGGAAAGCTCGCCACATCCCTTGCGGCGACCCCTTTTATCCTGAATGCCTCATCGGTAATGCGGCTTATCTTGCCCAGCGTTCCCTTGTTAAGAACGCCAGCCTCATTGACCACCCCAACGACGATCATGTCTTCGTATAGGCCGAAGGTCTTTTCAACCTCGTCGTTCCAGACCCTGACGTCGGAATTCGCAGGGAGCATGTTCTTGGGGTTGGTATCGGTCTTTAATTTTGCAAACTGCGTCAAAAAGGCGATGGTAATGATAATAGCAATGGAAACGATCAGCCTAGGGTGATCAACTGAGAATTCAACGAGCGAAAATTTGTGCTTCATTTAATGTCTCCGCGGGAAACAAAACATGAGAACCTTTTTTATTGCCGGAATTTGCGGCACATCAGGGTTTTACCGCAGAAGCGGCCAGGAATGCGCCCAATCGTGGCGTTGCTATAGTGCCAAGCCTTTCAAACGGCATTGCGAACTCAAGATACATACGGCAGTTTATGGGAAAAAAGAAGAGGCACGTTTTAAGCTCCTTGACATGGAATCCGGCCCTTACAAGGGACAGCTCAAGTTCCGGCGGGGATATGAAGTCCACCCTGTTGTAGATGGTATTCTTGAATAACCCTTTTATCCTCCTGAAAGCCGCCCATGGCGACCATTTATTCAAAACCCCGACGATCAGTTTCCCTCCGGGCTTTAAGACCCTTCTCATCTCTTGAAGCGCTTTTTCCCTTTCCCTTATGAAACAGAGCATGCCCGCCGATAGAACCATATCAAAACAACCATCAGGGAACGGAAGCATCAATGCGTCAGCGGAAACGAATTCTACGGTGAGTCCCTCTTTTCGGGCCTTTGCTCCGGCCAAATCGAGCATCTCCTTTGAGCTGTCAACCCCTGTAGATACCGCCCCTCTTCTGGCAAGCTCAATGGTATAAATCCCGGTGCCACAGCCTTCATCAAGGGCCTTTTCGCCTCCTTTGACGCCGGCTATCGAAAAGATTAAATCTTTTTCGAGCCTGTCAGAAAGTTTCCCAAGCGGCGACTCATACCAGGCGTCATAGGCCTGCGGGTTCCACCGTCTCGTCAATGGCATATTTTTTCTTTTACTCAAGTTTTCTTATGCCGAGCGCCTCAAGAACCATTTTTTCATAAAAAGGCTCGCTTACCCCGGTCTTCATCTTCCTTATAAAGTATTTTTCAAAGGCCACTTTGGCAAGATGCACCCATTTGCCTTTCTTTGCCCATGTCACGTTCCTCGGGGGCATCTGGGGCATGGCGACGAAGGCTATTCCCGTATTACCCATGTCAGCGAGGCATATGGCGTTCAAGGCGGCCTTTGCAGGCGGCCTGTCCCCGTTTATCGCGGACTTGATGTTATAGACGGCGGCAGAGGCCATCGAACCTATCATATACCCTGTCTTCGGCACTCCCGTCGGCACAGGCGTCGCCTCAGGCGGAGTAATAGCGATACTTACGCCTATCGAGTATATGTTCTGATACTTCGGAGACCTCTGAAATTCATCCACTATTACAAAACCCTTTGGATTACAGAGACCTTCGACAGAGGCTACGGCATCCACCCCCTTGAAAGACGGTATAATCATCGAGTACTTGAACGGGAGTTGCTTCTCTCCTTCTCCAAGCAGCTCGATGGTCATCCTTCCCGGTTCGGCCTTTTTTATTTTTACATTTGTATGCCAGTTTATGTGTCTTTCGCGCAGCTCATGTTCAAACAAGCCTTTTGAGTCGCCGACGCCTGAGAGACCCATGTGCCCGATATAAGGTTCGGAAGTGATGTAGGTGATTGGAACCTTTTTACGGAGTTTTCTTTTTCGTAAATCGGCATCAAGCATGAAGATGAACTCATATGCGGGCCCAAAGCAAGATGCGCCCTGGGCGGCTCCGATTATAACCGGGCCGGGGTCTTCAAGAAACTTCCGGTAGTCCTGATACGCCTTCTCGGCATGGTCGACAGTACAGATGGAAACCGTATTTTTTTCAGGGCCGAGCCCGTCGATTTCCTCGAATGCGAGCTTGGGCCCGGTGGCTATGACAAGATAATCATAGGGCACAACGGCGCCGGAAACCGTTATCACCTTGTTTTTCACGGGGTCTATCTTCCCTGCGGCTTCGGCGATGAAGTTTATGCCTTTTTTTGAGAGGCAGGGTCTTATAGGAAAACTTATATCCTTCCTTGTCCGCCAGCCTACGGCGACCCATGGGTTTGAAGGCACGAAGTGAAAGGTCTCGGTGTTTGAGATCACGGTAACATCGTGGCCTGAACCAAGCGCTTGCTTCATCTCGTATGCCGCTGGAAGCCCGCCGGTGGAGGCGCCTATTATTGTAATTTTTGCCATCATAGCTCCTTTATCGTATACTTCAGGTAGCATTCGCCGACAGTGCCCGGCTTTTCGCTTCCTGTAAGCTCAACATTCTTTTTAAGGGACTTGCCCATGGCTGATTTCAACATCTGGCTTATCGGGCACGAGCCCTTCTTGCCGCCATTCCGCAGTATTTCATTTCCGTTGCAGATATCGCAGCCTTTGACATGCAATGAAGCCCCTTTTTCGTTGAATGTCAGTTCCGCAATGTCCGAGAACTTGAACTGGCCGCTGAAATACTCCTCGAGCGCATCTTTGAATTTTACGGTATTTGACGGAAGCTCCGTAAGACTTTTAAGCCAGCGGCCGGCCAGAATTGCGCCGATCCTGGCATTGCATTTGGCGGCGTCTTCTCCGAGCGCTTCAAATACCGACGCGTGATAAGCCGCAAAGAACTCCCTGGAAAAATCGTGAGACATAATACCCTCCTGTAAAATCAAGCGTCAATTCCTGTTCACAAAAGCGCCCAATCAGAGCTTCATTTTTTTCGTCAACCGCTGCCTCTTGTTAAGGTAATCGAAAAGAACCTCGCGCATTATATCGCAGGCCTGGATGACCTTGGGGTTTTCAATGGCGTAGTAGATATTGACGCCGACCCTCCTGCTCCTGAGGATACCCTTGTTGCGCATCATGGCAAGATGCTGCGACATGTTAGCCTTTGATATTCCTACTATCCCGGCAATGCTTGACGCCGCCATCTCCTTATCCCTTAAGGTGTTTATTATCTCAAGCCGCTTTGGGTTCGCAAGACACTGGCAGATGCCTGCGTGTATTGCATATATTTCTTTGTTTTTCATGGCGCTCGCATTTTAATTATTCATATAGTTGCGCAATTTATTAAATACTTAACATAGTGGAATTTGATTGTCAAGTAAATATCTTATTGTGACGGCAAGGGCAGCGTTCGTACGATGCCGGCTCCGGGGCGTCCCCGCAATGATTATGTTCGCCGACATTACCGATAAAGCCCATGATGCCTTGATGCTGATGCCCGGCGCGCCGAGCGCGATGGTAATGGGAGTTATCCAGTATTACTTCGGCTCAAGCTCCGGCAACGCGGCTAAGAGCGCCGCGATTGACAAGATGATGTGGAAATAAAAAAAGCGAGGAGCTTAAACAAGGCTATGGCGTGTATAGACGCATGGGTTAAGGTTGGGATACGGTTTTAGCGGTATCGGCGGCAGGATAAATTACCAACGAACAACCAACGAACAGATTAAATAAAAAGGGATTACGCGAAATGGCGTAACCCCTTGATTTTAGTGGTGCCCGGGGACGGAATTGAACCGCCGACACGGGGATTTTCAGTCCCCTGCTCTACCGACTGAGCTACCCGGGCAGGAAGGAATTAGTCTTTTACAATAATTTAAAGAAGATGCGTTGTCAAGCATTTTCAGGCACGAAGAAGTCCGTTCACGCGTAATGCCGTCGGTCATCTGCGCTTATGATAAAAATCAGCCTGTTTTTATGGTATATACTTTCTTAATGGGCGGGGATGTCCGGAGACAGGCATTTACCGGAAAAGCCCGTCTGGATTTGCGCGCAGTAATCCGCGATTACAAAATGGAGGTTGCAGTGAAAGTTCTCGTGTCAGCAGTTTTATCCGCTTTTTTATTCATTTGTTCTTTTCAAGCCGTGCACGCCGCCGAGCAGGCGGCTGAGCCGCAGAGTCAGATAGAGGGCTTTACTTCAAGAAGCGGCCTGCTTATCAGCAAGAATATCTATGCCGTGGGGGAAAAGTCAGTCTACGGTGTGATAGACAAAAAGCTGACCATAGACGCGCTCGTCATCTTCGCCGCCGGCAACCCGGAGAAGAAGTACAAGGGGCTTCGCATGGAGATAACCGAGAAAAAGAGCGATGAAGAGTTCGGCAGGTCTTCGGCGGCCTTTGTAGACATGGATGAGTTGGAAGGCCTTTCAAAGGCCATTGCCGGCATGATGGACGCGGCATGGAAATGGAAGGGCGAGGCTCCCGGCGCTTACAGGGAGATATTCTACGTCACAAGGGGCGGCTTCGGGATGGGCACATACAGCAAGGGCGCGGAGATACACGCCTATGCTTCAGCCGGAAGGACAGACGCAAGGTCAAAGGACTGGGGCCTCCCGAAGACGACGATAATCTTCGTGAACGTCGGCGACATGAAAGAGATAAAGGACATCGTTGACAGGGGGCTGGTGCTTTTGAAGGAGAAGTAAGGGAGAAAATGCGGTTTATCTAACTAAACAAGCCCCCTTCCTTTCGGAAGGGGGCTTGTTTATTGCCTAAAAAACAGGCAGAGGGCAGAATAATTTTACCACTTTTCCTTTGCAAAGACGAACTGTTACGGATTTAGGGGTAGAATAAAAACACCATAGGGTGTAGGATGTGTTATATCCGCTTAAAATCTCTGAAAAGGAGGTTTTTAATGAAAAAGGCTGCTCTCATGGCGCTGTTTCTGCTTGTTCAACTCCTTGCGAGCGCGGCGATTGCAGAACAAACTGCAACCAACAGCGCAAGCGCTTTTAAGATACGATTGCCTGACGGTCTTTACCTCTATCAGATAAAGACAAACATGGAGGATTTGTTCAGCCCCTTGGTTATTGTTGAAGACAACAAGTTGATTGACCCCTATCTGCTCTTAAAAAAGCAGGGAAAGGAACCATTCGAAAAAAAATATTTCCAAGACAGGCAGTTCAACGTCTTTATCGGCAAAGAGCCTGTTGGGAAATTAAGCAACCTGAAACTCTTTGCTCAAGATTGCGATACTGATGAATTTCTGTTGTTTTACTTTAGCAAAGGCGAATATGAAGGAGGCCGGCTGCCTGTTACATACGAGAGGCCTCTGTCAGTAAACTTTGACAAATACAACGTATTCAAAGCCGTTGCCGCGCCAAAGGATATCGGCCTGCCAGCGCAAAAGGATGAATTCATCGTAACAGAGGAGGACAGGGCATTGGCAGCCGCGGCAATCTGGAAAGAGCTTGCCCCAGCGGCTATAATACGCATAGAAAAGTCCGTTGAAGAACTCCACAACATAAGGGGGCACATTATACACAATGAAGGAAAGATAAATTCCGTCATTGCGGTTGACCTTGACAACAACGGAAAAAAAGACCTTGTCGGCATATACATATTAGCTGGCGGGGGTATACCAAACCCTGATTCAGAACACAACCTTGGAGGGTTTTCAGAGATGCTCTTTGTTCTATGGGACACTGGCAAAGTAGAAGAAGTCATGTCTTCTGAAGAAGGCTGGCCTATCTTCAACTTCGTAGGGCCTATTGACATTGACAAGGACGGGGTCCAGGAGCTTATAGTGCAAAAGAGCGTAAGCCCTGTCCGGGAGTCCAGCTTTGAAGGCGTGGAGATAAACATCCTGCGACACGGCCCCTTGGGCTGGGAAAACATCTACAAATCAGGCAATCTGTGCACAGACGTTCACTAACAAAAAAAAGAGGAGTTTTTTTATGAACTTTCAGAACGCGATAAATAACATCTTGCAGCCAAAGTTTATCGACGGCAGCTTCCGCCAGGCTGTGGTGACTTATTCAAACGGCGAAAGGCAGGGTTTTAACGCCACGCGCAACGGCCGCAAGCACAAGGCAGCGGACATAAACTATCAAGGGTTTGGCCAGACCGGCATAAATCGCAAGCACCCCGAAGTTGGCTCGCCTGTCTCAGGCACTATAACTGACATAAAAAAAGAATGGGGCATGATAGAAGTCAAAGATGCGCAGGGATACAGGCACAGGATATGGCATCTTAATTCGATTAACGTGAAGAAAGACACCCCTGTCTACGCAGGCCAGTATATCGGCGATATGGGAGGCAGGGGGCCGAACGGCGCAAAACAGTATGACCAGCACGTTCATTATGAGGTCATAACGCAGCCTGAAATCAAAAATGGCGTTGTCGTAAATAAAGGCGATTTCATAGACCCTGAGGCGTTCTGGAACAGCCGCCTTTATTACGAATTAAACGCAGGCAGGCTGAACCATGTCCCGCTTGAACCGGCCTCCCTGCTTGACCAGGCAACGCAGGATTTGCTGAACAGCCTTTCGCAGGGGCTTAATATCATCGGCAGCAACGAAACGCTGAAACGAGAAGGCAACCATGTATGGCGTATAAAACCAAACGGCTCGACAAGAGGCTACTTCTTAAGCGAGTGAGGCAAGGCTGCTCAAAGCCCCTTTTCTAATATTTATAGTTCCCATGCTCGGCGCCTTGTCCCTCCTTTGCATGGGGTGGCTACATGGCAGGCTTTGCTTCCAGCGCTGATTCTTCAACCCCTTGCTTAGGGTCAACCGGCATGGCGGCGGGCTGTGCCATATTTGCCTCGCCGGCCTCATTTGTAATCATAGGGCGCAGTAAAAACCCGTTAGGGTCAATCCCTGAAAATCGCAGATACTGCGCGTAGCTGCTGATGACGCGCATTATGTAGTGGCGCGTCTCCCTGTATGGTATCGCTTCTATGAATTCATCGGTTTCCCGCGGAAGGGTCTTTATCCACTTCGCCGCGGCGTTAGGTCCCGCGTTGTATCCGGCCACGGTGAGGACGAGGTCGTTGTTGAATTTGAGCGCGAGGTATCCTAAATACCACGCGCCGATGCGGATATTCACGCCGGGCTTGAAAAGGGATATGTGTTCGAAGTCTTTGATGCCAAGCCTTTTTGCGGCAAAGTTCCCTGTCTTGGGCATTACCTGCAGCAGTCCCATCGCGCCGGCGGAGGAGACGGCTCCCGGGTCAAAGCAGCTTTCCTCGCGCATGACGGCGGCCACCAGATACGGGTCTACCCAGCCGTCCGGCGCGGCCTTTTTAATGGACTCCACTATGCCCGTTGGAAAGGCGATGTCCGGCATCGCCTGTCCGTCCCGGGCAGCTTCATAGGCTTGCGCCCGCGTGCCTGAAGCTGGGGACGGTTTTTTAAAATACTTCTTCCATGCCCCAAGCGCCCGGCCGTATTCGCCGGTGGCTGCGTAAAGCCCGGCAAGGGCGTTCATGGCCGGCGCGTCGTCTTTGTATGTCTCCATGAGAAGTTCTATTTCCGAGGCCGCCTGCGAGTTCATCCCGATAGTCAGGAGCTCGGCCACAACAGGGTAGCGGCTTCCGGTGAGAAGGTTTTCAAGGTAGTTTTCAGACGCGGGATTGCGGCTGGAGATATCAGGGGGCTTTGCCGCGCTTGCGCCTGTCCCCGCGTGCCTGAAGCGGGGATCGGCCGCGTTTTCATCATGAAGGGCCGGACGGGCCTGGGCAAGAAGACAGTAAAAAGAACCGGCGTCGTCAGAGCATACCCTTGCGTAGGCGGATGCCGCCTCGTTAGTCATGCCTGCCTTTTCCGCCGCCCTGCCGCTCCAGTATAAGAAACGGCCGACGTCCTTGCCGCCCGGCGCCGGGCCGGCGTATGAGGCGAAGTCCTTGTAAGCGGTCGAGTACCTGCCCGTTGAATATTCTATCCAACCGGCCTTCCAGTAGGCCTGTTCGGAGGCGGGAGAATCCGGCCATCTGTTTATTATGCGCCTGCATATCCTGAGGGCGCCTTTTTTGTCGTTATTGTCCTCGTAGAGGCCTGCCAGCAGGGTCAGCGCCTTTGCCCTTGCAACGCTGTCAGGGAATCTGGACTCAAGCCGCTTTTCAACGCGGGCGAGTTCCTCAAGCCTTCCGAGCCTCAAGTCCGCAAGTCCCAGCCAGTAAAGGGCGTCGGCTTCGTTATCGCAGCCGGTCTTTTCACCAAGAAACATCAGCAGGGACTTTTGCGCGGCAGCGTATCGTTTGAGCTTTATCTGGGTCTGCCCAAGCGAGCTGGCCGACCTGCAGCGCAGATGTCCGCTGGAGATATTAAAGACATATGAAAATTCCCGGGCCGCGTCGTTGTAGCGGCCGGCGGCAAGGAGCCTTTGCGCGCGAATCATAATATCTTCAGCGGCAAGTTGCGGCCGAGGGCCTCCCGCGTTTTTAATGGCGGCAAGGAGCATGTCGGCGGCGGCCGCGGCATTATCGGCGGGATAATTTATCCTGATGCGCCGGATGGCGTCAAGCGCGTCCTTGGGCCTGCCGAGCCTCCATGACCATTGGGCGTATTTAAGGAGCGCGTCCGGCGCGAAGGGGCTGCCGGAGTGAGCGTCTACAAGCTCGCTGACGGCCTTTAGCGCCCCGTTTAAATCTCCGCCTTCAGACAGCGCAGCGGCCTTCTCGTAAAGGGTTTCCGGTCTCAAAGGGGAATCAGGGTAAAGCCTCAGGATCGAATCGCAGTATTCAACGGCCTCCTTGGTTTGTCCCTGCATCCGCTTTGTCCGCGCGAGGTGGAAAAGGACATAATCCCTGACGTCCTTGAGGTCGAATGCCTCGTAAAAGTACTTCTCGGCGCTGACAAGGTCGTTTTTTTCAAGCGTGATGGTCCCGAGAAGAAAAGAGGCGCGCAGCGCCCACGGGGTGTCGTGAAAGCCGCTTCGAAGCGCGAGGAGCTTTGCCGCCGCGTCCTTGCCATCGGTCTTCAGATTCAGGGCGTTTTTAAGGTAATCTCCGGGCGCCGCGAGCGCGGCGGCCGTCAGTTCGGCTTCATCGATCGCGCGCGGGAGAGCGGGCGGCGTTTGAACGGCGGTATTATTGAGCGAACAGGATGAAAAAATGAACATGGCCGCGGCTAAAATGACGGACGCGGCGGCCCTGCCGCCAATTAGATTTAAAAGGGAACCTGCGCGCATTAAAAACTCCGTTTTTTGATAACGCCTTACCGCGCATTATAGCACAGTTGAAGGCCGCTTTAAATCCGCTTTAATTACTTGCCTTTCTTGAAAGAAAGGTGCTGCGCACGGCTAAAGCCTGAATGCGAATCTCGCAGCAGTCATGCAAGGGCAACGCAAAACCATGTCCCCGCAGGTTTTAAGTGGGGATTTGCCCACCGCAGGCGCCCAAAGAACTTTAATGTTTTTAAATATTCCGACGCAAAATGTTTGACATTGGCTGATTACGCTTTGTGTTTAGCTTCTGTTTAGTCTCTTGCTAATCCGCTTCGTTTGTGTATAATTTTAATGTTTTCAGGATGTATCACGGAGGGAGCGCATGCAACACATACAGGATATCACCGACGAGCCGAAGATAGCGTATTTCTCGATGGAGATAGGCTTCAGGAGCGACATCCCCACCTATTCCGGCGGCCTGGGCGTGCTTGCGGGAGACACCATCAAGTCCGCTTCGGATCTGAACCTCCCGATGGTCGCGGTGACCCTCATACACAGGAAGGGTTTTTTCAAGCAGACGCTTGATTCAAGCGGATGGCAGACGGAGCATCCGGAGGAGTGGGAACCTTCGCGCCATATGACGCTTTTAAAGCACAAGGTGGCCGTGCGCATCGAGGGCAGGGAGGTAGTCATACAGGCATGGACGTATAACGTGGCCGGGCACGTGAGCGGCTGGAACATCCCGATATTCTTCCTCGACACGAACGTGCATGAAAACGCCCCGGAGGACAGGGCCATTACGGACCACCTCTACGGAGGGGACGAACGTTACAGGCTCAAGCAGGAGATAGTCCTCGGCATAGGCGGGGTCGTCATGCTGCGCTCGCTCGGCGTAAGGGTGAAGAAGTACCACATGAACGAAGGGCACGCCGCCCTGCTGACCGTTGAGCTTTTAAGCAGACACAAAAAGGACATAGAGACCGTCTGGGATGAAAGGCAGGTCTGGGACGTGGATAAGGTGAAGGACCTGTGCGTGTTCACCACGCATACGCCGGTGGCTGCCGGACATGACAAGTTTCCCTATGACCTCGTCGGGCATGTCATGGGAGAGATACTTCCGCAAGACGTCCTCAAAGACCTTGCCGGTAAAGATAAACTTAACCTCACGCTCCTCGGCATGAACCTGAGCAGATACATAAACGGTGTCGCCAAAAAGCACGGAGAGGTGTCTAAAAGCATGTTCCACGGCTACAAGATACAGGCGATAACAAACGGCGTTCATTCGTTCTCATGGACATGCGACAGCTTTGCGAGGCTCTATGACCGTTATCTGCCGGGCTGGGCCAACGAACCCGAGCTTTTCGTGAGGGTGGACAAGATACCGGACGATGAGGTCTGGGCCGCGCACATGGAGGCTAAAAAGACGCTTATAGATTACGTGAACGCCGCTACCGGCGCCGGCATGGACTGCGATACCCTGACCATAGGCTTTGCCAGAAGGGCCACGGCATACAAAAGGGCAAACCTCCTTTTCGCCGACACCGACCGCCTGCGGAAGATAGCAAAAGGCAGGATGCAGGTAATATACGCCGGAAAGGCCCACCCCAAGGACTTTGACGGCAAGAAGATAATACAGGAGATAATAAACAGGGGCAGGCAATTAGCCCCGGACATAAAGCTCGTATTCCTGCCGAACTATAATATAGACCTCGCCTTGAAGATAATCTCCGGCGTTGACGTCTGGCTGAACACGCCGATGAGGCCCAGAGAGGCCTCCGGCACAAGCGGCATGAAGGCCGCGCACAACGGCGTAATAAACTGGAGCGTCCTTGACGGCTGGTGGATAGAAGGGCACATCGAGGGCTACACGGGCTGGTCAATAGGCCCTGCGCCGGTTGAAAGCACGCTTGCGCACGTTGAGGACGGGACGGACGAGGAAGACCTGTATCACAAATTGGAACACGAGGTGCTCCCGGCCTACCACGGCCGCAGGGAGATATGGATAAAGATGATGAAGAACGCAATCGGGAAGAACGCCTACTACTTCAATTCCCACAGGATGATGAGGAGATACGTCACGGAGGCGTATATAAGGTAGGGCGTTTTTGCAGAGTTATTCGTCAAAAAAAACCGCAGAGCGGTTTTTTCCTTTGACATTCTTTTTCCTTTTGGTAATAATTCTTTTGCGTTGATTCTCAAACCGCTATGTCATTCCCGCCTGCCCTCGCGTGTCCCCCGATAGAAACATTCGAGGGCAAGCTAAAGCGGGGGAGGCTTTAATCCCCGATTTAAACATTCGAGGGTTGAACCCTTTCAAAGGGCAGGCTATTCGGGGATGACAGTAAGGGAAACTTTTTTGGAACTGAAAAGAACGCCGTTATACGGGACGCACAAATCTCTGGGCGCAAGGATAGTGCCGTTCGCGGGATGGGAGATGCCCGTGCAATACAGCGGCGTCATAGACGAACATCTCGCCGTGAGGAACGCCTGCGGGCTTTTTGACGTAAGCCACATGGGCGAGATACTCATAACCGGCCCCGGCGCGATAAAGGCGGTGCAAAGGCTTGGCACCAACGACATTGAAAAGGCCGTTGAAGGCCAGTGCCAGTATACGCCGCTTTGCTATCCTGACGGCGGCGTGGTTGACGACTGCATAGTCTACCGCTTCGGTCCAGAGCGGTTTTTAATCTGCGTTAACGCGTCGAACACCGATAAGGCGTTCGAGTGGATGCGCTCCGAGGCCGGGAAGATGGCGGCAATAAGGAACGTAAGCGCCGACTACGCGGAGATAGCCATTCAGGGGCCGTTTTCAGCCGGGATACTGAAAAAGATAACAGACAAAGACCCTGCGCCCGTTAAACGCTACCATTTTATCGAGGCAAAGGCCGCCGGAGTCCCTGCGATAATCTCAAGGACGGGCTACACGGGAGAGGACGGCTTTGAAGTCTACTCCGCCCCGGACAGCGCGGTCAAGGTTTGGGACGCGTTGATGGACGCGGGGAAGGATTCGGGCATAAAACCGGCGGGACTTGGGGCAAGGGACACGCTGAGGCTTGAGATGGGCTACCCGCTTTACGGTCACGAGCTTAGCGAAAAGATAACGCCGATAGAGGCGGGGCTGGGCAGGTTCGTAGCCCTTGATAAAGCAGGCTTCATCGGCAGAGAGGCCCTTAAAAAGCAGGTTGAAAAAGGTGCCGGAAAGGCTATAATCGGCTTTGAGATGCTGGAGGCCGGGGTGCCACGCCAGGGCTATGACGTCGCGGCCCTGGGCGTAAAACTCGGCGAAGTTACGAGCGGAACTCATTCGCCGTCCCTCGGCAGGGGCGTGGGCATGGCATATGTTGACGCCTCTTTAATCTCTCCCGGCATAAACATCGATATAATGGTCAGGGGCAGGGCGTTAAAGGCAAAGACCGTAAGGACGCCTTTTTACAGCAGGCAGCGCGGCAAGATTCCTGCTTGAACAATAAAAAAAACAATAATACGGCAAGCAAAGGAGAAAGCGCATGGAGTTTCCGAAAGATCTTAAGTATACCAAAGAGCATGAATGGGTGAAGCTCGAAGGTAACGTTGTAGTTGTCGGTATAACCGATTACGCTCAGGATTCACTCGGAGACGTGGTCTATGTGGAACTGCCGCAGGAAGGGGTCGGCGTCACCAAGAACGAATCGTTCGGGGTGGTTGAATCCGTGAAGGCGGTTTCAGACCTGTATTCGCCGGTAAGCGGCAGCGTGGCCGAGGTGAACGACGCCATAGTGGACAACCCAGAGGTCATAAACGAAGACCCTTACGGCGACGCATGGATGATAAAGGTGGAACTCAGCAACGCAGGCGAGCTTGACGACCTCATGAACGCGGATGATTACCAGAAGTTCATAGAGGAAGAAAAGTAAGCCCGTGCCATACATCCCGCACAGTGAAAAAGAGATACGCGAGATGCTTCTGGCCGTGGGTGCGGCCTCGATTGAAGGGCTTCTTTCTTCAATGCTGCCCGCCGGCGTAAGGGACAAGAAAGGGCTGAAAACTCTTCATGAAGGCATATCCGAGCAGGAACTCTCCGGCGCGCTGAAAGGTCTTGCCGCAAAGAACAGTCCTGCCGGTGAATTATCGTGTTTCCTTGGCGCCGGGGCTTACAACCATTACATTCCAGCCGCCGTTGACGCTCTCATTTCAAGGTCGGAATTCTACACGGCATACACCCCCTATCAGCCGGAGATAAGCCAGGGAACCCTTCAGGCTATCTTCGAATACCAGACGCTCGTCTGCCAGTTGACGGCGATGGACGTATCTAACGCTTCGCTCTATGACGGCGCGTCCGCCGTGGCCGAGGCCGTGCTCATGGCCCGGCGCATCACGGGCAGGGACAAGGTCTACCTCAGCGCGGCGCTTCACCCCGAATACCGTGAGACGGTAAGGACGTACCTGAAAGGCGCGGGCGACCATGTTTACGATATTCTTTTCTGCACGGATAAGGGGACGACATTGGCCGGAGCGGTGGAAAAGGCTGTTGGCGACGACCCGGCGTGCCTCGTTATCCAGCATCCGAACTTCTTTGGCTCTCTTGAAGAGCTTGAAGAGCTTGCCGCTTTAATCCACCGTAAAAAAGGGCTTTTGATAGCCGTAACGAACGAGGGCGTGTCTCTGGGCCTTTTGAAGCCGCCCGGCTCAAGTGGCGTTGACATCGCCGTAGGAGACCTGCAATCATTCGGCAATACCATCGGCTTCGGCGGGCCGTATCTGGGCTTCATGGCCACGCGGACCGAGTTCATCCGCCAGATGCCCGGCAGGATCATCGGCCAGACGGTTGATAAAAACGGCAACAGGGCATTCTGTCTGACATTTGCCACGAGGGAGCAGCACATAAGGCGCGAAAGAGCGACCTCGAACATCTGCACGAACCACGGCCTTTGCGCCCTTGCGGCGTCCATACATCTGACGAGCCTCGGAAGCGCCGGCCTCAGGGAACTGGCCGCGCTCAACGTATCAAAGGCGAATTATCTGAAAGAAAAACTTTCAGGCGTATCCGGCGCGACGCCGGGCTTCAGCTCTCCGGTGTTTAATGAATTTACGATTAAGTTAGGCGGGGACGTTGACCTTGTTCTAAAGGGTCTTTTAAAAAAAGGCGTCATCGCGGGAGTCCCGCTCAAGCGCTTTTATCCTCAGCTTGCAAACCACCTGCTCGTGGCCGCCACGGAGATGAACTCAAAGGACGAGATAGACCGCTTCTCGGAAGAGCTGTCAAAAATATTGACATGACGATAAACAGAACAACCGGTCTCTCCCCGCTTAAAGCCCGCGGGGACATGCTTATGGATGAGCCGCTCATATTTGAAAGGTCCTCGGAAGGAAGGCCGGGGGTGCTCCCCGCGGCTCCGGACGTGCCTGCCGTTGACGCCAGAAAGTTCATCCCTGAAAAGATGCTCAGGGACGCCATAGGCGGCTTTCCGCAGGTGTCGGAGATAGACGTCGTCCGCCACTACACGAGGCTTTCGCAGTGGAACTTCGGCGTTGACACGGGTTTTTATCCGCTCGGATCCTGCACCATGAAGTATAACCCGAAGATTAACGAAGCGGCGGCGCGGCTTTCCGGCTTTTCCATGCTCCATCCGTACGCGCCGGAAGAGACGGCCCAGGGCGCGTTGCAGTTGATGTACGAGCTTCAGGAATACCTTGCGGACATCAGCGGCATGGACGCGGTTACGCTCCAGCCGTCGGCAGGGGCGCACGGCGAGCTTTGCGGACTGCTGATGATAGCGGCGTATTTCAAGGGCATAGGCGCCATGCGCCATAAGATAATCATCCCCGACACGGCCCACGGCACGAACCCTGCCAGCGCGCACCTTGCGGGCTTTAAGGTCGTGCCGGTCAAATCCGAAGCAAACGGCGTGCTCAGCGCCGCGGCCGTTGAAGCGGCCATGGACGATGACACGGCTGCGCTCATGCTGACCAACCCCAACACCATCGGCCTGTTTGAGCGCAACATCAAAAAGATAGCGGCCATTGTCCACAAAAAAGGCGGCCTTGTCTACTGCGACGGCGCGAATATGAACGCCCTCATGGGCCTCGTGAAGCTCGGCGAGATAGGCGTGGACGTGGTGCAGTTCAACCTGCATAAGACCTTTTCAACCCCGCACGGCGGCGGCGGGCCGGGCAGCGGCCCGGTGGGCGTGAAAAAATCCCTTGAACCGCTGCTGCCCGTGCCGCGCATAAAAAAATCAGGCAAGAAGTATTCATTCGCCTACGACCGCCCGGACAGCATAGGCAGGATGAAGGCGTTTTACGGGAACTTTTCCATAATGGTCAGGGCATATGCCTACATGAGGCGCATGGGAAAGGACGGCCTGAAACGCGCCTCCGAGATCGCCATCCTCAACGCAAACTACATCAGGGAAAGGCTTAAAGGCCATTACCAGCTGGCCTATGACACCCCCTGTATGCACGAGAGCGTCTTTTCGGATAAGCTCCAGCAATCAAACGGCGTCACCACGCTGGACGTCGCCAAGAGGCTCATAGATTACGGTTATCATCCGCCCACGATTTATTTTCCGCTTGTGGTGCACGGCTCGATAATGATAGAGCCGACCGAGACCGAGACGAAGGAAACGCTTGACAGGTTCATTGACGCGATGAAGGCCATCGCCCAAGAGGCAAAAACATCTCCGGAGCTTCTAAAGAACGCCCCGGCGAGCACGCGGGTCGGCAGGGTGGATGAGACAAGGGCCGCAAGGGAGCCGATACTGCGCTGGAAGCCGAAGACGGGCATATGATTTTTTTATCAACCTGCTGAACAAGGGCGGTTTCTTCTATGAAGCCGCCCTTTTTCTTTGCGCACTTGGATTATTTTTGATAATCTTTCGTTATGTTTAATATCAGGATAGCGATGGCGCAGGTCAATCCTACCGTAGGGAGCCTCGCCGCAAACGCGGAAAAAACGCTTGAGTGGACCGAAAAGGCTAAACGGGCATGGGCGGACGTCGTTGTTTTCCCTGAGCTCATGATAACCGGATACCCTCCTGAAGACCTCGTCCTGAAGCCCGGCTTTGTCGCGGACAATATCGCCTGTTTGAACGCCCTGAGTAAAAAGATAAGAGGAATAACGGCCATAGTCGGCTTCGTTGACAGGAAAGACGCCATCCCCCGCTTTAAACATGCGGGGGCATGCTTCAACGCCGCCGCGCTCATCCACGACGGCGGGATCAAAGACGTTTACCATAAGATGCGCCTTCCCAACTACGGCGTGTTCGACGAGGAGCGCTATTTCCGGCCAGGAAGCTCCGCGCTGAATTTTACCCTCGGCGGCGTCACCTTCGGCGTGGGCATCTGCGAGGATATCTGGTTTCCGGACGGCCCGGTAAGGGCGCAGGCCGCCGCCGGTGCCGACGTCATCGTGAATCTGAACGCGTCGCCCTATCACGCGGGAAAGCTCGCCGTCAGGGAAAAGATGCTGAGGCAAAGGGCGCGGGATAACAGCGTCGTGATTGCCTACAACAACATGGTCGGCGGCCAGGACGAGCTTGTCTTCGACGGGCAGGGCATGGTCATTGACTCAAGCGGCAAGGTCATCGCAAGGGGCGCGCCGTTTGATGAAGATTTAATCGTCGTTGATCTGAAGATATTACGCAAAAAGCCCCGAAAAATTACCGAAGGGGCTGAGCCCCCTCAGGGGGTCAGGGACATTACGCTTTCGCCCATACGGACCGCGAAAAAGCGCGCGTTAAGGATAACGGCGCAAAAACCATCTGATGGGGTCAAGCCCCTTTCCGAAAATGACGAGATGCTTGAAGCCTTGATGCTGGGCACTTGCGACTATGTTAAAAAGAACGGCTTCCGTCATGCCGTGGTCGGCCTTAGCGGCGGGATAGACTCCTCGCTCGTAGCAGCCATTGCGGCGGACGCGCTCGGCGGCGGGAATGTCACCGGCGTCTTCATGCCGTCGGTCTATACTTCAAAGGAAAGCCTTGAGGACGCAAAGGCGCTCGCGAAGAATCTCGGCATTGAATTCCTGACCATCCCGATACGCGGCGTTCATGAGAGCTATATCTCGACGCTTAAAACGGCGCTTGGCGGGTCGCGCCCCGGCACCGCCGAGGAGAACATCCAGGCAAGGATACGCGGCAACATACTCATGGCCCTTTCCAACAAATTCGGCTGGCTCGTCCTTACCACCGGCAATAAGAGCGAGATGAGCGTTGGTTACGCCACGCTCTACGGTGACATGGCCGGAGGGTTCGCGGTAATAAAAGACGTTCCAAAGACCGTTGTCTACGAGCTTTCCTCGCGCCTGAATAAGCGCGCCGGCAGGCGTGTCATACCAAGGCGCGTCTTCACGAAGGCGCCTACGGCGGAGCTTAAATATAACCAGACCGACCAGGACACGCTGCCGCCTTACGACGTCCTTGACGCCATATTAAAGGCGTATGTCGAGGAGGACAAAAGCGCCGGCGAGATAGCCGCGCTGGGTTTTCCTTTAAAGACCGTCAGGAAGGTCGTAAGGATGGTGGATATCAGCGAATACAAGAGAAGACAGGCCCCGCCCGGCATCAAGATAACCCCGAGGGCGCTCGGTAAGGACAGACGCATGCCGATAACCAACGGGTACGGGAAGTGAAGCGCGCAGCTACGCTTTCCTGCGGATAAGCCGTTTTATCTTATCAACGGCGCTTACGGCATCCCCGCCGTAGGCTGTGGCGCCTATGTTGTCAGCGAACTCTCTGGTGACGACGGCCCCGCCGACTATAGTCACGGCGTTTATCCCTGCGTCCCTGAGCCTTTTAATGACCGTGTCCATTTCCATGACCGTCGTGGTCATGAGGGCTGAAAGGCCGACAACGTCCACCTTATGCTTTAGCGCCGCGTTGACTATCTTGTCCGCCGAGACGTTTTTGCCGAGGTCTATGACCTCAAAGCCGTGGTTTTCAAGGAGCGTTGCAACGATGTTCTTGCCGATGTCGTGTATGTCGCCCTCAACGGTGGCAAGAAGCACCTTTCCCGCCGACGCGCTCTTAGCCCCCTTCAGCTCCTTTTTAAGCCGTTCGAACGCCTTTTTCATGGTGTCGGCTGAGAGCATGACTTGCGGCAGAAAATATTTATTGCAGGCAAAGAGCCTGCCGACCTCCTCAAGGCCGGGAATAAGGCCTTCGCTGCTTATGGTAATCGGGTCAAGCCCTTCTGTTAAAGCCGCCTCCACGAGAGACGTTATGTTGTCCTCGTCGCCCTCGATTATCGCTTTTTTGAGCCTCTCCCTTATGCCCGCCGCCTTGACCGGTCCGGCGGCCTCTTTTGGCCGGGCATCCCCTGCGGTCTCCCCGATTACGACGGGCTTAAACCGTTTTATGTATCTCTCCGCCCGCGTGTCTTTTGCAGTCAGCACGAGGGCCGCGTGATATGCGTCCATCATGGCCTTGTTTCCGGGATTGATGATGGCCGCGTCAAGCCCGGCGGCAATGGCCATGGTAAGGAAGTTCGCGTTTATTACTTCTCTAACGGGCAGGCCGAAGGATATGTTGCTTACGCCGAGCGCCGTCGCCACGCCGAGCCTGTCTTTTATAAGGCGTATGGCACGCAGCGTCTCAAGCGCGCTCTTGGCGTCGGCGCTTACGGTCATGGCAAGGCAGTCAATAACGATGTCCTGCTTTCCTATGCCCTCTTTCGCGGCGCGTTTGACAATCTTTTCCGCCACCTTAAGCCTGCCTTCCGCGGTTGGGGGGATGCCCTTGTCGTCAAGCGTAAGGGCAAGGAGCGCCCCGCCGTATTTTCCGGCAAGCGGCAGTATCTCGCGCAGCTTTTTTTCCTCTCCGCTGATGGAGTTGATAAGGGGCTTGCCGTCGGCGCATTGCAGGCCAGCCTCCATCGCCAGTGGATTTGACGAGTCAATGACTATCGGCAGGCTCGTGTTCTCGTTCACGGCGAAGACCGCGCGCCTCATCGCGCCGGCTTCGTCTATTCCGGGAACGCCTACGTTTACGTCAAGCGTGTGCGCCCCGGCCTCGGTCTGAATACGCGCCTCGTTCCTGATGCCGGCGGTCTTGCCTTCTTTTATCTCCGCGGCCAGCAGTTTCCTGCCGGTGGGGTTTATCCTCTCGCCGATGATAATGGCCGGAAGCCCGCCGCCGAAAGATACAAACGCGGTCCTGCTTGAAAGCGTGGTGAAGGCAGGGGCGTCCGTTCCTTTTTTAAACTTTGCCTTTCTGAAGACGCGGCCCATTTTTTTGATGTGGTCAGGCGTGGTGCCGCAGCATCCGCCGAGCACGCGCACGCCTGCCTGGGCGAGCTTCGGCACAAATGCGGCCATCTCGTCCGGCGAGTCAGGGAATACGGTCTCCGTGCCCCGTAGCGCCGGGATGCCCGCGTTCGGCTGCGCGATAAGCGGGGTGGACGTGACCTTGCTCATGGCGGATACGGCCCTGTAGATGCCTTCAATGCCAAGAGAGCAGTTCGCCCCGATGAGGTCGGCTCCGAGGGACGCGGCCATGACGGCAAAGGACTCTGGAGGCGTGCCCAGCACCGTGCGCATGGTCTCGTCGAATGTCATGGTGACGGCCACGGGCAGGCCCGTTGACTTCGCCCCGATGACGGCGGCCTTTACTTCCTTTATGTCCATCATGGTCTCGATGATGATAAGGTCCGCCCCCGCGTCCGCCAGGGCGCCCGCCTGCTCGGCGAATATGCCGAGCGCCTCGTCAAAGGACATGTCGCCGACAGGCTCCACGAAACTGCCCGTAGGGCCGAGCCCTCCGGCAACGAAGACCTTGCCCCCGGCAGCCGCGCGCGCAATGTTTACAGCCGCGCCGTTTATTTCGCGAAGCCTGTTTTGCAGGCCGTATTCGGCAAGTTTTTTCCTGTTCGCGCCGAAGGTGTTCGTGGTGACGACGTCGGAGCCGGCCTCTTTGTAGAGGGCATGGACTTTTTTAATGAGATCAGGCTGGCGCAGGCAAAGCTCGTCAGGGCATCCGCCGGGCCTGAGGCCGAGCTTCTGGAGCATCGTGCCCATCGCGCCGTCAAGCACAAGGGGGCCTTTTTTTAATAATGCGGAAAGAAAATTCAATGACGCCCTTTTCATTTCTGAACTCTCCGATGTGGGATTGTGTTTTTTTAAATAGCAGAGTTAATTATCCGAATCCGCGTTCAGAACCCTCGGCGTTTTGTCTATCTGCTCTATGAGAGGGATTTCGCCGGCGCCTGTCACGCCAAGCTCCTTAAACTTTCTAACGGAAGGGATAACCCTGCTTTCCATGGAGCCTACGACGTTATTGTAATTTTCGTTGACGCTTTTTATGGCGTTTCCGAGTTTATTGAAATGCTCGGATATCTTGCCGATCCTCTCGTAAAGCTCCTTGCCGAGTTCGCCTATCTGCCGCACGTTTTCGTTTACCTTCTCCTGCCGCCAGCCGGACGCGATTACCAGAAGGAGCGCGTTAAATGTCGCGGGCGTGGCTATGATTACTTTTTTCTGCCAGCCGTCTTCAATGAGCGACGGTTCGGCGTCAAGCGCCGCGCTGAGGAAGGACTCGCCGGGGATGAAGAGGATGACGAATTCCGGCGACGTCGGGAACTGGCTCCAGTAATCCTTGGCGGCCAGTTTCATCATGTGCGTGCGCACCTGCGCGGCGTGTCTTGCCATGTGCCTCTTCCTATCTTCGTCCGTCGCGGCGCTGATCGCGTCGAGATAGGCTTCTAAAGACACCTTTGCGTCAACTACAATATCTTTGTCCATGGAAAGATGCACGATCATGTCAGGCCTCTGTCTGCCCATGTCGCCGTCTACCGATATCTGTTCGGTGAAATCAAAGTGAGCGGACATGCCTGAAAGTTCGGCTACGCGCCGCAGCTGCATCTCGCCCCATCTGCCGCGCACCTGAGGCCTGCGGAGGGCCGTAACGAGGTTGGCTGTTTCCTTTTGCAGGTTCTCGTGGGTGGATGCAAGCGCGCGCAATGTCGCCTGAATGTCTCCTTCCGCCCTGTGCCTGCCCTCTTCCATGGTCTTAAGCTGCGCCTCATACCTGCCAAGGGTGTCTTGAAGCGGCTTTATTACCGAGTTTATCGAGTTCTGATGTTCGCCTAATTTCCCCTTTGTCTCGGTGACGATGCTGCCGAGGCGTTCCGTGGCAAGTTTTAGAAACTCTTCGTTGCTGCTCTTTAAGGCGGCGGAAGAAAGCGCGTTAAAGGAATTTGTCATCTCGGTCTTCATCGTTTCGAAGTCGGCCTTTTGCTCTTCGAAACTCTTTTGCGCGGCCTGAAGGCGCGTTGCGGTTTCTATGCGCGCGCCTTTTTCATTGTCAAGCTCGGCCCGGAGGCTGTTAGCCGCGGCCTCCTTCGCGATAAGCTGCTGCCTCAGCTCGGCGACGACCGCCTCCGATGACCGGGCCTTTGTGTCGGAGTCAGCGAGTCTGGCGGAATAATTTTTTTCAAGATTGGCCCTGGCCAGAAGCCAAACTATGACCCCGCCTGCGACGGCTCCGAAAATGATATAAACAATTTGATCCATTAAGACTCCATTCCGAGCGTTGAAAAATTAATTTGTTAAATTCAAAATATCATAATGACGCAGGAATTTCTTCATTTAAAAATCCTCGTGCCGGCCCGGCCTTTGAGCGCGTCGCCCATAAGCTCCGGCGACGTGATGATGACCTCCTGGCCGCCGGATTCAAGGAACTCTATGGCCGATTCTATCTTCGGCCCCATGGAGCCCGGGTGGAACTGGCCTTTTGCCAGATATCTTTTTGCGTTTTCGACATTCAATTCGGGCAATCCCTTCTGGCCGGGCCTGCCGAAGTCCATGTAGACCATGTCTACTTGCGTGAGGTTTACGAAAAGTCCGGCGCCGGTCTGCCGCGCAAGGAGGCTTGTCGCGTAGTCCTTGTCAATGACGGCGTCAATGCCCCTTAGCGTGCCGTCGGCGGCCTCGACCACAGGCACGCCTCCTCCGCCGGCGGCTATGACGATGACGCCTGACGCGGCGAGCCTTTCGACGACACCGGCTTCGATTACGCGCACCGGGCGGGGCGAGGGGACGACCCTGCGCCAGCCCCTGCCGGAGTCATCTGCCATCACCCAGCCGCATGAGGCGGCAAGGGAGGCGGCCTCCTCTTTTGCGTAAAACGGGCCGATCGGCTTTGAGGGGTTTTTGAATGCCGGGTCATCAGGGTCAACGGCGACTTGCGTAATGACGGCGGCGCATTCGGCAGCGCTGCGGACTTTGCGAAGTTCGTTGTAGACGGCCTGCTGGATCGTGAAGCCGAGGCCGCCTTCGGAGTCAGCGTCGCAGATGTACAGGGGCATTGGCGGGAGGATATCTTTGGCCGCTTCGTTTTGGAGGACGATGTTTCCGACGATGGGGCCGTTGCCGTGCGTGACGATGATGCGGTATCCGTCAAGGGCAAGCCGCGCAATCCCGGCGCACGCGGCCTGGATATTCTCAAACTGCTCCGCTATTGTTCCGGCGCCGTTTCTTTTAATGATGGCGTTGCCGCCGATGGATATGATTGTCTTTTCAGGCATCCGTTCGCCGGGCGCTATTTTATATCTTTAAGGCTGTCAATGTATGCCTCTGCCGTGAACGCGGCGATAGCGGCGTCGCCTACGGCGGTCGCCACCTGAAGGAGGGGAGTCGTGCGGCAGTCTCCGGCGGCAAAGATGCCGGGCACGCTTGTTTCCATCTTCTGGTTGGTCCTGATGAAGCCCTTTTCGTCCTTGTCAACGTCAACGAAGTCCGTCGTCGGGTTTATGCCGACGAAGATAAACACGCCGTCAACCGGGACCTCTTTTATCGCGGACGTCTTCAGGTCATGGACAAGAACGCTTTTTACGACCATGTCGCCCTTGATATCCTTAAGGACGTGGTTTTTAAGAAGCTCTATGTTAGGCGCGGCTTCGATTTTTTCGATGAGGAGTTTTTCCGCCCTGAATTTATCGCGCCTGTGAACGATGTATACCTTTGCCGCGAGTTTCGAGAGGTAGTGGGCCTCTTTTACCGCCGTGTCTCCGCCGCCTACGACCATGACCGTCAGGCCTCTGAAGAAAGGCCCGTCGCACGTGGCGCAGTAGGACACGCCCTTGCCGGTGAACTTCTTCTCGCCCTGGGCGCCGAGCCTTGAGGGCTTTGCGCCTGTGGCGACTATTACGGCCTTTGCCCTTAGCTCGCCGTCGGATGTCTTTACGACCTTTACGCCGCCTTCCGCGGTTATGCTGATTATTTCGGCGAGCCTGATCTCAAGGCCGAACTTCCTTGCGTGCTCCTCGAACTTCTCCATGAGGCCGGCCCCGCTTATGGATGGAAAGCCCGGATAGTTCTCGATGACGTCGCTTACGGCGATCTGCCCGCCGACCATTTCCTTTTCCACAAGAAGGGTTTTGAGCCTGAACCTCTGGGCGTATATCCCAGCCGTAAGACCGGCAGGGCCGCCGCCGATAATCAGTAGATCGAGCATTTTAAAAAAACCTCCGCCCCCTGAGGGGGCTCAGCCCCTTGAAGGGGCTCAGCAATGCGTGATGTGATTCTTCCGTTATTTTTGCGGCAGAGGCCGCTGCTTCAGGATTTCCCTTGCAATACTGAGATTGCGCCTGTCGTCGTCCACGGTCTTTTTCGGCGTTTCAAGGATGACCGGCAGACCGGAAAAAAGGGCGTTATCAAAAAAAGCGTGAAGGCCGTCAAGGCCGATAGCCCCCTTGCCAAGGTGCTCGTGACGGTCTGTATTTGAGCCGCACGCGGCCTTTGAATCGTTAAGATGTATGAGGCCGAGGCTTTCGCGCCCGGCTTTGTTTTTTATCTCGTTTGCAAGCGCTTTTATGTCGCCTGCGCGGCGCATGGGGTATCCCGCGGCGAAGGCGTGGCACGTGTCAAGGCACAGCCCCGCATTCATGCCGAGCGCGCGGGCCGTTTCGATGACCATGCCTAATTCTTCCATCCTGCGTCCGAAGGTATTCCCGCCGCCGGCGCTGTTTTCAAAAAGCAATGTCAACCGGCCGGCAGGGAAGTCATCGGCCATGCTACTGAGCGCCTGGCGTATTCTTTCAAGCGCGAATGCCTCTCCCATGCCCAAATGAGAGCCAAGATGCGTCACGAGAAAGTCCGCTTCTAATGCCGCTCCGGCGTCAAGCTCCGTCTTGAAAAGCTCCACCGACCTTCCAAACAGCCGGTCATCCGGGGACGAGAGGTTGATAAGGTAGGACGTATGGACGCTTACGGCTTTTATACCGGCGTCTTTGCGCGCGGCCTTAAAAAGCGCGGCGTCGTTTTTGCCGGCCTTTCGAAGATCCCAGCTCCGGGGGCTGCGGCTGAAGAGCTGAACGGCGGTGCAGCCGAGTTCCGCCGCGCCGAGGGCCGCCATGTGAAGCCCGCCGGCGATGGAAGCGTGCACGCCGAGTGGCTGCATTTTACAGGTTGAAGGGGCCGAGCCCCCTGAGGGGGTTCAACCCCTTGTTTGAGCGCGGCAGGGCGGCGCAAGGCGCTGTCATGGTCATCCGCTTTTTTTCTTTGAGTCAAGTTTTCTCTTGGCGGCGCTCACCAGCGCCTGGGGCACGCCCTTGCTCTTTGAGAGGATTTCCACGTCCTTCAGCTGGAGACTGTCCATCAGTTTCGTCGAAATGGCTATCGGCGTTTTTGGGTTCTGTATGACGGACAATTTCAAGGTGTAATTCTTAAGCCAATCTTTTTTTGCGGCGATCATCCTTAAAAGCGCATCCGGTGAGCTCTTGCTGCCGGCGATTCGCATCACCTCGTTCTCGGTTATTCGCGGGTTTTTAAGCACTGACGTGGAGATGAGCTTGTTCGCGTCTTTGGCGAAATATTCCCGCACCGACTTGTTGCCGGTGAGGGCGAGCTTTATCTTCTGGCCGAAGCTCAGCTCGGCGGCCAGCTTGTATATGTTTAACGATTTTTTAGCGTCAGGTGTTTTTTTTACGGTTTTCTCGGCTTCCGCAGGTTTTTCCCCCGTTGACGTCTTTGCCACAACGGATTTCATCGCATCCAGAATGGCGGCGGCTTCTTCTGGAAGCGCGGTTTCGGCCAGCCTTGCCTGCTCTTCGGAAAGGGCAGGGGGTTGAACCGCCTGAGGGGGCTCAGCCCCTTCAAGGGGTTGAACCCCCTCAGGGGGCGGCAATAGCTCCACCTGCGCCGTGCCGCCTGATTTTACATAGGCATCCAGCGCATCAACGACATTAGCCGGGGCAAGCGGGTTTTTCTTCAATGCCTCAAGGATGGCGGGGTTTTGCAGTATCCTTTTTTTTTCGTCCGCGAGGATCATTATTACTTCTTCAGGGCCTGTCTCGGCAAGTTTCAATAGAGTATTGCCGTCTATGTTCGGGTTCATGGCGGCCATGGCGAGCACGGCGTCGTTTTCCCTGAACTCGGCAACCGCCCAGGCCAGCACGAGCGGATCAATGGGCATGTCAAGCGCGTCATGCAGGCGGGAGAGAGGATATTCGCCGAGGCTTTTTTTTGCCGCTGCTGCGACGCCGGGGTTTTTGTCGTGAGTCAATATGAAGAGGGCCGTAACCTCGTCGGAAGGGGAAAGCGGCGGCGCTTCGGGTTCAGGGGATTGACTCCCGTCAGGGGGTTGAACCCCCTCAGGGGGCTGAAGGCGCATGGCGGTGTTCATGCGCACCTCGTCAGGCGCGCCCGGGCCGACTAATTTAAAAACCGTCTGAGATATTTTCACTGAGGGTTGCCTTTTTCCCTGTGCGATTCCATTATCTTTCTTCCAAGATGCGCAGGAACCCCCTGGGAGGGCCGCTTAATTCGTTTTCTTCTTCATGAATTTCGGCAGTGTGCGCCTGAAGAATATGCCGAGAAACTTGTTTATCGGGTTTGACCGTTTAAGGGCCGGGATGATGGATTTGCTCCTGAAGCCAAGCTCTATGAGGTATTTGTTGATCTCTTCGCTATTGGGGTCGAACCTGAGGCCTGTCTTAAAGACCTTCAGAGCGCCTTTCTTGTTGCCGGCGGCCATGTAGACCTTGCCGAGGTTGATATAGTACTCGACTTTGTGAAATTCTTTTTTGATGGCCCTCGTGCAAAGCTCAAGGCCCAGACCCATCTCTCCGCCGCGCAGGGCCTTGCACATGCCGTAGTAGGACATGTATATCGGGCTGTCCCTGTCCTCTTTATAGGCCTTTTCAAAGGCGCGCAGCGCCTTATCCATGTTATCTTCTTTTAAATACCTTTTGCCGGCCCGGAACTGCTCTTCGGAAGAATCTGTCGTCATTGTTATCTGCAACCCCTTTTTAGAAACTGGTCTTTTTAAGCGTTCAACCGCAACCCCTTTTTAGAAACTGGTCTTTTTAAGCGTTCAATCCCTTGAAGGGACTCAGCCCCCGCTATCCCGCATATTCCGAATGCTCACCCTTTGTGAGAGCTGCCCCTGTAGAGGATGTTCAGCCCTTTGAGGGTAAGGAATTCATCCGTCACGTTGATTTGTCTGCTCTCTCCGGCGATAATCCCGGCCATCCCTCCGGTCGCGATGACTTTTGCGTCGGAGGCGTTTTCTTTTTTCATCCGTTCGATGATGCCGTCCGTCAGCGCGGCAAAGCCGAAGTAAATGCCGGCGCGCATGGCCTCGACGGTATTCTTACCGGTTATTTTAGCAGATTTCACGAAGTCTACAACCGGAAGTTTAGCTGCCCTGCTCGAAAGGGCCTGGGCCGAGACGCCTATCCCCGGCGCTATGGCCCCGCCGGAGAACTTGCCCTCAGCCGTAACATAATCAAATGTTATCGCCGTGCCGAAATCAACGATAATCAGAGACGTCCTGTGCGCATGGTAGGCCGCAAGGGCGTTTATCAGCCTGTCGGCCCCGACCTCTTCGGGTCTGTCAACGAGCGTTTCTACCGGTATGGCGGCGTCTTCACCGGCGATAATTGGCTTTATTCCGACATAGCCGGAGACCGCCTCCCTGAATGTGCCGCTTAGCTGCGGCACTACGGATCCTATTACAACTCCGGTTATCTTTTTTTTATCAAACCCTGCCGACGACAGAAGGCCTGTAAGCGCCAGGCCGTATTCGTCGGCGGTCTTTTCCCTGCTGGTGGCGAGCCTCCAGTGTTTTTCAGGCCCTGCGTCTCCTCGGAAAACTCCGGAGGTGATGTTTGTGTTGCCTATGTCTATCGCAAGGAGCATGTGTCTGTATTTTTACCCCTTGAAGGGGCTGAGCCCCCTCAGGTGGCTGGACCCCGCCGTCTCGACGTCGCCTGAGATTATACGCTCAACCGCGCCGGAGGGCGTCCTTACGAGGAGCGCTCCGCCTTTGTCAATCCCCATGCAAAGGCCTTCTATGACGCGGTTGAAGACCGTTACCTTCACGGCCTTGCCCTCGCTTGAAAAAAACCTTTTCCATCCGGCTACGACCGGTTCGAACCCGTCCTTGAGGAAGACATCATACCATTTTTCGACGTTTGAATAAAGCCTCTGCGCGAAGACCGCGCGTGAGATATCTTCTCCCCGCACCTGGCGGATAGAAGTCGCTATCGGCCTTAAAAATGGCGGCGTGTCCGCCGCGGTCATGTTGACGTTCACGCCTATGCCGGCGACGATGAAGTTGACCCTGTCCGGTTCGGCGTCCATCTCCGTGAGGATGCCCGCCGCCTTTTTCGAGTTAATGAGTATGTCGTTCGGCCATTTGACCTCAGGCCTGACAGGGCTGAATTCCGCTACGGTTTCAGCGACCGCCGCCGCGAGCATCAGGGTGAGCTTTTGCGCCTCAAACGTAGGTATCTTCGGCCTGAGGATTATTGACGTGTAGAGGTTTACCCCTGACGGCGACTCCCATTTTCTGCCGAGCCTGCCCTTGCCGGCGCTCTGGCGCTCGGCGATAACAACAGAGCCTTCTTTTTCGCCGAGCCTTCCAAGCTCCATCGCCTTTTGGTTGGTGGAAGTCAGCTCCGGATAAAAAAATATTTCCCTGCCGATGGTCTTTGCAGTAAGCCCTGCTGATATCTCGGCGGCGTTGAAGCGCGCGAGGGCCTCAAGTGCGGTCTCGCCGAGCATGTAGCCCTTTGAGGGGACCGCCTTTATTTCGTAGCCGGCCTTTCTTAGAGCGCCTATGTGCTTCCAAACGGCGGCACGCGACATGCCGAGCGTCCGGCTTATTCGCTCACCGGACACATGCCCGTCCGGCCTCATTCTCAGAAGCCTTATTATCCTTGCCTCAGCGCTTTCGCTCGGGCGCATAGCGCGTCACTTCCATGCTGATATCCGCGGCCCTGGCCGAATGGGTCAACGCGCCCACGGAGATGAAGTCCACACCCGTCCTTGCCACGGCCTCGACGTTGTCTATGTTTATCCCGCCTGAGGCCTCGATAAGGGCGAGGCCGTTAATAAGCTTAATCGCCTTCTTGATATCTGCAATCCCCATGTTGTCGAGCATGATGATGTCCGCGCCGGCCCTTACGGCCTCCTTTGTCTCTTTGAGGCTGGTCACCTCCACTTCGACAGGCATGCGCTTTTGATAACGGTCATTAACGCGGCTTATCGCTTTTTGGACGCCGCCGGCGGCCTTTATATGATTGTCTTTTATGAGCACCGCGTCAAAGAGTCCGAAGCGGTGGTTTGAGCCGCCGCCGGCCCTTACGGCGTACCGTTCAAACATCCTGAGGCACGGGGTCGTCTTTCTCGTGTCGAGTATGCGCGCGCCGTGCGGAGCGGCCTTTGCGGCGAACCTGCGCGTCAGGGTGGCGATGCCGGACAGGCGCTGGAGGAAGTTAAGCGCCACCCGTTCGGCCGTTAAAAGCGCGCCGAGCCTTCCGGCTACGGTCGCTATGGTATGGCCTTTTTTGACATGCTCGCCGTCTTTGCCAAAGGGCTTGAAGACAACGTCTTTGTCCAGATGCCTGAAGGCCATCTCGGCGATGAAAAGCCCGGCAACCGTCATGTCCTCTTTGGCGGTAATGACGCACTGGCCGCGCATCCCGGGCTGGACGATCGCGGCGGTGGTTATGTCGCCTGAGCCGATGTCCTCGGCAAGCGCGGCCTTTACGATGAGGGCCGCGTAGTCATGAAGTCCGGCAGAGCCGGGTTTTTTTTTGTCGGTCCTTTTTGTTTGTTTCACGCGCCAAGTTCCTTTATGCGATCGAGGCTCGCTTCGAGCTTGAAGCGTTTTTCTCCGAGCGTCTTCAGGCGAAGCTCCTCTTTTTCGACGACCTCTTTCGGGGCCTTCGCGAGAAAACCCTGGTTTGACAGTTTTTTCTCGATGGACGCGCTCTCGTCAACGGCTTGCTGGAGTTCTTTGTTCAGCTTTTTAGCTTCGGCCTCAAAGTCAATAAGACCCTTTAGCGGCACGAAGACTTCTATCACGTCATTGTCTCCGGGCGCGCCCGCAAGGGCGCTTACGGCGTCTTTGGGCCTCTGGCCGGCCTCTGAGACAACGAGTTTTTCGACCTTTGCGAGCCTCTTGATGTATTCCTCGCCGGCCTTTATTATGCCGGTCTTTGAAAAACAGATGCACTCGACCTTCGCGCCCTGCGCTACGTTCATCTCCGTGCGGATGTTCCTTACCGCCCTTATTACGTCCATGACCTTGTCCATGGCCGCCGCCGGAGCGGGATAGGTCTTCGCGCCAACTGGAAAGCCGGCCGACAGTATGCCCAATTTCTCAGCGCCCGGAAGTTTAGAATATATCTCCTCGGTTATAAAAGGCATGAAGGGGTGGACGAGCTTTAAAGTGTCTTTCAAGACTCTGAGGAGCACGAGCGCGGCCGTCTTTTTTCTCTCGATGCCGCTGTCGCCCCACAGGTCCTGTTTTGAAAGCTCGACGTGCCAGTCGCACAGCTCATGCCATACAAATCTATAAATCGTCCGCGCCGCGTCGTCGAACCTGTAATGGTCAAGCGCGTCCGAGACTTCATCTTCGGCCATAGACAGCCTCGTGAGTATCCATTTGTCGGCAGGGCTCAGGTCCGCGTCGTCAAAAGGCGCGCCGGAGTCAGGGTTGTCAACGCCTTCAGCGTCAATGTTCATGAGCGTGAAGCGCGCGAGGTTCCAGAGTTTGTTGCAGAAGTTCCTGTAGCCGGACACCCGTTCCTCGGCCAGCTTTATGTCGCGTCCCTGCGCGGCAAGCGCGGCGAGGGTGAACCTGAAAGCGTCCGTGCCGTAGGCTTCCATTAAAACAAGCGGGTCGATGACGTTGCCTTTCGATTTGCTCATCTTCTGCCCTTCCGCGTCTCTGATGAGGGCGTGGATGTAGACCTCCTTAAAGGGAGGCGCTTCCATGAATTTGAGCCCCATCATGATCATGCGGGCCACCCAGAAGAAGATGATGTCAAAGCTCGTTGAAAGTACGGACGTAGGGTAAAAACGTTTTAAATCCTCCGTCCTGTCCGGCCAGCCCAATGTGGAAAAGGGCCAAAGGGCCGAGGAGAACCACGTGTCAAGCACGTCCGGATCCTGTTCGATGTTTTTGCTTTTGCATTTTGCGCACTCTGACGGGTCTGTTGTTTCCACGGTGACGTGGCCGCAATCCTTGCAGTGCCACGCCGGTATCCTGTGGCCCCACCAAATTTGCCGCGAGATGCACCAGTCACGGATGTTCCTCATCCAGTCGAAGTAGGTGTTCTCCCAGCCTTTCGGCACGAAGGAGACGACGCCGTCCTCAACGGCCTTTATAGCCGGGGCCGCAAGGGGTGCGACCTTTACGAACCACTGCTTTGAAAGCGTGGGCTCCACGACCGCCTCGCACCGGTAGCACTCGCCGAGCATTATTTTATATTTTTCGGTCTTGTCGAGAAGGCCGAGGCCGTCGAGGCCGCTGAGTATTTTTTTTCTCGCGCTGTATCTGTCAAGGCCTTTGAACGCGCCTGCGTTGTCGTTCATGACGGCATTTATGTCCATGATCTTGATGGCGGGCAGGTTGTGCCTTTTTGCCACTTCGAAGTCGTTAAAATCGTGCGCCGGGGTTATCTTGACCGCTCCGGTGCCGAATTCGATGCTTACGCTGTCATCTCCGATAACCGGTATCTCGCGGCCCGTAAGCGGCAGGAGTATGGTCTTGCCGATCAGGTCTCTGTACCGTTCATCCGCGGGGTTGACGGCAACGGCGGCGTCCCCGATCATGGTCTCCGGCCTTGTCGTGGCAACGGTTAGAAACCTCAAAGGGTCGTCTTTAACAGGGTACTTCAGATACCAGAGGCTCCCTTCGGTCTCTTCAAAGAGCACCTCAAGGTCGGAAAGGGCCGTGTGGCAGCGCGGGCACCAGTTTATGATGTAGTCGCCGCGGTAGATAAGCCCTTCGGAGTAGAGCCGGACAAAGACCTCGCGCACGGAGCGCGAAAGGCCGGCGTCCATGGTGAAGCGCGTCCGCTCCCATGCGCACGTCGCGCCGAGGCGCTTAAGCTGTTTGAATATCTGCCCGCCGTACTCTTCCTTCCATGTCCAGACCCTCTTTAAAAATTCTTCGCGTCCTATCTCGTGGCGGGTGACGCCTTCGGCGGCGAGCTGTTTTTCGACGACGTTTTGCGTGGCTATGCCCGCGTGGTCTATGCCCGGAAGCCAGAGGACGTTATACCCTTTAAGGCGCTTGTAGCGCGCAAGGATGTCCTGGAGGGTGGAATTAAGCGCGTGGCCCACATGAAGCGCGCCCGTGACGTTAGGCGGCGGGATGACCATCGAGAAGCTCGGCTTTTTCGAATTCTCCTCAGGCGAAGTAAGGCCGCAGGAGGCCCAGTGGCCTGCCCATTTCTCCTCAACGGCCTTGGGTTCGTAGATTTTTTCCAGCGTCTGTTCGCTCATGTTCAGTCAAACGTCCTATGGTATTTTTTGCGAATACGGCTGTTATTGATAAAATAAAAACAGCGGCCGCCGCCGGACCGCTTCCTGTTTCTTACAGTTCATCCCTGCATGCCGGAAAATGGAACACGGCCTAAGGCCGCCGGTCATATCCTGTTTCTGTCGGGCTTTGAGTGTCAAGCCCCCTCAGGGGCGGACGCCGCAAGATAAATTTACAGAACGGCTGTGAATAACGGCCATGAAGAAGCAAAGAGATTTAACGCGCCATTTTTTTAGCGTGATTTTGCCCAGATATCTTTGAATTTGCCGATTTCAAAGGCGAGAAGCTCTTCGGCAAGCTCCGGCACTATCTCCCAGGCGATCTCTTCTATGACTTCACGCGCGATGCGCTCGATAGTCTGCTCGACCTGTTCCCTGGGGTAGCCGCTTACGCCTTTGAGGCGCTCTGCCGCTTCCGCGGTTATCCTTTCAGCGGCCTGTTTGACGGCTTGGTTAACCACCTGCGCGATTACGGGCTTTTGTGCATCTCTCATGGCAAAGGATGCCTCGGCGGCATGCGGCGGCGCAGCCGGACGCGGTCGAACCCCTTCAAGGGGCGGTGGCGGCGCCTGTTTTGGGGGCCGAGGCACGGCAGGCTCTTCCTGCCAGATATCCGCGGCAGGCTCAGGCGGCGTTGGTTCTTCCGGCGCAGGCACATTTGCGGCAGGTTCGGCCCAAAAAGTCTCAGCAGACAGGGCAGGTTCTTCTACCGGCTCGGCCGTGAAAGGTTCAAACGACGGCCCTCCTTCCGGCTCCCCGAATGTAAAAACATCTTCTTTAATCGGCGGCGGTGGCGGCGCGGCCTGTCTTGGCGGAGGAGGCGCTATCGGCCTCGGCGGCGGCGGAGGCGGCGCGGCTTGTCTTGGCGGAGGAGGCGGAGTTACCGGTCTCTGCGGTGGGGGTGGCGGCGCGGCCTTCTGTGGTTTTAATTCCTCTTCACCGAATTCGAGGTCCATGAATCCGCCGGCCTCTTCGGCAACGATTAATTCCTGCTGAGGGGCAGGCTTGGCAGGCTGTTCTTCTTCGCCAAAACCGAGAAAATTTTCGCCTTCTCCGAGCATTATCTCCTCTCCGGCAGGCTCTATGGCCGGTTCAGCGGCGATTATCTCAGGCCCTTCTTCAAGCGGGATTTCCATGCCGGCTTCTTCAATTACAGGGGCGGCTGCCGGCGCTCCTTTTGCCTTTGCAAGGAGGTTTTTTACCTTGTCTATAAGTTCCTGCGATTCAAAAGGTTTGACGATGCTGTCATCGGCCTTGACCTTTGCGGCCTCGGCCTTATTCAAGGGTTCAAAGGTGCCTGCAAGAAGCATTACCGGTATATTTTTTAAAGCAGGATCGCCCTTAACGGCGTTGCAGACCTCATAGCCGCTTTTACCGGGCATGGCGACATCGGCAAGTATGATGTCCGGCACGGTCTCTTTCGCCTTTTTAATGGCGGAGTCGCCATCACCGACAACTGTGATTACGAAGTCTTCAGAGGCGAATGTTATGGATATGACCTTCTGGATTGTGATGCTGTCATCAGCCAGAAGCAGCTTTTTAGGCATGCAGGCCCCCTTAAAAATACTTGATTTATTAAAATTATCATTTAATCCCTTGAAAAGTCAAGGGGTTTATGGATTTGCGGGGGTTATTATAAGTATATTCGTATTTGCTTGCATGAATTTATGCGAGGGGCTCAGCCCCTTCAAGGGGATGCCTGAAAAAAGGTGTCTATCTTAGAAATCCTTAAACTCGCCGAACTTGCCTTTGAAATAGTCCCTGAAGCCCTGATATATGCGTTTAATGCCGAGCATCTTTGGCGCGTTCATGGTAACAAGGCCCATAAGGTTCGTCAGCAATATGCTGAAGTATCTTGCCTGCTTGAGTGGAAAGGGCAGGGGCGCGTTGCGGTCAACGCATCTCAAAGAGTTCCTGACAAAGTAATAAAGGGACATTGAAGTCGCCGGTCCCCCGGTTGACTGCGCGACCTTGTGCCAGACCTTTGATGCAGGCACGTAGAGCACCTTAAACCCGGCCTTTCGCGCCCTCATGCCCCAGTCCGTGTCCTCGCAGTAGCAGAAGTATTTTTCGTCGAGAAGGCCGGCCTTTTCGCAAAACTCGCGCGTCGCCATGAGAGAGCATCCGCAGGCACGGGGCGTTTCCTCCGTGCGGTCGAACTGCCCGGCATCCTTCCGGCCGTAGCCTCTGTGTCTGCCCCAGCCGAGCCACGGATGAAAGGACGCGCCCGCGTACCAGATGATGCCGGGTCTGGAAAGTAAGTAGACCTTTGAGCAGAGGATTCCGGCCCGGGGATTGAGGGAAGCGGCCTTGACAAGCTCCCCCGCGAAATCAGGGTCAACCGTAGTGTCGTTATTCAGGAGAAGGACATAATCGGCCCCTTTTGCAAGGGCCTCTCTTATGCCGATATTTTCGCCTCCGGCAAAGCCGAGGTTTTTACCGGTCTGGATGAGCTTTAATTCAGGGAATTTTTTTCTTAGTATTGCCTCGGAGCCGTCAGATGAGCCGTTGTCGACGATGAGTATTTCATAGTCAGGATAGGTTGTTTTTTTCAGCGATTCAACGCATTCGATCGTGTCTTTGTGGCCGTTCCAGTTAAGTACGATAATGGCAACTTTGGTGCCTTTGTTCATGATTTGAACGGTAGCATTTTTATTTAAATCTGTCAAGAAGGCCGGAGAGGTTTCATCAGGTTTTTCCATAAGTTTTGTTGACGCAGCTGAAAAGCCGTTTCGCGGCAGAGTGCTATCTTTCAAAGCCCCGGCGCAGAAACGGAATTGCGGCGCTTTTTCACCTCGGCTGGGAATAACTGATGTTATATTCGAACTGGCCTTTTATGTTTATCTGCTCTATGCCGAAGTTTTCCGGGAAGGCAGAGAACGGGGCGGCCAGCTTAAGAGCCGTTATGGCGGCGTCGTCAAGCACGGGGTAGCCTGAGGACTTGGCAAGGGTTATGTCTCCGAGCGCGCCGTCTTTTTTTATGGTGAAGTTTATGAAGAGCCTGCCGTGCCAGCCGCTCCTCGATGCGACCTCCGGATATTCCCAGTAAAGCTCGATGCGTCTTTTCATGTTGATGAGATAGCTTGCATACCTGAGCTCGGATGTATTGAGGTTAAGGGTCTTGCCCTGCTCGCCTTTTGGCGATTCGGCCTCGTACTTTTTTGCAAGCGCGGAGATAGTCTCTTCTGGCAGAAAGAGGTTTGGCCTTGATGGCGCTCTCTCGCCGTTTTCTAAACTCTCCTTTGCCGCGGTCTCCTTGCCTGTCCTGACGGTTTCCTCGTCCGTCTGTCCGGCGCCCTTTGAGATGCCTTCGCCATTCGTGCTTACGGCTGACGGCTTCTGCGGGCCGCTTGTCTTTGCGCCTTCATGCACAGGGGAGTTTTCAGCCTTTTGCAGGGGAGGGATTATAACGACCGGACGGTAAATGTCTGTCTGTTTAGCCTCAGGGAAGGTCTCTTTTTCCACGATGTTGGCCCTTTGCGCGTAGCGCGTGGGCGTTTTAAGCGGCCTTGACGCCTTCTGCGGCTCTCCGGTTGCAGGGGGAATCTCCACCACGTCAACGGTCATGGTCTCAGGCTCCTCAGGGGAAAACCTTGCCGCCAACTTTTTGTAAACCGGCGGGAACGCAAGGAAAGACAAAACCATGGCAATGTGGACTGCCATGGAAAGTATGAGGAAAACGGTAAAATGGCTGGCGGTGTTTTCCGTTCCCCGGTTTAAGCCTGCTGGGACATGGTTGTCAGGGAAGTTTTGTGTTGACATGTCGGCCTGAATCTGTCATTATCTTACCAAAATACATTGTATTTTCAACAGGCTGATTATCCTGCAAACGCAACGCTAAAAAAAGGGGTTGACCCCCTGAGGGGGCTCAGCCCCTGCAAGGAAAAAACATGTTTGGACTCGGCACAGCTGAACTGGTACTTATTTTTGTAATCATCCTTATCCTCTTTGGCCCCGGCAAGCTCCCGGAGCTTGGCTCAGGGCTTGGAAAGGCGATAAGGAACTCCAAGAAGGTCACGAGCGACACCGCCATAGACGTTACGCCTGAGAATGGCAAAGAAGCAACAGAGTCAAAACCCTTGAAGTAGACCGCATTTTATCCCGCATTAAAAAGGCCGGCGCGGCTCAGCGCCGGCCTTTTGCGTTTAATCCTGTATCGCCATATTGCGCCTGGTTTCGCTTTGCTTTGTCTGGCCTTGTTTGTCGCGCTGAATATGCTTATTTCACACGAACTATTGGGTTCAAGTTACAAACTTGAACCCGCAGCAGGGGCACGTGAGGGTTGAACCCCCTGAGTGGGCTCAACCCCTTCAAAGGGCAGGCGGGGATGACAATGGAGAGTTTTTCATCCCTCCACAAACCTGTGGCTATTACCCCTTCAAGGGGTTCAACCTCTTTTTCTGCCCGAATATGTCCTTTGCGCTCATCCGCACCTGCGGGTGCACGGAGCCGCTTTCCATTATGATTTTCAGGTCCTGCGCGAGCAGTATCTCAAGTATCGCTATGGAAAGGCGCGGCGGGGAGTAGGGGTTTAACGCTATCGACTTGATCACGTCGTAGCGTTTTGACCACTTGCCGTGCCCTGCGAGGAGCTTTAATATCCGGGGAGAGTTAGGCCTCTTCGACGCTATCTTCAACACGTCGCGCTCGGTTGTGCGCGGGTTATTGAGTATGTTCGATATGACGATTGGGTCGGGGTCTGAAAGGAGCCTGTCGAGGGTGTCTTTTGAGCGGCTTTTGGAAAGCGTCCTCTTCATGCCGAGGCTTACGTATTCCATTCGCGCCTCCTCTTCGTGTTCGTAGCCCGACACGCCGTGCTTGTGCGGCGGCAGTTGCGAGAAAAGGCGGCTTACCTTCCTGAGCCCCAGATGCATGGCGGCGATGAGGACGCCGCTGTATTTTTCCCGCCCGAGGATTTCCCTGAGCCTTTCTTCGTTCATAAGCGCGCGGCGCACTTTTGAGGCGTTTCTGTGGTGAGGGTCTATCTTATACAGGCAATCGAAAAAGAGCGCGATTTCCTCCGGGGGCAGCGGAGACAACCGTCTGCCAAGGAGCTCAAGCCTCATGCTGTCTTCAGGCAGGGCGCCGACGTCGCCGATTAACTGCAAAACGAATGCGTCAAGTTCTTCCATTATCAGGCCGCTGAAAACCCCCTATCTGCCGCGTTGGCATCAAAGCTCTAACGGATGATGTCTATGCCGAACTCCGCCATGCCCTGAGGGACAGTCGTAAATACTATCATGACCGGCGCGCTGCCTCTGGGCGGGATGACGGAGCTTGAGAGGTCCTTGAACGCCTTGAGGATATCTTCCCTAGACATGTTCTTTAGATCTTCCGCGGTCAGCGTCCTGCCGGCTGAAACCACGATGGTCGAGAGCTGTTCATTTTTAGAGCCGTATACTATTCCCCGCACTCCGCGCACGGTCTGCGGCGAGGCGGTGACGTTTATTATCTGCGCCTGGATAACCAGAAGTCTGCCGGCGTTCTTGTTGTCGACAAATGAGCCGGTCATCTTTGCGATGTCCATGGTCTTTTGCGCCACCTGCGTTTGCGCCGGTGATAAGACGCCGGAAAAATAGGCCGCGCCGCCGATGACGGCCAAAGCGACGATGATGATTATGCCGATGACAAGCCCTTTGCCGCCGCCTTCATGTCCGCCGGTCTCTACGCCGGTCCGGGCGCCTTCTCCTTCTTCCGTTCCTTCTCCGAGGGCATTTTCCTCTCCGGGCAGGCTTCCGGCGAGCGCTTCAAGCTCGTCCGCTGTTTTGTCAAAAGCGGATTCGTCAAAGCCGCCGGCCTGCTTCGCGGCGGCATTTTTCTCCTCTTCTGCGGGCGCGGGCGCGGAATATGAAACCACGGACTCTCTTTTTGGCGCCGAGGGCGCCGGCGGCTCTTCTTCGGCCGGTTTATCAGAAGGCAGCTTCCATCCTTCGATCTTTTCTCTGGAAGGCATCTTCCATCCGCCGGCGTTTTTGTTTTCTTCAAGGTTTTCTTCAGGCATATTCTTTTGGTCAGCCGCGGGCGAGCCGGATGCCATGTTGTCGAAGTTGAATTCCCCGCCAACGCCGAGTTGCTGAGATCCGGCCGTGCTGTCTTCTTCTCCGCGCTTTTCCCCGCCCATGTCCGTGCCGCCTGAGAGGTCGAAATTCCGGGAAGTGTCCACTTGAAAGCGGCCGGAGTCAGCGGCTGTGAAGGCAGACGCCTGGGCGTCTGCGCCTTCATCGGAGCTGTCGCTTAAAAAACCGGCTCCGCCCATGTCCGCGCCAAATCCGCCGGAAGAGTCCGCGGCCTGTTGGTCAAAGCCGAAGCCGGCGTCTTTTTTTTCTTCGGGCTTTTCTTCAGGCGGCGGCATGTCTTTGACCGGCGGCTGAGCTGTTTCCGTATTTTCCGGGGTTGCGTCCTGCAGGGGAGCTGGAGGGGCGGCTATGAAGACATTCTGGCACTTTGTGCACCGGACTTTGACGCCCGCCCCCGTGACCTTTGAGTCGTCAATGCGGAACTTTGTGGAGCATTTGTCGCACTGGATTATCATTAATTTTTTCCTGTGTGCATCTTGATGGAATTGTAAGACTAAAGAGATATTATATATCTATCACATTAACCGCCTGATTTCAAGCGGTTGGCGTAAAAAACTTTTTTGCCGCAACGCGCCGCGTTCATGGTTGCCAATGTCAAATGTTTTGTGTCTGAACATGTAAAGACATTAAAGTTCTTTGGGCGCCTGCGGTGGGCAAATCCCCGCTTAAAACCTGCGGGGACATGGCTAAAGGGTTGCATCTTGGCTTTAGACGTGCGCAGCACCTTTCTTTCAAGAAAGGTAAGTGATTTTCATCATGGTAAAGCATGACCGAAATCTGATATAGTTTGCGGGATGTTTTATTGAATGCCTTTTGTCGGCTGTCTCGCTGAGAATGTTTTTTGAAAAAAAGGAGGTTTTAAGCGGATGCTCCTCAAGCTTGCGCTTTTTTTGCACATCGTATCAGCCATATTCTGGATCGGAGGCATGCTTTTTCTGACCCTTGTCATCGTGCCGTTCCTGCAGTCAACGCCAGACCCCAGGGAGAGGTCTAAAGTCTATCAGACAGTCGGCAAAAAATACAGATTGTACGGCTGGATAGCCATAATCACCCTTCTTATCACAGGGCCGGCGGCGCTGTATCTGCTCTACGGCATACCCATCACCGGTATTTTTTCCGCCGGACTCCATGCCACCGGCTTTGGCAAGGCATTGGCCGTAAAGCTATCGCTCGTCGCGCTTATTGTCCTTTCAAGCCTTTTCCATGACTTCTACCTCGGCCCGAATGCCAAGACCTCGCCGAGACTTACCTTCTGGGCAAGGGTCTTCGGACGCTCCAACCTGCTGATAGCCCTACTCATCGTTATTTTCGCGGTCTTTATGAGGGCGGGCGGGATGTGAAAAAAATGGAGGTTTCCGATGCCGCATAAATTCGACCCCGCAGACGTTGAACGCCTTTTAAGCGAAGAAAGGCACAGGGATATCGCGCCGGAAAGGCTTTTAAGGGAAGCGGGCCTTAAACCGGGCGACGCCTTTGCCGACATCGGCTGCGGCCCCGGATTTTTCGCGATACCCGCCGCGCATATCGTCGGTGAAAAGGGCGTCGTCTATGCCGTGGATACCGAGGAAAAGATGCTTGGCCGCCTGAGGGAGCGAAGGCCCCCTGCAAACGTCGTGCCCCTGAAGTCCATGGAGTCATCCGTCCCTGTCAAAGACTCGGCGGTTGACATTGCATTTCTTGGATATATGCTTCATGAAGCTGAGGATAAGCCCCTTTTCCTGAAAGAGGTCAAAAGGATTATAAGGGACGGAGGCGCGGTCATTATCATTGACTGGAAGAAAAAAAAGGAAGAAGAGGGGCCGCCGCTTGAAGAAAGGCTGACTGAAGATGAAGTTATAGGGCTGCTTAAAGGCGCGGGTTTTGAAAAGGTGAAGGCTTTGTCCTTGAACGAGTCGCATTATGAGATATCCGCTCGAAGGGGCTGAACCCCTTGAAGGGGTTCAGGCAGGCATTATGGAAATCAACGTTGATGGAACGGTTATCTCTCTTAAGAAGGGAGATATAACAAAAGAAGAGACCGACGCCATAGTGAACGCCGCCAATTCAAAGCTCGCCGGCGGCGGCGGCGTTGACGGCGCCATACACAAGGCCGGCGGGCCGGAGATAATGGCGGAGTGCAGAAAGATAAAGGGCGGCTGCCCCACCGGGAGCGCCGTTATCACGACAGGCGGGATGCTGAAGGCCCGCTACGTCATACACACGGTAGGTCCGGTCTACGCGGGCGGCAGGCGCGGCGAGGCCGCACTGCTTGCCAAAGCGTATGAATCGAGCCTTAAACTTGCCGCCGAGCGCGGCATCGAGACCGTCGCGTTCCCGTCTATCAGCACGGGCGCATATGGCTACCCTGTTGAAGATGCGGCTACGACAGCCCTGAAGACCGTAATCGAATATGCCGGGGCGCACAAAGGGTTCTTTAAGCTCATACGCTTTTGCCTTTTTTCCGATAATGACCTCGAAACCTACCGCAATGCACTGAGAAAACTTACCGCCGGACGCCCTTAACGTCCCCATTGACACTCTTTTATTCTGACTTATAATTAATATAGCAGTTGCTACTTATGGATATGCCTTTAAAGGAGGTATTCCTATGGACACGGATCTTGACAGACCGGTAAGGCCGGAGGACTTTAATAAGATGAACAGCGTGGCTATCTTCATGGGGCCTTTGATGGATATGTATGGGACTGTCTCACTTAATGGACTGAAACCGTTGATTGGCAACGTGAAAAGAGTCACGCTCCTCGATGTGAACATAGAAGATGCGTTTAAGAAAAAGAGGGTTGCACCCCTGGCATCTGTCCGCGGGCGGGGGATCCCCTTCAAGGCGGTGAATATCCCTGTCGGGCTGATAGAGCGCGACGCGCACAGCCTTATAAGTGAAGACGACGTCGTGGTAATCTACGCCGAGGGCGGCATCGGGTCGCCGCTGAGCGCCGTAGCCGCCGATAAGCTCTTTACTATCGGTTACGAAAAACTCCTCAGGTTCGATGGCACAGCCGGTGAGTGGCAAGAGGCGGGTGAGTTGATCGAGGGCAGGGGCATTGCGCTCAGGAAGGCGGCTTAGGCCGCATTCATGCATCGCAGGTTGGCGGTTTGTTCACATTCTTCTTATTCCTCCCTCTTGACCGAAGAAGGGAGAGGATGTATAATTTAATTAGATGATAGTGATAATCAATTTCATCTAAAAGGGAGGTGGCTTATGCTAAAAACTATTACCAGCAAACAGCTTAAAAAGTTGATGGACAGCATAACGGACGTAACCGTGGTGAACGTGCTGGGCAGGGCGGCCTTTGAGCAGGGGCATATTCATGGGTCGATCAACATCCCGGTTGACGAAATCGAGACTGAGGCTCTGAAACTTCTTGACAGGGATGAAACCATAGTGGTGCACTGCACAAACGATGCGTGTTCGGCAAGCGAGACTGCGGGCGAGAAGCTCCAGAAGATGGGGTTTAAGGACGTGAGACGGTTCAAAGGCGGCATTGAGGAGTGGAAGCAATCGGGCTTCAGCCTTGAGGGTCAGGCATACAGGAAGGCCGCTTAAAGACCGTTTCATATAGTCACATGAAGTCTAAGACGGGCGCATACTCAGAATACGCGCCCGTCTTTTTTTGGCTCGGTAGAAGCCTCGCGCTACGGGTTTTGCCGAATAGGCAAAAGACCTTTTACACCGCCCTTTTAATATGGTATGATTGTTACAGTAATCTAATCCCAAAAATAGATTTATATATGTGCTTGCGGCGCGGCGGGATTGCGGCTTACCTCCTTTTCGCCACAGCCTGAGAAAGGTTTATATAATGAATACCAGAGACTTTGAGAAAGAGATAAAGATTCACATCGAGGCGAGGTATCCGGTCATATGGCTGGTGTCTTTCGAGGAAAGAAGGGTGGAGCGCATAGTTGAAAAGCTCTGCGACGGCATGAAGGTCAGTTTTTGGACCTGGTCCGTGTCAAGGGGGCTTTACGGCGGCGCGGAGAAGAAAAAGAGAGAGGCGCTCGGAAGGGAAAAAATACTTTCGACTATCGAGGAAAAGATAACCAAGGACGAGGACGTAAACAACCTCTTCATGCTTAAAGACATTGCCAGCTATTTCAACTCGCATGAATTTTTAAGGAAGTTCCGCGACCTGCCGGCGATAATGGAGGAGCAGAGGTCTTTGAACACCGTCTGCATCCTTTCGCCGACCCTTTCGGAGATACCGGCGGAGCTTGAGGAGGACATCGTCGTTCTGGAGCTCTCCCTGCCTGATTACGACGAGATAGCCGAGCTTGTGTCGGCCACTTACGGCCACCTGATGCCCTCCACGTGGCACAGTTCCACGAAGTCCATCCTCTACAAGTCGCTTCAGGGCCTGTCAATGGACAACGTCAAGCGCGTCATCAGGAAGGCCATCAGCATGAACAACGGCGCCCTGAATGAAGACTGCATCTCCTACATACAGGATGAAAAACAGCAGATAATAAGAAAGCAGAAGATACTTGATTATTATCCGTATAAAGAAACTATCGAGAATATCGGCGGACTCAGCGAGATAAAGAAGTGGTTCATCGAGCGGGAGCACGTCTTCCGTCTGAGCAGGGACAGGATGGAGACTTTGGGACTTGACGTTCCCAAGGGGCTTCTGCTCATAGGCGTGCCCGGTTCGGGCAAAAGCCTTTGCTGCAAGGCCCTTGCGGGGATATGGAATCTGCCGCTCCTGCGCCTTGACGTGGGAAGGCTCTTTGGCTCAACCGTCGGCGAATCCGAAAAAAATATCAGAAAGTGCATCCAGCTTGCCGAGGCCGTAAGCCCGTGCGTGCTGTGGATAGACGAGATAGACAAGGCGTTCGGCGGCGTCGGCGGCTATCAGGGCGATTCCGGCACGCAGCTGCGCGTCTTCGGGACGTTCATCACGTGGCTTCAGGAAAAGGAAAAGCCGGTCTTCGTCATCTCAACCGCAAACGAGCCGAAAAACCTTCCTCCGGAGCTGTGGAGAAAGGGCAGATACGACGAGGTATTTTTCGTCGACCTTCCAAGCCTTGATGAACGGGAAGAGATATTCAGGATACACCTTGAAAAGAGGGTAAAGAACCTCTCAAGGCTCAACCTGCGCGAGCTTGCGCAGAACTCTCAGGGCTACACCGGAGCGGAGATAGAGCAGGCCGCCAAGGACGCGGTGGTGTCGACGTTCAACCTCGTCCATCACGGAGAGATGAGCAAGGAAGTTGACGACGTGATAGACGCCCTCACGGGCCTCGACGTGACGCAGGAGCAAATTTTAAAGGCGATACGCAACATCACTCCGCTCTCGGTCCTCAAGAAGGAAGAGGTCGAGGAGCTGAGGAACTGGAGCCACCAGCGGGCGCGTCCGGCATCCCGCGCCCTGTTTTTGCAGAGGGCCGAGTCTCTCTCGGAGTCCGAGCGCGGGAACATAGCCATGCACGAGGCCGGCCATACCATCCTCATGAAGCACTACTTCAACCTTACGCCGGTATTCGTGAGCGTGGACAACTACCGGAACTACGCCACCTTCATTCCCATGGACGAGGGGAAAAGAACGACCTTCACCAAGAAAGACCTGGAAAAGGAGATAGGCGTCATCCTCGGCGGCATGGTCACGGAGGATGAGCTTGGGGGGAGCGACTCAAAGACCGTCGGCGCGTCGCAGGACCTTGCCTACGCCACCGAGATAGCCAGAAAGATGGTCGTTGAGTACGGCTTTGGCGAGATAATGAAGAATAAAAGCCTCATCGGACTCCAGGATTATGCCATTACCTCCGGCAGTGAAGTTCTTGACGACATCCAGAAAATATTAGACAGAGCCAAGGAAAAGGCGTCTTCGGTAATCAACAAAAACAAGAGCATCCTCATGAAGCTTGTGGAAAGGCTCCTGAAGGACGTTCTCATGAACGGGGACACGCTTGAGAAGTTTTTTAAGGATAACCCGCCGGTTTAAGCGCTTTGCTTGCTTGGCTTCAGACTTAAGGATAGACGGTTAAGTTCTTTTTGTCTCCTCTCCCCGATGGGGAGAGGAGACAAAAAAGCTTAAAAAATCATGTAATAGGGGGGGTAACATGTCCTTCTACACAAAGATAAAGACAGAGCTCAGGAGCAAAAGATATCTGATGGCCGCCCTTGAGGAGCTGAAAAAACGGGGCGAGATAACGAATTTTATTCTGTCTAAGGGCAAGATACAAGTCGACAGGCAGGGCGACATCATAAACATCGGCGTCACTAAAGAGGGCATGCACGAGGTGGCCGGGGACAACCGCGTGGTCAGGGTGTTTTCCGACAGGCTCAAACAGGTTTACGCCCTTGAGTCCATAAAGGACAACCTTCCGCTGGACTTCGAGGTGGCAAGGGAAACCGAGACCGCCGCCGGCGAGATATTAATACTTCTCAAGGGATAAAATTTCATGGACAGACAGATACGCATTCGCATAAGCAAAGACGGCAAGGTGGAGATAGACTCTTCGGTCTACACGGACTGCAAGGAGGTCGCGGAGCACCTTACGAAAAACCTTGGCGCTATAGAAAGTTTTTCCGAAAAGGAAGAGGGCGACACGTCCGTTAAGGTGAAGATAGACGTCGAGAGCAAATGAGGCCGCTGACCCGCTTTCTGTCATCCGCCCTCGAATGTCTTTATCGGGGGATGCTGCCCGGCTGTCATCCCCGCTGTTCTTTTATTCCTCCCCCTTGAGGGGGAGGGTAGGGTGGGTCGATGGACACTTCCTTATTTCCTTCCCCTTTGACGGGGAAGGACAGGGCGGGGGGTGAAAAATGTCCCCCTCACCCTACCCTCTCCCGCGAGGGGAGAGGAGAAAAAAAAAGATTCAAAAATTCTTACTTCCTTTTCCCCTAATGTTTATATCTCCGATACGAGCATTCGAGGACGGATAGAGACATTCGAGGACATGTTTGGACACGCGAGGGTTGAACCCTTTCAAAGGGCAGGCTTTTATGCAGGACAAAACCAACAAACCCCCGCTTCAGCCTGCCCCCGCACGTTTTAAGCGGGGGGCACGCGAGGGCAAACTAAACCTTCACGCGGTTATACCGGCCTCCAGGGTGAACGGCCCGGGGACAAGGCTCGTGGTCTTTTTTCAGGGATGCGAAAGGCGCTGTTACGGATGCTTCAACCCGGACACGCACCCTTTTGAAAAGAGGCTTGCGTATGGCGTTAACGAACTTTTTGAAAGGCATCTTTCCGGCAGGATAGAAGGCATGACCGTCAGCGGCGGAGAGCCTTTCATGCAGGCAAAGGGCCTTCAGGAGCTTCTTGAATGCGCGCAAACAGAGCATGGCCTTTCGACCGTTGTCTATACCGGCTTCAGGCTTGAAGATATCAGGCTGAGTAAATATATGAGCGCCGCCCTGCCGTTTATAGACCTTCTCGTTGACGGCGCGTACAATGGGCAAATGCCGGAGCCCACGCTCCTTGCGCGCGGCTCAACGAATCAGAGCTTCTGTTTTTTAACTGATCGCTATTGCCTTGACAACCTTTACATGCCCGCAAAGGCGGAGATAACAATAAGCCCGGACGGGACAGTGACGGGCACGGGTTTTGGCAGGACATTGCAATTACCACGGCCAGCAGAGAGCAGATGACGATATCCATTGATCATTTAAAAGATGCGCTTGAGGAATTAAGGGAGCATGCGGACCATTCGAAGATACGGGAGGCCGTGGGAGTTGTTTTAAGGCAGCTCCCCAAGACGGCCGAATACCTTCGGCATCACGAGATCGCCCTTGACCTTATCGGGCGGATAGACGACCCCGAAGACAAGACCTCCGCGCTTGTCGACTTCATTAAGGGCGTGCCTGATACAGGCGTGTTCCTGCCGCTTTACAAAAAGGCCGTGGAGGAGGCAATAGCCTCTGCGGACGCCGTTACCGAGAACACCAAACGGATTACAAACCTTATAAAGCTGGGCAGCGATATCCCCAAGACAAAGGAGACCCTGCTACTGCGCGTAATGGCGTGGCGGCTTGCGATGGGCCTTCCCGATAAACCCCGTTTCATCCAGCCCGACCTGAAAAAGATAGGAAGCCAGCTCCCCAAGGCAAACGACTATCTTTTTTACAGGGGCTACACGCTTATGGGCGTGGCCGCGCAGATACCAAAGGAAGGCCTTTTTTTTGACGCCTACCGCGAGGCCCTTGAGCTTGCCATCAAGGCGGCGGCAACGATTGACGAGCCGTATTACAGAAAATACGCCCTAATGTTCGTGGCGGGCGAGGTAAAGAGCGCGCCGGAGCTGTTCCCTGTTTACAAACAGGCCGTTGAAGGCGCCCACAGGGCGGCCCAGGCAATGAAGGATTCGTTCGCAAGGCAGCACGCGCTTCTGGATATATTGCAGGAGGCCCCTAAAATAGAGGCATTTTTCCCGCTCATACAGGATGTGCTTGAGGAGTCTCTGGGCTTTTTCAGCATGAAGAGCTGGATGGAGGACGTGGAGTTCCTGGACGTTGTGGACATGGTCCTGTCCGCCGAGGAAACCGTCCTCAGCGAGGCCAAACAGCGGCGGTTTTTGCGGGAGAAGTACGCGGACCTCTTTTCGTTGGAGCTTGAAAAGCTGGGAAGGAATATAAGCGACACGCGTTTTATCGAAACATTAAAGCCCTTCGCCCACGTCTGGGTTCAGCCTAAGCGCCTGCGTGAGTCCGTAAGGAAGGTCGTTGACCGCCTTGAATCGCTTAAAAGCTCATACCACGGCGGCGAGATAGAAAGGCCGGTGTTTTTAAAGCATCTGTCGCCTGTCAAAAGCGAGCATCTGGCGCGCGTTGACGCGGCAAAGGGCGCGAAGGCCCCTGAGGAATGTCTTGTCATAGACCTCGGAGCCACCAACACGGTCGTCATGAGGAGAAAAACCGGCCTGAGGCCGGAGTTCCTCATGCTCGGCGGCCTCACGAGGAGGTACGAGAGTATCTACTGCGTTCCGACGGTCTTAGGCCTTGAAACAAGCACCATCGGCGCGGAGGTGACGGAGGATAAGCCCGTCGTTAACATTAAACAGATGCTCCTTGACGGCAGCGGCAAGGGCCGCGAATACATGGAGATGTATTTGCAGATACTCTTTGCCCATCTGAAGAAGTCCGTCGCGCATGCCGGTTGGTTCAATACGGTATTTTCAAAAAGCCTCGCCGACGTCCTCTACCTGACCGTGCCGGTGGGTTTTGCCGATTATAAAAACACGCTCAGGGAGATAACTTCACGCGCCTTCAAGGGCGTTAAGACCGAGTTCATAGAAGAGCCGCTTGCCGCCGCCATCGGCTACGAGGTGGCCGAGGCCCAGGACAAGGTATTCATGGTCGTTGACTTCGGCGGTTCGACCCTTAATATGATGGTAGTGCGCCTGAACCTTGGCGAGATTCACGTGGTGGCAAAGCCGGAAAGGGCGCTCTTTCTTGGCGGTTCGGATATAGATCTGTGGCTTGCCGAGTATCTTGCCGCGCAGATAGGGCTGCCTGCCGGTGAAGTTCCGCCTTACAGGCTCATCGTCAAGGCCGAGGCCGTAAAGATAGCGCTTTCAAGCCAGAGCGAATGCACGTTCGAATGGAACGGGGCCGAGGTCTGCAAGGTGTCGCGGCAGACGCTTGAAGAGATACTCGATAAACATGATTTCTACAAGAACATAGACCGCAATATCGCCTACGTCCTGAAGCAGGCTGAAAAGGTCGGCCTCCGGAAGGACAGGATCGAGGCCGTGCTCCTTACCGGCGGTTCGTCGCAGATACCCTCGTTCAAGGACAAGATAGGCCACATATTCCATAACCTGCGCGTGCAGAATCTTATCTACGATCACAGCCCGCTCTCGGCCGTGGCCTCCGGCGCGGCGCTTTACGGCTCAAAGGAGGTGGTGGACAGGCATCTTGGCATGGCCTACGCCGTGCGCTACGCCACCACGGACAAGGAAAAGCTTTTTTCATACAGCATCCTTCTTGAAAAGGGCGACGCCCTGCCGCTTGAGAAGACCTTCAGGCTCAACCCCGCAAGAAAGCTCGGCCCGCAGAGCGAGATGCGCATAGAGTTCTTTGAGGCCCCGGACGGCCTCCTCTCAAGGAGATGGGTGAGGGAAGAGGGAATGGAGTTCCTGAAGCAGGAGCTGATAGAGGCCAAGGAAGACGCGTTGAAGGCCATGAAGAGCATCATAGTCAAGTTCAAAGAGCCTCTCAGTGACAGCGTGAACCTGACCTTCAAGATAGATGAAAAGGGTTTTCTGACGGTCATATTGCCCGGTGGCGAAAAATTGGAGACCGGCTTGAGGTTGCAGTAAATTTTTTTCGTATCGGTAAAGTTCAAGGCCGGGCCGGATAAATATCCGCCCCGGCCTTTTTTTACGCGGCGCCGTCTGACCGTTTTTCCATACCGGCAAATCTTTTCCCCATCCGTGACGTAGGTTACATTAAGCGGTTCCGTAAAGGTTTATCATGGTAATGAATAGAGGCTTTACATATCGAGCGCTAATGCTGGTTCCTATATCTGGAGCCGCTTGTATTAACTTTTTAAACCGGAGGTTATTATGATAGAGATGAGCGAATTGGTCGCAAGGGCGGTTGAACTGGCAAAGTCCGAGCGCTACGCCGAGGCAATGACGCTGTTTGAGCGTGACTCGACATTTACGCGCGTTCCCCTAGCCCTGTCTTACTACGCGAGGTCTTTGGCCGGCACAGGCGGTCTTTTTGAGAGGGCGGTGGCCCTTTGCCTTATCGCCTCAGAGAGGGAGTTTTACAATCCGGACATCTACTACAATCTGGGCTCCATATTCCTCATGAACAAACAGAAGAGCGCCGCGATAAAGTCCTTCAGAAAAGGCCTGAAGTTCGACAGCAACCACAGGGGCAACATAAGCGCCCTTATAGAACTCGGCGCGCGCAGGAGGCCGGTATTTTCCTTCCTCTCCCGCCAAAACGTAGTGAATAAGTTCCTCGGGCTTCTTGCCGACAGATTGGAGTACAGTCACATTCTTTAGCAGGCGTGCCGCGGCGACAGGCCGTTAATTTGGATGTTTACGGGATGCGGGTTCAGACGTAATGTCTGAACCCGCGTTTTTTTGTAAAAATGGCGTGGCGGGCCTTGCATTTTTGATGCAAGACCCGTTTGAGAGGGGTTTTAAAGGATTGCGGTTTTAGGATGCCGCGGCATATGCCGGACATGAGACGGGGTTGGTCAGGGTTTCAAGGCCTGCCGGCGCAAACGGGGTATCTCTTAATTCCAGATGTAGGAATATATTGCCGCATTGCGCATCAACTATAGCACTATACATGTCCATAGGCTGTGACTAAAGGCACAATTGTTTACGGACCGGCGCCAAAGCTGGTATAATTCAGTGAAAGGAGGAGATGACAGGTGTCTGAAGCGGCTCATGCAGTGAAGATAGCGGATTATCCGGCATCATCGGAGGTGACGCTTGACCTGCGTCCCTTCCTCCATCCGCTTTTTCAGGGGCTTAACGCAAGGGAGCCCTCCGGCGGCATATCGGAATTCACCTTTGCGAACATATATCTGTTCAGGCACGCCCATGAATACAGGGTGTCTATCCTTGAAGGCGGCCTTGTTTTGATTACCGGCAGGGACAGGGAAAAGACGTTTTTCATGCTCCCGCTGGGCCTGCCGGAGAAAGACGCGGCTAAGCGTCTTTTTAAGGAATTTTCATTCATGAAGGCGGCCACCGGCGCGCAGGCGGAATTTTTACGCGCCGCCGGATACACGGCGCTGGAAGACAGGGATAACTTCGACTATCTCTATTCGCGCGCGGAGCTTGCCCGCCTGCCGGGCAGGAGGTTCCATAAGAAGAAAAACCTCGTGAATGCGTTCCTCGGACAATACAGGTGCGAAGGCATGCCGCTTACCGATGACCGCATAAAAGACGCCCTCCGGATATTGGAGGATTGGAGCAGGGAAAGCCGGGCCCGGGGGGATTATATCGCGGCGAAAGAGGCGCTTGAAAAGGCCGGCCCGCTTCAGCTTTGCGGCGGCATTTATTACGTTGACGGCAAGCCGGCTGCCTACGCGCTTGGGGAGGAACTTGGGACTGAGACATTCGCCGTCCACTTTGAAAAGGGTATCGGCGGCATAAAGGGGTTGAACCCCCTCAGGGGGCTTATGCAGTTCGTCAACATGAGCTTTGCGGAGATACTGCCTTCGAGCTATAAATTCGTAAACAGGGAGCAGGATCTGGGAGATGACGGCCTCAGGCAGGCGAAAGAGAGTTACAGGCCCGTGGGTTTCATAAAAAAATACATGATTACGACAACCGCCCCCTGAGGGGGTTCAACCCCCTCAGGGGGTTAAGCAGGGCGCTGACGCCGGCTTGAAGGCGCTTATTTATCCTTGAACACGCCGCTCAGTATCGGCGGGGTGACAAGCGTGGTCAGCATTACTACGACGACAATGGCTGAAAAGAGAGTGTCGTCCATTACGCCGAGGCCCTTGCCCATGTTTGCGAAGATAAGGCCTACCTCTCCTCTGGGTATCATGCCTATGCCGACGACCAGCTTCCTCTGCCCTTTGCCCGCGGCGACGCCCGCGGCGACCTTCGTGAGCATGGCCGCGATGAGTATCCCGCCAGCCATCAGGACGACCTTCGGGTCCATGAGTGTTGCCACCTTTACCTGCATGCCGGTCAGCACGAAGAAGATAGGCACCATGAAGTGACCGAGGTGCTCTGTAAAGACCTCGATGTGTTTGTGCGAGTGCGTTTCGATTACCTGGTCCAGTTTTTGCGCAAGGCGGCCGGAGACGTTTTCTTCCTTTATTGCGCCCTTCAGGTCATTAATGAACACGGGGCTGTCAAAGTTGTCGAAGTGGACGGGTTTGAGTATAAGCCCGGCGGTGAAGGCGCCGACTATGGGGGCAAGGCCCATGAGCGAGGCAATGTAGGCGAACACGAGGCCGAAGGCTATGACAATGGCGAACTTCATGCCGACGCCGGTTTGTATCTTTGAAAAGAACGAGCCGAGGCGCGGCGCAAGCCAAGTGCCGATGAGGATGCCGCCGCCGAGGAACAGCACCGCTTTCAGGATGATAATGCTGAGCGTGTAGAGTTCGATGCTCCCCTGCACGACTATCGCGGCCACTACTGCAAGGATTATAAGACCGAGAACGTCGTCTATTACAGCCGCGCCGATGATGATGCGCGCCTCGGAGGTGTCTATCTTTCCTATATCCTTCAAGACCCTTGCCGTGATGCCGACGGATGTGGCCGTCATGGTGGCGCCGAGGAAGAGATAGGCAGTGCTCTTAAGCCCTGGCACAAGGAGCGGCCCGACGGCGTAGGTTATAGCGGCCATCGGCAATATCACGCCAACGCACGCCACAAGGAAGGATGGCACCCCGACCTTCATCATCGAGGATACGCTTGATTCCATCCCTATCTGAAAAAGGAGTATCACGACGCCTAATTCGGCAAGGAAGTGTATTATGTAATTTGTCTTTATCGGCTCGAAGATATCTATGCCGAAGAGGTATAAACTTCCGATGACTACGCCGATAATGAGTTCGCCAAGCACGGCGGGCTGTCCCACCCGCTCTATCAGGCTTGAAATCTTTGCCGCTATTAGAATGACGGCTATCCACAGGAACGTTATCGGAAAGAGATTATGCCCGGCTTCCACGGCTGCGGCGTCAGCCGCAATGAGGCCTGAGGGAGAAAACAGCATGGCAAGGAGAATGCCGCCAAGGATGAAGGCGTATATGCCGCGGCGTTGTTTTACAGGAGACCTGTTCATGTCGGATGGATATTTTTTCCAGTGATTTGGGTCAGCTAATGAATGTTATTGAATAGACAATGGAATGTCAAGCGGTCTTTTTTGACGAAAAGGCGCGCCGGGTTTTAACCTTAAAACTTTTGATTCAACTTACCGGTCGAAATGTATTAGAATAGTAATTATGCCCGCGGTTAACATGATGAAGATGAACTCTATCGGCGTTTACATACATATACCGTTTTGCCTGTCAAAATGCCCGTACTGCGACTTTAATTCCGTTGCATCCGGCAGCGTGCCTGAGGCGAGGTATGCGGCGTGCGTCCTGAAGGAGTTTAACGCATGCGTGGGTAAAGAGGGCATTGACCGGCAAAAGGGCCTCGGTTCCGTTTACTTCGGCGGCGGCACGCCGTCGGTATTTTCTCCTGCGGCAATCGGCGGGATTATCCGGGGCGTAACGGACGGCTTCGGGCCGCAGGAACCTGCCGAGGTCACGCTTGAGGTAAATCCCGACACTGTTGACGCGGGCAGGTTGGAAGGCTTCAGAAAAGCCGGGGTAAACCGCCTGAGCATAGGCGCGCAGTCGCTGGATGACGGTCTTTTAAAGATGCTCGGCAGGAGACATTCGGCGAAAAAGGCATTGAACGCATTCCGTATGGCGCGCGAGGCAGGCTTTGAGAATATCGGCATTGACCTCATGTTCGGCCTTCCCGGGCAGACGCTTGCATTGTGGAAGGAGACCCTGAAGACGGCGGTTGCCCTGCGCCCCCGGCACGTCTCTCTTTACGGCCTTACTATTGAAGAGGGCACGCCCTTTGGCCGCCTTTTAAAAAACGGCTCTTTAAGCCTTTTGCCTGAGGAAGTTGAGATAGAGATGTATAAAACAGCGATAGACACGTTGGCCGAGGCAGGCTGCGTCCATTACGAGATATCGAACTTCGCCCTTCCCGGTTACTTCAGCGTCCATAACAGCGGCTACTGGCAGGGTATTGACTGCATCGGCCTTGGGGCAGGGGCGCATTCATATATGTCTGCGCCGGGCTGGGGCAGGCGCTGGTGGAATGCGCTGGAACCTGAGCAGTATATGGAGCGAATTGCACTGCTGGGCAATGCCGTTGAAGGCTCTGAAACCCTTAAAATGGGAGAGGCCTCTGCCGAGAGCCTGATGCTCGGCCTGCGCATGCTCACAAAAGGCATCGTCAGGTCTGAATTCAAGCAAAGGTTCGGCATACTGCCTGAGGATATGTTTAAGAGGCTTAAAGAGTTTGAAGCTGAAGGCTACATAAAAAACACCGCAGACAGCATTATCCTCACGCCGAAGGGCGCGCTTATCTCAAACGAGCTTTTTTCAAATATGCTCGCTTAGATTTTCAGGCCGACAGGGGCGGCTTTATATAATTCTGAGGAGGATCATCAAACAGAATTTCATCAAGCTATCCTCCTGTTGGAGTCATCCTGTAAAATGTCCGCTTTAATCATACTTGCCGTCGTATTTATCCTTGTCGCCGTAAGGCAGGCCGGGTTTTTGCGTCTGCATATCAATCTCCACATTTGGCAGATAATGCTCCTTGGCGCGCTAACTGCTCTTTTGACCGGGGCGATAGCGCCGGTTGACGCGCTGAGGGCGGTAAATTTCGACGTTATATTTTTTTTAGCAGGCATGTTCGTGGTTGGCACGGCGCTTCACGACAGCGGTTATCTTGAAGAGCTGTCTCACCTCTTTTTCAGCCGCGCCCGCTCTACCGGCGTCCTGGTCTGTCTTATCCTCTTTGTAATGGGAATGCTTTCCGTCTTTCTTATGAACGACACCGTCGCCATCATCGGCACGCCGCTTGTCCTGACTTACGCGGACAGGCACAATATGCCTCATAAGCTCATGCTGCTTGCCCTATGCTTTGCCGTTACCATAGGGAGCGTCGCCAGCCCCATGGGCAACCCTCAAAATCTGATTATCGCCGGAGCGGTGGCCTCGCCGTTTATCGTATTTTTCAAGTACCTGCTTATCCCTACGTTCATAAATCTCTTTTTGGCCTACGTTGTGCTGAAGATTTTTTACAGGGACGCATTTCACAAAAATCAATTGGAATGTTTTGAGGCCAATCCGGTTGACAGGAAGCTGGCCTTTCTTTCAAAGTTATCAATGCTGGTTATATCGGCTCTGGCAGGGGTCAAGATAGTGCTTGTGCTTGCCGGGGCGGGGTTTGATTTCAAGTTAAGCTGGATAGCCTTGATCGCCGCTTGCGTGCCTCTGGCCTTCAGCCCGAAAAGGTGGAGGATATTAAAAGGCATTGACTGGGCCACGCTTGTTTTCTTCGCTGCCATGTTCGTTCTCATGGACGCGGTCTGGAGAAGCGGCGCGCTCCAGTATGCACTTAAAGAGTGGTTTTCAAGGGACGGCCTTTTAAGCTCGACCGATTTTATCCTCGCCGCGAGCGTGATAGTAAGCCAGTTTGTCTCGAACGTGCCTTTTGTCGCCATGTATCTGCCGCTTTTAAAGGGCGCAGCCGCGTCAAACGCCGCCATGATGGCCCTTGCCGCAGGCAGCACCATCGCGGGGAACCTCTTTATCCTCGGCGCGGCCAGCAACGTCATCATCATCCAGAACGCCGAAAGAAAAGGCCACACCCTGACCTTTTTGGAATTCGCCCGCGTCGGACTGCCGCTGACTGTCGTGAACGTGCTTGTTTATTGGGTTTATTTGAGGTGGATGGGGTAGACTGGGAATAATGGATGACAGGGGGTGAAGCCATGCTTTTATGATAATAGTTCGTAAAGTGATGTTTCGGCGTGCCGCCTCACGCCGAAACATCATAAACCATTTTAATTCCTTACCCCACTTCCATTATCACGCACTTCAGATATTCGGTCTCAGGCACGTTGAGCGAGACTGGGTGGTCTTTTGATTGAGAGCGCGTTTCGATTATCCTGCAAAACCTTCCCGCGTCCCTTGCCGCGTCCCTTAAGGCTTCAATGAAGGTGTTCCTGTCAACGTGGAAAGAGCATGACGACGTTGCGAGCAGGCCGCCTCTTTTTAAAAGGCGCATTGCGTCGGCGTTTATCTGCCGGTAGGCTCTAACCCCTTCGGCGAGCTTTGCCTTGCTCTTTACAAAGGCCGGCGGGTCAAGGGATATGAAGTCATAGGAGCTTTTTCCGGCTGTCTCCGCTTTTATGAACTCAAAGACGTCGGACTTTACAAAGGCGCACTTTTCAGCGAGGCCGTTAAGCTCCGCGTTCCTTCCGGCCTGCGCCACGGCAACTTCAGAGGAATCAACCCCTGTGACCGCTACGTTTTCTCTTTTTGCCGCAGCGATGCTCCACGCGCCTGTGTAGCAGAACAGGTCAAGGCCGCTATAGCCGCTTTTGGCAATTCCGCTTTTGTTGATTAGCGCGCTGAATGCGGCCCTGTTCTCGCTCTGGTCAAGGAAAAAGCCGGTCTTCTGTCCGGCCATCGGGTCGACCTCGAACATGGAATCACCGATGCGCACGAGAGGGAGCTTTTCAAGGCTGCCCTTTACTATCTTCTTTTCAAGCGGTATGCCTTCAAGCGCGCGGATGGCCGAGTCGTTTTTAAAGACGATGGTCACAGGCGAGAATATCTCATCAACGGCGGCTACAACTGCGTCAGAGAGCCTTTCCATGCCGAGCGTGTGGAACTGCATTGACACGCACCCTGCGTAGCGGTCTATGATGAGTCCCGGCAGAAGGTCGGCCTCGCTGTAAACGGCCCTGAAGGCGGCGTCCGCGCCAAGCGGGTCTTTTACGAAGCGTCTTCTGTATTCAAGCGCGTTAAGTATCCTCTTTTTAAAGAAGCCGGCGTCTATATCCACGCGCTCCCTTGAAAGGATGCGCACGGATATGAGAGAGTTAGGGTTAATGTATCCGATGCCGAGGAATGTGTTTTTCCTGTCGCGGATTTCCACGATGGAACCGGCCTCAAAGCCGCGCGGGCTTCCTGAAAGCTCGTTTGAAAAGACCCACAGGTGTCCGGCAAGGACGCGCGAGGTGCGGCTCAAAATGACTGTCTGCAATGGATTCTCCTTTGTTTTATAAATTATAATACAGCGGCGAGGCGATAAGAAGGATATTTTAAAGGCCTGCGTGCCTGCGTGATTGAAGGCGCTTGCGATGCTAAAATAAAAGGGGTTTGACTTTCGTCAAACCCCTGAATTTTTCTGGCGGTCCTACCGGGATTCGAACCCGGGTTTTAGCCTTGAGAGGGCCACGTCCTAGGCCTCTAGACGATAGGACCGTTCGTTGTCAATCTGCTCAAAATATCGTAAAAAACCTCTGTTGTCAATAAATACGTTTCAGCGCGTAAAGGCCGTTATGCATGATGCGTAAAAAAGACAGTCCCCTTACGCGCGCGGCCTTCACATGGTCTTTCCGCGCGCCTGATGGCGCCGCTAAAGCACGGTAACGACGCCCCTTAAAAGGAATTATTCAGTTCTTAAATTTTTTTTCTTGACATATTTTGGCATTAGTATATTATACAAAGCTCACCACGGCTGAGACCTGATGAGCAGGGAGCGCCTGCCGGGGTTTGAAAGTTTTAATATTTTCTCTTGACATACTTTTGTTTTAGTATAATATATGAAATTCGCCGCGGCTGAGACCGACTGAGTAGAGAGCGCCGGTTAAAGTTTAAATCCGTTGATAAAGCGGTGAAGCCCGGCAAGGCCGCAGGGGATGAAGAAGCTCCCGAAGCGGCAAATAAGGCTTACGCAGCGTATCATCACTGCGGACGCAGAAAAAAGATGTCAGGCTGAATTAAAAACGCTTGACATGGAATGCCCGGCAGTGTTAAGTTTAAGATGCGGAAATTGCTCTTTGAAAACTAAATAGCAAGCATTAGTACAGTCTGTCAAAACCCTTTATACAATCTTTACAATTTAACTGGAGAGTTTGATCCTGGCTCAGAGCGAACGCTAGCGGCGCGCCTAACACATGCAAGTCGTGCGAGAAAGTGGGGGCAACTCCATTAGTAAAGCGGCGCACGGGTGAGTAACGCGTGGGTAATCTACCTCCGAAACCGGGATAACATGCCGAAAGGCGTGCTAATACCGGATGTGACCACGAGACTCATGTCTTGAGGTTAAAGGCGGGGCCCGCAAGGACCTGTCGATCGGAAATGAGCCCGCGTCCCATCAGCTTGTTGGCGGGGTAACGGCCCACCAAGGCTAAGACGGGTAGCTGGTCTGAGAGGACGATCAGCCACACTGGCACTGAAACACGGGCCAGACTCCTACGGGAGGCTGCAGTCGAGAATCTTTTGCAATGCCCGAAAGGGTGACAATGCGACGCCGCGTGTGCGATGAAGGTCTTCGGATTGTAAAGCACTGTCAGCCGGGAGGAAGTCCCGC
>JACRNL010000006.1 GCA_016234935.1 Deltaproteobacteria bacterium | reverse complement strand
TCGCATCGCTTCAGCCGTTCGACGGCCATCTGCCTAAATGCCTGAGGATGCCGTCCCACTCGTTTCTTTGTCACTTGGACACCTCCGCTCTGTGCCAAGTGTGCCATATTCGAGTGTCTCATTCCAGGGGTTCAGTCCAAGGCTGCAATAGCACAATGAGAAGCTGCTCATCTGGTCCTGTTAATATTTTCTTCAACTCTTCAAGAAACTTCCTCGTATCTTCATCCTTTATATCCTCATTTTTAATATTCTGAAATTTACTTTTCTTTTCGTACAGGGTGAAAATATCAAACAAAGTTTTGGTTACGCCCCAAAAACCCTTGCCGTGTTTCGCAGTTGATATTTTTAGAAAAATAATCCATTGCCTTCCCATCTTTAAAATTCTATATACCTCGGAATTTCCGAATTTCAGAGAAGTATCTACTGAACAACCGGTTTCACGCAATTTTTCTAAAAAAAGTTTTCTTAATGACTCTGATTCTTCAGTCCTTCCCATGTTTACGCCACCTTGAAATTCTTTCCTACAAGCTGAAATTCTTTTACAACGCCTTTTTTCAGTTTTTTCCTGATTTCCTCAAATTTCTTGATCGTCCCTGTTGAATAAAGGCGCTCGCCGCAGTGAAGACATACTTCGGCGCTTACAGCGACAGAGGCGGTATTTTTTCCGCCGCGCAGCAGCTTCTCAACCTTCTTTTTTACGATATCTCCCCCGCATACAGGGCACTTTGGAAAAAGCGTTTTCATCTTTTCCTCCTTTTCCACTCAATCCATTTTTTCGGGTCAGGTCTGTAAACTGTAATGAGAACGCTGGCGCCGGTATTCCTGTTATAAGCCCATACACTGTGTATGGGCTCGTTTTTAAAGTTATTGCCATAAACCAAGCAACTGGGGTATGGTTTGTCCTGTGGATATTTTTCGATAATCTCGCCGCTAATAACCGATACAAACACATCCTCGAATGTTAAATCGTCGTTGTGTATTTCTTCGTCTGCATGATCGGTAATGCGCACCCTGTCGGTCTTGATGCTTTCTATTATATCTCCGATATCCATGCTGGATGCTATTTCCCTTTTAAACCCTTGTATTCCATGAACGGGCCGAGCTGTTTTATCTCGTCCGTTACCTTGTTTATGAGATCCACCCACTTTATCGCCTCTGACGCCGACACCCATGAGAAGTGCAGCCGCCTCATGTCAATGCCGGTAAATTCCATCAGGTTCTTAAACCCTATCCAGCGCCGTCTGGCGTGGTAGTTGCCCGTGGTGTAGTGGCAGTCCCCGGGGTGGCAGCCGGAGACCAGCACGCCGTCCGCCCCGTTCTCAAAGGCCTTGATGATAAAGAGCGGGTCTATCCTGCCGGTGCAGGGGAGCTTTATTATCCTGACGTTAGGCCTGTACTCCATCCGGGACGTGCCCGCGAGGTCAGCCCCGGCGTAGGTGCACCAGTTGCACACATAGGCCATTATCTTGGGCTCGAAACCGCCTGTTTGATATTCAGTCTGTTTGCCGTGCGCTGTCATGGTAAATACCTTGTTTTATCCCCATTAGTTCCCCTTTGAAAAAGGGGAACTAATAATCAGTATGCGTTTGCAGCGTTATCAACAACTTCACATCTTCGCGTTCAAGAATGTCCCCAGCTGTTAGGAAGGACAAGGGATTGAACCGGAGCATACCTTTATGGTATGTGAGGATTCAAGCCCGCAGTCCTGACGACACAGACGGGGCATTATTGGACGCGAAAGTTAAAACGCGTTTATCGCCGCATACACCTGCTCGTCGGTGTATCCCTTCAGGTCTATGGCCTTGCTCCTGCACGCGGCGACGCATACGCCGCATCCCTGACAGACGCCGTCGTTGACCTTTGCGAGCCACCTGACGACGACGCCGTCCCTGTTCTTGACCGTGTCCCTTTCAATGGCCGAATACGGGCAGGCAGTGACGCAGTCCCAGCAGGCGTTGCATGTGGGCTTGTTCACGACGGCCGTTATCGGCTCTCTCATCATCTCGTCAGATGAAAAGAGGGACAGCGCCTTTGCCGCCGCCGCGCTTCCCTGCGCAACGGAGTCCGGTATGTCCATCGGCCCCATGCACGCCCCTGAAAGGAAGATGCCCGCAGTGACCGTTTCAACGGGTTTTAATTTCGGGTGGTATTCATTGTAAAATTTATATTTGTCGTAGCCTATGCCGAGCTTCTGGGCAACGGTGTCCGCGCCTGTCCTTGAGACTATGGCCGTGGCAAGGACTACCATGTCGGCCTCTATTTCCACCTGATTGCCGCTCAGCGTGTCCGCGCCCTGGACAATGACCTTGCCGTCCTTTTCGTATACGCGCGAAACCCTGCCGCGCAGATACATCGCGTTGTCGTGCTCTATCGCCCTTCTGACGAACTCCTCGTATCTCTTTCCGCCCGCGCGTATGTCCATGTAGAATACATACGACTGGCCTTCATGCACCTTGTGGTGGTAAAGCATCGTGTGCTTTGCCGTGTACATGCAGCAGACCTTCGAGCAGTAGGAGACGCCCTTTTTCTCGTCCCTTGACCCCGCGCACTGGATGAAGACGACGCTTGCCGGGGTCTTCCCGTCCGAAGGCCGCCGTATCTCTCCGCCGGTGGGGCCGGAGGACGACGCGAGGCGCTCGAACTGCATCCCGCTAATCACGTCTTTTATCCTGCCGTAGCCGTATTCGCCGAACCGTTCGTTCGGCATAAGCTCATAGCCCGTGGCGACGATTATCGCCCCGACATCTTCGGTGATTATCCTGTCTTCCATCTTGAAGTCTATGCACTTTGGGCCGCAGACGACGGCGCACGCGCCGCACTTGTCCTTCTGTATCTTGGGGCAGTTCGGCGCGTCTATGACAGGCACGTTCGGAACTGACTGCGGGAAGGGCGTGTAGATGACCTTCCGTTTGGCCAGCTTCATCTCGAACTGGCTTTCCACCTTGAACGGGCACTTCTCAATGCACTCGCCGCATCCCGTGCAGCGCTCTTCGTCGACGTATTTGGCTTTCCTGCGTATCTGCACGATGAAGTTGCCTATGTAGCCGTCCACCTTTTCTATCTCCGAATAGGTGTAGAGCGTTATCTTTTCATTGAGCTCGACCTCGACCATCTTGGGCGTGAGGATGCACTGCGAGCAGTCCATCGTGGGGAATGTCTCTGAAAGGCGCGCCATGTTGCCGCCGATGGACGGCTCTCTTTCGACGAGTATGACCTCGCGCCCGCCCTCGGCTATGTCAAGGGCCGCCTGTATGCCGGCGATGCCGCCGCCTATGACGAGCGCCTTCTTTTTTATCGGGATGTTGATCTTTTTGAGGGGCTTGTTTTTCTTGAGCCTCTCTATGGTCATGCGCGTCAGGTCAATGGATTTTGCAGTGCCCGCCGCCTTTGTTTTATCGTGATGCACCCATGAGCACTGCTCGCGGATGTTGGTTATCTCGCACTGGTAGGGGTTCAGCCCGGCGGCTTCGCTCGCCTTTCTGAAGGTCTTTTCGTGCATGTGCGGCGAGCATGCAGACACGATGACCTTATCGAGGCGGTTGTCTTTTATCGCCTGCTTGAGCATATCCTGCCCCGGCGAAGAGCACATGAACTTATAGTCGCACGCGAATACGACCCCGGGGAGCCTGGCCATCTCCTCGGCGACCTTCTTCGTGTCAACAGTCGCGGCGATGTTATTTCCGCACTGGCAGACGAATATTCCTATACGCGGCATAAAAGACCTCTACTTGATTATCCCCTTCTTTCTAAGAAGGGGCCGTGCGTCCCATATGTTCTTGTCAAAGCCGAGTGTGTCAACGTCCTGCCCTAAGGCGAGGCCGAGCATCTGCGTGAAATAGACTATCGGGATTCCGGCGTAGCCGGGCGTGTCCGAGGCAACACGGGACTGGCTCTTTTCAAGGTTGTACTGGCAGAGCGGACAGGTCGTGACAATAAGCTCCGCGCCATTCCTTACAGCGCTCGTCATTATAGTTCCAGACAACTTCACTACGATATCCTCGTTAGTCATGGCAAGGTGCGCGCCGCAGCATTCTATCCTGTTCGGGGATTTTATTGCCTCGGCGCCAAGGGCGGCAAGCAGGTTTTCCATGACTACGGGATCCTCAGCGTCGTCGATGCCCATGTCCTCAAACGGCCTTAAAAGCATGCAACCGTAGTAGGCCGCGGCCTTGAGTCCTGTTAACGGCTGTTTCACGGCTGCTTTTACCTTGTCAAAGCCGATATTGTCCCTTAGTATCTCTAAAAAATGCGTGACATTGAGGCTTCCGTCATAGTCCGTCTCGATAAAGCCGTTTATAACGGCGCGCTTTTCCCTGTCGTTTTTCATCACGCTGTTCGTGCGCTTCAGCACGTTGTAGCAGACGGAGCAGAGCGTTGTGAGGCTCTCGCCGGTCTTTCTCGCACTCGATAAGACCTTGGCCGGGGCGCTTAGCGCGATGAGGTTATCAGGCGTTAGAGGGAACGTGGCGCCGCAGCAGTTCCATGCGGGCATCTCTGCCAGCTCAAAACCAATGGAAAGCGCGGCTTCCTTTGCCGAGGTCTCAAAGCCCTTTGCGACGGTATTTAAAGTGCATCCCGGGTAGTAAGGTATCTTCATTTTAACTCACGAACTTTCTAAAGCCGCAGACTATCGCCTGCTGCGGCGCGTTTTTCAGGAACGGGAACGGCACGTCCTTTATCTGCTCGCGGTCTTCGCCTTTCCTCAAATGGAGCTGCCTCAGCCCTTCAAGCACGTTTGCCACGCTCACGGACTGCGGACATCTGGCGTAGCACTGCAGGCAGCCGACGCATACCCACATGGAGTTTGCCTTCATCACGTCGTCCATCATGCCTATCTGCAGAAAACGCATTATCTGGCTCGGCGGTATTTCCATGGCGAAGGTGACGGGGCAGCCGGCGGAGCATTTGCCGCACTGGTAGCACCTTTTAAGCTCTTCGCCGCTCACGCGCTCAAGCTGCCGGATAAGCGGGTTTTCAATTGCGCCCTTTGTGAGTTTTATCTTCACTCAGACGGCCCTCCTGTACTTCTCTCTGCCCTCGGCAAAGAGGTCGCGGCCGGTTGAGTCAATGACGACTATGGCCGGGAAGTCCTCTACCTCAAGCCTTCTTACGGCCTCCGTCCCAAGGTCGTCGTAGGCTATGACCTCGGCCTTTTTTATGCACTTGGAAATAAGGGCCGCCGCGCCGCCGACCGCCGCGAAGTAGACGGCCTTGTTCTTCTTCATTGATTCAATAACCTCTTTACCGCGAAGCCCCTTGCCGATAGTCCCCTTAAGACCAAGGTCAAGAAGGGGCGGGGTGTATGCGTCCATCCTGCCGCTCGTGGTGGGGCCTGCCGAGCCTATGACCTGCCCCGGCCTTGGCGGGGTCGGCCCGACGTAGTAGATAAGCTGGCCTTTCACGTCGAAGGGGAGCTTTTCGCCTTTTTCAAGGAGCGTGATAAGCCTTTTGTGCGCCGCGTCCCTCGCGGTGTAGATGACGCCGCTTATCAGCACTTTGTCCCCTGCGTGGAGCTTTTCAACGTCGGCGTCTGTGAATGGAGGGCTTATCCTGATTGGTTCCGTCATTTTAAAAAGTCACCTCTTTATGTCTGCTCGCGTGGCACTGGATGTTCACGGCCACGGGCAGGCTTGCGATATGGCACGGGTATGATTCTATGTGCACGGCCAGCGCCGTCTGGGTGCCGCCAAAGCCCATCGGGCCTATGCCAAGGGCGTTTATCGCCTTTAAAAGTTCGTCTTCAAGCCGCGCAAGGTCGTTATCCGGGTTTACGCTTCCGATGGGCCTTAAAAGGGCCTTTTTCGAGAGGATGGCCGACTTCTCGAAGTTCCCGCCTATGCCGACCCCGACGATTATAGGCGGGCAGGGGTTGCCGCCGGCAATGCTTATGGTGTCTATTACGAACTTCTTTACGCCCTCGACCCCTTCGGCGGGCTTGAGCATGGCGAGCCTGCTCATGTTTTCGCTGCCCGCGCCCTTGGGGGCTATCTTTATCTTCAGCTTGTCCCCGCTCGTCACGGCCACGTGTATTATCGCAGGGGTGTTGTCGTTCGTGTTTTTCCTCGTGAGAGGGTGGCAGACGGACTTTCTCAGATACCCCTCGCTGTAACCCTGCCGCACGCCTTCGTTTATGGCGTCTTCAAGAGACCCGTCTATCCGGCAGTCCCTGCCGAGCTCCACGAAAAAGACGGCGATGCCGGTGTCCTGGCAAAGGGGCATGGACTCGTGGCGGGCGATGGATATGTTCGTTATTATCTGGTCAAGCGTGTCCCTGCCAAGGGGCGACTCCTCTTTGGCGCGCGCCGCCTTTATGGCGTCTGTAGCGTCCTTTTCGAGGTTATAAGCCGCGCTCAGGCACAGGGCCTTTACATTTTCGATTATCTCCCCTGCGAAAATCGTCTTCATATCTTCAGGTCGTCAATGAGTTTTTTTATCGCGCTGACCGAATTGTCAAACGCCTTTTTCTCAGCGTCGTCCAGCTCTACTTCGTAAATTTTCTCGACCCCGCCCGCGCCGAGCTTCACCGGCACGCCTATGAACATGCCGTTTACCCCGTATTGCCCGCTGCAGTAAGCGGCGCACGGGATGACGCGCTTTTTGTCCTTTATTATGGCCTCCGCCATCTCAGCCGAGGCCGCCGACGGGGCGTAAAACGCGCTGCCGGTCTTAAGGAGGCCGACTATCTCGCCTCCGGCCGTCTTTGTCCGTGAGATGACGGCGTCAATCCTCTCCGCGCTCATCAGCTGGCCGATGGGCACGCCTGAGACCGTTGAGTAACGCTTCAGCGGGACCATCTCGTCCGCGTGCCCGCCTATGACGAGGGCCTGCACGTCTTCTACCGATACATTCAGCTCCATTGCGATAAACGCCCTCATGCGCGCGCTGTCAAGGGCGCCGGCCATGCCGGTTATCTTATTGGGCTTGAAGCCGCTCAGCTTCCATGCCGCGTAGACCATGACGTCAAGCGGGTTGGTCACGACTATGATATGGGCATTGGGCGAATAGGGCGCGATGCCTTCAATAACGCTTTTTACAATGCCGAGGTTGGTGTTTATAAGATCGCTCCTCGACATCCCCGGCTTTCTCGGCAGCCCGGCGGTGATGATGACGACGTCTGAGTTCGCGGTGTCCTTATAGTCGCCTGTGCCTTTTATATTGGAGTCAAATCCTTCTACGGGGGAGGCCTCCATGAGGTCAAGCCCTTTTCCCCGCGCCGTGCCTTCCATTACGTCAATAAGGACGACGTCGCCCAGTTCCTTCGACGCCAGCCACAGCGCCGTGTGCGCCCCGACGTTGCCCGCGCCGACAACCGTTATCTTTTTCCTGGACATTGTCTTTGCCGTCCTCCCCGCGAATGTTTTTTAATATTGTAAAAATGGGGCTCGACCCCTTCAACCTGATGCAATGCCGCTGCCGGAAGAAGGCGGCTGACCGCTGGATTTTAATACGGCGAAAAACCCTTTTCCATATAAAAAAATAAGAATACAGCCGCGACCGCGTATATTTCCCGCCCGCGCATCTGACCGGCCCTTATTGTATACAGTATACAAAAACCAGCCCACTGTCAAGGGAAATATAGGCGGCGTTCGGGGCCTGCTTGCGCGTTTTGCCGTGTTTTGCTTCAGGATAACCGCCGGGATGGTTGATGGATTGCGGCGTCAATAAAAATCTTGCAAAGACAGGCGGGCCATGTTAAAAATAATGGTTAATCGGGGCGTAGCGCAGCCTGGCAGCGCACCTGCTTTGGGAGCAGGGTGTCGGAGGTTCGAATCCTCTCGCCCCGACCACTTACTTTCTTTTTTGAAAAAAACAAAGTAAGCAAAGAAAAAACAGAGAAAAACAGTCTGATTTGAAAGACGCCTTGCGCCGTGCAGGCTCTTTGGGCTTTAAAACGGCCGATAGCGGCCGTTCACACATAAAAATCCACCCGCAATGCGCCTGTAGCTCAGCTGGATAGAGCAACTGCCTTCTAAGCAGTAGGCCACTGGTTCGAATCCAGTCAGGCGCACCATTTATACTTATATCAGCAAAAGGATTCGAAAGCCGCGGAGCGCGCCTGACGGGCTATAATCGAATCATCGGCGGGTAAAATAAAAAACGGGGTTGCGGCCATGGCCGCAACCCCGTTTTAAATATCGCCCGCCGGATCGGCCTTGAGCCGTCCCTGCGTTAAAACAGGGGATGGAATTCAAGCTGGTATTCAACCGGCCTTCCGGTGCGCACCTTTGTCTCGGTCAGCCAGTGGGTCGCCCCGCCGACTATCTGCCAGGAGCCACCCCTCTTGCTGAGCCAGTGGCTCTGGTTTATCCACCTGTCCACGGCAACGTACTGTTTGTCCTTTGAATCCTTCGGTATGCCGAGGAGCGTGCCTGTGCATGCGACGACGGCCTCGTTCTCCTGGACGAGCACGCTGCTGAAGACGTGTATGGAGTTGAGGTTGTCGAAGTTCTTGAAGATGTTCGTCCACAACGCCTTTATTATGTCCTTCGTCATGCCGTTATGGAAGTAATCATTGGCGTAGAAGGCCATTAGCGCGTTGACGTCTTTCTTTATCAGCGCCTCTTCGACCTTGGCGTAGAAGGTCTCCAGCTCCTTCACGCTCTCCTTGCTCGCCTCTATTGCGTCGGACGGCGGGAACTGGACATGAGGCGCGGCATCCGCCGTGGCCGCAAAAGATGACAGCAGCAACATGAACGACAAAAGCACCACCGCAACCGTACCCGTCTTCTTCATACTATTCTCCTTGAAATGGATTGTTTGGAAGGGGGCTTTTGCGGGAATATCGCGGGAAAGTCATCTCCACCCGTCCGTTAAAAATCGTTACGACAAGAATATAACAAAATCTTGATTTGTCAACCAAGGGAGCGTGCGCGAATGCCGCGCCGCTTGACAAACCCGCCGCATCCTATACGCTTTATACGGCAATCATCACCTGAGACTTTCCCTCAAGACGTTCCCCTTTGACCCGCAACATAACAATCTTACGGATATTAATATGCTAAGGGTTCTCGTTGCCTTAAAAGACGCCCTTCCATGCGGCGCGGCGTTCCTTGACGGTTATGATGTTGACGTATTCCGGCCTGGCGGGCCTGTCGGTGCGCAGGTGGCGGCCAGGACGTATGACCTCGTCATCCTTGAGGACGGCCTTGAGGGCGGCATCGAAGTCGTCAAGGCAGTTGATCCGCGCGTGGACGTGATCATCATCGGCGGCAGGGAGGACGCGGAGATAGAGGCCATAAAAAGCGGCGCGGCGGCCTACCTCGCAAGGCCCTTTGAAATCGAAAAACTGAAAGAGGCAGTGGACAAAACCGCCGAATTCGCGCGGATGAGAAGGGAGATGGCGGAGCTTGAAAAGGAGATACTTGAAAAATATACCTTTGCGGGCGTCGTCGGCAGGAACCCGCAAATGCTCGATATCTTTCACTTCCTCCGCCGCATCGCGCCGTTTTACAAGACCGTCACGATAATGGGCGAAACAGGCTCCGGCAAGGAGGAGATAGCAAAGGCCCTCCACGCGGTAAGCCCTTACGCGAAAAACCCTTTTATACCTCTGAATTGCGGCGGGCTTGCCTGGCAGCTTATAGAGTCGGAATTCTTCGGCCATAAAAAGGGCGCGTTTACCGGCGCGGTTTCCGACAAGGCCGGCATATTCGAGGCTGCGGGCGAGGGCGCGGTCTTTTTGGATGAAGTAGGCGACCTGCCGCTTACGTTTCAGCCGCACCTTTTGCGCGTCCTTCAGGACGGGGAGTTCAGGCGTGTCGGCTCCAACGTGCCGCTAAAGGCGCGCTGCAAGGTCATAGCGGCCACAAACCGCGACCTGTCCGGGGAAGTCGCCGCCGGACGCTTCAGGGAAGACCTTTACTTCAGGCTGACGCCCCTGACGATAAGTCTGCCTCCGCTTCGCGAGAGAAAGGACGACCTGCCGCTCCTTTGCCGGTTTATTCTGAAGAAGTTTTGCAATAGGACGGGCAGGAACATAACCGGCATTTCAAGGCCCGCGCAGACGGCCCTCATGTCATACCATTGGCAGGGCAATGTCCGGGAGCTCGAAAGCGTGATCGAGCAGACGGCCATGCTCTGCCCAGCGACGTTCATACGGCTTGAAGACCTGCCGAAGAATATCTGCTCCGGAACGCGGGAGAAGGCCTTTGAGATGCCGAGCCTTGAAGAGCATGAACGGGCTTACGTCGAAAAGGTGCTTGACGGCTGCGGCGGCAACAGGTCTCAGGCCGCGAAGATGCTCGGCATAAGCAGGCGGGCGCTTCAAAGGAGGCTCGAAAAATACAGGAATAAAGCCTGCTACGCGGCAGTCTCCGGCGCCGCTCCCGATGCGGCTTTTGGCAAAGATGCGCGCACCTCCCAAAAACGCGCACCAACGGCAATCAAGTAAGCAACCTTCCGTAAAACAAGCGGAATCAACCTGCTTTTTCGCCTCCTGCCATGTCCAGCCCGTGCCGTAAGCGCACGGGATTTTTTTTGCCTTAAAATCACCCCATAAAACAGATCATATAAATCAGGCGGTTCGGGCGGCCTCTGTCCTGGCACGGAACTTCCAATACATACAGTCATGGGAATGGGCAAAACAAAAACGCCGGAAGGGGCGGGGCGGGTTCGCAGAAAAGGGGGTAGGGTTATGAAGAGGATATTTAAAAGTTTTATGACTGCGTTGACGCTGGCAACATTTATGGGCGCCTTTGCTGTTGTGCACGCGGGGCAGGAACTGGAAACCCGTGGGGCGAGGGAAAGGCTTGTTGATCAGGACGGGGTGGATATATTGTATTCAATAGACAATTATTACACCTTTATAGTTGGAAGGCTAAGAGAGCATAATAAGGATGAGTTCACGGTGAGCAAGGACTACAACTACAAACATGAGGCCGGCGAAACCTTCTCGTCCCATGTAAACAGAGGGCTTGATGCCGAGAGGCCGTCATAAGCCGAAGAGTCGAGGCTGCGGGCGCATCGCAAAGGCGCGGCCTGTGAAGGCGCAGTTCCCCGCTTAAAGCCTGCGGGGACATGGGAGACAGCCTGCGTAAGACAGCCCGCGCGGCAAAATGAATATGAAGCCTCCGGCAAGCAAGACCGGAGCCTTTTTTATCAGCCTTTCTCAAGCGCTCCAGCGGCGCGGCTGAAGATTAATGAAATTTAATTTTTGTCTTGACACTAACGGTCAATGGGTGCTATTTGTATAACTATTATCACCATAAAATCGCATAGCCGCAGAAAACACCAAAGTATGGAGGCAAATCAATGAAGAGAATAAGCTTCTGGATCCTCCTCCTGACTTGTATCGGCGTTGCCGCTGGGTTTATCCTGACGGACACGGGCAGCGCGGAGTACGCCGATATCGTTCTGAACAGCAAGTCGGAGAGTATGCAAAAGGCCGGAGTGAAACCTGTCGTATTTCCACACTGGTTTCACAGAATAAGATTTAAATGCAAGGTATGTCACGAGGACATTTTTATCCTCAAAAAGGGCGCAAATGACATCAATATGACCGAAATAATGAACGGTAACTTCTGCGGAAAGTGCCATAACGGCATGGTCGCGTGGGAGCCGCTTTATTGCGACAGATGTCATTCATACACCGGCGACAACCCGAATGCCCCGACAAATCAGAATTAAAAAGTAACGAAAAGGAGGATACCAATGAAGGCAACGTTTAAAAAAGCAAAAGTCGCCCTCCTCTTCTCGCTGATGATATTTTTAGGCTTCGCGGTTACCGGTTCGTTTGACAACGCAATATCGGCGACGGCTGCCAAAAAAGACGCTGCGTCCAAGAAAAGCGAGAAGAGCGCGGAAGCTCCAAAATTAGATCCAACCGATGTGGGGAGCGTTATATACCTCGATACCGCCGGAAAGCGCGCCGGTGTCGGCGACCCCAACCGTCCGGCGAGCGCTTCCGTTCAGCTCGGCCGCGGATGGCACCCGCAGGCGCTTTCCGCGGCGGGGCTTCCAAAGGACCGCTACGGCCTCATTGACTGGGCAAAGATGGTCAGGGAAAACCTAGTAAAGCCGCGCGCGTCGCTTGACCCGGCTGACGAAGAAATGCCTCCGCTGCAGATGGACGTCCTCATTACTGCAAAGGGCGATTTTGTAAATGACGTTATTTACCCGCACGAGATGCACACATGGTGGCTCAAGTGCGAAATCTGCCACCCGGGCATCTTCATGCCGGCGCAGGGGCAGAACAACATGACCATGACAGGGATAGTGCAGGGGCAGTGGTGCGGCAGATGCCACGGTAAAGTTGCCTTCCCGCTTACGGACTGCAAGAGATGCCATACGTCGCCTAAAAAGGCCGTTAAAAAGTAATGAAGCTGATTGGAAGATGTGCTTGTTTGGCAGCAGTCCTGTTAATTGCCGCACTCGTTATTCCTGCCGCGTCCTTTGGAGCGATAGACGAAATCAAGATGGACGGTCAGGCTGAGAGCAAGAAAAAAGCCGGAGTGGGAGTGGTTACCTTCCCGCACGCGCGCCACAAAAAGAGCTTCAAATGCGCCGAGTGCCACCCGAAGATATTTAAGGACACGCTTGGGGCAAATCGGATTAACATGAAGGAAAATATGGACGGCAAGTTTTGCGGCTCTCTTAACTGCCATACCGGCCGGAAGGCATTCGCGCTGTTCATGTGTGAAAAGTGCCATGTCATTGTAAAGGGCGCTGTCAAGAAGTAGAGAACCAATCATAAAATAAAAAAAGCTGGGCGGCTTTACAGCCGCCCAGCTTTTTTTATTTTTAACGTAGTTTAAAACGGATGGTAAGCCCGGTCTAACGGACGTTCTTTTTTGAAAACGCGTCGGTCAAAAGAGAGAACTCCTCCATGCTGAGCGTCTCACCCCTTCTTTGAGGGTCAATGCCTGCGGAGCGGGATGCCGCGAGGATATCGTCTTTTTCGGCAGGAAGGGATTTCAGCGCGTTCAAAAGGGTCTTTCTCCGGAGGCCGAAGGCGCTTTTTACAACCCGCGTGAAGAGTGCCTCGTCGGCAACGGCCACGCGCGGCGCGCCCCGGATATTAAAGCTCACTACGCTTGAGTCAACCTTCGGAGGGGGCTTGAAAAGCCGCCTTGACACGTTGAATTCCACCTTTACGTCGCACCAGAGCTGCGTAAGCACGGATATCGCGCCGTAGTTTTTCGTGCCGGGGCCTGAGGCGAGCCGGTCGGCTACCTCCTTCTGGAGCATGAGCACAAGCCGCGAGAAGGCGGCGCGCTGCTTTATGAATTTGAAGATTATCGGGCCGGAGATGTTGTAGGGAAGGTTTGATACGGCCTTTAGTTTCACGCCGTGTCTTGCTGAAAGCTCAAGGAAGGATATCTTCAGGGCGTCGCCGCAGACAAGCTCGAAGGCGGGATAGTCCGCGAAGCGCGCCTTGAGCCTTGCCGTGAGGTCTTTGTCTATCTCGACGGCCGTGACTATCGCGCCGGCGCCGAGGAGGGCGTCTGTCAACGCGCCGTGGCCCGGGCCGACCTCAAGCACGCGGTCTCCCTCTTTTATATCAGCCGCCCGGACTATTTTGGACAATAAATTTTTGTCGGTCAGGAAGTGCTGGCCGAACTTTTTTTTCGGAAATAGCCTTTTTGAGCGCGTGGTTGCCCCGCCGCCCCTGTCCTGTCCGCTCTCTGTATCTTCGAATTTTACGCGCATAGGCAAGTTCCGCCGTTAATCCCAATTAGGTTTCGCATTGAGGTCAAGGCCGGCTTTGGAGCCTTTTTTAATCTGATGGTACCCAAGGGACGCTATCATCGCGCCGTTGTCGGAGCACAGGTGCGGCTCCGGTATGAAAAGGCGCAAGCCCTGCTTGCCGGCCTCGGCCGTTAATTTGGCTCTCAAGCGCGAATTGCACGCGACCCCTCCGGCCAGAACGAGCGTCTTTGAGTTCACCGCGCCAACGGCCCTCATGGCCTTGGAAATCAGCACGTCGACGACCGTCTCCTGAAAGCTCGCGGCAAGGTCTTTTAGTATCTCAGGCGGCAGGCCGCCGTTACGGCCCTTGACGTAGGTCAGCACCGCCGTTTTGACGCCGCTGAAGCTGAAGTTGAGATTTCCCTTTGCCATGTAGGGCCGGGTGAATTCCACAAAGGAGGGGTTCCCATCCTTTGCAAGGCGGTCTATGGCAAGCCCGCCGGGGTAGCCCAGGCCGAGAAGTTTTGCGACCTTGTCAAATGCCTCGCCGGCGGCGTCGTCAACGGTGTGCCCTATTATCTCGCAGCGCGTGAAGTCCTTCACATGAAGAAGCGTCGTGTGGCCGCCTGAGACGATAAGGGCCACGAAGGGGAATGCCGGCACGTCCGTTCCCTTGCCGCCGCTTTTATGCAGGAACGCGGCCATCACATGGGCCTCGATGTGGTTGACGCCGGTAATGGGGATGGCCCTCGCGTAGGAAAGCGACTTTGCGAAGGAAAGCCCCACAAGTAGCGAGCCCGCAAGGCCGGGGCCCTGCGTGACAGCCACGCCGTCAATCTCCTCTATGGCAACGGACGCCTGCTTGAGGGCCTCGTCCACCACGGGGATGATCATCTCGATGTGCCGCCTTGAGGCAAGCTCCGGGACTATCCCGCCGTACTTCGCGTGTATCGCGTCCTGCGACGACACTACCGAGGAGCGCAGTATCCCGCCGTCTTCCACGACAGCCGCGCCCGTATCGTCGCATGAGGATTCTATTCCGAGTATCAGCATATTTTTCGTTTTTCCTGCCGCATCTTTATTTTAACGGGAAAATTCAGATGAGGGGAATGCCGTTTGAATTCGCGCCCCGTCTATTTTTTAGCAATAATCCGTATCGCCCTCAGGAACTGCGCGATATGCTCAGGCGTGTTGAAATAGCCGGGGCTTACCCTTGCTGCGCCGTCCGGGTACGTGCCGGCCTCCCTGTGCGCGTAAGGGGCGCAGTGCGCGCCTGTCCTGATCATTATCCCGAACTCCTCGTCAAGCCTTCTGCCGATGTCGGCTGTCTTTAATCCTTCTATGGTGAATGCGCAGAGGGATGCCCTCCTGTCAGGCCGGGTCGTTCCGATGATGCGGCATTTGCTGACGGCCTCAAGCCCGCTGATAACTGTTTCCATCAGAGCCTTTTCGTGCGCGTGTATCTTTGGTATTCCCGTGTCCATGACGAACTCGATGCCGGCCGTAAGCCCGCCAAGGCCGGGCGTGTTCATGGTGCCGGACTCAAGGCGCTCCGGCATCTCAAGGACATTGTCCAGGTCTCCCGTGCCGCCGTTAATAAGCGGGCTAAGCTCGATGCCCTCCCTGACGTAGAGAAAGCCAGTGCCCTGAGGCCCGAACAGGGCCTTGTGGCCCGTTCCGGCGAGGATGTCGATGTTGTCGCCCACGTCAACCGGGCACGCCCCCACGGTCTGCGCGCCGTCAACCATAAAGGGGATGCCCTTTGCTTTAAGCATCTCGCCGATGTCCCGTATCGGAAGAAGCGTGCCAAAGACGTTTGACGCGTGCGTCACGCAGACAAGGCGCGTTTTTTTAGTAATGGCCCGTCTAGCGGCGCTTGCGTCCACGAACCCTTCAAGCGTGGGCCCAAGGCGCGTTACGGCTATCCCTTCTTCTTCAAGCCTGCTGACGGTCTTGTATACGGAGTTGTGCTCGAAAGAGGTCGTAATGACATGGTCGCCCGGTTTGAGGCCAAAGCCCTTGAGCGCTATGTTTATCGCCTCCGTCGCGTTTTTGGTGAAGACAACTCGCGAGGAGTCAGGGCAGCCGATGACCTTGGCGAGAGCCTCTCTTGCATTGAACACGACACGGCTTGCCTCAAGCGCCATCCTGTGGCTGGCCCTTCCGGGGTTGCCGCCGACATTTCTCAGGATGTTGTCTACGCTCTTGTAGACCGCATCAGGCTTGGGGAAGGACGTTGCCGCGTTGTCAAGGTATATCATTTTTATATCTTAACATCTTTTTTTAAGGAGTTCATCAGGAACTTACCTTTTTTAAAAGAAAGGTGCTGCGCACGGCTAAAGCCTAAATACAACCATTTAGCTTTGCTCCGCCGCAGGCGACCAAAAAACTTTAATTCTTTAAAACCGCTTCCTCCAGCGGCGTCATGGTATATCTGCTATAATGAAAAATCGGATTTTTTTAGAAGTAGCGGCCCTTGCCGCACACATGAAAAAAAAGGGGGGTAACGGATATGGCTTTATTTGAATGGAATGATAGTTACAGCGTTAAGGTCGGCCTTTTTGACGGGCATCACAAGAAGCTGGTAGGAATGATAAATGAACTGCATCAGGCCATGGTGAGCAGGCAGGCGAATGCGGTCATCGAGAAGATACTTGATTCGCTCGTTGATTATACGAAGTACCACTTCACGGAAGAAGAAAGGCTGATGAAGCAGCACGGCTACCCCGGCTACGAACAGCAAAAGAAGGAACATGCGGACCTTGTCAGCCAGGTGGCGGACATTCAGGATAGATATAAGAAAGGGTCGCTCAGCGTCTCTCTTGAGACCATGAGCTTTCTTAAAAACTGGCTCTCCAGCCATATCCTCGGCACGGACAAAAAGTACAGCCGGTTCTTCGCGGACAGAGGCGTTGTTTAACGCCCGTGACGCCGGCTCATTAAGGCGGACATTGGGCGGTGGCGGCTTAATCCTTGCGAGGGGTATAAACTGTTTGCGGCCTGCGGCACTTACCTTTCTTGAAAGAAAGGTAAGCCCAAAGAACTTTAATGTCTTTACATATCCTGACACAAAATATGTGACATTAACGTTTTACCTTCACACTCTTCCATTCGCCGGGTTTTAATTCTCCCAGCTCCCATGTGCCTATCTTTATCCTGACGAGCCGAAGGGTGGGGTGTCCTACGCATGCGGTCATGCGCCGCACCTGACACGGTTTCTGCCTTCAAGGATTGTCAGTCTCAGCCACGTTGCGGGGATGCTCTTCCGGCAGCGTATCGGCACTTCGCGCGGCCAGATGCCCGCGTCCTCGCCGATTAGCTCTATTTTTGCCGGCTTTGTCATGCCGTCATTTAAAAGCACGCCTCTTCTTAGTTTTTCAATTGCCGCGCTGTCCGGCGTGCCTTCCACTTGAACAAGGTAGGTCTTGGGCAGCTTATGGCGCGGGTCTGTGATGAGATGCTGGATATCCCCCCTGTTGGTCAGCAGCACAAGCCCCTCGCTGTCGTAATCAAGGCGCCCCGCCGCGTAAACACCCGGGACAGGTATGTAATCGGCCAGTGTCTTTCTGCCCTTGCTGTCGGTGAACTGGCACAGGACGTTGAAGGGCTTATTAAGCAGAATAATCAGCGGATGGGCAGGCAGCTCTTTTTTAGAGGTTTTTTTCATCAGGACACTAATGGATTGTCAATCCATTACGATAATGACCTTTGTCGCTTCGAGAAAGCTCAGGTTCTTTGTCCTGTCCCTCAGCCCCGCCGAGTCCGCGTTGCTGATGACTATCTCGCTGCCGCGGGTGCCGACTGTTTTCAGCGCCCTGATAATTATAGGATTAGCCCTCACGCGCTCGCTCCCTGCGGCGTCATTCACGTCTTTTGAGTAGCCCACGATACCCTGCCTTATGGCGGCGTCTTTATTCACGAACCGCGAGCCGTAGACCTCCCTGCCTTCCTCGTCGACTATCTTGGGCGACATGGCCGCCTTTACGCCGATGCCTTTTGCGCTTATGACGAGACCGGTGTTAGCGGCCGGCACAGCCGCCTTCGGGACGGCGGCGGTGCCGAAGTCCGTGATGCTGTCGTAGACCGTCTCGGAAAGTATGCCGCTTATAGGCGCCTCGACGACCACCTCGGCTGTGCCGTCAGGGAAGTGCTTCGTGTCAACGACCAGAGCGCCCTTTACCATGCCCTTTACGCGCGTTTTAACCGCGTCGCTGCTTGCCATGAGGCTTGTGACCGTGGTCTGGGCGTCTATCCTGACGCCGCCCACGCTCTCAAGGAGGTTTCTCAGGGCGTCTACCTTGGCCGCTCTCAGGGCCATGAGCCTTGCCGCTCCGGCGTTTGAGGCGTTGGCGGGCGATGAGCCCCTTCCGACGGCCCTGACCAGATTGTCAGACCAGTTTATCTCGCCTGAAGGCAGGCGCTCGACAACCTGGCCTGTCCCTTCAAAAAGGCCGGCATGGGCTGTGCCGGTAAACAGGGAGACGGTTGCCAGCAAGGCGGCCGCTAATAGTTTTTTCATAAGATATCCTTTAAAGCAGGGGCAGGTTCTAAACCCGCCCTATTTGACAGCGCCGCTACCGGGTGAATATCCTGCCGGCCTTGACGTATCTCTTTACATAATACCGTTCCTTGATGGAGCTCTTTGTCACGCCCTTGCTCTTGCTCGCGTGCGCGAATGTGCTGTTGTCGAGGTAGACGCCGACATGCGAGATGGTTCCCATAATGGACGTATCGAAAAATAACAGGTCGCCGGACTGAAGGTTGCCGGTCATGACGGCGCTGCCCACCCGCGCCTGTTCACGGGCAGTCCTCGGGAGTTCAAGCCCGATCTTGCGGTAGACCCTGCGCGTAAAAGCGGAGCAGTCTATTCCATTTTCAGAATCCCCGCCGAACCTGTATGGTATTCCGATGTAGCCGTCAACGGCGTTGTATAATTTGGCCCTGTCAAGGCCGCCATGCCTGCCGCGTTCAGATAGTTGGCTGTCCAGTATGTCAAATTCCTTTCCCTTCCGCTCCTCCCTTGCAGCTCTCTTCTTTTGCCGCTCCAGCTCCAGGGCCTGCCTTTCCTGCTCGGTCCTGCGCTGGAGCTCCTTTTGCTCCGTCAGGTAACGGCGCATCATTTCTGCGTTTTTCTCCCTTGCCGCCTCCGCCTCCCTGATGAGGTTCTCACGCTCGGCGCGCTCTCGGGCATCTTCAACAAGCCTTGCCCGGGCTTCCATCTCAGTCCTCTGCCGCTCAAGTTCCTGCTGCCGCTGTTTGACCATTTCGGCTTCCTGTTTCAGCTTTTCAAGCTCTTTCTTTTCTTCCATAAATCTCATCATATTTTTTTCCGCGCCGCCGGCCTCCTTCCATTTTTCCGGCTCGACCGCCCTGACGGACTTTATCGCCTCCGATACGAGGGCCTCGGCGCTTTTTTTCTTCAGCCCGTCCTGGTCAACGTCCACAAGTATGGCCAGGGCCACCCTTTGCGGCGTAAGCCCTCTGTCAACGCCGTAAATCAGCCCCTTCGTCAGAACGGGGACAGCGTCAGGCGGCCATTTTTCCTCCATCGAATGATAGGCGAACTCTTCGTATATCTCCTGCGGCACTTCCGAATCGTGAAGTTCCTTGAGCGCATTGGCCGCCGCGAAGAGCTGCGGGACGCTTACGTCCTTTGAATACGCCACGTCGAATATCTGATCAAGGTACTCAAGCGGAGCGCCTTTTTTGTAAGCGCCGTAAACCAGCCGTATTATCTCGTAGCTCTTTTTCTCCGGTATGCCGTCAAAGTCCGTCCTCTTGATGACGCCTTCCATTATCTTCAACAGCTCCGGCGTAAGCCCTTCTTCGAACTCCCGCGCCAGCCCCGTGCGCAGCAGATAAAACAGCGTGTCCTTCTTGAGATTGGTGCACTCCTTCTCAAGTATCTCCTTGACCCTGCGCTCGTCGCCCTCCGAGGCCGAGGCTGCCACGGCGCCGCAAAAAAGCATCAGGAGAACGAACGCCGTCAGAACGTGCGTCTTAACGCGCATATGTCACCGGGCCTTTTCCCGCCATGAAGAGGATTTTTTAGCGTAAATTAATATTCAGTATATCTCATACTTTCAGAAATGGAGGATTTTTAAGAGGGCCTGTGCGCGTGACGCCGCCAGAAGCCGCGAAAATGCCGCGCAGGGCAACGGCTTGGCGCAGCCGTTTCTTTATCACAATACAAAAAACAGCGCAATAAAAAACGGGTTGATTCCCGCACAGAACCGCGCCGCGGTTTCCTTACTGCATCCGGCAGGTCTTCTCAAAACGTTTCCTGCGCAGAAAACGTCCGACATTGAGCGCCATGGACTGAGCGAACCGTTTATTGTTCGTCCTCAGAATCCTTTTCGCTATCGAAGGGAGCGAGTAAAAATGATTGTACGCTGATATGAGGCCTTCGAGGAGCGCCTCCTCGGAGAGCTTGGCCGGCTTGAAGACAACGTGGTTCGCGTCGTACTTGTCCCACTCCGTATGGAGGAGCCTGCCCGCGTCCTTCATCTCCTGAAATAACCGCGTGCCCGGAAGCGGCGTGAGGATGTAGAAGTTGGCCGCATCGAGCTTTGCTTCTATCGCAAAGTTCACCGTGTCCCGGAATACTCGCTCGTCGTCCTCGTCAAGGCCGAATATGAACGAACCGAATATGCTTATGCCCGCGTCCTGTATCTTCTTGAAGGACTCCCTGTACTTTTCGACCTTGTTGAATGATTTTCTCATCTGCGCCAGATTTTTCTGGGATATGGACTCTATGCCTATGAATATCCATTGGCATCCGCTCTCGGCGGCAAGCCTTAAAAGCTCCGGGTCGTTTGCTATCAGGCTGTCTCCCTGACAGGACCATTTTTTCCTGAGAGGGATGATCTCCTTGAATAACTTCTTGGCGTAGACCTTGTTGCCGTAGAGATTGTCGTCCGCGAAAAAGACCGGCTTGTCCTCAAGGGAGCGCAGCTCCAAGGCGACCTCCCGTATGGGCCTGTACCTGAAACCCTTGCCCCAGAAGGTGGTAACGGAACAATAATGGCAGTCGTGCGGGCAGCCTCGCGATGCCATGATGAGGTTGTTGGAAAAATATCCGTCTTTTTTTAAAAGGTCGAGCTTTGGTCTCGGGAGGCCCTCCAGGTTGTGCAGGCCCGTGCCTTTGTAGGACTTTTTAAGCCTGTGGTTTATGAAGTCGTCGAGGACCGCCGGCCAAATACCCTCTGCCTCGCCCATGACGACGCTGTCGGCGTGTTGGGAGGCCTCTTCAAGCATCATCGAGGCGTGTATGCCGCCGAGGATTACCGGGACGCCCCGCTTTCTGAACTCCCCGGCTATCTCGTAAGCGCGGGGCGCGAGCGTGGTCATGGTGGTTATGCCTACCAAATCGGTCGGGGCGTTAAAATCCACGTCTTCGATGTTGTCGTCCACGATGGCAACCTCGAAACGGTCGTCGGTCAGCGCGGCTATCGTGGGGAGGCTCAATTGAGGGATGGGGCGCTTTCCTGTCCGCCTGTTGGCTCCGAGGTTTTTCTTGTGCGCCGGATATATGAGCGTGAGCTTGTATTTCAAAGCGGGGCACCTCTTTTTCAGTTCGAATCTGTCGTCCGCGCTTTTCCCGGAGCCTCGTTCATGCTGCCGGTCCTGTAGCCTTCGAGGTCGAGGGTGACGTAGGTGAAGCCTATTTCCTTAAAGCCTGCCGCTATTTTTTCTCTTAACGCGGCGTCAAGAATGGAGTTTATCTCATGAGGTTCGACCTCTATCCTGACGGTTTCGCCGTAGTATCTAACCCTGAATTGAACGAACCCAAGCCCTCTCAAGATATCTTCCCCTTGCCCGACCTTTGTGAGCCGCTCCCGGGTTATCCGCGTGCCGTAGGGAAATCTGGAAGAAAGGCACGCGGAGCTGGGCTTGTTCCACGTGGGAAGGCCAAGCTCTTTGCTTAGAAGCCGTATCTCGCTTTTTGTAAGCCCGGCCTCCTCGAGGGGGCTTCTTACTCCAAGCTCATTGGCTGCGGTTTTTCCGGGCCTGTAGTCCCGGAGGTCGTCCGCATTCGAGCCGTCGGCTACTTCGCTAAAGCCGAGGGCGCGCGCCCGTTCAACCGCTATTTTGAAGAGCTCGCTCTTGCAGTAGTAGCATCTCCTGTCGGTGTTGCCTGCGAAGTTAGGTATCTCCAACTCGTTGGACTCTACGATTATCTGCTTGATGCCGATGAGAGAGGCCAGTTCGCAGGCTGATTTAAATTCCCTTTCAGGGTAGGTCGGCGAGGTGGCCGTCATGGCCGCGCTCCTTTCTTTCAGCGCGTCAAAGGCGGCCTTTGCGAGAAAGGCAGAGTCCACGCCGCCGGAGAAGGCCACGATGACGCTGTTCATCTTGCCGAGGATATCCTTCAGCCGTTCGAACTTTTCAAAGGCGGACGCCCTTAACTGCGCGTCTATTTGATTTTGAGAGATGCCGGCGTTCAGCATACACGCGCCTCGCTGATCATCTCCTCCGTGGCCGGCAAGGGGGCTTCAAATTCCACTGCGCCGCCGCCGTGCGTGGCGGAAAGTTTTGTGCCGCCGCCGGCCTTGCCGGATGCGTATCTTACGATGAGGCTTGCGGCAAAGGCGCGCGCGCCTTCGCCGCCGTTGTCGGGTATAAGGGCAAGGGGGCCGGCAAAGCCCACCGGCTCCACGAGCGTATCGCCCGGCTCCAGCAGGGCCTTGAGTTTGATATTGTCCGCTTCGTCCCTGCCGACGATGATCTTTGTTCCGTTGTGCCTGAAGTGCCTGCCTGTTTTAAGGAGCGACAGATCTCTTTTTGAGACCTCTTTTTTATTATTCAGAAGATCCCTGACCTTTTTCGAGAACAGTTTTTCCGTAAGGAGGCATCCGCCCGAAGGGCAGGGATAGTCGTTTATGTCAAGTTCCTCGGCCAGTTCCATCTGCTCCTTTCTGCTTCTGCCGGAAACATTGAGAAGTTTTTCGCGGTCAACGAGGCCGGTCTGTTCGGCTATCGTCGGAGGAAGGTGCTTGGCGCACAGGGGGCGCAGGATGCAGCCCGCAAGTCCGGTCTCTTTTTCGACGATGCGGAAGGCTTCCATCCGCTGGCTCATGGGCCGCTGTCCGAGGACCTCGCCGGTGATGATGAAGGACGCGCCTACTTCCTTCATGTATTCCTTCGCGATGTTGAACATGTAGATGCGGCAGTCGATGCAGGGGTTTATGCCCTTGCCGTAGCCGTGTTTGGCGTTTCTGACCACTTCCATGTAGTCAAGGCCCTTCAGCATGACCTTTATAGGGATGCCGAACTCCTCGGCCACGCGTTTGGATTCGCTCTTACAGCCGCCCTTATGCGCGCCGCCGGAGTTGCATGTGCAAAAGACCGAGGTGAAGTTAAGGGCGAATATCTCGATGCCCTGTTCGATCATCATTTTTACCGCGAGCGTGGAATCCAGCCCGCCTGAGAGAAGCGCTACGGCCTTTGTCGTCATAATGGCAATACTCCTTGTAATTTAGGCAAATCTTATTATACTGAGAATGGAGGGCGAAATCAAAAGGTTCATCTCTCAGCCCAAAAAAAACATGAAAACAAAAAACGCCGTCGCTCTCGCTTTAGCCCTGATAATAGGATATCTCGCATATATTGTAATGCGGCCTTTCTTCATCCCCGTCTTCTGGGGCGTGGTGTTCGTTATCCTGCTTTACCCTTACTATCTCTGGCTCCTGAGGTTGGTGAAATGGAAGTCCATCGCCTCCCTTATCGCGTGCCTTACCGTCGCCGTGTTCATGATCTCTCCGATGGTGTATGTCGGTTTTGCCATGTCCGGGGACATAGCGAACCTGCTTCGCTGGGTGGATGAGTATGTCAAGGCGATCCAGCTGAAGGGCCACAACAGCCCGCTCTATATCTTGTCGGAGCTGGAGGCGTTTCTCGGCCGTTACATCGACACAGGCTCGGAAGGGACGTTGAACATCCTGAGGAGCGCCATAAAAGAGACGCTCGGTCGCATAAGCTTTGGCCTCGGCGGAGCGCTAAGCAACGTCATCGGGTTTTTTTTCAACATAGTCCTTTCCTTTTTGACGATGTTTTTTTTGTTTAAAGACGGCGACGCGGCCATCGGGGCGGTAAGGGACATACTGCCAATATCCGAAGGTGAAAAAGAGGCCGCGCTTAAAAGGATGAGAACCGTGCTCTCGGCCACTTTTTACGGCGGCATCCTTATAGGGGCGCTCGAGGGGGCGATTCTCGGCGTCGTCTTTTATTCCCTCGGCATTGCTTGGGCGGTCCTTTGGGGTTTTGCGGTTTTTATGGCGACTTTTATCCCCGTCGTGAGCACGGCGATAATTTGGGCGCCTGCGGCCATCTATCTTTTTGCCGCAGGCAAGACCGTGAGCGCGATAACGCTCGCCGGCACCGGCGTAGTAGTCATCGTGCTTGTGGACCAGTTCCTCAGGCAGGCCGTAGTCAGCTCCAAGACGAAGCTCCATCCGCTCCTCCTGTTTTTAAGCGTCCTCGGCGCGGTCAGTGTTTTCGGCCTTATCGGCATAATAGCCGGCCCCGTTATCCTCTGCGCCGCACTTGGCGTATTTGAGATGTACCGCGGTTCTGTCAGGGGTAATAAGCGTGGCTGACACGGGCTATCCGGCGCACGGCGTCATTCACCGCCCCAAAAAGCTCCTGCCCGCCGTGCTTTTTGCCGCCACCGTCATAACGACGGTCATAGCGGGCGCGCTTTATACGGGCGCGGACATCTTAACCAATCCCTATGACATAACCAGGGGCATACCGTTCTCAGCCGCTCTGCTCGTCATCCTCGGCACTCATGAGATGGGGCACTACATCGCCTCGCGCAGGCACGGCGTGGCAACGACCCTGCCGGTCTTTATCCCGGGGCCGCCGCTTCCGCCGATGATAGGCACGTTCGGGGCGGTCATAAAGCTCAAATCGCCCATCATGACCAGGGACGCCCTCGTTGACATAGGCGCGGCCGGCCCTCTTGCGGGCTTTGCAGTTGCCCTTGCCGCGACCGTCATCGGCCTTGAATATTCCACCATCATCCCCGCGCCGCACATGGAAGACACGCTGGCCCTCGGTAATTCGCTTATCTTCCGGCTGCTGACCTATGCCGTCGTCGGCCCGGTGCCGGAGGGCAAGGAGGTGATGCTGCATCCGGTGGCCTTTGCCGGCTGGATAGGTTTTTTCGTCACGGCGATGAACCTCCTGCCCATAGGCCAGCTTGACGGCGGGCATATCGTCTACGCCATCGTGGGCCGCAGGCACAAAATATTTTCGATTGCGATGGTCGGCGTCCTTGTAATCCTCGGCATACTCGCGTGGCCCGGATGGCTGGTGTGGGCGCTGCTCATTACTATCGTCGGCATGTGGCACCCGCCGGTCCAAGACCGGCAAACGCCTATGGACAGACGGCGAAAGGTCATATGCGCGCTCTCGCTGCTGGCATTTATATTGACTTTCATGCCGACGCCGTTTTATATTATTTGAGATGAAGACATTCACTGAAGCTCAGCTGAAAGAGCACGACGGGTCCGCGCCGGATAAACCCGTTTACATCGCCTATAAGGGCAAGGTCTATGACGTGACCGCGAGCCCGTTGTTCATTGACGGCATGCACTTTGAACATTATGCCGGATGCGATCTGACCGAATATATGGGAGACGCCCCGCATGACGATGAGGTCATTGCCGAGCTTGAAGCGGTCGGAGAACTTGTTAAATGAGAGTCAAGCCGCGGCGCGTGATGCGTGAAGTAATTCTCTTTTTACGCATTACGCGCCGCGGCCTTTCTTGAGAAGACGGTTTTCAGGCTTTTCATACGTTTGCCGCCTCCTGGCCGGAGGCGTGGATTGAAACATGTAATTCAATGAAGCTCCTCTTCCTCGGCTGCGGCACATCTACCGGCGTGCCTGTCATAGGCTGCACATGCGGCGTGTGCGCGTCGAAAGACCCGCGCAACTGCCGCACGCGCTCGTCCCTGCTCATTCAGATTGACGGCAAAAATATCCTCATAGACGCCTCGACGGACTTACGGGCGCAGGCGCTTGGAAACGGCGTTGCCCGTATAGACGCCGTGCTCTTTACCCATCCGCACGCGGACCACATACTCGGCATTGACGACCTGCGCGCCTTCAACATGGCGCAGGGCGCGGCCATACCCATCTACGCAAACGCGCATACGATGTCGAGGATAAAGGCGATGTTCGATTATATCTTCGCAAAAAATGGCGGGGAAAGCTGGCGGCCGGACCTTACTCCGCATGTGATTGAAGGCCTGTTATCTATCTTCGGCACGCAAATCGTCCCTATTGATATACGCCACGGAACGGCGTCTATCCTGGGTTTCCGCTTCTTCGATGCCGCGTATGTAACGGACTGCAGCCATATGCCCGCGGCCTCTCTTGAAAAGCTCATGGGCATAAAGGTGCTGATAATAAACGCGCTTCGCCGCAGGCCGCATCCGACGCATATGAACATCGAGCAGGCCCTTGAGATTTCAAGGCGGCTTAAACCGGAAAGGACGTTCCTGACGCACCTGAGCCACAGTCTTGATTACGCCGCCGACAACAAGAACCTTCCCGAGGGCGTGGAGCTTGCCTATGACGGCCTGACATTGGAGGTGTGAACAGCAGGTTGCGTTGTCGTCCCCGTAGTGCGACACTTTAGTGTCGCCGTCTCTTCAGCCCGGTAGAAGCCTCGCGCCGCGTTTAATGCGCCGTTATCTGAAGTCTATGAACTCATACCCGCATTTAGGACAGTGCGTGGCGCTCATTTTCACCTTTAAGCGGCAGTAGCCGCAGTTCTTCGAGCCGCCCAGCTCATCGAGCCTCAGGCTCAAGGCGTGCACCAATGCGACCGGCAGAATAAAAGCGCCATAGAGCCACCATTTGAGAAAGCCCCTGCCTTTGCTCCTTGCAATAAGGGCGGTTATAAGCCCTCCGATAATCAGTATGACCGCTATTCCATAATACTTTTCCATTAAATCTCCCTTTCACGCATCACGGCCTTCATTATATCATGTTATGCTTCCGGCTATCACCCTTTGTATCACGCTGGAAAGTTCATTCATTTTATAGGGCTTCACGATAACGTCTTTGAAGCCGTTTTTCTTGTAATCCGACATTATCGGATCGTCTGAATATCCGCTTGAGACGATGGCCCTGACGTCCGGGTCTATTTCGCGCAGTCTTGCTATCGCTTCCTTGCCGCCCATCCCGCCGGGGATCGTGAGGTCCATGACAAGGACGCTGTACGGACGCCCTTCCATTTGCGCTTTTTTGTAAAGCTCTATGGTTTGATCTCCGTTGGCGGCCGTGTCAACGTCGTAGCCAAGCTCCTTGAGGATTATGGCGGCTACGTTTCTCACGACGTCCTCATCGTCCATTACAATGACCCTGCCCATCCCCCTGACGGGTTTCACCTCCACCGGGGCCGCAGGCGGGGCCACGGCCTTGCCGGATTGCGGCAGATATATGTGGAAGGCGGTGCCGCTGCCGGGCCTGGACTCCGCCATTACGCATCCGCCGTGGTTTTTTATGACAGAATACACGGTGGCAAGGCCAAGGCCTGTGCCGGTTGCCTTGGTGGTGAAGTAGGGGTCGAATATCTTTGTAAGCAGTTCATCAGGGATGCCCATGCCATTGTCCCTGACGGTTATCCGCACGTATCCGCCGGGCTTAAGGGGCAGGTTGTCAGTTAAAGCGACCTCGGTGTTCACGGCGGCAACGGTGATCGCGCCGCCATCGGGCATGGCCTGCTTGGCGTTTATCACGAGATTGTGCATGACCTGGTTCATCTGTCCCTCGTCCACGTCAACCGCTTTCAGATCCCCGGCAATGGAGAATGTGCACTTGATGTTCGACCCGTGCATGGCAAAGGTGGCCGAGTCCATGATGAGCCCCTCGATGTGCGCCGTCTTTTTGACGGGCATCCCTCCCTTGGCGAACGTGAGGAGCTGCTGTGTGAGGTCTTTAGCCCGGAGCGAGGCCTTTTCAATGTCCGTGATTATTTTGTATATTTTTTCTTTCGGGTCGGCGTACATCCTGGCCAGCGACGCGTTCCCAAGCATCCCCGTCAGCAGATTATTGAAGTCGTGCGCGATGCCTCCGGCGAGGATGCCGAGGGATTCGAGCTTGCTGGCCTTGAGGAACTCCTTCTCCCGCTCCTTCCTTTCGGTGACGTCGTGCATTGTCACAAGGTTTGCCGGCCTGTCCGCCCATTTGGCCGGTATGACGCTTATATCGACGACGGTCTTTGCGCCGAGCCTGTCAGTTATCTCGACGTCTTTCGTCTCTCCATGCGCGATGTCAAACTCAAACGGCTTTGCGGCAAGCCCTGTTTTGCCGATGCCGAGGAGCGATTCGGCGGCCTTGTTGGCGAATAATACGGCCCGGCCGCCGTCTATGACCACAATGGCGTCGGCGCTGGCCTCAAGCAGCGTGCGGTAGTTCGTCTCCGACGTCTGGAGCTGGCGCGTCCGTTCTATGACGATGTCCTCGAGCTGTTCGTTGACCTGCTGGAGCTCCCTGGACATGTGAATAAGGTCGCGGTTCTGCTGAACCGCGTTCTCGTATGTGGAAAGGAGAAATGTAAGGATCTTCCGCCTGCTCGCCACGATGGTGTATTTTTCATTGGCGAAGGAGACCTCTATCGCTTCGGGTTTCCTCCTGTCCAGGCCGCCGTCGGACTTGTATGGCGGGATGGCGAGGATGGATTCGATCTTGGACAGGAGATAGTCCACGTCATAGGGCTTGGTAATGAAGCTGTCGGCAAAGACCCGCGCCTTCAAGGCCGCGTCCTTGCTGTCGCGCAGAGAGGTCAGGAGGATTATGGGCGTCTTTTTCAGCTCCGGGTCATGCTTTATCTTGTCGGCGAGCTCGTAGCCGTCCATCAAGGGCATGAGTATGTCGCTGATGATGAGGTGCGGACGCAGTTTTTTAGCTGTCTCATATGCATCTTTGCCGTTAAAGGCCGTGGTCGCGGCGTAGCCGTTCTCCTCAAGGCGGTATTTAAGCTGATTGGCCTGCGTCGGGCTGTCGTCCACCACAAGGATGTTGATGTTCTTTATGCTTATCTCATGTTGAAGTTTCAGTCCGAGCACGGTCTTGATGCGCGACAGCAGAATCGTCTCCGTGTAGGGCTTTACTATGAAGTCGTCCGCCCTGCATTCAAGGCCGCGGATTATCTCTTTGGGGTCTGAAAGCTGGGTAAGCAGCACCACAGGCGTGTCATTCAGGGCGCTTTCAGACTTGATCCGGGTGCAGAGTTCGTACCCGTCCATCTCCGGCATGAGTATGTCGGTGACGACAAGCAGGGGCTTTTCCTTGCGCATCAGATCTAAAGCCTCTTTGCCGTTGTAAGCCGCGGCGGTGCGGTAGCCGAGCTGCCTTAATATGGCGTCAATCTCCGCGGTCTGCGTCTTGCTGTCTTCGACTATCAGGATGTACCTGCCGCCTGCCTGTTCCATTGGATTCTCCGATGCTAACTGTCTGCGTTGTTGACGCCGTTGCCGGCCCTCGGCCCGCCGGCATGGCCGAGGAGGTTTCCAAGCGCCTTTGAGATTTTTTCGGGCGGCAGCACGTAGGATGCGCCTCCGATCCTGACGGCCTCTCCCGGCATGCCGTAGACTACCGAGCTTTCCATGTCCTGCGCGATGGTGACCGCGCCGGCGTCTTTGAGGAGTTTAAGCTCCTCTGCCCCGTCCTTTCCCATTCCGGTAAGGAGGACGGCGGCTGCTTCGCAGCCGTAGGCCTCCGCGACCGAGCGGAAAAGGTATGATACCGACGGGCGTATGCCGTTTTCCGGCATGGCCTTTGAGAGCCTGACGATGCCGGATTTTTCTATGCCCATCTGGAAGTCATCCGGGGCGAAATAGACGTTGCCGTGCAGCAGATGCTCCCCGTCAACGGCAACACGGACCTTTTGCCCGGTGGTCTGGTTAAGCCACGTCACCATACCGTCGAGAAACCCGTGCGCGATGTGCTGAACCACGGCGACAGGCGCAGGGAAGTTCTTGTCGAGCCCGGCGAGCAGGGTCTGAAGAACGAGCGGCCCGCCCGTGGATGCGCCGATGGCGACGATGTTTATCTTTTTTGAAACCATCCTCTCGGCGTGCGCTTCCGGCGCGGTCACGGCCGGGCCGGGCCTTTCCGCCTTGATCCAACGCCGCACCATCTTCACTTCACTCATAAGCTTGACGGTATTGATGAGGATCCTGGCCGCCTCCTGATGCTCCGGGTGCTCCAGGCCATAAGGCTTCTCGATGATGGCAACGGCCCCTGCTTCCACGGCCATGAACGAGTGTTTCACGTCGTTCTTGTCGTAGCTGGCGCTCACCACCACTATGGGCACGGGCGTTGTCTCCATTATCCTTCTTGTGGCCTCATGCCCGTTCATCTTCGGCATATTGACGTCCATGGTAATGACGTCCGGCCTTTGCCTCTCGACGAATTTTACCGCCTCAGCGCCGTTTTCAGCGATGCCGATGACGCGTATCTCCGGGTCGGATTCAAGGATGTGCTGGAGGCTCATCCTTGCGACTTCTGAATCGTCAACAATCAGAACGTTAATCACGGCAATGCTCCATGCCCATTTTTTTGACGGCTCGCTATATCAGTCTCTTTACGACCTCAAGCAGATTGCCCTGGTTGAAGCTGCTCTTTACGATATATGCGTTTGCCCCGACGCTGACCCCGCGTTCTCTGTCTTCACGGCTGTCGAGCGCGGTCACAAGGATGACGGGAAGCTCCGAGAGCTTCTTGTCCGCGCGTATCCTTGCAGTGAGGTCAATGCCGTGCATCCTCGGCATCTCGATGTCCGAGACTACGAGGTCGAAAGGCTCGGTCTTTAAAGCGGTGAGGGCGTCTACCCCGTCTACGGCTGTTTTTACGTCGTAGCCGGCCCCTTCGAGTATGTTTTTGAGGAGTATCCTCGACGTGATGGAGTCCTCCACCACGAGGATGCGCTGTCTGTCCGTTTTTTCTTCAGCCGGCGCGGCGGCGTGCCCGGATGAGGCGGCCTTTACAGCTTCAACCAGAAGGTCGCTCACGCTGAGCACGGGCACGGGCTTTCCCGTGCCGAGTATGGCGGCCCCTGCGACGTTGCGCACACGGACGAGCTGCGCGCCGAGAGGTTTGACGAGCACCTCCTGCTCGCCGAGCACCTCCTCCACCCCGAAGGCGATTCGTCCGCCGGCGCTGCCGAGTATGACGGCCTGCGTGAAGCGGGCCTCGCCCGCGGCCTTCTTTTTAGTCTTCACCGGCAATTCCAGCACATGCTCAAGGCGCACAAAGGAGAGCGGCCTGCCTTCAAAGGCGATGGTTTCCCTGTTTTCAGCCGTCATTATCTCCTCGTTCCTTACGCGCAGCGTCTTTATCACCGTTGCCGTGGGGACGATGAAGACCGCGCCCCCGGCCTTGACAAGTATTCCGCGAAAGGTCGCCAGCGTGAGGGGCAGCCGCATGCGGAAGACCGTTCCGTTTTTTTCGGACGTTTCCGCCGAGACAGAGCCGCCGAGCTTTTCAACCTTCTCGCGCACTATGGCAAGGCCCAGGCCCCTGCCGGAGATGTCGGTGATTATCGGGCTTGTCGAGACGCCTGATTGGAAGATGAAGGAAAGCGCGGCTTCGTCGCCGAGCCGCCGCGCGTCTTCGCGGCTCATGATCCCGCTTTTTACAATCGCGTCCCTGACGCTTGTGAGGTCGATGCCAGTGCCGTCATCCGAGATGACGATATCGGCCTTGGACCCCTCCGCGTGCGCAATTGAAATCAGTATCCTGCCGCGCTCCGGCTTTTTAAGGCGCGTCCGCTCAGCGGGACTTTCTATGCCGTGGTCAACCGCGTTCCTGACAAGGTGGGTGAGCGGGGCCTTTATCTCTTCAAGTATCCGCCGGTCTATTTCAAGGCCCTCGCCCCGCAACTCGACGTCAACGAGCTTGCCCTGTTCGTGCGAAAGGTTCCTGACCAGTATCGGAAAGCCTTCAAGGAGCGTTCTGAAGGGGAGCATCATCGCGTCTTTTACGTCGTCAAGCAGAGCGCCCGTCATCCTGTCGAATGCCTTTTGGTTCAGCCGCGCCGCTTTGGCAAGGGTTTTAAACCGTCCGTCCAGCGCCCGCACGCGCGTCTGCGTCTCGCTTAGGAGTTCGCCGAGCCTTGCGGTATCAGCCGGGGCAAGCGCCCGCCCCTCGTCTTTTTCGATAGACGGCATTACGTTGAGATAAATCTTTGAGAACTCACCCTTCATGAGTTCGATCATCCCTGCGGTGTCCGCAAGCTGGGCGGTGTGCTGCGCATAGGCGAGCCTCGCCGTGAGCAGCTCTTCCGTTTCGAGAAGCATTTTGGTGAGCTTTGACGACGCTATCCTTACCGTCTCCGGCGCGGCGGCCTTCTCCTTCAGGGCAGGTTTAGAACCTGCCCCTGCAGGTTCCGCAGTTTGCGGCGGCGGCGTCTCCATGGCCTTTGGGGCTTCCGGGGCCTCCGGCTTTTTTGATTCAGGCGCCGGTTCACGGCGTCCCATGGCTTCAAAGCGGGAAAGGCCGCCAAGAAGCCTGGAGACGTATGTCTTGCTCCCCTCCGGCGCGTTAACGTCGTAGGAAGCAAGAAAAGAGCGCATGCCCTCGATCACGTCATAAATGGCGTTGAAAAGCTCAGGGAGCCTCGTTACCCCGTGATGCTTCCATGATTGGAAGTAGTCCTCCAGGCACTGGCATATCCGTTCTATCTCAAGCATATTCACGGCGCGTGCCGCGCCCTTCAGGCTGTGAGCTGCCCTGAAGACCGTCTCGACGACGGACCTCGCCTCTTCAGGAGGGACTTCCCTTTCGAGCGCGATAAGCCCCGCTTCGAGCGCCTGCAGGTGATCTCCGGCTTCCACCATGAAGGTCGCGAGAAGGCGTTCTCTGAATTCTAATTCTTTTTTGTCCATCAAATGACCTTTTACAGATAGTAGTGGCCTGCCATGCCCTTCAAATGACCTTTTACAGCCGGTAGTGGCCTGCCATGCCCTTCAAATGACCTTTTACAGCCGGTAGTGGCCTGCCATGCCCTTCAAATGACCTTTTACAGCCGGTAATGGCCTGCCATGGCCTTCAAATGACCTTTTACAGCCGGTAGTGGCCTGCCATGTCCTTCAAATGACCTTTTACAGCCGGTAGTGGCCTACCATGTCCTTGAGCTTTTGGCCGAGTTCCTGCAGACCCTTGACGGTTATCTCCACCTGTCTGGTGCTTGCGGCGTTCTGAGACGAGGCCTGCTTTATGCTGATCATGGCCCCTGCCACCTGGTCCATGCCGACGAGCTGCTCCTGGTTTGATGCGGCTATCTGCATAACGGCCTGAGTGGCGTCTTCTATGGCCTTTGAGATGGTGCGTATGGCCTCGCCCGTTTGAGCCGATTGCTTCACGGTCGCCTCAACCGCTTTGGACCCCTTTTCAGTGGCCATGACCGCGGCGGAGCTGGCCTTCTGAATGTCATTGAGGATTGTGCGCACCTGTTTCGTGGACTGCTTGGACTGCTCCGCGAGGCTCTTTATCTCCTGCGCCACGACGCCGAACCCCTTGCCATGCTCCCCGGCCTTGGCGGCCTCTATGGACGCGTTGACGGCAAGGAGGTTGGACTGTTCCGCGAGGTCGTCTACCGCCGCTATTATCTCGCTTACGGCCTGGTTGTGCTCGGAAAGTTTTACGATAGTCTCCGCGATGTATTCCATCTGTTCCCGGATCCGGTTTATCCCGTCTATCGTCTCGTTAACGAGGATGGCGCCGCTTTGCGAGACGTGCGAGGCGTTTTGCGCGAGATCGGACACATGGCGGGCCTTCTGCGTCGAGGCATTGGCCGTCTGCTTTATCTCCTCCACCGTGGTGGTGGTCTCGGCCACGGCCACGGCCGTCTCCTGGGTCCCTGAAGCAAGCTGCGACGACGTCGCGGCTATCTCGTTGGACGAGGAGGCAAGGACGTTCACGGCCTCGGTGATGTCGCGCGTTTCCTTGCGCAGCCTGTCTACCATGGTCGCGAACATCTTCATCAGCAGGCCGACCTCGTCCTGCCTGTCGGCGGCGGGCATCCTGATGGTGAGGTCGCCGGCGGTGATCTTTTCAGCAAAGCCCGCTATTTCCTTCAAAGGCTGCGCGATTATCCGGTTGGAGAGGGCGGCTATGAAGAAGCTGATGACGACGGCAATAGCGCCGATTATGATGAAAAGCCTGACCGACCGCCTGGCGCTCTCGTCCGATTCAGCCATGCGCGAGGCGGCTTCTTTCTGGGCATCTTTTCCAATGGACATTATGATCGAGCGCATCTTTTCGTAGCGCTCGTTCTGGACGCCGAGGGCTATTTTTTTTGCCTCGTCTATCTTTCCCGCGTAGATGAGGGGGATGAGCCTGGTTTCTCTGGTCTCCTTGAAGGCGAGACTTATGTCGCCAAGCTCTTCAAGCCTTGAGAGCGCCTGTTGTTCATGCCTGTTCCTGTCCAGGAGCGTTTCCATGGTCTTGGCGAGCCTGCCGGAACTCTCCTCGACGAGCTTGTGCTGCCGCGCCTTCTCTTCCTTTGTTTTCGCCGACATCATCATGAGGAGGTAAACCCTCATGTCGTTTATGTTGGATTTTACAGTCAGCACGTCAACGGTATTTGCGAATTCGGAGTTGTATAAATTCTTTTGCGACTGCTGGATGACCGAGATGCCGTTGCCGGCGATTATCACGATAATGATCAGAAGCGCGATGACTGCGCCGAAGCCGAGAAAAAATTTAATGCGCGTCGGCAGGTTTATGAACCATTGCATGGGAGTCCCTCCTGTTTTATCTGTTTTGAGCAGGCTGCTGAAAAAGCCCCATCTACGTCGTTGCCTTCGTCGCTCATCATTACGGCGTATTCAACAATACGCCTGCATTCTTCGCTCCTCGTCGCATAGTAGCTGGGGCTTTTTGAGCAGCCTGCCGGTTCTTCCTGTTTTATATGTGCCTGCGTCATGCTTCAATGCTTTGCTTGACGATAATGTCCTTGTCCGTTAAAAGTTTCTCCGCGTCTATGATCACGAGGCGTTCCTTGGTGACCCCCCTTAGATACTCCGCGCGTATGCCCGTCAGGGTCGGCAGCGCGGCCTCTATGTCGGCGTCCTTCACCCGTTTTACGCCGACGACGGCGTCAGCGATGACGCCGAAAGTCATGTCCGCGCGGGTGAGGATAATGACTTTGTTCAAATCGGTTATCCCCCTTTCAGGGAGAGCGAAGAACTTCTTGATGTCAATGACCGAGAGTATCTGCCCTCTGACGTTTACTATGCCAAGGACGAACGCAGGTGTGCATGGCACCGGCGTCAGCTCGTGCATAGGACAGATCTCGCGCACGAAGCGCGATTCCACCGCGTATCTTTCATACGCGAGGACGAATTCGACGGTGTCGATCCATGCGCCCGTTTCCGGGGCGGCTTCCGGCGCGGCAAGCCGCAGCGTCCGCTCCTTCAGGGTTTTTTTACGCTCCTCATCGGTAACTTCGTGACGGGCGAGGGCGTCTCCTGTGGCCTTGACGCGCCGCTTTACCTCGTGCCAATCGATGGCAGCGGCAGCGGCCGCTTCCCCGGCGTCTGTTTTTTTATCGTCCCTGCGGTTCATGCCGCCCCCTGAGGGGGGTCACCCCCCTGAAGGGGGTCACCCCATTGCCTTCTTTTAGCTATTGCATCTTAGCCATGGATGATATTATCTCGACAAGCCTTCCCGCGGTGATGCCCTCTGATTCCGGAATTATTGCGTCAGGCGAAAAGGCGGATAGTATTTCAAGGGCGTTTTTAAGGTTCCTGGCGCCGGCCTGCTCATCGCCGAGTTTTAAAAAAATGCTGCCCAAAACAAAGTAGGCGAGGACGAACCCGTGGTCGAGGTAAAGCGCGCGCTTGAGCTCTTCCACGGCATCTTGGAGGCGGCCCTCCTCCTGGAGTATGGTGGCCCTCAGATAATGGCAATAGGGGTCAAGCCTGTTTGCGGCCACGGCCTTTTCGCACCATTTAAGCGCATCCTCCAGCTCCCCTGCGTTCGCGCGTATCCTGGCAAGAAGTATGGCCGATCGGGCATCGGCGCCGCCGCCGAGGCTTTCTTCAAGCCGCTTGGCGGCCTCTTTGAATCGTCCATCATTGAACATCCTGAGGGCAAATGCGTAATCGTCCTCCGCAGGGCGCAAAGGCGAAGGCCTTTTAATCGCGGTCTGCTTCGGCATTGGCGCGGCTTGCGGCGCCGGCGCCGCCGGAATGGCCTTTGAATCGAAGCGGTTTGCGTATAGGGCAGGCTTAGAACCTGCCCCTGCATCGCTGTCCTTGCGGTAGAGCGTGGCGTTCTGGTGGTTTTCCATTGCAAACAGCGTCGTTATGGACGTAAGCGTCTCGCAGGGGCTTACGAGCAGGAAACCTTTCTCCATAAGGGAGTTGTAAAAGGCCGTTACGACCTTCCTTGAAAGGTCTGGCCGGAAATACATGAGCACGTTTCTGCAAAATATAATGTCCATCGCATTGGTGTTGCTGAGCAGCGAAGGGTAGACGTCATCTGCGAGGTTCAGGTATTCAAAGGTCACCATGTTCTTTATGAATGGGGCTATCTCGTAGCCGTTGTCGGCGGCGCGCTTGAAGTAACTGCTTTTCAGCCACTCAGGGGAGTTGCGGAAAGACCACTCGCCGTAGACGCCCCTGCGCGCCTTTTTCAAAGACATCGGGTTTATGTCTGTGGCAAGTATGGTGATGTTCCAGTCCGTTATGTCGCTTATCAGCCTGTGAAGGATTATGGCTATGGTGTAAGGTTCTTCCCCTGTCGAACAGCCCGCGCTCCAGATTCGGAGCCTCTTTTCGCCGGTTCGTTTCGATTTGATGATCTCCGGCAATATGCGCGTTTCGACGGCGCTGAGCGTGTCCTTCTCGCGGAAGAAGTAGGTCTCTCCCACGGTAAGGTGGCTGGCCATTATCTCTAAGCTCTCCTTTGTCATGGGAGAGGATTTCAGCCACTTGATGAAGTTTGCAATGTCAGCGAAGCCCAGCTCTCTTGATGCGCTTGCAAGCCCCCGCTCAAGGTCAGTCAGGCGGTCTTCGGGAAAATAGAGCCCCATCAGCGAGGTGATGAGCCTTGCCGTCTCCTCAAGGGTCTCTTTTGAAAGCACGTTAGCCATCTGAGTCCGTCTTTGGGCTTTGGGCTTTGGGCTTTAGTCGCCCTGGTTGCCGGTTTGTTTTATGGCGTTGTCAAGTGTCTGTTCCTCTTCAATGGAGAGAAAGCCGTCTATGTCGTGGATAAGCGTAAGGCCGTCCGTGAGCGCTGCCACGCCTTTTATATGCTTTAAGCCCGGGGCCACTTCGCCGGCGGCAATAAATCTTCCACGGCCTTGCGCGGCTCCGGCGGCCTCCTGAGGAGGTTCAATCTCCTGAGGAGGTTCAACCTCGTCCGCCGTGAGGGCGAGGGTCCGTGCCGGTGTTTTCACGATGATGAACTTGTCGCCGAGCAATTGCCCGCGCGGCGCCATGCCCATGCGTTTCCTCATGTCCGCCACGGGTATGACCGTGCCGTGGATGTTCACCATGCCCATGATGACGGCGGGGGCATTTGGCAGCGGCGTTATCTCGACAACGGGGATCACGCGCAGGACCGACGGCAGCGGCAATGCGAACCGCTGCCCGTCAATGGTAAAGGCGACTATGCAGTCAAGGTCATGTTCTTTATTAGTCATGCTCTCTAATAGTTCAAATCCTCCCTACCCTCCTTTTCCAAAGGAGGGATAAAGAAGCGACAACTTAAACTTATCAAAAAAATATTTACAATTCAACTACTTCTCCATCCCTGGGCCTGTGCGTCTCAAGGCCTGTCTTTTCCTGAATGAACTTGCCTAAGGACTCGGCGGCCTCTTCCTCTCCGTGGACGAGAAAGACCTTCGGGGAATTGCTGAGGGCGGTCAGCCATTCAAACAGCTCATGCCGGTCGGCGTGCGCAGAGAAGCCGTTTATGGTGTGTATCTGCGCCCGGACGGCTATCTCCTCGCCAAGGATGCTGACGGTCTTGGCCCCGTCCACTATCCTTCTTCCAAGGGTGCCTCTTGCCTGAAAGCCCACGAAAACAACGCTGCACTCGCGTCTCCAGAGGTTGTGCTTCAGGTGGTGCTTTATCCTGCCGCCCTCGCACATGCCGCTTCCGGCCATTATGATATGCCCTGACTTCAGGCGGTTCAGGAGCATGGACTCGTCCACGGTATGCGTGAAGTGAAGTTTCAATGCCCCGGTCTTCATGCTGCTGAACATGCTCTTTCCTTTATCAGGCGCGCCGTTCCTGCCGGCGGCCTCGAAGAGTTTTTTCGCCTCCTCGTCAAAGCATTCCGGGTGGGCGAGGTATATTTTGGTGGCCTCCTCCGCAAGCGGGCTGTCCAGATGCACGTTGATATTGAAAAGCCTGCCTTCGGCTGCGAGGCCGTTCAGGATATAGAGGATGTCCTGCGTCCTGCCGAGCGCGAAGGTGGGGATGTAGACGTTGCCGCCGCGCTTGAAGGTGGTCTTTATCGCGGAGGCAAGCTCGTCAACGGACTGCCTCAGCGGCCTGTGGAGCCTGTTGCCGTAGGTGGATTCCATCACGACGTAGTCCGCCTCGTCCGGCATGGACGGGTCTTTAAGTATGGGGTTGCCTTTTTTGCCGATGTCGCCGGAGAAGACTATTTTTTTCTCCCTCTCGCTGTCCTGAAACCACAGCTCAAGGGTGGCGGAGCCGAGGATGTGTCCGGCGTCAATAAACCTGTATTTTACGCCGCTTCCGAGGTGGTAGAGCTTCGCGTAATCCCGCTGCTCGAACATGGGCAGGACAGCCGCGACGTCGGCTTCCGTGTAGAGCGGCTCTATCGGCGGCAGGCCCGCCCTGGCGGCCTTCCGCGTCTGCCAGTCGGCGTCGCTTTGCTGTATCCTGGCGGAGTCCACGAGCATGGGCTTGAGGAGGTCTTTGGTGGCCTGGGTGGTGAATATCTTCCCTTTGAAGCCTTCGCGCTTAAGGCGCGGCAGCATGCCGGAGTGGTCCATGTGCGCGTGCGTTACAAAGACAAAGTCTATTTTGGCCGGGTCAAAGGGAAATGCCTTGCGGTCAAGGGTCTCGGACTCGCCGCCGTTACCCTGATGCATGCCGCAATCAACGAGGAAGTTGAGATTGTTGACCCTTAAATTGAAGCACGAGCCGGTGACCGTGGAAGCGCCGCCGATGAATTCAAGTCTCATAAAAGTCCTCCCGGGCGCACGAGGGCGCGCCGCTGCCGGTATGCGGAATTTTAGCACAGTTTCAGAGGATTCCATATTTTATTAATTTAATGTCAAATATTTTGCGTCAGAAGGAAACGGAAGCGGTTTTTCGCGTCTTATTTTTGTATATAAAGACATTAAAGTTTTTGGGTAGCCTGCGGCGTGGCAAAGCTAAAGGGGTTGCATTCAGGCTTTAGCCGTGCGCAGCACACCTGCGGTGAGCAAAGCTAAAGGGGTTGCATTCAGGCTTTAGCCGTGCGCAGCACACCTGCGGTGAGCAAAGCTAAAAGGGTTGCATTCAGGCTTTAGCCGTGCGCAGCACCTTTTTTCTTGACTTCATTTAAAAGTTCACGCAACATGGCCTCGCAATTATACTCCGAGCCTAACCCCCTAAAGCCGTCGCGCCACGGGGACTGGCCGATGGGGTTTGGCTGGAAACGGCCGGGCCTCCCTTGTTCGGAAAGGAGGTTATTTTATGTGCGTGGTCACATAGCCAACCTTTCGCGGTTGGCTTTTTTTTACGGCTTTGCGTTATGTAAAATCGGCGGGCAATATATAAAAAAAGGAGCCTGACATGAAACGGTTTTTAGCGGCTCTAACGGTTTTTCTCGCAGGTTTAATCTTTTGTTTGCCAGCGCACCTTCGGGCTGAGGAGGCGCGGCTTACCATAGCAGCCGCGGCAGACCTGTCATTCGCGCTAAAAGAGGTGGCGCAGAGCTTTGAGGAGGCTACCGGCATAAAATCCGTGTTGTCTTTGGGCTCGACCGGGCAACTAACGTCGCAGATAGAAAACGGCGCGCCGTTTGACCTCTTCTTTGCCGCCAACGTGAAGTATATGGACGAACTTGATAAAAAGGGGCTTGTCTTTTCCGATACAAGGCGTCTTTACGCAAGGGGCAGGATAGTCCTTGCCGTCAACAAAAAGAGCGGCATAAGGGTAAATGCGCTTGAAGACCTGTTAGACCCGTCCGTAACGCATATCGCGATAGCCAACCCCGGCCACGCCCCCTACGGCATCGCCGCAAAGGAGGCGCTGATAAGCAAAGGGCTGTGGGAAAGGATCAAACCGAAAATAGTCTACGGTGAAAACGTCAGGCAGGCGCTTCAGTATGTCCAGACCCGCGACGCTCATGCCGGCATAGTGGCCCTGTCAGTCGCGGACGTGCCTGAGGTAAGCTATGTATTGATAGAGGAAGGCCTGCATGAGCCGATTGACCAGGTTGCCGCGGTCATCAAAGCCGGCAGGCACAGGAAAGAGGCAGCCGCGTTCATTGATTTTGTGAACAGTCCGGCTGGAAGGGTGATAATGAAGAAGTATGGCTTCAAGTTGCCGGGAGAATTTTAGCAGGCCGCATCAAATCCGGCGGCGCATTCCATGCGCCGCCGGGGAACCGGTGCAAGTATGCCTGTTTTAAATGGCCTCGACGCTTTTTATGCCGGGGACGTGCTTTTTTATGCTCTTTTCAACGCCCGCCTTGAGGGTCATGCCGGCCGAGGGGCATCCGCCGCAAGCGCCCTGAAGCTGCACGCGCACTACCCGCGCCTCCTCGTCAATGTCCACAAGCTCCACGCCGCCGCCGTCCGCCTCAAGATAGGGGCGAACTTCATTCAGCGCCTCTTCTATCAGGCTGCGCAGCGCCTCGCCGTGCGGGATATCCAGATCGAGCTTCTTTATGTCTACCACCCATTCCTCCGGCCCGTTCTTTACGTAATCCCATTTGTGGCTGTCCTGGTATTCGCCCTCAAACTGGTAGCGCAAAGGTTTTGGGTCATGGTCGTTTGTTATCTGCAGGGTATCTCCCGCCGCCATCTCGTCCCACGTTTCGAATATCCGCGGGTGCCTTTCAAATACGGGTATTTGCCTTAAATCCAATTGAATCATCTTTGCTTCAGACATGAGCCGCCTCCTTATTCAGATGCTTTCGATATATTATACACTTAATGAATGATAAATTAACATGATAATTATCACCAGTTTTTTTGAAAAAAGGTGCTGCGCACGGCTAAAGTCAAAATATAAACCTTTAGTATTGCCCGCCGCAGGTGGCCAAAAAACTTTAATGTTCTTACATAAGCCGGCGCGGGTTTGACAATGCGGATTTGAATAATATACTCTGCTGTCCGGGAAGAGGATGGCAAGATATCTTCTTAAAAATCAAACGGTATTCTTTCAATCAAATGGACGGATTAAATGAACAGAAGCGCCGTAAAGATAAGCATCCTCGTTGTTTTTATTGTTATGGCCTTTGCCCTGGCCGGGATATTCCAACTGGGCAGATACATTGACGAGGAGGGGGTTCGTCTCTGGATAGCGGGATTGGGCGTATGGGGGCCGGTTATTTATATCATTATATATTCCGCGGCGCCGTCTCTGATGATTCCGGGACTGCCGCTGACGCTCATAGGCGGCATACTGTTCGGGCCGCTGTGGGGCGTGGTCTATGTGGTCATAGGCTCCACCATAGGGGCATGCGCCGCCTTTTTCGTCGCCAGATACATGGGTAGAAGCTGGGTGGAAGGGTTTTTGAAAAAAAGAGGCCGCCTTGAGGAGATAGACGCCAAGGTCGGGGAAAAAGGCTGGAAGATAGTCGCCTTCACGCGCCTCGTGCCGCTTTTCCCGTATAATTTCCTTAATTACGCGTTTGGCCTTACGAGGATAAAATTCAGCCACTATGCGGCCGCGACCGCCATATTCATGCTGCCCGGCATAGTCGCGTATGTCGTCTTTTCAAGCTCCATACCGGGGTTGTTAAGAGGCAGGATAACGCTCTCGTTCATAATCGGCATATGCCTTGTCGCGGCGGTTTCCTTGATACCTTTAATCCATAAAATATATACGGCCCGCAGGGGTGACCGCGGTCACGGACAATGAAAATGGCGCGGTGTAAATTAAAAGATACGGCCGCTTAAACGCGGGTATCCGGAAAAATCTCCTTGACAAAAGCCGCAAAAGGGTTTTTATTCATGTTAATACAGCCCTTTTAAAATTGCGGTCAAATCCACTGGAAAGGGCAATCGCACGATGCGGATATTTCGTCTTATCACATGCGCCGCACTGGCAGGGCTCGTCGCCGGATGCGCCGGGCTGGCCACGAAGGAAGAGAGCGCGGAGCTTCGCAAAAAGACGGACGAGCTCAGGCAAAACCTCACGGACTCGAATAGCAGGCTTGAGGAGATAAGCAATAAGTTCAGCCTCCTTCGGGAAAAGGTGGAAGAGCAAAGGTCAATGATAGAAAGGCTCTCATCCTCTCCTCCAGCCGTGCCGGAAGGGCTGAGAGTTGTAACGCTCGGCGGCACCGGCGCCAAGGATGTTGCCGGGGAGGCCGCGCCTAAAAGGATTCAAAGGCCGCAGGGGCCTCCGGCAAAGGCCGATGTAAAGACCGCAGCCGCGCCTGAAGTCAAGTCTGAAGGCTTGATCGAGCAAAACCGCGGCGCTCTAAAGGCCGAGGCCGCGGCTCAGGGAAAAGATGCCCTGACAGATCAGGTGGCCATGTACAACCGCGGGCAGGACCTGTTCATGGCGGGCAAATTAGGCGAGGCCAGGGAGGTCTTTTCAGAGTTCGTGAAGCGCTTTCCCTCAAGCGCGCTTGCTGACAACGCTTTCTACTGGATAGGGGAGTCCTATTATTCCGAGAGGGATTTCGAAAAGGCCCTTGAGAAGTTCAGGCAGACCGCCGACCTTTACCCCGATGAGAACAAGGCCCCTGACGCTCTGCTCAAGGCCGGCTTGACGCTGATGGAAATGAACGAGCCGGATAAGGCTAAACAGGAGTTTGACGCGCTTAAAGCGCGCTACCCGGATTCCGAGGCCGCCGTCAAGGCGAAAAAGACGCTCACAAAGGATTCCGGCAGGGCGCGAAAAAAGTAAGGTCCCCTGAGGGGGTTCAACCCCGGAAAAGGCCAAAAAAGGAAGGACGGCAATGGAGAAAAAACTTATCCGCGCAGGTCTCGTAGTGGTTGCCGTGTCGCTTGCGGCTTCCTGCATTCCAGGCACATCGTTCTCTGAGGAGATAATGCCGCCCCAGGCGCAAACAACGCCTCCTGAGGAGGTTCAACCTCTGGTTGAGCAAAAGCCGGATGCAGCGGCCCCTGAGGTAAAAGAGACGGCAAAAGAGACGGACAAAAAAACAGCCGCCGGGATAAATGAGCGGTCATCGGCGGTGGCTGAGCCCCCTCGGGGGGTTGAACCACCGCAGGGGTCTCAGCCCCTTCAAGGGGCGGAGGCCAAATCCTATACCGTTGTGCGTTATGACACCTTGTGGGCGATAGCGCAAAGGTATCTGAAAGACCCTTTTAAGTGGCCTGCTTTATGGAAGATCAATCCGCATATAAAAAATCCCGACCTTATTTATCCCGGAGATATAGTAAAGATTTCCGCCGTAGACGAAGGCGCCGGGACGCTTGCCGCCGCGGCCGGTAAAAAAGAGGCCGGCGCCGAAGGCAAGGAGACGGAAGTAAAGGCTGCGCCGGCCTTTGAGGCAAAAAAGCCTGAGCAGGTGGTTGCTCTGGAGCCTGAAAAACCAATAGTCCTCGAGCCGGAGGCTGAGTCCGCGTCATCCGGACAGGCGGCGTTGAAGCAAATACAGAAAACGGCGGGCGCCCCAAGGATAACGGACGCATCCCTTGAAAGAAAAGGGTTCGTCTCCATGAACGAGTCCGCGGCGAGCGGCGTCATCATCGGCGCCAGGGAAAAGAAGACCTTCATCGGCCCTGGCGACGCGGTATATCTTTCTTTAAAGGATGCGGCGGGCGTGAAGGTCGGCGACCGTTTTACCTTCTTCACAAAGGGCAAGTTGGTTGCGCATCCCGTTACGAAGAAACAGATAGGCTACCTCATAGATATCATAGGCAACGTCGTGGTCACCGGGACGGACGGCGCTATCGAGGCGGTGGTGGATAGGGCGTACAGGGAGACGGAGCCGGGGACGAAGCTCCGGGCCTATGAGCAGCCTGTAAAAGAGGTTGAAATCACGAAGACGGAGACCGACTTCGATAACGGCTACATAATAGCCTCGATAGAAGGTAAGGAGTTTTTTTCCAAAGGCGACATCGTCTACATAGACAAAGGGCTCGGCGACAATCTTAAAAAGGGCAATACGCTTAAGATATACAAGAAGGGTGCGACAGCCGTCAACCCTATGACCGGGAAAAAAACTATCCTGCCTGAGATCCTGCTCGGCGAGATGGTCGTAATCGAGTCAAAGGGCGGCACATCGGCGTGCATAATCACGCAGAATCAGAGGACTATAAACCTGGGCGATATCGTAAGCACTCATTAGCAGGCTGCCGCAGCGGCATGGATGAGGCACGCGATGTCTTTCGAACGGCCCGTCGGGCGGAAATGTTAAAGTTTTTTGGCGCCTGCGGCGAGCAAAGCCAAATGGTTGTATTTTGACTTTAGCCGTGCGCAACGCCTGCGGCGAACAAAACTGAATGGTTGTATGTAGGCTTTAGCCGTGCGCAGCACCTTTTCTTCGGCAGGGGATGGCAAGTCGCCATCCCCTGCCTATTGTTTATTCCCGCGGACGCTAAAATGGTCGCAAAACAGATAAAATACTGGCTTGCCCTTTACAGGATAAAGGGGTTGAACCCCCTCAGGGGGCTCAGCGGCCCGATTTTAAAACAACTGCTTGAAAACAGCGGCGGCCCTGAGGAGCTTTTCAAGAAAAAAGATTTCGGGAAAAAGGCCGGTCTGCCGGAGGATGTCTGCGCCTCCATAGCCGGATTTAATGAATGGGACGCCGTTAGCGGGGAATTGAAGTTCGCTCAAAAACACGGCGTGAAAATCCTGACCATGGATGACGCCGCGTATCCGGCGCAGCTTAAGGAAATTTACGACCCGCCCGCGCTCCTTTACGTAAAAGGCGCTATGTACGATTATAAGGCGGTCCCGGCGGTAGCGGTCGTAGGGACCCGCCACCCTACGCATTACGGGCTGAAGATGTCCGAAGTAATCGGAAGGGACCTTGCAGGGATGGGGGTTGCCGTCATAAGCGGCATGGCGCGCGGGTGCGACACGGCGGCCCATAAGGGTGCGTTGTCCGTGGATGGAATGACGGCCGCAGTCCTTGGCACGGGCATTGACGAGGTATACCCTAAAGAGAACAAACGTCTCTATGAAGAGATAGCTGAAAAAGGCGTCCTGATATCTGAATTTCCCATGGGCGCCAAGCCGCAGCCGTATAACTTCCCGCAGAGGAACAGGATAATAAGCGGGCTGTCAAAGGCCGTGTGTGTGGTGGAGGCCCCGTCAAGGAGCGGGGCGCTCATGACCGCGCGGCTGGCCCTTGACTACAACAGGGAGGTCGTAGCCGTGCCGGGCCCTGTCACGTCCCCCAAGAGCGCGGGAACCAATAAGCTCATAAAAGACGGCGCGCCGCTGGTTGAAAACGCCCAGGATATAATGAACGCGCTCGGCCTCCTTATTTCTTCAAGGGCAACGCCCGGCGGCGCGCCTGAGGCCAAAGGCGATGAGAGGCTTGTCTTGGCCGCGCTTGGCGGGGAGGCCGTGCATATAGACGAAGTAATGGCAAAGACGGGCCTTGCGGCCACGAAGGCGATGTCATTGCTGCTTGAAATGGAGCTTAAGGGGCTTATCAAGCAGATGCCGGGCATGCAGTTCTCGAAGAGGTTTTAGCGCAGTCTGCCGATGGGATATTATAGGACTTTATTGACTTGAACCGGTTTGCGGATATAATTTGATAACTTAAAGGGTATTCGGGGAAGGCACATGGGTAAATCGCTCGTAATCGTTGAATCGCCTGCAAAGGCAAAGACCATAAACAAATTTCTGGGCAAAAACTACACGGTCATGGCCTCGGTCGGCCACGTGAAGGACCTGCCAAAGAGCAAGCTCGGCGTGGACATAGACAACGGCTTTGAGCCGTATTACGAGGTCATAAAGGGCAAGGCCGCGATAATAAAGGAATTGAAAAAGGCCGGTAAAAGCGCGGATCATATCTTCCTTGCGCCTGACCCTGACAGAGAGGGGGAGGCCATAGCCTGGCACATCGCCGAGGAAATAGACAAAGACAGGCAAAAGACCCGCAGGGTGCTGTTCAACGAGATAACCGAAAAGGCCGTGAATGAGGCCATAAAGCATCCGATAGACCTTGACCGGAACAAATTCGAGGCCCAGCAGGCACGCCGCATACTTGACAGGCTCGTCGGCTATCAGGTAAGTCCGGTACTGTGGGACAAGGTGCGGCGCGGCCTGTCCGCCGGAAGGGTGCAGTCCGTGGCGGTGCGCCTTATATGCGACAGGGAAAGGGAGGTGCAGGCGTTCGTTCCCGTGGAGTACTGGAGCATCGAGGCCGAGCTCAAGGGTGCGGCCTCGAAGAACGGCTTTATTGCCAAGCTCGCCAAAAAAGAGGATAAAAAAGTTGAGATAAAAAACGGCGATGAGGCAGGGGCGATAGTAAAGGATATCGAAGGCGCCGAGTTCAAGGTCTCCGGCATCGAAGCGAAGGAGATAAAGAGAAACCCGGCGGCCCCTTTCACGACGAGCAAGCTCCAGCAGGAGGCCTCCCGCAAGCTCGGCTATACCGCGAAAAAGACGATGATGCTCGCCCAGCAGCTCTACGAAGGCATAGAGCTCGGCAAAGAAGGCCCCATCGGCCTCATCACCTACATGAGGACTGATTCGACAAGGATCGCCGCCGAGGCCGTCGAGGAGGCGAGGAATTACATACAGGCGCGCTACGGAGCCGATTACCTGCCGGCAAAGCCCATTATCTACAAGACCAAGAAAAAGGCCCAGGACGCGCACGAGGCCATCAGGCCTACATATCTGAAGTATCCGCCTGAGGCCGTGAAGGAGCACCTGTCAAGCGACCAGGCCAGGCTCTACGCGCTTATCTGGAACAGGTTTGTCGCCTGCCAGATGTCGCAGGCCGTCATAGACCAGACGCGCATCCTCATCAACGTGAAGCAGTATCTTTTTACAGCCTCAGGCCAGGTGGTGAAGTTTCCGGGGTTCATGGCCATCTACGTCGAGGGCAAAGACGCCGCCGCCGAGGAGGATGAAGAGGGCAAGCTCCCGCCGATCGCCAAGGGCGAATCATTGAGGCTCCTCGCGCTCCTGCCGGAGCAGCACTTCACCGAGCCGCCGCCGAGGTTCACGGAGGCTTCGCTCGTGAAAGAGCTTGAGGAAAACGGCATCGGCAGGCCGTCGACCTATGCGGCCATCATCTCCACCATCATCGACAGGGAATACGTCGTGAAGGAAAAGACCCAGCTCAAACCCACGGAGCTTGGCTTTCTCGTCACCGACCTGCTTGTCCAGAGCTTTCCTGAGATACTGAACGTCGAGTTCACCGCTCACATGGAGGACGAGCTCGACAAGATAGAAGACGGCGGCGCCAAATGGCGCGACATCATGAACGAGTTCTACGGGCCTTTCAAGGACAGGCTGTCGAAGGCCCAGAAGGACATGAAGAACATCAAGACCGAAGAGACCCCCACGGACATCGCCTGCGAAAAGTGCGGCAAGCAAATGGTCATAAAATGGGGCAGGAACGGCAAGTTTCTCGCCTGCTCCGGCTACCCGGACTGCAAGAACACGAAGGACTTCAAGACGGACGAAGCCGGCAACGTAGTTGCCCTTGAAAGGGCCGCCCCTGAGATTACGGATGAAAAATGCCCCAAGTGCGGCTCTTCCATGCTCATAAAGAGCGGCAGGTTCGGCAGGTTCCTCGCGTGCTCGAAGTACCCTGAATGCAAGACAACGTCGCCATTGACAACGGGCGTGCCCTGTCCGGAAAATTGCGGCGGGAAGATAGTGGAAAAAAGGAGCAGGTGGGGCAAGGTCTTTTTCAGCTGCTCGAACTACCCGAAATGCAAATACGCCGCCAATGAAATGCCGCAGACCCCCGCTTCAGACACGCGGGGGCAGGAAGCGGAAAATGAGTAGCGGGGGTTGATTTCCATCTTTCATGAGATATAATCATATTGTCGCATGCGGCGCCGAAGTTCAGAAAAAAATCCGCGAATGGCAGATCCCTCAGCCTTAGAACCGTTCCCATCAACCGCATCCGCGCTCGACCCAGGCAATCTTTTGAAATAAAACCCCTTGAAGGGGTTCAACCCCCTGAGGGGGCTCAGTCCCTGCCAACGCCGCTTCCGGCGGCCAAACAGCGAGTTGAATTATGATAACTAAAGACGCTAAAAACATATTTATCGCCGACGATTCGGTCTTCTTCAGGACAAAATTAAGCGACATATTCGTGGAGGCCGGGCACAACGTCCGTTTCGCGCGCGACGGACGGGAGGTCATAAACGAATTAAAGATAAACTCATCAGGGATAGACCTCCTGATACTCGACCTTCAGATGCCGGACATAGACGGCTTCGGCGTCCTTAAGTGGATAAGCGACAACGGCCAAAAAGGGAAGTTCCCGGTGCTGGCGGTCACGGGCGTGTATGAGCCCGGCGACGTGATGGACCGCCTTAAGGCGCTCGGCGCAGCCGGTCTCGTCACGAAGGGGTTCACCCCGGAGCAGATACTTTTCCGCGTCAACAGGATACTATATCCCTCGAAGCAGGCCGATGGCGTGCCACGCACGAGGGTGCCCGTGTCCATCCCGGCGGACTTCTCCGTCGGAGAGGTCACGCGCACTGGTTACCTCCTTAATATCAGCGAGACCGGCGCGTTCCTTCACACCAAGGCGGAACTCCTCATAGGCACGAGGCTTACGCTGAAGTTTTCCCTGTCCGGCATTGAAAGGGTGCTTGAACTCAAGGGCGCGGTCAAGTGGACGACAGGGGAAGCCGCGTCAAAGACCCTTTTCGGAGGGGCCGGCATAATGTTCACGTCGCTTGCGCCGGAGGATCAGGAGTCTTTGAAGGAATTCGTGGCTTCGGAGATAAAGAGGCTGGGGCTGGATGCGTAATCGCCGGGCGAGGCTTCAGCCTCGCCTGCAGCCTGCCGCTGAAAGCGAAGCTGAAACTTCGCGCTGCGTGAAATCAGGAAGTTTACTTCTTTCCCTTCGGCTTTTGAAAATAAAACAACACAAAGGTCAGAAACACGCCGACGGTTATCGCCGAGTCGGCCACGTTGAAGGCTGGCCAGTAGTATGGGCCTATGTGGAAGTAGAGGAAGTCCACGACCTCGCCGAACCTCAGCCGGTCTATCAGATTTCCTATCGCTCCGCCCGCGATGAGAGAGAGCGAAAAGGTGGAAAGGGAGTCTTTGGATTGCCGTATCATCACGAAGATGATTACGAGGGCGGCGATGGTGGTGCCTATGAGGAAAATCGTTCTCATCGCCCCGCCGCTCGAGAAGATGGAAAAGGCAGCCCCGGGGTTGCGGAAATGGACGATGTCGAAAAAACCGTTGATGACCGCGGCAGATTCGCCGACGGCGAGCCTGTCGAGGATCACGGCCTTTGTTATCTGGTCAAGGACTATCACGGCGATAGCCGTGATAGAGAGGGTTTTTATCCGCGTTTTTATGACAGGGCCTCCGCGCAGCGCGAGCAGATGGTCTTATGTGCGGCGTGCCCTCCGACCGTGGGGCTGTAGTGCCAGCAACGCTCGCACTTGTCTCCAGTTGCTTTTTTAACTTCTATGATTAAAGCTGTTGCTTTCCCCTCAACGACATTCAGTTTGGAAATAATGAGAATGTCTTCCAAAGCAGATTTATTTTCTTCAAGAAATTTTTTCAAATCCACGGCTTTTCCTGCAAACTGGAATATCTCTAATAGCGCCTTATTTCCAGCTTCACCGGTAAATGAAATTGTGACTTCCGCGTCAAGCGAGTGGCCGATGAACTTGTCCCGCCTGCACGCTTCAAGCGTCTTTGATATCTCGTCCTTCACAGTCATGAGCCTGTCCCATTTTTCCGAAAGCCCGTTGTCCAGCCATTCTTTTTTCACCTCCGGCATCGCGGCAAGGTGCACACTTTCTTCGTGCTTGCCCGGCATGAATGCCCATGCCTCGTCTGACGTAAAGACCAGCACGGGCGCGGTCAGCCTTAATAGATTATCAAGGACGTGGTACATGGCCGTCTGGCCGGCGCGCCTCTTTTTCGCATTCGCGCCTGAGGTGTAGAGCCTGTCTTTCAAGGCGTCAAGGTAAAACGCGCTCAGGTCAACGGTGCAGAAGTTATGAACCGCGTGGTATATCGTATGGAACTCGAACGAGGCATAGGCGTTAAGGACGCGCTCGGTCAGCCTTGTGAGCCTGTGCAGGGTCAGCCTGTCAAGCTCCTCAAGCTCTTTGTATTCAACCATGTCCTTCGACGGGTCAAAGTCATAAAGGTTGCCGAGGATATACCTGAATGAGTTTCGTATCTTGCGGTAGGCCTCGGAAAGGCGTTTCAATATTTCATCCGAGATGCGTATGTCCTCGCGGTAGTCCTCGGCGGAGACCCACAGGCGCAAGACCTCTGCGCCGTATTTGTCAATGACCTCCTGCGGCGCTACTACGTTGCCGGTGGACTTGCTCATCTTCCTGCCGGAGCCGTCCACCACGAAGCCGTGCGTCAATGCCCGCTCGTACGGCGGGCATCCGCGCGTGCCCATGGAAGCAAGGAGCGAGGAATGGAACCATCCCCTGTGCTGGTCGCTCCCTTCGAGGTAGAGGTCAGCCGGGAACTTCAGATTCGCCCTCTTTTCAAGCACGGCGGCAAAGCTGACGCCGGAATCGAACCATACGTCGAGTATGTCCTCCTCTTTTTTAAATTCCACGCCGCCGCATTTCGGGCATTTCATGCCGGGCAGAAGCAGGTCTTTGACATCTTTTTCAAACCATATGTCAGCGCCCTCTTTTTCAAATGCCGAGGCGAGCTTTTCGATAAGTTTGGCGTCAAGAAGCGAATGGCCGCACCCTTTGCAACTGAGAGCGGGTATCGGCACGCCCCATGCCCTTTGGCGCGACAGGCACCAGTCAGGGCGGTTTTGAATCATGTTGAATATCCTGTCGCGCCCCCATGAGGGTATCCACTGTATCTTGTTGTCAATGGCGTCAAGGGCCTGTTTCCTTAAATCAACGGCCTGCATGGATGCAAACCACTGCTCCGTGGCGCGGAAGATTATCGGCGACTTGCACCGCCAGCAGTGCGGGTAGGAGTGCTCAATTTTCCCTTTGTCGTTTCCTGTAATCAGGGCGTCTTTTGTCTTTAGAAGCTCTATTATCCCTGCGTTGGCCTTGAAGACGAACTGGCCTTCGAACTCAGGCACCTCTTTTGTGAATTTTCCATGCGAGTCAACCGGCGCGTAGACCTCAAGGCCGTATTTCAGCCCAAGCTCGTAGTCGTCCTGCCCATGCCCCGGCGCGATGTGAACGCAGCCTGTGCCTGCCTCTGCGGTGACGTGCTCGCTGAGTAATATTTTACGATCCTCTTTTATAAAGGGATGTTCGCAAACCGTTCCTTCAAGATATTTACCTTCTCCGCCTCCGGTAAGCGATGTCATCTGTATGTTTTTAAGCCCTTCGTCTATCGCATAATAACCATTTGCGATTATCCAGATTTCCTTCTGTCCATGTATGGTAATTTCTTTTAAACTGTACATCATTGTAGGGTGCACGGCGATAGCTTTATTGGCAGGCAGTGTCCATGGTGTGGTTGTCCAAATAACAATATAATGACGGGTACCTTTTTCGATATATTTTCCAAAACGTTCTTGTGTTTCCGGATCTTGATTAAAGCTTTTGACTCTGAACTTCACATATACCGACGGCGAGGTCTTGTCCGCGTATTCGACCTCAGCCTCGGCAAGGGCGGTGGCGCAGGATGAGCACCAGTGGACAGGTTTTTTGCCTTTGTAGATAAGCCCCTTTTCATGGAACTTTCCAAGCTCGCGCAGTATCGAGGCCTGATAGCCGTAGGACATCGTAAGATAGGGGGCGTCCCACTGGCCAAATACGCCGAGGCGCTTAAAGTCCTCGCGCTGGATGTTGACGAACTTTTCAGCGTAGGCCCGGCAGCGTTTTCTTATCTCAGGCTTTGAGACCCCGGCCTTTTTCGCGCCAAGCTCCTTTTCAACCTGAAGCTCTATGGGCAGGCCGTGGCAGTCCCATCCGGGGACGTAGTCCGTGGCAAAGCCGGACATGAACTTGCTCTTGACGACGATGTCTTTTAATATCTTATTGAGCGCGTGGCCGATGTGGATGTTGCCGTTTGCATAAGGCGGGCCGTCGTGCAGGATGTATTTTTTGCGGCCTTCTCCGGCCTTCATTATCCGCGTGTAAAGGCCTTCGGCCTCCCACCTTTTCAGGGTTTCGGGCTCTTTTTTGCTGAGATCGGCCTTCATCTGGAAATCGGTCTTCGGCAGATTCAATGTGTCTTTGTAGTCCATTGACGGCTGTGCTCCTCATTTTTGCGCTGATTTCGTTAACTTTAATTAATAACACAGGCGCGCGGTTTTGCACAACGGTTTTTTGTGTTATTTTTGAGCAGCCGCCCGATAGGGAGTTGGCATGTACCCGTTGTTTATGCTATTTTATAATATTATGGCGGATAAAAACCTCTTTAAGATAAATACAGCCTTTGTCCCGAAGGGCGACCAGCCCGGCGCCATCAGAAGGCTCTCGGAGGGCGTTCAAAGCGGAGAGCGGCATCAGGTGCTCCTCGGCGTGACCGGCTCTGGCAAGACCTTCACCGCCGCCAAGGTCATAGAGGAAACCGGCAGGCCCGCGCTCGTCATCGCGCCGAACAAGACGCTGGCGGCGCAGCTCTACTCGGAGTTTAAAGACCTCTTTCCGGAAAACGCGGTCGAGTACTTCGTGTCGTATTACGATTACTACCAGCCTGAGGCCTACGTGCCCGCGACGGATACGTTCATTGAAAAGGACGCGGCCATAAACGACGAGATAGACAAGCTCCGGCACTCGTCCACCCATTCGCTCCTGACGCGGCGCGACGTCATCATTGTGGCTTCGGTGTCGTGCATCTACGGCATAGGCTCGCCTGAGGATTACGGCTCAATGCAGCTCTACGCGGAGCGCGGCATGGCGACGTCGCGCGAAAGCGTCATGAAAAAGCTCGTCGAGATACAGTATAAGAGGAACGACGTGGACTTCCACCGCGGCGCCTTCCGCGCGCGCGGCGACGTGGTTGACGTCTTTCCGGCCTACGAGGCCGAGACTGCCGTAAGGTTCGAGTTCTTCGGCGACGCCATAGAGTCGATATCCGAGATAGACCCCATGCGCGGCAGGGTTTTAAGGAAGATGGAAAAGGCGCTCATCCATCCGGCGAGCCACTATGTGACAACAAAGGACAACCAGAAAAGGGCTATTGAGACTATACGGGTTGAGCTGCGCGGCAGGCTTAAGGAGCTTAAAGGCCGGAACAGGCTTGTTGAGGCGCAAAGGCTTGAACAAAGGACGCTCTACGACATAGAGTTTCTTGAGGAGATGGGCTACTGCCCCGGCATAGAGAACTATTCGAGGCACATCACGGGCAGGCTGCCCGGCGAGCCGCCCTATACGCTCATGGATTATTTTCCGGAGGACTTTCTTATCTTTATCGACGAAAGCCATATCTCAATACCCCAGATAGGCGGCATGTACAACGGCGACCGCTCAAGGAAGCAGACGCTCGTCGAGTACGGCTTCCGCCTCCCGTCCGCCCTTGACAACAGGCCGCTCAAGTTCGAGGAGTTTGAAAAAAGGGCGCGGCAGGCGGTCTACGTGTCGGCGACGCCGGGTGATTACGAGTATGAAAAGGCGGACGGCAACGTGGTGGAGCAGATAATCCGGCCCACGGGGCTCATGGACCCGGAGATAGAAGTAAGGCCCGCCACGACGCAGGTGGACGACCTCCTCGGCGAGATAAAAAAGCGCGTAAAGGCCGGGGACAGGGTGCTGGTGACGACCCTCACAAAAAGGATGTCCGAGGATCTGACGGAATATTACGCCGGGCTCGGCGTGAAAGTGAAGTATCTTCATTCCGGCATCGAGACCCTTGAGCGCGTGGAGATAATACGCGACCTGAGGCTTGGAAAGTTCGACGTGCTCATAGGCATAAACCTTTTAAGAGAGGGGCTTGACCTGCCCGAGGTGTCGCTCGTCGCGGTGCTCGACGCGGACAAGGAGGGCTTTTTGCGCTCAGCCCGCTCGCTCATACAGACTTGCGGCAGGGCGGCAAGGAACGTCAACGGCGCCGTCATCCTTTACGCCGACACGGTCACGCGCTCGATGAAGGCGACCATTGACGAGACCGCGAGGAGAAGGAAGTTGCAGGCCGAGTACAATAAGAAGAACAACATCACGCCTGAGACCATAAAGAGCAGGATAAAGGAGGTCGTAAGCTCCATTTACGAGAGCGACTACTACACCGTGCCGGTGGCGGCTGAGAAGCAGGCCGGTTACGTGCCGCCGCACGAGATACCCGCGCTTATAAAATCGCTGCGAAAGGAAATGGAAAAGGCGTCGAAGAAGCTCGCATTTGAAAAGGCCGCGGAGCTGAGGGACAGGATACGGGAGCTTGAGGACAAGCAGCTTGCGATTGGCTGACCGGCTGCTCAAAAAGTCCCATCTGCGGCGTCGTTTTCGTCGTTCGTCACTGCGGCGTAGGACACACTACGCCTCGTTCTTCACTCCTCGACTCCTTGCATCTGGGACTTTTTGAGCAGCCGGGGCAAGTTCTGGCTTTTTCAGCAACCTGCTGAACGCCCGGTTGACAACTCGCGGCGCATCGAATAAACTCGCAGTAGCGGCGCATTAAGGCGGATGCGGGAAGTTATCTGAAAAAGGAGGTTTGCGATGAAGAGGTTTCTGCTATGCTTCATGGTGTCATTGTTTGTTTTAACCGGGTGCGTAAGCACCAAGACGTATGAGCTCGCAGTTAAGGAATCTGAGGCAAGAAAGGTAGAGATAGAAAAGGCACAAAAGGACCTCGCTTCGGCAAATCAGGAAATCGAAAAGCTGAAAAAGGACATGGCAGACCTTCTGTCGGCAAAGGACACCAAGGAAAAGGAGCTGGCCGCCCTGAACGCGCGTCTCGATGAACTTTCGAGCAGGGGCGTCATGACTTCAAAGGAAATCGAAGACCTTAAAATAGAGAAGGACAGGCTGGTTGCCGCCGACAAGGCAAAGGCAGGCGAGATAAGCGCGCTTAACGCGAAGATAGAGGCCGCGGCAAAGGATAAGGAGTATCAGGCCAGAGAGATAGAAAGGCTTCAGATAAAGGCGGGCGAGCTGAGCAGTGAAAAGGAAAAAGAGGTCGCCAACGTAAAGCAGACCTATGAACAGCTCGTGGTCGAGATGAAGAAGGAGATAGAAAAGGGCGACATCAAGATAACGCAGGCCGTTGACAGGCTTACCGTGAACCTCGTCGAGAAGGTGCTCTTTGATTCCGGCGAGGCAGATGTGAAGCCGGAGGGTTTGAAGATACTTAAAAGGGTCGGCAATATCCTCAAGAATATAAAGGACAAACAGATAAAGGTGGAAGGCCACACCGATAACGTGCGGATTGGCGGGAAGCTCAAGGAGACCTTTTCCTCGAACTGGGAGCTTTCAACTGCGCGCGCCACTAACGTCGTGCGCTACCTCCAGGACAATGTCCATATAAGCGGCAAGCTCCTCTCCGCGGCCGGCTATTCGGCTTACAGGCCCGTAGTTTCCAACGACACCCCTGAGAACAGGGCGCAGAACAGAAGGATAGAAATAGTCCTCCTGCCGCTTGACGTTGAAGGCGTGCTGCAGGAGCTGAAGAGGTAGAAACAGGGTTTTGCAGGCATTTTTTGACGGAAAGGAGAAGGAAAATGCCTAAAAAAATATTTGCAGGAATTGGCGGCGGGAAGAATGCGCGTAAGCCCGCGTCAATAAGCGCCTTATTTATCCTTGGGTTTATCATGGCAGGGTGTATGCCTCCGCGCGTGGCAATCACCGCGTTAAGGCCGGCCGCCTTTCATGAGGCCTCAAAGCTCAAGAACGTGGCGGTGCTTCCTTTTGACGGAAACGGCGGCGAGGATTTCGCCGCAAAATTTGAGGCAATGCTGTCCGGCATCAACGTCGCAGACAAGCAGTTTTTCACCGTAGTAGAGCGTTCCAAACTCGAGAATATAAGCGATAAGGAATTGAAGCTCGCTCAGACCGGCATCGTGGACGCGAAGACTGCCGCCAAGATCGGCAGGGCCATCGGCGCAAAAGGCGTCTTCACCGGCACGGTGAACGTCCTTAATACGGAGGATGCGTCATACATGGAAAGACGCCGGGAATGCGCCGCTTATCAGACAAAGTTTGACAAGAAGGGCAGGGAATACAAGGAGTGCGCTTCATGGTCTGATTACGAGGTCTCCTGCACAAAGAGGACTGCGGCATTTTCCGTGACGCCGAGGCTTGTCGAGGTCGAGACCGGGAAGATTGCATATTCCCAAAATATCGCCAAAACAGGGCAGGACTCGGGGTGCTCTGACAGCGGCAAGGCGCTTGTGAGCGAGGCACAGCTTATAGAAGGCACTCAATTGGCCGTGCTTGAGTCAATCAAAAAGGACATCGCGTCGTATTACGTGACGTTAGATATACAACTGATGGACTCGACCGAGGGTTTGCTTTCGGGTGAAGACAAGCAGAGACTTAAGTCAGGCAACGAATTTGCAGCCAGGCACAGACTCGATAGGGCGTGCGAACTGTGGGGAGCGGCGCAATCGCGTTCGGGAAAATCGCCGGCGCTGCTTTACAATCTCGGCGTTTGTTCGGAGGCTGCCGGAGATCTAAATACGGCTCAAGATATGTATAAGAAAGCCGACCGGCTTACGGCCAAGCCTGTAGAGGCCATAACTCTGGCGCTCGACAGGGTAGATAAGCAGATAAAAGGGCAGGGCAAACTCGCCGAACAGATAAAGGAATAAAAATTTAATTTGGCGGGCTGTGCCCGCCTGCGCCGCTTTCTTGCATTTTGAAGATTCCCCGCGGCTTGCCATGGGGAATCTTCAAATGTTGAGACAAGCTAATGGGCATATGGCCGGACAGTAGAAAAATCCCGCCCCAGCTACTCTTTCTTTTTCTTCTCCAGCTCATCCATCAGCTTATGCGTCTTTTCGATGTTGTTTTTTGCCTTTTCGTATGCGGGGTTGAGGAGGAGCACGCGCTCCCACATGCTAAGGGCTTCGGGGTATTTGCCGAGGTTGAAGAGGCGGATGCCTTCGTAGTAGAGCCTGTCCGTCTCTTTTTCAAGCCAGTTGGGGAGCTTTTCCGCCACAAGGTTGCGCAGTTCCTCAAGCTCCTCAAGGGTTTCTTCTATGATATAATCTTTTTTGTCGCCGGCGGCCTGAAGCTCGATTACCTGTCTGCGAAGTTTTGTATTTTCCTCGGCCATGGCGCTTTTATGGCGCAGCGCGGAACATCCGGCGCATGAGAGGATTATTAAAAGGCAGATGGTTATTGGTGAGTATCGCAATCTTCCGTTTTTTGATGATAAATCACGCGGCGGCTTCATGGACTCCTTTTATCACGGCAAATCGTTCGGTTGAAAAATGCAGCCCGAACTGCTGTTTGCCGCCAGCCCTGCACGGCCTGGATATCAATAGAGCGTGAGGTCGGGTCTTGCGGTTTGAAGCTGTGGGGTCTGCTCGCGGTTTTGGCGGCGCGCGGCCTTCTGGACGTTCTTCTCCACGTAGGTGATAAGTTCGCTTAAAGACATATGGTTGTCATCATTGGCGTCCGCCTCGCCTTGGAGCCCCTTTAGCAGGTAATATGTAAACATGCCGTGACCCTGCTGCTCTAAAGAGCCAGTAATTTGATTTGCAGAAGAAGCGGCAAGCACGGAAAGCTTTGCGCCAATTGGCGCTGTCTGCGCGGCGCTGAGCACAAGGGGTCTTGCGCCCTTTGCTATTACTGAACGGCCGCCGGCGCCTGAAAAGCATGAGTCCAGCATCACTATGACTTCTTTGGCAGGCAGGGCCTGCAGCTTTTCGTAAAGCCGGTGCAGGGGATACGCGGTCGTGGACAGGAACGTCGGGTCTCCGTCCCATGGCAAGATATAGGCTGTGCCGGTGTCAGGTTCAGGCGCACCGTGTCCGGCGTAATAAAAATAGATGCGCGAGTCTGCCGCCACATTCCTCGGAAGCCATTCTTCCAGATACTTTGCTATTCCCGTTCTTGTGGCCCTGGCGCCGGTAAGAAAGATGACATTTTCCTCTGGAATGCCCAGGCCTTCCATGTAGAGCTTGACGGTTGCGGCGTCCCGCTCGGCGTAAGGGGTATCGGGCGCGTTTTGGTAATTTTCAATGCCTATAAGCAGAGCGAAATCGTGGGGGCGCGGCTGGCCGCGCCTTTGTCCCGGCCTGTCCACGTCCGAAACCGGCCCGCGGGATACGCCTTTGGGCTGCACAGGGGATGCGCTAACGGACGCGGCGTTTTCCGGTAATTTGCCTCCAAGCGCAAGAAAGTTTTTTCTCAATCCGAGCAATGAATCATCCCTGTCAATGGCCGTTTCTAAGTCTCCAAAGGCCAGGGCAAGGGTTGTCTGCGGCTCGCTGCCAACGGCAACGCCCTGATAGGACTTCTGCCACAGACGCGCTCCGCTGCCGGAATCCACAAGCATCAGTTCCATTGCGACGTCCGCGTTCAGGGTGCGGGAGTCGGGAGCAGCCCCTACTATTGCCCTTTGAATGGCGCCTCTCAGGATGAATACGCTTTGCCCGGCGGGAATACCTTTGCGCTCAAGCGACGTTTTTACGATGGTCTCGAATGCCGAAGAGATGTCCGCGTCCGAGGCGATGGTGACCGTTCCCAGAAAACCGCCCCTTCCGCCGATGTCATATTGGCCGAGGATGTTTCTGTTTGTCCTCTGGTCCATGAACCGTTCCATGACCACGGGAAAGACAGTCTCCTTTGTCTGTTGTTCCTGCCTCTGGCTAAGCAGGTCTGAGACGCGGACAATGTGCGGCGCGGAGGTCACGGGAAAACAGCCCGCGACAAGCAGGAACAGCGGCAGGAGCCAGTGGCAGGCCTTAATATGTCTCATGGCTTGGTTTCGGGTTTTGGGGTCAGAGTGCGCAGCGCCTCGGAGCCGTAGAGCGTCTCGGCCCATTCTTTTGTCATATCGGTGACTGTTTTCGACATTATCGGGCCCATTGCGTTCAGGAAATCACGGCCGGGGGTGAATATGCTCCATGTGAAGTTTTGCGCGGGAGACACGCCTTTTTTGCCGAGTATCTCCCTGTTCTGTCCGTCCAGAAGGCTCATGCTCCACTGCGTGGTTACGTCGCATGACTCTCCTGTTATGTTTACGCGCTCATGCAGGCTTATCTTCGGGATGTTCAACTGAACGACCGCGTCGTACTGTCCTGGCTGCGGCAGTTCGCGCAGGACCACCACCTGATTAAAGGCCTGAGAGAAGGTCTCCGAGGCCGCCTTGGACATTTCACGCTCCAGATAGAATCCGGCGTCGTGAAAGCCCGACGTCATGTCCCTGAAGTATCCGCCCTTCAGATTCTTCGCATTTTCCATACCTTCTTTGTACCCGGCGCCGTAGTACATGATGGTATACCCCATCGGCTCGGATACAACCACGGCGAGCGTAAGCGGCAGTTTTTTGGAGGCCTCTATGTTCAGGTTAGGAGTCTGGGGCCTTATATCCACGGGCCCAAGCGGCGCGCCTGCGCATCCCGTTAGCGCCGCTAAAACAAGAAAAGCCGCTGTTAGACGCAGAGTTTTCATTTGTTGGCCTCCTTTTTAGATGTTGCTTCTTAAGTTCCCCAAGCCCCTCGGTCTTGCTTTAAATATTAGCGCGAGCGTCCGTTTTTGTCAACACGGCCTGTTATCACGGTAAATCGTCTTACAGCCCTTTAAAACTCCTGTCAACCGCCTCAAGCGTCTTTGCGACGTCATCTTTCGTGTGGGCCAGGCTTACGAAAACGGCCTCGAACTGGGATGGCGGCAGATAGATGCCGTTTGCGAGCATCCGCGTGAAGTATTTCGAAAAGGCCGCGAGGTCGCACTTTTTCGCGTCGTTGTAGTTGTGAACGACCCTGTCTGAAAAAAAGACCGTGAACATCGACCCGGCCACGGCTATCTGGCAGGGCACGCCGTGCTTTTTGGCGATGCCGGGAATGCCCTTGTAGAGCGTGTCGGTGGTCTTGTAGAGCTTTTCATAGGCGCCCTTCGCCTTGAGGAGCTTTAGCGTCTCAATGCCCGCGGTCATGGCTACGGGGTTGCCTGACAGCGTCCCTGCCTGATAGACCGGGCCGGAGGGCGAGAGCATCTCCATTATCTCCCGTCTTCCGCCGAAGGCGCCCACGGGCAGGCCGCCGCCGATGACCTTGCCGAGGCAGGTGAGGTCGGGCGTGACCTTGTATATCTTCTGCGCCCCGCCGTAGCAGAGGCGAAAGCCGCTCATGACTTCGTCTATGATGAGCAGCGCGCCGTATTGGGTGCTGAGGCTCCTCAGTCCATGCATGAAGCCCTCTTTCGGGAGCACCACGCCCATGTTGCCGGGCGCGCCCTCGACGATGACGCAGGCTACTCCGTCAGGGTTGCTCTCAAAGAGGCTTTTTACGGACTCAAGGTCGTTGTAGACCGCGTTCAGGGTGCTTTGCGCGAGCGTAGACGGCACGCCGGGACTGTCCTGCACGCCGAAGGTGGCGGCGCCGCTTCCGGCCTTCACAAGGAGGCTGTCCGCGTGGCCGTGGTAGCAGCCCTCGAATTTTATTATCCTGTCCCTGCCGGTGTATGCGCGGGCGAGCCTTATGGCGCTCATCGTTGCCTCCGTGCCGGAGCTTACGAACCTGGCCATGTCCATCGAGGGGAATGCGTCTATGACCATTTCGGCAAGGGTTATTTCAAGGGAGGTCGACGCGCCGTAGCTTGTGCCTTTGTCCAGGGCCTTTTTAAGGGCGGCGGTGACCTTCGGGTGCGCGTGGCCGAGTATCATCGGCCCCCATGAGCCTATGTAGTCAATGTAAGAGTTGCCGTCCGCGTCGAATATCTTCGAGCCTTTGGCCCTTTCTATGAAAAGTGGCTTGCCGCCGACCGCCTTGAATGCGCGCACAGGGCTGTTGACGCCGCCCGGAAAGAGTTTTACCGCCCTTTTCAGAAGCGCCGCTGATTTTCGCGTCGTCACAGCTTTTTTCTGCGCAGTCTTTGCCGGCATATGGGAGACTCCTTTATGAGTTTGATTCTGATAAACACCATTATATCCTACCCGAAGGGCCGAATTTGTGTCAATTCATATTTAATGACAATCCCGTGTCATATGATCTTAACCCCGTTGGCATAATACTGTAACAATGGCAGACTATGATATGTCAGGAAAAAATAAAAAACAAACAGGTCATGCCGATTTGGCGGCATGACGAACAGAGGAGAAAAAAAATGAGAAGACTGATTGCCGTTTTTACGATAGCGCTTTTTTTAACGGCAGGCATTGTCTGCGGCGCGTCCGCCGCCGTTATAAACGGCGCAGGCGCGACGTTCCCGTATCCGCTCTACGCGAGGTGGTCGTTCGATTACGCGAAAACCACCGGCCTGAAGCTCAACTACCAGTCCATAGGGAGCGGCGGCGGCATAAAGCAGATAAGGTCCAAGACAGTTGACTTCGGCGCGTCAGACGCGCCCCTTACCGCCAGGGAACTTGCGGAATACGGCCTCATTCAGTTCCCCATGGCCATAGGCGGCGTCGTGCCTGTGGTGAATATAAAAGGGGTAACCGCGGGGCAGTTGAAGCTGACCCCTTCGGCGCTTGCGGGGATATATCTCGGAGAGATAACAAGGTGGAATGACAAGAGGATAGCGGAGATAAACCCCGGCCTCGGCCTGCCGGATGAGGCGATAACCGTCGTGCACCGTTCCGACGGAAGCGGCACGACGTGGATATTCACGAACTACCTCGCCAAAGTCAGCAAAGGATGGGAGAAAAAGGCCGGCTTCGGCACATCGGTAAGCTGGCCCGCGGGCGTGGGCGGCAAAGGCAACGAGGGCGTGGCCACATACGTCAAGAGGATGCCAAACACCATAGGCTACGTAGAATTCGCGTATGCCCTGCAAAACAAGCTCGTGCACGTCAAGCTTGAGAACAGGGGCAAGAAGTTCATCGAGCCGACGGCCGCGAGCTTTGCCGCCGCTGGCCAGGGCGCGGACTGGAAGGGCACCCCCGGCTTTTCCGTGATACTTACAGACCAGCCAGGCAAGGACGCCTGGCCCATTGCGGGCGCGACCTTTATCCTCGTCTATAAAAACCCGGACGATTGCGTCAGCGCCAAGTCCGTGCTTGATTTTTTCGACTGGTCGTATAAGAATGGGGCTGCCTCGGCCAGGGCGCTGGACTACGTGGCCATCCCGAAAAACGTCTATGATATAATGGAAGAGAGCTGGGCAAAAGAGATAAAATGCGGCGGCAAGCCGCTTTGGAAGATGTAAGGACCGGTCTTTAGACGTAAGCAGTTTATCGTTCCAACGCTCCGGCCCCCGCTTTAAGCACGCGAGGGTTGAACCCTTTCAAAGGGCAGGCGCGGGAACTGTAATTCAACGGGCGAGGCGGTTGATTTATCCAATCTCAGGGGGCCGTCTGCAATAATCGACTGATAAATGGAATTTTCCGGCAGACATAAATCGGCGCGTTTCGATGACGCCCTCTTCAAGGGCGTCACATTCTTTTTCGCGCTCCTTGTCGTCCTTTTGATGGTCTTTATCTTCATCATCCTTTTGAAGGAGTCCATGCCCGCCATACGGCAGTTCGGGCTTGGCTTTCTTTACACGAATGAATGGGATCCGGTGCAGCAGCGCTTCGGCGCGCTGTCGGCGGTTTACGGCACGGTTGTCTCTTCAATCATAGCCATCGTAATAGCCGTGCCTGTGAGCCTCGGCATAGCGGTCTTCCTGACGGAGATGGCCCCCAAGAGACTGCGCGTCCCTGTCGGCACCGCGATAGAACTTTTAGCGTCCATACCGAGCATCATCTACGGCATGTGGGGTCTTTTCGTCTTCGCGCCGTTTTTGGCGGAGCATGTGGAGCCGCTCCTGATACGGTATCTCGGCTTTCTGCCGTTATTCAGGGGAACGCCGCTCGGCATAGGCATGCTTCCGGCGGGCTTTATCCTTGCCATCATGATAATACCGTTCATCTCGTCCGTCACGAGGGACATCTTCCTGATGGTGCCGCCCATGCTGAAGGAGTCGGGCTACGGCATGGGGGCTACGAAGTGGGAGGTCATAAAAAACATCGTCATCCCCTTCGCCAGGTCCGGCATACTCGGGGCGGTCATACTCGGCCTTGGAAGGGCGCTCGGCGAGACGATGGCCGTGACCTTCGTCATAGGCAATTCGCATTCCATCAGCGCGTCGCTTATAGACCCGGCGACGACTATCTCGGCGACCCTCGCCAACGAGTTTACCGAGGCGGTGGAGGACATCTACCTCTCCGGCCTCGTGGAACTCGGCCTGCTGCTCTTCTTCATCACCTTCGTGGCGCTGGCCCTTGCCAAGCTCATGATTTCGCGCTTTTCATATAAAGGGGAGAGGATCGGATGAATTCCGATAACAAAAAATGCAATTTTCATTACTCTGCGAGAAGGGCCGTTAACTTCGCGGCCCTCGGCGCGTCGCTGCTCTCGGCGCTCTTCGGGATATTCTTCCTGTTCTGGATATTGAAGGACGTCGTCGTCTCCGGCTTTCCGGCGATTAACGCGGCATTTTTCACGGAGCTGCCGTCTCCTCCGGGGGTGGAAGGGGGCGGGCTTGCAAATGCCCTTCTCGGCACGCTTATGATAACGGTCATTGCCACCGTCATAGGCGTTCCGTCGGGCATCCTTGCCGGGACATATCTTTCAGAATACGGCAGGAAGAGCAGGTTCGCTTTTGCGGTAAGGTTTTTGTCTGATATACTTGTCAGCGCGCCGTCCATCGTCGTCGGCGTCTTTGTCTACGCCATACTCGTTAAGCCCTTTAAGGGGTTTTCGGCCATCGCCGGGGCCGTCTCGCTGGCCATCATAATGCTGCCGGTAGTGGTGAGGACGGCCGAAGAGATGTTAAAGCTCGTGCCGGACTCGACGAGGGAGGCGGCCCTGGCCCTTGGCGCGCCGCACTGGAAGGTCACGGTGCACATCGTATACAGGGGGGCGTTAAGGGGCATCATAACCGGCGTCATGCTCGCGGTGGCGCGCGTTTCAGGCGAGACCGCGCCGCTCCTCTTTACGTCGTTCAATAACTCCTTCTGGAACTTCAAGCTCACCGAGCCTACCGCCACGCTTACGGTTTCCATCTTCAACTACGCGATGGGGCCTTACGAGGACTGGCACCAAAAGGCATGGGGCGCGGCGCTTCTCATCACCGTGCTCGTCCTGTCTATAACCATAATCTCAAGGCTCATAGTAAGGGGCAGGACCCAACAATGAACAACAACCATGAAAAGAACAAGATAATAATCTCCGGCCTCAGCTTCTTCTACGGCGCGAAGCAGGCGCTCAGGAACATAAACCTCGACATCAAGGAGAACGAGGTCACCGCGCTCATCGGGCCTTCGGGCTGCGGCAAGACCACCTTTCTAAGATGCCTTAACAGGATGCATGACCTGTATCCGGAGAGCCGTTATGAGGGCGAGATAGTCCTTGACGGAAAAAACATTTTGGAAAAGGACATAGACCTGATAAAATTAAGAAGCAAGGTAGGCATGGTCTTTCAAAAGCCCACGCCCTTTCCCATGTCCGTATTCGACAACATCGCCTTCGGGCTGAAGCTGAACGGCATAAAAAACAGGGCCGAGCTTTCCGCGCGCGTGGAAAAGGCACTCAGGGACAGCGCGCTTTGGGACGAGATAAAAGACAGACTGAATGAATCCGCCCTGTCGCTCTCCGGCGGCCAGCAGCAGAGGCTTTGCATAGCAAGGGCCGTGGCCGTCGAGCCGGAGGTCATTTTGATGGACGAGCCGTGCTCTGCCCTTGACCCGATGGCAACGGCAAAGATAGAAGACCTTATGACGGACCTGAAGAAGTCCTACACGGTCGTCATAGTCACGCACAACATGCAGCAGGCCGCGAGGGTGTCGGAGTACACCGACTTTTTCATGATGGGCGAGACGCTTGAGTTCGACAGGACTCAGAAGATATTCACCGCGCCGTCGAACAAGATGACTGAGAATTATATAACCGGAAGGTTCGGCTGACAGGCCGCAGGCCGCCTCAAGCGCCCCATCTGCCCCATTTTGTCATTCCCGATGTTTTAATCGGGAATCTGGTTTTAACCATATATCCCCGATAAAGGCATTCGGGGATGACAGGCAAGAAAATTACGCTTCCTCGCTCCTCGCCGCATAGTAGCCGGGGCTTTTTCAGCGGCCTGTTTGGGATGTTGGACTTTTTTAAGAATAGCCGTATTCAGGGAGGATAAATGACACGCGAGGCATTTCATAAGGCATTAACGGACGTAGAAAACGACCTCATGCAGATGGCGTCCTTGGTGAGCGTTGCTTTGAACGACGCAATGGCCGCCCTTGCAAAAAGAGACGTCGCCGCGTCCCAGAGGGTAGTCAGGAACGACATTCACATAAACAGAAAGCGTTTCGCCATAGAGGAAAAGTGCATCCAGCTGATAGCCACTCAGCAGCCCATGGCGGTTGACCTGCGCATACTTACGGCGATAATAAACATCATAACCGACCTTGAGAGGATAGGCGACCATGCCGAAGGCATCGCGAAGATAAGCATCTCCATCGGCGACGCCCCGCTCGTCAAGCCTCTTATTGACCTGCCGGTTATGGCGGCAAAGGGCGATTCCATGCTTAAAAGGTGTATGGCCGCCTTCATCGAGCGCGACGCCGAGACGGCGCGCAGCATCTGCAACGAAGACGACGAAGTAGACGCCCTCTACGACGCCATATATAACGAGCTTGTCCTGATGATGGTTGACGACCCAAAGATAATAAAAGACGCGACTTACCTGATCTGGGCAGCCCACAACCTCGAACGCACCGCCGATCGCGTGACAAACATAGCCGAAAGGGTAGTCTACATGGTCACCGGCAAGATGGAAGAGATGAACGTTTCGAAGTACTGACAGGCTGTCTCAAACGCCCCATCTACTGCGTTGTCTTCGTTGTTCGGAACGAACGGCGTACCCAAAACTACGCCTTGTCGCCTTGCATCTGGGGCTTCTTGAGCAGCCTGTGTGTGGAGGGTAGTGATAGAAGATTGTTACGGAACCTGCCAACGCGAGAAAAAATAGTAGTTATGAATTCAATCTACTTCTGCACCTTCCTCAGCCTTATCACGCGCTCGATATCTTCTATGATGGTCTTATCGGGCAGGGTGATGCCTTTGGGTTTATGCTCTTTTATGAGGGCGTCGATGACGGATTTTTCCTGTTCAATAAAATTTTTCAGATTAGCCATGTAATTTTTGCCTGAATAGTGTCTGTGCCAAGTGTTCTTTTTTCCGTCCTTTTCGAAATCCCCTAATTGTTCGACAAGCATATACAGAAAATCCACCTTTTCCGCGTCGTCCTCGGCGCATATCTCTATATATGAACTGCCGTTGGCAATGACCACGAAGCCGATGTTGTGAAATTTTTCCTTCGGGTCAATGCCGTTCCAGAACGAGACCTTCAGGTAGTCTTCATTGCCCAAAAACCAAAAACCCTTGTACAGCCTGCTGCGGTAATTGGTTCTGCGCGGCACGAAAAGAAAATTCTTGTCGCTTTTATGAAGCCCAACCAGAAATTCAAATATCTCATCATGCAGGGTAAGCACAGGAATGCCCTCAATTATATATTCTTGCCGGTGGGATGGTTTTAATAAATAACGGCGCGTTTGTCAAACTGTATGTCAGCCGGCGCGGATGTGCCGCTGAGCGGCGAAGCCCACCCACGCATCCCCTTCTTACAATTATTGACAAAGCCTTGCCGATTCAATATACTTAAAAGGTTTCTATACGGAAAGGCGGTCTTGATGGCAACGAGGATAAATTTCGTAGAGGTATACAGCGCGCATTGTGAATTCGACGCGAGCGTTATTGAAACGCTTATGGAAGACCGCAATATACACTGCTCCATACGCACCTTCGGTATGCTCCGTTTTTCAGTCGACCCGGTTGATATGCCCGAAAAGATAATACTTGTCGAAGAGGACAAGGCCGACTCCGCGAGAAAGATAATCAACAACGCCATCAGGAACGGCGTTATCTCGAAAGAGGGCAGGTTCGCGGCGGTTTGAGGCTTGCCGATTAAGCAGATCATTAAAACAGGCGTAACCGCCTGAAGAAGCCATAAAGACAGGCTGTTGAAAACAGGAGGCAAACGTGAAGGTTTTTACCAGCGTAGTGAGGATCAAGACCACGGGGAAGACCGAGGAGGTCAATATCTCCCCGCAGGTGGAGGCGGTTGTCCTTGAAAGCGGCGTCTACGACGGAATGGCGCTGGTTTCAACCGGACATACCACGGCGAGCGTGCACCTGAACAACGCCGACCGCAACCTCGGCGAAGACCTGCACGACCTCCTGACGGAACTCGTGCCGAACAAGCCTGCCTACCGCCACAACAAGGGTGAATACGGCAGGAACGCGGATGCGCATCTTAAATCGCTCATCGTCGGCCATTCGGTCACCATACCGGTGACAAAGGGCAGGCTCTCCCTTGGCCAGTGGCAGGCCATATATTTCTCGGACTTCGACGGCCCGCGCGCAAGGCTCATTTCCGTGAAGGTCATGGGGGCGCAGGAAGAGGGTTTTTAAGGGGTTTTAAAGTAATGAGAGCGCAGGAAGAGGGGTTTTTAAGGTGTTTAAAGTAATGAGAGCGCAGGAAGAGGGTTTTTTAAGGTGTTTAAAGTAATGAGAACGCAGGAAGAGGGTTTTTAAGGGGCTAGAGCACATCATCGCTTCGCAAAGCTGTTAAAGGCCCGGCATGCCCAGCACCACTTCCCGCGTCATACGCTTGCGAGGTAACGTTGGTTTATGCCGGGAAGTGGTGCTGGGCATGAGGATAGTCGGGGGGACATGCAAGGGCAGAGGGCTTTCGTCATTCAAAGGCCTCTCGATAAGGCCGACCTCGGACAAGGTCAGGGAGGCAGTTTTCAGCATCCTCTTCCATTATGCCGGCAGCGGCTTTTCCGGAACTTTCAGAAGGACGCTTGACCTCTTTGCCGGAACCGGGGCCATGGGCATTGAGGCGTTAAGCCGCGGCTCGGCAGAGGCGGTCTTCGTTGACAAGGATCCAAAGAGCGCGGCGGTAATCCAGAAAAACATCGAGCTTTGCGGCCTTTCAGGCAGGGCGAGCGTTGTCAGGAAGGACGTTCTTGATGCCGTGCGGCTTCTTTCCATGAAGGGCGAAAGGTTTGACCTTATTTTCATAGACCCGCCTTATGATTCCAGCCTTACGGCTCGAACGTTAAAAGAAATTGACGAACAAGGGCTGCTTGGCGCTGGCGGCATGGTTGTGGCGGAGACTTCGAAGAGGAAGCCTCTGGAGCTGACGCTCGCCAATCTCACCCTTGTTGATGAACGAAGATACGGAGACACGCTCGTCTATTTTTTCGCAAGCCGCGCGTGAAACAAGGGGAATGTCAAAACATATCGGCGTATACCCGGGCACGTTCGACCCCATAACGCGCGGCCATCTTGATATAATAGAAAGGGGTTTTAAACTCTTCGATGAGCTTATCATCGCGGTCGCGCACGGCCACTCAAAGGCCACGCTTTTCAGCGCGCAGGAAAGGCTTGCCCTCATACGCTCGGAGATAAAGGGCTATAAGAACGTCAGGGTGGAGAGCTTTGACTCCCTGCTCATAGATTACGTAAAGAAGAAAAAGGCGTCAACGGTCCTTCGCGGCCTGCGCGTCATCTCGGACTTTGAGTATGAGTTCCAGATGGCGCTCATCAACAGGAAGCTTGCCCCTCAAATAGAAACCGTCTTTATGATGACCGCGGAGAGCTTCGCGCCGGTAAGCTCAAGGTTCATAAAAGAGATAGCCCGCCTCGGAGGGGATTTGAGCGCCTTTGTCACGCCCGCCGTGGCAAAGAAGTTGAAGGAAAAGTACAGGGCCCAGAAAAAGAATAAGCAATGCGGAGCATCTGAATGATTAAACTTTCAAGCCGTCTTCATGGACTCGAAGAGTCCGTCACGCTTGCCATCACCGCGAAGGCAAAGGCTCTGAAGGCGTCCGGCAAGGACATCATAGGCTTTGGCGCCGGAGAGCCGGACTTTGATACGCCGGAGAATATCAAGAACGCCGCGATAAAGGCGATAAAGGACGGCCAGACGAAGTATACCGCAGTCGGCGGCATAAACGAGCTTAAAGACGCGATAATCGCCAAATTGAAAAGAGACAATAACCTCGACTATGCAAGGGACGAGGTCATAGTCTCCTGCGGCGGCAAGCATTCCATATATAACCTCTTTCAGGCCGTCCTGGACACGGGCGACGAGATAATCATCCCTTCGCCGTACTGGGTTTCGTATCCTGTGATGGCCTCCCTTGCCGGGGCAACGCCAGTCGTCGTGGCCACTACGGAAAAGAGCGGGTTCAAGATGACCGCCAGGGATTTTGCCTCGCGCATAACGGACAGGACAAAGGCCGTTGTGATAAACAGCCCGTCAAATCCGACCGGCGCTGCATATACGGCGGCTGAACTTAAAGGGCTTGCCGAGGTCGCGCTGAAGCACCACGTCCTTATCATATCCGACGAGATATACGAAAAGCTCACCTATGGCGGCTTCAAGTCGTCTTCGATAGCGTCGGCTTCGTATGAGGTTAAAGGGATAACGGTTGTTTTGAACGGCGTGTCAAAGGCATATTCCATGACCGGCTGGAGGATAGGCTACGCCGCAGGGCCAAAAGAGATTATAAAGGCCATGTCGAGCATCCAGAGCCAGTCAACGTCCAACCCCGCGTCAATAAGCCAGTGGGCCGCCGTTGAGGCCTTAAACGGCCCGCAGAACACGGTTGCCGCGATGGCCAAAGAGTTTGAAAAACGGCGCGACGCAATGGTCAAGGGCCTTAATGCCATAAAAGGCGTCACCGCCATCACCCCGCAGGGCGCATTCTATGTATTTGCGAACACCTCCGGCGTTTACGGCAAGAAGTTTAAGGAAAAGACGATAAAAGGCTCGGTTGACCTTGCGACGTATCTCCTTGACGAAGCCGGTGTTGCCGTAGTCCCGGGAGAGCCGTTCGGCGATGACGCATACGTCAGGTTGTCTTACGCGACTTCGCTTGAACAGGTGAACAAAGGCGTGAAAAGGATAGGCGAGGCGATAAAGAGACTTGAGTAGAAAGGTTGCGAAGTGTGAAGGCACGGCCTATTGATATTATAGTTTGAAATTATTTCTTCCTTCAGGAGTGGAAAAAATGGATCAGGATAAGTCAAGTGTTGCTGAGGCATACAAATACGGGCGTGAAAATGCCAAGAAGATTGCATCGAGGTTAGGAGCAAGAAAAATTGGCCGAAGCAGTAGTAATGAATATGAGCTTAATGGAAAACATATCGTGATAAAAAGCGCGAGAAAAAATAATAATGATATCGGTGTTATATACAGCATGTTAGAAAGATTAGATTATATTTTAGGCTCATTTCAAGCTGAGGACGGATCTTATATAATTTATAAGTTGAGTCCTGTGGCTTTTTCAAGAAGCATGAAGCTAATTACGATTAGAGGTGGCACGTTAGAAGGGATTGTTGGAAAAGATGTTTTTCAAAGCGTAGGAAGGCTTTTATATACTTTGGTACTTGATTAAGTCTGATAGAAGATTTATCGTTCTCACGCTTTTATCGTTCCCACGCTCCAGCGTGGGAACGCATCCCAGGACGCTCCGGCGTCCCGTCATTCCTCTTTAAAAATCTCCGCTTCGAAGGTGTAAATCTTTGCGTCTTTCTTCCATGCACCCAAAGGAAGGCCGGCTTTCAGGCAGGTATGGTCAAGAAATTCCTCTCTGCCGAGGCCTAACTCAACCGCGACCTGCGGGAGGAGCACCCCCCTGTAAAAGCCCTTCACGATGTATATCCCGTGCCTGCCGGTGATAATTTCCGACATGTCGCTTACTTCCTTTAAAGGCGTCAGCGCCGAGATTTCGATGGTTATGTCTCCAAGCTCATTCGGAGTTACAGGACTGAAGCGCGAGTCCTGCGTTGCCGCGCTGACGGCCATCTCAGCTACGGTCTTGTAGAGCGGCGTATCAAAGTCGAACTTGCCGACGCATCCTCTGAGCCCCGACTTTTTATGAAGCGACACGAACGCGCCGTGCCCTTCCATTAAGGCTGGCTGCGTCACCTCAACGGACGGCATCCGCCTTTCGCGCACGTATGTTTCAACAACCAGGCGCGCGATATTTAAAAGGCTCTTTTTTTCAGCGTCTGCAAGCGGCATGGTTTTTTTTAAATGGAACTTCCTGTTATTGATATATTATCATATAATCGTAGATGCAGAATTTTTTTCGTTCCTGCCCTTGTATGTTAGACAGCGCCCTATTACGTAATTTTTAAATCTTTTTTTCCTCTCCTACGATGGACACTTCCATTTCTCCTCCCCTTTTACGGGGGAGGGCAGGGTGGGGGATGCGGGAGAGGGTAGGGCGGGCAACGTCATCTTCATTTAATTGCCCGGGGTCGAGGGGGGCGGGCAGAGGGAAAGGGGGGCGTTATGAAAGAAAAAGACGAACTGAAAAAAGAGATACGCGCGCTGCTGAAAGAGCGCAGCGCCATCATGCTCGCGCATAATTACCAGCGTGACGAGATACAGGAGATTGCCGACATCACGGGCGACTCTCTTGCCCTCAGTCAGGAGGCGGCAGACTCCATTGCGAAGGTAATCGTTTTTTGCGGCGTGCGCTTCATGGCCGAGAGCGCCGCGATACTCTCTCCGGATAAGACCGTCATACTGCCGCGCATGGACGCGGGCTGCCCCATGGCCGACATGATAACGCCTGAGGATTTAATAAAGGAAAAGGCCAAACGGCCCGGCGTGCCCGTGGTGGCCTACGTCAACACCACGGCGGACGTGAAGGCTTTAAGCGACATCTGCTGCACCTCCGCCAACGCCGTTCGCGTGGTCAATTCCGTCAAGTCCGACAGAGTCTACATGATACCGGACAAGAACCTTTCCCATTACGTCTCGCTCACCGCGAAAAAGAAGATGGAGTGGTGGCACGGCTACTGCCCCACGCACGAAAGATTAACCGCTGCCGAGGTCAGCAAGGTAAAAGCGGCCAACCCCGGAGCTGTCTTTGTCTGCCATCCGGAGTGCCACCCGGACGTGGTAAGGCTCGCCGACCACGTCTGCTCGACCTCCGGCATGTACAAGTTCGCAAACGAGACCCTTGCAAAGACCGTCATCGTCGGCACGGAGATGGGCATCCTCTACCGCCTGCGCAAGGAAAACCCGGAAAAGAAGTTCATCATCGCATCAAAAGTCCTCATCTGCCCGAACATGAAGCTGACGACCCTTGAAGACGTGCTTGAGAGTTTAAAAGAAATGAAGAACGTCGTTGCCGTGCCGGAGGCAATAAGGCTGAAGGCCAAGGCCGCGCTCGACAAGATGCTGGCGGTGCCGAGGGATTAGGTTTGCCAAAAAATATTATCTCTGCTTGTTGTGAGGGAGTTTTTAAATCTTTTTTATTTTTATCCGTTGCGGAGAGCAAAGGCTTATTGGGAAGCGGCTGAGTCAGAAAGGCGCATTACAGGCATGCTGATGGCGGGCGCTAACTATGCTTTTTCTTTGGTTACTTTCTTTTTCTCGAAAAAGAAAGTAACTGGTGGCGGTGCGTGGAGTCGAACCACGGACGCGGGGCTTATGAGACCCCTGCTCTGCCAACTGAGCTACACCGCCATGTCTTTGTGTAAGGCAGGGATAAGGCTGGGCATTTAAGATGGGTAATAATTATAAGGCCATTTTGTTTAAAAGTATATAGCTTTTTATGTTGCCGGCAAACGCGCCTGTGCCTTCGACGATCAGCATGAACATCTGTCTTCGTCCGTCGCCTGCAAGGTCGTCAATAAAAAAGTCGGCTATGTAGCCGCTGACCTCTTTTGTCCGCCAGTTCTCGGAAAGGATGCTTGCTTCGCTGCCCGCGTCGTCAATGCCTTCAAGCGAAAGGTTGACAATCGCGCCGCTCGTGAATGAGCGCGCCACCTTCGCGTAGCGTCCGAGCCCTCCGGGGATGTTCCTTTTTATCACAAGCTCCTGCTTTCCGTCATTGTTCAGGTCGTCTACAAAGAACCTGCCCGCAACGGTGAAAAATTCCTGGTCGCCTAGCGCAGGGAGGTCTTCATCGCCGGTATTTACCATGTCGAGCGTGCCGCCGTAAAAGTCCATGCTTTTGTAGAACTGCTCCCATTTTCCGTCCGCGTCCTTTTTGTAAAGGCGGAGATATTCCCTGTCGTCAAGCGCGGCAAGGATATTATCTTTCGCGCCGCGAATGACCTCAAAGCGGTAGAGGTTGAGCCTTCCCGGCAGACCCGGCGAGACCGCCTCGAAAGGTCCGGCGTCTACTATTTCCGCGCCCTGTTTCTTTAATAAGCGGAGGGCGCCGTAAAACCCGTCACTCTTTCTGAACTTCTGTCCTATGAGCACGATATCTTTTCCGGCATGCGCCGTCCGCATGGCCCATTTGATGCCGGCCTGAGTCGCCTTGAAGCCGTTATCCTTGAATTCGATGGCGAAGCCTGACGGCTGGCCCCTGCGCAGGGCTGAGACGTAGACTTCAGGCACGCCGTCGCCGTCCGCGTCAAATGCCGTTATGGCGATGTTTTGATCCGGGCCGTCGTTTGCCAGTTCATTGACGACGTCGAGTTTGCCGTTTGTCAGCCGCGCGATGACCACGCTTGAGTTTTTAAGGAGGAATAATTCCTTTGTTCCGTCTTTATCAATGTCCGCCGCGGCCATCGCGATGAATTCTCCGGACATCCGCTGGCTCATCCAAAGCGCCTTTTGAAACCCGGTGTCCTTTGGTTTTATTATGAATGAGTTTTCTTCCATCGGGGTCTGGGCGGGCTTTAAAAGCTCCGGTGAGGGCAGCGTTTTTTCAGTGGAGGGCGTCAAAACAGGCTTTTGCGCGGGCGCGGGTGAAAGCGCCGAGAGCAGGTCGGCGGAGAGCTTGTCCGCCATGCCTATCACGGAATCAATGCCTGCGCCTTTGGCGAAAAACGGCGTTACGGTGCCGTCTTTTACATTCAAAAATTTGGCGTCAAGGCTTGCGGCCGCGCCAAAGACGGTGAGGCTTCCATAGAGGACGTAATCGGCCTTTAGTTTCCTGCCGATGCTTGCGGCAGCGGCTTCGGTTATCTCGCCGGACTTGCGCTCGGCCTCGGCGGCGTCCTTGACAACGTCGGAGCGCAGCACCTCGACGGACGCTCCGGCGCCGACCCTTGATGAGAGCATGTCCGGCATGGCATCCTTCACATAGTCGAGGTTCTCCGCAGAGTTCACCTTCCAGGGAAGTATCGCTATCTTCGCCCCGGCTGAAAATGCGTATGAAGGCGGTATAATGGCAAGAAGACAGACTATAAGGGAGATTTTTTTCATTTTGTCAGCTTAAAAAGAAGGCGCTTTTCCACAATTGCGCCCTTCTTGACGTGTTCGTTCACGATGGCGTCCACCGTGTCAGCGGTTACTTTTTGATACCAAACGCCTTCCGGGTAGACTACCGCGGCCGGGCAGAGCTCTCCTTCGGCGTCCGTCTCCTTGCAGACCTTGAGGCATCCGCTCTTTGAGACCTTCACGTCTTTTATCCCTTCGCTCTTTATGCGCTCTTTAAGAGTCTCAAGGGTCTGTTCGGAACCCCTTGCCGCGCACCTTTTGCCCTGGCATACGAAGATATGGAGTCTGTATGGCTTCATGCGAATAAGCCCCCTGTCGTTTAACGCAATATATAAAAATATTATATCGGGGTGCATAAATCAAGCAAATTTTACCGGGTTTGTAAAATCCGCTTTTTTGGATTAGAATACCGGATATGACCGTCCCCCGCATGAAAAAGAGAGAGCCGGTATTGTTGAAACGGGAATATGAAATACAGTATGCCGGCAAAACATTGCCGGAGGATGTCATCGCGCATACGAAGGCTGCGCGGCTCAGGCTGGTTTCGGAGTCCCCTGTTCATGGCGGGCGTCTCTGCGGAGGGCGGGCGGTTGAACCCCTTCAGGGGGCGTGGCAGAACATGCTCGTGGAGGGCGACAACCTCGGCGTTTTAAAGACCCTTCTTAATATGAAAGTGGAGGGGAAGATACGGAACGCTGACGGCTCAAGCGGCGTGAGGCTTGTTTATATAGACCCGCCGTTCTCAACGAATTTGGGGTTTAAGACAAAGGGCGGCAGGAAGGCCTATGACGACAGGATAACAGGCTCGGCCTTCATAGAGTTCATGAGAAAGAGGCTTTTACTGCTCCGCGAACTGCTTGCGGAAGACGGGTCTATTTACGCGCACCTTGACTGGAAAAAGGCGCACTACGTAAAGGCGTTAATGGACGAAATATTTGGCGAGGAGAACTTTCTGAACGACATCATCTGGCACTACGGCGGCAGGGGCGCGAAGGCCGTATCAGGGCAGTTCTCCAGAAACCACGATATCATCCTCTGGTATAAAAAGGGGGATAGACACGTCTTTAACCGGATGCTCATCGAAAAAAGGGTTAAAAAGGGCGCATCAGGCTTCAGACAGGACGCCGAGGGGCGGTGGTTCAAGACCTCTCCAAGGGGGGACTACACGGATAAAAGCATCGAGACGCTTTCAAGGGAAGGGCGCATCCACACCACTAAAAACGGCAATATCCGCATAAAATATTTCCTGCGTGAAGACGGCGGCTGTCTGGTCGAGGATAAGCTCGTAGGCGACGTCTGGGACGACATAGGCGACGCCATGCACATGCCGTCAAACGAAAAGACAGGCTACCCCACGCAAAAGCCGGAGGCCCTGCTTTCCCGCATAATTGCCGCGTCTTCAAAAGAGGGAGATATCGTCCTTGACGCCTTTGCCGGTTCCGGCACGGCCCTTGCCGTTGCCGAAAAGATGGGAAGGCGCTGGCTCGGCGTGGACGCCGGGGCGTTGGCCGTGGAGACGGCAAGAAAGAGACTTTTGGATATTGTCTCGTCAAACGGCGCGAAAGAGGCCGGCAAAAAGCACGGAAAGCCTGCCCTCGCACGTTTTAACACGTCCTCGAATGTCTCTATCGGGGAGCGGGGGGCGCGCGCGCCTTTTGCGGTGTTCACGGCGGGCGGGCGTCCTGCCTGAGGGCCGCTTCACGTTTTCCATGGGTGAAATATGCGAAGGCGCCCTTATATTCAATGCAACTTGCCGGGCAGACGGAAAACAGCTGGAAATACCTTTAAAATGTTTTGACACAACGGCGCATATGGGGTAACATCATGGCATATTTTTTTGAGATATTCTCGGCAATAAAGGCGCAGTTTTGAACGGAAAGGTCATGCATATTCAGGAAGTTTTTGATCTTATAAAAGACGACATAAAAATGATGGATGACGGGTTCAAAAAGAACCTCAACTCCGATGTGTGGCTCGTAGGCAAGGTCGGGGAATACATCCTCACAAGCGGCGGGAAAAGGTTTCGTCCGCTTGTCATGCTCCTGGCTTCGCGCCTGTGCGGGTATAAAGGCGAAAGGCACACCCAGATTGCCGGCGTGATCGAGTTCATACACACGGCAACGCTCCTGCATGACGACGTGGTCGACAACTCCAGCCTCAGAAGGGGCGCGGCGTCGGCCAACACCATCTGGGGCGACGGGGCAAGCATCCTCGTGGGGGATTATATGCTGTCAAAGGCCTTCTCCCTGGCCGTAACGCACGGCAACGAGCGGATACTGAAGGTGCTTTCTCAGGCCGCCGCGCGCATGGCCGAGGGCGAGGTCATGCAGCTTTTAAAGCACGGCGATATAAACATCACCGAAAAAGAGTACCTTGACGTCATAACGAGCAAGACCGCCGTGCTCTTTTCAGCCTCGGCGCAGTTTGCGGCTATCCTCGGAGAGGTCAACCTTGAAAGAGAGGTCGCCCTCGCAAGCTACGGCATGGGGCTTGGCATAGCCTATCAGCTCATGGACGACAGCCTGGACTACACCTCGACGGATGAAGACCTCGGAAAATCCGTAGGCAACGACCTGCGGGAAGGCAAGGTCACGCTTCCGCTTATTTATGCCTACAAAAAGAGCTCCGCCGCAGAGAAGGATATCATAAAGGCCGCCATCGGCGCCGATGAGATTACCGGCCAGCGTCTTAACGACGTGATTACCGTCATAAACCGCCACGGCGGCATAGACTACACGCTTGAGAAGGCGCGCGCGTACGTGGAGGGGGCTAAGAAAAACCTCGGCATATTCGAGCCGAACCTTGAAAACATGGCCCTCATCGCCGTGGCCGATTTTGTCATAGACAGGACGTATTGACCATTGCAGTTGTTGCGCGCGGTATCTTAAATGGACATATCTGAAAAGGCCGCAAGATGCCTTGACATACTTGAAAAAGAGTTCCCTAACGTCCAAATCGCCCTTGTCCACAAAAACCCCTTTGAACTCCTCATCGCCACGATGCTTTCCGCTCAGGCCACCGACAAGCTCGTAAACAAAGTCACCGAAACCCTGTTTAAGAAATATAAGACGCCGCGCGATTTTGCCGCGGCCGGTTTGCCTGAGATAGAGGCCGCCATAAGCCGGGTAAACTTCTTCAGGAACAAGGCCAAAAGCATAAAGGCCTGCTCAGCGCGGATAATGGACGAGTTTCACGGCAAGGTCCCTGACAGGCTTGAAGGGCTTACCTCCCTTGCGGGCGTCGGCAGAAAGACGGCGAATATAATCCTCGGCAACGCCTTCGGCAAACAGGCGCTTGCGGTTGACACGCACGTAAAAAGAGTCGCCCAGAGGCTCGGCCTCACCGCTGCCGAAGATCCGGATGAGATAGAAGGAGACCTCTGCGCTATAATACCGCAAAGGCGATGGACAAAGACGACCCGCCTTTTCATCCAGCACGGAAGAAAGACCTGCACCGCGAGAAACCCGGCCTGCGATGAGTGCCCCGTCAATGCGTATTGCGATTATTATAAAAAGATACGCTCCCCGATAGAGACATTCGAGGACATGCTTAAAGAAAAAAAGCAATGATGAAAAAGCGCGCCATTATCTTCACGGCAGCTTAATTTACAAGCATGTGATGCCTGATAATTAGGCATCACGCCGGTTGCTACATGCAAAAACCGGCAAAAGACGCAGGTTTTGGCGCGTATTCCTGCTTCTGACGGGCGGCATCAAAATTGCATTTTTTAAGCTGCATTTCTAACGGCCAGCCGCTTGCCGACGTTAAGCTATGGACTGGCTATAAAAATACTTTTCTCATTCACGGCTTTGTGCTATGTTTTATGATTAATGTAAGGGATTTTTAAAAATACGGTTGCGAGGTTGTTCTTAAGCAAATAAACATGAATCCTCCTGAGGTTCAACCAGGCTTTTTCGATAAACTCTACCGCAGGCTTTTCGGCAAAGCCAAGGATATACACGACCCGTCCATCTTCCACAGGATGGCCCTGTTCCCCTTGCTTGCGTGGATAGGCCTTGGCGCGGACGGCCTTTCGTCCTCCGCCTACGGCCCTGAAGAGGCATTCCGCGCCCTTGGCGAGCACGCCTACCTTGCCGTTTTTCTCGCCATTGCCACGGCCCTTACGGTATTTATAATCTCATACGCATATTCGCGCATAATAGAACACTTCCCGCACGGCGGCGGCGGTTATATAGTCGCCACGCACATGATAGGCGAGAAGGCCGGGGTGGTGTCGGGCTGCGCCCTGCTCGTGGATTACGTTCTTACCATCACCATCTCGATAGCGGCGTGCGTTGATGCAACTTTCAGCTTCCTGCCGATTGAGTTTCACAAGTATAAGGTCATGGTCGGGGCCATCCTTATAATCTTTCTTATAATTTTAAACATCAGAGGGGTGAAGGAGTCCATCATTGTCATGGCCCCCATTTTCGCCGTATTTATAGCGACACATCTTGTTTTAATACTCAGCGGCATATTCGGCAACCTTGACCGCATCGCGCCCCTGCCGGCCGAGATATACACGGGATTAAACCGCGACGCAGCCACTATCGGCGTCTTCGGCATATTGCTCCTTGCTCTCAGGGCGTATTCATTGGGCGGCGGCACGTATACCGGGATAGAGGCCGTATCCAACGGCCTTCAGATAATGCGGGAGCCGCGCGTTCAGACCGGAAAGCGCACGATGCTCTATATGTCGACGTCACTGGCCTTTACCGCCGCCGGTCTTTTCTTGTCCTACCTGCTTTTAAGGGTGTCGCCTGTTGCCGGGAAGACCCTTAACGCCACGCTTGCCGACGCCACCTTCGGCTCATGGATGATGGGCGGGCCGCTGTCCTTCATTACGATATTCGCGGAAGGTGCGCTCCTTCTCGTTGCGGCGCAGGCCGGTTTCATAGACGGCCCAAGGGTCATGTCCAACATGGCCGTTGACTCATGGGTACCGCACCGCTTTTCCGCGCTTTCGGAGCGCCTGACCATGCATAACGGCGTGCTGGTGATGGGCGTCTCGGCGCTCCTGCTCCTGTTCTACACGCACGGCTCGGTCTCGATACTGGTTATCATGTATTCCATCAACGTGTTCGTGACATTTTCCCTTTCAAATTACGGCATGGCGCGCTTTTTCATGAAGAACCGCGGCAAGGACAAACAATGGAAGCAGCACATCAGCGTCCATCTAATAGGTCTGGCGCTTTGCATGACCATCCTCGTGGTCACGCTTTACGAGAAGTTCACGGAGGGCGGCTGGGTAACGCTCCTGATAACTTCCGTTGTAATCGGCCTGTGCTATCTCATAAAAAACCACTACGACAAGCTGACCGTCGAGATGCGCAAGTTCGACGCCTTTTTAAAGAGCATCCCCGTGAGCGGCAAGATGAACATCGATCCGCTGAATCCAAAGTCCACCACCGCCATACAGCTCGTGAACAACTTCAACGGCTTCGGCGTCCACACCTTTTTAGCCGTTGTGCAGAACTTCCCGAACGTATATAAAAACGTCATATTCGTGTCTGTTTCGGTCATCGATTCAGGCACGTTTAAAGGGCTGGAAGAGGTGAATAACCTTGAGGCCTCCACCAAGGCGTCGCTTGAAAAATACGTCGAGTTTGCAAGGAAGATGGGCATTCCCGCGGAATACCGCCAGTCCACCGGCACCGACGTGGTTCAGGAGGCCGTAGATCTCTGCAAGAAGGTCAAAAACGAGTTTCGCACGTCAACGGTCTTTACAGGCCAGCTTACCTTCCGTCTTGAGAAGTTCTATCACAGATTTCTCCACAACGAAACGGCCTTCGCCATCCAGAGAAGGCTCCAGTGGAACGGCATTACGACCGTGATATTGCCGATACGAGTTGACTTCTGAGTCTGGTTGTTGAAAAACTGGTTATCGGTTGCCGGTTATCAGTTATCGGTTTCGGTTAAGGATTGTTTTTACGGATAACGGATAACTGATAACCGTTACTTATGTTTCACGGCTCCGCCTCCATCGAGATTATCTCCATCTCGGCGCTTGAAAGATCCTTGATGCCGTTTGACCCGCATGAGGGGCACTCATGATGAAATCCGGATACGCGCAGCTTCTTCCCGCAGCCGGAGCATATTGCCGTAATCGGCGCCTTAATGATGTCCAGGCGCGCCGGTTTCATCCGCGCCTCTTTAAGGCAGACCTCGAATGCGAACTCAAGCGCCCTTGTCTCCTCGGCGCCAAGTTCGCCGACCTTTATTTTGAGGCTCGTAAGGGTCTTGAGCCTGTCTTTTCTCATCACTTCCCTTACAGCCATGATTATGCCTTTCATCATCGTCATCTCATGCACGGACTTATTTTTCCTCCAGAATAACGCCGAGCCTTCGAAGCTCCTTTATAATCGTCTTAATCAGCGAAGGAAGCCGTTTTTTTATAAGCGGCGTCAGCACAAGCCCTGGTGAGACGTCCTTTGGCTCCATGCCGGTGACGGTAACGTTCGGGCATGCCCCTTGAAGGGGCTGAGCCCCCTCAGGGGGTTCAACCCCTTCGAATTCAGCAAGGGTTATCAGCTCCTTTACGCCGAGGCCGTGCGCCGATGAACGGAGACCGGCAAAGGCGGGAATGTCTTTGCCGCATATTCTTAAAATAGTTCCGGGTCTGGAGCCGGACTTCAGCGCGTCTATGATTATGACGGATGGAAACTCTTTTATGTACTCAAGCAGGGCAAGCCCCATCGTGCCGCCGTCAACGCACCGGACGCCCGGCGGCAGGCAATAGCCGTCCCTGACGGCCTCAAGCGCCCTCACGCCAAGCCCCTCGTCCGTCATGAGGATGTTGCCTATGCCGAGCACGAGGACCTTTTTTCCTGCTATCCTTTTTCCAAGGGTCACGGTTTTCAAGGAGGGAAGCTGCCTTCAGAAGAGGTATTTTACGAGTATCAGGGCTATCACTGCAAGGTTTACAAACGCGCCTGAAAATATTAATATATCTACGGTTCCGGCCTTGAATTTTCCGATACTTATCATGTCAAAAAGAATATGCCATATGCCCCGGTTTGTCAATTGCATCATGTTTAAATTAATCAGATGGAGTTGCCTGTGAGGTTTGCCGTCTCATTTATCGCGGCCGTTGCCGTTTTTCTGGCCCTGTTCCTGATAATGGACGTCCTTATCCTGAACGCGCTGGGACTTTCGTTTATCTTCAGAGGTTAAATGAAGAAAAGCTCCGCCTTTTTATCTTTCGTTTTACTCTTTGTCTTTTTGTTCCTGCCTCTTTTGCCGTCCCATGCAGGGGGCGAACCCCTTCAAGGGGCCGAACCCCTTCAAGGGGCCGGGCCTGTCTTTGATTACTCCGTAGACGCGCAGGCGTCGGCCGAGGGCGGCGTGAAGCCTGCCTTTGCCTTTCCCTCCGCAAAGAGGCTGAAGGCAGGGGATTACCCGCAGATGAACGGCGTTAACCCAAGACTTGCCGTATGGCTGGCGGCGCAGATGCACCTGTGGTTTGCGGCATTTGTGCTGGCGGTTCCTATATTCGTCTTTATCATAGAGTTTGCGGGCATCGTCAGAAAGGACGGGCGCTACGACCGGATGGCCTACGAATTCATACGCGTCAGCCTTACGGCCTATTCCATAACCGCCGTTACCGGCGGTCTGTTCCTTTTCAGCCTTATCGTCTTTTATCCCGGCCTTTTAAGCTACCTGACCGCAATCTTCGGCGGCTCCATGCTTATATACGCGGGACTCTTTTTAGTTGAGAGCGCGTGTCTGTATATTTACTACTACGGCTGGCACGCGATGAAGTCAGGCGATCTTAAGTTGCTGCACCTCGGCGTCGGCCTTCTTTTGAACCTGTCCGGCACGGCGCTGATGTTCATCGCCAACGCGTGGGCGACCTTCATGATGTCTCCGTCGGGCGTGGACCCGGCGGGCGTCTTTGACGGCAACGTCTGGCACGCGGTGCAAAACCGTCTCTGGATGCCGATGAACGTCCATAGGTTTATCGCGAACGTCTCCTACGGCGCGTCCATTGTCGGGGCCTATGCGGCATACAGCTTTCTAAGCGCGCGCACGAAAAAGGAACGGGCGCGCTACGACTGGATGGGATACACGGCGAGCTTCATATCCATCGCCGCTCTTCTGCCTCTGCCGTTCGCAGGATACTGGCTCACCGCGGAAATATACGGCTACAGCCAGCAGATGGGGATAACCCTCATGGGAGGGTCGTTCGGGTGGCTCTTTATCATACAGGCGGTCATTATCGGCGCTCTCTTCCTTTCGGCGAACTACTACCTCTGGTGCGGGATGCTTCGAAGCCCCGGCGGCCAGAGGTATCTGAAATACGTTAAGTACATAGCCTTCGTCCTTTTCGCCTGCTTTCTCGTCTGGTTCACCCCGCACACGCTGATACTGAGACCATCGGAGATGAAGGCCCTCGGCGGGCCCTACCACCCCCTCCTCGGCCCGCTCGGCCTTATGCCCGCGAAAAATACGGCGGTGAACATCATGCTGATATTCACCTATCTGAGCTTTCTCCTTTACCGCAGGGCCGGAAAGACGTCCGTCGTCAAATGGGCGAAAACCGGCGATGCCGCCGAGGCCGCGCTCTTTGCCGCGGGCGTCGTGAACATCGTTTTTCTGGGCGTTTATTACGGCTACTTTACGAACACCGTTTACAAGGTGTCTTCCTCGGCCGCGCAGGTGGCGACGACCATTTCGGTAATTGCGGTTTCGGTGATTATCGAATCGCGCATCTTTAAAAACTCGGTCTCATCGGGGCCGTTTGAGTGGGGGAAGATGCCCGCCAGGAGCCAGTACGCGCTGTTTCTGCTTGCCGTTTCGTTCACATGGCTTATGGGGCTGATGGGCTACGTGCGCTCAGCCATACGCGGCAGGTGGCATGTGTTTTCAATAATGAAAGACGGCTCGCCGGACGCATTCACTCCGGCGATAGGCTACGCCGCGAAGGTCGTCTCCAGCGGCACGGTGATCTTCATGGCGGTGATAATCTTCATCTTCTGGCTGAGCCGCCTTACCGGCGGCAAAGACAACGGTCATGAATAATTTTCTGAAAATGGCGGTCTTCGGCCTCGTTGTCATAGGCGTATACACTCTGCTTGCGGTTGTCTACGTCCCGTCCATCCCCACCGAAAGCCATGAAGAAGACAGCGCTGCCCGGCCTCCGGCGTCCGAGGATGAGCTTGTCTTGCTGGGAGAAAAGGTTTTTGGCGGCAAGGGCGCCTGCGCCCTGTGCCATAACCCCACGGGCGGCAGGGCCCCGCTGCTTGACGATATCGCCGTAAGGGCCGCTGAGAGGATAAAGGACAGACGCTACAAAGGCGGCGCCGCCAACGCAGAAGAGTATATCTACGAATCAATGGTCAGGCCGTCCGCTTTCGTGGTGGCCGGATACGGGGTGGCTGGCACGAACGACACGGCAAGCCCCATGCCGGACGTCTCAAGCGGCGCCATCGGCCTCGGCGACGTGGAAATAAAGGCTGTGACGGCATTTCTTCAGAAAAGGGCCGGCGTTCCGGTGACGGTCATCGCGCCGGGTAAAGAGGCTGCTTCCAAATAATTTTCAGGGGTCATGTTGACTTATCGTCATGACCTGTTTTTTAATTATCCTTCTGTCCGGCACGGACGGGGGCCGAGGTTGAAACCACTTACGCATGAAGATTCCGGCGCTCCTTAAATTCGCATTGGCCGTCATAGCCGCATATGTCCTGTTCAGCGCGCCGGGATGGCTGCTTGCCAGGCCCATTCCTGTAAGCCTCATGACGTTATACATGCTCTTTGCGATGGTGATGACGCTCCTCGTCATGACGATAACGGACGAGGGTGCGGGGGAGCTTGTTTCTCCTTTGGCCGCCCTGCTTAAAGAGCCGTCCAAAAAGTTTTTGCGTAATATTGTTTTTGCCGTGGTCCCGGTAATAGCGGCCTTTTGCGCCTATGCCGTCGTAAATCCTGGCATTGAAGCGCCGATGGAATTAAGGACTGTCCACCCCGCGCCTCCGGCGGCGTTTGCCGCGTACGGTAAAAATTTCAACATGGCTGAAGTTGAAAACCCGCTTCGCGCCCTTGAAAAAAATGAACCTGAGAGGTTTCGGGCGCTTGTGAAGGAGGGCGGCGTCATTTACTTCAAGAACTGTTTTTTCTGCCACGGCGCGAAGCTCGACGGAAGGGGCCATTACGCAGGCTCCTTCAGCCCGCCGCCGCTTCCATTCACCGGTCAGGATACCATCGCCCAGCTGAAGGAGTCATATGTATTCTGGCGCCTGGTTAAAGGCGGGCCGGGCCTGCCTAAGGAGGCCGCCCCGCAGAGTTCGGCGATGCCCGCGTGGGAAAACAGCTTAAATGAAGACGAGCTCTGGCGGACGATACTCTTTCTGTACGATTACGCCGGCGTCTCGCCGCGCCTGTCGCGCTCCGAGTTCGCCCGGCGCGGCGGCCTGATTGAAGAAGCCATAGCCGATGAAAAAAGCGCGGCTGCAAGGGGCAAAGATATTTATGAAAGACGCTGCTGGTGGTGCCACGGCAAGGACGGAGCTGGAAACGGCCCTGCGGCCGAATTTTTAAACCCTGCGCCGCGCGACTTCACGTGGGGGGTTTTTAAATGGAAGACGACGCCGTTTGACGAGCCTTCTCCGTCGGACGGCGACCTTTACAATATGATAGATAAAGGCATGAGCGGCACGTCCATGCCCGGCTGGGGCGATGTGCTTGGCAATGACGACATACGTGCCGTCAGCTCCTATATAAAGACCTTCGGCAAAATGGAAGACGCAAAAAAGCCGCCGATTGACCTGTCGGGTCGCGCGGCGCCTGACAAAGACGGCTTGGAGCGCGGCAGGAACTTATTTTCAGACAGGTGCGCTGAATGCCACGGAGAGGCGGGCAGGGGGGACGCCGCGAAAAAACTCAAAGATGACTGGGGCCAAAGGACATGGCCAAGAAATCTGACAAAGGGCTGGACCTTCAGGGCCGGCGATACCGCCGAGGGGATTTACACGCGGATAACCGCCGGCATACACGGCACTCAAATGCCGTCTTTTGCCGACCCAAAGAGCAGGAAGATGCTGAGCGGCGCCGAGCGGTGGGATGTGGCCAACTACGCGGCCTCATTAAATGAACCTGACAAAAGGCCGGGTGCGGACGGTGTAATAAAGGCGGTGCGCGTGGCAGGCCGGCTGCCGGATAAGCCCGATGACGCCGCCTGGGCGCTCGCCCGGCACGCGAGCTTCCTTTTCGCCCCGCAGATAATCGCGGGTGACAGGCTCTTCAAGCCGACGCTTGATTCCATCTCCGTAAAGGCGCTATATAACGGCAGGGAGGCCGCGCTCCTTCTTGAGTGGGACGACCCCACTCGCAGCATACCCGGAGACGCGAAGTCCGCGGGGATGGCCGAAGGGGAGCTCTTTGAAGACGCCGTGGCAGTTGAGTTTCCGGAAAAATACAATGAAACCCCCGGAGCCGGCAGGCCGCACTTCGGCATGGGACAGCCCAACGTGCCGGTGAATATTTATCTGTGGAAGAGCGGCCAGACCGCGCGGATTTTAAAGGCAAAGGGCTTCAACATAAAGCCCGTGGATGAACAAGGCGCGCGCCCGGAGGCATACGGCGTTTACGACAGGGGCGTTTGGCGCGTGGTGATGAAGCGCGCGCTAAGCGAAGATGCCGGCAATGATGCGCGCCTTGAGGCGGGCAGCTTCATCCCCGTTGCCTTTGCGGCGTGGGACGGCTCCAACGGCGAGAGGGGGGCGCGCCACGTCATGACGACATGGCAGTGGCTTGCGCTCATGCCTGAAAAGGGCGCCGGTGGCTATTCGTGGTTCGGGCCTTTGCTCTGGCCGTTTGGCGCGGCTGTCTTTGTATTCCTCGGAGAGTTGCTGCTGTTAAGGAGCGTGCGGGGCGGTTAGATATTTTAAGGCGTTATTGCCTCGAAGCGGCAAGCCCGCTTATGAGGAAGGCGGCGCCGGCCGCCGCGAGCGGATAGACAAAGGCATCCGGGGCGGCCCCGCCCTTGACTGCGAGCGCGCCGTTGAGGATAGCGAGGGACAAAAGCACGCAGCCGAAGAACTGCCGCCCTGCGCCTCTTTTAGGTTTTACGTTTTCCTTATCCGCGCCCATGTCCTTCCTTTGGCAGCGAGACCTTCTCTCTCAGCTCCTTCATCATCTCCGGCGTTATTTCGCGTAAGCCTTTTGCCTTTGCGTACCGTTCAAGCCCTGCCTTTATCATGGAGCGAAGAAAAAAAGGCGCGCCCTCAAGCCGCTTTTCAGCGTCAGACGTCCAGACGGGCGCGTCGTTCGAATTTTTTCCCTTCACAGTCTTTGTCTTTACAGGGTCGTATGAGCACCACGGGTCTTCTGCCATCAGGTCGCCTGAATGAGCAAACGCGCGCGCCCTGCAGCCGCCGCAGAGCTTTTCCCAATCACACCGCGCGCATCTGCCCTTTAACGACGGGCTTCTGAGGGAAAGGAATGTCTCGTCAGTCTCCCATATCTCCCGCAGGGATATGTCTTTGAGGTTGGGGCTTTTCGCGTTATGCGGGATGTAAGGACACGGGGTGACAAAGCCTTCAGGAGATATGCGCAGATAAGAGGACGCCGCAATGCAGCCTGACGCAGCGCCTTTATGGAGCGGGCCTTCAGGGTCAGTCTGTCCGGCTATCCTCAAAAAATGCGGCGCGCAGCGCGCGCGGACGATCAGCCTTCCCCTCCATTCATCTTCAGCCTCTGCGAGATAGGAGAGCGCGGCCTCGTAATCTTCCGGCCCAAGGTCGGTCATCTCCTGCCCCCGGCCGGTGCAGACCATGAAAAATACGTTTACAGCCCGCGCGCCCTTTTGGGCGGCCAGTTCGATTATCCGCGGCAGTTCTTCTTTATTTCCCCTGGTTACGGTAAATTGCAGTTGAAAGTCAACGCCGTGCGCGCGAAGGATATCCGCCGCGCGCACGGCGTTGTCCCATGCGTTGTCAACACCCCTGAAGCGGTCGTGAAAAAGGGGAGAAGCGGAATCAAGGCTTATGCCCGCGCCTTTTATGCCGCTTTCTATCAGCCGCTTTGCAACGGCGCCGTTCATGAGCGTGCCGTTCGTGCCGAGAACTACCATCAGTCCGCGCGATGAGGCGCGGGAGGCTATCTCGAAGAGGTCGGTCCGGACAAGCGGCTCTCCGCCGGTGAGGATAAGCATTGCGCGCGGGTTTAAAGACGCGATTTCGTCAACGAAACGAAGGGCTTCATCCGTGGAAAGATTGTCAGCGCCCGCCATCCCGGCAGAGTCGAGATAGCAGTGCGCGCACTTCAGGTTGCAGCGTCTTGTCAGATTCCATGAAATAAGAAATGGCAATGCCGGAGGCGCGGCGTTCATTAAAATTCTCCGAGGGAGCTTCTTACCCTGCGCATGAAAGAGGCGGTTACTTCAACCGCGCCCGCTTTTTTAGCGGCGTCGTTGACTATGCCTTTTACCACGGCGCGCGCGATGGGAGGGATGCGCAGCAGTATCTCTTCGGCCTCTTCGGTCCAGACCGGGCCGGACGAAGACCGGGCCGAAGTCTCAGGCGTGAATTCACGTCTGGAGATCAGTACGTTGCAAGGCGCTTCGCGCAGGCAGTTCTCCGTCGTGCTGCCGATGTCAAGTCCCTCGCCCGCGTGGACGCCTGTCCTGCCGAGCGCGAGGATGAAGGGCGCGGTTTTTTCAACGTATTTGATTATCTCGTTAAAGGGCTTGCCTGAAAGAAGCGTTGCCGAAAGGCTCCGGCCTTCCCGGTTTGCAAATGCGCCGGCTGCGTCAAGATGGTTTTGATATATCCTTTGCAGGCCCTTGTCTATTATCTCGCTGTGAAGCATCTCCTGTTCCTTGAACTTGAAAAGCCTCGCGGCTTCATCCGTCAGGACATTGGCGATGCTCCTGAAGGCCGCGTAGTGAAAGTCAGGGTCAAAGGCGCTTACTGCGCCGGCTTTAAGGCCGAATGCCGCGGACAGAAAGAGGGCGCATTTAAGCGCGCCGAAGGAGTTCGGGCTGCCGTCTATCGCGGCGACGATATTACCGTCTGAAGGGCGCGTAAAGACCGTATCTCTGACCAGAAGGATGTCGCAGTCCGCCTTTCGCGCCGCCCTCTCGGCTACGGAGCCGATCCTGCTCGCGTCTGTCCTGCCAAGGCCCAAGGCGCCCATTACAAGGAGGTCGTATCCGCCTTCATCCGCCTCTTTAATTATCTCTTCGTAGTTTTTCCCCTCCCTGTGAACGCAAACGGGTTTTATGTCAAAGGCCTTCGCCTTTTCCTCCAGAGGGGACATGTAGGAGCCGGAGATAACGCGCAGGCCGCGCTCGATAAGGCTTGAATGCAGGCCGCGCTGGCGCGCCAATTCCCTTTCGTCCTGGTATCTCGCCGGCAGGCCCTCTTCCATCTGGCCAAAGCGCGCGCCGTGAAGCCGCGCCGCGTAGACGTGGCAGCCGGTGACGGACGCATTCGACGCGCGCCCTATGTTAAGGGCGATGTCAATGGCCGCGGTGGAGTAATCGGAGTTGTCGAGACAGATGAGTATCTTTTTATACATTTGGTATTTAGCAGGCTGCTGAAAAAGTCCCATCTGCGGCGTTGTCTTCGTCGTTCGTCACTGCGGCGCACAACAAAGTGCGCCTCGTTCCTCACTCCTCGACGCCTTGCATCTGGCTGGGTTCCCATTGCGTCTTTATTATTGCAATGGGAAGATTTGAGCAGTCTGACCAGATTTTGAGTTTTTCCGCAACTTGTTAGAAAAGCGCGGCCTGCGCCGGTGAAACAGGTTTGATCTCAGGGTTTCTGCCGAATATCTTTATCCTGCCGAACTCCCCGTCAAAGCCGGGCGAGATGCTTAATTCGCCTCTCCTGACCTTCATGACGGCAAGGGCCGTCTTTTCATCGGCGATTTTTTTTATATCGTCCTCACAGAGGTCAAGCAGCAATCTGAATTCGCCGCCAGCGGCCTCGGTCAGTCTGGCATATTCCGCCGCTACCTTTTTGGCGGCAGAGCCGCAATCAAGCAGTTCGGCAAGTATCTCCTCAAGCGGCACGAGGTGCCTTGCCGGTATGGCATTTGGCGGGACAAAACCAGAGGGTCTGTCGGCAAGCTCGCTGACGCGGGACATGACGCCGACCGTTACGCCTGAGCCGCATACCGGGCAGGTCTTGCCGGCCTTTAACGTCTCTTCCGGCGTGAGCAGCACGCCGCAGTTCCTGTGGCCGTCGGAGTGGTATTTGCCCTCCTCCGGGTAGAACTCGACGGTGTATAAAAATCTTTTATTGTCCTTCTTCTTTATAATATCCGTAATCTCGTAATAATCCATCGCGCAGTCAAAGACGTTTGCCTCCCTGCCGAGCTTTTTCGGGGAATGGGCGTCGGAGTTTGAGATAAGCGCTACCCTGTCAAGGGCCGAAAGCCGCCAGTTCATCTGCGGGTCCGACGAAAGGCCGGTCTCTATCGCGTGGATATGTTTTGAAAGCCCTCCGAAGCATTCCTCGATGGAGTCAAAGCCGGATTTAGAGCCGAATATGGAGAACCACGGCGTCCATGCGTGCGCGGGTATGAGCATGGCGTCCGGCGAGGCGTCAAGGACTATCTTCAAGAGGTCTATGGCCGAAAAGCCTAAGATGGGCCGCCCGTCTGACCGGATATTGCCGAGGCGGCTAAAGGCCGCGTTCATCCTGCCTGCCGCTTTAAGTGTGGGAGCGAAGATGAGGCTGTGTATCTTCCGTGTCCTGCCCCCCTGCGAAAAGATGTTCGACACCTCGGCAGTAAGCATGAATTGAACCGGCTTTGCCCCGGCCGGTTGATCCTTTAAGGCGAAAAGGCCGCTTCCGGCAGGCTCAAGCCTTTCCGATATGTCCGCGAAGTGCGCGGGGTGCGTGAAGTCGCCAGTGCCGAGGAGGTCTATCCCTTTTATACGCGCCCATCCGGCAAGGGTCGGAAGGTTCATGTCCGGGCTTGTCGCCCTTGAGTATTTGCTGTGTATGTGGAGGTCTGCGATTATTCGCATTAGTTTCTTTTAAATTCTGTCCGGCAACGATAAACAAACCATGTCCCCGCAGGCTTTAAGCGGGGAGCAGCAGACGGAGCCTTTGAGGCGGCCTGTTAGAACCCGATTACATTATAGCCCGAGTCAACGTAGATGATCTCGCCGGTGACGCCGCTTGAAAGCGGGCTGAGGAGATACAGGGCCGTTCCGGCGACGTCTTCCTGCGTGATGTTGCGCCTTAGCGGGGCCTTTGCCTCGACTGAACCGAGGATGTCGCCAAAGCCGCTTATGCCCATCGCCGCGAGGGTCTTGACCGGCCCGGCGGAGATGGTATTTACACGGATGCCCTTTGGTCCGAGGTCGGCGGCAAGGTATCTGACGCTTGCCTCAAGCGCGGCCTTTGCCACGCCCATGACGTTGTAGTTCGGGATGACCTTTTCGCTGCCGTAGTATGAAAGGGTGATGACGGCGCCGCCTCGCCCTTCCATTAACGGGGCGGCCCTTTTTACGAGCGCCACGAGCGAATAGGCGCTTACGTCGAGGGCCAGGGCAAAGCCCTCCCTGGAGGTGCTCAGGAACTCTCCTTTTAATTCCTCCTTTTTCGCGAAGGCAAGGGAATGGACGAGGGCGTCAAGGCCGCCCCATTCCTTTTTAAGCGTTTCGAAAACAGCGTCTATCTGGCCGTCGTTTGTGACGTCGCAGGGAAGGATTATCTTCGAGCCTATCGACCGGGCAAGAGGCGTCACCCTTTTTTCAAAGGCCTCTCCCGCGTATGTGAAAGCAAGCTCCATGCCCTCCGAGCTGAGTCTTTGCGCTATCGCCCACGCAATGCTGCGTTCGTTGGCTACCCCGAATATGACGCCTTTTTTTCCTTCAAGAAGTCCCATGTGACGCACCTCCTTTTTTGTGGCGGCTGATAAAGCGGCCTGTTCACGCCAGACCTCTTTTCTACCACACATCGGCAGGTTTATTCAACCTGCCTTTTTTGAAAAAAAGGCGCTGCGCACGGCTAAAGGGCTAAATGCAGCAAGTTACCGTGAATTTGCAATTGAGGCACAATGAACGCTCTAAGCATTGCTCACCGCAGGTGCCAAAAAACTAAAGGGAGGTTAGCTTAATGGGCAGCATCTACAAAAGACGGGCTACTTTCCGGATAAAGTATTATCGGGCAGGAAAGGCCTATTATGAAAGTATGCACTCTATTAAGGAGAGCGATGCAAAGAGGTTTCTTAAGCTCCGTGAAGGTCAGATAGCCGAAAACAGGTTTACAGGTCTACGAGTGGAGAGAGTAATATTTGACGAACTTGCTGAGGACTTTCTGAACGATTACAGGATAAACGACAAGAAGTCTACCGGACAGGGCAGAGCGGAGCGTCAAGCACCTTAAGCTTTTTTTGAGGGCGTAAAGGCCATAGACATAAACACGGACAGGATAAGGATGTATATTCTACATAGGCAAGCTGAAGGGGCGGAAAACGGGACGATCAACCGCGAGCTTTCGGCTCTAAAGAGGATGTATCATATTACTGGGATGAGAAAAGAGGAGATTCTTTCTCTTCAGCGGCCACATGTTGATCTGAGAGAAGGCAAGATTACCCTAAAGGCCGAAGACACGAAGAACGGGGAGTCAAGAGTTATTTACATGGAAGGAGAATTACTTGAAGCCATGCGCCTCCAGAAGACATTAAAAGGGATAGCAAGTATTCAAAATGCCACTTTGTATTCTTCGGAGAGAAAGGAGAACGCATAATGGACTTCAGGGGCGCATGGGCAAAGGCGCTGAAAGAGACAGGGCTTGCAGGTAAAATTTTTCACGACTTCAGAAGAACAGCGGTTAGAAATATGGTTAGGGCCGGAGTCCATGAGCGTGTTGCCATGATGGTATCGGGCCACAAGACACGAAGCGTCTTTGAAAGGCACAACATAGTCAACGAAGACGACCTAAGGAAGGCTTCCGGGAAGGTTACAGAATATCACAATGTTCAAGACGGTTACAAAATGGTTACAATAGCGTGGGGTGAACCCCTCTGTTGAGACAGTTTTGAATTAGCACACATGGTTTCTATGGTTATTCTCTCCATCACTTAGACTCAAAAGCTATCTTGATATCGGAAGAAATTCATCGTAGCCCCTTCGGAGGTCTTCAGGCAAGC
>JACRNL010000004.1 GCA_016234935.1 Deltaproteobacteria bacterium | reverse complement strand
TGAGTCCTTAGGCTACCGGACACCGAGGGAGGTCTACTTCAAGGAAGGACGGCTAAGGGAAGACCCGGAGACTAAACCAGTGCAGGCTCCTCTACACCAAATACAACCCTCTTTTTTGTCTTGACGATGGGGATAGGTTTACAAAAACTGTCAGTCGGAAGAAAATTGATAAGGACTTATTATTATAATGTGCCAGTTGATCAAAATGAAGCTCCGGAAAAATATAAAAATCAGCAAAAGTTTTTTCAAATGTTAGACAGGGTTCCATACATGGAAACTACCCTTGGTAAATTAGTTCAAAGGGAAAGAACAAATACTTGTAGTAAATGCCACAATAAAGATTTTATTATTTTTCGTACTGAAAAAGGAATAGATGTAAATATCGCCACAGACATGTTAATAATGGGCTTTAAGAATCTTTATGACACCGCAATCCTAATTTCAGGCGATGGAGATTTCGACAAGGCTATAAAAGGCGTAAAAGATATGGGCAAGCATGTAGAGAATGCTTATTTTAAATTAGGGCACTCGCGCCAATTAATGAAGATATGCGATAAGTTTATTGAATTAGATGCGGATTATTTGAAAGGCTGCTGGCAGTAAAAAATAAAAAGACCAAGGGGTTGAAAGTTGCCTTTCAACCCCTTGGAGTTAATAATCCCATCGTTGCAGTGCAACAATGGGGGATTAATTAAGCTTTATTTTATACTATAAGCATAACCTGTATTCCTTAAGGTGTCAAGAAAAAAATCTTAATTTTGCAAGGAGATTTTTATGAGGTTTATAAAATTACTTGTTATGTTTGCGCTTGGGTTGACCACATTTCTTCCACAATACGCGTTTGCTGCACCGTTCTGCGCAGTCTTTTCGTATGGAAAGCATTGCTATTATTACAACTACCAGAGTTGCCTGCAAGCGGTTGGCAGCCAAGGTGCGTGTGTCATCAATGAAGAAGAAGCGAGGCCGCCTTCTGGTGATGCACCTTTCTGTGTCGTAACTTCTTTCGGCACTCAATGTTGGTACTACGATGCACAGTCATGTCGCCGAGCCGCGGTATCAAGTGGTGGGGTGTGTGCTGTGAATCCGGATAGATAGTGGCTATCACTCATCAGTAGAGTTTTTATAAAAATGCAAAAAGCTGAAATTATAGCCCCTGCGGGCAACATCGCCTCCTTGAAGGCGGCGGTGGACAGCGGCGCGGACGCGGTCTATCTCGGCTTTAACGACGACACGAACGCGAGGAACTTCGAGGGGCTGAACTTCACCCTGAAGGAGCTTGAAAGCGGCATCAGGTATGTCCGCGACAAGGGCAGGAAGTTCTTCGTCGCCGTCAATACCTTCCCCCAGATGGACACCTGCCCGAAGTGGCACGCCTCGGTGGACAGCGCCGTAAGGCTCGGCGCGGACGCGGTGATAATAGCGAACCTCGGCATACTCAGGTACGCGCGCGATAAATATCCGGACGCAAACCTTCACCTGAGCACGCAGGCAAGCTCGTCGAATTACGAGAGCATAAATTTTTACAAAAAACAGTTCGGCATAAAAAGGGTCGTCCTGCCGAGGGTGCTGACGGTCGGCGAGATAAAGGAGCTCAGGGCGCGAACGGACGTTGAGATAGAGGTCTTTGCCCTCGGCGGACTGTGCATAAACATCGAAGGCAGGTGCTACCTTTCGTCGTTTGTCACGGGAGTGTCGACGAACACCTCAGGCGTCTGCTCCCCGTCAAGGTTTGTCCGCTTTAACGGGCTTCCGGACGGCGGCATGACCATATCGCTCAATAACGTCCTTTTAAACAGGCTCGCGAAGGGCGAATCCTCGCCGTATCCAACGTGCTGCAAGGGCAGATACCTCATGCCGGACGGAAAGACCGGCTACGCCATAGAAGACCCGGAGTCTTTGAACGTTTTAAGGATAGTCCCTGATCTGATAGAGGCCGGGGTGGCGGCATTCAAGATAGAAGGCCGTCAGAGGACGCGGACATACGTCGCCGCGATGACCGGCGTTTTAAGAGAGTCCGTGGACGCTTATTACAAAGACCCCTCCGCCTATGCCGTCAGGCCGGAGTGGAGCGCCAAGACCATCGCCGCTTTTGAAGGCTCCAGAGAGACCCTCGGATCATACCTTGTGAAGTAGCCGTCTTTGAAGAACAGGTCAGGTAGTCCCCGAATGACAAACATAAAAGGCACAAGAAATTGGCTGGCGGCGCTGGCCGGGGCGGTTGCGTTCCTTGTATATCTGCCGAGCCTTCAAAGCGGCTTCGTGAATTGGGACGACCAATTCTACGTCTATGAGAACCTTCACATCCAGACAATGAGTCCGGCCTTCTTTAAATGGGTGCTGACAAGCGCATATTTCGCGAATTGGCTTCCGCTCACCATCATTTCCTACGCTGTAGACTATCAGATACTTGGGCTTAACCCGGCCATGTATCATTTCACGAATATCGCCTTTCACGCGCTTAACACGGGGCTTTTTTACATCCTCAGCTTTGAGATTTTCAAGGCCGCCTGTCCTGAAAAAAAGGACGTTGGATGGACCTCCTGCGCCGGCACGGCTGCCCTGGTCGCGGCGCTTCTTTTCGGGCTTCATCCCATGCACGTCGAATCCGTTTCCTGGGTCTCAGAGAGAAAGGGCGTCCTCAGCAGCTTTTTCTTCATCCTTGGGGCCATTACATACCTGAATTACGTGCTTGAAACCAAGAACAGGCGGTCTTATTACGCGTTGACGTTGCTGTTTTTCGTACTGGCCGTCATGAGCAAGCCGATGGTCGTGTCGTTTCCCGTGGTGTTGTTGATACTTGACTGGTATCCGTTGAAAAGGTTTCAGGATGTTAAGGGCACTTTTGAGCGCGCCAAAAAGGCGATTATTGAAAAGATACCTTTTATCCTCGCAAGCCTCGCCTGCGCCGTGGTGGTTTTCGTTTCCCAGCGGAACTATGGCGCGATGAACACCGCGGCTGGATTTTTATGGCGTATGGTCATCATCGTCAGAGGCTATATGTTCTATCTTTACAAGATGCTCCTTCCTTTTGGCCTTGCCCCGCTTTATCCCCATCCGACGAGCATCACGCTGCTGTCTTTGGAATACGCGGGGGCGTTTGTGTCTTTTGCGGCCATCTTCATCGTCTGCTTGTTCACTTATAAAAGATGCCGGGCGATTACGGCCACCTGGCTTTATTACCTCATAACGCTTCTGCCTGTAATAGGGCTTGTTCAGGTGGGGACGCAGGCCGCGGCGGACCGTTATAGCTACCTCCCTTCCGCAGGCGTGTTTCTTCTGGCTGGGGCCGGCGCCGCGCTCCTTTTTGAAAGGTTAACCAGGCCGTCGAGGATCGCCGCGCTGGTTTGCTCTATCGCCGTATTCGCGGCCTTGTCGGTTCTGACGGTTATGCAGGAAGCCGTATGGAAGGAGTCCATTGCGCTCTGGACGCATGAGATAAATACCGTCCCTGACCGGCCGGCCCTTGCTTATTACAACAGGGGAATCGCTTACGAAGCCGCCGGCGACCGCGTAAAGGCCGTCGGTGACTTCAGCGAAGCCGTGCGCCTTAACCCGAAATATGTCGACGCGTATGCATACAGGGGGTATGTTTACCGGATGCTCAAAAAAACGGAATTGGCCTTAAAGGACTATGACACGGTGCTACGATTTGATCCGAATTATGCGAAGGCGTATCTGAACAAGGCGGTGATACATATCGAGACCGGCAGATACCTGGAGGCGGAAAAAGAACTTAAGCTGTCCCTGGGGTTTGTTCCGGAAAATCCCTACACCGTTTATAATTTAGGCGTCTGTTACGAGAAGCTCGGCAGAAAGACCAAGGCGGCCGATTACTTCAAACAGGCCGCCGCGATGGGTTTAAAAGCGTCTGACGTATCTTTAAAGCAATAATACGCTTCAGCGTATCAGGGGAGGCTTCTTGCCGGAGGCAGGCTTGGCTTTTATCATGCTGATAAGAAGTTCATGGCTTCGCATATCCTCGACCTCCCTTACCTCACTGAGATTAAACGGGAGCAGATAGGCCACCGCGAGGCGCAGTATCGCGGACAGAAGAACTATGCCTAATATTTTGTGGGTGAAAAAGCCGTCCGGCATGATTTCCGCGAGCCACCCTCCGAGGAGCGCGCCGAGACAAAGGGCTACGCCCGTAAAGGCGTTGAAATAAGCGATGCACCGCGTCCTTTTCCCCGGCGTGGAGGCGTCGTAGATGAAGTTCGAGGCCGACAGGTTGAAGCCCGCCCACGCAAACCCCGCAAAGAGCTGCACGAAAAAAAGAAAGACCGGATGGGTGTTTATAAGCCACAGCAGGGGCACGAACGCCACGAGCTTTGAAGAGAACTTTATCACCTTCATGTTGCCGATCCTGTCGGCGTGTATGCCCCAGCGCATTATCGTGACGTTCGTCGCGATGGTCGCGGCCACCGTTACGGCCGTGTAGGTAAGGTAGCTGAATTTGAGGTCTCTGAGCATCAGCACCGGCAAGAACGGCGCGGCGACGTTCACCGCGAACTTCATCGCCGCCGCGAAAAAGACGAAACGCGCGAAGTTCGAATGCCTGAACCTCGACACGAAGTCGTAGAGTGAAAAATAATCATCCTTTTTGTGGATAAGCTCCGGCTCGTGCATCCGCGTCAGATACCGCCATGAGGCGAGCCTGAAGGCGAAGGCAAGGGCAAAGACCACGGCGAAACCTATGAAGATGTTGAACCTGTCGAGCTCGTAGAGGATATAGCCCGCCGCGAAGGTCGCGCCGACGGTGACAAAGCCAAGCACCTTGTTCCTCCAGCCGAAGTACTCCCCGCGCTTGTCCGTGGAGACAAGGTCGGCCATGATGCTGGCCCACGCCGGGTTGGCAAGGGCGCCGAATGACGTAAAGAGCGTTACCACGGCTATAAAGACGGCTATGCGTCCGGAGCCCATGAAGTAGACGGCGAGCATGGGCACGAGCGTAAGCGCCTGAAAAAGCGAGCAGAGGTCAACGACCTTTTTCCTGCTGTCTGTTTTTTCGGAGATGTCCGCGCTTTTAGGCTGGATTAATGACGAGGCAAGGTTCGGAAGCGCGGCGATGATGCTCACATGCCTGACCGTGCCTCCGATAAGCAGGAGAAAGGGTGTGAAGTAGTCCGCCGTGAAGCCGTTCATGAGGCTGAAAAATATTCCGTCGCCCATGGAATATTTGAGGCTCTTTTTAACTTGAAGGGACTCAGCCCCCTCAGGGGGCTGAGTCCCCCGCGTATCTTTAGAAATCATAAAAAAACCTGCCGGTTAAACCGGATTCTCCTTTATTGCTCATATTTTCTCATACTTCAGGCCGTTAAATCCACTGCTTAAAACGCAGGCTCGGTAGAAGCCTCGCACTGCGGAGTATTGCCGCCGTTAAATTAAATTGACTTTACTCATTTATGTCCTTAAAATATATATGATGTGTTTTTTGATGCGGCCCGTCAGTTGAGGCCGTGTTGAGCATTTATTCATTTAACTTTCACGGAGGGCTATAAAAATGCCTATATACGAATACAGGTGCAATGATTGCGGAAAAGAGTTCGAGGTCTTGCAGAAGTTTTCCGATAAACCGATAAACAAATGCATCCATTGCTCCGGCAAGAAGGTTGAAAAGCTCATCTCGCAGTCGTCTTTCGTGCTCAAGGGCGGCGGCTGGTATGCAAGCGATTATGCCGGAAAGAAGACAAAGGAGTCGCCAAAAGAGGCCGCTGCCTCTCCCGCTCCGAGTTGTGCGGGTTGCCCGTCGCGCCACGGCAGCTGATAAAAATCCGTGCTGCCGGGCCGCGCCTGTAAACAGCCCTCGCCTTGTAATAGTGAAACAATCAAATGGACATAAAAGATACAGCGGTTGACGCGGCAAAACGGGCCGGTGCGCTATTAAGGGAGCATCTCGGCGGGAATATCCGCGTCGAATACAAGGGCGCGGTCGACATCGTCACCGAGATGGACAGGCGGGCCGAGGCGCTGATAATCGGCGCGATAAGGCAGGGCTTCCCCGGCCACAGCATCATCACGGAGGAGACCGGCGGCCTGGAGACATCTTCCGAATATAAGTGGATAATAGACCCGCTGGACGGCACGACCAACTACGCCCACGGCTTTCCCGTCTTCTGCGTTTCCATCGGGGTGGAGCTTGCCGGAGAGGCGATACTCGGAGTGGTCTATAACCCCATGCTTGACGAGCTGTTCCTCGCCCAAAAGGGCAAGGGGGCGTTTCTTAACGGCAAAAAAATCAACGTCTCCAAAACCGCCTCGCTTGACCGGAGCCTTTTGGCCACCGGTTTTCCCTATGACATAAGGAGTTCAAAGGACACCAACCTCGATCACTTCGCAAGGTTCGCCGTCAGGTCGCAGGCCATACGCAGGGCCGGGTCTGCCGCGCTTGATCTGAGCTTTATCGCGTGCGGCAGGTTCGACGGCTTTTGGGAGATGAAGCTCAAGCCCTGGGACACCGCCGCCGCCGCGCTTTTTGTGAGGGAGGCCGGCGGGGTTTTAACGGATTTCAAGGGAAACCCTTATTCCATCTACACCCCGGAATGCCTCGCCTCTAACGGCCTCGTTCACGACGAGATGCTTGCCATCCTTGCCCAAAAAGATTGAGCTGCGGGGTTGAACCCTTCAAAGGGCTCGGGCCCCTTCAACTTGACATATCCGCTATTTGCGCTTTACTTGAAAGTAGCCGTCCCAATTCCGGGCGGCAAGGTGAAAACGCGAACAGAAAAAAGGAGGGCTTTATGGCGCACCAACCAAAAAAATTCGAGCTGAAAGGGCTCGACGGCATATCCGACAATCAGATTTCCCAGCACAAGGACATCCTGTATGCCGGATACGTTAACAAACTCAATGAAATCGAGGAAAGGCTGAAGACGGTTGACATTATAAAGGCCAATCAGATCTTCAGCGACCTGCGCGCGCTCAAGGCCGATGAGAGCTTTGCCCTTAATGGCGTTGTTCTGCACGAGCTGTACTTCGAAAACCTCGGCGGCAGGGGCGGGAAGGCCGCCGGAAAGCTCTCAGACGTCGTCTCAAGGGAGTTCGGCTCATTTGACAAGTGGGCGGATAACTTCAAGGCGTGCGGCATGGCCGCCCGCGGCTGGGTCATACTGGGGCTTTGCGCATATGACGGCAAGGTCCATAACTACTGCCTCGACACGCACAACTTCAACTTTCCGGCCTCGACCGTTCCCATCCTCGTCATGGACGTATATGAGCACGCCTACGCCATAGACTTCGGCGTCAAGAGGCCGCCTTATATCGAGGCGTTCATGAAAAATGTCAACTGGGCCGTATGCCAGCAAAGGCTCGAAAAAATCAATATGTCGGAGATATTGAAGATAGCGGCAAGCTGAGAAGTTTCATGGAAATTTTCCGGGGATTCCGGCGTATTCAGGTTTTTGCGCTTTACTTGAAAATAGTCGTTTCAATTCCGGGCGGCAGGGGGGCTTTTTGATAAAAGCCCCCCTTATTTATTGATTATTTCAAGTTTGTAAGGCCATCCTCCCGCACCGTGGCATGTTTTGCCGGTTTTCTAACAGGCTTTTTCTATTTTCTCTTTCCTCTCCTTTTCTTTCATTATTGCACCGTGGCGTCTTTTACAGGCTTCCTGACAGGCTCTTTGGAAAACCTCGTCAGTATGGGCAGAAGAATGGTGAAGGCCGTGCCGCCGCCGGGGACGCTTTCAACGGTTATGCAGCCGCCGTGCTGTTTTACTATGCCGTAGATGACAGACAGGCCCAGCCCCGTGCCTTTGCCCGCCTCCTTTGTGGTGAAAAACGGCTCGAATATGCGCGGGATAATCTCCTTTTCCATGCCTGAGCCGTTGTCCCTCACGATAATAGAGACGTATTTGCCGGGAGGCAACTCCTCGCACCCCCTGAGGGGGCTGAGCCCCTTGCCCTTGTTTTCACCGAGCAGGACGTTTGAGGTCTTGATAAGCATGGACCCGCCCTTTGGCATCGCGTCGCGCGCGTTGACGGTCAGGTTCAAAAGCACCTGTTCTATGCTGGACTCATCGGCCGCTATTATCCATATGTCCGGGGCAAGCTCGGTGGTGAGCCGTATGTCCTCGCCTATGAGGCGCCTCAGCATGGAGAGGATGTTTTCAATGGCCGAGTTTATGTTAAGCGGTATGATCTCGACAGGGTGGCCGCGGCTGAAAAGGAGGAGCTGCCTTGTGAGCTTCGAGGCGTGCTTGACCGAGAGGATGATTTCATTAAGGCGCGCGCTGACCGGGTCGCTGATGATTTTTTCCATTTTTCCTCCCACTTCACGGGGGAGGGCAGGGTGGGGGCTGCGGATGTCCTCCAGCGCGAGTTCGGCGTTGCCTTCGATGGTGGTAAGGATGTTGTTGAAGTCGTGCGCTATGCCGCCCGCCAGGCGCCCCACGGCCTCTATCTTTTGCGATTGGTTTATCTGCGCCTGCATCCTCTCGCGGTCACTCTCGGCGCGCTTTCTCTCGGTTATATCGCGTATGGTGCCGTTGAATCTGACGGAGCCTTCCATGTAGAAAATGGAGAGCGTGAATTCCACGGGGAATACCGTGCCGTCCTTTTTGAGGCCCTCAAGCTCCAGGGGTCTGCCCTGGATGCTGCTTATGCCGGTGGCAAGGAATCTTTTAAGCCCCTCCGCGTGGCGCTGTCTGTAATGGGGCGGCATGAGGCTTGTTATCTGCAGGCCGATAAGCTCTCCCCTTTCGTAGCCGAAGATATTCTCCGCGCTGAGGTTGCAGTCGAGGACGCGGTCATTCATGCAGGAGATGATGATGCCGTCAAACGCGCTGTTGTGGACGAGGCGGTAGTGCATCTCGCTCTCGATAAGGGCCTTTTCCGCGCGCTTGCGCTCGGTGATGTCCTCGCCGGAGTAGAGAACGCCCTTTATCGCGCCATTTCTGACAAGCGGGGCATACCTCCACAGGATGTGCCGCTGCTCCCCTTTCCTTGTGATGACCGGGTTTTCAAAATAGCCGGGGTGAGGCTCTGATAATTTTTCAAGGACTGCGGCTATCTCTTTACCCATCCCCCACATGGCGTCCGGCACGAAGCCGGTGAACCAGTTCCTTCCGAGGATGTCATATTCTTCATAGCCGAGTATCTCGCACCCCTTTTTGTTGATGAGCGCTACGCTGCCGTTTTCGTCAAGGGCGACGATTATCACGCCGGCGACGTCAAGGTAGCTCTGCGCCCGGTCGCGCTCGATGACGAGGCCTGCCTCGGCCGCCTTGCGTTCGTTGATATGCTGAAGGAGCGGACGGAAAAGGAAGAAGTAGAGAACAGGCGACAGCAGCGCTACCAGCATCGCCGAGTCGAGCAGGGCCACGGTGGTCTCGGAGAAAACCGGCAGGCGCGGCAATACTATCATTACCAGTGCCTCTATAAGAAAAATGGAGGCGGCGATGACCAGAAAAAGCCTTGCCGGGGAAAGATAGGCTTTTATGACGTGACGGTTTTTTTCCATGTGTATATTTCCGGAATACAATTATATCCTAAAAAAGCCGTCTTGCGGCGCTGAAGGAAAATGCCGGCAGGGCCGGTTTTTCCCAAAGGGCCTCAGGCAGGATGCTTTTTTCCGATGAGGTGAAAATAGAGGGGCATTGCATGAGAAGAAGGATTAAAAATTCCCGTTCATAACGCACCATTACCTCCACTTCAGCCAACCCTTTTTCCTTGCGCTGAAGTCTGTTTTTTCGCGGAGGATGATGTAGTCGTGGATGATGATGTCTATGGCGGCCGCGGCGGTCTCTAAGTCAACGGCTAATTTTTTGTCGTCATTCGGCGCGTCCTTGCCGCCGGCGAGGCAGTGGCAGAAGATTATGGAGCGCGCGTTGTGGCGGAAGGCCTTTTCAATGACCACGCGCGGGGTCAGCCTAAGGGCGCTGAGCGCCCCGCTGTGCAATGTCTCCATGCCGAGCACTTCGCTTCGCGAGTTCATGTAGACGGCAACGAGCTTTTCGCCGGCCGTATCCTCGGCCGCGTGTCTCAGCAAAGCCACCGCGTCTTCGGGCGATTTGATAACTCCCTTGCCCGCGAGCTCTTCCTTCAAATAGGCGTCCGCGGTGACGCGCACGAGCGAGAGCAGCACGGACGCGTGCTCGCCGATGCCGCTTACCGAGGCAAGCTCATCCGCAGGGGCCTCGAAGACGGCCTTGAGGCTCCCGAACCTCCGCATAACCTCTTTGGCAACGGGCTTGACGTCGCGCCGCGGGATGGCGAAGGTCAAAAGGAGCTCGACGATCTCGTAGTCATGAAAGCCGTCGAGGGAGGTCCTTTTAAACCGCTCCCTGAGCCTCTCCCTGTGCCCCGCGCCTATTGCGTCCGGCGCGCCGCCTGGGTTTTCAGTCTTTTCCTCTGATGACATTGTTGTAAGGATTTCACGCTGTCTTATTTAAGCCGTCTCCCTTGTTAAGCGCCTTTAAAAAAGGCGTTACCAGGTCCATTGGCAGCGGGAAGAGGATTGTGGAGTTCTTTTCCGCCGCTATTTCGGTAAGGGTCTGCAAATACCTGAGCTGGATTGATATGGGGTTCTGCGACAGGATGTTTGACGCTTCAAGTATCTTCTCGGACGCCATCATCTCGCCTTCGGCGTGGATTATCTTCGCCCTCTTTTCCCTCTCCGCCTCGGCCTGCTTTGCCATGGCCCTTTTCATCTCTTCGGGCAGGTCTATCTGCTTAATCTCGACCACGCTGACCTTTATGCCCCAGGGCTCGCTCTGCTTGTCAAGTATCTCCTGAAGTTTTTTATTTATCTGGTCCCTTTCCGATAAAAGCTCGTCAAGCTCCGCCTGTCCGCAGACGCTCCTGAGGGTAGTCTGCGCAAGCTGGCTCGTGGCGTAGACGTAGTTCTCGATGTTTATTATCGCCTTTGCCGGAGCGACGGCGCGCATATAAACGACGGCGTTGACCTTTACCGAGACGTTGTCCTTTGTGATGATGTCCTGAGACGGCACCTCCATCGCAATGGTGCGGAGGCTGACCTTGATCATTTTCTGGATACCGGGGAATATCAGGACAAGGCCCGGCCCCTTCACGGCCTCGTACCTTCCGAGAAAAAAGACCACCCCGCGTTCATATTCAGGTATGACGTTGATGGCCGACCAAATGATCATTATGCCGATTACAATGATTACTATCGTTCCGGTTCCAAAATAAGCCATAAAAACCCCCTGTTTTTTTATTGACCGGCCGGATGCCGCCATGCAAGCCGTTTTAACCGCTAAAAGCTACGCCTTGGTCACCTTCAGGGTCATTCCATCCAGAGAGATGACCTTTATGCTTTCTCCCTCTTTAATGGGCGCGTCGCTCACGGCGCTCCAGTATTCGCCCTCAACAAATACCTTGCCGTCCGCGGTGTCTATGTTCGTGACGGCCTTGCCGATTTTGTCTTTAAACCCCTCCGCGCCGCTGACGGGCCGTCTTTTGTGGATGCTCGCGGCCCAGTACATGGTGAAGACGAGGATTCCGGCCACGAAGAGTATCATCGGGAGCATCACCGAAAAGGAGACCTTCATGAACGGCAGAGTAGTGTCAAAAAGAAGCATGGAGCCGAGCACGAGGGAGATAATCCCGGCGATTGACAGAAGCCCGTAGCTGACGATCTTAATCTCAAGGACGAAAAAAAAGACGCCAAGGGCTATAAGCAAAAGTCCCGCGTAGTTTATCGGAAGCGTCTGAAAGGCGTAGAAAGCGAGCACGAGCGAGACCGCGCCTACAACGCCGGGCAGGATGAGGCCGGGGTTTGACAGCTCGAAGTAAAGACCCGTAAGGCCGATCATCATCAGGATGTAGGCGACGTTTGGGTTGGTTATGACGTTAAGCAGGCGGTAGCGCAGGTTCATCTCGACCTCTTTCACGTCCGCGTCCTTCGTGCGAAGGACGCGCGCGCCTCCGGCGGTCTCGACACGCATGCCGTCTAACTTTTTAAAAAGCTCCTCCCTTGACGGCGCGAGGATGTCAATGACACGGAGCCTGAGGGCCTCTTCGGCGGTGATGTTTACGCTCTGGCGCACGGCCTGCTCGGCCCACTCGGCGTTCCGGCCTCTCTTGCCGGCGATCCCCCGCAGGTAGGCGACGGCGTCGTTTTCAATCTTTTTCTTTATCTCGTCGTCCATCTTTTCGGAGCCGCCCGCGCCCATCATCACGGGGTGAGCCGAGCCGATGTTCGTGCCGGGCGACATGGCCGCCGCGTGCGCCGCATAGGTGATAAAGACACCGGCGGAAGCGGCCCTTGAACCGGCCGGGGCGACGTATACCACGACAGGGACCTCGCTTGAGAGTATCGTCTTTACGATGTCCCTCATAGAAAGGTCAAGCCCGCCGGGCGTGTCAATCTGGAGAACGACGGCCTCGGCGGATTCATCCGACGCGCGCTTGACGGTCTTGATTATAAACTCCGCCTGCACGGGGTTTACGATGCCCTCTACGGCCGCGTAGTGGATGGTCCCGGCTCCGGCGCGCGCGGGAAGGAAGGCGGCCGGGATCAGGATAAGCGCGGCGAGGAAGAAAGGCGTGCGGAGCGATTTGAGTTTACGCATCATGAGCCTATATTAGCAGGGATTTGAAGATTTCGCAAAAGGTTGCGGCGCGGGCGGAAATCTCCTAAACAGCGGCTTTAGAGATTTCCTCCAAGGCCAGTTCCAGGTCGGCCCACGCCTCTTTTTTAAGTTCAGCGTTTCTAATTATGTCCGCGACGGCGTGAGATATGATGAGCTTTGCGCCTCCAAGGACGTGCGCGCGGCCCCTGAGGCCCTTTACGTCGCGGGAGCCCGTAAGGGCAAGCGCGGCCGCCCCGCCGAGCGCGACGACGACTTTGGGCTTTACCGCGCCGAGTTCCTTTTCAAGAAGCGGCTTGCACGCAAGGGCTGCCTCGTCAATGCAGGAAGCGGCATCAGGACACTTTACCGCGTAAGAGACGTAAGCATCGCCCGCGCTCTTAAACCTTTCGTTTTTGGAGACCCGCGCCATCCATTGGATTATCTTCTGAAGCTGGCTCCCTGTCTCGCCGTCAAAATGCCCTGTCTGCCCTTCTATTTGTCCTTTTGGCGGGCAGCCGAGGACAAAGAACACTTCAGCGTCCGCGCGGCCATGCCCCTGCGCCGCGCCGGAGATGTGCCGGGCGCAAGCCGAGCAGAACTCTTCCTTGATATAAAGGACGTCCGTAATCCCGGAATAACGCAAAAGCTCCAGGTGTTCTTTGAGGCATTTGATTATTTCGATAAGTTCTTCGCGCATGGCGCTTATAATTCCGTAATAATTGTGCTTTACAACAATTCCGTCATTGGCTAACATCATTATATGATATTTCTTGCGGTTGTCTTTACCTTTTTTGCCGTCTTCCTCTTTCCGGACGTTGCCTGCGCGTGGGGGCCGGCAACGCACCTTGAGCTTGGACAGGCCATTTTGAACAACACCAATGTGCTTGCCGCGCCGGTGCGCGCCCTGCTGGAGGGCTTTCCGCATGATTTTCTCTACGGCAACATCAGCGCGGACATTATCGTGGGAAAAAACCTCGTCGAGGAGCTTAAGCACTGCCACCACTGGAAAATAGGGTTCAAGATACTTAAAAAGGCAGGGAGCGACTCTCAAAGGGCCTTTGCCTACGGCTATTTAAGCCACCTCGCCGCCGACACCGTGGCTCATAACCGCTTTATTCCGGAGATGATGATACGCACGTTTACGGCAAGGATGCTCCGCCACATCTACTGGGAGATGCGGTTTGACGCGCTGGCGGATAAAAGCGTCTGGCAGGTCCCTAAAAAAATAGTCAAGAGCATCCATCAGGACAACGACAGGCTCCTTGGCTCCACGATAGAGGACGCGCCCCTGTCATTTGGCACGAATAAGACCCTTTTTTCCAGCATGCTGAGCCTTCAGAGGTTCAACCACTGGCACAGGATGCTGACGCTCCTTTCGGCGACGTCAAGATGGAAGCTTTCGCAGGAGGTAAAGGACGAGTATTTTGCCCTCTGCATCGAGCAGATGACCGGGCTTTTAAACCACGCCCATCTCGCGCCATGCGTTAAAAAAGACCCCACCGGAAAACACAGCCTCGAAGCCGCCATGCAGGTCAGAAAGAAGCTGAAGACCGTCCAGCGCCAGGGCAAAGACTGGCAGGAACCAATGGAAAAGGCGCTGAGGTGGGTGAGGATGTAGGGGGAGGGTTTGCAGGCGGGGTTGCGCTTTTTTAATTCAAAAAAATAAAACATAAAATCGTCGGGTTTCGTGCCTCAATCCGGCCTGTGCCGCCTAATCCGCGCCGTACGTCTTCAACCGGAGCAACTCATGGTCTTGAAGTTTTTTTGAATATTCGCGCATAATCTTCTTTTCCTGCGGCGCAAACCTTCAGGTCTCTCAAAAGTCCGTCTTCAATGCCGTATATCCAGCCATGCACGGCAAGCTCCTGCTTCCTTGCCCATGCGTCCTGAACAATGGTCGTATGGCAAACATTATACACCTGCCTTACAACATTTAATTCACACAGGCGATTTACAAGAGATATTCTGTCCTTATATTTTTTTAACTCGTCCTGATGGCATGAATAAATATCCTTTATATCTCTGAGCCAGTTGTCAATCAGCCCGTGCGTCTTTTTTTCTAGGGACGCTGTCACGCCGCCGCACCCGTAATGGCCGCAAACTATAATATGTCTTATCTTTAAGACATCAACCGCGTATTGGATGACCGACAAACAGTTCATGTCGCCGTGAACGACAAGATTTCCCACATTACGATGCACAAATAATTCACCCGGCGCCAACCCGACTATTTCATTTGCCGGCACCCTGCTGTCTGAGCAGCCAATCCACAGATACTCCGGATTTTGCTGCTTTGCCAGTGTTTTAAAAAAATCGGGATGGTTTTTTTCAACAGAATAAGCCCAATCCCTGTTATTTGCGAACAATTCAGGTAATTTTTTCATGTTGTCAAGGTAGTGGTTTGAGTTGAGGCGAAATCAAGCCGGATGTTCATTGCAAAACCGTTCAGTATGTTTTAACAGATTATCCCTGTCCTTACAATATGGAATATCCCGCTTGCCGCCCGAAAGCCGCCGGGTAAAAACAAAGCCCCAGGGCAGTTTGCCCCGGGGCTTTGTTTTTTGTTTATCTGAATATGGGCGCGGCCGGGGCTTACTTGTTCCTCTGGCAGCCGCGTCCGCCCTGCGGCCTTGCCGGTTTGCCTGACGGGCGGCTGCCGAAGCTCTTCTTGACGCCGTTATCCTGCCTTCTTCCGAATTGATTTGGCGCGGGAGCGGGCTTGGTCATTGCCGCGGAGTCATGCTCGAAGCCGGCGATTATTTCGACCTGTATCTTGTGCTGGAGCACCTTCTGGATATTTGTCAGGAGCTCCCGCTCTTCCGCGCAGACCAATGAAACCGCCGACCCGCTCGCGCCGGCGCGGCCCGTGCGGCCTATGCGGTGCACGTAGTCCTCAGGGACGTTCGGAAGCTCGTAGTTGACAACGTGAGGAAGGCTGTCTATGTCGATGCCGCGGGCGGCGATGTCGGTAGCGACGAGGGTCCTTACCGCGCCGTTTTTGAAGTCATCAAGGGCGCGCGTGCGGGCCGACTGGCTCTTGTTTCCGTGTATGGCGGCGGCGCTGACGCCGTCGCTGATAAGCTGGGTCGTCAGGCGGTTCGCCCCGTGCTTGGTGCGCGTGAAGACAAGCACGCGGTTCCAGTTCCCGCCTTTTATAAGGTGAGAGAGAAGTTCGCGCTTACGGGTATGCCCCACCGGATGCACCACATGCGTGACCGTCTCCGCCGCGGTATTCCGGCGCGCGACTTCGATAAGCTCAGGATTGTGCAGAAGCCCGTCGGCCAGCGTTTTTATCTCGTTTGAGTATGTGGCGGAAAACAGAAGGTTCTGGCGTTTGGCCGGCAGGAGCTTGAATATCCTGCGTATGTCCGGGATAAAGCCCATGTCCAGCATACGGTCCGCCTCGTCAAGCACTAATATCTCGACATTGGAAAGGTTCAATGTGCCCTGTCCGGCATGGTCAAGGAGCCGCCCCGGCGTCGCGACAAGGATGTCTATTCCCCTGCGCAGCTGTTCTATCTGAGGGTTTATGCCGACTCCGCCGTAGATTACAGCCGTGCGCAGCGGCGTCTGCCTGCCGTAGGCGCGAAAGCTTTCCGCCACCTGCGCGGCCAGCTCGCGCGTGGGAGTGAGGATAAGGGCGCGCGGCAGACGCCCCTTTTCGCCCTTGCCGAGCAGTTGCAGTATAGGCAGCGCGAATGCGGCGGTCTTGCCCGTGCCTGTCTGCGCCCCGCCCATGACGTCGCGCCCGGCAAGTATCACGGGGATAGCCTGCGCCTGAATGGGTGTGGGGGCGGTGTAGCCTTCGGCGGCCACGGCGCCAAGCAGCCGGGCCTCGAGGCCGAGTTTTTCAAATGACATATCAATAGCTCCATAATAGAGCCTACCCAAGGTCGTTGGGCCAATCAAGGCTGTTATTGTTATAGGTTGTGCGGAGTGAGGTTTTGAAGAGTAGAATCACCCATTACACTGCGGGCACCGACTGGAGGTTACCGGCTGAAGTTTCAGTATAGCACATAAAAACCGGAAAAAAGAAATAAAAATCGGACCGGCATGGCCATCCGCTTTTTATATGTTAAACTTAAACGGTGATCCACACAAAACAGATAGGCGCCCAAGAGGCCTCCAGATGGTTTGAATGGCTTGACAACATGGCCGACTTCAGAGACTACGCGCTTGATGTTTTTTCCAAGGAAATGACGCCGCCGTATGCGGTCTACGGGCCTTGGCGTTCAGCGTATTATCTCGTCTGCGATAACGGTAAAGGGCTTCTTCTGGTAAAGGCGGTAACGAAGGCCGACGCTCTGGATATTTCCTTTTCAAGGGTATTTAATAAAACAGACAGGCAAAAGATGGAAAGGGGCATGGAGGCGCACGCATGGCTTAAAAACGCCCTGGAAGAAGCGCTCATCCCGCGGTGCAGGAATGAAAAAATAGAGGCCATCACCGCTACCGTTCCCCGTAAAGGGGAGCTGCTGTTCGCGTACCTGGAAGATATGAAGATCAAAGAGGTAATCGGGATAAAGCGCACCCCCGGCTACGGGGGGATACGTGTTCGCATAACGTTATCGTCATATGCCGCGCAAGGAGACAGGCATTACAGTTAGATTCTGCCCGTCCGCCGGCCTTTATTTTCTTTCTCCCAAAATTCCTCCGCACAGCTGAAAACAGACTTCTTGAGCCGCGCCTGTCCGCGCGCCGCCCAGCATGACTGTTCACTATTGCGGCGTTTTGTGTTAAATTAAGACTGCTGCCGGAGGCGAAGATTAATGAAGCCGCTTGAAGAAATTGAAAAAACAGGGATAAACATACTCGTTGTCGAGGACAGCGAAACGCAGGCGTTGAGGCTCAAGTGGGCGTTGGAGCGCAAAGGCTTCACGGTCGCTCTTGCCAGGAACGGGGCCGAGGGGCTGGCCATGATGCGGGAGAAAAAACCCGCGCTGATTATAAGCGATATCCTGATGCCCGTCATGGACGGCTACGAAATGTGCGCCGTGATAAAGCAGACGGAAGAGTTCAGGGACATTCCGATAATACTGCTTACAAGGATGAGCGAGCCTGCGGACATCCTGCGCGGCCTTGAGGCCGGCGCGGACAATTACGTCACCAAGCCGTTCGATGAAGACCACCTTGTTTCGAAGGTCAGGGCCCTCCTTGAAAGTTCGATACAGATGAGGAACAAGCCCAAAGAAGAATGCATTGAGGTTTTATATGCGGACAAACTTTACGTAATAAAGACCGGCCGCGTGCAGACCCTGATGTTTCTCTTTTCAACTTATGAAAACGTGATATGGCAGAATATTGAACTCGGCAGGGCGCAGACGCAGCTCAAGGCGCTTAACGAAAACCTTGAGAAGCTGGTAGAGCGGCGCACGGACGACTTAAGGGAGATTAACGCGGATCTCTCGCGGGAGATATTGGAGCACAGGCTGGCGAAGGATAAAATTGACGAGCTCAACAAAGAGCTTCAGGACAAGATCGTCCGGCTTGAGACCATAAACAAGGAGCTTGAGTCGTTCAGCTATTCCCTTGCGCACGACCTGCGCGCGCCGGCAAGGGTGATAGACGGTTTTTCGAATATAATGCTCAGGGATCATGCCAATGACCTCGATGAAGACAATAAGAAGTTCTTAGGCATCATCCGGAAGAACACCAGGAAGATGGAGACGCTCATCGACGATCTTTTGAATTTGGCGCGCCTTGAGCGCTGTGAGATGAATCTGCTCGACATTGACATGGGCGAGCTTGCCGCCGCCGTATTCAATGATATCAAAGCCTCCATGCCCGATTGCAAGGCGCGGTTCACCGTCAAAGAGCTTCCTGCCGCAAGGGGCGAGCGGACATTGATACGCCAGGTGTTCGTCAATCTCCTCGCCAACGCGGTCAAGTTCACGAGGCCGAGGGAAAAAGCGGCCATCGAAGCCGGCGGATGGAGCGATGCGAATGAAAATGTTTACTATGTGAAGGACAACGGCGTGGGGTTTGACTCGCGGTATTCGGACAGGCTTTTCGGCCTTTTCAAGAGGCTGCACGGAGAAGAGGAGTTTGAAGGCACCGGCGCGGGGCTGGCCATCATCCGAAGCATCATACAGCGCCACAAAGGCCGCGTCTGGGCGGATGGAAAGGTCGGCGAAGGGGCGACCTTCTATTTTACGCTCCCTCGCAAATCCGAGGCTTTATGCCGCAGTTCGTCATGAGGCAGGGGGAAGCGGCGAGAGCGCCTGCCTGATAAAAAACTCCCCCCTCCTTTAAAAAGGAACGGGGGAGTTCCGGCATTGCGGCGCTTATGCCGCCTTGTGGAACGACCTTATCTGCTCAGGGGTAAATCTCGCAACCTGCAGGATGCGCGCCGCTGCTTGCGCGGAAGCGGGAAGCATATTGCGCGCTTTTGTCTCGTTTTCCGCATTTACGACGGCATACCCCGTATGGTCTCCCGCGGCGCAACCCCATTCAAACCTGTTAAGGGCTTCGGCTCCCTTTGCAAGGATTTCATCAAGCGCCTTCAGGCACTCCTCTGCCGTGTGTGACGATTGAATCAGATATCTTGACATAACGTTCACCTCCTTTCATCTATGAAAATGACATTCATTTTCATAATTTAATTAAATACCAAAAAACCATGGATGTCAAGCTGGCTTGAGAATTAAAGGTTTTTTCGGTAAAACGGGTTGTGATTGTTATATTTTTATCAATGGGAAATGGCGGGCATGACAATGCGTTATGCGCTTAATAAAAATTTTAAGGCCGGACGCGCATCCGTCCCGGCGCTCGTTTTTTTGCTATGGCCCGGCCTTATCCGGTGAGATCGTCCGCTTTGAACCCATGTCCGTATTATCTTGAAAACAAGCCCGATTCCAAAGTAAAATGGTAGAATTATGTCTGCATCGCAAACAAAGAAGGTCTGCCTCGTAAGCCTGGGCTGTTCCAAGAACCTCGTGGACTCGGAGGTCATGCTGGGGATATTGAAGGAATCAGGGGCCGAGATAACCCCTGAAGCCGCGGACGCCGACGTCATCATCGTCAACACCTGCGGCTTCATCAATGACGCGAAGGAGGAGTCCATAGACGCCATACTGGCCCTTGCCAAGAACAAAAAGGCCGGAAGATGCTCCCGGCTCGTCGTCACCGGATGCCTCTCTCAGCGGTACAAGGACGAACTGGCAAAGGAGATGCCTGAGGTTGACTGCTTTGTCGGCACAGGCGAATACCACAGGATAGCGGAGGTCATAAAAGACGGCTTTACCCGGAGGGTGCTCGTAGGCCTGCCGACGTATATCCACGACTACGACACCCCGAGGCTGCTGTCCACCCCCTCGTATTACGCCTACGTGAAGGTGGCCGAGGGCTGCTCTAACCATTGCAGTTACTGCTCCATCCCTGCGATACGGGGGGAGATGAGGTCAAGGAGCGTTGAGTCCGTGGTAAGGGAGGCCGCCTCGCTCGCGGGGCAGGGCGTAAAGGAGATAAACCTTATCGCGCAGGACACCACGTCATACGGTTTCGAGCGCGGCGGAGAGCTGATCAGGCTCCTTCGCGCCCTTGTCCGCGTCGATGGAATAGAATGGATAAGGCTCCTGTATCTGTATCCCGGCAAGATAACCGACGAGCTTATCTCCGTCATGAAGGGCGAGGAGAAGATAGTCAGCTACATAGACCTGCCGCTTCAGCACATCAGCGAGCGGGTTTTAAAGGCCATGAACAGGCGGTATGCGCGAAGGGACATCGAAGCCGTCATAGAAAAGCTGAGAAAGGAAGTCGGCGGCGTGACGCTCAGGACTTCCTTGATAGCCGGTTTTCCCGGCGAGACGGATAAGGAGTTCAAAGAGCTCCTGTCCTTTATAGAGGACGCGCGTTTTGACAGGCTCGGCGTTTTTACGTATTCGCGTGAGGAGGGCACGCCCGCATTCAACCTTGAAAAACAGGTTTCCGCAAAGGTAAAGGCCGAAAGGATGGATATCCTGATGCAGGCGCAGCGCGCCATTTCCCTTGAAAAGAACGAAATGCTGATAGGCCGACGGATAAAAACGCTCATAGAGGGCGGCGAGGCGGAGGCCGGGGGAGATGGATACGTCCCCCCGCTTCAGGCACGCGAGGGCAGGCTTAAAGGCAGGGCCTCCTCGCAGGCCCCCGACGTAGACGGCGCTGTCTGCATAACAAAAGGCATGGCGCTGCCGGGCACGATGGCGGAGGTGCTCGTCACCGGCGCGGAAGATTACGATATCATAGGCGAGATAACATAGGCGGGATAACAGTCCCGTTAGCAGGCTGCTGAAAAAGCCCCATCTGCGGCGTCCTCGTTCCTCCCCAGCACCACTTTCCTCTGCCAACGTTTGTATTATGCATGAACTCTTGGCGATGGAAAGTGGTGCTGGGCTCGACGCCTTGCATCTGGCTGGGTTCCCATTGCGTCTTTATTATTGCAATGGGAAGATTCGGGGCACCCATCCTTCGGATGGGTCGGCCTGACCAGATTTTGAGTTTTTCCGCAACTTCTTAATGTATTTAAGTCTCAAGGCGGCCGGTATCTCAAAGACCGCCTTTTTTATTGCCTCTATCGGTCTGCTTGACAAAACAGAAAAACAGAGGATAATTGTAGGCAGAGCAGTCTCCATCATCCCCGAACCTTAGCAACCCTCAAGGCTCTCCCCGCGAAAACAGGTGCATTCATGACAAGGTTTTATAGATTTCTGGCGCGGCTCTATGCAAACCGCTCGGTCATAACGGCCATGGCGGCCCACGAGGTGTCAAGCCGCTACGCCGGCACGTTCGCCGGTTTTCTCTGGTCGGTCGTCAATCCGATTATCACGGTCGCGGTCTACTGGCTCGTCTTTTCCGTGGGCTTCAGGGTGCAGCCCGTGGGAGGCGTGCCGTTCATAGTGGTCTTTTCCGCCGGCCTCATCCCGTGGATGACCTTCAGCGAATGCATGATCCTCGGCGCCAATTCCGTGGTGGCCAACAGCCACCTCGTCACGAAGATGGTCTTTCCGACGGAGATACTCCCCGTGATAAACCTTGCCGCAAGCCTCATAATCCACTGCATAATGCTGGGGATACTCCTCGCGCTTCTTTTTTTCAACGGCATAAAATTTTCGCTCCTGAACCTGCAGTTCTTCTACTACCTTTTCGCGCTCTCCGTCTTCAGCCTCGGCCTGAGCTGGTTTTTCGCGGCGATAAACGTCTTTTACCGCGACACGGGGCAGGTGCTTGGGGTTATTCTGAACGTCTGGTTCTGGCTGACGCCGATTGCGTGGGTCATAGACATGCTTCCAGAGAGGCTCCGCCCCTTCATGAGGCTGAACCCGATGTTTTACATAGTTGACGGCTATCAGAATTCCTTCATCTACGGCAAGCCGTTCTGGCAGGACTACGGGATGGGCGCGTATTTCTGGGGCGTCAGCCTCATGTTCTTCGTTGCCGGCGGTTTTGTATTCCGGAAGCTGAAGTCCGAATTCGCCGACGTGCTGTAAAAAGGCGGGGCAGGGGAGGGTCGATGACCACTTCCTTATCTCCTCCCCCTTGATGGGGGAGGGTAGGGTGGGGGTGAAAGTTGCCCCTTGAAGGGGCTGAACCCCCCTCACCCTACCCTCTCCCGCGAGGGGAGAGGAGAAAAAAGGATTTAAAAATCACATAATATGGCACAGGCTAACATACAAGGGCTTTTCCTCCGTTTAAAGGTGAAATTGCAATGCGTTATATGATATACTGAAGCATGGCATTTTTACCCGGCTATATAAAGCTATATGAAAACGGAGAGCTGTCCAAGAGGATAAAATCCCTCAAGGAATGCCTCTCAAGCTGCGTTATCTGCCCAAGAAGGTGCGGCGTAAACCGCAACCAGGGCGTTCAGGGCATATGCCGCATCGGGTCAAGCCCGGTCGTATCGGCCGCGCATCCGCACTTCGGTGAGGAGCCGCCGCTTGCTGGCGTTAGCGGAAGCGGCGTCATATTCATGACATATTGCAACATGAAGTGCGTCTATTGCCAGAACTTCGACATAAGCCAGGAAGGAGACGGCGAAGAGGTGGCGAGCGAAGAGCTTTCGATGATGATGGTCGGGCTCCAGAAGCATGGCTGCCACAACATAAACTTCGTCACCCCGACGCATCAGGTTCCGCAAATAGCGGCGGCCCTTCCAAAGGCCATTGAGAACGGCCTGCGGCTGCCGCTTGTCTACAACTGCGGCGGCTACGAAGAGGCCGGCACCATAAGGCTGCTTGACGGCATCTTTGACATCTACATGCCGGACTTCAAATACGGCGACGACGAGACGGCCTTCATGCTCTCCTTCGCGCCCGGATATGTCGAGAGCGCGAAGGCCGCCATTATTGAGATGCACCGGCAGGTCGGAGATCTCGTCATTGACGTTAGCGGCATCGCCCAGAGGGGCCTTATCGTAAGGCACCTCGTCCTTCCGGGCGGCCTTGCCGGAACCGGGGAGGTGATGCGTTTTCTCGCAAAAGAGGTTTCAAAGGACACCTACGTCAATATCATGGATCAATATCGCCCAAGCTATATGGCCGTGGACAACCCTGACCTTGCAAGGCCGGTAACCAAAGAGGAGTTTAGCGAGGCAATAAGGCTGGCAAAGGCGGCTGGGCTTCGGAGGATAGAAGGGGAGTAGGGGTTTTTTGTGCCGTCAGGAGTTTTTTCTCCTGACGGCATTTTTTTATACTGCAGTTATGTATATAAATTAGTGATGATTTTAGCTCTATCGGATAGAGACGGCGATAGGGAATAGATACAATCGGAAAAATCCTTTAGGGTCGCCATTTTGATTGACAAAAGGTATAATGAAGGTATAATAATTATACCACAATGTTTGAATTTGACTCTCAAAAAAACGACGTTAACAGGAAAAAGCACGGAATTGACTTCTATGAAGCTCAAGTTTTGTGGGATGACCCGGATTTTATCGAGATTCCGGTAATGACCAGTGATGAGCCGAGGTTTTTGGTAATAGGGAAGATAGCAGGCAAGCACTGGTCAGGGGTTATTACATACAGAAGTGATAAAATAAGGATCGTATCCGTACGGCGTTCCAGAAAAGAGGAGATTGCTTTATATGAAGGCTAAGGAATTTGACGAAAAGTTTGACGAAGGCAGGGACGTTTCTAAATATCTTGATGTGTCAAAGGCGAGAAGACCGCAACAGATACAAAAAAGGGTTAATGTAGATTTTCCCGTGTGGATGATCCACTTGCTTGATAAAGAGGCAAAGCGTCTTGGCGTGCCGCGTCAATCCATCATAAAGGTCTGGATGGCGGAGCGGCTTGAAAAGGCGTCTTGAAGGCGGCTGAGATTAATAATTTTCCTCGACGGGTTTAATCTGCAAAAAAGAACCTGTTGCACCGTGATAAACAAAATTTTATAGATGAAATATTAAGGGGGAAGGATCATGGATGTTTATTTGATAATGGGAGCGGCCAAGACACGCAAATCTGCAACTATTAGATGCTTAACCGGACTTGGGAGCAGGCAAGTCTGTGATATACAGCTCTTACAAGGTAACAAAATTGATATTTTCACACATATACGTGCCTTGCAGGAGCAAGGCATCGCCCCTGATAAATTTATTGCAGATATTAAGAAGGAGTCCCACACAAATTTATTAATTCCATTAAGAATAAAGAAAGCGAATAGATGTCCTGATGGAGATGAATATATTATGAAATTTCAGAAGACGGGATGGAATATTATGCCAATTTTTGTATTAGGAACTCAAAGTAATGCTTCGCTTTCCGCATTAAATTTAAACATACAATTCATTGCCACTTCTGCTCAAAATCCCAATAACCATAATGCAAATATAGTTAAGAAGACTTGGGGATGGGCGTAGAATGCCTGTAGATTTTTTTGCGCCGTCAGGAGTTTCTTCCTGACGGCATTTTTTCGCGTTATTTTTTATCCATCTTTTCTCCGGCCTTTTCCACTGCCTCGCCTCTTTGTTCTTTGCGCTCGCCTTTTTTCTTAAGTCTTTTGCCTCTCTTTTCGACCTTTTCAGCGGCGATTGGTCTGCCGTGCTCGTCTAATTTTTCGGCCTTGCTTTCAAGCCGTTCTCCGCGTTTTTCAACGCGGTCGCCGGCCTTTTCCTGCGCCTCGCCGCGGCGCCCCATGCGCTGGCCTCTCTTTTCCATGCGTTGACCTTCCGCGGCAAAGGCAGGGATTGAAGCTAAAAACAGAGCCAGGGTCGCAAATGCCATTAATCTTTTCATGTTTATGTTCTCCTTTGGTTTAGACGGTATTTTGATTTTAGCATAATAAACCGCATTTGCGGCATATGCTCGCATGTAGTTTAAGTAACGTTATTCGGCCTGCTTTTTTCTCGAAAAAGGCAGGTTGACAGCCTTCGGCTATATACCTTAAAATAATGTAATGAAGTTTTCTCACCTTGTCATAGCTATCCTTTCCATTGTTTTTGCCATTTCCTTCGGCATTGTCACGCGCATCATAAACACGGGCGAGACGGTCAACGCACTCTGGCTTGTGATATGCGCGGCCTGTTTTTTCATCATCATTTACAGGCTCTACGGCACATTCGTGGCCTCAAAGGTCATGTGCGTTGACGCGGCGAGGAAGACCCCGGCCATGAACCGCGCCGACGGGAAGGATTACCACCCTACGCATACGCTCGTCCTCTTTGGCCACCACTTCGCGGCCATAGCCGGCGCAGGCCCGCTTATCGGGCCGGTGCTGGCGGCGCAGTTCGGGTATCTGCCGGGTTTTTTGTGGATACTTATCGGCGCGGCGTTTGCCGGCGCCGTGCATGACATGGTCATACTGGCCGCCTCGGTCAGGCGGGGCGGCTGCTCGCTGGCGGAGATGGCGAAAAAAGAGGTCGGCCCTGTCGCGGGCGTCACGGCTGCGCTGGCAGTGCTCTTTATAATCATAGTCGCCCTCGCCGGCCTCGGCCTTGCGGTGGTGAACGCGCTTTACAAAAGCCCGTGGGGGACGTTCACCATATTCATGTCCATCCTCATCGCGCTTTTCATGGGGTTTTACCTGTATAAGCTCCGCGTGGGCAGGGTCGCGGAGGTCAGCGTCATAGGCGTTGCTCTTTTAGCGGCCGCGGTCATCGGCGGAAGATACGTCAACGGCTCTTTCCTGGAGCCGCTCTTTTCACACAATAGAACTACGCTTGTCTTCGTGCTCGCGGGCTACGGCTTCGTGGCATCCGTCCTGCCGGTGTGGCTGCTCCTCTGCCCGCGTGATTACCTTTCCACCTATCTGAAGATAATCACCATCCTTGCCCTTGCCCTCGGCGTGCTGATTATGGCGCCGGAGATCCATATGCCCGCCGTTACGCGGTTCATAGACGGCGGCGGTCCGATAATACCGGGAAGGGTATTTCCGTTCATGTTCATTACAATCGCCTGCGGCGCGATTTCAGGCTTTCATTCGCTTATCTCGTCCGGCACCACGCCGAAGATGATAAAGAGCGAGGCAGACATAAAGCTCATAGGCTTCGGCGCCATGCTTAGCGAGGGGTTTGTGGCGGTCATCGCCGTCATAGCCGCGACAGTCCTTCTTCCGGGAGACTACTTTGCCATAAACACGACCCTTTCAGGCGACGCCCTTACAGCGCTCGGCTTTCCTCCGTCGAAGATTGCGGAGCTTTCCGCCATGGTCGGCGTTAACGTCGCTGGAAGGCCCGGCGGCGCGGTCTCCCTTGCCGTTGGCATGGCCTATCTCTTTTCCGGCCTGCCCGGCATGAAGGGGCTTATGCCTTACTGGTATAACTTCGCGCTGATGTTTGAGGCGCTATTTATCCTGACGACCGTTGACACGGGCACGAGGGTTGCGCGGTTTATTTTGCAGGAGATAGGCGGCTACGCCTATAAGCCCCTTAAGCGCACCGACTGGATGCCCGGCGTGGTCTTAACGAGCGCGCTGGTCGTGGCAGCGTGGGGTTTTTTAGTCAGCTCCGGTTCTATAAGCACCATCTGGCCCATGTTCGGCGTGGCAAACCAGCTCCTTGCCGCCCTTGCCCTTTGCGTGGGCACGACGGTAATCATAAAATCCGGCAGGGCCAGATACGCGTGGGTGACGTTTGTGCCCATGGTATTCATGTTCGTCATGACCGCCGTTGCCTCGTGGGAGCTTTACTGGATATTCGCTTTAAAGGCCTCGGCCGCCGTCAATTCCGCCGAGGCGTTTACCTTCAGGCTTGATTCCATCCTCGTCTTAATCATGGCACTTCTTGCCGTAATCGCCATTGTCGATTCGGCCTATAAGTGGATAGGCCTTCTTTCCGGTCAAAGACCCCTTGTCCCTGACGGCATCGAAGCCGCTGACGGCGAGGAGTAAATCCTGTTGTCTTTCCCCTCTCCCCTTCGGGGAGAGGGGAAAGATTCCCGTCAGCAATACAGATTCCAGCAGGGAAAATTAAAGTTTTTTGGCACCTGCGGTGGGCAAAGCTGAAGGGTTGCATTTTGGCTTTAGCCGTGCGCAGCACCTTTTTTTCAAAAAAGGTAGGTTTCAAAAAAGGCAGGTGGACTTTGTTTTTTCGGGATGCTATTGTGCAGTGTGAGGTGAAAATTGGCTGAGCAAACACAGGAAAAACCGTTTAAATCAGGTTTTATCGCGATTATCGGCAGGCCGAATGTGGGCAAATCCACGCTTTTGAACGCCGTAATCGGCGAAAAGATATCTATTGTCTCTCAAAAGCCGCAGACCACGAGGAATATCGTAAGGGGCGTTGCGAATTTTGACGACGCGCAGATAATCTTCATAGACACGCCGGGCATACACAAGGGCAGCGGGCTTTTGACCAGGTTCATGTTAAGGGAGGCCATGTCGTCCCTTGACAACGCCGACGCTGTTTTATACCTCATAGAAGCAGGTAAAGAGATAAATGAAGACGACCTTTTGATAATCGAGAATTTCAAGAGGCTGAAAAACCCGGTCATCCTTGCCATAAACAAGGTTGACGCGGTGAATAAGCAGGATATTCTGCCTCTTATAAAGACCTGTTCCGGGCTTTTTCCGTTTAAGGATATTATCCCGATTTCCGCGCTCAAAAAAGACGGCGTAGAGACTCTCCTGAAGCTCATAAAAGCCATCCTGCCCGAAGGGCCGAAGTACTTCCCCGAAGATATAATGACCGACCAGCCGGAGCGTTTCATCACCGCCGAGATGATACGGGAGAAGATTTTTCTTTTTACTAAGGACGAGATACCGTACTCGGCCGCCGTGGCGGTGGAGAGCTTCAAGGAGAAGAAAAACCTCATCTCCATAAGCGCGACCATACACGTGGAGCGCGACTCCCAAAAAGGCATCATCATAGGCAAAGGCGGCGCCATGCTGAAGCGCATAGGCACGGCCGCGAGAGAGGACATCGAAAGGCTCCTCGGCACAAAGGTCTTTTTAGAGCTTTTCGTGCGCGTTGAAAAGGACTGGGGCAAGAAGCCTGATGTTATGAAGGGGTTCGGGTATTAGGGGCAGGCTGCTCAAAAAGCCCCATCTACCGCGTTGTCCGCGTTGCTCGTCACTGCGGGGTATCCAAAAATACGCCTCGTTCCTCGCGCCTTGCCGCCTTGTAACTGTGGCTTTTTGAACAGCCTGCCGTATTTGTTTTCTTTTCAAAAGCTTGATTTTTCTCGTCTTTCTTCCACGTTAAATTCACTATCCAATATGTGTCAGGGACTAAATGTTGTTATTACATATAGTCTCTTCAGATATTATTTGTAACAAGTTATACTCCCCACACATGAGCAAAAAACTCTCAAACGACGTTAGATGCTTCATCATCGGCTCATCCATAAAAAAACTGAGAGAGCATAAAAAGATTACTCAAGAGTCATTGGCTGAGCTTGCCGACATACATACGAGCTATGTTGGTCAGATTGAGCGTGGCTTAAGGTATCCCTCGCTGAAAGTGCTTTTCAAGATTTCTGACGCGTTGAATGTAAAACCTGCCGATCTGCTAAAAGGTATAAATTCCAATAAAAACGGTTAATATGAGCGGAAAAAGAATCAAAAAAACGGTAAAAAAGGAAATCGAATATACCGTTTCCGGCGAACCGCTTGATTTTTATATTTCTGAAGAAACAGTGGGCTATGGCACGCAAAAACCATACAGCCTTTATTACGATAATCCCAGCCATTCTGTTAAGCTGCTCAAAGGCGATTGTATCAAGACTTTGAATCAGGCAAGGGAAAATAGCGTTGATATGATCTTTGCCGACCCGCCATATTTTCTTTCAAATGGCGGGATTACCTGTCATGCGGGCAAGATGGTTTCCGTTAATAAGGGTAAATGGGATAAATCCAAAGGGCTGGAAGAGGATCACGAGTTTAATCGCGAATGGCTCAAGGCATGTCAGCGTGTTTTGAGACCCAATGGCACGATCTGGGTATCAGGAACTACTCATGTTATTTATTCCGTTGGTTTTGCCATGCAGCAAAATGGTTTTAAAATACTAAACGATATTGTTTGGTATAAACGCAATGCCCCGCCAAACCTGTCCTGCCGTTATTTTACTCATTCCACGGAAATAGTTTTGTGGGCGGCCAAGAACAATAAAAGTAAACACTACTTTAATTACCCGCTCATGAAGGAAGCTAATCACGGGAAGCAGATGAGGAATTTGTGGCACTTCAATGAGGCGGATGAGAAGCAAACCGCTGAAAATGTCTGGACGATCTCTGCGCCATTAGCGGATGAAAAGCATTTCGGCAAACATCCTACACAAAAACCTCTTGAATTGTTAAGGAGAATAATTCTTGCGTCTACAAAAGATGGCGATCTGATACTGGACCCATTTTGTGGAAGTTCAACGACCGGAGTCGCGGCAATGCTATTGAATAGAAAATATGTTGGCATAGATTCGGAGGAGGGTTATTTGGAACTTTCCAAGAAGCGTATTGAAGAGGCAATAAAAAAGCCGTCCGTATCAAAACTGCACAAGACTGCTTAAGGAATAAAAAGCAAAAATGAACACCTCCTTAAGAAAGTTTTAATTTTACATGATTAAAAGGCAAAGATATGAAAACAGGCGGAGTGGGTGGCGCAACTACCTTGACTGGTTTAAGGTTTGAAAAAGAAGCCGATTTTTTAACTTTGCTTAAAAAGATAACGGGATATCATATAAAGAAGATTACGGGGAAGGCAGGGAATGGTGTTTTTTTTAATGATGTCTTGGTCGCACATTGCTTCAAGAAGCACGAGTTTTACCAATATCTTGAGGAGCACTCTATTGATTGGAAAAAACTAATTTCAAAAAAGCTTCTTCCTGATGATGCATTGCTGGTCATTGTGCGAGAAACGTTGTATATTATCGAAGTGAAGTGGCAACAAGTTGCCGGTTCAGTAGACGAAAAACTTCAGACTTGCGATTTCAAAAGAAAGCAGTATCTCAAGTTAGTTGTTTCATTGGGTATTAAGGTCGAGTATGTTTACGTACTCAACGATTGGTTCAAAAATCCTGTTTACAAGGATGTGCTGGATTACATCCATAGCATGAATTGCCACTACAAGTTCAATACCTTGCCCTTAGCCTGGCTTGGTCTGCCTGAAAAATAGCCTGTCATTCAAATCGCCTCAAGCGGGAAAAACGAACTCCATGAAATCCACTATAAAACCAATCGTCGCCATAGTGGGGCGGCCCAACGTCGGGAAGTCCACGCTGTTTAACAAGATACTCGGCAGCAAGAAGGCTATTGTCCTTGACGAGCCGGGGGTGACGAGGGACAGGAACTACGCTGACATCGAAGAGGCGGGCAGGGGGTTTACCCTCGTTGACACGGGCGGGTTCGAGGCCGACGCCGAGGACGTGATACTTGCGCAGGTGAGGGAGGAGACGCGCCTTGCCATTGAAGAAGCGGACGTGATAATCCTTCTCCTTGACGGCAGAAGCGGGCCCCTTGGCGACGACGCTGAGCTTGCCGCGATGCTCCGCAGGTGCGGCAAGCCCGTTATCTACGCGGCGAACAAGATTGACTCGAAAAAGCAGGAAGACGCGCTCGGAGATTTTTATTCGCTCGGCATCCCTGAGGTCATGCCCGTGTCGGCTGAGGCGGGCTATGGCGTGAACGAGCTTATTGACGCGGTCGTTAAGGTGCTTCCTTTAAAAGAGGAAGAAGTGATTGAGGAAGAGGACAGGATACAGGTCGCCATAGTCGGCAGGCCGAACGTCGGAAAGTCTTCGCTCCTTAACAGGCTCATAGGCCAGAAGCGCGCGCTCGTCAGCGACATAGCCGGAACCACGAGGGACGCCGTGGACACGCCCTTTGAGAAGGACGGGAAAAAGTACCTGTTCATAGACACGGCCGGCATAAGGAAAAAGGACAAGATTTCGAGGACGGTTGAAAGCTATTCCGTGATGGAGGCCATAAGGAGCATCTCAAAGTGCGACATTGCCGTGCTCGTGATAGACGCCACGGCAGGCCTTACCATGCAGGATGAAAAGATTGCGGGCATAATAGAGGACAAGAAAAAGGCCTGCGTCATAGTCGTCAATAAATGGGATATTGCCGAGAAGGACGACAAGACTGTTGACATCATGACAAAGGCGATAAGGCAGGACTGGTCGTTTATAGACTATGCGCCGGTTATCTTCGTGTCCGCGCTAACGGGACAGCGGGCCATGAAGGTCTTTCAGACGATTGACGCGGTCATTGAAAAGACGCGGGAAAAAATTTCAACGTCGCGCCTTAATAACTTCCTTGCTGAGTTTAAAACCATGCAGCGCCCGCAGTCATACATGGGCAGGGAAGTCAAATTTTACTATATAACTCAGGTGGGCACCGCGCCTCCGGCGTTCATGCTGTTCACCAATCACCCGGACGGCATCAAAGATAACTACAAGCGTTTTCTGATAAACACGATAAGGGCTTCGCTCGGCATTGACATCTGCCCGATAAGGATAATTTTTAAAAAGAGGGAGAGGGAGTAGCGCCTCAATGCGGCTATTTAAGATACTCTTTGACGGCATAAGCATCTTCAGGAAAAACGCATGCTTCAATCTGGCTGCGGCCATCTCTTTTTACGCCTTTTTCTCGCTCATTCCGGTATTAATCTTCATCGTGGCGGTGCTGGGCTTTGTCCTGGGCGGAAGCGCCGGGCTTATGGACAAGGTCGTGTCCCTTGTGCGGGAAAACCTGCCGTACTTCAGCACATACATCGTAAACGACCTGATGGGGATATCCAGGTCATGGAAGACGTTCGGCTGGATAAGCATTGTCCTCCTGCTTGTGAGTGCCGAGACGGTTTTTAACGCCGCCGCAGGCGGCCTCATCGCCATATTCGACATGAAGGAGCGTTATGATTCTTTCTGGGGCTTTTTCAGGCGCAAGGTCGTCAACGTGCTCGTGCTGCTCAGCTTCGCTCTTTCCGCTTTCGTGTCCATCGTCGTTACCGCCGGCGCGAGGCTGGCGCTCAAAGCCGACACCGGCTACGCAGGGGTGAACGCGGCCTACCATTTCATCGTTTTGCTGCTGCTTAAAACCTTTCTGCCATTCGTGCTGATGACGCTCTCCGTGACGCTTGTATACAGGATGTTTTCAGGGGCGCGGCTCAATCTCCGGTATGCCTTTTACGGCGCGCTCTGTTTCACCGTGCTGTGGGAGGCCGGAAAACAGCTGCTTGCCTGGTATGTGCTTAACTTTCCGAGCTATAATAAGATCTACGGCTCCCTTGGCGCAATAATGATGCTTTTGTTCTGGTTTTTTTACTCCGCCAATATTTTTCTTCTGAGCGCGTCTTTTACCGTCGCGGCCTACCGCAACAGGGGGAAGGGTTAGCCAAGGTCGAAATAGGGCCGAAAGATGATAATAATCATATGAATTCCGCGCATAAGTCCGTATTTTCATGTAAGATTTATGTTGTAAATGCATTCGATATGTGACAAAATCTTTTATTGTGGTAAAGGGCTTGACAGGCCTCCTGTGAGGCGCTTGCCGTCAAGAATGCAGGGACGCGGGTAAAAACCGCCGGTTTTTCACTGAATTAATCCCCGCGGCGCAATACGCGGGAACACAAAAGCATTTATAAAAAAAACAGGTTGAACCTGCTCAAGAGGGAAATTTAGATGAACCAGTTCTATAAGAATATAGCAATGTGGCTTGTTATCATAGCCACTGTTGTGCTCATGTTTAACCTTATAAGTTACAACAAGCCGGCCCCGGCGGAAAAGATCAGCTTCAGCGAATTTATCCAGCAGGTAGAGGACGGCAAGGTGGCGGAGGTCATCATTCAGGGCAATAACGACATCGTCGGCAAGGCAAAGGACGGCAAATCCTTCAAGACGTTTGCCCCTGCCTACCCCGACCTCGTCGGAAAACTCCGCTCCTCCGGCGTAAAGATAACCGCGGAGGCCCTGATTGACACGCCGTCATGGGGCTCGATATTCGTCTCGTGGTTCCCGATGGTGCTGTTCATCGGCATCTGGATATTCTTCATGCGCCAGATGCAGGGCGGCGGGGGCAAGGCCATGAGTTTCGGCAAATCAAAGGCAAAGCTCCTCACCGAGGCCCAGCACAGGGTTACTTTCAAAGACGTCGCCGGCATCGAAGAGGCAAAGCAGGAGGTCGAGGAGATAATCGAATTCCTCAGAGACCCCAAGAAGTTCACGCGCCTCGGCGGACGCATTCCCAAGGGCGTCCTGCTCGTCGGCTCGCCGGGCACGGGCAAGACGCTTCTGGCAAAGGCCATCGCCGGAGAGGCGGGCGTGCCGTTTTTCTCCATTTCAGGCAGCGACTTCGTCGAGATGTTCGTTGGCGTGGGCGCTTCCCGCGTAAGGGATCTTTTCGTGCAGGGCAAGAAGAACGCCCCGTGCATAATCTTCATAGATGAAATAGACGCGGTCGGCCGCCACAGGGGCGCCGGCCTCGGCGGCGGACATGACGAAAGGGAGCAGACCTTGAACCAGCTCCTCGTCGAGATGGACGGTTTTGAAAGCAACGAAGGCGTTATCATCGTCGCCGCGACGAACCGGCCGGACGTGCTTGATCCGGCGCTCCTCAGGCCCGGAAGGTTCGACAGGAACGTCGTCATCACCAAGCCCGACGTCAAGGGCCGCGAAGAGATACTGAAGGTGCATACCGCGAAGACCCCGTGTTCCGATAACGTCCGGTTAGACGTCATAGCAAGGGGCACGCCGGGCTTTTCCGGGGCCGACCTTGCCAACCTCGTCAACGAGGCCGCGCTTCTGGCCGCCAGAAGGAGCAAGGAAAAGCTCGATATGAGCGAGTTCGACGAAGCCAAGGACAAGCTCCTCATGGGAAGCGAGAGAAGGAGCATGATCATAAGCGACTCTGAAAAGAAGAACACCGCGTACCATGAGGCAGGGCACACGCTCGTGGCAAAGCTCATACCCGGCACGGACCCCATACACAAGGTCTCCATAATCCCCAGGGGCATGGCGCTTGGGCTTACCCAGCAGCTCCCCATAGACGAGCGGCACACATACAACAGGGAATACCTCCTCAACAACATCGCCGTGCTCATGGGCGGCAGGGCCGCGGAGGAGATAATCCTCCATCACATGACGACCGGCGCGGGAAATGACATCGAAAGGGGCACCGAGCTTGCAAGGAAGATGGTCTGCGAATGGGGTATGAGCGACAAGCTGGGCCCCCTTACCTTCGGCAAGCGCGAAGAGCACATATTCCTCGGCAAGGAGATATCCCAGCGCAGGGACTTCAGCGAAGAGACCGCCAAGGAGATAGACGGCGAGATAAAGAAGACCGTGATGGATAATTACATAAGGGCAAGAAAGCTCATAGAGGCGAACATCCAGACGCTTAATAACCTTGCGTCCGCCCTTTTGGAGAAGGAGTCTCTTAACGGGGCCGAGATAGACAGGATTATTTCTGAAACTGCTTCAGCCGCGTCTTCTTCCGCGGCTGAGGGGGGTGACCCCCTTCAAGGGGTTGAACCCCTTCAATCTGAAAAAAGCGCTTCCGTTTGAAGGGGTTCAACCCCCGGAGCCGTCTGATTTCATGAGGCCCTGATGCCCGCTCGATGCCGGTTTGTCTGCGGCGGCGCGCTTTGATATCACGGAGTTGCCGCGTGTATGGGTTCATGTCAGAGCCGGGCCGAGGCCCGGTCAATCAACAGCGCCAGCACCCGGTTAAAACATTATCCATGAGGCTGCCCGTCAGACGCATCGATATGGAGACGCTTGTCAGGGCCGGGCGCGAGATGGATCTCATCGGAGTGGATCCCGCCGGCATTCGCATCATGGCGCCCAAGCAGCTCCACTACAACTTCAAGGTCGAAGGGCTCGTCCCCGCGCAGGCGAACGTCATAAAGCAGGAAGTGCTCTCCATCGGCGGAGAGGCCGCCATCGCAAGGGGCGCGGCCTCATGCTCCATAGACAAAAGCGGCGCGGTAATCTCCGGCACGCTGAAACAACTCAACATATTAATAGAAAAACTCAAGGCGCAGTCTTTCGGCCTTTGCGAAGTGGCCCAGTCGCTTAATGCCGCCCTCGTGAATATGGAAAGGAAAGAGTTCCATATCCAGGGGCGCGGTAAAAGCTGGACGGCGGGGCCGCGCACGCTCATCGCGGGCATACTTAACGTCACGCCGGATTCGTTTTCCGACGGGGCTCTTTTTTTCGAGAAAGACATGGCGGTGGAGCGCGCCCTGCGGATGACCGCCGACGGGGCCGATTGGATCGACGTCGGCGGGGAGTCGTCAAGGCCCGGCGCAAGTCCGGTGAGCGCCGGCGAGGAGCTGAGGCGCGTCCTGCCGGTCGTAGAGGCGCTTGCGGGCAAAGGCATTGCCGTGTCGGTAGACACCACGAAGGCCGTGGTCGCCAGGGAGGCGTTAAAGGCCGGGGCCGAGATGATAAACGACATAAGCGCGTTAAGTTCAGACCCTGACATGGCCGGCGTGTGCGCCGAGTATCAATGTCCGGTGATACTCATGCATATGAGAGGCACGCCCGCCACCATGCAAAACGACGTCAAATATAATGACATTGCAGGCGAGGTCTTTGATTACCTCTCGGCCAGGCTCGATTTCGCGGCCTCCAGGGGCATTGACCCTGAAAAGACGATAATAGACCCGGGGATGGGGTTTGGAAAATCCGTTCAAGGGAACATCGATCTTATAAGGGACTTAAAGGGCTTTAAGACCCTCGGAAGGCCTATTCTCATAGGCGCGTCGCGTAAATCCTTCATCAACAGGATTCTGGACAAAGAAGGCGCGGACGGCAAACAGGCGCGGCTCGCCGGTTCCCTTGCCGTTGCCGTTGCCGCGATAAGGAACGGCGCGGAGATCGTCCGCGTCCACGACGTAAAGGAGACCCGTGAGGCCGCTTCGCTGGCCGACGCCTTGAAGTAGATTCCATCAGAGGAACTTCCTTTGCCGGAGGCTGCATCGTATGCCTTTATCGGGCTGTCATCTCCCGCTTCAAGCCTGCGAGGGTTGAGCCCTTTCAAGGGGTTGAACCCCCTCAGGGGGCAGGCGGGAATGACAATATTTAAAACCAAACAAAACCATGTTCGAATCCATATTCAAGCTGTCCGTTCCTGTCGCGGCCATAGACATCGCCATCGTTTCCGTTGCCCTTTACTACCTCATGCTGCTGGTCAAGGGGACGAGGGCGGAAAGGATGCTCTGGGGCCTCGGCGTAATCGTCCTCGTTTACTTCGTGTCTCAGAGGGTGGAGCTTGTGACGCTCCATTGGATACTGTCGAACTTCCTTGGCTCCATCGCCATCTTCATCATAGTCGTTTTTCAGCAGGATATCCGGCGCGCCCTTGCGCAGATGGGCAAGGTGCTCAGCCTTAAAGACGCCATGAAGCCGAGGGAGGTCCTCGAAGAGACAGCCAATGCCGTCAGGGCGATGTCCTCGTCAAAGACCGGCGCGCTTATCGTCATCGAAAGGGGCGTAGACCTTGGAGAGTTCGGCGCCGCGGGCGTGGATCTTGACGCAAAGGTATCGGAGGAGCTCCTGCGCTGCATCTTCAGCGCTGCCTCGCCCATGCATGACGGCGCGGTGGTCATAAGGCGGGCAAGGCTTTTCAAGGCGGGCTGCATCCTGCCGCTGACTGAAAAGGAGCTGGCGGAAAGCCTCGGCACGCGTCACCGGGCGGCCATCGGGCTCGCGGAGGAGACAGACGCCGTGGTTATCGTAGTGTCCGAGGAGACGGGCGAGATCATGCTGGCGACGGGCGACGAGCTTTTCGCCGGTGTGAAGCCGGAAGAGATATACGGGCATCTAAAAAGGCTTTTTCCGGGTGAATCGGGCCTTAAAAAAACCATGTTGCCGCGGCAGGCGCCAGGATGAAAGGATTTTTTCTTAAAAACATAGGCTTCAAGATCATGGCCGTTGTTTTTGCCGCGGCCCTCTGGTTTTTTGTAGGCGCGCAGAGCAGCAGCGAGGTCGGCTTCCTCGTGCCCCTTGTCCTCAAGGACATCCCTGAGAATATGGAGATATCAGGCCTGCCTCCAGGGGAGATCGAGGTCAGGGTCTCAGGCCCGAGAAGGACGATAACGAAGCTCTCGCCGTCAAGCGTCGTCGCCGAACTCGACCTTTCCGGCGTGAAAGAGGGGCATAATGTATTCAAGATATCGGCGCAGAACATCATAACGCCGATGGGCGTTGAGGTCATAAAGCTCAGGCCCGGCGCAGTTGACATAAAGATGGAGGCCTTGCGCAGGGTCTCCGTTCCATTGAAGGCGCGCCTTCGCGGCGAGCCTGCCGCAGGCTTCAAAGTGGCGGCGGTGAACGTCTTCCCGCGCACGGTCACAGTTTTGGGCGCTGTCCGCGCATTGAAAGAGCATGAAGTTATCTTCACGAAACCTGTGGATATAAGCGGGCTTGATTCGACAAAAAAGTTTTCCGTTGATATCGACGTGGCAACGGCTGAGTTCAGGAGCATCAGCGCGGACAAGGCGACGGTGCGCGTTTCGATAGTCCGGGCGAGGTAAGCCGGTCTTTACCGTCAAAAAAGGAATGGTTTGAAAATGATATCCAGGAAAAGGACGAAACGGCTTTTCGGCACCGACGGCGTGCGCGGCGTCGCCAATATAGAGCCTATGACCGCCGAGATGGCCTTAAAACTCGGCAGGGCCATCGCGCACGTGTTCAAGAAGGAGGCCAGAAGGCACAGGATAGTCGTCGGCAAAGACACGAGGCTTTCCGGCTACATGCTTGAGAGCGCCATGATGGCGGGCATATGCTCCATGGGCGTGGACGCGCTGATGATAGGCCCTCTGCCCACGCCGGGCATCGCGTTTGTGACCAGCAACATGCGGGCGGACGCGGGCGTGGTCATATCGGCCTCTCACAATCCGTACCACGACAACGGCATAAAATTTTTTTCAAGGGACGGTTTGAAGCTCCCTGATGAGATAGAGCATGAGATAGAAGACTTTGTCTTCAGGGATCATGATCCAAGCCACAGGCCGACGGCGAAAGAGGTCGGCAAGGCCTTTCGCGTTGAAGACGCCATCGGCAGGTACGTGGTGTTCGCGAAGAACAGCTTCCCGAAGGACCTGACGCTCGACGGCCTCAAGATTGCGGTGGACTGCGCCAACGGCGCGGCATACAGGGTGGCGCCGCTGGTATTTTCCGAACTCGGCGCCAGGGTCGTGCCCATCGCGGCGGCTCCGGACGGCGTGAACATAAACGACAACTGCGGCGCCCTCTACCCGGAGTTAGTGGCAAGGGCCGTGAAGGAGTCCGGCGCGGACATCGGGCTGGCCCTTGACGGCGACGGCGACAGGTGCATACTTGTGGATGAAAAGGGCGCTGTCCTTGACGGCGACCACGTCATGGCCATAAGCGCGCTTGCCATGAAAAGGGAGGGAACGCTGAGGAAGGACACGGTGGTGGCGACCATCATGAGCAACTCCGGTTTTGAAGAGGCCCTTACAGGCGCGGGCTGCCGCGTTGTGAGGACGGACGTCGGCGACAGATGCGTCGTCGAGGAGATGCTCAAGCACGGTTACAACTTCGGCGGTGAGCAGTCCGGGCACATCATCTTCCTAGACCACACGACAACGGGCGACGGCATTATCACCGCGCTTCAGGTGCTGAAGGTGATGGCGAGAGACGGCAAAAAGCTCTCCGAGCTTTCAAAGGCCATGCACGCATATCCGCAGGTCTTGAAGAACGTGAAGGTCAGGGAGAAAAAGGATTTAAGCGGGCTTGCCTCCGTTCAAAAAAAGCTCAAGGCCGTTGAGGAGCGGCTTAAAGGACGCGGCAGGGTCTTTATCCGCTACTCCGGCACAGAGCCGCTGGCGAGAATAACGATCGAGGGCAAGAAGGCTGATGAGATAAAGCAGATGGCCGATGAACTGGCCGAGGCTTTGCAAAAGGAGATCGGGGCATAACGGGGATGCGTAGACGCCATTGTGCCTGTCGTCCCCCGCTTTAGACCTGCGAGGGCAGGCCCCGAATATTTTAATCCATGATACAAGCATTCGGGGACGGATTAAACCCGCGGGAATGACAATATATAAAAGATCGGGAGATCAGGAAGATTATGGCAAGACTTTCCGTAAACGTAGACCATGTGGCCACGGTAAGGCAGGCAAGGAAGGCCTTTGAGCCTGACCCCGTGACGGCGGCCCTCAACGCTGAACTGGCCGGGGCGGACGGCATTACCGTGCACCTTCGCGAGGACAGACGCCACATACAGGACAGAGACGTCTTTATTCTAAGGAAGACCGTAAAGACCTCCCTGAACCTTGAGATGGCCGCCACGCAGGAGATGCTCGGCATCTGCCTTGAGATAAAGCCGGACATGATAACGATAGTCCCGGAAAAAAGACAGGAGCTCACGACCGAGGGCGGCCTTGACGTAAGGAAGAACATGGAGCCGCTTAAAAAATTCGTCCAGACCGTCAGAGAGGCCGGCATAGCCGTCAACCTTTTCATAGACCCTGTGCCGGACGCGGTTAAATACAGCCACAGGATAGGCTCCACCGGCGTGGAGATACACACGGGCGCGTACGCGGACGCGAAAACAGGGGCCGGGCGCGAGGCAGAGCTTAAAAGGATATACGACAGCGCTGTCCTCTCGAGGAGGATAGGCCTTAAGACCCACGCGGGACACGGCCTTGATTACACGAACGTAAAAGAGGCCGCCGCTATGAAGGAGATAGAGGAGTTCGCCATAGGCTACAGCATCATATCCAGAAGCGTCTACGTGGGCATCGGCGAGGCTGTAAAAGAGATGAAGAGGCTTGTCGGGTAAAAAGGCGGTTGAATGATACACGGCATAGGCATTTATATGATCGACGTGGCAAGGTTCAAGGCCGCGGCCAGACGCAGGGGAGAGCGGTTTTACAAAAGGCTCTTTACCGAAGGGGAGCTTTCCTATTGCCTGAAGCAGAGAAGGCCGGAGATATCCCTGAGCGCGCGTTTTGCCGCGAAGGTGAGCCTCTTTAAGGCTTTTGGAAGGGCATTCAGGTACATTGACGTTGAAGTTCTGAGAGAGGAGTCGGGCGCGCCTGTTTTAAAGGTGCCGGGGCTTGATAAAACATACAGGTTTAATTGTTCAATTTCGCACACCGATGAACTGAGCATAGCCGAAACCGTGGTGGAGAGGCTCTGATGAAGGTTTGCGACGCAAGGCATATGCGTTCGATCGACGGCGCGGCGGTAAAGGCCTATGGCCTGCGTGGGCTCCAGCTTATGGAAAACGCGGGCAGGGGGCTTGCCGAGGCCGTAAAAAAAGAGGCAACGGGATTGAATCCGCGCGTGGCTGTTATCGCCGGGAAGGGCAGCAACGGCGGAGATGGTTACGCGGCGGCCAGGCATCTTAAGAACTCCGGCTTTCACGTGGAGGTCTTCTCCCTTGCGCGGATTGAGGATTTAAAGGGCGACGCCCTTATAAACGCCAGGGCATGGCAAAAGATGGGCGAACTTTTTTTCATCCTTACGCCGGCGCAGCTTAAAAAGCACGTGCTCGCGCTGCGCCATTCTTCCGTGATTGTAGACGCCATCTTCGGCACAGGGCTTTCCTCCCCCGTGAGGGGTATCTCCTGCGAAGTGATTAATCTTATAAACAGGCTCGGAAAGAAGGTCGTTGCCGCCGACGTCCCTTCGGGCGTTGACGCATCAACAGGGAGGACGCTTGGCTGCGCAGTTATGGCCGACGTGACCGCGACGATGGCGCTCATGAAAATCGGGCTTCTCCTGTATCCCGGCCGCTCGCTCGCGGGCAGGGTAGATGTGGTCGACATAGGGGTTCCGCTTTCTCTTTTAGAGGATGAAAGGATAAGATGGAACATTATCGAAGATGCGGACATGAGGCGCATCCTCAGGCCCAGAGAGGTTGACGCGCATAAGGGCGCATACGGGCATCTTCTCGTCATTGCCGGATCGCCGGGAAAGACGGGCGCGGCATACATGTCGTCAATGGGCGCGATGAGGGCCGGGACGGGGCTTGTAACGCTCGGCATACCCCGGAGTCTTAATCCGGCGATGGAGGCAAAGACAACGGAGGTCATGACCGCGCCGCTGGCCCAAACTGCCGGCGGCACGCTCGGGACGGCCTCCTACGAAGGCATACGCGCGGCGGCCGCGGATAAATCCGCGCTGTGCATCGGGCCCGGCCTTGGGAAGTCGGCGGACATCTTCAGCCTTTTGAAAAAGATAATGCGCGGGATAAGGCTCCCGGTTGTGATAGACGCGGACGGGCTCAATGTATTGGAGGGCAACTTATCTTTATTGAAAGAGGCCGGGGGCAGAGTTGTAATAACGCCGCATCCCGGAGAGGCGGCGCGACTCCTTGGCTCAAGCGCGGCGGACGTTCAGGCCGACAGGCTTGGCGCGGCGGAAAGGCTCGCGCAAAAATCCGGCGCAATCGTAGCGCTTAAAGGCGCGTCAACCGTGGTCGCCGCGCCGGACAGGCGGGTCTGGATAAACCCTACGGGCAACGCCGGGCTTTCCACCGCAGGCACTGGCGATGTTTTATCAGGCATGATAGGCGGTCTTCTGGCCGCGGGATATCCGCCCCTTGATGCGGCCATAGCGGCGGTTTATATGCACGGCCTCGCGGCGGATGAACTTAAAAAAAACGGCATTGAGGCGGGCATGATGGCGACAGACCTCCTTCCCGTCATACCGCGGATTTTAAATTTTTTTATTGCGCGCTCAGATGGACGCCAAGGCTGACGTTTATGTAACGAACTCCCCTGAGGAGACAGAGGCCCTCGGAGCAGAGCTGGCAAAGGGGCTTTTAAGCAGCCCGGGCGAGGTCATCGGCCTTGTCGGCGAGCTTGGCGCGGGGAAGACGTCTTTTGTAAGGGGCATGGCGCGCGGGCTTGGCGTGAAGGGCTGCGTCAAAAGCCCGTCATTTACGTTAATCAACGTCTACGAGGGCGGCAGTCTCCCGCTTTACCATATTGACCTTTACAGGCTCGCAAAGCTGGAGGAATTATACGGCGCAGGGCTTGAAGAATATATTTACGCAAAGGGTATTTCCGTTATAGAATGGGCCGATAAGTTCCCTGCCCTTTACGCTGAATGCAATATCATCGTGATTTTTTCGTATAAGGGCGAAGACATGAGGGAGATAGAGATACGGCGGCGTTAGGGGCGGGTTTTAAGCCTGCTCGATTGCGTGGGTGTGGGTTTTTTCAATGTAGAAACTGGTATGAAGAAAATAGCTACTGATAATAAAAGTCGGTCATGAATACTATGGAAGAGATCTTAGATGTAGAACGTGCGTTCAAATTGCTTAAATTTTCAATTAAGCTGATGTGCTACTGCGAACAAGGCCATTTGAATCATGAAAAGTTTGACACAGATGTGCTGTTAAAGTTCGAAGGCGAAAACATGAACCTTGCCGAAAAACAGTTCCTTCCCGAAGAAATCATTAAGTTATCTCAAATGAATGTTGGGGTTTGTTTTGGTAATTCAGCGATCGTATTAGAAGCTGCGTTTAAAGAGGCGGATTTACCGCGTGACCCAGAAAGTGATGATGAATACCAAAGTACTTGGCGGCTTGTTTATGCTGTGCGCAATGCGTTCGCACATAACATGGCTTTTCCTGTTTGGGAGATACATGAAAAGAATGGTAGAAGGCGCGATGTGACCCTTACTCTCGAAGAGAGACCTTACGTGGTCAAGTTGTCCGAGTTGCATAATCAAAGTTTTGAGTATTCGCATATTGGCGAGCTTCCTAACTGGTTTCAAATTAAAGACAAAAGTATAAAGTTAATAAAAAAGTACCGCGCAGATAGCGCGGCACAATAAATCAAGCGGGGTTTTGCTGATGAGAGAGTTCGATGTCGTAGTAGTCGGCGGCGGGCCTGGCGGATACGTTGCCGCCATAAGGGCGGCTCAGCTTGGCGCGGGGGTCGCGCTTGTTGAAAAGGACAGGATAGGAGGGACCTGCCTGAACCGCGGCTGCATCCCGACAAAGGCGCTCTATTATTCAGCTAAAAATCTCCTTGCCGCGAGGCGCGCGGCGGAGTTCGGCGTTAACGTCGGCAATATTTCCTTTGACATGGCAAAGGCCGTCGAGAGAAAAGACGGCGTTGTGAAAAAGCTCGTCAGCGGCGTTGAACAGCTCTTAAAGGGCAACGGCGTGGAGGTCTTGAAGGGCGACGGCTTTTTGGAATCGGCGTCGACTGTCCGCGTCGCGAAGGACGGCGCGGTTGATGTCATTGCGGCAAAAAAGGCTGTCATCATAGCCACAGGCTCAGAGCCGCTCCTGATACCGGCCTTCAGCATTGACGGCAAGAACGTCATCACGTCAACCGAGGCATTGAATTTAAAGGAAGTCCCGAAGAGCCTGCTCATAATCGGCGGCGGGGTTATGGGATGCGAGTTCGCCACGCTCTTTTCCGCCTTCGGCGCGAGCGTTACGATAGTCGAGATGCTGCCGTCTATCCTGACGACAGAGGACAAGATGGTCTCAAGGGTCATCCTGAAGAGGTTCAAGGAGACGGGCGTGAACGTCCTTACGGAAGTCTCTGTTGAGCGGGTAGAGGTTGCAGAGGGCGGCGTTAAGACTACGCTGAAGGACGGCAGGGCGTTTTTAACCGACAAGGCGCTCGTGTCCATAGGCAGGAGCTTTAATTCCGCCGGGCTTGGCCTTGAAAAGGCCGGTGTGAACCTTGAAAAAGGGCGCGTCGGCGTGAACGAAAAAATGGAGACGAACGTAAAGGGCGTCTACGCCATAGGCGACGTTACCGGAAAGATGCTCCTTGCGCACGTGGCCTCGACGCAGGGTATTGTGGCGGTTTCAAACGCGCTCGGTAAAGTTGCCAAAATGGATTATTCCGCGGTGCCCGCCGGAATCTTCACAGATCCGGAGATAGCAAGCGTAGGGCTTCGTGAAAAAGAGGCAGAAGAAAAGGGCATCGCCGTGACAATCGGCAGGTTTCCTTACGCGGCAAGCGGAAAGGCCTTGGGCATGGACGAGACCGACGGCTTTGTCCAGCTTATCGCGGATAAGGGGACCGATAAAATATTGGGCTGTTCCATAGTCGGCGCGCACGCGACAGACCTTATCGGCGAGGCCGCCTTTGCGATAAGGGCCGGCGCAAAGGCAAAGGACGTCGCCGAGACAATACACGCTCACCCGACGCTTCCCGAGCTTGTCATGGAAGCCGCCGAGGACGCGCACGGCATGGCTATACACAAGATAGGCAGGAAGCGGGCGTAGCAGGCTGCCTCAAGCGCCCCATCTACGTCGTTGGCATCAAAGCTCATCATTACGGCGTAATTAGCATTACGCCTACATTCTTCGCTCCTCGTCGCCTAGTAGCTGGGGCTTTTTGAGCAGCCTGCTTTCGAGGGATACGCGAGGGTTTTACAGCAGCCTGTTGGATTATCCCATTGAAAGGGTCAGATAATGTCATTAATAGTGCAAAAATACGGCGGAACGTCGGTGGGAAATATCGAGCGTATCAGGAACGTCGCCCGCAGGGTCGCCAGAACCGCTAATGAAGGCCACGAGGTGGTCGTCGTCCTGTCGGCCATGTCCGGCGAGACGAACAGGCTCGTTGCCCTCACGCTGGAGGCCAACGAATTTCCAATAGGCAGGGAATACGACCTTGTAATATCCACAGGGGAGCAGGTTACAATAGGGCTTATGGCCCTTTGCCTGCAGGAAATGGGCATGAAGGCAAAGGGCTTTCTCGGCCATCAGGTGGCTATTATTACGGATTCGCAGTTCGGAAGCGCGCGCATTGAAAGCATAGAGACCGAAAGGCTGGTTGCGGAATTGAAAAGCGGCGTCATTGCGGTGGTCGCGGGTTTTCAGGGCGTTGACGCGGGCGGCGACATAACAACGCTCGGCAGGGGCGGGTCTGATACGACGGCGGTCGCGCTTGCCGCGGCGCTTAAGGCCGACCTCTGCGAGATATACACCGACGTCGAGGGCATCTACACCACAGACCCTAACATCTGCGCGGACGCGAGGAAACTTAAAAAAGTATCATACGACGAGATGCTGGAGATGGCGTCTCTGGGCGCGAAAGTCCTGCAGACGCGCTCAGTGGAGTTCGCAAAAAAATACGAGGTTCCGGTGTTAGTGAGGTCTTCATTCTCGGACGCCGGTGGAACCCTTGTTTGCAAGGAGGACAAGGACATGGAAAAAGTAGTGGTTTCCGGCATCACCTATAATAAAGACGAGGCCAAGATTTCGATAATAAGGGTGCCGGACAGGCCGGGCATTGCCGTAAAGGTTTTCAGGCCCCTGTCGGAGGCGGCCATCAACGTGGATATGATAGTCCAGAACATAAGCCACGACGCGCACACCGACCTGACCTTCACCGTGTCAAAGTCAGATTATAAAAAGGCCATGAAGATAATAAAAGAGGTCGCCGCCGTAATAGAGGCAAAGGACGTCATCGGGGATACGAGCATAGCAAAGGTCTCCATCGTCGGCGCGGGCATGAGAAGCCACGCCGGCATAGCGTCAAAGACATTCGACGTGCTGGCCAAAGAGGGCATAAACATACAGATGATTTCAACGTCGGAGATAAAGATATCCGTCGTGGTTGACGTTAAATACACGGAGCTTGCCGTGCGCGTCCTGCACGAGGCCTTCGGACTCGGCAAGGACGAGGTTGTGGAGGAGAAGGGGTAGAGTAAGGGGCAGCGGCACTTTACAACCGTAATTATTGAACACAAGCCTTCCAGACAGGAACAAGGAGCAACGTGGAATTGAAGGATGTTATTTCTGATGAGGTAGCCGGCCTTTGTTTCGGGAAGGATTTGGTTGTGAATTTTGGCGAGTGACCCTGGCGGGAAGTTTAATGGCAAACATAAAACTCGGACAAAAAAATATAAAAAGTATTCTTTCTGAATTAAGGAATGAACTTCTGAAGGTTTATAAGGACAGGCTTGTCTCCTTAATCTTTTACGGCTCATATGCGCGGGGCGAGGCAGGAGAAGGCTCTGATATTGACGTCGCTGTGGTATTAAGCGGAGAGGTCTATCCGGGCATGGAAATAGACAATATGCTTAATTTGATAACGGATTTAAACTTGAAATATAATGCGCTCATCTCTGTGTATCCCGTGTCAAAAGATGCGCTATGCAATGTGAAAAGCCCTCTGTTGCTGAACGTTCAGAGGGAAGGGATAAATTTGTGAAGGAAATTAAAAGTCTTCTTTTACGTTCAAGGAGATATATCAAATCTTCAAGACTCCTTATAGAAGATAAGGATTGTGAATCCGCTGTCATAACCTAGAAAGAGGCTGCGGAGTTATTGAAAGAAACTGAAGAGTTTGTTGCTTTTGCTTCGGATTATCTGGAAAAGCAAGGCTATTTAAAGCGGGATTGACAGGGAATTATGCTTAAACTATACGACACCACATTGAGGGACGGGGCGCAGGCTGAGGAGATTTCTTTTTCAGTCGAGGATAAGATTCGTATCGCGCACTGTCTTGATGACATCGGCATGCATTATATCGAGGGCGGCTGGCCGGGTTCAAACCCGCGCGATATAGAGTTCTTTAAGGCCATGCGCTCGCGTAAGCTGAAGAACGCGAAGCTTGCGGCCTTCGGCTCAACGCGGCGCTCAGGCGTAAAGGCAAAGGACGACGCCAACATAAAGGCGCTACTTTCAAGCGGCGCGCCGTGCGTGACGCTTGTCGGCAAAACATGGAAGCTCCATGTGGAAAAGGCCCTTCGCGTGCCTTTGAAGGAAAACCTTGAGATGATCTTTGACTCGATAAAGTTCCTGAAGCCAAAGGTTGATAAGGTCTTTTTCGACGCGGAGCATTTTTTCGACGGTTTCAAGGACGACCCTGAATATTCGATGAAGACGCTTGGGGCGGCCATTGACGCGGGCGCGGACTGCGTTGTGCTTTGCGACACTAACGGCGGGTCGCTTCCGTCAGACGTCGGCGGGATGACCGGCAGGGTGCGCATGCGGACGCCGGCGGCCATCGGCATTCACGCGCATAACGATTCGGATATGGCCGTGGCCAACACTGTCGCGGCGGTCCAGGAGGGCGCGTTCATGGTGCAGGGCACCATGAACGGCTTTGGCGAAAGGTGCGGGAACGCCAACCTATGTTCGATAATTCCGGCGTTGAAGCTGAAGATGAAAATTGACTGTATTACGGACGAGCGTCTTAGAAAGCTCCGCGAGGCGTCGCGCTTTGTCTACGAGCTTGCCAATGTCCGGCAGTTCAAGCGCCAGCCCTATGTCGGCGACAGCGCGTTCGCGCATAAGGGCGGCATCCACGTAAGCGCGGTCTTGAAAAGCCCGCAGACCTACGAGCACATCAGGCCGGAGCTTGTCGGCAACCACCAGAGGGTATTGGTGTCTGACCTTTCCGGCAGGTCGAACATACTCTACAAGGCCGCCGAGTTCGGCGTTGACCTTGCCAGCAAGGACGAGGTCGTGCAAAAGCTCCTCCATGATATAAAGGCGCTTGAGCATCAGGGTTTCCAGTACGAAGGCGCGGAGGCGTCCTTTGAGCTGCTCGTGCAAAAGGCGCTGAAGAAAAGAGAAAGGTACTTCCGTCTGCTGAGTTTCCGCGTGATTGACGAAAAGAAAAAAGAGGACGAGGCCCCGTTCGCGGAGGCGACCATAAAGCTTGAGGTCGGCGGCGTGGTCGAGCATACCGCCGCCGAGGGCGACGGCCCTGTGAACGCGCTCGACAAGGCCCTTAGAAAAGCCCTTGAAAGATTTTACCCGTCCATCAGCGAGGTGAAACTACTGGACTTCAAGGTCAGGGTGCTTGGCGGCGTGGAGGGCACGGCCGCAAGGGTGCGGGTGCTTGTGGAGTCCGGCGACGGCGTAGAGCGCTGGGGCACGGTGGGCGTGTCTGAAAACGTCATAGAGGCAAGCTGGCAGGCCCTTGCCGACAGCCTTGAATACAAACTTTACAAGGATAAGAAGGCGCTGCGCGCTGCCAAAGCCTGAATACAAACCTTTAGCTTTGCCCGCCGCAGGCGCAAAAAGGCCGCGTTGAAATAAATCCGTCATAGCTGAAAAATTGCCGTAAAGATCGAATAAAAAAAGAGGCCCTCCATATGAACAGGGAAAGCGACGGGCTTAAAGACAAAAGATACGCCGCTTTTTTACTTCTTGCCGGGATTTTATTGTCCGTCTTTTTTATTACCGCCGAATATGCAGCCATCTCGCAACTCTTCATGCCTGCGGTTTCTGCAAAAGAAGCTGCTGCGTCGCGCCCAGGCGCCGCCGCGGCGCCGGTTGCGGCATTCCCGGGCTTTCCAATTGACATTAATACCGCCTCGCGAGAGGATCTGATGATGCTTCCAGGCGTTGGCGAGAAGACTGCCGTGCGTATCCTTGAGGAAAGGGCGCGGGGCGGCGGCTTTAAAAACTCGGACGGCCTTCTTAACGTTAAATATATCAGCGGCGCGAAGCTTGACGCTCTTCGCGCCTTTGTTACCGTAAAAAGTAAGGGATAGGAACCGGCCATGCAGGATAATGTCATTGACAGGCTGAGGGTCAAGGAAGAGGAGATGGAGGCCCTGGTGGCAGGGGCAAGGAGCAGGGCCGCGTTCATAAGGGAGGACGCCCTCAGAAAGGCCGGCGAGGCAAGAGGCTCCGGCCTCGCGGCGCTTGAAGATGAGATCAGGCGCCTTGGCGCCGAGTTTGAGGCCAATATCAAAAAAGAGATAGCGGAGATAGAAAAGGACGCCGGGCGCGAGGCCGCGGCTTTAAAAGAAAAGGGCGGACGGAAGATGGAAGCGGCGATAAGACAGGCCGCTAAGTTCATAACGGAAGGCATTGACGGGGGTTGAACCCCTTCAAGGGGCGGCGATGATAAAGGTGATGTCGAAAGTCCGCATAATCGGGCCAAGAACAGCGCTTGATGATTGCATCAGGACGCTGCACGAAACGGCCGTCGTCCACATTGAAACGGCCCCGACGGTTGCTTCCGGCAAGGACGCGTTCCTGAAAAGGCTGCCCGTTGAGAGGGACAAGGCCGAGAGCAGGGAGCGTCTTGACAGGGCAATAGTGCGCCTTAAGGAGGCGTCGTCGCTCCTTACCCCGCCGCTATCTTACAGGATTGAAAAGGTGGACGCCGCGGAGATATTCATCCGCCTTGACGCGCTTGCGGACGTCGAGGCGAAGGTCAAATCCCTTCATGCCCGCATTGAGGAGCTTAAAGAATCGCTCTCCCTCATCGAAAAATACGAAAGGCTTTTGAGCGGGTTTTTGCCGATAGTCCCGCGCTTCGGCGGTTTCGGCAATTTCGATATCGTCGGCCTGACAATTGAAAAGAGAAGGGCAGACGCGATAAGGCTCCTTGAAGACGAGATAGTCAGGATTACCGGCGGCACTTATGAGATGCAGACGGCCGAGCTTGACGACTCGACAATAGGCGTGGTCATCGCCTTCCAGCATAAGTTCGATGAAAAGATAAGGCGCCTTTTGACGGGCAGGTCGATTAGCGAGATACGGCTGCCGGACGAGTACGAGGAGATGGCGCTTGTCGGCGCCCTGAAGGAGATGCGGAGGAAAAGGCATTCGATCCCTGAGGCCGTAAGGCAGGCCGAGGCTGAACTTGAAGGCATATCGAAGCGGTGGTACGGCGTGATAGAAGGGCTGCGGCGTTCGGTGGAGGACGCCATTGACGAGGCCGGCGCGCTGACGTATGTGGCCGAGTCGCGCTTCGCGTTCGCGCTTGAAGGATATCTGCCGGCGGAGAAGCTCGCCGCGTTAAAGGACAGGTTCTCCGGCCTTTACGGACAGAGGGTGCTGGTAAGCGACGTCCCTATCGGCGGCGAAGAGGCCGGGCGCGTGCCGGTCTGCATTGAAAACAGGCCCGCCATAAGGCCCTTTGAGGTATTCCTTTCCGCCGTGTCCCTGCCGCGTTACGGTTCGGTTGACCCAACGATGTTTCTCGCGCTTTTTTTCCCGGTGTTTTTCGGCCTCATCGTCGGGGATGCAGGCTACGGCGCCGTGCTTTTAGTTCTGGGCCTGTGGGCCAGGAGAAGGTTCAGCGCAAAGCCCTTCCTGCGCGACGTCTCTACTATCCTTGCCATATGCTCAGTCTGGGCCGTTGTGTTCGGCCTTTTGTTCGGCGAGTTCTTCGGCGACCTCGGCGCGCGCCTCGGCATACTGCATCCTGTCTGGTTTCACAGGGAGGAGGCCTTGAAGACGATGCTTCTCCTCGCGCTCGGCATCGGCGCGGGCCACGTTGTTTTCGGCCTTGTCATCAGCGCGGTGAATAACCTGCGCAGAAAAAGGCACAGGGAGGCCGGGGCAAAGGCCGCGCAGCTTGCGGCCATCTTCGCGTTTTTCGCCGCGGTCGCCGCGTCGCGGGACTATCTGCCCGGCGCTTTTTTCCTGCCGATGATTATCCTGCTTGCGACGGCCATTGCCTTTCTTTTGCTTGCCCAGGGAGTTATCGGCCCGCTTGAGTCGATAAAGTCTCTGGGCAACATGCTTTCGTACATGAGGCTCATGGCCGTGGGCGCGGCGAGCGTGGTCATGGCCAACGTAGCCAATCAGATAGGCGGCAGGATGAAAAACGCGGCCCTTGGCATAATCATCGCTGGGCTGATACACCTGGTCAATATCGCGCTCTGCCTCCTAAGCCCTGTCATCCAGTCCATGAGGCTGCACTACGTCGAGTTCTTCGGCAAGTTCTACGAGGCAGGCGGGAGAAGGTACGCGCCGTTCAGGAAGCGGTAGCGCGGGAGAAAAACCGCGTTTTAACACACTCAAGGAGGTTTTTTCATGGAAAAGGCTATCATCGCATTATCGGCCGCGCTGGCAATCGTGGGTCCGGCGCTCGCCACGGCGTGGGCGCAGAGCAAGATAGGCACTGCGGGCGCGGGCGCGCTGGCTGAAAAGCCGGAACTGTCGGGAACGTTCATCATAATGGTCGCCATACCTGAGACCATGGCGCTATTGGGCTTTGTCGTGGCGTATCTCATACTGAGTTAGGCGGACTTTGCCATGCAAAATGCCAACGATGCACTCTTAAAGGCTATTGAAGAAGACGCCTTTGCCGAGAGCGAGCGTCTTGTGAAAGAGGCCGTGGACGCGGCTTCCGCCATTGCCGGCGAGGCCGAGGCGGAGGTCAAGGCCGAGCGCGAGGAGCGGCTTGGCGCCCTTTATCAAGGCTTTGAAAGGCGCAGGGCGTCAGCCGTCAACAATGCGCGTATCCGCGTCAACGCCCAAAAGCTCATGGCGCGGCGCGAGGCCGTTGAGGAGGTTTTGAGCGGCCTTCTGACCGATGTAGGGCGGATGCCGGACGCTGAATACGCGGCCCTTTTGACGCTTCTTTTCAAAGAGCTTGAGAGGGCATGGAAGGAAGGCTCCGCTTCCGAGCCGGTTGTTCTGGCCGGCGCGCGCGAGGCAGGGCTTTTAGCAAAGGCGGGCATTGCCGCCGGGATTGACCCGGCGGTCTCCCTCGGCGTGGTCTTTAAATCAAAAGACGGGCGCCTGAGGTTTGAAAACACCATCCATTCGAGAATCGAGAAGGCGGGAAGCGTTCTCGTCATGGAACTTAACAGGCATATTTTCGGCTGAAAATGGACATTGAATATTTTAACGCGAGGGTCAGGGGGCGGCGCGGGAGGCTTTTCAAAGCCCAGGATTACGAGCTGTTCCTGCGCGCGCCATCAGAGGCGGAATACCGCGAGCGGCTTAGATCCACGCCCTATGCGCGCCACGTGGATATAGCGGAGGCGCGCATGACCAGGGCCGCGGACGTCATTCCATCCGCGGTCGGATCAAACGCGGCGGACACATTTAAATTCCTCTGGGAGACGGCGCCGGATAATGCCCGTCATCTGCTGAAGACGCTTTTTTCAAAGTGGGAGGTGCACAATCTGAAGGCGCTCATAAGGGGTTTTGCAAAGGACGTGAAACGCGAGGAGATAAGAGGCGCAGTGGTGCCTGCGGGTGAGTTCGGCCCTGCCGCGCTCAATGCCCTTCTTGGCGCGAAAGACCTCGTGGACGCCGTGCGCCTGATTGAGACGTGGGGCAGCCCATACGCCGCCGCGTTCAGGGATGTTCCCCTTGACAGGCATATAAACACGTTTGAGCTTGAGCTGCGGCTTGACAGCTTTGTTTACGGCTGGCTCCTGTCGACCGTGAAGGGAGGCGGCGCTGACGCTGTGATTATAAGGGAGATGCTTTTGTCCGGGATAGACGCCCAAAACGTCATGACGCTCGTTAAGACGGCGGGCAAGGGATTTTCAAAAGAGACGATAGAAGGTTTTTTTATCGAAGGCGGCCCTGCTGCCCCGGCTATTGACAAGGCGCTGTTCGCGCAGGCCGCCGGGATGGAAAGCGCGCAGGATATTTTAGACGCCCTTGCCAGGGGCGCGAGGGACGCGGAACTCAGAGGCATGCTCGCCGCTGCCGACGCGGAGGAACCCGCGGCCATTGAAGAGGCGATGGACGCCGCGATGGAAGCCCGCCTCAGAAAGGCGGCCGTGACAGGGCCTTTGACCATCGCCACCGCCGCGTCCTTTATCTACATGAAAATGAGAGAGACAAAAAACCTGAGGCTCATAGCAAAAGCAAAGCTCTTCGGCATCCCGCCTGAGGAGCTAAAAGGACTGCTCATTTACAGGCAGTAATAATCATGCCGAGCTTCCTCGTGATAACTGAAACGGGCGCGTCCGCAGGCTTCAGGTGCGCCGGGTTTGACTGCATGGAGGCCGAGGCGGACGGCGACGTCGGCGCGCTCCTTACGGAGCTGCAGGGAGGCGGCAGGTACGGCCTTATCGCTGTCGAGGAGCGGCTTTTAAGCCGCGTTCCGGAAAACGTCATGCGGCGGCTGAGAAAAAGGGGTCTGCCGATAATAATACACATCAATATGCCCCTGAAGTGGGCGGAGATGGAGTTCGGAGAGTCCCCTGTGGTGCGCCTCATAAGAAGGGCCATAGGGTATCAGATAAAGATAAAACGGTAATACATGAAAAAACTTAAAGGCGCGATATACGGCGTGACAGGGCCGACGGTTGTGGCAAAGGGGCTTGACGGCGTTGCCATGCATACGGTCTGTCTCGTGGGCAAAGAAGGTCTGCTTGGCGAGGTCATCCGCATACAAGGGGAGCTGGCCACCTTGCAGGTCTATGAGGACACGGGCGGCCTTTCCGCCGGCGAGGACGTCGTAAGCAGCGGCAAGCCCCTGATGGTCGTCCTCGGCCCGGGCCTGCTTGGCGGCACGTTCGACGGCATTCAGAGGCCGCTTGACAGGATGAAAGAGGCCGGCACGGACTTTATTGCAAAGGGGTTGAAGATCGCGCCGATTGACCTGAAAAGGGTATGGTCGTTCAGTCCGCTGAAAAGGCGGGGAGACCGCGCGGAGCCGGGCATGGTTATCGGCACGGTGGCTGGAAACGGGCGCATCGTCCACAGAGTGATGATGCCGCCGGATTTAAATGGTGGAGGCGGGGGCGGCGTTATATCGGAAATCAAGACCGGCGGCGTCACGGGCACGGAGCCGGTATGTGTTCTTGAAGACGGCAGGACAATAGGTCTTTACGAAGAGTGGCCCGTGAGAAGGCCGAGGCCTTTTAAGGCGAAATTGCCGCCGGTGGTCCCGTTCGTGACCGGGCAGAGGGTCTTTGACACGCTGTTTCCGGTGGCCGAGGGCGGCACGGCCATCGTGCCGGGCGGCTTTGGAACCGGAAAGACGATCGTCGAGCAGACGATAGCCAAGCTCAGCAAGAGCGACATAGTCATCTACGTCGGCTGCGGAGAGCGCGGGAACGAGATGACCGAGATACTGTCGGACTTTCCGGAGTTAAAAGAGATGGACACGGGCCTGCCGCTCAGCTTTAGGACGGTCATCGTCGTCAATACGTCGAATATGCCGGTGGCCGCCAGAGAGGCGTCTATCTTTACAGGCATAACCATCGCTGAATACTATCGGGACATGGGCTATAACGTCGCGCTTCTCGCGGACTCCATCTCGCGCTGGGCAGAGGCGCTCAGGGAGATTTCTTCGCGTCTTGAGGAGATGCCGGGTGAGGAAGGCTTTCCGCCGTATCTCGCCACGCATCTGGGCGGTTTTTATGAAAGGGCCGGACGAGTCCAATGCCTCGGCGAGGACGGCCTCACCGGCTCCATTACAGTTGTAAGCGCAGTGTCGCCGCCGGGCGGCGACTTCTCGGAGCCTGTCACGCAGGCGTCGCTCAGTTTTGCCGGCGCGTTCTGGGCGCTTGACCCGGAGCTGGCGCACAGACGCCACTTTCCGGCTGTCAACTGGCAGTCCTCTTTCAGCCTCTATTACGAAGACCTTGCCGGCTGGCTTTCAAGAGAGGTCGCTCCGGATATGCCGAGGCTTCGCGCGCGGCTTTTAAAGCTCCTCCAGAAGGACGCGGAACTTAAAGAGGTCGTCCAGATAATCGGCGTCGAGGCCCTGCAGGAAAAGGACAGGCTCGTGCTTGAGGCGGCCTTCATAACGAATGAAACGTTTCTGAAGCAGAGCATCTTTAACGAGGCCGACGCCTTTAATACGCATGAAAAGCAGTACTGGATGATGAAGGTCATCTTCGCGTTCCTCGACAGCGCAGAGGCCGCGCTTAAAAAAGGCACATATCTTGAAAAAATACTGGAGTCAACGCTGCGCGTGCGCGTCATCAACATGAAGAATTGGCCTAACGAGGTCTTTGTAAAAGAGGCCGGGGCGCTTATTGACGGCATAAAGGCCGAGTTCGGGGTTTAGAGGCAGACCGACCCATGCTCCGCATGGGTGCCCCGAAAAGCCCCATCTACGTCGTTGTCTTCGTTGCTCGGCACTACGGCGTAATTACCATTACGCCTTCGTTTCTCGCGCCTCGCCGCCTAGTAGCCGGGGCTTTTTGAGCAGCCTGCTGTTCGGTGGCGCTTGAAAAAAGCAGCAAAGCGGCGACACTAAAATCTGTCTTTGCGTGTTTAGGCGGGGGTGTTGCACTACGGGAACAGTAAAAACAGATATGGCTAAGACATGGATCTGATAAAAAGAGAATACCGCACCATCACGGCCATTTCCGGCGGCCTTATATTCGCCGGCAACATCGCGGGCGCGCGCCTTGGCGAGATGTGCTTTATCCAGCTCTCTGACGGCCGGAAGAGGCAGGGGCAGATACTTGAGCTGTCGGACTCTCACGCGCTCATACAGGTGCTCGAAGGGACTTCGGGCATTGACACAAGGAGCGCGGCGGTCATCCCGACGGGACAGCCTGCACGTGTGGGCGTTTCAAAAGACGTCTTTGGCAGGGTCTTTGACGGTCTGGGCCTTCCCATAGACGGCCTGCCGCCGATAATCCCGGAGGAATATATTGACGCCGCCGGCCTGCCCATGAATCCGGCCTCACGTGAAAAGCCGGATTTTTTTATACAGACGGGAATCTCGGCCATAGACGGCCTTAATACGCTTGTGCGCGGGCAAAAGCTCCCGATATTCTCAGGGGCCGGCCTTCCGGCAAAGGAGCTTGCCCTTCAGATAGTCTCGCAGGCAAAGGTCGCCGAGAAAGAGGATTTTTGCGTAGTCCTCGGCGCGATGGGCATAACCTCAAGGGAGGCTTTTTCGTTCAGAAAGTCCCTTGAAGAGTCCGGCGCAATGGAACGGACGGTCGCCTTTATAAACGAGGCGAGCGACCCGACAATAGAAAGGCTTTTTACCCCGCGCATCGCCCTTACCACAGCCGAGTATCTGGCCTTTAAGCACGGCTATCACGTTATGGTCGTCCTCACCGACATGACCGCCTATTGCGACTGCCTGCGCGAGATAGGCAGCGCGAGGGAGGAGATACCCGGCAGAAGGAGCTACCCGGGTTACATGTACACAGACCTTGCGTCTCTCTACGAAAGGGCAGGAAGGCTCAAAGGCCGGAAGGGTTCTATAACAATGGTGCCCATACTGACCATGCCCGACGACGACATAACGCACCCGATACCCGACCTTACAGGATACATCACCGAGGGCCAGATAGTCCTAAGCCGCGCGCTCCACAGAAAGGGCGTCTATCCGCCCATAGACGTCCTGCCGTGCCTGTCGCGCCTTATGAACCTCGGCATAGGCAAGGGAAAGACAAGGGCCGGACACAGGGCGCTTGCCGACAGGCTCTATTCAGCCTACGCCCGCGGCATAGACGTAAGGCGCCTCATCGCCATAGTCGGCGAAGAGGGGCTGACCGATACTGACAAGAAGTATTTTTCATTTTCCGATGAATTTGAACAGTCATTTGCCGGACAGGGCAAAAGCGACAGGACGATAGACGAAACCCTTGACCTCGGCGAAAGGCTTTTGAAGATGGTGCCGGAGGTGTGAGGGAAGCTCTCTTTTTTCTGTCATCCCCGAATGTTTTTATCGGGGATATACAAGGCTGGCGTTACGGGATGCTGGAGCGTGGGAACGATAAAAAGGTTTTGTTTTACCGGTAACCCTCTATGGAAAAAAGCGCGCCTACAAGACAACAACTCCTTATTCTGAAGGCCCGGCATGAGACCGTCAGGAAGGGGCTTGGGCTTCTGAAGAGCAAGCGCGAGGCCTTGATGAAGGAGTTCTTCGGCGTGGTGGAGGAGAGCGTGCGCATGAGGGAGAGGCTCACGGAGCTTGTCTGCACAGGGCAGCGCAGGGTCGTGATGTCGGAGGCGCTCTATGGCACGGAAGCGCTTAATTCCTTCGCGCACGCTTCCAAGCGCGAGGTTTCATTGGAAATGAAGGTAAGGAACGTCTGGGGCGTAAGCGTGCCGGAGATTGCGCCCGTGCGGCTTGTTAGAAGCCTTGACGCAAGGGAGCTTTCTCCCGTCGGCGAGCGGGCGCTGGTGCTTCAGGCGGCAAGGGATTTTGAGAACGCGGCGGACATGCTCGTGAATATCGCGTCAAAGGAGATTAAGCTCTCACGGCTCGGCGAGGTCATAAGGGCCGACACAAGGAAGGTCAACGCCATAACCGAGGCCCTGCTGCCTGAGATGAAAAAGAGGATAAAGATAATCGAAAGGACGCTTGAGGAACGGGAAAGGGAGGAGGTCTTCAGGCTCAAACGCTACAAGGGGAAAAGATAGGAAATGACGATAGAGCGTCAAAGGCTGCGTTCCCACGCCTGCCCCCGCTTCAGACACGCGAGGGCAGGCGTGGGAACGATAATCTGATGGAAAACCTTCTTGTAAAGATGCGCATGGTTCTGTTATAAATTAGTATTGGCGTTTAATGCCGCTACCCCCGATAGTTTCAAGCCTGCCAACGGGGGATTTTTAATTAAGGAGACTGCCAGGTGATAGGCCGCTATACGAGAAAAGAGATGGCACGCATATGGGAGCCGGAAAACAGGTTCAGGCTCTGGCTCGAAGTGGAACTGGCCGCGTGCGAGGCATGGCATAAGCTCGGCAAGATTCCTAAAAATGCGCTCGACAACATCCGCAAAAAGGCGCGCTTTGACATAGAGCGCATCGACGAGATAGAAAAAGAGGTAAAGCACGACGTCATCGCATTTCTGACCTCCGTGGCTGAATACGTCGGGCCTGATTCGCGCTATATTCACATTGGGCTTACGTCGTCGGATATACTTGACACCGCCCTTGCCATGCAGATGCGCGAGGCGGCGTCGCTTATTATTGAAGATATAAAGGTATTCCTTGCTGTCCTGAAGAAAAAGGCCGTTGAGCATAAAGATACCGTAATGATGGGCAGGTCGCACGGCATACACGCCGAGCCGACGACATTCGGCCTGAAGATGGCCATGTGGCACGTTGAGACGGCCAGAAACCTTGAAAGGCTCGAAAGGGCAAGGGACGTCATATCCTGCGGAAAATTATCAGGCGCGGTCGGCACCTTTTCAAGTGTCCCGCCTTTTGTCGAGGAGTATGCGCTTAAAAAACTGGGCCTTACGCCGGAGCCTGTGGCCACGCAGGTGGTGCAGCGGGACAGGCACGCGGAATTTTTCTCGGCGCTTGCCATCACGGCGTCTTCCATAGAAAAGTTCGCCGTGGAGATACGGCATCTGCAAAGGACGGAGGTCTACGAGGCCGAAGAGCCTTTCACAAAGGGGCAGAAGGGCTCTTCAGCCATGCCGCATAAGAGAAACCCCGTGCTCTCGGAAAACCTCACGGGACTTGCGCGCCTCGTGCGTTCCTACGCGGCAGTGTCGCTTGAGAACGTCGCCCTGTGGCACGAAAGGGATATAAGCCATTCGTCCGCCGAGCGGGTCATCGGGCCGGACGCGGCCATACTCGTTGATTTTATGCTGGTGAGGGCGTCAAACCTTGTCCGCGGCCTTTTGGTCTATCCGGAAAACATGCTTGCGAATATGGACAAATTGAAGGGCGCGGTATTTTCGCAGAAGGCGCTTTTAAAACTCGTTGAAAAGGGCGCGACGCGCGAAGAGGCCTACAGTCTGGTGCAGAGGAACGCCATGAAGGTGTGGGAGGGGCTTGGGGACTTCAAGTCCAATCTCCTTGACGACGAGAACGTGATGCACCGCCTTACGCCAAAAGAAGTGGAGGCCTGCTTTGACATAAGGCCGTATCTTGCGAACGTTGACTACATCTTTGAAAGGGCATTCGGAAAAAAGAGCGCAAGGGCCGGACGCAAGGCATAATTTTATCAGGCCTGCCCGGACAGGGCATGGCTTTCAGGGAGGCTTTAAAAGATGACGAAATTAGAAAAGATATACGAAGGCAAGGCAAAGACGCTTTACACCACTGAAGACCCTGACCTGCTTATTCAGTATTTCAAGGACGATGCGACGGCGCTTGACGGCAAGAAAAAGGGCGTCATCCATGAGAAGGGGAAGATAAACAACAGGATTTCATCAAGGCTGTTCAGATACCTCGAAAAGAACGGCATAAAGACCCATTTCGTGGACATGCCCGACGAGAGGGAGATGGTCGTAAAGAAGATGACCATATTCCCCATCGAGGTCGTGGTGAGGAACATCGTCGCCGGAAGCCTCGCAAAGAGGATGGGCATGGAAGAGGGCGCTCCGCTTAAAGAGACGATACTGGAGCTTTACTACAAGAGCGACCCGCTCGGAGACCCGATGATAAACGAGTCCCACGTCATGGCGTTCGGTCTTGCCAAAAAGGACGAATTGACGCAGATAGAGAACACCGCCCTGAGGATAAACAGGATACTTTCAAAGTTTTTTGACGAGCGCGGCATAATTCTCGTGGACTTCAAGCTCGAGTTCGGCCTCCATAAGGGCGAGATACTTCTTGGAGACGAGATAACCCCGGACGGCTGCAGGCTCTGGGATAAAGAGACCCTTGAAAAGATGGACAAGGACAGGTTCAGAAGAGACCTCGGCAATGTCGAGGAGGCGTATAAGATGATATTGCAAAAGGTGATGGAGCATGGGAACTGAACAAATACCGGGGATATCGAAATGAAGGCAAAGGTCTATGTTACGCTGAAAAAAGGGGTGCTCGACCCGCAGGGCAGGGCAGTGATGGGCGCGCTCAAATCAATGGACTTCGGCGAGGTAAAGGACGTGCGCATCGGCAAGTTCATGGAGCTTGAGATAGACGCGGCCTCAAAGGACGAGGAGACCGCGCGCATAAAGGAAATGTGCGAAAGGCTCCTTGCCAACACCGTCATTGAGAATTACAGGATAGAGGTCGAGTAAGGGCGCGCAAAAATCAAAAGGCGCGCCGGAAAATAAAGGCAGGGGTTTAAATAAATTGAAGTTCGGTATAATCGTCTTTCCGGGGTCGAACTGCGACCATGACTGCTACCATGCCGTCAAGCACGTCTTTAACAAGGAGGCCCGTTACATCTGGCATAAGGAGACGAGCCTTGAGGGCTTGGACTGCCTGATACTGCCCGGCGGCTTTTCCTATGGGGATTACCTGAGGACGGGGGCCATTGCCCGGTTCTCTCCGGTGATGTCCGCGGTCGCCGGCTTCGCAAAAAAAGGCGGCCTCGTGCTCGGCATCTGCAACGGCTTTCAGATACTGACGGAGGCAGGGCTTCTGCCGGGCGTTTTAATGCGGAACAAAGGTCTTAAGTTTATCTGTAAGCGCGCATGGCTGAAGGTTGGAAACAACTCCACGGTATTTTCAAGCGCGTATGAGGCCGGCGCGGTCGTCAACATCCCCATAGCCCATGCCGACGGGAATTACTTCGCGGACGCAGATACCATGAAAAGGCTTGAAGACGAAAACAGGATCATCTTCAGGTATTGCGACAAGGAAGGAAATACAACGCCCGATGCGAACCCGAACGGCTCTTGCGGCAACGTCGCGGCCATAGTGAACGCAAGCGGCAACGTAATGGGCACCATGCCGCATCCTGAGAGGGCGTGCGAGGATATACTCGGACGCGCGGACGGCAGAGCTGTTTTTGAATCAATATTGAGAGGCCTTGCCGGGTAATGCGAATTATATACAGCGTCATAAGCAGATGCGCATACGGAGCGTCAGAACAAAGCAGACCGAGCCCAGCACCACTTTCCATCACCAAGAGTTCATGCATAATACAAACCCCCGCTTTAGACATGCGAGGGCAGGCGTTGGCAGCAGAAAGTGGTGCTGGGGATAAGTGAGGCGCACTTTTCCCGTGCGCCGCAGCGACGAACCGAGGAGCAACGAAGGTATGCGAAGTTATGACGCTCTGCAAAAGAGCGATCTTCAAAAACAGCTTGAGGCCGGAAGGTTCGTCATCACGGCGGAGATATGTCCGCCGAGGGGCACGGACACCGCCGTCTTCATTGAAAAGGCGCGCCTTTTAAAGGGCAAAATAACCGCCGCGAACGTCACGGACAACCAGCGGGCGGTGATGCGCCTTTCCTCGCTTGCCTGCGCGGCTGTCCTTTTAAAAGAGGGTGTAGAACCGGTCTTTCAGGTGACGTGCCGTGACCGCAACCGCCTCGCGCTCCAGTCCGACATCCTCGGCGCGTGGGTCCTGGGCGCAAGGAACATACTGGCCCTTACCGGCGATCACGTCTCCTTCGGAGACCACCGCGACGCGAAGGCCGTCTTTGACCTCGACTCTGTCCAGCTCGTCGGGACAATACGCACCCTTAACAGCGGCAAGAACCTCAGCGGCGTGGAGCTTCGCGGGGCGACCGGTTTTTTCATAGGCGCTGTCGTGGCGCCGGAGGCAAACCCATTCGGGCCGGAGGAGCTGAAGTTCGAGAAAAAGATAGCCGCAGGCGCGCGTTTCTTCCAGACGCAGGCGATATACGACATGGAGCGGTTTAAGAGGTTCTTCGATTATGCCTCCAGGCACGACGTGAAGATATTGGGCGGCATCCTGCTTTTAAAGTCCGCGAACATGGCAAGCTTCCTCAACAAGAACGTCCCCGGCGTCCACGTGCCGCAAAATTTGATAGACGAGCTTTCATCCGCCAAAGATCAGCTTCAGGCAGGCATAGAGATAGCCGCGCGTCAGGTGCGTGAGTTAAAGGGCTTCTGTCACGGCGCCCACATAATGGCCATCGGTCAGGAAGAGAGCGTTGTGAGGATAATTGAAATGGTTTGAGGGGCGGGGGTGGTTTTGCAGATATCGTCTTGGTTGTCATTCCCGAAGGTCTTTATCGGGGCTAAAAATTATGAAAACAGAGAAATATTTAGAATGAATTGAGAGGTAGATTTAAGAAAGCAACAGAAGAAATTTTAGATAAATTGTTTCATGATAAGAAAATATAATTTTATCGTTCCCACACTCCAGCGTCCTGTTTTTCTACTTCCCTCCCTCGTCAGGCCCGTCATCCTTCGTAATCTCGAATTCTTCAGGGTCTTTTCCCTGCATAGGCGGCTTGGGAATTGTCTCGGCAGGCTTTACGCAGGGCTCGGCTTCCGGCGCGGCTGAGCGGCCTGCTGATTGAAGGCATCCGCCGGCTGCGATGTATACGGCCTCTTCTTCATTCGGGTTGTCTACAAGGAGCTTGCCGTTTGAAAGAAAGGCCTCTCCTTCGGCAACAGTGAAGGCGGATTTTGCCTGTTTGACCATGAGGCTTCCCTTGACGACGAAGATTATCTCCTCGCAGCCGTCCCTTGGGCAGATGTTCCTGTCGGACTCGAAGGGGCGAAGCCTCGCGTAGCGGAGATAGGCGGAGTCTGTTTTAAGCTCCTTTCTGTCAAGCAGGTATGAGCCGTCCGAAGAGCCGTCGGCAAGATATGGCAGTTTGTATATCTTCATGCCATTGATTCCATGGAATCCTTGAAGTGTTCCAGAAAGTCGTCCCCGTGCATGGGGCGGATTATTATCCACTTCTTTTTTTTGTCAAAGGCCAGCTCGACCTCCGAGCCGGGGGCAAGCGCCAGATGCCTCAGAAACTCCTCCGGCAGTATGACGCCTTCTTTGCCCTTTTCCATGCGGATTATCTTCGTCTTCATAAGGATATCTCCTTTATTTACGATATGATAAGTTTGAGCGAAATCAAGGTCAAGCCATTTTGTCTCCGCATGGTTGTTTTCAGGCTTCAGCCTCGCTTTTTTGTGGCACACTTGCCTGATTCGGCGAAGCGAGCCCAGCACCACTTTCCGTTACCGGCATATATATCAGATAGAAATGTTGGCGACGGAAAGTGGTGCTGGGCTCGCACTACGAGTTTCGTTGCAAGCGCCTTGAAATAAGTCCATTCACGGTGTATTATAGCATAGAAGAGGAAATGATGACGAAGGAATCTCTGGAAAAAGCTCGGAAAAAGACGAGGCTAAAGTGCTTCGAGGTAAAGGGTATTCAGCTGTCCATCGCCGTCCTGACGGTGCTGACGCTTCTGGCCGGAATGACGCTTCAGGTGGCCTCCGCCGCCGCGGTGAGGCATTACGGCCTTTCCTCATACGTCTTCAGCATATTCCTCATTGCAGGGTACGCGGTGATAGTCATCGTGTTCTCCATGTTTTTCACGCACAGGCTCGTGGGGCCGTTTAAAAGGCTTGAACACGAGACGAAGCTTATCTTAAAGGGAGATATCGCCAGACGGCTCTCATCAAGGAAGGAGGACGACCTCCATCTGCGCGGTTTTATAATGAACCTGAATGAATGCATCTCCCGCCACGAGGAGATTAACGTGGAATATAATAGATTGAGCGGTTTGGTCTCAGGCAAACTTGGCGAGATAGAAGGCGAGCTGTCAAAGGAAAAGCCCTACCGTGAAAAGGTAAAAAAGGAACTAAAGGCCCTGCAAAGGGAACTACGCGAGTCTCGTGAGAAAAGGGCAGGCAGGTGAGGCGCCGGAGGCCATGCGTCCTGGCTGCGCTGCTATTTCTGTTATTGACCCTGCACGCGCCGCGTGCAGGCGCGGGCATCGGGCAGGGTTCCGGACGCGAAAGATACGCCGTTGCCGGGAGCGCGGTTGACGGCGACACGATAAAGCTCAGGGGAGGCGAGAAGGTCAGATACCTGGGGATAGACAGTCCGGAAAAGGGCGAGCCGTTCTATGAAGAGGCGAAAAGGAGAAACTCAGGGCTTGTTAAAGGCAAAAAGGTAAGGCTCGTTGTTTGCGGCGAGGAGCCGAGGGACAAATATGGAAGAACGCTCGCATGGGTCTACACCGGCGAGTCGCTGCTAATAAACTCGGCCCTGCTCAGGGAAGGTCTCGGCAAGCTCATGATAATCCCTCCTTGCGGCCTTGAAAAGGAAAAGGAATTCAGGCAGATTGAAAAAGAGGCGCATGCGGAGCGCCGCGGCATCTGGGGATTAAAAGGCGGGAATGGAAGCGGCGGCGGGGTGGTAATACCTGCGCAGGACGCCGCCGGGCGCATCGGCGAGGCCGTAAGCGTAAAGGGCAGAGTTAAATATGTCCACAGGGCTAAAAAGGCGATATACATAAACTTCGGCAACCGGAGGGACGGCTTTACCGCGGTGATATTCAAAAGCAGTTTTGACGCCTTTTCGCTGGCAGGGCTGAATCCGGCGGATTTAACGGGAAGGGTGGTTACGGTGAAGGGCGTTGTCAGGAAATACGGCGATAGGGCGGAGATAATAGTCAAGCTGCCGACGCAGATAGAGATAAATTAGCAGGCTGCTGAAAAAGCCCCATCTACGTCGTTGCCTTCGTCGTTCATCACTGCGGCGTAGGACACACTACGCCTCGTTCTTCGCTCCTCGCCGCCTAGTAGCTGGGGCTTTTTGAGCAGCCTGCCCGTCAGGCTGCTGAAAAAGCCCCATCTACCGCGTTGTTTTCGTAGCTCGTCATTGCGGCGCACATAAAGGAGTTAGAATATAGAATTTAGAAGTTATTGTGCTGTCAGGAGTTAACTCCTGACAGCAAAGACATTAAAGTTCTTCGGGCACCTGCGAAGGGCAAAGCTAAAGGGTTGTATTTTGACTTTAGCCGTGCGCAGCGCCTTTCTTTCAAGAAAGGTAAGTTTACGGATTGACTTGCAACCGGCGCGCTAATTTGATATAGGTAAGGGTATATGGATAAAAGGAAAGAGATTTTATTAAAGGCGCTGCAGGACCCTGATGTTGAATTAAGGAAGATTGCCGCGGATTCCCTTGAAAAGCTTCAGGTCAGGGACAGGCTTGACGCCATCATCAATAAGATTGGCAGCGGAGAGATGCTCGAAAAGATAAGGGCCGTCTATGCCCTGGCCGATATCAAGGGCGAGAAGGTCATTGCCGCCGGTGCAAAGGCGCTTAAAGACCCCTCCGAGGACGTAAGGGCCGCCGCCGCGCGCGTCATGGGCAGCTTCGGGGATATTCGCGTCCTGCCGCATCTTGTCGAGGCCTTTAAAGACGCAAGCTCCATGGTCGTAAGGAGCGCTCTGGACGCCTTTGTCAAATACAACGATTCCCGCTATATCGAGCACCTTATGCCGCTTCTTAAAAACCCGGATGCCGGCGTGGTCGAAAAGGCGCTTGAGGCCGTAGCCAGCACAGGCGACAAGCGCGCTGAAGAGGCAATGATATATTTTACCGTAAAAGGCAACCCCAAGATGAAAGCCATAGCCCTGCGGGCGCTGGGGGAGATGGACAGGTAAACTGCCGCGCGCGCGGCCTGTAAAAGAACCGGCGCGAGCGGGTTTGGTTGTTCAGGGTGTTTTTATCTTTTCTCGCGGTTTTCTTCCTGTCAATAGGGTGTCCGCAGATATCTTTTGGTGTCCAGTGATTTGGGAAATGTTCGTTTATCTCTCCCCTTAGGGCCGTTACCCCCCCTGTCAGCATTACCCGTTTGCAACCTGAAATATCATGGGTCTTGCGGTATTCACGGATAATCGGCAAACGCAGGTTGCCTGCACGGCTGTTTGCATTAAAAATGATGCGTCTGTGATGGCAGGTGGTGCTGGGCAGGCCGTCAGTGCTGCGTAATCACTTCCTTCTGGGATGCCTCTTTCTCAAAAAAATCAGCGAGGTTTATGCTCACGGTGGCGGGGTTCACGGCGGAAATGATGGTCCGTCCGCGCGCATCTTCCGCGGCCAGGTCGGTGTCAACGGGGTCCGTGATGTTCGCGCCCTCGCTGTCGCAGACTATCTTTACGAACGGGGAGAACGTGGCATCCGGGTTTACCTTCATGACTATCGCAAGCTCGCCTGAGCTGAGGCGGACGATGGTGCCCACGGGGTAGACGCCGATCATGTTGATGAACCTTTTGAGAGTGTCCGGGTTGAAGTGCTTGCCGGAGAGGTTGTTCATTATTTTAACGGCCTCCACCGGGCTGTGAGGCTTCTGGTAGACGCGCAGCGTCGTAAGGGCGTCATAGGCGTCGCAAATGGTGAGTATCTGGCTGAACGGGTGGAGCGTTGACGTAGTCTGCGGATATCCTGAGTGGTCGTATCTTATGTGGTGCTCGAAGACGAGGCGCGCGACGAGATCTACCATCTTTTCCATCCGGTGTATGATGTTGGAGCCTAACTGCGGGTGTTCTTTTAATTTCTCCCATTCTTCGGAAGACAGGCCGCCTGGTTTTCTTATGATGTCCTCTGATACGCCGGTCTTGCCGATGTCGTGAAGGAGCGCGGCCACGCCAACGGCGTGAAGCTCGTCCTTGTCGAGGTTCAATGCCTTCCCCAGAGACAGCGACATGATGGAAACGTTGACGCAATGGTTGTACAGGTAGTTGTCGTAGTTCTTTATCATGGTGAGGCCGATGACCGCGTTCTGGTCGGAAAGGACTGATTCCGTTATATCGTCAACGGCGGCGCTCACGGACTCGGACTTGGGGAGCTTGCCCATCCGTATCTCCTGCATGACGTTTTTAACGGTCTCTCTCGCGCCGTTGTATATCGCCAACATGTTCTTCTTGCCCATCTGGACGGATTTGAGGGTCATGTGGACTATGCCCTTTGCGTGCAGCGTCTTTTGAAGCTCCTGTCCGGTTACTGCCGGGCCTGCGAGTATGTCAAAGAAAGCGGTCATTTCATTTTCAGAGACGCCTTTTTCGATGATTATGGCATTCACGGCCTTTTCGGCCATGTATTTGATTATATCGGGATACATTGTTTCGGAGTCCGCGATAATGTCCGCCTCGAACACGAGGGCGTCGTTAACGAGGGCGATGATGAAATTGGATTTCGTCTTGAATGCAGCCATTGAAAACTGGACGGCCCTGTTGGCCGCCGTTGTTATGGCAGGGTGCCCCGCGGGGTAGAGCTTTCTGTTTTTGAGCGCGGCGTTGATGTTCTTCAGTATGTGTTCGTGTTCAATGTCGCTCATAGAGCTTTTTCTTTCCTCTCAAGGATCTTTTTGCACGCCGTGTTCAGCTCTCCCTCGGACTGCCGGTATGCGGTTTCAATGGCCTTCATCGCCTCGCTGCCGCCGATCATGGCGAGGGAGCCGGCGGCGAGGCATTTAAATTCTTCGTTTATCTTCTTCCCGAACCATGTCGTTCTGAAAAGTATCCTGGTAAGGGCCTCGACGGCCTTCTGGTCGCCTATGAGTCCGAGCGACCTGACGGCTTCTTTTTTCGGCTCCTGCTTGTCGGAAAAAGGCTCCCACCTAAGGGCTATTTTTGAAAGCGGTTCTATGGCTGCCGGGTCGCGCCGCATCCCCAGCGCGATAACGGCGTATGTCATCAGCGACCGGTCTTCGCTTTCAAGGGTCTTCACTAAAAAGGCGGTTGACCTCGGCGTCTGTATGCGCGATATGCTTTTTAACACCTCGCGTTTGACCTTTATGTGCGGATTTTTGAATGCGGCCTCAAGCTGGCCGAGCGTCTCCGGCAAGGCAAGCTCGCCAAGTATTGCCGCCATCTGCCTTACCGCGAACCATTGGCCGTTCTTAAGCCGGGTCTCGACGTGCGGCGTCAGCGTCTTTCCGAAAAGGATGACCGTGTTGTAGATGTTGCGCCTTGCGCTCGCGTCCGAAGCGTCTATCAGGGCGTCAAGGAGTATCGCCGCGGCCCTGTCCTTGCCGCGCAGCAGCATCTGCTGGACAATCTCCATTTGCGGCTCTTCCTTTTGAGAGACCTTTCCGGCGAGATAGCGGATAATGGTTTCGTCGCCAAGGAATGCCTCAAGCCCTTCGTAAGCGGCCTGTTTTATCCCGGCCGGAAGCGTTGATTCCTTTGACGAGTGTTCGGAAAGGACAAGCAGGGCGGGAAAAATATCGTCGCACTTTTTTTCTCCTAAAAGTATGCCGGCCTTTTCCTTCGCGCGCGCGAGGAGGTCGTTGTATTTTAAAAAGTCGCGCTCTTTTTTCAAGCGTTCGAGGAGGTCCTCGAACGTATCCTGTTTTTCCTGCGGCGCTTCCTTTGGCGGCGGCTGCTCCTCTTCATCAGACTCGCCTTCCGCCTCGGCCTGCTGGGCCAGCGCCTCTGCCTGAGCCTTTTTCTCCGCGAGTTCCTTTTTTAATTTTAAAAGTTCCTCGTAACGCATCTCGTTGAGGAGTATCCCTCCGTCTTCCCTGCCTGCCATGAACGCTTCGGCCCCGCCCTTCGAGGCAAGCTCTTCGGGTTCGAGCTTTATCAGCTGAAGGATTAGCTTTAGATCTTGCTGCGTGAGCCGCGAGGTGAACGTAAGTTCGCGCACCTTCCTGTAAAGGAACTTCTTGGCAAGGATAGCGAGCTCAAGGCTCCCGGAGGCTATGATGGTCTTGCCGTCGTAAAAACCCTTCTGGTCTATCTTCCAGGTGATCTCTCCGCGTTCGTCTACGCATTTTTTCAGGAGGATATAGCATTTAGCCAGGGAGGAGTCAAGGTTTGGATGCCCCTGGGGATAGAAATTATGCATCTTGACAGCTTTGCTTAGTTCAATTAATATATTATTGTAATTTAACTCTTCCGCCATTTCGATTTTTACCCGATTTCAGTGGTTTTAGAGCTGTTTCCACGGAAAATAAAACCTCTTTTCCCGTGCCGGTTATCCGTTGAATTATCATAACAAAAAGAAGCGGTTTGTCAATCTGTAAAAATATTGCTCCATACCCCGCTTCAGCTTGTCCCAGCATGTTTTAAGCGGGGGGCGCGTGGGGGCGCAGGCCCCCGCTTCAGACACGCGGGGGCAGGCATAAATACACCAATGGCAAAGCAAAAGACCATCTATACGTGCCAGTCGTGCGGACACGCCTCTTACAGGTGGCTCGGCAGGTGTCCGGACTGCGGCTCATGGAACTCCTTTCTGGAAGAAAGGGTCTTTGACCGCAAGGAAAAAGGAGGCCCGCATACCCTGCAAACGGACGCCCTCCCCCAGGCCATCTCCACCCTTGACATGGCCGAAGAGGACAGGGTGCGCACGAATATCGGCGAGTTCGACCGCGTTCTGGGCGGCGGCATGGTGCCGGGGTCAACGGTTCTTATCGGCGGCGACCCGGGCATAGGCAAGTCCACGCTGCTCCTTCAGGCGATGGGCTCACTGGCGGCCGGCGGCCACAAGGTGCTTTACGTCTCAGGCGAGGAGTCGCTCCGGCAGATAAGGCTCCGCGGCGAGAGGCTCGGCGCGCTCAGCGAAAACCTGCTTGTCCTGGCGGAAACTTCGCTTGAAAAGACGCACGACGCGCTCAAGAAAACAAAGCCCGGCGTCCTTGTCATAGATTCCGTGCAAACGCTTGCCAGCGCGGCCTTCGAATCGTCGCCGGGAAGCCTCAGCCAGGTGAAGGAGGTCGCCGCGAGCCTCATCACATACGCGAAAAAGACGGACGTGCCTGTCTTTCTCGTGGGGCACGTCACGAAGGACGGCAACATCGCCGGCCCAAAGGCCCTTGAGCACATGGTTGACACGGTCCTTTATTTCGAGGGCGAACGGGGCCACCAGTTCAGGATACTTCGCGCCGTTAAAAACCGCTTCGGCTCGGCCATGGAGATAGGCATCTTCGAGATGAAGGAGAGCGGCCTTGCCGAGGTGCTGAACCCTTCCGAGATATTCCTTGCCGCACGGCCGGTTGACGCCTCCGGCTCCGCCGTGACGTCGAGCCTTGAGGGCACGAGGACGGTGCTCGTTGAAGTCCAGTCTCTCGTATGCCGGACGATTTTCGGCATACCCAGAAGGACGGTCGTCGGCGTGGACTATAACCGCGTTATGCTCCTCGCTGCGGTGCTCGAGAAAAAGGCGGGCATTACCCTTGCCAACCACGACATCTTCATAAAGGTGGCCGGCGGCATACGCCTTGACGAGCCTGCCGTGGATCTGGGCGTTGTCTCAAGCCTTGCGTCGAACTTCCTTGATAAAGCGGTTGACCCGAAGACGGTCATCTTCGGCGAGGTCGGCCTTGCCGGAGAGGTGAGGGGCGTAAATCAGGCGGAGCCGCGCGTGAAGGAGGCCGCCAAGCTCGGCTTCAAAAGGTGCATAATGCCGAAAGACAATCTAAAGGGCCTCAAGGTGAAAGGCGGCATCGAGATAATAGGCGTGACCACGATTAAAGAGGCGATGGCTTACCTTTTTTGAAAAAAAGGCGCTGCGCACGGCTAAAGTCAAAATACAATCCATTAGCTTTGCCACGCCGCAGGCGGCCAAAAAACTTTAATGTTACATCAAACCGTTTCCTCAATACCGGATGCAATCCGGCCGATGGTTTGATATACTATTGTGAATAAAGGCCGCTATTGCGGAAATGTTTAAATAAGTGTGAATGGCCGTTTACCGGTGACGATATTGAAGACCTGCCGCTGGTTTAAAAAAGGGCTTTATGCGGTCTGTTTCTTGTTTTTTGTTCTCGGTATTTCCGTTTCCTTTCAAGGCGCTGCGCGCGCGGGAGTACAGGAGCCGTATCTTAACGACGGCGCGCAGCTGAGCTACGGCGTGTTCCTTTTAAGCGATGGAGACCTGCGGGGCGCGGCAAGGGAGTTTCAAAGGCTCATTGAGGAGTTTCCGGCAAGCCCCCTTCTGCCAAAGGCGCAGTTCAACATGGCCGAGGCCCTTTTCAAGGCCGGGCATATACGGGACGCCGAGAGGAACTTCAGATTTTTCATATCTAACTTCGGCGCCCGTGAGCCGCTTTTACAGGCGCGGGCAGTAGAGCGCGTTAACGAGGCCATGCGTATCCGCCCTCCGATAAAAGCATTCGAGGGCAGGCGTAAGGCCGGTCTTCCTGTGGTAATGCTTGAGCCGGAGCCTGCCCTTCCGCCTTCAACTGAAAGCCTTCGCGCCGTGCAGGTCATGCTTTTTGGCGGGAAGGGCATTGAAGATGTCTCAGGCGAGATGAGGCGGCTTAAGCAGGCCGGGGTGAATACCGTCATCTTCAGGGTCTTCCACAACGAGGGGGACAGGTTCCACCGCGGCGTGGCGCCGCCTGCGGATAAAAGGTCCGGCGTTTATTTTAATACCTTGCGCGCGCCCGTGGTCGCGGATATTCTTTCGGGCGTGGCAGAGGCGGCGCACAGGAACGGCCTGAAGATATTCGCGTGGATGACGACGCGCTACGCGGATTACGGCATCGAAGGCAGGGAAGAGCTTCAGTGCAAAGGGTACGACATTGGCATGGGTGGCGGCGGGCTTACGAGGTGCAAGGGGCTTGACCTGTTTAACGACGCCGCCGCGCGGCGCATAGACGGGATATACTCTGACCTCGCGGAGTATGAAATTGACGGCGTTCTTTTTCAGGACGACCTTGTGCTCAGACACAACGAGGGTTTCGGCAAATACGCCGCAGCCCTTTTCAGGAAAGAGACCGGAGAGGGATTAAGGCCTGAGGCCATGTATCTGCGCTCCGCAGACACAGACGCGGTGCAGTATACCCCGCTTTTCTGGAAGTGGGCCGCGTGGAAGAACAGGCGCCTGCTTCATGTGGCGAATACGGCCCGCGCCGCGGTAAAAAAGAAAAGGCCGGAGGCGAAGTTTGCCATCAACCTCATGTATGAGAGCGTTTCAAATCCGGCGAATTCCCTTGCGTGGCTCTCGCAGAGCCTTGGCGCGGCCGTGAAGGAGGGGTTTGACTATTACTCCATCATGGCCTACCACAGACAGATGGCGTCGGAACTAAGCAAAAACCCTGCGGAGGTGAAGGCGCTTATCGAAAAGATAGCCGCGGACGCCTCGCGCACGGCCGGAGACGCGGGGAAGGTGCTTATAAAATTCCAGACCGTTGACTGGGAGACGGGACAGCCCCTGTCAAACGGCGAGGTCGCCGAATTGATACGCGCCGTAAAGGGGCTAAAGGGCATATCCCTCGCGGTGGTGCCGTACCGCAGGGATTTCCCGTTTTATGAGCTTGGGGAGTCTGGCGGGCCTGCCCGCGCACGTTTTAAGCGGGGGGCAGGCGCCGTCGCCAGGCTTGATTAGGCGCTGCGCACGGCCAAAGTCAAAATACAACCATTTAGCTTTGTTCACCGCAGGTGCGGCAACCGGAACTTTAATACGGGAGACACGCATGAAAGAAATCTGTGCGCTTTGCCAGTGCCACATCAAGGAAAACGCCCTTTTCACACACCTTACGGAACGCCAGCTTGACGCCTTCAAGGACGTAATCGCGTTCGTGCAGCGTAAAAAACGCGAGATAATCGTCATGGAAGGCGACGAGTGCAAGGGTCTCTACATCATAAAGAGCGGAAGGGTGAAGCTCATCAGGGCGTCGAGCACCGGTAAGGAGCAGATAATAAAGATATTGAACCCCGGCGACCTTCTGGGCTTTGAGGTTTTTTACGACGGCAAGACCTTTGCCACCTCCGCCGTGGCAATGGAGGAGGCGGAGCTGTGCTTCATCGGGAAGGATAACTTTTTCAAGATTCTCGAAAAGGAGCCGGATATCGCGAGAAAGCTCATAATCGCGATGGGCCGAGAGCTCAACAGCGCCTATGAGAGAATCGGCTCCCTCGGCCTTTTGAACGCGAGAGAAAAGCTCGCGCACCTTCTTTACAGCCTTGCCAGCGAGTACGGGGTGAAAAAGGACGGCGGCGTCAAGCTGAACCTGACGCTTTCACGTCTTGAAATAGCCGAGCTGCTCGGCATAACCCAGGAGACCTCCATAAGGCTCTTGAAGACATTCAAGGAAGAGGGCATCCTCGACATAAAAAGAAAAGAGATAATCATAAAGTCGCTGGACACTTTGAGATTGATGGGCGAGTGACAACCTTCCCATGGCATTTTCCATCCGCACTAAACTTACCTTCTGGTATGTAACGCTCTTAACGGCGAGCCTGCTTGCCTTTGGCGCGGTCTTCTCCTATACGCTTTCAAGGATATTCATTGACCGCGTGGACGAGCAGATAGGCTCGGTAGCCGGCATGATGGCGCACACCGTAGTCCAGCCTTCGGGCAAACTCCTTCTGCCGGGGGACTTCGACATCATACTTGAGAGGTTCTTCGGCATACGCATCGCCGGCAACTTCGTGCAGGTGCTTGACATGGACGGCAACGTCGCGGCCCGCTCGTCAAACCTTGAATCCGCCTACCTTCCGCTGTCGCAGGACACATATGAGCACGCCCTTAACGGCGTGACCACCTTCGAGGTCTACCGCAACTTCGGCAGATACCCCGTGAGGTTAGTCACAAAGCCGATAAGCCTAAAGCACAAAGGCGTGGTGGCCATCGTGCAGGTGGGCGCGTCCCTGCAAAGCATGGAGGAGGTGCTCAGCTCCCTTTTCTACATCTTCGGCTTCGGCCTGGCCGGGTCGGTCATTATCGCCGCCGCCGGCGGGTGGGTCCTTGCGCGAAAGGCCCTTAAGCCGGTTCAGGACCTTCGAGCCGCCGCGCAAAGGATAGGCGCTGAAAACCTCAACGAGAGGATAAACGTCGTTGTAAAGAACGACGAGATAGGCCGGCTTGCCGCCACCATGAACGAGATGATAGCGAGACTTGAAAAATCATTCCTGCAGATAAAGCAGTTCACCGCCGACGCCTCGCATGAACTTAAGACCCCGCTTACCATCCTGAAGGGCGAGATGGAGATAGCGCTGCGAATTAAAAACGACCCGGAGGCCATGAGGGATGCGCTCAAAAGCTCCCTTGAGGAGATCGACAGGATGAGCTACATCGTCAGAAACCTCCTCGACCTTGCCCGCATAGACGTTGAAAAGACCGGCATGAAGGATGCCGCGTCAATGCAGGAGGTCGCCCTTGACAGGGCGCTCACAGAGCGCGTTGACCATTTCAGGCGTTTCGCCCTTGACAGGGGGGTGAATATGGCAATACTTAGGAATGACCCCGTGGCAGTGTTCGGCGATCCGGTGAGGATAAGCCAGATGCTGTTTAACCTCATTGATAACGCCCTGAAGTACACGCCGCAGGGCGGAACGGTGGAACTGTCCGTTGAAGCGGAAGATAACGCCGCCGTCATCAAGGTCAGGGATACGGGCATAGGCATATCGAAGGAAGACCTGCCGTATATTTTCGACAGGTTTTACAGGGTGGATAAGGCGCGCTCACGGGAGGCCCTCGGCGAAGGCATGGCCGCCGGAGGCGCGGGCCTGGGCCTGAGTATCTGCAGGGAGATAGCCGAGTCCCTCAAGGGCGCCATCGAGGCCCAAAGCGAGCCGGGCATGGGCACGACCTTCATAGTGCGCCTGCCGCTGGCCTGACAGGCTGCTGAAAAAACCCCATCTGCGGCGTTGTCTTCGTCGTTCGTCACTGCGGCGTGGTACGGCCACGCCTCATTCCTCGCTCCTCGACGCCTTGCATCTGGGGCTTTTTGAGCAGCCTGACAATGGCTTGGAAAGAGATTTTTAAAAAAATCAGTCCTAATCAGAATTAAAGGAGGCTCATTATGAAGGTAGGTATCCTTACCGGCGGCGGGGATTGTCCGGGGCTTAATGCCGTGATACGCGCCGTGGTGAAAAAGGGCTTTCATTACGGGTATGAATTTGTCGGCATTAAAGACGGCTGGCGGGGGCTTCTTGACGTGTCAACGATGCCTCTTACGCAGTCGAGCATCTCCGGCATACTGCCGCTTGGCGGGACGATACTGGGCACTTCGAGGACGAATCCCTTAAAAAAGCCGGAGGATATTGAGAAGGTCATCAAGGGCATAAAGGCGCTCGGCATAGACGCGCTTGTCTGCATCGGCGGGGACGACACGCTGGGGGTGGCGGCAAGGCTTTTTTCCTACGGCCTGAAGACGGTGGGCGTCCCGAAGACCATTGACAACGACCTGTCGGGCACTGATTTTACCTTCGGTTTTGACACGGCGGTGGGCATAGTCACCGAGGCGCTTGACAGACTGCACACAACGACGGAGGCGCACCACAGGGTCATGGTTGTCGAGGTCATGGGCAGGCACGCCGGGTGGATAGCCACATACGGCGGACTGGCCGGGGGCGCGGACTGCATACTTATACCTGAAAAGCCGTTTGACATTTCCGAGGTATGCGCGAGCGTGAAAAGAAGGAGCGACGAGGGCAAATGCTTCAGCGTCATCGTAGCCGCGGAGGGCGCGCATCCCTCGGAGGTAAAGGGCATGATAGCCAGGGATCAGGCGCTTGACGCTTTTGGACACGCCAGGCTCGGCGGCGTGGGGGAGTTTCTGGCGCTTGAAATTGAAAAAAGGACGGGACATGAGTCCCGCCACGTAGTCCTCGGGCATCTCCAGAGGGGCGGAACCCCTTCGGCGTATGACAGAATTTTGGCCACGCGCTTCGGTATCCGCGCCATAGACATGGTGCATGAGGGCAAATTCGGCAGGATGTGCGCGCTTCAGGGCAACAAGATAGCAGACGTCTCCCTTGAAGAGGCCACCAGCAAGGCAAAGACCGTTGACATGGAGATATTCAACATAGCCGGCGTGTTTTTTGGATAATATATGCGCGGAACTTACATAAAACCGGCCGCGCTCGGCCTGCTCATAGTCCTTGCCCTGTGCTCATGCGGGAAGAAGGCTACGGACGAGGAGCTTATCCGCGCGGCGATAAACAGGGCCGCCGAGGCCGCCGAGGCCAAGGACACCGCCGGCATTATGAAGCTCGTGTCAAAGGACTACCGCGACGACAACGGCCTTGACTATAACGGCATAAAAGGCGTCCTGTTCGGCGAGTTTTTCAGGCCCGGAAAGATAAAGGTATTCGTCACCGGCGTCACGGTGGAGGTAAAAGGTGAAAAGGCGCTTGTAACGGCAAAGGCCGCGCTTGTCAGGGGGGTGACCCCCTTCAAGGGAAAGGATGTAAAGTCCATTAAAGACATACTGTCGGAAAACGCGGACGCCTTCAGGTTTACGCTGATATTCAAAAAAGAAGGCGGGGAGTGGAAGCTCGTCAACGCCTCGTGGGAGTCCATAAGCGTTGCCGGGCTTTTATGAGCGAATATGAACAAGGAAGAAGGCGCGCGCCCGAAGTTCTATGCCGACGCCATGCTCGGCAAGCTCGCCCGCTGGCTTAGAACGCTTGGCTATGACGCCGCTTACAGCCGGCGGATAAGCGACAGGGAGCTTGTCGAGGAGGCGGTCAGACAGGGGCGCGTAATCCTCACGCGGGACACGCTCCTTGTAAAACGAAGGGCCGCCGTTGGACGTTCTTTTTTTGTCGAGTCCGGCGATATCAATGAACAGCTCAGGCAGGTTGACAAAAGATTTGAATTGGACGCGAGCCGCGCCCTTACGCGCTGCCTGAGGTGCAACACCGTTCTTCGGAAGATAGAAAGGGATTTGATAAGGGGCGGCGTCCCGGCCTACGTATACGAGACGCAAAAGGAATTTTCAAAATGTCCCTCCTGCGGGCGCATCTACTGGGCAGGCACGCACAGGGAGGGCATGATAAAGACGCTGTCGGACATCTTTTCGGGCAGGGGAGGCGGCATGGACAAGGCAGCTGCAGGCTATGTCATGGTTTTCGTGACGACGGCTAACGCCCAGGACGCGGAACGCATCGGGGAAAAGGCCGTCACCGAGCGCCTTGCCGCGTGCTGCAATATCGTTCCAATCATGAAGTCCATCTACGTCTGGAAGGGTAAGCTCTGCAAAGAGCCGGAATGCCTTTGCATCTTCAAGACCCGGCGCTCTCATTTTGAAAGGCTTAAAAAAAGGATAAAGGAGCTTCACGGCTACGAGGTCCCGGAGGTAATCGCCGTGCCCATAGAGGCAGGGCTTGAGGAATATCTGGAATGGATAGACGAATCCTTAGCAGGCCGCTGAAAAAGCCCCAGCTACGTCGTTGCCTTCGTCGCTCGTCACTGCGGCGTAGGACACACTACGCCTCGCTCCTTGCTCCTCGTCGCCTAGTAGCTGGGGCTTTTTGAGCGGCCTGCCCTTGGCAGGCCGCTCAAAGAAACAGATATTTCGCGCTCCTTGCCGCATGGTAGTGTCTGTTGTGAATTTGGAGTTCTTTAGCAACCTGCTAAGTAAAAAAACGTATGCCGGTATGATTAAACAGTTTACTTTATTAGTTTGCGCGTCCGCGCTTATTTCCGGCTGCATTGGTTTTGTCCGGGAAAGCGAATATGACAGGAACATGGGCGAGCTTGCGAGGCAGCTCAAAATAGAGCGCGCCGTCAGCGCTTCGATGGTCACGGACTATGAGCATAAACTCTTGGACAAAAGCCGCACCCTCACCGTGCTGACCGAGCGGTACATGGAAATGCAGAAGGAAAATGAAAACCTCCAGATATGGAAGGGCGGCTTTACCCGCGAACTTGAGACCCTTGCAAAGGACGTGGCCGAACTAAAGCTCGTGATAACCAAAAATTTAGACAATACCAAAAGCTTCCCGATAACGCCGCTCCTCATGAAGGTCATTGACATGGAATACAGGCTGAATGAATTAAGGAAGAAGCAGGATGGCGAAGGGCGGCCGTAGAGGCTGTCTGCTTAGCTGTTGGTTTCGGAGCTTTCCGCGCTTAAATCCATGGAACGTTTTTCCGCAACAGGGTCATTTGCCAAATTCGGGATAGTCTGATATAGTCCATCAGGCATAAGAACACCGCGACATCCTCCATGATCCGCGATTCTCAAGTATTTCTTCTTCGTCAATCAAAACGTAAGCCCTGAGATAATTCATCATGAAATAGACCCGTCTGCGCAGCATGGCGGTCTGACCTGCCATGCTGCGTCCTTTTTTCGTTACGGAGGAGATATCAACGTGAAAAGGAAATATCCACGGAAGATTACGCCGGCCCAAATGTTTCATGCCATATCGAGCCCCGTCCCAGAGGGGATAACCGTGATCGATAAGGATATGAGAATAATCTGGGTAAATCCGGTGGCGGAGCGTTGGGCGGGCGGCCTTGCCGAAGAAAAAGGTCTTTACTGTCATGACGTTTATCACGAGGGAAATGGGATTTGCGGCGGCTGCCCTTCCGTGGCGGCCTTCAAGACGGGGAGACCTGAAAAATCCCTTTTTCACGCTTATTATATCGACGGCGTCAGGCGAGATGTCGAACTTATGGCCGCGCCTGTATTCGACGAAAACGGAAAAACAGTTGCCGTCGCGGAGATAGCCAGGGACATTACCGAAAAGTTGGAGCTCGAAAAAAAGTTCAAGGAGAACAAGGATAGACTTCAGGCTATCTTCGACGGTATAGGAGACGGCATATCGGTTATAGACAGGAACTACAATATAATCAGGGTGAACAAGGGGCTCCTCAAGATATTCAACAGGAACGACTTTTCAGAGTTAATAGGCAGGAAGTGCTTTGCGCAATATTACCGGAGAGATCACGCATGCGACAACTGTCCGGCCGTGAGAACCTTTACAGAGGGCATACCCGGCCGCATAACAAACATACAGCAGCGCGGCGTGGAAAAGACCGTCCTCGATGTCTCCATCTTCCCCATAAAAAACAGCAATAATATGGTCGAGCAGGCAATAGAATATTTCAGGGATGTTACCGGCATGGTAAAGCTTGAGGACCAGCTGCTTCATGCCGAGCGTCTTGCCGGCGTAGGCGAGCTGGCCGCGGGCATAGCCCATGAGTTGCGAAACCCACTGGCCAATATAAGCGCCTCTGTCCAGTTCTGCCGGAAGAAGTTCAAGCTTGACGAGGGGCTTGAAAGGCATCTTTCGATAATACTCAGAAACTCCAAAAACGCCGGCAGTATAATAACCGACCTTTTAGACTTCGCAAAGCCGGGTGATATGTCCTTTGAGCTGGGGCGCATAGAGACCGCGATAAACAGGGCCTGCGCGCTTGCGAAAAGCCAGTGCGCGAAACAGCGCGTGAACCTGCGCAAAAGGGTGCAGAAGGACCTTCCGCCGAAGATGTTCGACAAAAGGCGCCTTGAGGGCGTCTTTCTGAACTTCATCCTGAACGCCGTTGACGCGATGCCCGGCGGGGGGAGCCTTGTCGTCTCCGCGCACCTCGACCATCATGCAAAAGAGATTGTAGTGGCCTTTAAAGACACGGGAGATGGGATATCCAAGGACAATATGAACAGGATATTCGACCCCTTCTTTACGACAAAAGCCAGCGGCGTTGGATTGGGCCTTTCAATAGCCCATAGCGTGATAACCCACCATAAGGGAAGGATAGAGGTCAGGAGCGAGGCCGGCAGGGGAACGGAGGTCACAGTCAGGCTCCCGGTCTTTTCCAACTCGATGTTGCAAAAAGACTGACGGAGACGGATAGAATGGATATGATTTTAGTGGTTGACGACAATAAGGACACGTGCCGCATACTCTCTGATATCCTCGAGTCTGAAGGATACAGGGTCGCAACGGCCAACGACGCCAGGACGGCGATTAAGGGGTTTGAACAGGAGCTCCCTGACCTTGTCCTCCTTGACAGGAAGCTGCCGGACATGGACGGGTTAAAGGCATTGGAGGTGATGAGGACATCCAGCAAAGACCTGGCGGTCATTATGCTTACCGCCTACGGCGACGTGAAAAGCGCCGTCATGGCCATGAAACTTGGGGCATTCGATTATATCACCAAGCCCTTTGCTGAGGAGGATTTAAGCCTGATCATCAGGAAGGCCCTTGAGATGAGGCGCCTTATGAAGCATGTCCCCGTATGCTTCAAGCGGGGAGAGGTTATGCCGGTGAAGGGCGGCTCGTCTCAGATTAAACAGGTCTTGAAACAGGTCTGCGTTGTCGCCCCCACGAAGATGACCGTGATACTCCAGGGTGAAAGCGGCACCGGTAAGGAGCTCATTGCCAGGCTTATCCACGAGAAGAGTCCCAGAAAGGAGGGACCCTTCATAGCGATTGACTGCGGCACAATCCAGAATACCCTGGCGGAGAGCGAGCTTTTCGGTTACGAGAAGGGCGCGTTCACAGGGGCAGACGGGAGAAAGGACGGGCAGTTCGAGCTTGCCCACGGCGGCACCCTTTTCCTAGACGAGGTGACCAACCTCTCCGAATCCATACAGGCGAAACTGCTCAGAGTGCTGCAGGAGCGAAAGGTCCATCGGCTGGGAGGCAAAAAAGACAGAGAGATAGACGTTAGGATAATAGTCGCAGCGAATGTGAATATCTCCGAAGAGGCAAGGGGCGGCAAGTTCAGAGGCGACCTGTACCACAGGCTGAATGAATTTACGATAGAGATACCTCCGCTCAGGGAGAGAAGGGAGGATATAACCGTTCTGGCCGGGCACTTCATGGACGAGGCGAACGTGGAGTTGAATAAAAAAGTTAGCGGGTTCTCCAGCGAAGCGACGGAGGCGCTCCTGAACTACAACTGGCCGGGGAACATACGAGAGCTAAGAAACGTCGTGCGCAGGGCCGTGCTGCAGACCGGCCCGGATCATGTCATCACCCAAGTCCTTCCCATGGAACCTGTAAAGGAATCCCCGGAGCATGGATTGCAAACACTTATGGACACGGGGGTATCGCTTAAGGCATTCACGATAAAGACTACTATGGACATTGAACGGGCATTGATCAAAGAGGCCCTCCGGCTGTCAAAGAACAATAAAAGCAGGGCGGCAAGGCTGCTTAAGATAGACCGCGTGACCCTTTATTCCAAGATAAGGTCCCTCAGATTAGAGTAGAGGCGTAAGACTCCCTCGACAGACTGCATGGCCGCCTCTACATTCCGCCTGTCCCATCCAATATCTGCCTGTAAGGAACAGATACCGTTAATAACCGCAAAATATCCAATTTTCACCACGATAACAAGGGCTTTTATCTGTTCATCCGGCACAGCGCCTTTTTAATCAATACATGGCATGGGGATTGCAGTGTTTAAAGATTATGAACAAAGAATGCATGATGAAAGGGAACACACCGCTGCGCATAGAAGACAAACCTTTCACGGTATCAATCAGCGGATTATATTGATATGGGCAGAATATTAGTGGTAGATAACGACAGCGACATGTGTCAGCTGATATCGGAGACACTGACAGACGAAGGTCACTCAGTAGATGTCGCCTATGACGGAGAGGCCGGGCTTGAGGGCATGAGGACAACGGCATACGACCTTGTAATCCTCGATTACAAGCTGCCAGATATTAGCGGCATAAAGGTCTTAGAGGATGCACGCGGGATGAGGACGGCCCTGCGGGCAGTGATGATATCGGCTTACGGGAACGCGGCGGTCAAATCGAAGGCAAAGGAGCTAAGCGCTTACGCGTTCATTGATAAACCCTTCGAGATGGCGGCGTTGGCAAGTGTTGTAAAAGAGGCGCTGGCCTGCCGGGCGCCTTGCGGTGAATTGAAGGCTATTAACCCTTGAGATCAACTCAGGGGAGCAGGTTAATAGCGATGTAAAACCAAAAAAAGGAGGTGATTGTCATGGCAGTCGAGAAAACGATGGCGTCTTCAAGCTTGGTAGAGGTGATAGACCGCATCCTTGACAAGGGTATTGTCATAGATGCATGGGCGAGAGTATCGCTCGTAGGCATCGAAATTCTGGCAGTTGAGGCCAGGGTGGTTGTAGCGTCGGTCGAGACCTTCCTCAAGTACGCCGAGGCAGTGGGTCTTACGGCAACTGAGTCGGCGGCGGCTTAGTTGTGTCTTAACGGAAAACGAGGTCTCAAACATCCTTGATGGCGCAGAGGCGACGTAAACGGCCCCTCTGCTCGGAAACGACACATCAAGCGTGTTCTGAGGTCTCCAGCTAATCGCATTCACCCCCCTGAGGGGGTTCAACCCCTGAATTAAAGGTCAGGACAAGGTTATTCCCGTAATGAAAACTTCCGAGCATATCGTAAAAATTAATTTTGAATTGACAGCCTCTTACGAAAAAAAGACGCGGCTGGTCATGGAATTTATAAACGAGGCAGCGGGGTTGATAGGAGAATATCGCACAGAGCAGGAAGGGATGTTAAGGGAGCTCAGAGACGGCCTTGCGGGCAGAATCGGCCTGAGGAAGAAGGACTTCAATAATCTTATAGAGGACATGCTTGGATACGGGAAGGAGGCGGAAAAGAGGGTCAGGGAGTCGCTGGGAGCCCTCTGGAAAGAGGAAGGAGAGATTATAAAGCTCCTGAAGGACATTTTGACGACTGGAAAGACAGCTGATATCGAGACCCTGAAAAATGCGCGTCTGCCGCAGCTTCAAAAGAAGGAGGGCGATGCCGCAAAACTCCTGATGGGACTGCAGGTGGAGCAGGCGGAACTGAGCATTGCTCTAAAACAGCTTCTCTCGAGGGGGGAAAAAACCGGCATAAAAGAGCTCAAGGCATTTGTAAGGACGATGGACATCCGGCGCAAGGAGAGGATTGGCGGATTGGATGGGTTGTTCGATGAGTTGAGCAGGGTAAGACTCGACGTTATAACGAAGTGGAATGGCGTTTTCTCAACTGATGAAATACTGGATATGGGCGTCAAGGGGACGCGGCAACAGATGGAGTTTTAAAAACCTGAAGGTGAAAAAAAGGAGGATATCAAAATGGCAATGGTGGATGAGTTCAGGGCTATGACACAGGACATAGCCGCTTCATTTGACGTGAGGAAGGGAGAATTTGCGTCCATGAGACAGCAGATATCGGACGCTCTTGGGGATTTCAGAAAAACAAGGCTGCATGACGCAAAAGGGTATAAAGCCGATAGAAAACGCGCGGTCTCGGATATTAAAAATGAGATATCAGGCCTTCTCGGCGGCTTCAGAAAGGATCGGGAAGAAATGGCCTCGGCCTGGCACGACCTCGCTATGTCGAGACGCACAAAGAGCGGAGGGAAGCCGCGGCATACCGTGAAAAAAAGTCAGCCTCCCCACAAGAAGAGGGCGGAGACAGGGGCTTAGCAATAATGCCGGGCATGGAACTGTCGCCGGCTAAAGTCCGCGGTCTCAGGTCTTTCGGCATAATCCGGCCATGGCCGGATTATGCCGAAAGGTCACCGTCTATGATGGGCACGGGGTTGCCCCGCATAGTCAGCTGTCGTGCCTGAAATGCGGTGGAAAAGGAATGGTTGCGGTGAAGGCTGCATCGTAGATCCGTTGGTTTTTGGCGCCGTTATACGGAAGTCACTCCCCCTCAATCCTCACCCCCATCAGGGAAAGACAATAAGAAGTTCATAATGGGAGGTCTTAATCATGTCAATCGGAGAATCTGCATCCGCGCTTGAGCCAAGAAAACATGCAACTTTTGTCGAGACGCCGTATGTCCGCGATATCATGGAACGGGCGTCCGCCTATATTGCCGCGGGTTTCCCTGTTCATTTCAGGGGCGCATCCGGCACCGGCAAGACCACCCTCGCGATGCATCTGGCCGCCAAGATAGGCAGGCCCGTTATTGTGATACACGGCGACGAGGAGCACTCAACCTCTGACTTCGTAGGCGGACAGCACGGCTACAGAAAGAGGAAGGTGGTGGACAACTTCATCCACACTGTCCTTAAAACGGATGAGAGTATGCAGAAGACCTGGGTAGACAACCGCCTGACAACAGCCTGCAAATACGGCTTCACCCTCCTCTACGATGAATTCACAAGGTCAAGGCCCGAGGCGAATAACGTCCTTCTCTCAGTCCTTCAGGAGAGGATGCTGGACATGCCGGGCGCGAGGCAAGGTGAAGGGTATTTGAAGGTTGACCCCAACTTTGTCGCCATCTTTACAAGCAATCCCGAGGAGTATGCCGGGGTCTACAGGAGCCAGGACGCGCTCAGAGACAGGCTTGTAACAATGGACATAGACCACCCGGACAGGGAGACAGAGGTCGAAATAACCGTTGCAAAATCAGGCCTGGAAAAAGGGGATGCCGAGAGGATAGTGGATATCGTAAGGACTTTAAGGGAATCTGGCAAATGCGAGTTCGCGCCTACAATCAGGGGATGTATCATGATAGCCAAGACGCTCATGGTAAGAGGCGGCTCCATCGAATCGGGGAACGGAATGTTCAGGCAGATCGCCATGGACGTCCTCTCCTCGGAGACGAGCAGGGTGGGGGGCAAGACCAATACGAAAAAGATAAAGAACTTAGTCGAAGAACTGCTGATAAGCCGCTGCGGCGCAGGCGCAAGGCCGAAGGGTTCAAAAAAAGCCGTCCATGTCGTGGAAGAGACATGCGCTTAATCCGTCCTTGAAATGCGTTTTTACCATGCCCTGGCAAAGGGTTGCCTGATTAAAAACCGTAATAAACGTGGAGGGCAGGAAGATGTCCAGAGAAATCGGCACACTCGCCAAATTAAAGACAGGCCTGAAGGCAAAAGTCCGTGCGATACCAAGCGCCTCGGCGGGGACGTATCTCGACATTCATGTGGCAACCCTGGAAAGGACAAGGTTGGAAAGGGAGCTTAAGGCCGTCAACGAAAGGAAGAACAGGCTGGAGAAGGTAATCGAGGCCCTTCAAAACAAAATAGATAGGATGGACACGGCGAGACTTGGCGGCAACGGTCGGAAGGCGCAACGGCGCGTTGATGCGGGCATAAAAAGACCGGTGAAGACGATTGTGCAGGATTATTAGGAACTTATCCGGAAAGCCCCCTTGCCAAAGGGGGGCTTTAAAGGCGACTTTATTTACAGACATATCCTGAACACCCCTCTTCGTGCCGGGGAAGAAGCTGCGTGTCTTTACCGCTGCGGCAAATGGACATTAAAGAAAGAATGACGATGGAAGATGGTAATTATTTGTACTGCATAATCGGGACGGACGAGGCAAGAAACTTCGGCACCATAGGTATCGGCGGCAGAGGCGATATTGTTTCCACCATAGGTTATGAGGGCGTCTCCTGCGTGGCGAGCAGGTCCCCTGTGGCCGACTACGCCGTAAGCAGGGAAAACCTGCTTACGCACCAAAAGGTCATTGAAGAGGTGATGAAGGACCATACGGTCCTCCCTGTGCGCTTCTCCACCATCGCCAAAAGCCCCGAAGACATACGCGGTCTTCTGCGAAAGAGGCACACGGAGTTCATCGGTCTTTTAAAGGACATGGATAACAAGATTGAGCTGGGGCTCAAGGCGGTCTGGAAGGATATGGGGACGGTCTTCAGGGATATCGCGGAGCGCCACGATGAGATTAAAAGGCTCAAAGAGAGGATAGGATCCGGGCCAAAGGGCAAGACCTATCTTGACAGTATCACCCTCGGCAAGATGGTCGAATCAGCCCTTCAAGGGAAGAAAGAGGCGGCGGCGGAGCTCATACTGTTCGGCCTCAGGGACATATCTTTCGATATACGCGTAAACAAGCTTCATGGAGACAGCATGATATTGAACGCCGCGTTCCTTGTGGACAGGGTAAACGCAAAGGAGTTTGACGTCAGGGTGCAGAATCTGGACAGGAAAAAGAACGGGGATATGGCATTAAGGTATGTGGGGCCCGTGCCGCCTTTCAACTTCGTGAATATAGCGGTGGAATGGAATTAAAAATATTCAAAATGAGGGTGTGATATGACCGAGAAAAAAAAGAAGGTTAGAGAGAAAGAAGGCGTTGATTCAGGGTCCATGGGCGCTTCCCTCGGAGGCCTCTTCAAGGGGCTGGAAGGCTTGATAGACCTGGCGGCCAAGGTAGCCGAGAAGGGCGGGGAGATAAGGGAGGAGGGCGAGATAAAAGGGCTCGGCAAAAAGGCCAAAGGCGTCTACGGGTTTTCCATAAGGACGCTGGCCGGAGGGCCGGTGATAGAGCGCTTCGGAAATATAAGGGAAACGCCTGAGGGCCCCCGCGTGGAGGAGACGAGGGAGCCTATGGTGGACGTCTTTGAGGAAGACGACCATATATTAATTATCGCGGAGGTTCCCGGCGTGGAAGAAAAAGACGTCCGTGTCGACGCGAAGGAAGATGTGGTGAGCCTCAATGCCAAGGGCAGGGAGAGGAAGTACAGCAAGGATGTAAAACTCCCCTTCCCTGCCGATACGGCCACGCTTGAGTATGCTTACAAGAACGGGATAGTTGAGATAAAGCTCAAAAAGAAGACGAGATAACGTCAAACCAATTCATTATCATGACCATGGAAAAAGTGTCTGAAGATAAGGCCGTATTGATGCTTCGCGTCTCAGAGGCAAGGCCAAAGGACGTGGGAAGGGGCATCGCAAGGATAGACCCCGCGGACATGGCCGGCATCAAAGTCGAGGTGGGCGATATAGTGCGGATCGAGGGCAAGCGCAATACTGTTGCCAAGGTGATGCCGGCATATGCCGAAGACAGGGGCAAGGGCATCATACAGATAGACGGTCTTATAAGGCAGAACGCCCAGACGGGTTTGGACGAAAAGGTCTGCGTGGGTAAGACGCCTTATAAGGCGGGCCAAAGGGTCGCGCTTAGTTCCGCCGCCATTGTAACGGCCGGGGCGCGGGACACGAGATACATATCCAGCGTTCTGGACGGGATCCCGGTCGTTGAGGGCGACAAGATCAGGGCAAACCTATTCGGCGCCAAAGGGCAGGAGTTTGTAGTCACCACGGTTATACCGCGTGATGCGGTCGTCATCAATCCGAAGACCATTATCGAGATAACGGCCGCGGAGAAGAAGGTTGCCGAGAGGGCCAGAGTCACCTATGAAGACATCGGAGGACATAAAAAGACGATACAGAGGATACGGGAGATGATAGAGCTGCCCTTACGCCATCCCCAGCTCTTCGAAAGGCTTGGCATAGATGCCCCGAAGGGGGTCTTCCTCCACGGTCCCCCGGGCTGCGGAAAGACCCTCATCGCCAGGGCGGTGGCCAGCGAAACGGACGCCTTTTTCACCCATCTCGCCGGTTCCGAGGTCATGCATAAGTTCTACGGCGAGAGCGAGGCCCATTTAAGAAAGATATTCGAGACGGCCTCAGCCAACGCCCCGGCCATAATATTCATCGATGAGATAGACGCCATGGCGCCGAAAAGGGAGGAGATGGGAGGGGAGAAGCAGGTGGAAAGAAGGGTTGTGGCCCAGCTCCTCTCGCTCATGGACGGCCTCGAGAACAGGGGGCAGGTAATCGTCATAGGGGCCACGAACATCCCCAATATGGTCGATCCGGCGCTTAGAAGACCCGGCAGGTTCGACAGGGAGATAGAGATAGGCATCCCGGATAGGAACGGACGACTCGCAATCCTTATGATACACACAAGGGGTATGCCGCTTGCAGCGGATGTGGATCTCGAAAAACTCTCCCAGATAACCCACGGATTTGTCGGGGCGGACATCGAGGCCCTTTGCAGGGAAGCGGCGATGACAACGCTGCGCAAGATATTCCCGTCCATCGATTTTCATCTTGACGAGGTGCCTTACGATACCATCTCCAGACTTGAAGTGACCATGGACGATTTTCTCGAAGCCCTCAAGGACGTTGAACCGTCGGCAATGAGGGAGGTCTTCGTGGAGGTCCCCAGCGTCCGATGGAGCGACGTGGGCGGCATGGAGAATATCAAAGCGGCCTTGAGGGAGGCCGTGGAATGGCCGTTAAAAGACCCCGGCATATTCAAATACTCCGGGACGCGCCCGCCAAAGGGAATACTTTTATGCGGCCCGCCCGGAACCGGCAAGACCCTTATGGCCAAGGCGCTGGCCACGGAAAGCGAGGTCAACTTCATATCCATCAAGGGGCCTGAACTGCTCTCCAAATGGATCGGCGAGAGCGAAAGAGGGGTGAGGGAGATATTCCACAAGGCCAAGCAGGCCTCCCCCTGTATCATCTTTTTCGATGAGATCGACTCCCTTGTCCCCAGAAGAGGGACGGGCGAGTCCCATGTTGCGGAGCGGGTCATAAGCCAGTTTCTTACGGAGATGGACGGCATAGAAGAACTCAAAGGGGTGGTGGTTCTGGCCGCCACGAACAGAATAGATCTCCTTGACCAGGCGCTCCTGCGGCACGGAAGGTTCGATCTGATATTCGAAGTGCCGCTTCCCGATAAAGATGCGAGGAGGCAGATATTCAAGGTGCACACGAATGGCAAACCTCTCTCAAAGGACGTTGATACAGAGGAACTGACGGACTTGAGCGAGGGTTTTGCCGGCTCTGAGATAGAGGCGGTATGCAGGGAGGCGTCCCTTGCGGCCGTAAGGGAGTTTATGGGCAGTGAACGATATGTTCAAAGCCCGAGTTCCGCCGCTGACTACTCCGGCCTTGTAATCGGCATGAACCACTTCAAGAATGCGGTGGAGTCGGTAAAAAAGAGAAAGAGATAGGAATGAGAGCGCCCTCAAATCTCATGCCCCTCTTTTCCAAGGGGGGTAAAACGACATGACCTTCCTGATAGACGATATGGTCATTTGGCTCGCCCAGAAGCTGAAGGAAGCGGCCGAGGCCGAGATGTTCGACGATTCAGCGCTGCGGGAGTCGCTCCTCGACCTGCAGATGCGGCTTGAGATGGGCGAGATAGACGAACAATACTATATGAAAAAGGAAGACGCGCTTCTCAAGAGGCTGGAAGAGATAAGAAGACACAAGGAAAACAACTGACATGCCGGTGAAAAAGCGAACCGTTGCAAGGGGAAACAGAAAAGGGAACGTTGCTTCCAAAGCCGATAAAAAGGAGGGTGAGGGCATGATGACGCCTGCAATGGGGGATGTCATAATCAAGGCAAGGAGCGAAATGAAGAGACTGACCGGGCTTGAACCGGACTCGACGGTAAAGGCGCTGAAAAACGACAAGGGCTGGCTTATATTGATCGAGATGATAGAGAAACGTTCAATCCCTGACAGCATGGACATACTCGCCACATACGAGGTCCTTTTGGACGATAGCGGCAATCTCGTTGAATTCAGCCGCACGGGTATGCGCAAACGAGTGGACACCGCAGTAAACGAAGGTTAGCGGGGGTAAAGGGGTCGCCGGCGCATTGCGAAATCGGGTGATGGATCGAGGAGGCGGACTGATGCCAGCGGAGAAAAGAACGAAGACGATGGGTAGCAGCCTCACTCTGGCGGACGTTGTTGACAGAGTGCTTGAGAAGGGGCTTATGATCGATGCCGACATCGCCATATTCATAGCCGGCACGGAACTTCTCAATATAAGGATCCGGGCGGCAGTGGCCTCATTCGAGACCGCGGCCAGGTACGGCCTTGAGTTCCCTGCCGGGGTTGACCGCAGGCTTTCTGCCTGGCAGGAGGCTATGGAGGAGAAGGATGACTGTCCAGGATGCGGAAAGAGGCAGCCCTCGAAGGTCCTCCTTGAGAAGGCATGTCCGTGGTGCGGGTGGGTAAGCGCCCTTGCAAAAACAGGCGCCGAGGCGGGCATGCTGAGCAAATAAGCATATTTATACACAATCTCATAATCAGGCGCGTATCGCAGGGCGTCATAAAAAAAGCAGACAGGCATGTATGCAAAATTATGATGTCCAGTATAAGACCAAGGAGCACGCAGTGGATGAGTTGGCCAAATACCTCTATGGGGTAATAGGCCTGACCGGAAACCTCGCCGGCGCCCCTATTGCATCGGACGACAAAGGCAACAGGATTTATACTATTGGTTATAAAGATATCGCCTGTGTGGTCTCCGATTCAACGGGCGCGGACTCAGGCCCGGCCGACAAAGAAGCGCTGATGCGCCATTTGATCAGCCACCAGTCCGTTATGGAAAAGGTGATGGCTGTTAATACTATTATACCCGTAAAGATCGGCACCAGACTCGCCGCCGCAAAAGATGTCGAGGGGGCCCTTGCGTGGGGATACGCGGAATTTTCAACGAGGCTGAAGGCTTTCGAGGGAAAGGTGGAGGCCGAGGTGACGGCGTTATGGAGCGATATTAACGGCGTCATAAAAAGGATAGCTGAGGAAGACCCGGAGATTAGAGACCTCAAAAACATGATTTCTTCGTCACCTGCCCGTGATAACCGCGCCGAAAGGATAAAGATAGGCTCCATGATAAAAGACGGACTTGACTGGGAAAGAGAGCGCATTCATGGAGAAGCGCTCCGCAGTCTGAAAAGATACGCCGTGGATACCGTTGACCGCGACCCGGCGGACGAAAAAGTGGTCATGTCTTGCGCTTTCCTGCTGGAGAAGGAAGGGATGGACGCATTTTATTCCACCTTGGAAGAGTTAAGCGGGAGATTCGGCGGCATGTTGAACTTCAAGTGCGTCTCTCCCCTGCCCGCGTATTCTTTCAGCGCCATTAAGATAAAGAAGGTAGGATATGACGATCTCCTTCGGGCAAAGGAGATGCTCGGGCTTGGCGAGCAAGCGCGGATTGATGATATCAGGGCGGCTTACCGCAGGGAGGCGCTCAAGTATCACCCGGATAATGACCGCGCCGACCCGGACCTTGGGGCCAGGTTCGAGGCAATAACAAAGGCGCACCATCTCCTCAAAAAATACTGTCAGGGGTCGTCGTGTTCTTTCAAGGAAGACGCCTTTGAGCTTTTTTTTATCGTCGAACCGCTAATGTCATAGAAAAGACCGTCAGCAAGCCGTGGAGGTTTAAAATGGGCGCGGAAGAAAAAAATGAGAAAACTGAAGAGGCCGGAAGGCGCAAGGAAAAAATAAAGAAGGACAAGGAAGAAAAGAGAGAAGACGGGGCGGATGGCATACTGCACGAAGCCGGTAAAATACTCGGGTTCGACGGCATCCTGAAAAAGATCGAGAAACTTCCACATTTCAAAAAACGGCTTAAAGAGGTCGATGAGGAGATAGAGCAGAGGCTCAAAGAGTACCCGTTAAAGATGACGCACGGCGGCCCCGGCAGGGTGAACTCCATGCCGCCGGGGATAAAGGGGACGCCTCTTACGGGGAAAAGGGCGGGGGTGAGGAGGCCGGCCGCAAGCGGGGTCTCGGCTGACGTCTTTGATGAAAATGACCATCTGCTCGTAGTGGCGGACCTGCCGGGCGTTCCCGAAGATACGATAGATATAAGCCTTGATGGGGATGTCCTTGCGCTGTCCTTCATCAGGGAAGGCAGCGGCATAAAAAAAGGAGTGAAGCTCCCGTGCGCGCCCGAAGGTGAGATCGTCAAGACCTACAAAAACGGGGTACTTGAAGTGAAAATCAAAAAAAATAAAACGTGAGGGCAGCTGCGCGATGGAGATAAATATCGACGGGAAGGATCTGAAGCAGGGGGTAACGGGTCTTGTTATAGCCGTAGTAGAAGTGCTCAAAGAAGCCCTCAAGCACCAGGCAGTAAGGCGCATGGAGAGCGGGGCGCTAAGCGAAGCAGAGGTGGAACGTTTGGGCGCGGCCCTGATGGGAATAGACAAGGCCCTTGACGAGATAAAAGAGGATTGCGGCGTCAAAGAGGCCGTTCAATCCGTAAGAGAAGGGCTGGACCGCGCCATAAATGACCTCTTGAGCGCGGCCGCTCGTTCCACGAAACGGGAACCGGAAGTCAGAAAACCCTACGAGATGAACAAGAGATTGCATGGTGAAGAAAATCCTGAAGAGATTAAAACGCTATAAACGGTTCTATGCGTGGATATGCCTGTCTTCGATACTGGCCCTGACAGCCGGTTTCGTGCTCGGCGTAAGCAATGAGCGTTCCCTTGAGCAACAGGCCATAGCTGATGAGCTTGCAGACTTGGAGGCCGCGATAGCCTCCCTTGATGCCGAGACCAATCGGCTTCATGTCGAGAGGGTTGTGGCCGGCATCATTAACTGCGAGTCCGGCGGGCGGCATAATGGGTTATGGGGGGATGGAGGCAGGAGCTACGGCGTCGCGCAATTCAACGAGCAGACTTTTTACCGGTTTGCCGCGAAATCGGGCGCGCAGGACCTCGACTGGAAAAACCGCGAAGACCAGATAGCCCTCTTGCGCTGGGCCGTGGCGAACGGATATGGCCCGTCATGGTCTTGTTACGGCAAAGCGGCGAACGGGTAATGACTGGAACAGGCGGGTCGGAAAGCGCTGAATGGAGACGGATGAGATGGCGTTGAGGATAGAAGGGTTTAATGGAAATGAAGACGGCACCATGGGCAAATACATCTACTGCGTTATCGAAGGCGGCGGCGCGGACATCGCATTCACCGGCATGGAGGACAAACGCCTCTCCACGGTAAGCCACGGAGACCTGTCAGCGGTGGTTCAGAACAGTCCTCAGGGGCTTGGCAGCAAGGATGGCGGCGTCTTAAGGAACTTGATAATTGCCCATCATACGGTGGTCGACGCTGCTGCAAAAAAGTGCGGCGCCGTGTTGCCGTTTTGCTTCGGTAACATAGTTACAGGCGGCGCATGCAACGTCCCGACAGAGCGCATCGAACTCTGGCTCGGACGGAATTATGCCTGCCTTAAAGGAAAGCTCGAAAAGGTCAAGGGCAAGGCGGAATATGGCGTGCAGGTTTTATGGGACCCTCGAATTGCGGCCGTTAATTTGATTGATGAAACACCGGAGTTGAAAAGGTTGGACCAAGCGGCAAGGCGGTCTTCCCATGGCACGGCCTTTTTGTATAGAGAGCGGTTGAAAATAGCACTGAGGCGGGAGACGGAGGCGCTGGCCGATGGGCGCTTCAGGGCATTCTGCGAGCGCATAAGGAACGTCGTCGATGAAATAAAAATAGAAGGCATAAAGAAGGACAAAGGGGATGAACGCATGCTGATGAACCTCTCCTGTCTCGCGCGCGGCGACAATGCCGCGGAGCTTGGGAAGCTCCTTGACGATATTGAAAGGGAAGGCTTCACCGTGCTTTTTACGGGGCCATGGCCGCCCTATTCATTCGTGTGACCGATTGAGTTTTTGTGACGGGCGCTGCTGCGCATGGAAGGGCCTTCCCGAATAACGGATAAAAATGTGGAACCTGTAAGACAGATAGATTTTAACCTGACCGAAGTGCTGGACAGGCTCTTGGACAAGGGTCTGATCATCAATGCCGAACTTGTTATTTCAGTCACAGGAATCCCCCTTATCGGCGTCTCGTTGACGGCAGCCGTGGCGGGAATGGATACCATGCTGGCCTACGGGGTCATGGATGATGTGGACAGGAGTGTCAGAGCGGCTGAGCGCCCCGTCACGGCCGTTACAGAGTAAAGATATTTATTGCGTTCGCGGCAAAACGGAGTGTATATGTCAAAGACCGTAGGCATAGATCTCGGCACGACCTTTTCGGTGATTGCACACCTTAAAGAGGGACGGCCCGAGGTCATACCCGGCAAAGACGGTTCGGCCCTTATGCCTTCTGTCGTGGGTATACTCAAGGATGGGAGCCGGGTGGCCGGAAGGCGCGCAAAGCTTCAGGCCGAAGCAAACCCCGATGGCACCGTCTTTTCCATAAAGAGGCGGATGGGCCGCAGGAACTATTCCCCGCTTAAAGCACAAGAGGAGGCCGTAAGACAGATAAAGAGACATATGGGGTCGGACTATCGGGTAAAGATCAACGGCAGGGAGTATACGCCGGAAGAGATATCGGCAACTATCCTTAAAAAACTCAAGGACGACGCCCAGGAGTACCTCGGCGAGAAGATAGAGAAGGCGGTGATTACCGTGCCGGCCTACTTTAACATTTCCCAACGACAGGCCACCATAGATGCCGGCGTCATTGCCGGGCTCGATGTGATCAGGATAATCGACGAGCCTACGGCGGCGGCCCTTGCTTACGGACTGGATATCGAGGATGTTCATACCGTGATGGTATGGGACCTCGGCGGCGGGACATTCGACGTCTCCATATTGGAACTTGGGGGCGGGATATTCGAGGTCAAGGCCGTAGCGGGCGATACGCTTCTGGGCGGCGACGATTATGACCAGCGAATAGCCGATTATTTGGTATCCGAGTTTAAAAAGGAAAATGGCGTTGACCTCGCCGAAGGGACAGCCGCCATTATAAGGCTCAAGGATATCGCTGAAAGGGCCAAGATGGAGTTGACCGAAAGGGAGGCCGCGCGCATAACCATACCCTTTGCCGGCGACGACGGCGAGCGCAGGCAATTTGAGACCTTTCTTACAAGGAGCAGGTTTGAGGAATTGACGCCGGATCTGCTCCAGAGGATGATCGAACCGACCAAGAGAGCGCTCAAGGACGCCGGACTCAGCGCCGCGGGCATTGACCGTGTCTTGCTGGTCGGCGGCTCAACAAGGATGCCTCAGGTCAGGAGGCTTCTAAGGGAGCTGATGGGAAAGGAGCCTTACATTGATCTCAATCCCGACGAGGTTGTGTCCATGGGTGCGGTCATCCAGGCCGGTATACTTACCGGACAGATACGGGAAAAGATTCTGATAGACGTTATACCCATCTCCCTCGGCATAGAGACCGAGGGGGGTATCTTCGCCAAGATTATGGAAAAAAACACCGCCATCCCCGCCTCCAGAAGCCGTATCTTTACCAATTCGGCGGATGATCAGGGGTCGATGAATATACACGTGCTCCAAGGCGAAAGGGCCGTTGCCGCAAGCAACATGACCCTTGCCAGATTTGACCTCTGCGGCATACCTCCGGGCAAGAGGGGCGACGCCTTTGTCGAGGTAATGTTCAATATCAATGCAGACGGCATCCTTCACGTATCGGCTAAAGACCTCCACACGGAAAATTCAACTGCCCTCCGTGTGAGCCCCAGGTTCTACGGTCTTACGGATGATGAGATCAGGCGCATGAACAAGGAGGCGCAGGACTGCATGGAGAAAGACCGGATGGAGTCTGAATGGGCAAAGGCCGCGGTAAGGGCCCGGAGCATGATCTCGGCGGCAAGAAGGTTTGTCGGGGACACTGTGCGTTCCGGCCTAATAGAGGCAGGCATTCCGGCCCTTATAGAGGAGATAGATGCCTCGGCCCTGAAGCTGGAGGCCGCTCTGGCGCATGGCGACCGGGTATTGACAAAAACGATGGCTGATGATATCGAAAGGCAGATTAAGGCCGTAGACATGGCCGGTAGAAAAGGATTTAAGGACAAGACAGGCGATAAGACATAACCCCGTTGATTCAGTTAAAAAGATCGTCCTTCCAAAGGTTGCGGAAAAATTGGACTTGCCGGCAGGACAGGCGGCCCTGCTTGTCAAGGCCCGGAGGGAAAGAAAAACCGATGGTACGCAGTATTCCGCCTAAGACGACGCTGGATAAACTGAGGGAGAGGGCCAAAGGCCCGGCCGCTGATATTTCCGTAAAACAGCGCGGTTCCTTTAAGGCCTTCAAAAAGCCCAGAAAATGGATGTATGAAACGAAGCCGGACTTCAAAAGATTAATAAAAGAACCGCTTATAGACGTCTTCAATGAGGCTTCGGAGGTGAGGATTATCATCGACCTTGGAAGTTTCAGCCGGGGGGAGGTGGATATTGACATAAAAACCGACAGATACGTTATTACCGCCGTGCGCGGAAAAGAGACGTTTAAAGAGGAGATACTTTTCCCTAATGATGTCGATGCGGCCAATACAGAAGAGCATTTTAAAAACGGAATATTAGAGTTGGTCCTTCCCAGAAAAGAAAGGAAGCGGCCTGCGGGTAAGGAGATAATATGAAGAAGATTCCGCGCATACTTGTCATTGACGACGAAAATGACATATGTGTCTTCCTTAAGAATATACTCAGTGAAGAGGGCTATGAGGTATTGACAGCCCTGAGCGTTGAAAAGGGCATTGAAACCGTGTCTTTAAATCGGCCTGATATCGTCCTTATAGACAAGAATATACCGGCGATGAGCGGCATAGACGGCCTGACGAGGATACGCGATATCGACAGAAATGCCGTTGTCATCGTAATGACCGCGTATGGGTCAATGGAGAGCGCCAAGCACGCCATGGAACTGGGGGCCTTTGATTACATAACAAAACCCTTTGACCTTGATTACGTGAAGGCGGTCATCAAAAACAGCCTGCGCGCAAGGCCCGGGGCGTCTGTTTCCGGTACGGCATCCGGCTGCCGAATGACGGCCAGAGACGGCGAAGGAACCGCCTCGCGGCAAGCCGCAAGAAATCAGCCCCTGCTTGAAGGGGTTCAACCCCTGAAAAAATGAAAAAACTGCTTTACTGCCCCATCATACATATGAGCGCTGACCTTGGGAGCCTTGCGCACGAGGCAACAAAAAGGGGTATGGCGGCTCTCGGTGAAGATCTTTGGAAAAAACATCAGGAAACAATAAGGGGTTTTTGGCAGGCAATAGAGGATTATTTAAATTCCATCGAAGTCAACGGGTTTAAGGTTTATCAGGATGGGATGGCAGCCGACGGCGAGATGGGTAAAAAGATAATTGAAGAAGGGGTTAAAAGCGGCAGCAAGAACTTCGAGATCGTATCAAGCCTCCTCAAAAGAGGGGCCATCCTTGTCAGAACCGAGGATTTCAATCTCCTTAAACTGGAACTTGACCGGCTCGTTAAGATAAGCAAGGCAGGAACGGTAGTCAGGAAACTCACGGCATATATTGATTACATGTGGACAAAAAAGGGTCTTCTGAGGAGTAGAGACGAATTCATAGCCCGGAGGATAAACGAGACCTTAAAGGAGGGCGAGACCGGGATACTCTTTGTTGGGGCATACCATGATGTCACTCGTTGGCTTGCAAGCGATATCCGGGTGGCGGAAGTGAAGGATAGAAGGAGAGTCGCTGATTATCAAAAGAAGTTCATCTTGCAAGGGAAAAAAGCAAAGGAAGTGGAAGAACTCTCCAGCTACCTCGTATCTCCGGTGGAGTTAAATGGCCGCCTGCCGTAACCCCATCGGTTTTTGCGGCAGCCTTTTTTTAATGAAGGCGGCAAATATCAGAAATAACAGTATCACGGTCAACGTCTCCGCTGCCGTGCGCGAAGCCGTCGGGGGTATATGCGCATAGCAGGGTCCAACGCCGTATTAAGCGCGCAAAATCCTTCACCCCTCGCTCACCGCCGGCATCATCCCCTACCCATCCTTCTTAAATATGCCGCCGTCTTCTATCATCTCGACCCTGTGGCGGTAGCGGTCACGGACTGTTGCGAAGCGGATTATCTTTTCCACGGCGTCTCTGTGTATGTAGTTGTCGAGGGAAGTGAAGCGCACTCCGTAGCGGAGCATGGTGTCCTGGCCGTTTTTGTGGTAGATTTTGTAGAGGATCCGGCCTTCAAGCGTAATGGGCGGCTCTTTATCGAAGACCAGCATCTTGAAGATTCCGGCTTCCTAGGCGTCGAAGTGCTTTGAGCACTCAAAGAGCATGCCGTTTTCGCTTATCTGGCGTATGGCGCCCTCCGCGGTCAGCTTGCCCGCCTTGAGCGATGCGGGGAAGTGCACGGACAGCCTTCTTGACGTCCTGCGGTTATCCATTGCGGCGGGTTCCTCTGTTTAATTGCCATGAAACGGCGTATTGCGATGACAGATGAAATGTTACTACCTTGAAGGGCAAATGGCAATGTTTTAATTTTCCTGCCTTTCTTGAAAGAAAGGCGTTGCGCACGGCTAAAGCCTGAATGCAACCTTTTAGCTTTGCCCGCCGCAGGCGCCAAAGAACTTTAATGTCTTCATATATCTGACACAAAACATTTGATAATAGTAGTATTTTTATTCCGGCCTTTGCGTTGCGTGCAAAGGGGTTGAACCCCCTGAGGGGGCTCAGCCCCTTCAAGGGGTTGTTAAAGTGTTTGACTTAAAAATAAATCATGGTATAATTCATTTTTTTAAGCGTATTTTGCGGCAGGGGGAGTATGCGCGGCTTTGCCGAGAGGCGCAATGCACGCGCCATCCGTTAACATGAGGGGGGTGTTACTTTTTGTCAGAGGTTAAAGTATTTGACGACCAGCTCGAGAAGGCGATAAAAATCCTTAAAAGAAAGCTCGCGCAGGACGGTACCTTCAAGGAAGTCAAGAAAAGAAGGTTCTACGCGAAGCCGAGCGTGAAGAAGAAGTTGAAGCGTCAGGAGGCTGCCAAGAGAAGGGCAAAGGCCGCTAAGAAAAGCTCAAGGCGTTTTCAGGATTAATCCGGAGAAAATTTTCTCCCGCTAAAAAGGCCGTCCCGGTAACGTGGCGCGCCGCTTTTCAAACAAAAAAACCCCCGTGCGTTTACGCACGGGGGTTTTTTTGTCAAGCGGCTTTTCGACATGAAAGGATTGCGGTGATTGTTGCCGCCATCCCCCTCACCCCATCCTCTCCCCGAAGGGGAGAGGAGAAAAAAAGATTCAATAAAAGGGAAGGCTGGGAATAACTTTATGTCCCGGCAGCCTGCTTTTAAACCTTTTCCTTCACAATGTGCTCGACCACGGACGGGTCGGCAAGCGTTGATGTGTCGCCGAGGTCATCCACGCCGCCGCCGGCTATTTTCCTCAGTATCCTGCGCATTATCTTGCCGCTTCTGGTCTTGGGAAGCCCGGCAACGAACTGGAGCTTGTCGGGCTTGGCGATGGCGCTTATGGAGTTTTTGACATGCTCTTCAAGGCTGTTTTTCAAATCCTTTGACGGGTGGCTGCCTTCCTTGAGGACGACGAAGGCATAGAGGGCCTCTCCCTTTATGTCGTGCGGGAATCCCACCACGGCGGCCTCGGCCACTGACGCATGAGAGACAAGGGCGCTTTCGACCTCTGCCGTGCCGAGCCTGTGGCCGGACACGTTCACCACGTCGTCTATCCTGCCCATGAGCCAGTAGTCTCCGTCCGCGTCCACGCGCGCGCCGTCGCCGCTGAGGTAATAACCGGGGAACCTCGTAAAGTAGACCTCTTTCATGCGTTTGTTTTCAGGGTCGCCGTATGTGCCCCGGAGCATCCCCGGCCAGGGCTTTTCTATGACGAGGTAGCCGCCTTCGTTCGCCTTCGCGGCCTGCCCGTCCTCTTTTAAAATTCTGGGGACTATGCCGAAAAACGGCTTTGATGCCGACCCGGGCTTTAAGGCAGACACGCCCGGAAGAGGGGTTATGAGTATGCCGCCCGTCTCGGTCTGCCACCACGTGTCAACGACGGGGAGTTTGCCCTTGCCGACGTGGGTGTGATACCATATCCACGCCTCCGGGTTTATCGGCTCCCCAACGGAGCCGAGTATGCGCAGCGACGAAAGGTCGTGTTTGTCCACCCACGCCTCGCCGCACCTCATTAGGGCGCGTATTGCCGTGGGCGCCGTGTAGAATGTGCTGACCCTGTATTTTTCGATTATCTCCCAGAACCTGCCCGGGTTTGGATAGGTGGGGATGCCCTCGAACATCAGAGATGTCGCTCCGCAGGCCAGCGGGCCGTAGACTGTGTAGCTGTGGCCGGTCACCCAGCCGATGTCAGCGGTGCAAAAGAAGATGTCTTCGTCTTTGTAGTCGAATATCCATTTAAAAGTAAGGGCGCAAAACAGCAGATATCCGGCGGTGGTGTGCAGGACGCCCTTTGGCGCGCCTGTCGAGCCGCTCGTGTAGAGGATGAAGAGCGGATCTTCCGAGTCCATCACCTCCGGCCGGCAAACCTGCGTGATGTTCGGGGCGCAAAGCTCGTCGTGCCACCATGTGTCGCGGCCTTCTTTCATGGGGACGGCGTTGCCCGTCCGTCTTACCACAATGACCTTTTTGACGGAGACGCATCCCTCAAGGGCCGCGTCTGAGGTCAGCTTCATCGGGATGATCTTGCCGCCGCGAAGCCCCTCATCCGACGTTATGACGAGCGAGGACCGGGAATCGTGAATCCTGTCTCTGAGGGACGCGCAGCTGAAGCCGCCGAAGACGACGCTGTGAATCGCGCCGATACGCGCCGAGGCCAGGAGCGCGATGACAAGTTCAGGTATCATGGGCAGGTAGACCGTGACTCTGTCGCCTTTTTTCACGCCATGCTTCTTTAAGACATTCGCAAGTCTGCCTGCTTCGGTCGAGAGCTGTTGATATGTAAATGTCCGGCTCTCCCCGCCGTCGCCCTCCCAGATGATGGCGGCCTTGTTCCTTCGCCAGGTCAACAGGTGCCGGTCAAGGCAGTTCGAGGATGCGTTGAGCTTGCCGTTTATGAACCATGTGACGGACGGCTTATCGAAGTCGTATTCAAGGGTCTTGTCCCATTTTTGCTCCCAGTCCAGCATCTCGGACGCCTGGCGCGCCCAGAAGCCTTCCATGTCGGCGACGGACTCCGCGTAGAGCCTGTCATACTCCTCCCGCCCCTTTATGTGCGCGGTCTTTTTAAGCCCTTCCGGCGGAGGAAAGAGCCTGCCTTCCTGGGCAAGCACTTCAATGGTATTTGTGTTTTTTTCCGGCATGGAGACCCCCTGTAAACATTAAATGAGCATGCATAAAAGATACTCTAATGAAATTTTCAAGTCAAGAAGCTAAGGCGTCCCGGCGCCTGTCAAAAAAAGGAAATATTAAAGTTTTTTGGCGCCTGCGGCGGGCAAAGCTAAGTGGTTGTATTTAGATTTTAGCCGTGCGCAGCACCTTTTTTTCAAAAAAGGTAAGCTGGCGGCCTTGCATAAAAGGCAGGGATGTGTTAAAAATTATTATAAATCCCTTTAGTTACGGAGATAATCCATGCGCCTGGGCATGAACCAAAATATCGAATACAAGGGCACGGTCTACCACGTGCAGACCGAGGACGGGGGGGTTAAAAACCCTGCCGTTACGACGCTTCTTTTCGTGGGCGGCAACATACTGGCTTCCAAAAAGACGAGCTACGCGGATATCCTGAAGTCCGACCAGCTCGACGCCGTAGTGAAAGGCCTGATAAAGGAACAGCACGCATCCGTGGTCAAGGGGCTTCTGGACGGGGCGTATAACAAGCAGGGGGAAGAAAAGCCCTGACGCCATGACCATCACAGCCATTAGAGGCTTTAACGATATACTTCCCGGTGAAAGCGCCCTGTGGCGCCACATCGAAGACGAGGCCGTAAAGGTATTTTCAGCCTGCGGCTTTTCCGAGATACGGGTCCCGGTGGCGGACAGGACCGAGCTGTTCCTGCGCTCCATCGGCGAGACGACCGACATCGTGGAAAAGGAGATGTACACCTTCACCGACCGTCATGGAGATTCCCTGACGCTCCGTCCCGAAGGCACCGCGCCGGTGGTCAGGGCGTATGTCGAGCATAAGCTCTACACTTCTCCTGTGACGAAGCTTTTTTACGCCGGGCCGATGTTCCGCTACGAGAGGCCGCAAAAGGGCAGATACCGCCAGTTTTACCAGATAGGGGCCGAGGTCCTTGGCGACGAGAGCCCGCGCGCGGACGCCGAGACCATAGGCATGCTCGTCGAGCTGTTTCGGCGGCTTGACGTAAGCGGCATAACCCTTCACATAAATTCTTTGGGCTGCGCTGAATGCAGGCCTGGTTATAAAAGCAGATTGAAGATATTTCTTCAGGGCGTGAAGGAAAGGCTGTGCGAGAACTGTCAGCGGCGGATGGACGCAAACCCCCTGCGCGCGCTCGACTGCAAAAGCCCGAAGTGCATCGAGGCAACAGAAAATGCGCCGAGAATAACGGAGCATCTCTGCCAGCCGTGCAATGTCCATTTTGAAAGGGTAAAGCACGGCCTTGCGGGATTGAATATCGCCCCGAACATAAACCCCCGCATGGTGCGCGGGCTTGACTATTATTCAAAGACGACGTTTGAGATAACTGCCGAGGAGAGCCTGGGTTCGCAAAACGCCATAGCCGCCGGCGGCAGGTACGACGGCCTCGTTTCCGACCTTGGCGGCCCTGCCACGCCGTGCTTTGGTTTCGCAATTGGCATGGAGCGGCTGGCGATAGTCATAAAGGACAAGGGTTTTCAAGAAAGACCTCTTGCGGCGTTCATCGCGCTTGGGGCGGCGGCTGAAAAGAAGGGGATAGAGCTTTTAAAGCTCTGGCGCGGCGCAGGGCTGAGGATCACGGAGGATTTTTCCGAGGCCCCTTTGAAAAAGCGCATGAAGCGCGTTGACCAGATAGGCGCGAGTTTTGCCGTTATCCTCGGCGAGGATGAAATTAAAGAAGGCGTGGTGTCGCTTAAAGACCTGAAGACCGCGGAGCAGGAAAAGGTGAAGTGGGAGAATGTCGTTCAAAGGGTTTTCAAGGTAAAATAGGGCTTGGTTCGCGCAAGTTTGCGATGGGAATGGATGGCGCAATAAATAAACCGGGCATGGGGCTATATGACGGGATTTGCTGAAAATCCGGCGCTGGTGATACTCTCGGCGTTCTTTATATTCTTTGTGGCGGCCGCCGGGGTTATGGTAATATTGTGGATAGCCTTGCCGTTTTCCGTCTTTGGCACAAAGGGGCTTTTAACGAGGCTCATCGAGGAGCAGGAGAAGACCAACGCACTCTTAAAAGAGCTCCTCAAGGCGCAAAGGGGCAAAGGGCCGGATTCCCGCGGCGATTACGCGGAAGAAGAAAAAAAAGGCGGCGGGCTGCGGGAAGAAGCGGAAGATGAAAAAACAGGGATAAACGCGGAAGTCAAGACCATAGACCTGTGATAAATTAATGATGAAAGAACAGAAGGACAAAAAGCCGCCTGAAACGGCAACAGGCTCTGAGCAGCTTAAAAAGGCGTTGACGTTGGAATACGCCGGCGCGCTCCTGCGTAAAAAGGGCGTCATTTCCGAGGCACAGGAGCGGGAGATATTCATCAAGGGCGATGCCCAGCGGGCGCGTCTGAGAAAATCCCAGGAGTCCTCTTACACATCCAGAAGGCCGCACAACGTCCCGGAGTTCATCTCTCCGGCGGAGATAATCGCATCTTTGAATCTGACCGTTGCCGGCAGCGGCGGCAGGCCCGTTACCGAGGACATGATCACCGAGGCCATTGCCGCGGATGCCGGCCTTCCCTACAGAAAGCTCGATCCGTTAAAGCTCAACCTGGACCTCGTGACGTCAAGGATACCGAGGCCCTTTGCGCAGAAGTATCTTGTCGTGCCCGTAGGCGAGAAGGACGGCGTTATCACGTTTGCCGTGGCGGACCCCTTTAACCTCGAAGGGGTGGACAGCCTCAGAAGCACCATGAAAACCAAGACGGCGCTTGTCCTGTGCTCCAAATCCGACATATTGAAGATAGTCCGCGAGTTCTACGGCTTCCGCTATTCGGTGGGCGCGGCTGAAAAAGAGGCAAAGGCCTCTCCGGAGCTTGGCAATCTTGAACAGTATGTCAAGCTCAAGGGATCCGTCGAGCTTGAGGCAACCGACCAGCACGTCGTCAACGCCGTTGAATACCTCCTTCATTATGCCTATGAACAGAGGGCGTCCGACATACATATAGAGCCCAAGAGGGAGATGACGCTCGTAAGGTTCAGGATAGACGGCATACTTCATTCGATACACACGGTGCCCAAGGCCGTCCATCCGTCAATGGTATCAAGGATAAAGATGCTTTCAAGGATGGACATCTCCGAGAAGAGAAGGCCGCAGGACGGCAGGATAAAGACCTCTTTCAAGGATAAGGAAGTAGAGCTTCGCGTATCCACGCTTCCGACGGCATTCGGCGAAAAGGTCGTTATAAGGATATTCGACCCGGAGATACTCTTTCAGGAACTTCCAAACCTCGGTTTTTTCCCGAAGGAGTATGAGACATTCGAGTCCTTCCTTAAAAAGACATACGGCATAATACTCGTCACAGGCCCCACCGGAAGCGGCAAGACGACGACCCTGTATTCGGCCTTAAAGGTGCTGTCAACGTCCGAGGTAAACATAGTCACCATAGAAGACCCGATAGAAATGGTTGTGGAGGAGTTTAATCAGGTCGGCGTCCAGCAGCATATCGGCGTTGACTTCGCAAACAGCCTTCGCACCATATTAAGGCAGGACCCGGACATCATCATGGTAGGCGAGATACGGGATAAGGAAACGGCCACGAACGCGGTTCAGGCCGCGCTAACCGGCCATCTCGTATTGTCGACCCTGCATACGAATAACGCGGCCTCTTCCCTTACGCGGCTCATGGACCTGGGCGTGCCGCCGTTTCTGGTGAATTCGACCGTCCTCGGCGTAGTGGCGCAAAGGCTCGTCAGGAAGATATGCCCGCAGTGCAAGAAGCAGCGCATCCTCCTGCCAGAGGAAAGAGAGTATCTGCGCCTCAAGGACAGGGAATACAGGATCAGCTACGGCGAAGGCTGTCCGGACTGCAGGGGGACGGGTTACAAGGGCAGGATCGGCGTATTCGAGATGATGCCAATGACCGACAGGCTCAAGGCCATGACGGCGACAACCGCCGACGTGGAGGCCATCGGGAAGGAGGCGCGCGCCGAGGGCATGTCAACGCTCAGGGAGTCCGCCGTCAAAAAGATGCTCATGGGGGTTACGACCTACGAAGAGGTAATATCTGTAACTTAGCCGGGGCTTCCCCGCTTAAAGCCCCCGCTCCCCGATAGAGACATTCGAGGACATGTTTAGACACGCGAGGGCAGGCCTGCGGGGAGATGTTTTGAGCGGCCTGCCGGAGAATGGCGTCGGTCAGACTATCTTTTTTTATAAACAATCGGAAAAATATATGAAGATAAAAAGCGCCGAGTTCACCGCAAGCGCGGTTGACGGCAGATCATTTCCAAAGGACCGTCTGCCGGAGATAGCGCTCATAGGCAGGAGCAACGTCGGCAAGTCGTCGCTTATAAACACGCTTGTCAACCGCAAGGGTCTTGCGCATACGTCGTCGCAGCCCGGAAAGACAAGGACGATTAACTTTTACCGCGTCAACGGCGAGTTCTATCTCGTTGACCTCCCCGGCTTCGGCTATGCCGCCGTGTCGCGCGAGGAAAAACGTTCATGGGAAAAGATGATAGACGGATACCTTGAAGACAGGCCTTCCGTCGGCGGCGCGCTGGTCATCCTTGACGCCAGAAGGGAGACCGGAGAGGCTGAAGAACTGCTCTACGATTGGATAGGGCGGTTTAATATTCCGGTAGTAACGGTATTCACCAAGGCCGACAAGCTCTCAAGCAACGAGCTGGCCTCGAACATGGCCCGGCTTAAAAGAGATTTGCATATCGCCGCCGCGCCGGTTCCTTTTTCCGCGACCAAGGGCACTGGCAAGGTCATGGTCTGGAAAAAAATACGGGAGATGCTGCCATGACGGAAGCGGTCGTTGAAATAACCGGGCTTGCCTACGGCGGGAAGGGCATAGGCAGGATAGACGGCAAGGTCGTCTTTGTCCCACTCACGGCCCCGGGCGACACGGCAAGGGTGCGCGTGACCGCTGAAAAAAAGGGTTTTTCAGAGGCCGTTTTGCTGGAACTCCTTACGGCCTCTCCCGTCAGGAAAGACCCGCCATGTCCGGTCTACGGCATCTGCGGCGGCTGTCAGCTCCAGCACATAAAATATTCCCAGCAGCTCTTGTGGAAGGAAAAGATATTCGAAGAGACCGTTAAAAGGATCGGGAAGATAGAGGACATAACATTCCAGCCGCCGGCCGGTTCGCCGGATGAGTTCAATTACAGGGCAAAGGTGCGGTTTCAGGTAAAGGGGCTGAGCTGGGGGTTTTTCGAGCATGCATCCAGCAGGATAGTCGACGTTGACGAATGTTCCCTCGCAGACCCGCTCGTGAACGCCGCTTATAAGCGGATAAAGACATTTTTTATGAAAGAGGCCGGCGTTCCGCCCGCGCTTTGCTCGGTGGAAGCCGGCCTTAGCCGCAGGGACGGCAAGGTCGTGGCATCTTTAGGCATTTCGCGCGCCTGCGGGTTTGATTGGGAAAGGGTTTTAAAGGCTGTGGACGCGATAAAGGGCATTGAGGTCTGGCTCCGGCCGTCCGCTGGTGTCTTTGGCGGCATCCATAGCGGGGCAGGAGGAGGCAAGCGCATCGTCTCCCTCGGCGACACCCGGCTTTTGCATGATTCGTGCGGCGTGGCCTACTCCTCCGGCATAAGCGTATTTTCGCAGGCCAATCAGTCTCTGAACCCGGCCCTTGTCAGGAAGGCCCTTGAGTATGCCGGACTGCATGGCGGTGAAAGGGTGGTCGATCTTTTCGCCGGGGCAGGCAACATCACGCTGCCTGCGGCAAGGCTCGCCAAAGAGGCTGTCGGAGTTGAAGCGGGCAAGGAGGCCGTAAAAAACGGCGCGGACAACGCCATGTTAAATTCCATAGTTAATGCCCGATTCATGCGCGCGGACGCGCTGGAGTGGATTAAATCAAACATGAAAAGAATTGAAAAACATCCCGCCGATGTGGTAGTATTAGACCCTCCGCGCGGCGGCGATCTGGACGTTTCGACGTCCCTTGCGCAATTGAAGCCTAAAAAAATAGTATATGTTTCGTGCAGTCCCCCGACGCTCGCAAGGGACCTCGCGGTATTCGCCGAGCACGGCTACCGGAAGTTCAATGCCTGCCTTTTCGACATGTTCCCGCAGACATATCACATGGAATGCGTGGTTGTCATGGAACAGTAATGTCTGTCCGGCTCGCGGCGTTGATTGAGCGGGTTGCTGAAAATGTCCGGCAGGCTGCTCAAAACATGTCCCCGCGAGCTTTTAGCGGGGAAGCCCCAGTTGCAGCCTGCCGGAAAAACGGAGAATTTATGGACGAGTTGCCGATAGTAAAACAGTTAAGGGAAGAGCTCTTGAAGGTCGACAAGGAGCTGCGCTTTGACGTGCCCAAGGAGCTTCGAAAGGCCGCGGCCCACGGGGACTTCCGCGAGAATTCCGAATATGAGGCCGCCAAGCAGCGCCAGTCTTTCCTGCAGGCGCGTGTGGCGCACCTCACGGCAAGGGTGAACTCCCTTGTCTCCCTGAAGCTTGACAATATCCCGAAGGACGCCGTTGGTTTTGGCTCCCGCGTGCATCTTGAAGACCAGAGCACCGGCCTTGAAGTCGTCTACGAACTCGTCACGCCTGAAGAGGTTGACCCGCGTAACGGCAGGATTTCCGTAAACTCCCCCATAGGCAAGGGACTTCTTAATAAAAAGCCGGATGAAGATGTCGTAATAAACCTGCCGACCGGCGTTAAGGAATATGTCGTCAAGGAGGTCTACACTCTCCACGACCTGTTCTTCAGAAAACCGGACAGGTAGCAGGCCGGGCAGTAAGCTGTAAGGCCGCGGGAGCATGGGTGTTGCAGGGCAAGGCTTTAGCCTTGCGTACAGTGCGGGAGCAGGGGGCGCATTGCCTGTTTTGTTTTTAAAATTAACTCTAAAAAAAAAGCAAAAAAGGAGCAGTCAACATGATAATCGGAAAGATAGCGGCATCAAAGCGCGGGCTTTTAGCGGCGGCGCTGACTCTGGGCATCTCATTTTGCGGCGCAGCCGGGGCCGTAGCCGGCGAGCACGGTCATGCCCCGCACTGGGGCTATGAGGGCGAGGCAGGCCCGTCGCACTGGGGCGATATTTCAAAAGACAACGAAGCGTGCAAAGGCAAGAGCCAGTCGCCGATAAACATCGAAGGGACGTCGGAGGCGCCTCTCGCGGACATCTCCTTCAGCTACAAGCCTTCAAAGCTTAATATTATAAACAACGGCCACACCATACAGGTGAACTACGACAAGGGCAGTGGAATAAAGGTAGACGGCGTTGATTATGAGCTTGTGCAGTTTCACTTCCACGACCCCAGCGAGCACACGGTCGGCGGAAAGTCCTTTGCCATGGAGAACCACCTCGTGCACAAGAACGCGGACGGCAAGCTCGCGGTCATAGGCGTGCTTATAGAAGCAGGCGCTGAAAACGCGGCATACAAGGGCGTATTCGCGAATCTCCCCAAAAAGGCGAATGAAAAAAAGGAGCTTGACGTGACGGTCATTGCCGACGACCTTCTGCCAAAGGACAGGGCGTTTTACACCTATGCCGGCTCTTTGACGACCCCGCCGTGCTCTGAGATAGTGACCTGGATAGTCTTGAAGACCCCGATACAGATGTCCAAGAAGCAGATAGCCGCGTTCAAGAAGATATTCCGCAACAACAACAGGCCGGTTCAGCCGCTTAACGGCAGGACGATAAAAGTAAAGGCCGCAGCCGCCGCGGCGAAGTAGATTTTTTCCAGCGTGTAAGTTTAAAGGCCCTTTGCGGAATGTCCGCAAGGGGCCTTTTTGCATTTGCAAGTCGAATGTCAATATGCCAAATGGCGTGCAGGCTCTTGGCAAGGACTGTTTCTGATGAGCTTTTTTAAATTCATTTACGCAGCTCTGATTTAAGCTCCAACACCTTGATGATATCGCTTTTGGAAACTATGCCAACGAGCCGCCCTGCCGGGTCAAGCACCGGGCATCTGCCGACCGTGCCTGCCGCGAGCCTGCCGATGGCGCCGAGGGCGCTTTCTTCAGGCGACAGGGTCGTCTCCGGTGTAAGCCTCGTCATCAGGTCTTTGACCTGCGTCGTCGGCCACCGGTCTTTGCCGAGTTCCCGGACATGTCTGAGGCTCAATATGCCGATGACCTGCCCGGAGGCGGTAATCGGGAATGAGGCGTGGTGGCGGGTCAGAAAGTATTTGTCAACCGCTTCGGCAACGGTGACTTTCTCGTCAATCGTCACAACGCCGGCGCTCATGATGTCCTTCACGCGCACGCCCTTGAGGGCGCGCTTCATGAGCATGTCCTGATACCCGCTCTCGGCCGCGCTCTGGAGGAAAAAGCCGATGAAGACAGACCAGAGGCCGCCGGTGAAGTTGCCCGTTGCTATCTGAAGCACCCCTGAGATGATAAGAAGCATGGCAAAGCCCCTGCCTATCCTGCTGGCCACCATTGTGGCGCGCGGCATGTCGCCGGTCTTCAGCCACCATATGGCACGGAGCACGCGTCCGCCGTCGAGCGGAAAGCCGGGGATCATGTTGAAGACAAGGAGCATCGCGTTTATCATCGCAAGATACGAGATGACGGCATGGACTACCGGAAAATCCGTGAAGGAGACCATCATGGATATCAGCCAGAAAAACAGGGCAAGCGCCGCGCTCGCCGCCGGGCCCGCAAGGGCTATTTTCAACTCCACCGAGGGGTCGTCAGGCTCCCTGGTAAGCTCCGCCATGCCGCCGAAGATGAACAGCGTTATTTCGTGGATGTCCAGTCCCAGGCGGTTGGCCGTTATCGAATGCGACATCTCGTGTATGAGGACGCACGCGAAAAGGAGGAATGAGGAGACAAGACCCATTGAAACGTATGTGGCTTTTGCGAAGCCGGGGTAGCGAAACGGAAAATATCCGAAGGCAAGGCTCCACGCAAAAAGCGTGAAAACAATAAACCAGGTGTAGTCAAGGGAGATGCGTATCCCGGCTATTGTGAAAAGTTTTATGCCTCTTGACATGACGTGAGCACCTGTTTAACGCCTATCAGGCTGCTGAAAAAACCCCATCTGCGGCGTTGTCTTCGTCGTTCGGAACGAACGGCGCACAACAAAGTGCGCCTCGTTCCTCCCCAGCACCACTTTCCATCGCCAAGAGTTCATGCATAATACAAGCGTTGGCAACGGAAAGTGGTGCTGGGCTTGACGCCTTGCATCTGGCTGGGTTCCCATTGCGTCTTTATTATTGCAATGGGAAGATTTGAGCAGTCTGACCAGATTTTGAGTTTTTCCGCAACCTGCTAACCCTTTAACTTCTTTCCGAGCCTCTTTTCGATTGATTTCAGCTTTTCGTTCAGACGGTCCTGGGGTTTACCCGGTCTCAGGTCTATCGAAATATTCGAGACAAGCCGCGGAGCCGTTTTCATGACCTCTTCGTGGCATTTCTTGATGAGTCCCATGCAATCGTCCCAGCTGCCTTCTATGACGGTTCCCATCGCGTTCGCCTTGTAGGGGAGCATGCTTTCATCGACGAGCTTCAATACGCCGGCTATCGCGTCACCTAAACTCTCCCCTGTGCCTATTGGAATAATGCTGAATTCGACAAGCATCTCGTCCCTCCATCCCTCGATAGAAACCTTCGAGGGCAGGCTTAAGGTTATGAATAATCCGTTTCGTCTATAAATCAACGCCGTCAATGACTGTCTTGCAGTGCGGACACTTCGAGTCTTCGACGACGTTTTTCTTAACGGTAAAGCCGTGTCTTTCTATCAGCATCTTTTTGCAGTTCCAGCAGAAGGTGGACTCTCCCTTCATGCCGGGGACGTTGCCGGTGTAGACGTAGCGCAGGCCTTCTTCAAGGCCTATTTCCCTTGCCCTTTCGATGGTCTCGGCCGGCGTGACGGGAAGGTTTGCCAGCTTATAGGCAGGGTGGAACGCGCTGAGGTGCCAGGGCATTGTCCTGTCGGTCTTTGCTATCCACTTTGCTATGGCGCGCAGTTCTTCCTCGGAATCGTTCTGGCCCGGTATGACAAGTGTCGTCAATTCAACCCAGACGCCGAGCGAGCGCATGTATTCGATGGACTCGAGCACCGGCGCAAGGCGCGCGCCGCAGATTTTCCTGTAAAACGGCTCCGTAAAGCCCTTAATGTCGACGTTCGCCGCGTCGAGGACGTCCTTCAATTCATCAAGGCATTCCTTCGTCATGTAACCGTTGGTGACGAAGATATTTTTAAGGTTTTTCCGCCTCGCAAGATCGCTGATGTCCTTTGCGAATTCGAAAAAAATCGTAGGCTCCGTGTAGGTGTAGGATATGCTCGATGCCCCGGATTTTTCCGCCTCCCCGACGACCTCTTCAGGGCTGGTCTCTTCGCCGATTATCCGCTTTTGATCCTTTGGCATCTGCGATATCTCGGAGTTTTGGCAGTGCAGGCACCTGAAGTTGCACCCCACGGTGGCTATGGAGTATGAGTGCGATCCGGGCTGGAAATGAAAGAGAGGTTTTTTTTCGACCGGGTCAAGGTGCGCCGCTATGAGCTTGCCGTAGACAAGCGTGTAGAGCATGCCGCCTACGTTCTCCCTGACGCCGCACACCCCGAACTTGCCGTCCGCTATGTGGCATCTGAACGAGCAAAGAAAGCAGTCAACATAGCCGCCTTTGGCGGGCTTATAGAGTTGAGCCTCTCTCATGATTCTCTCAATGACGTGAAGTTGCAGGCGGCGCGGATATAATGCCTGTTAAAGAGTGTTTTAGAGCTTCCACGAAAAATCCTCTCATGATGTGTATTGGCTGGCTGCGCGGACGTAATGCCGGTTAAAGAGCGTTTCAGGGCTTATCTGAAAAATTCTCTCTATCCGGAAATGTATATTCAGGTGAATTGTTCCAGGAAAGCCCTTTGACCCTTTAATGGCGGCAGCCGCCTCATGCCGGGGCGCCTTCTTCCCTTGTCCAGACTATACGCGCGAGCTTGACGCCTGCGCTCCATTTGTATTCCACCTCTCCGTCGAAGGCCTTTTTGAGCATCTGGCCTATGCGCTGGGCCAATTTTTCCGTCGTGGTGGTTATCTCTATCAGGCTTTTTCGAGCCTTTATTTCGATGATGCGGTCAAGGGGGTTAAAGTGCATGGCGTGAGCTTCCTTGTTGCGGACAAGGCTGATGATTTCGTCTTTGTGCGCTTTGAGGAAGGTTCCATGCAGGGTGACGTACCCTTCCGCGAATTTGTCCCGTATCTTCTGGCAGGCCGCGCAGATGACCGAGATCTTTTTCGCGGCTGCCGGAAGGGTGATGGTTTTTTTGTTGAAGCTCCATCGTTTGTTGTGGTATACGGCGCCGCACTTTTTGCATACGGCCCTGTCGCCCGGGGCGATATCCAGAAGATACGGGTCTTTCTCGGAGTTTATTGATTTTTTTTTGACTATGCGCGGGCCTTTCATGCTTTTCACAGGTGACTACCTCCCATTGTAATTTTATTGCCAGGCGAAAAACATTGAGGCTGCCCAGAGGCTGCCCAGAGGCTGCATTGATGCCGGTTGAGCGGGCATTTTCTAACGGCTGAGCTTATCTTTTATTCTATCCTTTGCTTTATCGAACAGCGCGGATATTCCAGCCTGCTCCAGTTCGGTCGCGGGCATACGGTGCGGCTCAAAAGGGCCGTGGCGCCTCATGTAATCGGTAATCCGGTTTGCGAGCCTGCGTGCCTCGTCAAAGCTGGGGTCGTCAAACATGTCGTGCGGGCCGATGAACCGTCCATTGGAAATCTGGAAGCCCGCGCCGATCAGGCGCGCCGGGCCGTCAAAACGCGAGGGGTTTGCCTCGTAGAACGGCACGGGCATGAGAGGCCCGTTGTGCGCGGCCCTCATCCATCCCCTTACGAGGTGCGGCAGGGAAAAAGGCTCAAGGGCCTCTCCCACCGCTGGGAAGTCGGACTGACAGCGCAGGATAAGCACGGGGTTGTCTCTGCTTACGGTGAAGGGCCCTGTTTCGCCGGGGGCGGCGAGTTTTTGCGCGGCAACGGCCGCGGTAATATCCTGTTTCCGGTTGCCGTGGACGGACGTTACGACGTATCTCGACGTTATCCCGATAATGGAAAGAAGCAGATAGGCGTCCGCCGGGGTTGAAAGGGTGATCTCCGTGCCATCCTTTACGTCAAGCACGGTGAAGGTGAAACCTTCAGCCATCCGCGGGTTCATGATAAGCCCTGCCGTGTTGAAGGGGTCGGCGTATATCTTATATAGAGGCAGGTTCCACGAACCATAGGCCGACTTGTTGGCCATGAAGACGATGACAGGCTCGCTCTGCCTTTCCGCGAATTCCATCTCTGCCAATGTCGGGCCTTTTGCGCCTTTGGATACGCCGGCCTTCGCCGCGGAGCCCTTGTCTCCGGCGGCGATGAAATCTTCATGACGGTACAGCTTCATCCTGCTGGCCGCGTCCGTGCAGGCGTTGAGGGTATTCCAGACGAGGCCGCTGACGCTGCCGCTGGCCGGGCCGTTTTCGTGAAGCAAGGCGAGGGCTATGTCGTCGCCGCACCTCAAAACATGAAAGTCGGTGATAACGCCTTTTCCCCTGGCGTTGAAAAGACGCTCCTTGGCGGTGTCGAGTATCTCCGGGTGGGAACTGACATGGCCTATAAAACCGCCGACATCGGCGGTAATAACGCTCAAGGTCTGTTTGGAATCTTTTTCAGGCAAGCGATAACCCCGTAAGATGCGTTTTGGCATTGAATCATTTCAATGCGCCCCTCAGGAAAGCCACAGCCACGCAGCTTATCGTGCCGCATGGCTGATGCACTATTGTTTTTCACATCCTCACGCTGCCGTGCCAAGGGTTATTTCCCTTTAATGTAGGCCTCGCGTCCTGCTTCGTACACCGCTTTAAGCTCCTCTTTTTTGTCCTCGAACATTTGTTTTACCTTGCCCGCGTTTTCGGCGACGGTCTCCTTTACATCTTCATACTTTTCGGTTAACCTGTCAGCCGCATCAGTGGCTCCGTCTCTTATCCGTTTTCTGGTAACTTCGCCGGATGCCGGGGCGAACAGAAGGGCAACTCCCGCGCCTACAACGCCGCCAAGCACAAATGCGAGAACCGTATATCCCCTATTCGTCATTTTGAACACCTCCTTTTTTACGCTCTTTTCCGAAGAAAAGTTTGAATGCGTATTCAATTGAAGAAAGCACGCCTGCCACCACCGCTATCGGCTTTTTTATGTTCTCCATGAATGAATCAATAACATCGCTTATGCGTTCTCCGGTCTGCTTAAACCTTGCCGCTGTTTCTTCAAAGACGGCCACGCCGCAGTCAATCCTTTTTAAGATGCCGTTCAATGTCTCCACCGATTTTTTCGTCTCAAGCGAGAGATCCTCTACCGCCCTGATGGTTCTTTTAATCTGTAAAACAGCCGGTATCGCGGCTATTGCAAGCGCTGATACCGATATGGCCGCCATGAGCGCCGCAATTTCATAAACGTTGTAGGACATATCTTTTTTCCCCTCTGTTTTTAGTATAGCCCTTTATCCCGGCCTGTCAAGTAAGGCGTAGCTGCGCGAATTTAAATGCTTTTTCTTGACAACGCCTTCGGATAGATGCTATAAAATTATAAATCCCGGATACTGTTTTTTATAAAAATATAATATAGAAGGGGGCATCGGCGCAATGATATCCATCAAAAAAATTACGGCAGTTTTTCTCATCTTTACCTTCTTCGTTTTCTCCGGCCGCGCCCTTGCCGCGGACGCAATGGAAGTCACGCTTAAGGATACGGCCTACGGCGGCATCATCGGAGCGCTCATCGGCTCCGCGTTCGTGCTTCTGGCCGACAAGCCCGGCGATCATCTGGACTACATCCCCACAGGGGCAGGCTTAGGCATGATAGCCGGTGCGATCTACGGCATTACGACCGCGTCAAGCTCCAAATCCTTCAGCGAGATTGAAAACGGCAAGTTCTCAATGCACGTGCCCACTATCAAGGTAAGCGCAATGCGGGACAAGACCGTGGACGCCAAAGAGACGGCGACCAGCGTCGGGCTGTTTGCTTATAAGTTCTGAGTTGTCGCGGATTGAATACAAGAAGCCCGGCATCACTTTCCGTCGCCAACGTTTGTATTACGCATGAACTCTTGGCGATGGAAAGTGATGCCGGGCTTCTTGTATTTATGGCGGAAGGGGGCGGGAGTCGAACCCACCCATCTCCGTAAAAGGTGATAAACAGGTTTTGAAGACCTGCAGGGCCGCCGGGCCCTTGCCCCTTCCAGTTTTTGCTTTGGTAAGATTTTGGTTCGGAAAGCCGCATCCAGACAAAAAAACAGGCATTAGTCGGATAGCTTTTCTCTAATCCGCCGGTTTTCCTTTTTCAGGGTATCAGTTCCTCCAGACCGGACTCCCAGCCCCTTCGGGAAAAAGCCCCCTGATGAAAACCTCCTAAGGTGGTCTAACGCACCCTGCGGATGAGTTTTACGCCAACTGGCGTTAATCCAAGCAATGCCTGCAAACCATCTCTCTACTTATATTATACCACATTTTGCGTGTCTTGGAGCAACTTGTAGCGCAAGCCCAGCACCACTTTCTATTGTCAAGAGTTCATGGTAAAACAAACCCCCGCGTTAGACACGCGAGGGCAGGCATTGGCAGCGGAAAGTGGTGCTGGGCTTGCGCTGCTAAAAATAAGGGTATGTCAGGATTTGAAGAAGAGGCTTTATGCGCAGGTGGCGGCCCGGGAGAACGTTTCAGGCTTCCGGCATTGGCTCCCTAAGGGCCAGTCGGCTTGCACACCGCGTTCCGGAGGGGCCCCAAACTGTAACCTGTTCCAAATCTCCATTTAACCCGATATACCCTTCACTTATATTATACCACTAACACGGCTTTTTTTAAATGGGCAGCGCCTCCTGTGCGGGTTTTGGCCCTTCTGGCTTGGCATCAGGCTCTTTTTTCGGCTCAGGCGCAAGCGGGAACATCCTCTGCGGCTCCTGTCCGAGCTCTCTGGCCCCGGGGCCGAAGGTGTAGTAGTAGATGGTGTTCCTTTTGTTTATGGTGCCTGCGTCAATGTATGCCTCAGGCACGCCCCATGCAATGGAATAAGGCCAGAGGAGGAGGTTTGCAAAGCCGTAGAGCCACTGCTCCGTCTCGCTCGTGCCCCACGCGAGATAGAAGTTCCCGAAGCCAGGCAGAACATTGAGCGCCCCGGCGGTAAAGGGCGCTTTGACCCGCTCATGCGGAACGGTTATCCCCCTGTACTCGATTTCGGCGAGCTTGCTCTTTTCAAACGGGTGCAGGGTGGTGCAGGCCGAAAGGCTTAGGGCAAGCGATATAAAAAGGAATGTTTTTTTCATGGCGGATGGCCCCAGTGATCGGTTTTCAGTTATCCGTTATCAAAGACGGTTATCGGTGAACGGTTATCCGTTATCAGTTTAAGGATATTATTTTTTACCTTCACCGATAACCGATGACGGATAACCGATAACCTTTTTATTTAGTCTTCGTTTCCTCAGGCGGCCTCGTCTTCCATCTCCTGTGCACCCAGAACCACTGTTCAGGGTGTTTTCTGATGATATCCTCTATAACCTTTGTCATCCGCGCCGTGTTCACCAAAGCGTCGCGGTTTTTGTCGCCCGTGTTGACGCGCTCGACTTCCCTGCCTATTATTATCCTGTGTTTTTTGCCTTCGCGCAATATGAATGTCGGGATAATGGCCGCGCCGCTTATGGCGGCGAGCATGGCAGGGCCTTTGTTCGTGCAGGCCGGCGTCCCGAAGAAGTCAACGAACACCCCTTCCGCAGCAGCGACGTTCTGGTCAAGGAGTATGCCCGCGATGCCGTTTGAGGCAAGCGTCTTTAAGAGCCTGCGCATGGCGCGGCTCTTTGAGACTATCCTGTTGCCGCTCCGCTGCCTCGTCCATTTTACGAACTCCTCAAGCGCCGGGTTGTCAAGCTCCCTGGCGACGATGTCAACGGGCAGGCCTTTAAGGCCGTAATACGCGGCCATCAGCTCCCAGTTGCCGAAGTGAGCTGTGATGAAGATAACGCCTTTGCCTTTTTTTAGCGCGTTCTGAAGGTTTTCCATGCCGTCGCACCGGACGCGGTTGTCGAGCTTTTTGGCGGTAAGCCACGGAATACGCATGAACTCGAAAAAGACCGCGGCAAGGTTTTGAAATACTTTTTTGGTTATCCGTTCAATTTCCTTCCCGGATTTGTCAGCTCCAAAGGCGCGCCTGAGGTTATCCTTCGCGATGTCCCTGTGCTTTTTGTCGAGTCTGTAAATAAGAAGGCCGAATATTCTGCCCAATAAGGCCGGTATCGAAAGCGGCAGATGGCCGAATAAAAACGCGGTTATTTTAAGCATCGCGAGCGTCACCGGTCTTCCTTTAGAAAGGAGAAGGCTTTTTCAAATTCCATCCTGTCCTCGATCCAGACATCAATGGAGAGGGCGTAAATTCCAAGCCTCCTGTCAACAAGGCCCTTCAGCTTGACCCCGTCCTTTTCGGTTGTGATGATAATATCCGCGTCAGGTGCGGCCTTTTTCAGCGCTTCGATTTTGAGAATATCGGCTTTTGAATATGCGTGATGGTCAGGGAAAATGATGGTTTTAACAATTTCGGCATTCAGCCTCCTGAGCGTCGAAAAGAAAGATTCCGGGTTGGCAATGCCTGCAATCGCAATAACGCGCTTGCCCTTAAGGCTCGTAAGGGGCAGCGTCTGATTGCCGCTTAGATGCGTAAGGCAGTTTGGTTTATAGTTGAATTTAACGACAGACTTGCCAGACCGGTGTATGATATCAGCGGTGTTGTCTCCAAGACCACTGCCTTTCACCATGGTAATTGACGCCCTTTTTACGGCGGACAACGGTTCGCGCAGTATCCCGCGCGGCAGTAAAAAGCCGTTGCCAAAGCCGGCCTGAGCGTCAACGAGCAGAATATTAAGGTCCCGTTCAAGCCTCAAATGCTGAAAGCCGTCATCGAGGATAATGCACGCAGGATTAAACTTCCGGATGGCGAATAGGCCGGCCTCTGCGCGGTCTTCACCGACAACCACCGGCACGCCTTTGAGGCGCGTTGCCATTAGATACGGCTCATCCCCGGCCTCCCGCGGCCCAAGGAGAATATTCTTACCGTCTGAAACCGTTAAAACGCCTGAGCTGGCGCGGCCATAGCCCCTGCTTAAAACCGTAACGCGCTCTCCCCGCTTTTTCAGAAGTCCGGCAACGTGGATGGCCATCGGCGTCTTGCCGCTGCCTCCGGCCGTGATGTTGCCGATGGAGATTACCTTGCATGGAAGCCTTTTGGTGCTCAATATACCGAGGCCGTATAGCCTTAGCCTGACGGAGACGGCGAGGCCGTAAGCAAGGGAAAGGCAGTAAAGTATGATGTGAGCAAGCCCCCCCCGGCCCGGCTCGCTCATCCATCGCTTGATATTTTTTTGCAGGAAAGATGCCATATGCCTGATAGTTTGAAACGCATGGCAAGGCTAAAGCCCGGCTCCGCGCTCTAAAAATACCGTTCAATCACATCCAGCGTTTTTTGAACCGCGCCCCTGTTCGCCTTGACCGCCGCGCTGGCGGCATTGCCTGTCCTCAGCCTGAGCTGTTCGTCGTTTAAAAGTTTCCTGAGCGCGCCGGCTATGGCCGGGCCGGTTGCCTCTGTCCGCAAACCCCCGCCCGCCGCTTCGAGCATTTCCGCCATGTTGAGATACGTCGTCAGATAAGGGCCGCAGACGACGGGCTTGCCAAGCAGGGCGGGCTCAAGCAGGTTATGTCCGCCTATGCCTTCCACGAAGCTGCCTCCGACGATGGCCGCGTCCGCGAAGGAATAGACCGTCATCAGCTCTCCGATGGTGTCAAGGATGACGACGTCGGCGCCGGTCCCGCTGCTGCGCCTTGCCCAGGACAGGCCGCTCTTTTTGACAACGGCCTCGGCCTCGTTGAATCTTTCCGGATGTCTCGGCGCGAGGATGAGTTTTAATCCCTTTAATTCAGCTGAGAGCGCCTTGAACGCGGACAGGATAATTTCTTCCTCTCCCCGGTGCGTGCTTCCGGCCACTATCACCCTGTCGCCGGCCTTCAGGCCCAGCGCTTTTTTAAGCGCGTCCAGCGAGGAGGCATTGACCTCCGGCGGCCTGATGTCGAACTTTATATTGCCCGTCAAAAAGGCGCTGTCTTTTTTCACGCCGGCATTTACGGCCCGCTTCATATCCTCCGGCGTCCGGGCGCAAAATGCCTGCATCATGCCGAAAACCCCCCGGAAGAAAAAGCCGAAACGGATGAACCTCCTGCATGACCTCTCGGAAATGGTGCCGTTCACCATGATGACCGGCGTTTTTAACCGGTTTAAATGGAGGAAAAGATTAGGCCAGATCTCCTTTTCAACGGTTAAAAAGACCTTGGGCCTTGTTTTTTTTATTGCGCCCTTTACCGTCCACGAAAGGTCGAAGGGGAAGTAAAAAAGGGCGTCAATGATGCCCGCGCCTTCCTTGGCGGCCACCCTGTTGCCGGTCTGCGTGACCGTGGAAAAGGCGATCTTCACCGCGGGATGCCGCTGCTTGAAGAGCCTGAGAAGCGGCATTACGGCCCGCGTCTCGCCGACGGACACTGCATGCGCCCAAAGCACGGGGCCGCCTGAAAGACCTTTCAGCTTTTGGGCGCGTATGAAACCGAGACGCTCCGTGATGCCTTCGCGGTACTTGCGCGCGGTGAGCATCTTGATAAAAAAATAGGGGAGCGTGACTAAAAGGGAGACGTGAAGGATGACGTCGTAGAGGACATATTTCATTTATAGATATCAGGCCGCGGCTTGACGCGGCGTCCCGTTTATGAAAAATAGTTGTCCGCCTCTGCCGTTATCGCGTTAAGCGTCCGTTCAAGCGCCGAGCGCGCTTCTTCCATTTCTTCCGGCGTTGCTTGAGCGCGCACGCTTATCGGCGGAGCGGCTATAAAGACCCCCCTGGAAAAGGGGTATGGCATTATAAAGGAATCCCAGCTGCCGAATGTTTTTTTTTTGAAGCGCCGAAGGCCAGGGGGAAGACGGGAAGGCCGGTTGCGCGCGCTATCTGGATAACGCCCATCTGCGCCTTATAGCGCGGCCCCTTTGGGCCGTCCGGAGTTATGGCGAGGTCGCGTCCGCTTTGCGCGGCCTTTAAAAGTCCCTTGATCCCGCCGAGCCATCCGCGGGTGGATGAGCCGCGCACGGACTCGATGCCAAGCCGCCTGACCGTCCTTGAGACAAGCTCCCCGTCCCTGCTCTGGCTGACGAGGATTGTGATGCCCTTGCCGCCGCGGTACGCGTGCGGCATCATCATGAGCCTTCCATGCCAGAAGGTCAGGATGTGCTGGCGGCCCTGCTTGAGCGCGCTCCGGTATTCGTCGAAATGGACGCAGCTGATGCGCATGGTCGCGGCGATGAGCCTTATGAGGCCGCTCGCGATAACCGGGATAAGCGCGGCGCCGGCGGCGCCGGATATTTTTTTAAGCATCGTCCGCCTGCCTTATTTGAACTGCATTGAATAGAGCCTGTGGTATTCGCCTTCGCGCGTTAGAAGCTCTTCGTGCCTGCCCGTCTCCTTTATGCCGCCGCCTGAAAAGACGATGATGCGGTCGGCGTTCCTCACGGTAGAGAGGCGGTGGGCGATGACAAAGGTAGTGCGGCCTTCCATGAGGTTGCCAAGCCCGGTTTGCACCTCGTGTTCGCTCTCCGTGTCAAGCGATGACGTAGCTTCGTCCAGTATGAGTACTGGCGCGTTTTTGAGGATGGCCCGCGCTATGGAAAGGCGCTGCCTTTCGCCGCCGGAGAGCCTGACGCCGCCTTCGCCGATGAGCGTATCATAACCCGCCGGGAGCCTCAAGATAAACTCATGCGCGTTTGCCGCCTTTGCCGCGGCGATTATCTCCGCGTCCGTCCTCCGGTAGTCGCCGTAGGCGATGTTTCTTTTCACGCTGTCGTTGAAAAGCACCACGTGCTGGGAGACTATGGCTATCTGCGATCTCAGCGATTTAAGCGTAAATTCCCTGGCGTCCGCGCCGTCAAAAAGGATGCTCCCGCCGGTTACGTCGTAGAACCTCGGAAGGAGGTTGACGAAGGTGGTCTTCCCGGCCCCTGAGCTTCCGACTATGGCTATGACCTCGCCGCGCCTGACCTTGAGGTTGACGCCGGCGAGCACGTAATCGCCGCCGTAGCGGAAGGATACGTCCCTGAATTCTATGGAATCGTTGATGCCGGCAAGCTCCTTCCCGCCCGTTGCCGCGCCGTCAGGGGCGGCCGCTTCTTTTTCAATGTCTATGACGTCAAAGACGCGCGCGGCCGCGGCAAGGCCCTGCTGGATGTTGAGGTTCACGCCGTTAAGGGCCTTTATGGGCTGGTAGAACATGATTACAGAGGCGAAAAAGGATATGAACGTCTCGGGCCTCAGCGTGCCGTGGCTTATCCTGTATGCCGCGTACCAGATGGTCACGGCAAAGCCCACCGCGCCGAAGGTCTCCATGAGGGGCGACGAGACGGCGCGGACCTTCAGCGTCTTGATCTGGTTTTTCCTGAAGCTCTCGTTTTCCTTTTGAAACCTCAGGGACTCATATCCTTCCATGCAGAATGCCTTTACTATTCTTATGCCGGCGATGGCCTCATGCAAAAGGGCCGTCATCGCGCCCATGGTCACCTGCCCCTGCGTGGATATCTTCTTCATGCGCTTGCCCAGCCTTCTCATGGGATATGCCGAAAGGGGAAGGGCGACGGACGCGGCAAGGGCGAGCTTCCAGTCAAGGCTTATGACCACGCCGGCAAGGACGATGATGGTGAGGCTCTGCTTCAAGACCGTGGAGACGGCTTCGCTCGTGGCGGACTGGATGAGGTTCACGTCGTTCGTCAGGCGCGACATCAGGACGCCGGTGGGCGTATTGCTGAAAAAATTTATAGGCAGCTCAAGGATGTGGTTGTGGAGCTTATTTCTTATGTCGCGCACCACCCCGTACCCGACACAGCCCATGAAGTAGGACTGCCCGTATGAGCTGAGGCCCTTTACGAGCGCCACGACTATGATGGCTATCGGGATGGCGACCATCATCCTGTCTTTGGGTATGGAAAAGATCTCAAACGGGATGAGTTTTACCGGCTCTTCGGCTCCGGCCTTGCCGGAGAAGAGGAACTGCATGACCGGGCCGATAAGATAGGCCATGGCGCCGTTTGACACGGCAAAACCGATCATGCTTATGAAGGCGAGGATGAACTGCCCCCTGTATGGCGGCAGGAGTTTTAAAAGGCGGATGTAGAGGTTCATGTCATTTTTTTGTAATGCGCGATAATGATGGTTATAAACAATATCTCAAAAAGATAGCTGAGCAGGTTCGTCGGCGTTTTATCTGACGCGATGTAAAAGAGGTCGTATAGCAGCCCGATTATCCCCGCGGCGGTAAAGACGCAGACCCCCCACCTTTTCATCCGCCAGAGCCCCATGATGGCCACCGTGCTGAAGGCGGCCAGAACGAAGGCCGTCGGCACGTAGGCGGAGCCGTAGTCCTTCTCAAGGGCCGCCTTGGTCTCAGGGTTCGTGAGCATGGCGAAGTAAAACGGCAAGGAGATGAAGTTAAGTATGCATATGATAGAGATGATCAGCGGCCTCTTTGGTTTTTCAGCGCTGTCTTTTATCTGTTCCATGTCTGTTTATCACCTTGAATACGGCGGCCGCGGCCCTGTCAACGGCAATGCCCGGCCCGGAGGCCGCAAGCTTCCCGCGTATCTCGCCGTAATCTTTAATTATACCATTTTTTTTCGTGGAATCGGTCAATATATCGGCGATCTCCCCGGCGATATTCACAGGGGTCACAGTGTCCTGCACGAGTTCCCTTACCACGCGTCTCCCCGCGACGATATTCGGCAGGCCCATGTCCTTAATGCTTATCAGCATCCGCGCTATCGCGTATGTGAGAGGGGATATCTTGTAGACGATGACCATCGGCGTCCCTATGAGCGCGGTTTCAAGCGTAGCCGTGCCTGAGGCTGTCACAGCCGCGTCCGACGCCCTCAGGGCGGTGTATGTCTCTTTTTTGAGCACCTTCACGGGAACGGGAGATGCCTTTAAGATGTCGTCAAGGAGCGCGTCTTCCGCAGAGTCCGCCGCGGGAAGGATGAACGCCGTTTTTCTGCCCAGCCGTTTTTCGATGAGAGGGGCCGCTTCCAGCATCAGGGGCAGGAGGCGTCGTATCTCAGCCGTCCTGCTTCCGGGCAGAAGCGCGATGACGGTTTCCTCGCCGGCCAGGCCGAGCTTTGCGCGCGCCTCGCCCTTTGTGAGCGGACATACGGCGGCGGCGTAGAGCGGGTGGCCGACGTATTCGACGTCAACGCCTGCCTGCCTGTATATATCCTCCTCGAACGGAAAGACCACGAGCATTTTGTCAACAAGGGCGGCTATCTTCCTGACCCGGCCCCTTCTCCACGCCCAGACCTGCGGGCTTATGTAATATATTATAGGGACGCCGGTTTTCTTGGCGGCCCTGGCAAAGCGCAGGTTGAAGTCCGGGAAGTCTATGAGGATGACGGCGTCGAATCTGCCGTTCATGAGCAGCTTTTTCAGTTCCCTGAACGCCCTTAACAGCTGCGGCAGCTTTGCGACGACCTCTGTGATGCCGACAACCGAGACCTCTTTTGAGTCAAGGCCGGTAAGGCCGGCCTCCCGCATCCTTGGGCCGCCCATGCCGGCGGCCTTGATGCCGGGCATCAGCCTTTGTAGGGCGCGCATAAGCGACGCGCCGTGCAGGTCGCCGGACGCCTCTCCGCTCACTATGAAGATGTTTTTAGTCATTTTTTAGTCATTCCGGGGACGAAAAGTCAGAGACTGGCTTGAGGTTGCGGTAAATCGTTTTCGTATCGGTAAAATTCAAGCAAGAAGCCCCGGCTGCCGCAAGGGAAAGGGTATGCATGCGGTTTCCGGAATTAGCTGCGCTTTGAGGTTGAATGCGGCTTTTAAAGCCGCTCCGGCCCATGATGGAAGGCCATTGCCTCCTGTATGCGCCCGGCGGCCTCAAGCGCCCTGAGGGCGTCGGCCCCTGAGACGACCGGAACAGACCTTTGGGCGGAGCATTTTACAAAGGACCTGATCTCTTCAAGAAGGGTGTCCTTTTTTTCGATGGGTATATCCGCGCGGACCAGCGCGCCAAAAGAGGCGCCGGCGGAGCGCGCCACTCTGGAAAACGCAAGCAGCTGGCTTGCGTAGTCGGCTGAGAAGTAGCCGTCCTTTTGATATATGGCGATCTTTCTAACGCGGTCCTTCGCGGCCCTGTTGGCGGCAAAGACCGCCACGCAGCCGTTCCTGAAGCAAAGCCTCGCGCTGGCGACGTCCGCCCTGTCGGTCAGCACGGCAACGCCCGCCGCTTGGACTTCCGTTATCTCCGACTTTACGAGGCTCAGCACGACGTCTATGTCGTGTATCATCAGATCTAGAATGACGTCAACGTCGGAGCTCCTGTTCGGAAAGACGGATTCGCGCGCGCATTCTATGTAGACCGGGTCTTTAAGCCTGCCTTCAAGGGCCGTTATCGCGGGGTTAAACCTCTCGATGTGGCCGACTTGAAGGATGGCCTTGTGTTTGTCCGCCTCTTCGATGAGGAGGCGCGCCTCTTTGGCGGCGCTCGTGACGGGCTTTTCCATCAGGACGTCTACGCCCCTTGACAAGAAGTCCATGCCGATGGAAAAATGGCTGTCTGTCGGCGTGGCGACGCTTACCGCGTCGACAAGGCTGAAAAGATCCCTGTATGACGTAAACGCCTTTGTCCCTGTCTCCGCGGCGACCGCGGCGGCCCTTTCAAAGCTGGCGTCCGCTACGCCGACAAGCTCGGCTTCGGGCAGGATCGCGTATTTTTGCGCGTGAAACCTGCCGAGATGGCCTACGCCTATGACGGCCGTCTTAACCCTCTTCATCGTTCCCGCCATCGGGCTGTTCGCCCTTTCTCTTGACCCTTTCGCGGGCCAGTCCTCTTTTTGAGTCATGCAAAAATGCGGCAAAGCGGCTCGCGTGAAGCGAGTCCGGCAGCTCCTTTTTGAGCAAATCCGCGGCCTCCTGTATGCCGAGGGAAGACCTGAAGACTATATGGTATGCCCGCTTTATTTCGTCGAGTTCCTGCCTGGAAAAACCCTTTCTGCGAAGGCCCACGGCGTTAAGGCCGTAGAGTTTCGCCCTGTTGCCGACGGCCATGACGTAGGGCGGGATGTCTTTACTCACCGCCGAGGCGCCGCCGATGATGCAGTATGCGCCGATCCTCACGAACTGGTGGATGGCGACAAGGCCGCCGATTATGGCGTAGTCGTCTATGCTCACGTGTCCGGCGAGCGTGGCGGCGTTCGCCATGATGATGTTTGAGCCGATGCGGCAGTCGTGGGCGATGTGGACGTAGTTCATGAGGAGGTTGGAGCTTCCGCACACGGTCTTTCTCTGTTCCTTGGTTGTGGCCCTGTGTATGGTGACGAACTCCCTTATGACGTTGTTGTCGCCTATTATGACCTCGGTCTTTTCGCCCTTATAGCCAAGATCCTGCGGCGCCGCGCCTATGGACACGAACGGGAAGATGGAGCAGCGGGCCCCGATGGTCGTCCATTTGTCTATCACGACGTGGGAATCTATGACGGTGTTTTTGCCTATGCGAACGTCCTCGCCGATGACGGCGAACGGGCCGACTTTTACGCTCGTATCGAGCTGGGCCGACGGGTGCACAATGGCGGTCGGGTCTATCGTGACCTCTTTTGGATTCGTTTTATTCATAAATAGCGTTGCCTTCCTATCGGTGGTATGGCTGTGTAAAAGTCATTTTTCCATTATCGTCGCCATAAGCTCGGCTTCTGCGACGAGGTTGCCGGCGACGAACGCCTCTGCCTTGAATATCCATATCGTGCCCCTGCATTTCAGGACGTTTACGTGGAGTTCCACGGTGTCGCCGGGGAATACGGGTTTGCGGAATCTTGCCTTGTCTATGCCCATGAAGTAGACGACCTTGTTGGCGACTGAGGCGGACTTGAAGGCAAGGACGCCTCCGACCTGCGCCATGGCTTCGATAAGGAGCACCCCCGGCATTATCGGGTGTCCGGGGAAGTGGCCCTGGAAGAACGGCTCGTTTATGGTTACGTTCTTGATGCCCTTTGCGAATTTGCCTGCTTCCAGCTCGACTATCCTGTCGATGAGGAGAAAAGGATAGCGGTGCGGGAGGATGCTTTCTATCTCCTTAATGTCTATCATGACGTCTCCTTGACGTTTTGGGATGACCCCCTGAGGGGGCTCAGCCCCTTCCTTATCTTCTCCCCCTTGATGGGGGAGGGTAGGGCGGGGGCGCTCAGGCTGCGCGCGGCCTTCGGTCAAGGCTCTTTTTTAGAGCCTTCAATCTCCCTGATGAGTTTTTCAAGCTCGGCGAGTTTTTTTTTCATCTCAGGCAGTTTTGTGAAAACGGTAGACGCCCTGAGCCAATCGCCGTGCGGGATAGCGGGGTAGCCCGACATCACGGAGCCTTTTGGGACGTCTCCTGCCACTCCGGCCTGCGCGCCTATCATCGCTTCGTCGCCCAGCTCGATGTGTCCGGCGATTCCGGCCTGTCCGCCTATCTGCACCCTGCTCCCTATCGTAGCGGAGCCGGCCACGCCAACCTGCGCTACTATCACGGTGTCCTGTCCGACCTTCACGTTGTGTGCTATCTGAACGAGGTTGTCTATTTTTGTGCCCCTGCCTATGACCGTCTCGCCAAGCGTTGCCCTGTCCACGGCGCAGCACGCGCCTATCTCGACGTCGTCTTCTATCCGGACGACGCCCGTCTGCGGGATTTTGTAATACTTTGCCCCGTCCCTTGCGTAGCCGAAGCCGTCGCTGCCGATGACGGAGTTTGAGTGTATAATAACACGTTTCCCTATAATGCAGTCCTCCCTGACGGTAACGCCGGAGTAAATGACGGCATCTTCGCCGATGACCGCGCCCCTTGCGACGTATGCGCCTGGGTAGATAACCGCGCGGTCGCCGACAACGGCGCCTTCTTCGATGACCGCGCAGGCCTGTATCGAAACTGCCTTCCCGATGGCCGCGCCCGGATGGACCACGGCCCTTTCATGTATCCCCGGCTCTTTGGCGCTTTGAGGCCGCAAGACCTCCAGGCATTTGGCGAACGCAAGGTAGGGGTTTTTAACAAGCAGCAGATTGACCCCGGCAGGGAAAGAGCCTTCGGCAAATTCTCCGTCCTTTACTATCAGGGCTGAGGCGCGGCAGTCTTTCAGGAGCTTCAACTGCCTTTTTCCGGCGATGAACGCGATGTCGCCGGGGCGCGCCTCTTCCACCGGGAGTATGCCGGTGATGACCGCTCCGCCGTCCCCCTGCACGCGTCCGCCCGTCAGAGAGGCAAGTTCATCAAGACTTTTGCGCGCCGTCATCGCGGGACCTCAATCCTTCTTTGCCCTAGAACGCTTGTTGTGCGTCTTTATGACCTCATCCGTGATGTCGGCCTCAGGAGGGGCGTAAAGTATGCCGCCGACCGACCTTTCGAATATGTATGAATAACCCTTCTGCTTTGCGATTTCATCCACGATTTCGCGAAGCTCGTCGATTATCATCTCTTCCCTTTCCTGCTTCTTCTTGTTGAGCTGGTCGTTGTAATCCGTGAACATCTTCTGAAACTCCATGCTCTTGGCCTTGAATTCCCTGTCCTTGGTTTCCAGGGTTTCCTTGTTCCAGACGCTGCTCTTCTTGTCCAGCTCGTCCTTCATCTTTTTAAGCTCTTCCTGCTTTTCATTCAGGGTGTCCTCGAGCTTCTTGGCCTCTTCCTTGAGGGTGTCGAGCGCCTTTTTTCCGGCGTCGCACTCGTTCAACGCCCTCTGGAGGTTCGCAAAGCCGATGAGCTGCTTATCCTTTTCCTTTGCCAGCGCGGGGTGAGAGAGGATCAAAAGCGCCGCGAAAAACATACATAGCAATTTTATTTTTTTCATTTATGGCTCCTTTTCTTTTATTTAGGCTGCATCAAGGGTTTAAAAAAGCGTGCCAATGGTGAAGTCGAACTGCTGCTTGGCCTCGCCCGGCTTGGGATCGAGGTTGAAGCCGAGCTCAAGCCTTAGAGGCCCTATCGGCGAATACCACCTTACGCCAAAGCCCGCAGCGGTCCTGAGCTGATCAAGTCTGATGGCCCCCCTGAATGCGTTGCCCGCGTCGTAGAAGACTACCCCGCGCAGGCTCTGCTTTGAAATGGGGAAGAGGAACTCTCCGTTAAAGACGATCATCGTGTCGCCGCCGACAAGGTCGCGGGTAATCGCGTCTTTGGGGCCCAGCGACCTTGTTTTGAAGCCGCGCACCGAATTTATGCCGCCAAGGTAGTACCTTTCATACACCGGCGATGTCTTGCCGCCGTAGCTCTGCACGTAGCCGGCGCCGCCGTGCACGGAAAACGCCGTGTCTCCCCATGAGACGGGGAGGTATTTTACGGCGTCGCCTTCGTATTTGATGAAGTAGTTCGTCCCGCCGAGCGGGCCGCCGGCAAATTCCGCGGAGGCTATCTGCACGGAGCCTTCGCGCGGGAAGAAGGCGTCGTCCCGCGTGTCGCGCCTGATGGCGCCCTTGATGCTGCTCATCGTGGATGCGCCGAGCTGTTTCTTGATGAGGCTCGAAGCCGTGTCCGCCACTTTGGAGATATGCACGTCTTCCAGCCTGTAGGTGATAAAGCCCCGCGTGTATCTCTTGGTTATCGGGAAGCCCAGCCTGACGTCAAAGCCGGTAGTCCTTTGGTTGAAGTCGGGATATGTCTTGTCCGCGTTGTAGACGTCAAAGCCGGCGGAGATGGGCTTGTCGAAAAGCCACGGCTCGGTGACGCCGAGGGAGTAGCGCGAACTGCTCGCGGAGAGCGTTCCGGTCAGATCGAGCCTTATGCCGGTGCCCATGAAGTTGCTCTGAGAGATGGACGCCGTGCCTATGAGCTTGTCTACCGACGAGTAGCCCATTCCTACCGAGATGGAGCCCGTCGGCCTTTCCTTCACATTGATGTCCACCTTCATCTTGTCGTCGGCGCTTCCTCTGGTCTGGTTTATCGACACGTCCTCGAAGTAGCCGAGCCGCTTGAGGTTGTTCCTGCTGAGCTTTGCGTCGGTGGAGGAGAAAAGCTTTCCTTCTTCCAGTTCGAGCTCTCTTCTCAAGACCTTGTCGCGCGTGCGGACGTTGCCGGTCATATCGATCCTCTCAACGTAAACCAGCTCGTTTTTGCGGATGTCGATCGTTATGTCAATGGTCTTTTCCTTAGGATCGAGGCTCGTCTGCGGCCTTATGTCAGCGTAGGCGTATCCCTTGTCCCCGTAGACGTCGGAGACGGCCTCGATGTCCCTGGAGAGCTTCGCCCTGCTGAATATCTCGCCCTTTTTTATCTTCAACTTTTCAAAGAGGTCGGCCTTCGTCGTGAGGAAGTCGCCCTTTATGTCTATGTTGCCTATCCGGTACTGCTCGCCCTCGCTGAGCGCGACGGTTATGTAAAACCACTTCTTGTCCTCGCTGAGGAGCACCCGGTGGTCTGTTATGTCCGCGGTGACATAGCCGTTGTCATAGTATTCGCTCAAAATGGATGCGAGGTCGTTCTGGAATATGAACTCGCTGAACTTGCCCGACTGCGTCACGAACGACCACCAGCCGACCTCGGAGGTCTTCATCAGGCCGAGAAGGCTGTCTTTTGAGAAGCGTCTGTTCCCTATGAACGTAACGCGCTTTACCCTTACCTCCGGGCCCTCGTCTATCTTGAAGGTGACGGTGGCCTCAACGCCGTCGGAGGATATCTCAAGGGTGATCCTGGCCAGATAAAAGCCCTCCTCGGCGTAAAGCCCCTTTATTTTCGCCGCGTTTTCGCCGAGCGACACGCTGTCGAGGGCGGTGTTTTCCTTTAAGGTAAGCGCCTCGCGGATCCTGTCCTCCTTCAACGCGGAGTTGCCGCTGAGCGCTATCTTCTTGACGAAGGGCATCTCCTTGACGATGAAGGTGAGCACCTTGCCGGAGGCGCTGTCCGTAAGGTCAGCCGAGACGTCCTCGAAAAAACCGGTGGCGTAGACCGCGCGCAGGTCATCCTTGACGTTGTCGGGCGAAAAGGGCTCGCCGGCCTTTGACGCAAGTTTTTTCATTATCGCCGCGGTGTCGACCCGCCTGTTGCCGGCTATCATTATGCCGTCTATTATGCCCGATTTCACGGAGGGGCGCGCCTTGAGGCCGGCGGACATCTTTTCCTGCATGGACGGGACCGCCTCTTTAAGCCTCTGCATCAATTCGGCGTCAGACCCTGCCGACTTGAAATAGAAGGCCACGACGCTCCTGTCCGCGATATCGAGTATGCGGAAATCAACGTTCGTGTGCCGGCCTATGCGCGTGACGGAGCCGGAGACGGCATAATCCGACGGCGCTAAAGCGGCTATCCTGAAGGCCGAGGCGTCGTCGAACTTTTTTACGCCCTCCTTCAGCATCAGCTCCTTGAGGGCCGGTATGCCGGTTATCTCAACGCCGCGCCTGTGAAGCTCGGAGGCGAGCAGCTCCATTACGGCCTTTCTGACGGAGGAGATGTCCTCTTTGCTGTGCATGTCAAAAGGCAGCATAAGCACCTTTAGATGCGTCTGCTCTGCGCGAGCCGCGAATGGAAATGCCGTCAGAAATGCTATGATTGCCAAACAGCGGTAAATAAACCTCAATCTATGAAGCGCCCCTTTTCTTTCGCTATGGCCAATCCGATGGCCGGTCCGCAAATCCCGCATGGGCAGGTTCTAATCCTGTCCATGCTCGACTATGCAGCCGTCAACCATTTTTATGCGTCTGGACATCCTTGCGGCCAGCCGTTCATTATGCGTTACGATTATCATCGTCGTGTTTTTCTTTTTGTTCAGAGACATAAGCACTTCAAAGACCTCGTCGGCAGTCCGCGTGTCCAGGTTGCCGGTTGGCTCATCCGCCAGGATCAGCTGCGGATCCTGTATGATGGCCCGCACGATTGCCGCTCTCTGCTGCTCGCCGCCCGACAGCTCTCCGGGCTTGTGGTCGAGCCTTTCCCCGAGGCCGACTTCGCCGAGGAGCTCCTGGGCGCGAGAGCGCGCCGCGCCGGGATCCATCCCGCCGATAAGGGCGGGAAGCATGACGTTTTCAAGCGCCGTGAACTCCGGCAGGAGGTGGTGAAACTGGAATACAAAACCTATGAATCTGTTCCTGAAGGCCGCAAGCCTTTTGTCGTCAAGGCGCGAAAGAGGCTCGCCCCCGAAGAAAACGTCACCGCTCGTCGGCCTGTCGAGAGCGCCGATGATATTGAGCATCGTTGACTTGCCCACGCCGGACGCGCCAAGCACCGCCACGGTCTCGCCCCTTTTTACCGTCAGGTTTATGCCCTGCAGGACGTCGACCTTTTTTTTGGCGTTGCCGTAGGTCTTGCGGAGGTCTTTAAGTATTATAAAGTCCATTCAAATCCCCCCGGCCCCTTGAAGGGGTTCAACCCCCTTTTCTAAAGGGGGAGATTATGTGAGCGCCCCGCTCTCCCTCGCAGTTATCACGGCGGAGGCGCGCTCCTTGATTACGCGCTCCAGTATGGACTTTACCGCCGGGTATTTGCCGAGGATGTCCTTTATGAGCGGTCTTGAGAATTCAACAAGGCTCACGTCCGTAAGGGCCGTTATCGTAGCCATGCGGGGCTTGTTCGTGGCTAGGGCGATCTCTCCGAAGAAGTCGCCTTCTTTCATTTCCGCGAGTTTGGTCTCCTGTCCGGCCTTGCCCTTGACCGACACTGCGATGCTTCCCGATTTTATGAGGTACATGGTGTCGCCGGGTTCGCCTTCCCTTGCTATAATGCTGCCTTTTTGGCAGCTTACGATGGACAGGCGCTTTAAAATCTCCTTCCTGTCGAGAGCGGAAAGCGGCTGGAATACGTCGGACAAAGCCATAAGCCTGTCAACGACCCGTTCCTTGTAGAAGTTTATGAGTATTTCGCCGACCCTTTTATGATGTTGTATTATTTCATCCAGGTCTTTTTTTGTAAGCTCGAGAACCGATGTGCGGCTCGCCGCCTTTATGCCGGTGAGCCTCACTGCGTCGGAGAAAAAGCCGAACTCTCCGAACACGTCGCCTTCCCTGAGGCGCGCGAAAGAAATCTCATGGCCGTCCTTCGCGCGCCCGATCACCTCGACGTCTCCCTCGGAGATGAAAAACAAGGAGTCCCCGCTGTCGCCCTCGCGAAAAAGATAGTCGCCCGCGGCGATATCACGGGCTTTTACGATCCTGACGATGGCATGGAACTCCTCCTCGTTGAAGTCCGAAAAGAGCGGCACCTTGGGAAGCCTCTTTAGCTCTACAGGGGCAGGTTTAGAACCTGCCCCTGCCTCCGATTTTAGCGCTGCCGCATGGGCAGGGGTTATCATCGGAGCGGCGCCCTTGGCGGCCAGCTCAGCCAGCTTCTTCTGGATATCCTCCTGCGAGGGGTCTATGCTGATGATGAGCTTGCAGACGGCAATGGCCTTTATGAGGAAGCCCTGTTTTACGAATGTCTTTACCGCGTCCCTGTAGCAGTCCACCGCCACCGAGGCGTTGCCCTGCTTGCGCGCGATGTCGCCCATGCGGATGAATATGCGGGGGTCCTTTTCTCCGTATGCCTTCACCTGCTCGTAGGTCTCAAAGGCCTCCCTTAACCGTCCTTTTACAAAAAGGTCTTCGGCCTTGTCCTTTGCGGCTACGGCTGTTTGCGGGTTAACGTTGCTCATATGCCGTTATTCATAGCGCAGGCTTTCCGCCGGGTGAAGCCGGGATGCCTGCCATGAAGGATAAATAGTCGCGAGAAAGCTTATGCCCAGGGATATTATGATTATTACCGCCACGACCATAGGCTCGACTTTTGAGGGCAGCCTGTCAATGTAATATATGGACGGAGGCAGCACCTTGAAGTGAAAGATCCTTTCTATCAGGCCGACGACTCTCTCAAGGTTAAGCGCCGCCGCAATGCCGATTGCCGCGCCGCTGAACGTTCCGACCACGCCTATGACGATGCCTTCGATCATGAATATCTTCATGATGCCCGCCCTTGTCGCGCCCAGGCTCTTAAGTATGGCGATGTCTTTGTTCTTTTCCATGACGACCATTATCAGCGTGCTTATGATGTTCAGGGCGGCTACAAGAATTATAAGCGTCAGTATGATGAACATGGCCACCTTTTCAAGCTTTAGCGCCGAGAAGAGGTTCCGGTTCATCTCCATCCACGTGCGCGTCCAGTAACGGCCTCCGAGCTTTTCCATGATTGCGTTTGCCGTTTGGTCAGCCTGATAGATGTCGGCTATCTTAACCTCCACGCCCGTGACGGTGTCGCCGAGGCGGAAGAACTTTTGCGCGTTCGGGACGGAAATGAAGGCGATGTTGGAGTCGTACTCGTACATGCCTATTTCGAAGATGCCTGTCACCTTGAAGGCGGCCAGCCTTGGGACCGGCCCGGCCGGGGTCATGGTTCCAAGGGGAGATATGACGTTTACCGTGTCGCCCACGTGCGCGCTGATGTTGCGGGAAAGTTCATTGCCGAGGACTATCCCCGGAAGCTCTCCCTTCGCGCCCGCGCCTCCGCCTAACGGGACGTTTACGCCGTCCAGTGAGCCCTGCTTCACGCGCTCAGGCAGGATGGTCACCGTGCCGGCCGTCTTTGTGTCAAGGCCGCGTATCACGGCGCCGGTCACGCTTGCGCCGGATGAGATCATCGCCTGATTATACGTAAAAGGGCTTGCGCCGACCACGCCTTTGACGGTCTTGACGTTATCCGTCACTTTGTCGTAGTTCGCGACCCCGCCGCCGAAGCTCACCACGACCACGTGCGCGTTAACGCCGAGTATCTTCTCCTTCATCGTGTCCTCAAAACCGGTCATGACCGAAAGGACGATGATAAGGGCGGTGACCCCCACCGTGATGCCGAGGACGGAAATAAGGCTTATCACGGAGATGAAGGTCTGCTTCCTTTTCGCGCGCAGATATCTGAGACCTATGAAAAGTTCGTAAGACATGTTTTTTAAAGGTTTTTCCATATTGTCATTCCCGCCTGCCCCCGCGTGTTTTAAGCGGAGGAGGTTTTAATCGGGAATCTGTTTTGATAAATTAAAACCAGATCCACGACAGAGGCATTCGGGGATGACAGAAACTGATTATCTCCTTAACGCAGGGAAGAGGATTACGTCGCGTATTGACGGCGAATCCGTTAACAGCATCACAAGGCGGTCTATGCCGATACCCTGGCCCGCCGTTGGCGGCATGCCGTATTCAAGGGCGCGGACGTAGTCTTCGTCCATCTCGTGGGCCTCAAGGTCGCCGTGCGCCCTTTCTTCCTGCTGCTTCAAAAACCGTTCCTTCTGGTCAACAGGGTCGTTAAGCTCGGAGAATGCGTTGGCTATTTCCTTGCCCATGACGAGAAGCTCGAACCTGTCAACTATCTCCGGGTTTTGCGCGTTCTTTCTCGCAAGGGGGGAGACCTCTATCGGGTAGTGCGTGCAGAAGGTCGGCTGGATGAACATGTGCTCGGCCGTTTTTTCGAATATCTCCGTGATGACCTTGCCGTGGCTCAACTCCTTGGGTATCTGAAGGCCGAGACCTTGGGCAAACTGCATTGCCTTTTCCTTGTTTGTGAAGATATCCCCGCTTGCGTTTGAATATTTCAGGATGGCGTCCTTGACGCTTATCCGCGTCCAGGGGGGCGTGAAGTCAATTTCTGTTCTCTGATATGCAATCTTCATGGAGCCGCAGAGTTCAAGGACGAGTTTGCTTATCATCTCTTCGGTTAGGTTAATGAGGTCTTCGAACGTGGCGTATGCCTCGTAGAACTCGAGCATCGTGAACTCCGGGTTGTGCTGCGTGGAGACGCCTTCGTTCCTGAAGTTCCTGTTTATCTCGAAGACGCGCTCAAGGCCCGCGACTATAAGCCGTTTAAGGTAGAGTTCAGGCGCGATGCGCATGTACATGTCCATGTCAAGGGCGTTGTGGCGGGTCTTAAAGGGCTTTGCCGCCGCCCCGCCGGCTATGGGATGGAGCATGGGCGTCTCGACTTCTATGTAATCCCTTGAGACGAGAAATTCGCGAATGAAGCGGACTATCCGGGAACGTTTCAGGAAAACGTCTTTGACCTCCGGGTTGACCATCAGGTCAAGGTACCTCTGGCGGTATCTCGCCTCAACGTCCTTGAGGCCGTGCCACTTCTCCGGCAGGGGGCTGAGGCCTTTTGATAGAAGGCGCAGATTTTTTGCTTCGATGGTCAGCTCATCCGTGCGCGTCCTGAAGAGCGGCCCCTCGACGCCGATAATGTCGCCCACGTCGCAGAGCCTGAATACGTTGAAGGCGGCGTCTCCGAGGATGTCTTTTTTAATATACGCCTGTATGGAGCCGCTCCTGTCCTGTATGCGCACGAAGGATGCTTTGCCGAAGTCGCGGTGCGCCATTATCCTGCCGGCGACGGAAACAGTCCTTGGGTTTGCCGCAAGCTCTTCCTTTGAAAGGGAGGAGAACTCCCCTGAGACCGCGCCGGCGGTCGTGCCCGGCTTGAAGTCGTTGGGGTAAGGCTCGACGCCGGCTGCCCTTAAACCTTTAAGTTTTTCCAGCCTCTGCTCGAACTCCCCGCTCCTCTGTTCCACAGTTTTTTGTTCTAATATCTTCTGTTCCACGTCAGGCCCCTTAAAAATTATCATAATCTTCGTCGCTGCGGCATACTGACATTTTCGCCGTTAAATCCATAAGTTAACGCGCCGGAATTCAGAATATTAGACATTAGCGTATTTATAAGCCTGAGTCAAGAGAAAATGGCCGTAAAAAGGGGGGTTGGATTTGACTGGTAAGGGGGCAAAAAAGCGGGTTCTAAACCCGTCCCTGCCGGGCCGGTGCGGGGCGATTGAAAACGGCCTTCCGGGGGAGTTAAAATTCCCCAAAAGGCCGTTTTTAATCAAACGACGTCTGAAAATTGGATGTGCGCCGCTTCGACTATCTTCCTCAGCCTGTATATTGCCTTAAGTTCTATCTGTCTGACGCGTTCCCTTGTGATGCCGAAGCGCGCTCCGATGTTTTCAAGGGTTTCCGGTTCATCGCCGTCAAGGCCGAACCTCTTGGAGATGATGTCGCGCTCGGTATCGCTGAGCATGATGGTCCACTGCCTGACCATCCTTGTCCGCGTCTCCCTGTCAAAGGCCTCCAGCGGGGAGGGGGAGGCCTCGTCCGCAAGCCGTTCCATGAGCGGCTTGTCGCTGTTGTCGTTAGGGGCGGACTCCAGCGAACAGGTCTTCCTGTTTATGGCGTGGAGCTTTTTGACGTACCTGCCGGAGAGCCCCGTCTTGCCGGCTATCTCCGGTATGCTCGGCTCTCTGCCCTGCGTCCTTTCAAGCTCGCGCATGGCGCGCGTGATTTTTGACAGGTCGTTTGTCACGTGTATGGGAAGCCTCACGGTGGACGCCTGGTTCATTACGGCCCTGTCAACCGCCTGTTTTATCCAGTAGCTCGCGTATGTGGAGAAGCGGCAGCCCTTGGAGGTCTGGAAGCGCTCCACGGCCTTTATCAGGCCGATATTGCCCTCCTCGATGAGGTCGGCCAGCGGCAGACCCTTGTTTATGGAGCGCTTTGCCATGCTTACCACAAGACGCAGGTTCGATTCGATCATCTTGCGTCTCGCCCCGGCATCTCCGGAGCGTATCTTCCTGGACAGACCTATCTCCTCCTTTGCGGAAAGGAGCGGGAACCTTTTTATGTTGCTGAAGTAGACGCTTACCGCGTCGTTTGCATGGGCATGGCAGCCGTTATCGGCGCTTTCCCTGCGCGCATCCAATCCGCCCGGTTCTTCGTCGTTCAAACGGGAGGCTTTGAGCATGTTTATTACATTTTTATGGACGGCGACATCATTTTTCACAATGCCTCCTTATCGGTACGATTCGCGGTTGCCGGAAGGGCGGGTCGATGAACACTTCCATATTTCCTCTCCCGCGAGGGGATAGGAGAAAAAAAGATTTAAAAATTACGCAATAGGGCGCTGTCTAACATACAAAGGCGGGTTTAGCGCCCGCCCCTGCGATTCCCTTAAAAATGCTTCTCAGCGTAGTCTTTCAGACCGTCCTGTGTCGGCTTCATGCCCGAGTCTCCCTTTTTCCAGTTCATGGGGCAGACCTCGCCGTTCTTTTCATTGAACTGTATGGCGTCGAGCGTCCTGAGCATTTCATCCACGTTTCTGCCCAGCGGCAGGTCGTTGATGGTAATGTGGCGGAGCTTTCCGGCCTTGTCTATTATGAAAAGACCCCTTAAGGCTATGCCCGGCTTTTCAATAAGGACGCCGTATTGTCTGCTGATGGATTTGTCAAGGTCCGACACTAGGGGGTAGCTTATGTCGCCGATGCCGCCCTTTTTCCTGGAGGTGTTCCTCCACGCGATGTGTGAAAAGTGGCTGTCAACAGACACGCCTATGACGGCCGCGTCTCTTTTGGTGAACTCGCCCAGCCTGTCGCTAAGGGAAATTATCTCCGTCGGGCAGACAAATGTGAAGTCAAGGGGATAGAAGAACAGCACGACGTATTTCCCCCTGTAATCCGAGAGCTTCAGATCCTTTATGCTTCCATCATGCATGACCGCCTGCGCCGTGAACTCCGGCGCCTCTTTTTGAACGATTGCTTCACTCATTGTTGTTTTCTCCCTCCATTTTTATCGGATTATTCAAAATAAACTTTTTCTGGTCAGTATGACCTGACGATTGACGCGCGCTCGGCATAAAAATTCAGCTGCCGGCCTTTCTGCCGGACGCGGCGCGCTTTTTCTTGTTGTAGACTATGTAGCGGAGATCGGCAAACTCCTCGTAGAGGAGGGTATTTACCTCTTTGCCAAGTATGAATTTCTTAAGAATATCGCCGCCTTCGTTAAAAAGCCTCTCGGCGTTGCCGGCGTCTGAGACCCTTGCAACCTTTTCCCGGAATTCATTGACTTCATGTTCAAGTTCGGTGTTTTTCATAAAATTAATCTCCTGATTCCGGATGAAATGCGGTTTAAATCTTTTCAGAGCCGCCTTTGTCCCTGCAACGGGCGCAGATGCCGTAGAAGTCAACATGGTTGCCGGTCACGGTAAAACGGCTTGACACCTCGGCGGGCAGCTTTAGCGCCGCGGAGTAATCCGCAAAGACATCTTCCACCTTCCTGCACGTATCGCACATGATGTGATGGTGCGGATAGGTGTTGGGGTCAAAGTGCTTTTTGGCCGGGTCTATGGTTATTTCAACTATCTCGCCCCTGTCCCTCAGCGCCTGGACGGTATTATAGACCGTTGCGAAGGATATGGTCGGATATGTTTTCCTTATGCTGTAAAAGATATCTTCCGCCGTCGGGTGGCTGGTGTTGCCGTCAAGGTACTGAAGTATGCCAAGCCTTTGCGGCGTGAGCTTGAAGCCTAATTCACGGTATTTTTTTATTATGTTTTCCATAAACGCCTCGTTATTAAAGTATTCCGTATTCCAATTAGAACACTTATCATCTTGGAATAATTCTATTATAGTAAAAATGAAAAATATGTCAACTGTTTTTTTTCGCGTTTTGTGCGCATTAATGGCAGCGGTTGGAGATGGCTGTCAAATGGCTGTCAATTGGTGCGGGATGTTGGAGCGCGGGAGCGGTAAATAAAAACTCGTCATCGGCCCGCCCATGACTTTTGTCATTTTAAAAATTTGATTTGCGTGAGATTTTATGAAAAAATACGTCTCACGCTTATTTAGGCCGACAAGTATGTTTGAGAAACATTAACGATATACAACTGAAGCGGAGGTCTGAAAATGCTTTTTTATTTGATGCACATAGTGCATGTATTGACGGTAATTCTATGGATAGGCGGGCTTGCCTTTGTGACAAGCATAGTCCTGCCAATGGCCATCAGGACGCCGGACGCGCTCCAGAAGGTGCTGCTATTCCAGAGGATTGAGCACAGGTTCGCAAAGGTCGCGCGCATATATGTCATCATCACCGGCATAAGCGGCTTTGCCATGATATTCCTTACCGACTGGCACAGGCTTCTTTTCACGATGGCCGGGCTTGCGCTGACCGTCATGACCCTTATCTGGGTATTCTGGTTCGTGATGCTCTTCGGTCTTGAGCCGCTAATCATCAGAAAGATGCTCGACCAGATGGCCAAGGGCGGCACGAAGTTAGACATAGACGCCATATTTAAACGGCTCGGCGTCGTCCACTGGGTAATGGTCTTTATTTCTCTTGTGGCGGCGACCGCAGGGGTGTTTGTCGCGCACGGGTTGCAGATTTTCTGATAGGCGTTTTTGCGGCCGGGCAGTTCATAAAACGCCTTCTATCTTAAGAAGCGCTATTTTTATCTCCACGCCGCCAGTGTAGCCGCCGAGCCTTCCATCCGCGTTTAAGACCCTGTGGCATGGTATGACGATAGGCAGGGGGTTTCTGCCGCAGGCGCCGCCGACCGCCCTTGCGGCATTTGGACGGCTTATCATCAAGGCAACCTCGGCGTAGCTCGCGGTATGGCCCCACGGGATGGTCCTCAAGGCATTCCAGACGGCCGTTTCAAATGCGGTGCCGGAAAGCATGACCGGAATTGCGAAGTCAACCGGCAGGCCGTCGAAGTAGACGTCAAGTTTTTCAAAAAGCCCGAAGAACGGGCGGCGCATCTCGATTATCTGATAGCCGTATTTAGCGCGCATCTTCGTTAGAAAAGAGGCCTCATCCGCTCCGATGGAAAGCTCCGCGACGCCATCGGCCGCAGCGGCCGCGAATATGACCCCAAGGGGCGACTCATAGCGGCTGAACCAAATAGGCTGATTGGCGGTCGGTCTTTTCATTTACATGAAGGATAAGACATATCCGCGTTTAAAGTCAAAGGCTGTTCTGATATTTTTCGATTGCAAATATGATTCAGAAAAAGGAGGTCTTTAAAAATGAAAAAGCATGCGAATCCCCGCTTAAAGCCCGCGGTGACATGGATGCGGGCATCAGCCTTGCTGCTCGCTTTTATCTTCATCGCCTGCCGGGCGGCCTTTGCCGCGGGCCACATGAGGATAGACGGGCCGGAGCTTGAGAAGATGATGAAAAGCGGACAAAAGCTCGTCATCGTTGACCTGAGGGAGCCGGAGCTTTTCAAGGACGGACATGTGCCGGGCGCCGTAAACATCCCGTACGACGGCGCAAAGCAGAGAATCTTAAAGGAGCTGTCCCCGAAGGACACTATCGTATTTATCTGCCACGGCGGGCCGATGGGCGATGAGCTTGGGGCGATGCTCACGGCAAACGGCTACAAGAAGGTCTACAACGTGATGGGCGGAATGAGGAAGTGGAAGGGGCCGATTTTGATAAAATAAGCAGATACCGTAAAATCAGATCCCCGATAGAAACATTCGGGGATGACAAAAAAAAGTTAAATATTGTCATTCCCGTAAAACCGGATTCGTTCCCCGTATGCCGCCCTGCTGTCATCCCCGAGGACTTCTATCGGGGATATGGTCTTACTTCATCAAATTATAAAACCAGATTCCCGTACCATCTTTCCGGGTAGCGCGGCTAACTAATTCCTCGCGCTTACATTGCCGCGCGATGCGACGGCTATCGTGTCCGCGGCCAGTTTTTTCATTATCTCATCCCTTGCCGAGGCAAAGCGGCGCATGTCGTTTTTGGCAACCGACTTGTTGGGCTGCGCCTTTATGCGCTGCGGATTTATAAGCGAGCCGTTGACCTTTATCTCGTAATGCAGGTGAGGCCCGGTGGAGATGCCGGTAGAGCCGACGTAGCCGATGACCTCGCCCTGCTCAACGGCCCTTCCCGGCGATACGCCCTTTCCTATCCTCGAAAGATGGCCATAGCCGGTGACATAGCCGTTAGGGTGCTTTAATTCGATAAAGTTGCCGTAGCCGCTTTTCCATCCGGCAGACACCACCCTGCCGCTGCCGGAGGCCTCAACGGGCGTGCCCGTTGGCGCGGCGTAGTCTATCCCGTGGTGCGGCCTGTACATCTTCAGTATGGGATGAAACCTGCTGGTTGTGAACCTGCTCGATATGCGCGAAAACCTCAATGGGGATTTAAGCAGCATCCTCCTTAATGATTTTCCGTCTTCGTCATAGTAGCCGGCCTTTCCGTCGCCGCCCTCGAAGTAAACGGCCGCGACCCGCCTGCCGCCTGAGACTATCTCCGCGCCGAGTATCTTGCCGGTCTTTAGATACTTGCCGTCCACGTAATGCGTTTCATAATATATCTTGAACGTGTCGCCCTTTCTTATGTCCGCGGCAAAGTCAACGTCCCACGCGAATATGTCTGAAAAGTTCATTATGCCCTGGGCGTCGGCCCCGGCCTTTATTCCGTCTTCGTAGAGGGAGTTTTGGATGGTCCCTGAAACGGTCATCGTTCTCATCTCATGAGGCAGTTCCACCCTGGCGGCCTTGAAACCTTCAGGCGCCGAGGCGTCGCGTGTGATATTGAGCATCTCGAAGTCGCTGATCCTGTACTCGATGGCGTCTATGCGGTTACCCTCGGCGTAAACGCGAAGCACTTCCCCTTTTTTGAGGGCGCGCAGGTCATAGACCGCTTTCGTCTTTTGTATGATCTCCTGCGTCTGGACGCCGGACAGGTTGAAATAGGAAAGTATTCTGTAAAATGTGTCGGCATCAGAGAGCCTGAAGTCGTATCTGCGTGAAAGGGCGGGCGCCGGCTCAGCGAGGGCCGCAGGCCCAGGCCCCCCGGTATCCTGAGGAGCGATACCCCGGGCGTTGCCGGTCTCTTTTTGAGAGAATGCCTTGGGGCTTAGAATGAAAAAAACCGTGAAAAAAATGGAGATGCCGACGAGCACGGCAAGAAGTATCGGACGCGTCAGTCCGGCGCCGCGTGTTTGATTATCTGAAATCTCTTTCAAATGATTCTTAACCTCTTTTAAAATTTCTTTTATCATAGTCAAAGAATCCCTTTGTGTCAAGCAATTGGCGGCGTTCTGCGCAGGCTGGATACAGCATAATTCATCCTCCCGTTCATTGGCGGTAACAAATATCACGTTCTTGACATATTGCATCCTTCGTAATAATCTAAGGCATGACCTTGATTTGCGCGCTGACACGCGGCATTTAAATATCCGCCAGGCAGGGCTATGGAAAAAAACAGAGAAGATATTTTACACAAGGCGGCGGATGCCGCCGAGAAGTCAAAGCCCAGGGTGCTTGTGGCCGACGACGACAAGTTCATGCTTGCCGTCTACGCCGACCTCATAAAGGAAGCCGGGTATGACTGCCTCCTTGTAAACAACGGCCTTGAGGCTATTGAAAAGGCGCCAAAATACCGGCCCGATATTATAATAACCGACGTTCTCATGCCGGGCATGGACGGCTTTGAGGTCACAAGGAGACTGAAGGCCGATCCTCTGACGCTGCATATACCGGTGCTTATCGTCACCTCGCTTCTGGACAGGGCCTCCAAGGTGAAGGGCCTTGAGTGCGGCGCGGACGAGCTTTTAAACAAGCCCGTGGACGAGACCGAGTTCAACGTCAGGGTGAAAAATCTTCTAAAGGTCAAGAAGTTCGAGGACTATCTGCTTGAGCACGGCGCGACCCTCGAGCACGAGGTGGAAAGCAAGACGCTCCAGCTTGAGAAGGCCTTTGAAAAGATAAAATACGGCTACACCGAGACGGTCTACCGCCTGACCCTCGCGGCGGAATACAGGGACAAGGAAACCGGCGGCCACATAAAGAGGATAAGCCTTTATTCACAGCTCCTCGCGAGGTATCTGGGCCTGACGGAATCGCAGGTGGAGGCGATATTCTTCGCAAGCCCCATGCACGACGTGGGCAAGATAGGCATACCCGACGCTGTCCTGCTCAAGCAGGGCAGGCTTACGCCGGAGGAGATGGATATCATGAAAACGCATACGACCATCGGCGCCGGGATTTTGCGGGACTCCGATTCCGAGATACTCAAGGCCGCCCAGGAGGTCGCGCTGACCCATCATGAGTCATGGGACGGCAAAGGCTATCCGCAAGGGCTTAAAGGGGAGGATATCCCGATGACGGGGCGCATAGTCCATATAGTCGACATCTACGACGCCCTTAGAAGCAAACGCCCCTATAAGGCGGCGATTGACCACGCCGCGGCGTGCGGGATGATCGCGGAGGAAAAAGACCGGCACGACCCGGTCATATACAAGGCCTTTGAGAACTGCGCCGATGAGTTCAGAAGGCTGTTCGATGAAAACCGTGACGGCGAGGAGCGGCATGACGGAGCCGCGGTTTAAATAACATGTCCTCGAATAGCCTGCCCTCGAATGCTTTTATCGGGGGTCTCTATCGAGGAAAGGAGGCGCAAAGATGACATCCCGCGTATTCCATGTGAAAATATTCCTGCAAGCGATATGCGTTCTTTTGCTCGGGGGCACGGCCCTTCACGCGGCGCAATCGAGCATCGTCGTGGCAAGCGGCTACGCCTGTATGGGCGACGACAAATCACGGAAACAAACGGAAGATATCGCCGTTGCCGACGCCAAGAGGAAGGCCGCAGAATCCGCACTTACATACATAAAGACCGAAACCAGCGTAAAGAACTACGCCATTGAAAAAGACCTTGTGGACGCCTACGCCAGCGCGTCGGTCAGGATATTAAATGAGCTTGAAAAGGGCTGGTACAGGGACGATACCCTCGGCGAGTGTTACCGTGTCAAGGTAAAGGCAGAGGTCATCCCCGACGAAAAGGCGGTAAGCGTCTCTCAAAATCCAAAGGCCCAAGGGTTCATTGACGACCCCCTGGCCCCGCTGACCGTCCGGCTCTGGACGGACAAAAAGGAATACGGCCAGGGGCAGGATGTAAAGGTCTACATAAAGGGCAACAAGCCCTTTTACGCGCGCATAATCTATAAAGACGCCGGCGGCAACGTCATTCAGCTGCTTCCCAACCCGTTCAGGAGCGACAACTACTTTAACGGCGGCGTTGTCTACGAGGTACCGTCAGGCAATGACAGGTTCACCCTTGAAGTGACCCCGCCGTTCGGCTCCGAGGAGGTAACGCTCTACGCAAGCTCGGCCCCTCTGGGCGAGCTTGCCCTGAAGCCTGTTGCCGGCGTATACGAAGTCCTGACCGAGTCAAAGGACATAGGCGCAAGGACGCGCGGCGTGAAGATACTGGAAAAGACCGCCGGAGGAAAGGCGCAGGCGTCCGAGTTTGTCGAGGAAAAGTCCGCGGTAAAGACTGAAAAGCGGTAACGGGCCGGCCGGGCAGTTTAAAACAAGGAGAATGCCATGAATAAGGCGGCGTCTTTTTTTGCAAGACAAATTTTCCTATGGGTTGCCTTTTTTATTGCCCTGGCCGCCTGGCCGATGGCGGCAGGGGCAGGGGAGCCTCCGGCTGAGCCTGTCCTTCGCATAGAGACCGGCATGCACACAGCCACCATTTCGAGGATAGGCGTTGATTCCATGAACCGTTTCCTCGTGACCGCATCCGACGACAAGACCATAAGGGTGTGGGACCTCCCCACGGGGAAGCTCTTGAAGATAATAAGGCCGCCGCTTGGCGAGGGCAACGAAGGAAAGCTGTACTCCGCGGCCATCTCGCCCGACGGCCGAACGATAGCCGCAGGCGGCTGGACCGGATGGGATTGGGAAGGTAAAAGCTATATTTATTTCTTCGACAGGGAAACCGGAGCGCTTATAAAGAGAATAGCCGGGCTTCCCAACGTGACATTCAACCTTGTTTATTCAAAAGACGGCAGGTATCTGGCGGCCTCCCTCGGCAGCTACGGCGTCAAGGTGTGGCGCGCGGTTGATTACAAGCTCGTGGGCGAGGACACTGCTTATGATGAACGGAGCAGCTGGGCAGACTTCGACGCCAATAACCGTCTGGTCACCGCCTGCTATGACGGCTATGTGCGGCTTTATGAAATCGACGAGTCTGCTTATCCGGCATTAAAACTCATTATAAAGGTAAAGCCTCCTGACGCCGGGCAGGTTTTTTCAACGGCTTTTTCCCCTGACGGCAGCAAGATCTCGGTTGGTTTCAACGACAGTCTCAAGGTCAACGTCCTTTCAGGAAAGGACCTCTCGCATCTCTACTCGCCGGACACGTCCGACTTAACCAACGGCAATCTGGCCGTGACTGCATGGTCCGCGGACGGGCGGCATCTCTACGCCGGCAAAGCGCTGTGGGGCTGGTTCATCATCCGCAAATGGGCGGACGCGGGCAGGAGAAGCCATACGGACCTGAGCGCCGCTGAAAATTCCATCAGACACATCGTCGGCCTTAATAACGGAGGCATAGCCTATGGTTCCTATGACCCGGCCTTCGGCGTCTATGACGCAAGCGGCAAAAGGGTTGTCTATCAGCCCCCCTTCATCGCGGATTACAGGGAGAACAAAAAAGGGCTGATGCTGTCAAACGACGGCATGACCGTGCAGTTCGGCTATGAGTTGTGGGGCGAATCGCAGGCGCGTTTTTCCATTAAGGATCGCGTCCTCACGGACGCGGGCACGCCGCCTGCCGAGACGCTTTCTCAGCCATTGGCATACGCGGACGGCATAAACGTCACTAACTGGAAGAACGTTCTCGGCCCCGAACTTAACGGACGCAAATTAGACGTCGAGGCGAACGACCGCTCAAGGAGCCTTGCCGTCGCGCAGGACGGCCAGTCGTTTTTGCTCGGCACGGAATGGCGGGTCCGCCTGTTTGACAGGAGCGGCGCCCAGAGATGGGAGGCCGACACGCCGAGCGCGGCGTGGGCTGTGAACATCTCCGGAAACGGCAAGGCGGCTGTGGCCGCCTTCGGGGACGGCACCATAAGATGGTACAGGATGACCGACGGGAAGGAGATGTTGTCCTTTTTCCCGCACGGCGACAGGAAGAGATGGGTCGTGTGGACTCCGTCCGGCTACTACGACGCATCCTCCGGCGCTGACGACCTCATCGGCTGGCATATCAACAACGGCAAAGACCAGGCCGCCGACTTCTTCCCGGCCGGAAGGTTCAGGTCGACCTTCTACAGGGCCGACGTGGTTGCAAAGGTATTGACGACGCTTGACGAAGCCGCGGCCATAAGGCTTGCCAACGAAGAATCAGGGAAACGGACTCAGCAGGTCTCCATTGAAAAGGCGCTTCCGCCCATTGTGACCATTCTTGAGCCGAGGGACTCTCAGGCGGTATCTTCAAAAGTCATAACCGTAAGGTATGCCGTCAGGTCTCCTTCGGGCGAGCCTGTCACGGGCGTAAAGGCCCTTGTTGACGGCAGGCCGGTTGCCATGCAAAAGGGCGTTCAGGTAGTTGCCAGGGATAAAGATAAAGACGTCAGGGAGATGCAGGTCGCCCTGCCGGATAAGGACTCGGAGATATCCATAATAGCTGAAAACCGCTTCACCTCAAGCGAGCCCGCCACAGTGCGGATCAAATGGTCAGGCACGGCGAGCGGTGATGATTTCATCATAAAGCCAAAGTTATACGTCCTTGCCATCGGGGTCAGCAAATATCACGACAAGAATCTGACCCTTGTCCTTGCCTCCAAGGACGCCCAGGATTTTGCCGACGCGCTTTCAAGGCAGAAGGACGGCATATACCGCGACGTAGCTGTAAAGGTTCTTACGGACGAAACCGCCACGAAGGACGAGATACTTGACGGCCTTGAATGGATACAGCGCGAGACCACCAGCAAAGACGTTGCAATGGTCTTTTTATCAGGCCACGGCGTGAACGACTCAAGCGGCGTATATTACTATCTGCCGGTAGGCGTGCAGACGGACAAGCTGAAGCGCACGGCCGTCGCCTTCTCCGACATAAAGAACACGGTGGCGTCGCTTGCCGGCAAGACCGTCCTTTTCGTTGACACATGCCACTCAGGCAACATCATGGGCACGAGAAGGGGCATAGCCGACATAAACGCCGTTGTCAACGAGCTGTCAAGCGCGGAAAACGGCGCCGTTGTCTTTGCGTCTTCCACCGGCAACCAGTACTCTCTTGAAAATGCGGCCTGGGGCAATGGCGCCTTTACAAAGGCCCTTGTAGAGGGGTTAAACGGCAAGGCCGACTACACGGGAAAGGGCAAGATAAGCGTCAACATGCTCGACCTGTATATCTCTGAAAGGGTAAAGGAGCTGACCAAAGGCAGCCAGACTCCCACGACCACGAAACCCGCCACGGTATCGGACTTCCCGGTGGCGGTTAGCAGGTAATACTTTGCTAAAACGGCCTCTCCCCTTAAGGGGAGAGGCCGTTTTAGCGTTGAGGGATTTGTGATGTTTTGCAAATGTCAGCATCGGTTGAGGATATTCTTTTTACTGTCCGTCCTTTCCTGTCAGTCCCCGATGTCCAGCCAGCCCCACGGGTCTGTCCATATGTAATCCGTATCCTCCGGCGTAACGTCGCCGGTGGTTAGGGTGTCGTTCATTTCAGGCATCAGGGTGATATATGCGGCGTCAAGGCTTGTGTCTGCGATGCGGGAGAGCTGTTTGGGAATGCCCCGTTTCCATGAATGCGCGCCTCCGGCGAGGACTACCATATTTTTATCCGGATTTTCCTTCAGGTATCCGGCGATGCGCCGCGCCATGGAAATGTCCCAGACCATCTGCGCCTCGCAGAAGTTATCAAAGACGTAGTCTTTGGAGCCGGACTTCTCTCCGTGTTTGCCGTGCTCGTCCATGGCGTCCTTTATGAGACGCCGGTAGCGGGCATCGGCGTCGCTGCAGGTAATATCCGCCAGTCCGGCGCTGTCTTCGGGTTTTAAGGATTTTACGCCGCCCTTAACGACCTGCCGGATGATGCTCCAGGGGATGTTCAGCCCGACAAGCGGTATTTGGTTTTGCTTTGCGTAAAGGAAGATTGCCCTGTATTGCGGCCATTCGATCTGCCAGTTATCGTAGTAGACCTTTAAAAACGCGTCGTCGTCCATCTGGCCGGAGAGCCACTTGTCGATATCCTTCTGGCTGCCTGAGCGAAACATCTCAAGGCCAATGGCCATGGGGAAGCCGGCCTCGTGCAGGGCCTGGATTATCTGGAGCTGCTTCTCGTGGTGAGAGCTTCTGGAATGCACCTCGCCGATGAAGACGACGCGCCTGGTCTTCATGCGCCCGGTGAGTTCAGGCAGCAGAACCTCTTTCATGCCGGGCACCTGTAAGTACCTGCTGCTCACGCAGCCGCTTGCGAGAAAAAGAAGCGAGAGCGCGGCAAAGAAAAATTTTAGATTAGTAATGGTGTTTTTCCTTTGATAATAAAATAAGAAGGCGGTCTACTTATGAGAAAAAAGGTCAATTACGAAATCCCCTTGAAGGGGCTGAGGGAATTTGAGATGGCGCCGGAGCTTGCGTTAAAACCACAAATAACACATCTTCCGGTGTTATTAATATCACCTTTTATCTATCGGCACATATGGCTGCTCCCTCAGTCCCGTGTACTTCTGCGTGGGACGGTAGATGCGGTTGGTTTTCAACTGTTCCATCCAGTGCGCGAGCCACCCGGCAACGCGGCCCATAGCGAAGACCGGCGTGTAGAGGTCAATTGGAATGCAGATGGCGTCAAAGACGATGCCGGAGTGGAAGTCAACGTTCGGATGGAGCTTCTTCTGTGCGAGTTTTTCGCCGACTACCCGTTCTATTTCCTCGGAGATATCTATGGTCTTTTTGTCCACGTTGCCGGTCTCGCAGAGCTTTTTTATGTAGGTCTTCAAGACCGCGCCGCGCGGGTCGCCTGTCCTGTATACCCTGTGCCCCACGCCCATTATCTTCTCTTTTCTCGCGAGCTTGCCTTCGATGTAGGGTTGGACGTTTTCCTTTGAGCCTATCTCGCCTATCATGCGCATGACCTCTTCATTTGCGCCGCCGTGCAGCGGGCCGGAAAGGGTGCCGATGGCCGAAGAGACGACGGTGTAGGGGTCGGCAAGCGTTGACCCCACGACGCGCGCGCTGAAGGTGGATGCGTTCATGGTGTGGTCGGCGTGAAGGATGAGTATAACGTCCAATATTTTTTCAATGAGCGGGGAGGGTTCGACCTCAAAGAGCATCCAGTAGAAGTTGGCGGCAAAGGAGAGGTCGTTTCTCGGATTTATGGGCGCATCGCCGTGGCGCAGGCGGTGGCAGGCCGCCGCGATGGTCGGCATCTTCGCGATGAGGCGCACGGCCGACCAGTAGCGTGCCTCCGGGTCCAGCGTGTCCCTTGCCGGGTAATACATGCCGAGCACGGACGTGACGGCCTGAAGGTAGTGCATGGGGTGGCCGCCCTCCGGAAGGTATTCCATCATCCTTAAAATCTTGAGCTTCAGCCTCGTGTGGAAGACTATGTCGTTTTGCCACCTTGCGAGTTCCGCCCTGCCCGGAAGTTTCCCGAAAAGGAGAAGATAGGCCGTTTCAAGGAAGGTGCTTTTTTCAGCCAGGGTTTCTATTGAGATGCCCCGGTATTCGAGTTTTCCGGCCTCGCCGTCTATGAAGCTGATGGCCGACTCCGCGGCCGGGATGCCTTCAAGCCCCGGAACGACGTCCATGACCATTTTTTCTTCCATGTGCAGGCCTCCTGAACTCTGTTTCCACGAGAGGGGTTCAGCCCCTTCAAATAGATTAAATATAAGAGACGCGCAAGCGCGAGCCTGATTATTTTTTAAAAAAAGCATGAAAGAAAAAAAAGGCCTCCATCCGCAAGGATGAAGGCCTTTTATGGTCTCTTTTCAGAAAACTTCAGCTCGGGATGACATTTTCGGCCTTGAGCCCTTTGGGGCCCGTTGTGACTTCGTAATCGACCCTCTGGCCTTCTTTCAGGGTCTTGAATCCATCACCCTTAATCGAACTATAGTGGACAAAAATATCGTCACCGGAATCCTGCTCGATAAATCCAAACCCCTTAGACTCGTTAAACCATTTTACTTTTCCTGAAGGCATCGCGCACATCCTCCTTTTTCACAGATTTTATTTCATAAGTTTCATGGGGCTCAGCCCCTTCAAGGGGTTTTGTGCCCTTCAGGGACTTCAACTGAACGCCTTGTCTGCCTGACGCACAAAACCATCCGCAACTTATTTCAAGCGTAAGTTTAATGGAAAAGACGTGTCATGTCAAGGTCTATTTCCGCGTTTTTTGGAAGAGGATTCAACGGCGATTTTGTTGATGGCGAGCTTCATGTCCGGCTGCACAAGCTCCAAGCCCGTGTCTGAAAAAGGGATATATATCAGCTCATGGGCGTGGTTTGCGGGCAGGCATTTGTTTGGTATAATTCCCTGTGTGAACACGGCAGTAAATGGTTGAAAAAATTAATGATGGGCTTGATTAAAATCTTACATCCTTTTCCTTACTCCTCGCTGAACCCGTATTCAAGCCATTTTTTGAGTCTTTTTAGCGCCTCGGCCCTGTGGCTTATGGCGTTTTTCTCTTCGGCGGCAAGCTCGGCAAGCGTCTTGCCCCTTTCCGGCAGGAGGAATACCGGGTCGTAGCCGAAGCCGTTTTCGCCTTTGGGTTCAAGGGCTATGGCGCCTTTCAGGTTCCCTTCAAAGGTCACTTCGCCCTTCCCCTGCTCTACGTAGGCTATGATGCACCTGAAGCGCGCCTGTCTCCTCGCGGGCGCGGTCAGGCGCTCAAGCTCATGGAGGAGCTTGTCGACATTTTCCTTGTCGGTGGCGTTAGGGCCGGCAAACCTTGCGGAAAAGATGCCCGGGCGAAGGCCGAGGGCGTCCACCTCAAGGCCGGAGTCGTCGGCGATGGTGGCAATGCGCGTCTTCAATGCGACGTAGCGCGCCTTTGCAAGGGCGTTCATCTTGAAGGTGGTGCCTGTTTCCGGGCGCAGCGCTATGTCCGGATGGTCAAGGAGCGTTTCTATCTCGAATCCAGGGCCGAGTATCTGCCTTATCTCCTCGGCTTTCGCCCTGTTTCTCGTTGCGATTATTATCTTCTTCATGCCGGTTCCATATTCCTTTTTTTATAATAGTTTATTAAGCGCCGCCGTCTGCAGGCGCGTCAGCTCCGCGCACCCCTTTACGGCAAGGTCGATAAGCGAGTCCATCTCGCGCCTTTTAAACGGCGCGCTCTCGGCTGTGCCCTGCACCTCGACGAACTGGCCGGAGCCGGTCATGATGACGTTCATGTCAACCTCGGCGCCGGAATCCTCGGCGTAGTTGAGGTCGAGGCAGGCCCTGCCCTTGACCATGCCCACGCTCACGGCGCAGACCGAATCCACCGCCGGTATCGAGTTTAAAATGCCTTTGGCCGTCAAGGTCGAAAGCGCGTCCATGACGGCTATATAGGCCCCTGTGATGGACGCGCACCGCGTGCCGCCGTCGGCCTGCACCACGTCGCAGTCTACGGTCACGGTCCTTTCGCCGAGGGCTGAGAGGTCAAACGCGGCGCGCAGGCTCCTGCCGATGAGGCGCTGTATCTCGTGCGTCCTGCCGCCTACGCGGCCTGTGGCGGCCTCGCGCGGTATCCTCTTGCCAGAAGAGCCGGGAAGCATGGAGTACTCGGCCGTCAGCCAGCCCTTGCCGGTGCCCTTCAGGAACGGCGGTATCCTGTCTTCAATGGTGGCCGTGCAGATGACCTTGGTGTCGCCCGCTTCTATGAGGACGGATCCGTCGGCGAACTTCAGATACCTGCGCGTGATGTTCACCGGGCGCAGGTCGCTTAAATCCCTGTTATCTGGGCGTTTGTCTTGCCTGTCTTCGGTCACTTTGTCCGTTGCCCTTTGCGGTTAATTTCCTGAAGCCGTCAATCCCGTCGGCTATCGAGTCCGCGGTCTTTAATTGGTCTTCATCAGACGAGATCCGTCCGGCTTCAAGGGAGTTCGATATAAAACCCACTTCAACGAGCGCCGCCGGCATAATGGCCCCTGAAAGGACGGCGAACGGGGCCTGCTTCACGCCCCTGTTTTCCCTGCCCGTGCCTGCCACGAGGCTCGTTTGGACGGCCTCTGCCAGGGCGCCGCTTTCATGGTGCGCCAGCGAATGCGTCAGGTCGGAGAGTATCTCCCGCAGGTCGTCGGCGACGGAGGCGGATGTGCCGGCAGGGGCCTCGACGCCGTTTTCCATTGCCGCAAGCCTTCTTGCGTCGTCGTCCGTGGCTTCGATGCTTGAAAAGAAGGTCTCAATGCCGCCGACGTCCTTTTTCGGCGCGGAGTTCACATGTATACTGATGAAGACGTCGGCCCGGCTTTTGTTGGCAAATGCCGTGCGCTCGCCGAGCGGCACGAAGACGTCATGCTGCCTCGTCAGCAGGACGCGCAGGCCGGGTCTTTTACGAAGCGTCCGGCTAAGCCTTTTGGCCAGGGCGAGTGTTATGTCTTTTTCCTCAACGCCTTTGATGCCTGTCGCTCCGTTGTCCTGGCCGCCGTGGCCGGGGTCTATGACAATGGTAAACTGCCCGTCAGCCGCAATATCCACCGGCACGTTCGGCCCGGACATATAGGCCCCGGCGTCCTGCGAAACGGCAAGCGTCAGGAAAAAGAGGGCAGGGACAACATACTTGAAAATACGCGTCATTGCTACTATTCTAAGTTTACGCGGCGCGGATGTCAATAGGACAGAATCGCTTACCTTTCTTGAAAGAAAGGTAAGACCAAAGAACTTCAATTTTTTTGACACAAAAAGCTTGACGTTACCGAATCGAAAACAACAGAGGGCGGGTTTGTATCCCGCCCCTCGGCGGAACTTGACACAAAATCACGCCCATATTAAGCTCTGATTTAAAATAAGCCGTGCGGAGGCCATGATGGAAACCTACTACAACCCTGAAGATCTTGTAAAATTCCCGTCCGTCGGCGGCGGCGCGCCGGAATTGTGGAAAAAATTCAACGACTGGTACGGCGCGGTCTTTGCCGCAGGGGCGCTGACCGAGCGCGAAAAGGCGCTCATCGCCCTTGCCGTTGCCCATGCCGTGCAGTGTCCCTACTGCATAGACGCGTATACGCAGTCCTGCCTTGAAAAAGGCTCCAATGAAAATCAGATGACGGAGGCGGTGCACGTGGCCGCGGCCATAAAAGGCGGCGCGGCGCTCGTCCACGGCGTGCAGATGAAGAACGCGGCTCAAAAGGTCGGGCTTTAGGCCATGCGCAGCCCGGACTTCGACGCATCGCTTAAAGAGGCAGGCCGGTTTCCCCCTGAGGGGGCTCAGCCCCTTGCCGCCGACGGGATATCCACGCTCCAGATAAACCTCGGAAGGCTCTGCAACCTCTCCTGCAAGCACTGCCATGTGGAGGCGGGGCCGGCGAGGACTGAGCTTATGCCGGAGGCGGTCATGGACGGCGTGCTGGCCCTCCTTGAAGGGCAGGGCCGGCGCACCGTGGCCGACCTTACCGGAGGCGCGCCGGAGATGCACCCACGCTACCGTTGGTTTATCCGCCGATGCGCTATGGGCGGCGCCGCCGTGAAGACACGAACGAACCTTGTCATTCTCACTGAAAAGGGGTTTGAAGACCTGCCGGAATTTTTCGCTGAAAACAGGGTGGAGGTGATCGCCTCCCTGCCGTATTACAGCGAGGAGGTGACCGACAGGCTCCGTGGAAGCGGCGTGTTCAAGGGGTCTGTTAACGCGCTTAAAAGGCTTAACAACCGCGGCTACGGCGTCCAGGGGAGCGGCCTTGCGCTAAACCTCGTTTATAATCCCTGCGGCGCGTTCCTGCCGCCCCGGCAAAAGGAGATTGAGGCGGACTTCAGGCGGGAGCTCCTGAGGACGCACGGCATAACCTTCACAAATCTCTTTACCATCACGAACATGCCCGCAGGCAGGTTTTTAACTTTCCTTGAAAGGTCGGGTAATCTTAACCGGTACATGGAAAGGCTCCGCGCCGCCTTCAACCCATCGGCAGTCCAAAACGTCATGTGCAGGCAGATGCTGTCAATAGGGCCGGACGGCTCGCTCTACGACTGCGACTTCAACCAGATGCTCGGCCTTAAATGCGGTCACGGCGCGCCGGATAACATAAGGGATTTTGATATCGAAAAACTGAAGCACAGAAGGATAGTCACCGGGCCGCACTGTTTCGGCTGCACCGCCGGAAGCGGCTCAAGCTGCACAGGAGCGGTGGCTGGGCAGGATTTAAAACCGCCCCGAAGCGCGGGTCTTTACAGAAGTAGAAACAGGGCATATACTTCGGACATGCTTAAAAAAGAAACGCCTTTCATAAAAGATGAGGAGTGTCCTGTCTGCAAGAACAGGGAAGAGGACTGCGTATGCTGTCCAGAGTGCGGGCATCTTTGCGTGCTTAACGAGGGAGAGCTGTATTGTCCTGTCTGCGGTCCGAAGAAGCCCAGGTCGGAGACCGCCGCGCCCTGATGGAACCGGCCTCGGCGCAGTCCTGTCAGCTTGCCGCCGCTCCTTCCTGTCGTTCCGGGTCAGAGGGCGGAGCCTGCCCCTTGAAGGGACTGATACGGGGGTAAGGAGGCGCGAATCATGAGATGCTTCTCTTCACTTTTCCGAGCGCGGCCTTCAGCCCTTCGGTGTTTTCCTTGAGGCTTTTTTGTTTTCTCAGGATGTATGCCGGATGGTAGACGGGCATTATCAGGCGGCCTGCCGCGCTTACGAACTCTCCGGGCTTGAAGGGATGGCCGGGCGCAAGCGCGTGAAAGGCGGTCTTGCCCACGGCGATGATGACCTTTGGGTCGACTATCTCGATTTCCTCTTTCAGATAAGGCAGGAAGAAGGCGAGCTCCTCTTTTGACGGAGGCCGGGTCTTAAGACGTTTCGTGCGTATGACCGGCCAGACCTTGACGGCGTTCGAGATGCGGACTTCCGTTCTCGCAACCTTCAGCGTTTTTTCGAGAATGGACACGAAGAAGGCGCCGGCCTTGCCGGCGAACGGGCTTTTAAGGCGCGTCTCGTCCCTGCCGGGGGCCTCGCCGACGACCATCAGGCCGCATGGGGCAGGTCCCTGTCCGGGGACGGCAACCGAGTCTTTAAACATCTCAGACCTGTTGCAGGCGGCTTCTATTTTCCGTTGGAGTTTTTCGAGCCGGATGTTTGCGTTCAAGGTTTTTTTAGGGATGGCGCGTCAGATGCGTTTTTTGAAAAGGTCGAGGTCTATATTCATTGCGGCTTTTTTTACCTCTGCCGCTTCTGCGGCGTCTCTGGCGTTGTCTTCATTCGGGGCGTCATCCTCAGCCTGCCCTCGCGTGTCTGAAGCGGGGGAAGGCGCTCCGCCCTTGTAGATGGCGCGTTCAAATCCTAATTTTTGATACGCCGTCCAGTTCGATCCAGTATCCGCGGGGTTTGCGGACATGGCGCTGATGGCCGCCACCTTCGCGTCCATGTCGTCAAGGTATGACAGTATCACGGCCTCGATGGTCTTCGGCCTCTTGGGCGAGCCGAATTCAAGCTGCCCGTGGTGGCTGAGTATCATGTGCTTTAAAAGCACGGCGAGCTCGCGCGGGAAGTCCTTGGCCTGTCTTATTTTCTCCTCCACAAGCTCCACGCCGATGGTGATGTGCCCAAGGAGCCTGCCCTCGTCGGTGTAGTCAAAAGACCTCTGGTAGGAAAGTTCGTGAATCTTGCCGATATCGTGAAGAAGCGCGCCCGCCGTGAGAAGGTCTTTGTTGACCGCCGCGTTGTAGTGGACGGATATCTTTTCCACCAGGCCGCAGATGGAAAGGGTGTGCTCGACAAGGCCGCCCACGTAAGGGTGGTGCATGGCCTTTGCCGCGGGCGCGATGAGAAATTTTGGCCGGATATCAGGGTCGTTGAATATGGATGTCAGAAGGCCCCTGAGGCGCCTGTCCGTCATCCGGGCGATGATCCCGTCAAGCTCCGAGGCCATTTCCTTAAAATCCCTTTTTGAAGAGGGCAGGTAATCCTTCAGAGAGTAGTCAGCCTCCGTTAGTCTGCGCACGTCGGTGACGTTCATCTGCAGGCCGCCGAGATACGCCACGGCAAAGCCTTTTATAAAAACCACGTCGTCTTTATTGAACTTTTTGGCTATATCCTCGGCGTCGTCCCATACGCGGCCGTCCATCTCGCCGCTTGAGTCTATTACCTTGAGGTTCAGATAGGGCTTGCCGTTCTTGCTTATGCCGGTGTCCTTTCTTGTGACAAGAAAGGAGTCATGGATCTGATCCTTTTCTTTCAAGTCCTTTATAAAGACCTTTTTCAAAAATATTCCCCCGCGCACGGCAAATGGACTTCTCCTGAAAAAATATCATAACGCGGCAACACGGTCAAGCCCGCTTTCTGTGGTATAATCACCTTATGTCATACAGCTACATCGAGCACATCTCTGACATCGGCATACACGCGGAAGGGGAGACGCTGGCCGCCGCTTTTGAAAGCGGGGTGGAGGCTGTTTTGGGTGTGATGTTCGTTCTCGATACTGTGGATGAAAGCGTGAAGGTCGCCATACAGGCCGGCGCCAGAGAGATAGACCTTCTTTTCGTGGAGGTCATAAACGAGGTGCTGTCCATGCAGGGCAGAGACGGTCTGGCGCTTAAAAGGCTTGAAACGCGCGGGCTTGAAGAGACGGACAAAGGGTTCATCTTCACGGGAATCGCGCACGGCGAAAAGTTAAACCTCGATAAGCACGAGGTGAGGACGGAGGTCAAAGGCGCGACCTATTCCGGCCTCCGCTACTATAAGGGAGAGGGCGGCAGGCATTGCCTTGAATGCATACTTGACGTTTGACAGAGGCGGCATTTGCAGATAAAGACTAAAAAGATTTCCGATTACCTATGGGAGCTTGAAAAGACCGGGGATATGCTCGTGCCCGGAAGAATATACGCCGACGAGGAGACGTTCGGCCAGCTTTTAAAGGATGTAGACGCGAAAAAGGGTGGAGGGTTTACCCCTGCGCTCATGCAGGTGGCCAACGTGGCCTGTCTCCCCGGCATACAGAAGGCGTCGCTCGCGATGGCCGACATACATCCGGGCTACGGCTTTGCCATCGGCGGGGTGGCGGCCTTTGACATTGACACCGGCGTCATAAGCGTCGCCGGCGTGGGCTTTGATATAAACTGCGGCGTGCGCGTTCTGACGACGCCGCTTGATAAAAAGGCAATTGAGCCGAAAAAAGAACAGCTTGCAAACCAGCTCTTCCGCGACGTCCCTTCGGGCGTAGGCTCCACAGGAGACATCAAGCTCGGTGAGCGCGAGATAGACGAGCTTTTAGTGATTGGGTCGAGGTTTGTCATAGACAGGGGCTACGGCCTGCCTGAAGACCTTGAATACACCGAGGAAAACGGCTGCATGGAAGGCGCGGACCCCAAGAGCGTCAGCCACAGGGCAAAAGAAAGGCAGTATAAGCAGGTGGGAACGCTCGGCAGCGGCAACCACTACCTTGAGGTGCAGTGGGTCGAGGAGATTTACGATGACGAGGCCGCGGCCGTTTACGGACTGCGCAGGGGGCAGATAGTCATCGCCATCCACTGCGGCTCAAGGGCGCTGGGCCATCAGATAGGCACGGATTATCTGAAGACGCTTGAGGAGGCGAGCAGAAAGTACGGCATACCGATAAGGGACAGGGAGCTTGTCTGCGCGCCCGTGAAAAGCCCGGAGGGGCGGCGGTATCTCAGCGCCGTCTACGCGGGCATGAACTCCGCCTTTGCCAACAGGCAGGCCATCTCGCACCTCGCGCGCGGTTCCTTCGCGCGCGTTATGGGCATAAAACCGGCTGATGTAAAACTGCTTTACGACGTGGCGCATAACACATGTAAAATAGAAACGCATGAGATTGACGGCGTTAAAAAACAGCTTCTTATCCACAGAAAGGGCGCGACAAGGGCCTTCGGGCCGGGCAGAGAAGAGGTTCCGGCAAGGTACAGGGGCGTCGGCCAGCCGCTCCTTGTCGGCGGGACAATGGGCACGGCGTCGTATATCCTGCGCGGCACCCAAAAGGGCATGGCCGACTGTTTCGGGAGCGCCGTGCACGGCGCCGGCCGGGCCATGTCGCGTGTGCAGTCCAGCAGGCAGTGGAGCGGGAGCGTGCTGATAAAGGAGCTTGGCGAGCAAGGCATCGTCATAAAATCAGGCAGCAAGTCCGGCGTGGCCGAGGAGGCCCCCGGCGCGTATAAAGACGTTGACAGGGTCGTTGAGATAATGCACAGGGCGGGCGTCAACCAGAAGGTGGCAAGGCTGAGGCCCCTTGTCTGCATAAAAGGATGACGGCGCTAAAGCGCGCCGAGCGCGCTGCAAGGCAAGATAACGCTGAATTCAAGGAAAAGACATGCCGGATTTAAACGGTATAATGCTTGGCAACGCCTTGGGCGCGCTAAGGGAGATCGGCGGCGCGGCGGTCATACTTTTTATTGACGCTATCGATGACTGGGATGTATGGAAGGGCGTGCAGGATAGAAAGAAGCTCATTATCGTGACGCAGAATGCCTTTACTGAAGAGGGGCTGAAGCCATACGAAAACGAGCTTGGAGCGGTGGTGAAGCTGCCGCCGTTCAAGCTTACGCGCATCGGGCAGATAAAGCTGTCCATAATCACCTGCGTGACCGGAGGGGTCATAGGCAACGCGGACAGGGTGGTCTGCCTCGGCGGCGTGGCCGGCAGCGGCGTCCTTGACGCGATGGTCGTGCTTGACCTGTCGAAGGAGACCGAGGTGATAACCACCAGGGGGGCCATGCAGGGGCTTTTGAAGACGGTAAGGCCGGAGGTTTTGGAGACCGTATTGAGCCTCGCCCTTGAGCTCTCCGGCGAAGGCAGGGAGGGAAAGCCCCTTGGCGCCACGTTCGTGATAGGCGACTACGCGAAGGTGAATGAACTATCGCGCCAGCTCATAATGAATCCGTTCAAGGGATATCCCGAACAGGCGCGCAACATCCTGGATGAAGCCGTGCATGAGACCATCAAGGAGTTTGCCCTTATGGACGGGGCCTTTCTTGTGCGCGAAGACGGCGTTGTAATGAGCGCGGGAGCGCACCTTGACGCCGCGCTTAAGGACGAGAATCGCCATCTTCCCGGCCTCGGCTGCAGGCACATGGCCGCCGCGGGCATCAGCGACGTCACGGACGCCGCGGCTATAACGATTTCCGGCTCTACCGGGGACGTGCGTATATTCAAAAATGGCAGGATAGTCCTTGAGATAGAAAGGCCGGGGTAGTATCTGCCGGAAAAAGAGAAGCGGCTTTTTATATCGCGCCGCTCAAAATGGCCGCGGCTAATATTCTCGATACGGCAAGGGCCGTGATCGCCGTCGCGATAAGCGCTTTTATCATGTGCGGTATGTCAGTCATGTCAGTCCATCCTTTTTTTGTCCTGTCCATCAGTCCGGTCCTGATTCCTATTCATCGTCTACGGCCTCATTCTACAACGCGGGACGTTAAAGAATTATTAAAGCCCATGCATTTTTTACGCGGATAACGCGCCTTGACGCGTAATGCTTTTTATTGTAATTTAAAGACAATCAGCAAGGGACATTGAGCAGGAGGGCGATTAGCGCGAGCGCATGGACAAAGACGGTTTTTTCATGGCCGAGGCCATCAAAGAGGCGAGAAAGGCCTTTAAAAAAGAGGAGGTGCCCGTTGGCGCGGTTCTCGTGCGCGCAGGCGAGGTCATCGCAAGGGGACACAACACGAAGGAAAGCGGGGCTGACCCGACCCTGCACGCGGAGATGTCCGCTATAAGGCGCGCGGCAAAGAAGGCCAATAGCTGGAGGCTCGGCAACGCGACGCTTTACGTCACGCTTGAGCCATGCCTCATGTGCATGGGCGCGGTGCTGCAGGCGCGCATACCGCGCCTTGTCTTCGCCTCCTTTGACCCGAAGGCCGGCGCGTGCGGCTCGGTCTACGACCTCTCAAGCGACGCGCGGCTTAATCACAGCGTGAAGGTATTTTACGGCGTGGGAGACGCCGAGGCAGGGGAGCTTTTAAAGGGATTCTTCAGGACGCTGCGAAAGAGAAAAAAGGCTGCCGCTTGCAAGATGCTTTAAGGCGGAGACAAAAAACTTGAAAAGGATTTCAGGATGACCAATGTATCGGGCGCGATATTCAGGGAGTACGACATAAGGGGCGAATACGGGAAGGACCTGACGCCGGAGACCGCCGAGCTTATCGGCAGGGCCTACGCGGTTTATGTGCGTAAAACCGGGCTTCTTAAAGACCCTATAACGGTCAGTGTCGGCAGGGACGTGCGGCTCAGCTCAGGCGCGCTCAGGGACGCGCTGATAAAAGGGCTTGCCGAAAGCGGCGTCAACTGCATAGACATAGGCGAGTGCCCCACGCCCCTTCAATATTTTTCCATGCACATGCTTGACGTCGACGGCGGCGTCATGATCACCGGAAGCCACAATCCGCCCGAATATAACGGCTTCAAGGTGTCCATCGGCAAAGAGACGATACACGGCCGGGAGATTCAAAGGCTTAAAGACGTCATCAACAACGAAGTTATCGGGAAACCGGCTCCGGACGCCGACACCGGCAACGTTGAAACATTCGACATCGTCACAAGGTACGTGGACTACGTGGCCGGAAAGTTCAAGCTGCCCAAACTTCAGCGTCCGGTGAAGGTCGCCATTGACTGCGGCAACGGCACTGCCGGGCCGGTCGCGCCTCAGCTTTTAAAGCGGCTCGGCTGCGACGTGGTGGAGCTTTTCAGCGCGCCCGACGGGCGTTTCCCGAACCATCATCCGGACCCTACCGTGGAGAAAAACCTTGCCGCGCTCATTGACGCCGTTAAAAAAGAGAAGGCCGACTTCGGCATAGCCTACGACGGAGACGCCGACAGGATAGGCGCCGTTGACGAAAACGGCGGCGTCATCTGGGGCGATAAGCTCATGCTGCTCTTTGCAAAGGACATACTCGAGACAACGCCCGGCGCGGTGATAGTGGGCGAGGTTAAAAGCTCTCAGGTGATGTATGACGAGATAAAAAAGAGCGGCGGCGTCCCGGTCATGTGGAAGACCGGCCACTCCCTCATTAAGGCCAAGATGAAAGAGGTAAAGGCCGCGCTGGCAGGGGAGATGAGCGGGCACATCTTTTTCGCCGACAGGTGGTTCGGCTTCGACGACGCGATATATTCCTCGTGCAGGGCCGTGGAGATACTGGCCAGGAAAAGGGCGGCTGACCCTGCGTTTAAATTCTCGGCCCTTCTTTCCGGCATCCCCAGGACGTGCGCCACGCCGGAGATCCGCGTGGATTGCCCGGACAATCTCAAGTTTCAGGCGATAGAAAAATTAAGCGCCGCCATCGGCGGCGGCACGGAGGAGTTCAAGATTAAGGACATCATCAGGATAGACGGCCTCCGCGTGAACTTCGAAGGCGGATGGGCGCTGGTGCGCGCCTCCAACACGCAGCCTGTGCTCGTCATGCGCTTTGAGGCCTCGGACGAGGCCCTCATATCAAAGGCAAAGGCCTTCATGAAGGACTGCATGAAAAAAGCCTGCCCGGAGATAGAGGCCGGTTTTTAATGCAGGTTTTTTGAAATCCCCTCTTTTATTGCCCTTGCAAGTTTTTCCGTTATTCCATCGACAGCCGTCAGCTCCTCGGCGCTTGAGTTCCTTATCCCTTCGATGCTGGCGAACCTTTCAAAAAGGGCTTTTCTCTTTTTGGGGCCTATGCCGGGGATGTTGTCAAGGACAGAGCCGATGCCGGTTCTTGATTTAAGACGCCTGATGTAGGAAACGGCGAACCTGTGGACTTCGTCGCGAATGCGCCTCAGCAATAAATCCGGCGCGGAGCCTTCCCTGAGGAGTATCGGGTCCTTGACGTTGGGCAGGTAGATGCGCTCGCCTTTAGCCGCGGGTTTCTTAAAAAGACCTTTGCTTTCCTCCGGTGACCGGGGCGCTTCCCCCTTGTCCTTTGCCAGCGCCGCCACCTCGACCTTTCCCTTGAGTCCGAGTTCCGACAGAACCTTTACGGCGATATTCAGCTGGCCCTTGCCGCCGTCAATGAGGATAAGGCCGGGCAGCGGCAAGTTGCCGCCTCCGGAATACCGGCGGGTGAGCGTCTCCTGCATCATGGCGTAGTCGTCAGGCCCGGCGGCGTTCCGTATCCTGTAAAGCCGGTAGCGGCTTTTGTCCGGCTCGGCGTTGGCAAAGGTGACCATCGCGCCGGCGGCAAGGTCGGCGCCGATGTTGGAGATGTCAAACGCCTCTATCACCTCCGGCGGGTTTTTAAGGCGCAGGCGTTTCTTAAGGGCCTCGATGGACGACGCGCGGATATTGTCCGTTGATGGCGCGGCCTCTTTTTTCTTCAATGTCTCAAGGGCGTTGACGCGGGCCATTTCAAGGAGTTTTGATTTGTCCCCTTTAACGGGCGTTATCAGCGCAATGCGCCTTCCGGCCTTTTCCGAGAGCCATTCCCGGATAAGGGGCGCGTCGTCGAGCCTTACAGGCACGATGACCGCGTCCGGGATATGCCTGCCGCCGCGGTAGTACTCGGTGATGAATGAGGATAACAGCTCATCGTCAGGGAGGTGCGTTGCCTTGAAGGAATAACCGCCGCTCGCCGCGAGGCGGCCGCCGCGTATGAGGAGGGTTTGCATAACGTCAGCCGCAGGGCCCCGCGCCATCGCAAATACGTCCTGGTCTTCTCCCCTGTGCGATACCACGCGCTGTTTTTCGAGCATCTCGTCAATGGCCGCGATTTTATCCCGGAGCCTTGCGGCCTCCTCGAAGTCAAGGGCCTTTGCCGCGCCGGCCATCTGCTCTTTTAAAGCCTTCATAAGCTCGGCGTTCCTGCCTTCGAGGAACATTACCGCGCCCTTGACGAGTTTGGCGTAGGCCGCTTCGCCTATGAGTCCCGCGGCCGGGGCCGAGCACAGGCCAAGCTGAAAATCGAGGCACGGCCTGACCCTGTTCCTGAAGACCGCGGGGGAACAGGCGCAAAGGGCGAATACCTTTCTGAGCAGCTTAATGGTGCCGCGCACGTCCCTCGCGCTTACGTATGGGCCGAAGTACCTGGCCCCGTCTTTTTTTATATGCCGCGTCACGGAGATGCGCGGGAACCGTTCGTTGACCGTCAGCTTGATGCTGACGTAGGTCTTTGAGTCCTTGAGGCGGATGTTGTATTTGGGCCTGTGCCGTTTACAGAGGGTGTCTTCGAGAAGTAGCGCCTCCTTCTCGCTCGCGGTGACGATGAAGCCGATGTCGGCTACCTTCGCGGCGAGGAACTTGACGGCATACCGCTCGTCGCCTCCCTTGCGGAAATAGGAGCGCACGCGCGAGCGCAGGCTCTTGGCCTTGCCGATGTAGAGTATTTCGCCTGATATGCCCTTCATGACGTATACGCCGGGCGAGGCGGGCAGGGTTTTTAATTTTTCTTCGATGTTCATGTCGGTTTATCTTTTGGCTTGAACGGACGAACAACGGAATAAAATGAAAAAAGCCCGAACCGCGGACTTCAGGGTTCGGGCTTGGATGCGCCGTTCTTAAATGGCAGTGGTTGAACCCCTTCAAGTGGGTCGAACCCCTTGAAGGTGGCCGCTTAACCCTTTGCCCTTTCCAGGTATTTGCATTCGGCGGTGTCTATCCGTATCGTTTCGCCCGCCTCGATAAAGCCCGGCACGTTCACGACAAGCCCTGTCTCAAGCGTTGCCGGCTTTTGGGACGCCGTGACCGTCGCGCTCTTCATGCTCGGCGCCGTCGCGACTATCTTCAGTTCGACGATTTTCGGCGGGTCTACGCCGACGGGCAGACCGTTGTAGTATTCTATCATGAACTTGATGTTGGGCTTGAGGTAGTAGACGTTGTCCCCGAGGACTTCGGCTGAGAGGGAGACCTGTTCATAGTTTTCGCTGTTCATGAAGAAGTAGTCAGAGCCGTTGTCGTAGAGATATTCCATCTCGTGCTGTTCAAGCGCCGCCCTTTCGAGCTTGTCCTCTGAGCGGAACCTGTTCTCGACGCTGCCGCCGGTCTTGAGGTTCTTGAGCTTCGTGTGCACCATGCCGCGCCAGTTGCCGGGGGTTATGTGCTGGACGGTCACCACCCTGTACGGTTCCTTGTTGTAAAGTATGGTCATGCCGACCCTTAACTGTGTTGCCGGGATCATTAGTTGAAGATGCTCCTTTTGTATGTTTGCCGATTCGGACGCGCCATGTGGCCGCGGATAAAACCGAGCTTAGCTTTTAAATATAACATATAATATAGCATTTTTCAACTGCATATTTTCGCGGCTTTGTTCATGCGATCCACTTTTTTACGTAATCCGCGCTGCCCTTGCAGTTGAGCTTGTCGAAAAGGAGGTCAAAGCGGGCCTCAAGCTCCTTGCCGATAGCCTCTTTTTTCTTTGAGTCCATCGTCCACATCCGGCGCTTAAAGGGGCCGAAACCTTTTTTGCGGGTCTTGTAAAGGAACTGCTCCTCCGTGTCGCCGGGTTTTCTCTCATCGGAATGCTTTTGGGCGAGGTGCTTGTAGACTTCCATTTTCAGATCTTCCGGGAAGGCGGGGCTGTCGTAGATCATGTTCTGGAAGCCCGTTGCCAGGTGCACCTCGGCGGCGGCGCGTTTGGGGAATATGTCAAAGGCGTCATCCGGCAGGGTGGACGCCCCGTGCTGGACGACCCCGGCAATGCCGTAGACCTCGCGGGAGACCTTCGAAAGCCGCTCTATGGTGTCGAAGTCGACCTTAACCTTCGCGATCGTCCCGTCCGGCAGGGGCACGCCGCCGTGAGACGTTCCGGTCTGGATGCTTATCTTGCTGATGCCTTTTTTGCCCTTGCCGAGGGTTTTAAGGTAGCCGTCCATGAAGGCCCGCAGTTCCTCTTCGGTCGAGTTCTTCCCGCCGACCTCGCCGATCTCTCCGCCCACGGAAATGGTCACGCCTTTAGGCTCTATTTGGCGGATGTAATCCGTGAGGATCGCCGTTGTCTCGAAGTTCGGCCTCTGCTGCAAGGCGACGTCCGGCTTTGAAAGGTCAACGACCGTGGATGAGTCGATGTCTATGTTCAAAAAGTCCGCTTCCACGGCTTCTTTTATGAGCTTTTTAAGGCCGTCTATCTCGGCGTTTTTGTCCTTTGCGAAGTTTTTTGCGTTTACCTGAAAGTGGTCTCCCTGTATGAAGACCGGCCCTTTGCAGCCCTCCCTTATGGCCGCCGCAAGGATGCACGCGGTATACTCCGCCGGCCTTTGCTCGGTGTAGCCTATCTCGCTTTTGGCTATTTCAAATATAAATGCGCCTGAGTTATGTTTTTTAGCCGACCTGAAGAGGGCGCGCGCCGTATCGTAGGTGAGTCCGCGGATGTTGACCGCCGGAACCGTGAAGCCGGAGCAATCCCCTCTGCCCATCGCCTCGTAAAGCCCCTGGATGGAAGCGGACCTTATGCCGAGGTTAGCGGCAAGCTGTTTTATGACGAGGCGCGTCCTGTCGAGAACGTCCTTTTTGGGATTGAAAACAGCGTTGTAGATGAGAATCTCCATGGAGTCTTCCCGGAGCTCGTCTTCGCCCACGACGTGCATGCCGTCCGTTGTTTCCCTTGCAATCCCCCTCAAATAGTCATATATCGAATCCACTGATTTGAATTCCATGAAAATCCTCCTTTTATGAATAGCATTATGCCGGCGTCAACGTGAGCGTTTGTTCATCTGTAATACCATCTGCAGAGCCGCCGTGGCGAAACTCCCGCCATGTAGAGCGAGAGCATCAGCCAGTTTCCAAGGGTGTTTTTAACCATCCCCCTGGCCGTCCATCTGCGCGCGCTTGTAGTTGCGCGCAGATTAAGAAGGACGAACCGTCCTTGCCTCCTTAATCTCTTAACACAATCAACGTCTTCCATCAAGGGGAGTTTCCTGAAGCCGCCCGCTTTTAAAAAGGCGTTTTTTCTCGCGAAAATGACCTGGTCGCCGTAGATGAGGCCTAAAAGCGTGGAGCGAAGCGTAACGAGGCCTTCGGTTAGCCTGAAGCCGATGCCCGCGGAATCTATCGACAGCCGGAAGGCGCCGCCCGCCACGCGCCCGTCCTTTAACGCTCCGGTGACGGCCTCCAGCCAACTCTCCGGAAGCCTCGTGTCCGCGTGCAGAAAAACAAAGACGTCTCCCGCCGCCTTTGCCGCCGCCTCGTCCATCTGCGCGCCCCGGCCTTGCGCCGCCTGATAGACCTGCGCGCCGAGCGCCCGGGCAACGCGCGCGGTACTATCCGTGCTGTGGCCGTCGGCGACGATTATCTCGACGCCTTTGCCGGCGGACGCGACTGCGCCGGAGATGTTTTCCTCTTCGTTAAGCGCGGGGATTATTACCGAGACCTTCACGGTCTTTGATTATAGCAGATAATGGACGACGAACGGCAGAGTAATGGGGCGATGCCCGTCAATTGCTTAATAACTTGTTGATGATAGCCATGAGGTCTTTCATTGCAAAGGGCTTCAGGATATACGGACAGCCCGTCTTGTCCAGGAACTCGCGTATGCTCTGGCTGAAGACGTCGCCGGTCAGGATGATGGTTCTGTCCTTCAGGTAAGGGTGCTTCCTCTGCACCGCGTCGTAGAGGTCTATGCCGCTTAATGTCGGCATCTTGACGTCTGTCAGGAGCATGGAGAATTTGACCCGCTCAAGATGCTCAAGGGCCTCCTGGCCGTCACGCGCTATCTCCACATGGAAGCCTTTGTGCGTTAGAATGTCCGCAAGGGCCTCCCGTATGTTCTTTTCATCGTCAACGATAAGCACCTTCTCGCCGGGCATTTTCTCCTGCTGAGTTTCGTTTTCCAGGGCTTCCTGTATCTCGGTCCACTGCTCCTGTTCCACGATGGGCAGCTCCACGGTGACTCGCGTGCCGCCGTCTTCGGGAGAGGTTATCTCTATGGAGCCGCCGTGCTCGGTGACGATGCCGTGCGTGATGGAAAGGCCGAGGCCGGTGCCCTTGCCGACGTCCTTTGTCGTGAAGAACGGGTCAAAGACCTTGTGGATTATCTGATCGGGTATGCCCGGGCCGTTGTCCGTAAAACTCATCCTGATGCGGCTTCTGACCTTGTTCGTCTTCACCTCGATCCTGCCGCTGCCGCCGCGGGCCGTCATCGCGTCTTCGGCGTTGTTCAGGATGTTTATGAAGACCTGCTGAATCTGATAGATGTCTATCATGGTCCTGGGCAGGTCCGGCTCGAACGCGCGGACGACCTCGATGTTGTTGGACTTCAGCGAATATTCCTTGAGTTCGAGGGTATGTTCAAGCAGGTCGTTGACGCTTCTGTATTCGCGCTCAGTTTTTTTCGTGCGCGCGAAGGTGAGCAGGTTCTGGACTATCTTGGACGTCCTCAGCGATTCGTGATAGATCTTCCTGAGCTTGTCCTTGACCGCCTCTATCCGCGTGTCGCCGGGCATGTCTATGAGTATCTGGCTGAACCCCATTATGCCCATCAGCGGGTTGTTGAGCTCGTGCGCTATGCCGGCCACGAGCTTGCCTACGCTTGATATTTTTTCTGAATGAAGGAGCTGCTGGCGCAGGATCTTTTCGTTGGTGACGTCCCTTGCGATGTGCACGACAGCCTGTATATTGCCGCGCTCGTCGTGCACGGGGAAGCTCGTTATTTCGTAAGTGCCTTCTATCGCGAGGTCGTCCGCCTCTATGCAGGAGGCCTCTCCCGCCCCGAGGGTCAAACTGTCAAGGCAGTTTTCGTGCCGGCTATCCGCCTTGTAGAGCACGTCGCAGCATGTTTTGCCGATAAGCTCGCCGGGCGTAAGCCCCAGTTTAAGCGCGAGCGTCTTGTTGACCTTTAATATCCCTCTGTCGGGGCTGTGGATCATGATGAGGTCATGGATGGCGTCAAATGTCGCCACCCACTCCTCCTTGCTCTTTTCGACCATTGCAAAGAGTTTCTTGTTTTCCTGCTCCCTTTTTTCGAGGGCGTCAAGCATGTTGTTGAAGGCGCTTGCGAGGTATCCTATCTCGTCCTCAGATGACGCCTCCACGCGCTCGTGTATCCCGCCTTTGCCGTCGGTTATCCGCTTGATTACCTCCATGTTTTTCTTTACCGGCCCGGTGATAGACCTTCTGATGAGGAGCGACAGAAGCAGGGAGCCGGCCAGTATGCCGAGTATGCCGGAGACGATCCACTGGTTCCTCGTCCGGTTAAGCGCGCCGTAGGCGCTGTCCATCGGCGTCGAGATCATGAGTATGCCGCGCGCCCCTTCGCTTGCGTGGCAGCCGTTGCATGCGGCATTTTTCTCGATGGGCAGCAGATAGGTGAAGGATGTTTTTCCTGTTTTGTCCTTTTCGATGTAATATGTCGGGCCGCGGTTCCAGTCCTCCCTGTATGACCTGAGGGCGCTCTGAAATTTGGCGGAGTCCACTCCCTTTGCCCTGTTGTTTTGCTCATCAGGGTGGTCGGCGAGCCACTCCGGCCGTATCCTGCCGTACTCTTTTTCAACGGCGCGTATGGTCTTGAGGTCTTTGAATGCCTCCTCCACGCCGTTGTTTCTTACTATCTGCAGATCTATGTCCTTCATGTTTCCGAGGGATTTTATAAGATAGCGCACGAGGTCGGCCCTCCCCTCGGTCATGTGATCGTATATGTCGCTCAATATAGGTTTCGCCATGAATCTGCTCGTCCGGATATTTTCCTCAATGAGCGCGTTCTCACGGTTCTTCAATTCCCATGTGATGGCAATGACCATGGCCAGGGTCATGATGCCGATCATGAGAAGGAGAATCTTTAAATGCAGGCTTTTTTTAATGAAGTTGAACATTTTTTAAAGGGGCGCTGCCGTTAAGAGCTGATACAATTTATTCTAACAGCCTGCTGAAAGACTCCCCATATTGTGCAGGTTGCTCAAAAAGCCCCAGATGCTAGGCGGCGAGGCGCGAGGAACGAAGGCGTAATGGTAATTACGCCGTAGTGACGAGCAACGAAGACAACGACGCAGATGGGGCTTTTTCAGCAACCTGCTGATATATTAGCACAACCGCCTGAATTATAATAGTAGTCCTGTGAAAACGCCGCGCCGAGGCCGCTAAAAATGGCCTGAGGCGGGCGGCAATTATCTTTCATGAAATTATCTTTCTTGACAAAGCCGTTTTTTTTTAATAAATTAAGCTGATTATGTTTGAGCGCCTGTAGCTCAGTGGATAGAGCATCGGCCTCCGAAGCCGAGGGTCGGAGGTTCGAATCCTCTCAGGCGCACCAGCCGCCAAAGAGGGTTTTATCCACGTTTTCTATATAGTTCGGCATTTTTACGGTTTAGCTTTAGCAGGGTGCTGAAAAATTAATATACTCGTGCAGGCTGCTTAAAAAGCCTCAGATACAAGGCGTCGAGGAGTAAGGAATGAGGCGTGCTTTTGGGCACGCCGCAGTGACGAACGACGAAGACAACGCAGTAGATGAAGCTTTTTCAGCAGCCTGTTAGTTCTTAACAGTTTGCGCGGGCCGCTAGCTCAGTTGGTAGAGCAGCTGACTCTTAATCAGCGGGTCGCAGGTTCGATCCCTGCGCGGCCCACCATGTAAATCAAGGGGTTACGGAGCAATCCGTAACCTCTTTTGCCATTTCCAAGGCCGTGGACTGAACCCCTGGAATGAGACACTCGAATATGGCACACTTGGCACAGAGCGGAGGTGTCCAAGTGACAAAGAAACGAGTGGGACGGCATCCTCAGGCATTTAGGCAGATGGCCGTCGAACG
>JACRNL010000008.1 GCA_016234935.1 Deltaproteobacteria bacterium | reverse complement strand
GTCATTGCGAGCCCTTCGCTTCGCTCAGGATAAACTCCGCGAAGCAATCTCGTCTTCAAGGAAATCAACAACTTAGAGATTGCCACGTCGCCTGCGGCGGCTCGCAATGACGGCTTAGACGAATTAATCAGAGCTTCCTTTACTTCTTCCCCTCCTTGGCCTTCTCCTCCTTTATCAACTGCCCCACCTTGGAGGAGGGCGACACCGGCTCCATGAATATCACGTGCCTTGAGTTTACAAGCATCGAGTCGGGGGAGTGCCACTCCTGGGCGCCCCTCTTGATGAGGACGTTGGCGACGAGCTTCTTGTCCTTATCGACCCTGCTCTGGATGTAGAAGACGTCTTTTAAAAGGATGAAGTCCCCGCCGGGCTGTTCCACCTTGCCGAAGTACGCCTGGCCATTGTCGAGCAGAACCGCCTGGTATTCAGTGTTGAGCTTGAGCGTCTGCCCGCCTTCCCTGCCGGCATTGCAGCCGTAAGCGAGTAAGGCCACGCAAAAAAGACCGAAAAGATAAAAAAACACCCGCCCGCCCCTGCCGTGAATGGACATTAAAACCTCTCCTCCCTCAGATTATATTTACGGATGCTCTATAAGAAAGCAATATTCGTGCCATATCTTAACTATTTGTTTTTCCTCGCTTTTAAAAATCGGATTTTCAGGGAAGTGTAAAGAAAAGATACATGGTTTTTCAGACATGTCTTGAAGTTTTCAAAAATATGAAAAGAAACAATAGGATGGATGAATATGTAAAGTGTAAAGAAAATGGACGCTTCTGGCGGGTTCAGGTTTGCAACCTGAACATGCATAGCGAGCGCATTCTCCGCGGCTTGCCGCGGGGAGCTTCAACCCTGAATTTCGTATGGCAACCACGAATCATTCGGGTTCAATCTTACAGGTGGCGGCAGGAGTTTCCTCCTGCCGCATCCGAGGCTGAACTTAAGGAAGGTCTGATTAATTCACGATAGCATGTCATTCTGAGCAAAGCGAAGAATCTCGACGATAATAAAATAAACAAGTTACGAGATTCTTCGGTCGCTTCACTCCCTCAGAATGACAGAGAAACATAATTAATCGGAGGTTCCCTTAAGATTCGACGGAAGGAAACGCCCGCCGCCGCAAAGATTTAATCAACCGTCATTGCGTAGTGAAGCAATCGCGCCTTATATCGTAGATAAGCGCAGGCATAAGCATTAGACCTTGACTTCTTTTTTTTAAAAAAGTAATATATAAATGGATTGGAGGGCATCCGGCATGGCGCTTGAACAATTTGAACGGCTGGAGATAGGCGTTGAACAGTTGCTCAAGCACTGTGAGGAGCTCATGGCCGAGAACGCGGGGATGAAAGGCGCCGTCGAGGCAAAGGGCGCGGAGGTGGAAGACCTGAAGGAGAAGTTGAAGAGGCTTGAGAGGGAGAAGGTCGAGGTCAAGGGAAAGGTCGACACCCTCTTAAACAGGCTCGACGGGTTCATCCAGAGCGCCTGAGGCTTTAAAAATATTTAGAAGGTCCCCTGCCGGACCGCCGGGGGCTTCAATCCAGAAGTTACGCGAGGTTGGTTTGAAAAAGGCTGCGGAACTGAAGATACATGGGCACAGGCTCACGGTTAAGAGCGAAGAGGGCGAGGAGTACATGCGCGCGGTGGAAAACTACCTAAACAATAAGATAGAGGAGGTTAAGGAGAATACAAAGGCCGTATCAACCCTGGACCTGGCGCTGCTGGCCGCCTTGAATATTACCGGAGAGGTTATAAAGACAAAGGAGATGCTTGAAAAACTGGGAAAGAGGTCGGAAGAGCTTGCTCTGCGTATAGACGGCAGATTGGCATAGTTTCCATCCTCCCCTGCGGTTCTCGTGATCACAGGTATATTTTAGAACCAACATTCTAAATAAGGGAGCCTTCCCTGATATGTGGACGGCGCGTCCCCCTGAGGGAAAGTCGAAAACTATTAATTAAGGCGCCCACCTGTTCTAAAAGACAGGTTCAAAATTACCATGACACGGCTTGCGCGGGGGAGGACATTGCATCCGGCCTTCGGGCCGGATGAGGATTGAAACGATATGGACGGCGGACGGTATTCGGAAAGATTTCAAGATTCGGGGTCGTTTCCACGCTCCAGCGTGGGAACGATTGAGAAGGTTTTCCCGGATAGCCTTATGATATGCACGGATTAGAGGCGTCCCCCGTTTATAAGGAGATGGAGAAGTAATCCCCCTTAGCGTGAAGCGCGGGGCGTGCGGTACGGTCTGTCCTTGATTTTCAAGCTCATCCTCCTCATCCTTCCCCGGTTCCTTTCAAAGCAAAGGTAGATGAACAGGTTTCTCCTAAAGGAGCGCATACGCAGGGAACTCCTTGAGAAGCGCCGTAGCATGGCGTTCGAGGACGTCTATCGCATGAGCCTCAAGATACAGAAAAGGCTTTTAGGGACACGCCTTTTCCGAGGGGCCATGCGTCTTTCTCTGTATTCGAGCTTTCAGAACGAGGTGCTCACGGACGACATATTCCAGAAGGCGGCGGAGGAAGGCAAAGAGGTGTATTACCCCAGGGTCGTGGACGGCAAAGACAGACATCTCGCGTTTTTCAAGGTGGCCGGGCTTCATGGGCTGTCCCCCGGCAGGTACGATATCCTGGAGCCGCCGGAAGGAGCGCAGAGTACAGGGCCAGAGGCCTTCGACCTTGTGGTTGTGCCCGGGGTGGCCTTTGATGCACGCGGCTCAAGGCTCGGTTACGGCAAGGGGTATTATGACAGGGCGCTTGGCACGTTCAACGGCCATATAATCGGCCTGGCTTACGACTTCCAGGTGATAGAGAGCGAGATACCGGTTGAGAGCCATGACGTCAGGGTCTCGGGCATCATAACCGAAAAGAGAATAATCAGGGTTTAAGCGGGGTCGCGCATCAACGCGGGGGAGAACCCCGCGGCTATGGTCAGGTAAAGGTGGCCTGTGAACGCGCCGGCGGAGTTCCGTTGATCTTCAGGGGTTGGCGGAGGGCGGCTTTAAGGCCATCTTTTTAAAATAAAGGCGGAAAGGGGTCAGTTATGGAGATATCTACAATAATAATCGTCGCTGCTATCGCGGTTGTTTCGATACTTGTAGGGGTCGGAGTCGGGTTTATAACGAGGAAAAGGATAGAAGAGGCCAATACGGAGGCCGGCAGGATCACCGCCGACTCCATAATAACCGAGTCGAAGAAGGCGGCTGAAAACACCAAGAAAGAGGCGGAACTCCAGGCCAAGGATATCGTATTCCAGGGCAAGATGGAGTTCGAGAAGGAGAACAAGGAGCGCAGAAAAGAGATACAGGCGCTTGAAAAGAGGCTGCAGGTCAAGGAAGAGAACCTCGACAAGAAGTTCGAAGCCATCGAGCGGAGGGATTCCGATCTCCAGAAGAGAGAAAAGGGCCTCGCCGCCCAGGAGAAAAAGCTAAAGGACTCGGAAACGGAGATAGAGGGCCTGATAGCCGCGCAGAGGCATAAGCTCGAGGGCATGGCCGGCATGTCCACGGAAGAGGCCAAGAGGATCCTCATGGAGACGATGGAGAACGAGGCCAAGCTCGAGGCCGGCAAACTCCTCAAGAGGATAGAGGAGGAGACGAAGGCCGAGGCCGACAAGAAGGCCAAGGAGATAATAAGCCTCGCGATACAGAGGTACGCCGGGGAATACGTGACGGAGAGGACGGTGTCCGTGGTGAACCTCCCGAACGAGGAGATGAAGGGGAGGATCATAGGCAGGGAGGGCCGCAACATCCGCGCCATAGAGGCCGCCACCGGGATAGACATCATAATAGACGACACCCCGGAGGCGGTGATACTCTCCGGGCATAACCCGGTCAGAAGGGAGATAGCCAAGATATCCATCGAGAGGCTCATAGCCGACGGCAGGATACACCCTTCGAGGATAGAAGAGATCGTCTCCAAGGTCGAGGGCGAAGTCCAGCAGTCCATAGTAGAGGCCGGCGAGAGGGCGATATTCGACACCGGGCTCCACGGCATACACAAGGAGATACAGAAGCTCATCGGGAGGCTGAAGTTCAGGACGAGCTACGCGCAGAACGTATACGCCCACTCCCTCGAGGTCGCCTTCATCTGCGGGGTCATGGCCTCGGAGCTGGGGCTGCCGACAAAGGTGGCGCGCAGGGCCGGGCTCCTGCACGACATAGGAAAGGCCGTCGACCACGAGGTCGAAGGCCCGCACGCGGCCATAGGCGCCGAGCTCGCCAAGAAATACGGCGAGGCCCCGAGGATAGTGGCCGCCATAGGCCAGCACCACGACGACAGCCCCGAGTCGATCTTCGGCGTGCTGGTGCAGGCCGCCGACACGCTCTCGGCGGCCCGTCCGGGCGCGCGCAGGGAGATGCTCGAGACCTATGTGAAGAGGCTCGACGACCTCGAGAAGATAGCCAGGGGCTTCCCGGGCGTGGAAAAATCCTACGCGCTCCAGGCGGGCCGCGAGATACGGGTGATGGTGGAGAACCAGAGCGTGACCGATGAGGGCGCGGTGGTTCTATCCAAGGATATAGCGAAGAAGATAGAAAAGGAACTGAGCTACCCGGGACAGATAAAGATCACCGTCATAAGGGAATCGAGGGCCGTGGACTACGCGAGGTGATCCGCGCGGTTTTTTGGTTTAAGGGGGGACACCGGGTCGTAAAGGCCGGTTTGAGGGCCATTTCCCGTGTAATGAACATGCATAGCGAGCGGCACGGCCCGCGGCTTGGGGTTAGGGTCGAGCGGGCGAATAGAAATAGACTTTCTTGCATTTTGAAGCTCCCCTCGGCCTAAGCCGCGGGGAGCTTCAACGTAAGTTCCAACGGATACGCCGCAGCCTGGCTGCCGGTGTGATTGATGGACCTATAACGGCGGGCGGCAGACTCCATTTATGAGCGGAAATACAAAGATACTCTTTATAGGGGACATAATAGGCAGGCCCGGGAGAAACGCCGTCAGGGAACTGCTCCCCGGCCTCATCAACAGGCACTCTCCCGATATCGTCATAGCCAACGGAGAGAACGCCGCCGGGGGCTTCGGCATCACCCCGGAGGTGGCCTCGGAGCTTAAGAGGCTCGAGATAGACGTCATCACCACGGGCAACCACGTCTGGGACAAAAAAGAGATATACGATTATATAAAGAAGGAGGGTTGCCTTTTAAGGCCCGCCAACTATCCGGCAGGGGCCCCGGGATGCGGCTGGGGCGTATTCGAGGGCGCAACCGGGGTCAAGGTGGGCGTTTTGAACCTCCTTGGCAGGGTATTCATGGAGAGCGTGGAGTGCCCTTTCAAGACCGGCCTCGCCGCCGTAGTTAGGATACGGGAGGAGACCCCTGTCATCATCGTCGATATGCATGCGGAGACGACGTCCGAAAAGGCCGCGATGGGGTGGTATTTGGACGGCCAGGTGAGCGCCGTTATCGGCACGCACACGCATATCCAGACTTCGGATGAAAGGGTTCTGCCCAACGGCACGGCCTTTATAACGGATGCCGGAATGACAGGCCCTACCGATTCAGTGATAGGGATGCGCAAAGAGTCGATCATCGAGAGGTTCATAAGCCAGATGCCGGTGAAGTTCGACGTTGCGGCCAGGGGGGTGGAGCTTCAGGGCGTGGTGATTGCGGTCGGGGCGGACGGCAGGGCAAGGTCGATAGAGAGGCTCAAGATGCCGTTTGAAAACGCATAGCGAAGCCGGGCGGAGCCAATACCGATCGAGCACCCGGCAGGGTTTTTGTTAATAGCGAGAAATAATTTATGACTATCCAACCTACTCAGGCACAAGAACAAATTAATTTTCTGACACGGAATGCAGTAAATGTTATCGGTAATAAATTTGAGTTTTATAAAAAACTTGTAGCAGCTGTTGAAAAAGGAAAACCGCTTAGGGTTAAGGCCGGGTTTGATCCGACAGCGCCCGATTTACATCTTGGACATACTGTGCTTATTCAGAAATTAAAGGAATTTCAGGACCTCGGCCACCACGTGCTCCTGCTGATAGGGGACTTCACCGGCATGATCGGCGACCCCACCGGAAAGTCCGAGACCAGAAAGTCCCTGACAAAGGAAGAGGTGCTCTCCAACGCGAAGACCTATACCTCCCAGGTATTCAAGATACTCGATGAGCGAAAGACCGAGGTGGTATTCAACAGCTCCTGGATGGAGCGGCTTACTCCGACCGACCTCATCGGCCTCATGTCCAAGTACACGGTGGCGAGGATGCTTGAGAGGGACGACTTCCACAAGAGATACAGGGAGGGCCGCCCAATAGCCATACACGAGTTTCTATACCCGCTTATACAGGGGTACGATTCCGTCGTATTGAAGTCGGACGTGGAGATAGGCGGAACGGACCAGCTCTTCAACCTCCTTGTCGGCAGGGAACTCCAGAGGGAGATGGGCCAAGAGCCGCAGGTGGTGCTGACCATGCCCCTTTTGGTTGGCCTCGACGGCGTACAGAAGATGAGCAAGTCCTACGGCAACTATATCGGGATAGCGGAGCCGCCGCATGAGATATTCGGCAAGGTGATGAGCATATCGGACGCGCTGATGATGATCTACTACGACCTGCTGAGCGGTGCCCCCGGCGAAAGGGTCGAAGCGATAAAGGCCGGGGCAATCCACCCGAAGGAGGCGAAAGAGGCCCTTGCATTCGAGCTTACGGCGCGGTTCTGCGGGGCCGTGGAGGCGCAGAAGGCGAAGGAGGGCTTCAAGGCCCTTTTCGCCAGGAAGGAGACGCCCGAGGATATCGAGGAGGTGGGCGTCAGCGCCGAGGGGGAGCGGGTATGGATTGCAAAGGTCATGGTCAAGGCCGGGCTTGCTAAGAGCACTTCCGAGGCCATACGGCTCATAGAGCAGGGCGGGGTCAGGATAGACGGCGTCAGGGTGACTGATCTTAGGGCCGAGGTGACTACGGATAAAGGGCTTTTATTGCAGGTCGGAAAAAGATTTTTCAAGAGGGTTGTTTTTTCTTGACAAGGTTTTAAAAATCACTATAATAAACAATCTCGCTGCTCCTCAAGTAAGCCCTTTGGACTTCCACTTGACGGGATTAATCAGAAGTTAATCGGAATTAAATCTGCAGCCGGTCAAGTTTTCTCTTGACACGTCTTTTGAAATAGATATAATGTAAAGTCTCACTTCGAGAAGCCGTCATATCCCGAACTGCTTGACATCTGTTGCGTTTGGTGGTATCATTATAATGAGTGAGTCTGCTCTTTGAAAACTAAATAGCAAGCACAGTCAACCTGTCAACCCTTTTTTAACCTTTTTAAATCAAACTTGAAACTTTAATTGGAGAGTTTGATCCTGGCTCAGAGCGAACGCTAGCGGCGCGCCTAACACATGCAAGTCGTGCGAGAAAGCGGGGGCAACTCCGTGAGTAGAGCGGCGCACGGGTGAGTAACGCGT
>JACRNL010000007.1 GCA_016234935.1 Deltaproteobacteria bacterium | reverse complement strand
TATCGCATCGCTTCAGCCGTTCGACGGCCATCTGCCTAAATGCCTGAGGATGCCGTCCCACTCGTTTCTTTGTCACTTGGACACCTCCGCTCTGTGCCAAGTGTGCCATATTCGAGTGTCTCATTCCAGGGGTTCAGTCCAGAGATAGACCTGCTTTGGTCGCTCAGTCTAAAACCTCACCCCCACCCTGACCCGCGCATCCATGCCCGCGCCGGATACCCTGTTAATCTCCGCGCCCATTCTGAACGGCCCGAAGTCCCGGTCGATAAAGACTCCGGGCATGCGGTCTAAGAGGTTGACGGACATCCCTGCCGCCCACTTAGGCACGGCAGGCACGGGCCTTGCGGCCTCGACCGGGATATCAACGCCGCCTACGACCTCGCCGTTCGGGCTGGATGCGACGACGCGGCGGGTATCGTCGGGCATCTTGACGACGCTCAAGTCTACCGTCACCGGCGGGCATGGGGCTGAAAGGCCGGTCGATGACCCCTTCCTTATCTCCTCCCCCCTCGCGGGGGTTGAACCCCCTGAGGGGGCTCAGCCCCTTCAAGGGGAGGGCAGGGTGGTGGTTCCGGCTTGCTTACAGCGCCGTTACGCTGGCGTCTATCTCGCCGTTTATCCGCGTCTTTAGCGCCTCATCGAGCTTGGGGAGCGCCGACGATGCTATCTTCTTTTGAAGCTCCCTTCTAAAGGTCAGCGAATCTATGCGCGCCGCCAGCGTCTTTATCGCGTTCTCGATGTCCCTGTCTATGTCGCGCGCGGAAAAGTCGTCAGGGTAGTCTATCTGCCCGTCAAAGACCTTGCCCTCCCACGCGGCCCAGAGGCGGAGTATCTGCGCCTCCGCGTGTTCGAGGTTGTCGGCCTTCTCGCTCAGCGCCGAATACAGCTGCTGGTATTCAAGCTCAAGCGCGACGCCGGACTTGACCGCGGTGAAGTCCTCCGACGCCTTCACGCCGCCCATCTTCGCTATCCTGTGTATCTCGGTGATATCCTGTCTTACCCATTCCCTTATCTCCGTGAGCGATGAATGCGGCGGCTCAAGCCACATCGGGCGCGCGTTGGGCTCCGCCGGATCGAACTGCAGTATATTTCTCGGCCCCAGCTGCTTCATCTCCTCGGACCCGCCTTTTTCATAGGGCACCGCCAGCATCGGGAAGGCCGTGTTCTCGATTATTTCCTTCGCGTCCGAGCATAAATAATAAATATTCTTGTTGATGTCCGCGATGTCCTGCAGGTCGGACGCGCCGATCATGCGTATGCCGGTCCTCTTGTTGTAGAGGTTCACCACAGGCACCACGCCGAGGCCGTGCTCCCCTGCGTCACGCAGTCTCACGCCGCCGCTCTTATCCGCCTCCCACAGCTCCCAGCCCTGCGTTGTCCAGATGCGGCAGGCGCCGCCGTCCTCTTTTATCTTCACCATGCTCAGTTCTGATTTGCCCGACGGCTGCCTTGCGTACTCCCAGTCAAGCATGTGCTCCGGCGTCACAATGGTCACATAGGGCCTCACATCGCGGTCAATGGCCTCAAGACTTGTGGCCACAGGCGCGGCGGACTTGTCCACCATTATGGACACCCTGCCGTAGAGGCACGCAAGCCTCTGCGCCTCGCGCATGAAATGCTTAAGGGTGCTCCCGTCAAAATCAGCGTCATTCAGGAACGACTGGAAGAGCGGATCGCCCGAAAGCGAGCCGAACTCCCTTCTGGCCTCGCGCCTGAAAAGGTGCGACACCAATATGTCTACTATCGGCCCGCAATAGTTGTAGTAGTAGCTTATCTCCTTGCGCCGCCTGTAATTTGCCGCGCTTTCGAAGGGATGCTGCAGCAGATAATCCCCGTCCTTGTAGACCTTGCCGCCCAGATACGAACGCACGTAGAACCTCCACTCCTCTATCCATGCCTCATAGTCCTGATGCCTTTTTTCAAGTTCTTCCCTTGTCACTGTCCCACCTCTTTTCTTTAATCGTTATTTCGCAGGGTTTAATGCCGCTCGTTCGCGTCATCGGCAGGCTACTTGTAAAACCTCCTTGCCGGATCCCTCTTTGTAGTTGTCAAAGGGAACTCGGCCGCCACAAAATATCCAAGCGCGTCAGCCGCGTGCGTAAGCTCCGGCCTTGCCTTGTCAATGTCAACGCCTCCGTCCGTCCATTCGACTTTTTCAAAATCCTTTCTCAGCTGCGCGCACCGCGGATGGTGCGTAAGCCGCACCTCCTCCCGTGCGTTCCTGAGCATGCTGTTCACGGCGTTCACCCTGTCCCTCACCGCCGGGTTCGACCTTTTTACGCGCTGGTCTTTAAAACCCATCTCCATCATGATGGCGTAGTCGCTTTTTCCCGCGGTGGAACGGGCCGATCCGGCGGCGTCTCCATGCACCACGAACCCGGCCCTGTGACGGCCGTACCGCCTTAAAAATTCCTTGCACATCTCATATGTGTTCGTGTCTCTTAAGGCAATCTCGTCAAAGACCAGCACTAACCTTCCGTCTGTCTGCGCCAGCTCCCACACGCACGGGTCAACGTTAAAATCGCAGCAGACGGCTATGGGCAGCTTCGGGTCTACTTCTATCCCGGCATCAACGTGCCTTTTAGCGTCATACGCGTAGTAGACCCTGCCCGCCCTGCCCTCAAAGCTGGCCTCGTACTCCTGCCGGAACGTCCTGGGATCAAGAATCCTTCTTGCACCCTCTACCTCCGGCTCCGCGACGATGTCCGACGACCTCCATGTGTAAAAGCCCCAGTCCGCGTCAACGCCGCTGGCCGCGTAATCCGCGAGGTCTTTGTAGTGGTTGAGCCCCTCGGGCACCCCGATGAACCAGCACCAGCCGCCGCGGTCTGCAAGCGCCGGTCTGATGTTCTCAGTCCACACGCCTGGCTTCATGTCCGCGTATTCGTCAAGCACCCCGCCGTCCCACGGCGTGCCCTCTATCCTCTGAGGCCTGTCAAGCCCCACCACCCAAATCTCCGAACCAAAAATAGTCGTCACGCAAAGCTCCGTCTCATACACGCGCTTTATCCACTTCGCCGGAATAAGCGCCTTCAGGTCGCTCCAGAATATTCTCTTGGCCTGCCCCCTTGTCGGGGCGGCGGCGAAGTAGCGGGCATCCGGCCAATCTTTTTTTACCGGCAGCATGAATACGAGCCTTCTCTTTGCGAGTTCGGTCTTGCCGCTTCTCCTGCCTGCGGGCACAACGGCAAAACGCCTGTTCTCATTCCACAGCCTCATCTGTTCCATGTGGAACCGTAAGGGCCGCCATCTCGGAGAGCATATCCCCTGTATTGTCCGCAACCCTTTCGCCGCCTCCTTCATCCAGCCCCCATGCCTCTCTTTCGCCCTTTATCACGCTGGAGAGCACCTCTCCCGCGACCTTCGCCACCTTCAGCTCCTCAAGCCCTGCCTTCAAATCCGCGCTCTTCAACCCGCTCACCAGTCTCTTTTTTACGCCCTTCCAGAGTTTTCTGTGTTCATGGGTTATGTCCCTGGGCCTTCGCGCTGAACTCTTTACATCAGGTTCTTTTGACTCTTGGGCCGGCGAAGCTTTTTTCCATGACTCCTTTACCGCGCGCCTTTTTATGCTGTCGGCCTTGATGCCGTGTTTAGCGGCAAGCCGCGCAGCGCTCTGGCCGGCCGCTTCGTATTCGCTTCGGATTTCATTCCAGTCAATTGCCACATTTATCCCTCTGACTCAGCGCATTTTCATATCCCCTTCAACGTGAGCTGTCAAACCCTGTCAAGCCCGTCATGCTCCGCGCAAACGCTAAGCGGGTAAAGACTCAGGAACTGCTGATTGCATTTCAAACACCTTTCAGGCTCCCTCAGCAGGACGCGATTCCTGCCGGACGCCCTGGCCCTTTGCCCGTCGTCGCAATCAGCTGTTGAATCAAAAGAACCGGATTCAAATTCCATAACCTTCACCTCCTTCATGTTCATAACCTATGGTGTTTTCTTTCTACCCCTAAATTCATAATTGGCCGTTTTCATTGCATAAAAAGAGTGAAATTATTCTACCCCCTGATTAAAAAATGGGCACTTTCGGACGCTTGACCGCCCTTCGCATTTTTGCCTTGCGAAAGCTCTTCGGTCTGATTGAGGTAAACGCAAAAAAACAAAAACCGAAGCGTCAAAAAGACGCTCCGGTTTTTGTTCAAACATCGGCAATTCAGTTTTTTACTTTAATCAGGAAGACGGAATAATCAAGCTCGGAGAGTTCGATAAATAAAAATCAGGACTTCTTAAGGAAGCCAAGAAGCCGTTTCAGTATGCCGCGCTTTTCCTTGGTCTCCTTTGGACCTGTTTGGGCAGGAGGGGCGGCAGGGGGGTAAGATATTGACTTCGGCTTCGGCTCCGGCGCGGCAGGCAACCCGCCTTGGGCGGCTTTTACTTTGCCCTCCTTGTCATACTTCTTAAAGCGCCTTTCCGGCCTGTGCCTGTATGGCTTCGAATCGGGCCCGGTCTCTTTTTTTACCGGATGGACGGCGCGCTTCTTTTCAGGGACAGCTTGATTGCCTGTTTGAACGGCCTGCTTCTCCTTGGCGCCGGGCTCGTCCGTTTTTGCCGGACGCGGCTGCGGTTTTACATTTTTATCTCCGGCTTTGTCTCTTGAGGAAAACCTTCCGCCTTTATGCGCCGGCTCCGGCTTTTTGCCCCTTCTTTCAAAGGGCGTGACGCCCCTCAGGGGTTTATCTCTTCTGGCCGTATCCTTATGCCGCGAGGAGGTATCCTTTACAAGCTCCGAATCCTCTATCCATTCGCTTTCTATCTTGCGTTCGATGTACTTTTCTATTTCAGGGAGATTCAGAACATGGTCCTCGCAAACGAGACTGTATGCCTTGCCGCTCTTTCCGGCCCTGGCCGTCCTGCCGACCCTGTGCACGTAATTTGCCGCGGCATCCGGCAGGTCGAAATTAATAACGTGCGACACGCCGTCTATGTGAAGCCCGCGGGCGGCCACGTCCGTGGCGACCAGAATCTTTATCTTGCCGGACTTCATGCCCTCGATGACCCTGGTGCGGCGCTCCTGGCTCAGGTCTCCCGTCAGAACTTTTGCGGGAAAACCGTTCTCAACGAGCTTCCTGCCGACCGTCTCGGCGGTATGCTTCATGTTAGTGAATATGATGGTTCGCTCTACGTCAGGCCTTTTAAGGAGCGCCATCACGGCCGGGAGCTTTTCCTCATTCGAGACGTAGATAACCTTCTGATCTATCGAGCTTACGGTCACCTGTTCAGGCTCTATCTCTATCATGACCGGATCAGGTTTCATGTAACGTGACGCGAGCCTTCTCACGTTATCGTCTATCGTCGCCGAAAAAAGCATCGTCTGCCTCGGCCTCTTGCCGGGCAGGCGGCCGGCTATGTACATTATGTCAGGGGCAAAGCCCATGTCAAACATGCGGTCAGCTTCGTCTATCACGAAGATTTCTATACTGTCAAGGGAAAGTGTCTTTGATTTATACAGGTCAATCATGCGTCCGGGGGTTGCCACTATGAGGTCAACGCCTTTCTTAAGGGCCTGCGTCTGGATTTCATAGCCTACCCCGCCGTATACCGCCACGGATCTGAATGACAGGTGCCTGCCGAGCTTAACGCAGTCGTCAATGACCTGTGTGGCAAGCTCGCGCGTAGGCACCATTACAAGGGCCCGGGGATTTACCGAAGAGGGCGCCGCGGAAGCCATAAGCCTGCCGAAAATGGTTACAAGAAAGACGGCGGTCTTGCCGCTGCCGGTTTGGGATTGGGCTATAACGTCCTTTCCCGCCAGGCATTCCGGAAGGGATTGCTCCTGGATAGGCGTGCAATGCTCAAAACCCGCATCGGTGATCCCTCTTAGAATATCCGGATTAATGTCTAAGCTGTCAAATTTCATTTCAGTTCTTTTTCCGCCAGAGTCGTTCCGCGATACGGCGCTCATTACGGTCGTTACGCCAGCCTACATATTAGCTCTGGTATGACATAAAAACAAGAGCCAATTTACATATCTCCGAAACAGGGGTTTACCCCCCCCCGCATGCCTTAAGCGAGGACTGTTTCAAGAGATTCAACTCTTCCCCGCTTAAAGCCTGCGGAGACACGTTTAATTTTACCGGACACTGCTGAATAGCATAACCTTAAAAACGAGACAGGAGAAAAGTGATGGCGAACAACCAAGTGAACTGGATAGGGAAAAATGTCAGGATTAAGAAAGGCCATAACGGCGTGGGCAACGTGAGCGAGCCTCAGAAGAACGCCATAATCGAGCTTGCGCATGACGTATGGAAGAATATGGGTTTATCAAGGGAGCAGATTGCCGCGCTCGTTGCCACCATGAACATTGAGTCAGGCTTCAACCCGCTGGCAGAGCATACCAAAAAAGGAAAAACCTATATTGGACTTGGGCAGTTCGATGAAGGAACATGGGGAGACGCGGTTACAACGTATAACTATAATTACTCTGAGAATCTCGACGACACCAAAGAAAGATATGACATCTTATCACAAATAAAGGTCATGGGCTCATATATGAAAGATACCATATGCCTAATGCAATTTATTACAACGCAGACCCTTTCCTTGGAGGAAATAGCCTTCAGGAGATAGCCTACGGCCTGTGGAATCGAGGCGCATCAATAACAACATACAAAGTTGACATGCTCAAAACCTTTCTCGAAGGAACTGATGCCGGTGAATTCATGAACGTGTATGGCGGCCTCAGCGACTCGTTCAATGAAACATACGACAAAATTGATTCCGAGCTTCAACTGAGGGATGAGACAAATAAAAACCTCTATAACGATGAAGCGAACAAAAACCTCTGGGACACCGTGACAGAGGAGTTGAGAAAATTCCTTGATGAACCCGGCACTCAGGATATCGTCCAGATGTTCATTGATCAGCAGGCCGTCGGAAGTTACCCGTTGGATCGCGGCGCGGCGTGGCAGATGGAAAAAACAGAAACAGGCGAAAACCCAAATGAATCTTTAGACAACTGACAACGCCTCTTTAAAAAACAGCGCCGCGCCGCCGCTCTGGCTGCGCGGCGCTGTTGTCTTTAGAAGAATAAAAAAATGAGATTCAACGGGACAAAAAAAGATTCAGCTCTTCCCCGCTTAAAGCCCGCGGGGACATGTTTAATTTCACCGGACAATGCTGAGACAAGGAACAAAAAACCTGTGTTTTAAATCATAACGTAAAATCCATTAAACAGGCCGTGCTATTCAAAGTCCGGCCCCTCTACGGCCTTCGTGGCCGTAAGCCAGCCGTGGCCGTTGGACTGGCCGCCGTCACAGGCGCGGTTTATTATGCTTTCCCTGCCTGCCTTGTAGCCGTAAACACGCAGCTCATCGAGCGTCTGCCCCATTGACTGATACTGCTTTATCGTCTTATATTCCGATTCCGTCAACTCCGGCCTGCAGGGCTGCGCGGCCTTCGGGTGCTCAGGCATCTTCCTTCTCCTCCTGTGACCTTGAAAACGCGATCTTTTGTTCCGCCCTGTAGAGTATTTCATATGCCCTCCCGACAGATATTCTATGACTGCTGGCAATATGCTTCATGTGCGAATTCCAGTAATGATACTCCGTGAAGACCGCCCGCTCCCTTGGGCTTAAAACGGCAAGGGGCCAGAGAATGTCTCGAATCCCGACCCCGTCGCCCTTGAGCCCACTATAAAAGATATCGGCATCCGCTTTTATTCCGTTTGACAAGTTTATACTCTGCCTTGTGGGATTTTTTAGGCGCCGCGCAAATATGAAACAACAAACCGGCTGGCGGGCCAGCCGGCCGGACAAACTGCTGCCGTTCATTCACAGTGGCTGAAAAAAACATGAGACCGAAAGAAACGCATGAAAATCTCCCGGCCTTTGATATGGACATGCTAAGGTCAATACATGTCAATTTACGCAAAATGTCATTTAACGGAACATGCAGGCAGATTAGTTAATTTATCATGATAATAACTATATCATACATGGATGTGCGTGTCAAGCACATATTGCCTAACATACACATAGCATGACCTAAAAGTAAAAAAAGGCGGATATAGGCTGTTTAATGGCCCATACCCGCCTCTTTCATGATATAAAATCAATATATTATTTACAGCATGTGTGGGTGAAACACACCAGAAAAAACAACAGCGGTCAGACGCCGAACCTGAAATGCATGATATCGCCGTCCCTGACGCAATATTCCTTGCCTTCGATGCGCAGAAGCCCCTTATCGCGGCAGGCCGCTTCGGAGCCGTATTTCACGAAGTCGCCATACGCTATCACCTCGGCCTTTATGAAGCCGCGCTCGAAGTCCGAGTGGATGGCGCCCGCGGCCTCAGGGGCCTTTGCCCCCTCGATGATAGTCCAGGCCCTTACCTCTTTTTTGCCCACCGTGAAGAAGGTTATGAGCCCGAGAAGTTTATACGCCGCAGCGGCAAGCCTGCCGAGGCCGGACTCTTTGATGCCGAGGTCTTTAAGGAACCCGGCCCTCTCGTCTTCCGAGAGCTCCGCTATCTCCGATTCGATCTTTCCGCAGATAGGCACGAAGGCCGCGCCTTCACTTTGGGCCACCTCCCTGACCGTTTTAGCGGCGTCAGACAGGCCGTCAAGGTCATCCTCGCTTACATTGGCAACGTAAATTATCGGCTTTGCGGTAAGGAGGCTGAGCTCCTTTACCGCGTGCGCGGTCTCTTTCGCAGCGATGCTCCTTGCCGGACGGCCGGCCTCAAGGCAGGACTTGACGGCGTTATATAAAGGCATGGTCTCTACGGCCGCCTTGTCGCCGGATTTGGCCAACCGCTCGGCCTTCTCATGCCTTTTCGTGATTGACTCAAGGTCGGAAAGTATCAGCTCCGTCTCGATTATCTCAATGTCGCCTTTCGGGTCGACCTTGCCTTCGACATGGATTATCAGCGGGTCGGCAAAACAGCGAACCACATGCACGATGGTGTCAACGCTTCTGATGTGGCCGAGAAACTGGTTGCCCAAGCCCTCGCCCTTGCTCGCGCCCTTTACTATCCCAGCTATATCTACGAATTCAACGGATGTCGGGACGACCCTTTCAGGCTTTGCAAGCGCCTCAAGCGTCTTGAGGCGTTCGTCCCTTACCGGCACCATGCCGACGTTAGGGTCTATGGTGCAAAAAGGGTAGTTCGACGCCTGCGCCCCGGCCGCGGTCATTGCGTTGAATATGGTTGATTTACCGACGTTGGGAAGTCCGATTATGCCGCAGTTGAAACCCATTTCAAAATCTCCTCTTAATTTATAAGCGGGGCTGATGCCATTGCCCTGCTTATGCCGCTCCGCTGCCGGAGACGCGCCTGTTTGCACTGCAAAAAAAACGGGGCCGGCCTCATGGCCGGCCCCACCGTATAAAATCAAAAAACTACCGCATCAAACAAGCAGCGGGGCTATAATCAGAGCGACTATGCTCATGAGCTTTATGAGAATATTCATGGCAGGGCCTGATGTGTCCTTAAAAGGGTCTCCTATGGTGTCGCCGACGACGGCGGCCTTATGCGCGTCCGAACCCTTGCCGCCGAGGTTTCCCTTTTCAATGTGCTTCTTTGCGTTATCCCACGCGCCGCCGGCGTTTGCCATGAATATGGCAAGCATGACGCCGCAAATCGTCGCGCCCGCGAGCATTCCGCCAAGGGCGTACGGGCCGAGGATGAAGCCGACAAGCACGGGTGAGGCCACCGCAAGGACGCCGGGGGCTATCATCTCCGTAAGCGCGGCCTTTGTTGAAATGTCAACGCACTTCTTGACGTCTGGCTTTACGCCTGGGCGCCCTTCGAGAAGGCCGGGTATCTCCCTGAACTGGCGCCTTATCTCGTTTACCATTTTAAAGGCCGCCTTGCCAACGCTTGTCATGGTCAGCGCTGCGATAAAGAACGGCAGGACACCGCCGAGGAACAGCCCGATGACGACGTTTGAATCGGTGATAATTATATCAAAAGGTTTGCCTGTCTTTGCGATTATCGCCTGCGCGTATGCCGTGAAAAGCGCCAGCGCCGTAAGGGCCGCCGAGCTTATGGCAAAGCCCTTGCCTATGGCCGCGGTGGTATTTCCGAGGGCATCGAGGTTGTCGGTGATGGCGCGGACGTCTTTCCCAAGGCCGCTCATCTCCGAGATGCCTCCGGCGTTGTCCGCGATAGGGCCGTATGCGTCAACGCTCATTATCATGCCGGTGGTGGCAAGCATGCCGACCGCCGCGATGCCTATGCCGTAGATGCCGGCGAAGTAGTTCGCCAGCCATATCGCGGCGCAGATGCAAAGGACCGGCAGGACGGTGCTCTGCAGGCCTACTGCAAGACCGGCTATCGCGTTTGTCGCTGCGCCTGTCTGCGACGCCTCCGCTATCCTCTCAACAGGTTTTCCGGAAGTAAAGTGCTCTGTTATAAGACCTATGGCAATGCCGCCGATGCACCCCGCCGCCGCGGCCCAGAAGACAGGCAGCTTGCATCCTGACAGGGACGTCGCAAAATAACCGAGCACAAGGAATATGCCGGTTGCGATGAAGGTCGCATAACGGAGCGCGGCCGCCGGGTCAAACCTCTCAAGAATGTTCATCATGAGAACGCCGATGATGGATGCGACAAGGCCTGCCATCGTCAGTATCAGCGGATACGACATGAGGGCTACGCTGCTTGAAGCCAGCCCGGAGATGTCAACGCCGCCCGCCACGGCCGTTGCGCCGATGGCTATGGCCGCGATAATGGCGCCCACGTAAGACTCGAATATGTCCGCCCCAAGGCCGGCGATATCGCCGACGTTGTCGCCGACGTTGTCCGCTATGACGCCCGGGTTTCTCGGGTCGTCCTCAGGTATGCCCGCGTCTATCTTTCCGGCAAGGTCTGATCCCACGTCGGCGGTCTTGGTGAATATGCCGCCGCCGACCCTCGCGAAGAGGGCGATGGATGACGCGCCCATCGCGTAGCCGTTGATAATAAACGCCGTCTCAGGCTTGCCGTAGAAAATGAAGAACACGCCGACGCCAAGGACGCCGAGGCTTGCTACCGTTATGCCCATGACAGAGCCGCCGAGGAAGGCCATTGACAGCGCCCTTGCCATAGCGGGCTTGAACCTGCTGGCCGCCTCCGCCGTCCTGACGTTTGCCTTGGTGGCGCCCTTCATGCCGAAGTATCCGGCCAGCATCGATGATATCGCGCCGGCGACATAGGCGACTGCCGTTGGGACACCTATAAACACGCTGAGCGCGATAAAAACAGCGACGATGAATATAACGAGTATCAGATACTGCGTCTTTAGGTAGGTCATAGCGCCGTCATGGATCATCCCGGCGATTTCCTTCATCTTGGCATTGCCGTCAGGCTGCTTTGCGATGTACAGATACATGATGAAGGCAAATACCAGGCCGATGATGCCGAGTATCGGCGAAAAATTTGTAATTCCCTGCATGGTTGAAATACTTTCCATAATTACCTTTGTGCCCCCTCTTTTGATTAAGCGAACTGCCGCCGCCGTATAAAACAACCGTCAGTAAAAAACCGTTATACCCCTTGCCGCTGTCCATTTAGCAAGCAGGCGGATGCAAAGGTATAACAGAAAAATTAACAGGATTACTCCGCGCCCTTAGCGCGACCGCCAATCAGCGGTTGAATTTGTTCATCGCACTTTCAATGCCTTCTTTCAAGAGCGTCTCAACGGAGGCGACGCCTCTTTGGAGCATATCCTGAAGCGCCTCTTTTTCATCAGGGGCCAGCGGCCTCAGAACGTAATCGTTAAGCTCTCCGTATTTCGGCCTCCCGATACCGAGGCGGATCCTCGGAAACTCCGCGCTTTCAATGCATTCTATAATGGAACCGACTCCGCGGTGGCCGCCGCTCCCGCCGCTTTTTCTAAGCCTTATGCGCCCCTGCGGCAGATCGCAATCATCGAACGCCACGACAACCGACCCGGCAGGCACGTTGTATCTCTCGCAGAACTCCCTTACGACCCCTCCGCTGAGGTTCATGAAGGTCAGAGGCTTAACGAGGATGACCTCCTCTGAGGCTATGACGCCGCTTCCCCACAGCGCCCTTCGTCCCAAACGCTCAAAACGGATATTGAAGGCCCTTGCAACGGCATCCACCAGCATGAAGCCTACGTTGTGCCTTGTCTCTTCATATTTGGGGCCGGGATTGCCCAGTCCTACGATAAGCCGCAAAAGACCTTACCCTCTGTGGAAGGATGAAAAAAATAATCTCCCCTAACCCCTCTCCCCGCTTAAGACATGCGGGGACATGTTTAGGAAAGAGGGGGATTAGTGCGAAATCTACTTCTTCTTCTCTTCCTTGCCCTCTTCCTTCTTCCCGGCCTCTTCCTTCACCTCAAAGCTCTTTGCCAGTTCGGCGTCGACCTCTTCAGCCGTCTTAGGCGCGACTTCCACCGTCGGAGCGACCACGGACACGACCGTCATGCCCATGTCGTCCACGACGCTGACGCCTTCCGGAAGTACCAGGTCTTTCACGTGCAGCGAGTGCCCGATGCCCAGGAGCGTCACGTCCGCGTTAATGGCGTCCGGTATCGCGGCAGGGAGGCATTCTATCCTCAGCTTTCTCGCCTCCTGCTGGATTATGCCGCCGAAGGCCAGGCCGGCGGCCTTGCCGACGACATGAACGGGGATGCTGACCATGATCGGCTTGTCCATGAGAACCTCGACGAGATCAACATGTTCTATCGTCTCTTTGAGCGGATGGTGGACTATCTCCTTGAACATCGCCGTTCTTTTCTTGCCTTCCATGTTCAGGTCAACAAGGACGTTGCCGCCTGCCCCTGTGTGAAGAACCTTATCAAGCTCCTTTTTGTCGAGCGAAAGGGATACGGCATCCTTCATCTCTTTGCCGTATAGAACAGCGGGTATGCGCCCGGCCTTCCTGAGCCTCTTATTCGGGCATTTACCGGTCAGATCCCTTAAAGTAACAGTAAGTCCTATCCTTTCCATCTTCTTCCTCCGTTGTTTGCTTCTTAACAGGCTGCTGAAAAAGTCCCATCTGCGGCGTCGTCTTCGTCGTTCGTCACTGCGGCGTAGAGAAAACTACGCCTCATTCCTCAATCCTCGACTCCTTGCATCTGGGACTTTTTGAGCAGCCAGAATAAGTTCTGGATTTTTCAGCAACCTGCTAATGCACTAAAGCAAGGCTGCCGCCCTGCGATACGCACGCCTGAGCACAAAAACAAAAACCGCCGTCCGCGGCGCCATGCCGCTTGCCTGAACTCGAAAATCTTCCCTGCCCGCCTAGGCGAAAAGCGAGCTTACGGACTCTCCGCAGTGTATCCTCTTTATGGCCTCGGCCAGAAGAGGGCCGACAGACAGCCTTTTTATCTTATCCGACATCGCCTCCGCGCGCTGAGGTATGGTGTTCGTGGCGACAAGCTGTTTTATCGAAGACTTGTTTATCCTGTCAATCGCCGGGCCGGAAAGCACCGCGTGCGTGCAGCACGCATAGACCTCCTTTGCGCCGTGCTTCATGATGGCCTCCGCCGCCTGCGTCAGCGTCCCTGCGGTGTCAACCATGTCGTCAAGTATTATGGCCACCTTGCCCTCTACGTCTCCTATGATGTTCATGACCTCGGATACGTTCGGTCTGGGCCGCCTCTTGTCAACGATGGCCAAAGTCGCGCCGAGCCTCTTGGCATACGCCCTTGTCCTTTCAACGCCCCCGGCATCAGGCGATACGAAGACGATATCGTCCTTGAAATTCTTCTTTATGTAATCCGAAAGAAGCGGCGTGGCGTAAAGATGATCGACCGGGATATTGAAGAACCCCTGTATCTGCCCTGCGTGGAGGTCGATGCAGACCACGCGCGTGGCGCCGGCGACCGTTATAAGATCGGCGACGAGTTTAGCCGAAATCGGCGTCCTCGGAGCGACCTTCCTGTCCTGTCTGGCATAACCGTAATACGGTATGACCGCGGTGACGGAACCGGCGGACGCCCTCTTGAAGGCGTCAAGCATGATGAGCAGTTCCATCAGGTTGTCATTGCACGGGATGCACGTGGACTGCACCACATAAACGTCAACGCCGCGCACGCTCTCCTGCACGTCAACGTAAACCTCGCCGTCGCTGAAGCTCTTGACCTCGGATTTGCCGAGTTCAATGCCGAGCTGTGAGCATATCTCCATGGCGAGGTTTTTATTCGAGTTCCCCGCAAAGACCTTTACTTTATCAAGAATCATATGAAAGACTGCCCTTTTTGAATTTACTGAACGTTGACGGGCAAAGCTGACGCCGCAATGCGGCGCCATTGCCTTACAACCGGCCGCCTTGCTTATTGATATTATGATGGTTGGGGCGGAAGGATTCGAACCTCCGAATGCGGGGATCAAAACCCCGTGCCTTACCGCTTGGCGACGCCCCAATCGGCGAAAGCCTCTCCCCTTGTCCCCGCGAATGCCCGTTCAATTCAGGCTTACAGCCCCTCGACCCGGAATATAAAATACCCTTTTGCCGCAAATCTTTCCTTCAATTCAGCGAAGGCCGCATCTGCCGCTGCGCCGTCCCGATAAATCCCGAAAACCGTAGGCCCGCTTCCGGACATAAGCGCGCCGTCAGCCCCGCTGTCAACAAGGGCCTTTTTAACAGCCGTAAGCTCAGGATGTTCCGGCAATGTTGCAAGCTCAAGGTCGTTTGCAAGACAATCCTTCAGCTTGTCAATATCACCAAGGACTGCCTCAGAATATGCCCCAGAATATGATAGAATATTATCTTCAACCTTTTTTGTCAAGTCTAAATTGCTGTATGCCCATGCGGTGGAGACCTTAAAGCCCGGGTTTATCAGAACATATTGATAACGCGGCAGGGCTATGCGCCGCAGTATCTCCCCTCTGCCCATTGCCACGGCAGGGCAGCTGAGCATGAAGAACGGCACATCCGAGCCGAGCGCGGAGCCTGCTTCCATAAGCTCCTTTTCCCCAAACCCGGCATCGAGCATATCATTGAGGCCCATGAGCACCGTTGCCGCATTCGACGATCCGCCGCCAAGGCCCGCGCCTGCCGGTATCTTTTTGTCTATAACGATGTCAACGCGCCTTTTTATGCCGGACCGCCCAAGGAAGATGGAGGCGGCCCTGTGCGCGAGGTTTGAGCTGTCCGAAGGCACGTTGGGGTCGCTGCACCGGACAGTTATGCCTTCCCCGCTTGCGACCTCCATTGAAATAAGGTCAAAAAGCGACACGGCCTGCATCACGGAGAATATCTCGTGATAGCCGTCGCTCCGTTTTCTCAAAACCTTCAGTATCAGGTTTATCTTGGCTGGAGATCTTTTTTCGCAGCGGATATTCATCTTACGACCCTTTAATCTCCCCTAACCCCTCTTTAGAAAAGAGGGGAATTATACTTTCCCCCTTTATAAGGGGGGACTGAGGGGGATTAAGGAGGGAAAGGCCGGAATCGCTCACTTAAGCTGCATGTCCACTCTCTTATTGTTCCTGTCCATGATCCAGCCCAGGAAATAGCCAAGAAGGGAGAAGTTCGTCGTGGCGTCAAAGGGCATAGACCACCAGCGCCTGCGAGCCTCATCCGAGGGAGAATATACTTCCCCCCTTTCCAAGGGGGGACGGAGGGGGATTACCGTAGCCTCGGCGCCTTGCGTATCCTTACCATGTCCGTGCCCGCCGCCGTGCGTGTCGTGGCCGTGAGTATCGTCGTGCCCGCCGTGTGCCATTGGTTTTTCCTTTTGTTTTACAATTAAATCTTCAGCGCCGTATCCTGCTTGCCGCTTAGCACCCTGCCGACTGCCTCGCCGGCAAGAAGCCTGCTAACACCCCACCCTGCCCTCCCCCGTGAAGGGGGGAGGAGAGAGAAAAATCGTAGTGCGAGACTTCTATCGAGCTTGTTGCAATCACGCAAGGATGCGGCAAAACCATGTCCCCGCAGGCTTTAAGCGGGGAAGCGAGGCTGAAGCCTCGCACTACGATATATGACTCTTGACAACACAGTTGCTCCCCCGTGAAGGGGGAGGATAAAAGGAAGGGGTCATCATCCTTACGTCAGGAAAAACGGCTTAACCGCCTTTATAGCCATATCGATAAACGGCGTAGGGTATATGCCGAGCAACACCGTGCCGACAGCCGCGGCAACAAGGACTATGTTGCATGTCGCGGAGCTCATTATAGGCAAGTCTCTATCGGCCCCTCCGGCGGCCCCTCCGGCGGTACCTTCAGTCAACGCATCAGGCTCGCTAAGATACATGTAAAAAATGACCTTGGCGTAAAAAAAGAGCGAAATCGCCGTGGAGACCACCCCTATGACCGCGAGCCAGTAGTACTGGGCATTAATGGCCGAGGAAAGGATGAAAAACTTCGCCGTAAAGCCGCCGGTCGGCGGTATGCCCGCCAGCGACACAAGGAATATCGACATGACAAAGGCCAGCCACGGATGCCTAACGGCAAGGCCCCTGTAATCTCTTATTGATTCTCCCCTGCCGGAGCTCCTTATGAAAAGGGTCACTACCGTGAAGGCGCCGATGTTCATGAACGCGTAGACCAGCAGGTAGTACATGACCCCTGCCGCGCCCATATCGCTGGTCACGAGAAAACCTATCATGATAATGCCCGCGTGGGCTATGGAGCTGTAAGCAAGCATCCTTACGATGTTCTTCTGAGAAATCGCAACGACGCTGCCATAGAGCATTGTCGCGGCCGAAAGGCCCCAGAATATCCGCGACCAATGCGGCTGATAGACGGGTAATGCTACAAGGAAGACCCTCATGAACGCCGCGAACGCCGCCGCCTTTGAACCGACTGACAATAGAGCGGCAATGGGCGTTGGCGCGCCTTCATACGTATCCGGCGACCAGAGGTGGAACGGGAAAAGTGCGATCTTGAACGAGAAACCCACGATAATAAATACTATCGCCAGAAGCAGATACGGGTCAAGTATCGTGACCCGCCTGGCCTGAAAGGCTATCTCGGTGAAGTTCGTTGTCCCGGCCACGCCGTAAGTGAACGATATTCCGTAAAGGAGCACGCCCGATGACAACGCCCCAAGGACGAAATACTTGAGCGCGGCCTCGACGGACTTGGATGAGGCCGTCCTTATGGCAACAAGCACATAGAAAGAAAGCGCCATCAGCTCGAGGCCCACATAGAGGTTGACAAGGTCGTTCGACGCCGCCATGACCATCATGCCGAGCGTTGCGAAAAGCACGATATAGTAATACTCGCCCTTGTTTATGTTCACCCTCTTCAGATAGTCCATTGAAATCAGGATGGTGAATATGGCCGCGATGATGAATATGGCGTTAAAATAGGCTGAGAAGCCGTCTGCCTTGACCATGCCGCCGTAAAATGCGCCGTCAATGACGCTTACGCAGCTTACCGGCAGGATTATCAGAAGGCCGATGATGCTAAGGTAGCCCAGCACGAGCCTGCTCGCGCCCCTGCGCATGATAAGGTCAAGCGCCATCACGCACAGGGCGAGCGCTGTCAGAAGTATCTCCGGCAGGATCGCGGTAAGGTTGATATTCAAGGTTTCAAGCATATTATATGTCTCCAGACTCCAGCTATTCTATCTTTGGCACGTAAAAAAATCCATAGCAGGATATCTTCTCAGTTCAGGCGCCGACCCGCCATAGTGAAACAACGGCGCAACGATTGGCGCAAACGGCGTGTTAGGACTAATTCTGTGGTTGATCGTGACTTTTCTTTACTCCGTAAGGATCGTTATCGCCCTGTGGATATTGATTTCGCTTCCACTGTTCCTCATTGTGAGGCTGTCCGTCCTGCCGTTGCGCGTCGTCGTCTCGTTCACGCCTCTCCTTGGTTTTCTGATAATCCTCCTGATGTTCTTGATAGCCGCGCTCCACATCCGGGTCGTTTTGAGGGTTATAGGAGTTTTCAGCGCTAAGCACAAGAGCAACGGCGGATGCGCTGTTTTCAGCGGCCTTTTTGGAATTCCGCTCGACCTGCCTCACGATGCGGTTCAATGACGGCTCCATCACATCAAGGATGGACCGCGGGCATATCCCTATCCAGAAGACCAATACGGCAAACGAAAGCGCGGTCAACGTCTCCCTTAAACCGAGGTCTTTAAGCGGGTGACGGCCCGCCCCAGCCCCCGCCCCCGGATGTAAGACCTCTCCCAAAAAGACCCTCTGAAAGAGCCAGAGCAGATATGCCGCGCCGAGCAGCACGCCTATGACCGCAGGGATAACGTAGGCCCAATTCGCCTTATAAGTTCCGAGAAGGACAAAAAGCTCGCCGATAAAGCCGTTCGTTGACGGAAAGCCCATTGACGAAAGCACAGTTATGAGGAAGAACGTGCCGTAGACGGGCACCGGTTTAAACAGACCACCGTAGCTCGCTATGGTGCGGTCGTGCGTCCTCTCGTAGATCATGCCGACCATAAGGAAGAGCGCCCCCGTGGAGATGCCGTGATTTACCATCTGCAGGAGGCTGCCTTTCAGGCCTTCGAGATTAAGCGCGAAGATGCCGAGCATGACAAAGCCCATGTGGCTGACGCTTGAATATGCCACAAGCTTTTTCATGTCCTTTTGAGCTATGGTCACAAGCGCGCCGTAGATAATGGCCACGGAAGAGATGAACATCATAAGCGGCGCGAAACTCATGCTCGCGTTCGGCAGGAGCGGCAGACTGAACCTTAAAAACCCGTATGTGCCGAGCTTGAGGAGCACCGCCGCAAGGACGATGGACCCGGCTGTCGGGGCCTCGGTGTGCGCGTCCGGCAGCCACGTATGCAGGGGGAACAGCGGCACCTTCACCGCAAAACCAAGGAAGAAGGCGATAAATATCCAGAACTGCATATCCGGCGCTATGGGGTTATTAAAGAGTATCGCGGTGTCAAACGTGTAAACACCGGTCATCTTGCCGTGGTAATAATAGAGCGCGATGATGCCCAGAAGCATAAACAGGCTCCCGACGAAGGTGAAGATAAAAAACTTCATCGCGGAATAGAGCCTGCGCATGCCTCCCCATATGCCGATGATAAAGACCATCGGGATGAGAACGGCCTCCCAGAATATGTAGAACAAAAAGAGGTCAAGCGATAAAAAGATGCCAAGAGAGCAGGTCTCTACAAGCAGCAGCAGGGACATGTAGCCCTTTAGCTTAATGGAAATATCCCTCCATGAGGCCAGCACGCACACGATGGTCACGAAGGTGGTGAGGAGCACAAGGAGCATGCTCACGCCGTCGGCGCCAAGATAATAATTCATGCCAAAGCGCTTTATCCAGACGGTCTTTTCCACCCACTGGAAGCCAGCGTTGTGCCTGTCAAACGTAAAAGGCAGATAGAGGGAGATGAGGAACTCCACCGCTGAGATGATAAGCGCGACCCAGCGTATCTCCTCCGCCCTCTCCTTGTTCATGACAAAGAGGATAAACAGGGCCCCGATGACCGGAAAGAAGATTAATATGGATAAAATGGGCATCCCGGCTGTCATCTGTCTTCTCCTTTATGCGCAGAAGGAGCGTGTCCGTGCCCTGCTTTAGCGGGTGAATGCTCCGCCGCGTGCGCGGAGTGGGCGGCCCACGTGTCGTCCCCGACCACTTCGGTCAAAGTGGTGCGGCTCTTTACGACTTCAATCAGGTGCGCCGTGCTCGCGGCCGACAGCTTCAGAAACGGCTTGGGATAAATGCCTATCCAGAGGATAAGTATCAATACAGGCACTAAAATGGCGACCTCGCGCAGGTTGAGGTCTTTAAGCGCGGCGTTCTCGCGATTCGTTATCTTGCCGAACATGAACCTCTGATTCATCCAGAGCATGTATGCCGCGCCGAGAATTACCCCCGTGGACGCGAACACGGCGGCCAGCGTGCTTGCCTTGAACGCGCCCATGAGTATCAGTATCTCGCCGATAAAGCCGTTGGTTCCCGGCAGTCCGATGGACGAAAAGACGATGACCATCACAAAAAAGGAGTAGACCGGCATGACCTTGGCGATGCCGCCGAAATCCGAGATCATCCTCGTGTGGCGTCTTTCGTATATCATCCCGATGACGAGGAAGAGCCCGCCCGTCGAGATGCCGTGGTTTATCATCTGAAGGACGCCGCCGTCAAGGCCCTGCTGGTTAAGCGCGAAGATGCCGAGCATGACCGCGCCAAGGTGGCTGACGCTTGAATAGGCCACGAGCTTTTTGATGTCCTTCTGGGCCATCGCGAGGAACGAGCCGTAGATGATGCCGATGACCGCGAGGGCGATGATAACGGGCGTGAAGACGACCGTCGCCTCCGGCAGAAGCGGCATGTTAAAGCGCAAAAAGCCGTATGTGCCCATCTTCAGAAGCACGCCAGCAAGTATGACGCTGCCGGCCGTCGGAGCCTCGACATGCGCGTCCGGCAGCCATGTGTGGAACGGGAAAATAGGCACCTTTATGGCAAAGCCGAGGAAGAAGGCCACAAAGACCCACCACTGAAGGTTATATGGATAGGTGACCTCATAGAGCTTTAAGAGGTTAAAGGTATATTCGCCCGTGGCGCTGCCGTGCGCGTAGTAGAGCGCGACTATGCCCGCCAGCATGAATACCGAGCCGAAAAGAGTGTAAAGGAAGAACTTGATATTGGCGTAGAGCTTCCTTTTGCCGCCCCAGATGCCGATGAGGAAGAACATGGGCACGAGACCTACCTCCCAGAACAGGAAGAAGAGCACCAGGTCAAGGGAAACAAAAACGCCGACCATGCCCGTTTCAAGGATCAGGATGTGTATCATGTACTCCTTGACCCTCTCTTCTATCGCCGACCATGAGCAAAGGACGCCTATGACCGCGATGAAGGCGGTAAGGAGCACAAGAAGGATGCTGATGCCGTCCATGCCGAGAAAGTAATCAACGCCGATAGACGGTATCCATCTGGATTTCTCGACGAACTGCATCTTGTAGGTGGAACTGTCGAAGTTCACCCACAGCAGGATGCTGACAAAAAAGTTAAGGAGCGTAAATCCGAGCGCGGTCAACCTGAGCATCTCCTTATTCCTGCCCGGAACAAAAAAGAGCAATGCCGCCCCCAGAAGCGGAATAAAGATAAGTATTGACAGTATCGGATAACCTAATGCGTTCTCTATCATTTTATTATTTCACTTTTCCCGCGTCCAACTTCGTTGTCATGGCCATATGGATTAACGTATCTTTACCCGTCCGGCCTGTCCCTGACGTATCCTGAAAAAAACACCGGGACTTAAAACTCCCTGCCGGCCGTCAACCAAGCAGCGCGCTGCCGACAATAATCAGCAGGCCGATTACGAATATCAGAGCGTAGTTCTGGAGACGCCCTGTCTGGAGCCTTCTCCAAAAGCCGCTGTTGTAGCCGGTGAACGTAGCCGCCGAGTTAATTACGCCGTCAATGATGTAGATGTCGAATTTGTGCAGCAGCCATGCCCATAACCTCGTAGTCCATGCAGCGCCGTTGACGATGCCGTCTATTATGCCGAGGTCAAAGGACAGGCACCACCCGCAAAACCGCTTAATCGGGTTGACTATGATGTGATCGTACATCTCGTCCACGTAATATTTGTTGTAAAGGAGCGCGTAGACCGGCTTAAAAGCCGCGGCAATTACCTCCGGCCTCCAGAAGGACGGGGCGTATTTCTTAAGCGGGGCATAGTACAAAAGACCGGCAAGGAATATGCCGCAAAGGCCGGCCGCAACGGACACGGCCATAAGGATAGCCTCCATGCCGCCGTGCAGCGCCTCGCCATTTTGCGCCACATGCCCGCCGACATTCGCCGCCGCATGACCGCCCTGTTCAAATACCGGGCTGAGGAAGTGGTGCGCGGCGGTGCCTTCCTCAAAAAACGATATGCCGACGATGCCGCCCGCCGCCGCGAGTATGGCGAGGATTATAAGCGGCACAGTCATTATCTTAGGGGATTCGTGCAGGTGCTCCTGCGTATGGCGGTCAGCCCTGCATTCGCCCGTAAACGTCATGAATACCTGCCTGAACATATAAAAAGCCGTCAGGAAAGCGGTCAGCAGACCCATGGCCCATATTATGGTATGCCCCTTTTCAAAGGCCTCCCAGAGTATCTCGTCCTTGCTCCAGAAGCCGCTGAAAGGCGGCATTCCGGCTATGGCCAGGGCGCCGATGATGAAGGTGACGGAGGTTATCTTCATGTGTTTGTGCAGGCCGCCCATCTTCCTCATGTCCTGCTCCCCGCCCATGGCATGTATGACGCTGCCTGAGCCGAGGAACATGAGCCCCTTGAAGAACGCATGGGTCATGAGATGGAAAACACCGGCGGTATACGCGCCGAGTCCGACGGCGGCGAACATATAACCGAGCTGGCTGACCGTAGAGTAGGCCAGCACCTTCTTTATGTCGTTTTGCACAAGTCCGATAGTGGCCGCAAAGAGCGCGGTACAGATGCCGACGACCGCCACGACCTCGCCGCTGATGGGCGCCATCGCATACAGGGCGTTGTTCCTGGCTATCATATAAACGCCGGCGGTGACCATCGTGGCCGCGTGTATAAGGGCGCTGACCGGCGTCGGGCCTTCCATCGCGTCAGGGAGCCACACGTAAAGCGGCAACTGGGCCGACTTCCCTGTTGCGCCAACGAACAAAAGAAGGGTTATGACCGTTATGGTGGCGGTGTCAATATGGTGGAGGCTGGCAAAGACGGTCTTATAATCAAGCGACGTCACGCCGTGGCTTGAAAGCGTCCAGAAAAGAAGGAACAGGCCCAGGACAAAGCCGAAGTCGCCTATCCTGTTTACAACGAAGGCCTTCTTGCCGGCGTCACTGGCGGACTTCTTTTCGTACCAAAAGCCTATGAGGAGGAAGGAGCAAAGGCCGACGCCCTCCCAACCCAGGAACATGACAAGGTAGTTGCCGCCAAGGACCAGCATGAGCATGAAAAAGACAAAGAGGTTCAGATACGCGAAGTATCTCCAGAAGCCCTTATCCTCATGCATGTAGCCCACGGAGTAGATGTGGATGAGAAGGCCCACGCCCGTGACGACCATTATCATGAGCGTCGAGAGCGGGTCTATCAAAAAGCCTATGTCAAGATGGAACGCGCCGCTTGCTATCCATGTAAAATATGTCACCTCGATGGAACGCTGGTCAACCGGCAGGGAAAGTATCTTGATAAACAAGGAGCTGGAAATTATAAAAGCGCCGGCCATGACCAGGCACGCGATGAGGCCGACGGTTTTCTTCGGCATCCTTGAGCCGAAAAACCCGTTGATGACTGCGCCCGTAAAGGGCAGCATCGGTATTAACCAAGCCAGTTCTATCATCTTCTCAGCCTTTCATCTCGTCGAGTTCATCGACGTAGACGGTCTTACGTCTTCTATACACCGTAACGAGTATCGCAAGGCCGATGGCCACCTCGGCGGCGGCTATCGTGATGTTGAATATCACGAAAATCGTGCCGCTAAGCGACTGCATGAAATATGAAAAGGCCGCCAGCGAGATATTCACCGAATTAAAGATAAGCTCCAGCGACATCAGGACGATGATGATGTTCCTCCGAAGGAGCACGCCGGCCACCCCGATGGAGAAAAGGATAAAGCTCAATATGAGAAAATGCGTTAAGGTCAACATGTTTTTATATTTTCCCGCGGGCACGTCCCGCCTGATACCGTCCCTTCAATCCTGGCTGCCCTTCTCCTTCATCACCAGCGCCACCGCGCCGATGAGCGCTATGAGGAGGAGCACGGAAACCACTTCAAACGGAAACAGGTATTTGCTGAAAAGCATCTTTCCTATGACCTCGGTATTCTTCTCAAGCGCCTTTTCAGTGAATGCCCCCATCGGAGCGGTAAGCCTGCCCTTTGCCACAAGGATTCCCATCATCAAAAGCAGCAGAATCACCGCAGGTATGACAATTACGCTCTGGTGGTGTATCTGCTCGCCGAGCCGCTCTTTGCCGACGTTAAGCACAAGGACGGCGAAGAGGAACAATACCATGACCGCGCCGACATATATGAACACCTGCGCCGCCGCGAGGAACGGGGCGCGAAGGAGTATGAACAACGCGGCCACCTGCAGGAAGCAGATAATCAGGTAAACGGCGCTGTGCACCGGGTTTTTCGCAGCCACCACCGCTATGGCCGAGGCCACTGCGAGTATCGCGAATATGTAGAAAAATATCTGTTCCATGACTGTTTCCCGCTTAAACTTTATACCTTGCCGCGACGCGTGCTGTAAACGCCGGGCAGCGCCCATCCTGCGTTTTTTACAGCCGCCTCTTTTTGGTCTTGCCCAGGTCGGCCGCTACCCTGATGCTTTCCGGCGTTCTTACGAACTTTGCCGCGGCCACCACGCCGCCTTCAAGCGTTTCCGGTATCGACTGCGGCTGTAAAAGCTCCTCCCTCTGTCTCACGGAGCAGCTCAGGTCCGTGCATGAGAGCTCGTACTCCCTTCCAAGCCTTAAAGCCCTTGTGGGGCATGCGTCTTCGCATAACCCGCAGAAAAGACACCTCACGAGGTCTATCTTCCAGACCCTGGCCACCCTGTCGGAGATGCCCCTTCCGGTGTCATCCTCCATCGGAATGACGGTGATGCATCCCGTGGGGCAGGACTTCGAGCACAGCTCGCACGCGACGCACAGCTCCCTGCCCTTTTCGTCCCTATTCAAGGTGTGAAGCCCCCGCCATCTCCTGTAAGGTATCCACTTCTCCTTGTCAGGATATTGCATGGTGATGCTTCTGGAGACGTTGTACTTGAGCGTTACCGTCAGTCCCTTTACGAAGTCGGTAAAAAGGGCTTTTTCGATAAATCTATTTATAAGGTCGCCTACGCCCATATTCTCATAAGCCCCGTAAGGAGGATATTAAATATTGAAATCGGAATCAGTATCTTCCAGCCGATGGTCATAAGCTGGTCATAGCGGTAACGCGGCAGCGTGAACCTTATCCACATGAAGAAGTATATGAACACCGCCACCTTCGACACGAACCAGAAGATGCCGAACAGCCCGTAAATCCACGATATCGAAGTAATCGGGGTCAAGACCTCGAACTCCCTGAAGTCAATTGGCGCGCTCCATCCGCCGAAGAACATGACCACCGCGAGGCACGACACCGTCACCATTGCCACGTATTCGTAGAGCATGAAGAAAGAAAACCTCATGCCGCTGTATTCCGTGTGGTAGCCGGCCGCAAGCGTTCCTTCGTCCTCGGGAAGGTCAAATGGTATCCTGTTTATCTCCGCGAGCGAGGCTATCATGAATATCACGAACCATACAGGCCCTACGGGCAGATAAAGTATGTTCCACTGCCAGAACCAGTCGCCCTGGCTTTTGACCATGTCAACGAGGCTGAGAGAATTTGTCATCATCACGACGCCGATGGCCGCAAACGACAGCGCGACTTCATAGCTGATCATCTGCGCCGAGGAGCGCAGGCCGCCCAGAAGCGCGTACTTGCTGTTCGAGGCCCAACCGCCGAGGATAATGCCGTATATGCTGAGGCCGCCTATCGCAAGGACATACAGTATGCCGACGTTCATGTCGGATATATAGAGCGTGAACACCTTGTCCGTGAACGGGACGATAAACTCGCCGCCGAACGGGATGGCGACAAAGACCGCGAACGCCGGCACCATCGCCACAAGCGGGGCTATCTTATAAAGGAACTTGTCGGCCTTTGCCGGCGTGATATCCTCCTTAAAAAGAAGCTTTATCGTGTCGGCCAGCGGCTGAAGTATCCCGTGCGGGCCTACCCTCATGGGGCCAAGCCTCACGTGTATGTGGCCGGCGATCTTCCTTTCTATCCACGTGAGCGGCATGGGCAGAGAAAAGATTACCTGTGTCACCACAACGACCTTGACCACCATTATGATGACTGCGATTATAGTAGTTATATCCGGCATAGTATTTTGTAGTGCGAGGCTTCAGCCTCGCCTTTTTTTAAGAGTAGTGAGACGCCGTCTAAACGCCCTGTCTCTTCAGAGCCGCGCCTGTGATTCTTCTCAATAAATCCTCAGACAGGCAAAAGGCCTTGAAGCCCGCATCGCGCCGCATAAAGAAGCGGCCGGACTTACCCCATCCGCTTTCTGCCGTACATATAGTTGATCATCTCTATGTATCTCGAATTCATGCCGCGCACTATCGAATGTATGGTAAAGACGATATTGCGCATGAGCTTATACGTCATGCGCGGGTTGGCCTCGACGAGCGTTTCGAAATCCGACTTTTCAAGGACGTAGGTCTCAAGGTCTGATATGGCCACGATGGACGCGGAGCGCGGCCTGCCGTCAAGAAAGCTCATCTCGCCGAAGATGTCTCCGTCCTTCATGAGCGTCAGCGTAAAGAGTTCTCCGTCCGGCGCGGTCTTGCAGGCCTTGACCTCTCCCTTTCTGATGACATACATGCTCTCGCCGTTTTCCGACTCCGTGAACACGGTGTCGCCGGTCTTGAACTCTTTTTTCTTTATTATCTTCGATATGGTCGCTATCTCGCCGTCCGTAAAATCGGAGAAGAACTGCATCTCTCTCAATAACCTTTGTTCTATCATCTTTTCACCTCCAACATCCACGCGTTAGGAAACATTATACTTCCATCAAGCCTGACTTCATGGTTGTTTTCAGCAGCATGCTATTACGCCTTGGCTATGCTTACCCCGGCGGAAAACGACCCCTTTGCGAAAAACCTGTTAACCGGCGCGTCCTGGAAATTCTCAGCGATGAAGGCAACGCCCTTCATGGAGCCTTTATTAGTCCTCAGGGTAACGACCGCCTCGTGGCGATCCCCCTTCACCCTTACCATATCGCCGCTCTTTAGGTCAAGCAGGCCCGCGTCATCCGCGCTTATCTCGACCACCGCGCTCTTTAAAAGCCCTGAAAGCGTTGCCGCGCGCATGGAAAGATATCCTGAATGAAAGAGGTGGTTGCCTGTAATAAGCGTAAAGGGATACCCCGCCTCTTTTGCCTGCCCGTGCCTTGCTGACACCGCCAAATCAGCGCCGCCGGGGCCTTTCTTGACGAGCGCCTGACGGTTGTCGAGCTTGTTGGCGACGTTCCTCTTGTTGTTAAAGAGCAGGCTTACATCCTTATAATTACCGATGCCGCCCGTTATCTCTTCAAACACCGCGCTTGCGCTTTCCGGCGCAAAACCGGGGTCGTACATCCGGCCTATGGAAGAGATTACGGCAAGGTCTGATTTTGCCTTGCCGGGCGGCCTAAGGAGCCTTCTTATTATCTGCACCCTGCCCTCCTGATTGGTAAACGTCCCGTCCTTTTCGCCAAATGCCGCTCCGGGAAGAACAACGTCCGCCATCATGGCCGTTTCAGTGAGAAAGATATCCTGCACCACGAGGAACTTGAGCTTTGAAAGGGCCTCGCGCGCGAAGGCATCTCCCGGAAATTCAGAGACAACGTCTTCACCGGCGATATACATGACGTCAAGCCCGCCTTCAAGCGCGGCCTCAAGCATACCCTCGGTGCCGTGCCCCTTTGCCGCAGTCTTATTGTAGCCCGGGCCGATCCACGGATGCGCGCCCATCTCCCACGCGCCCCTCTGATTGCACCTGTCAAGGGCCGGCATAATGCCGAGCTTCTCGACCTTTGTCTTTGCCGCGTCTTTAAAGGCTGAAAGACCCGAAAGGCCGTTAGGGAACCTTAAAAACTCCGTTCCCGCGAATATCGCGAGAGACCGGGAGCCGGTTATTCTATTCGCAACCGCGCTTACATCGTCAGCGCTCACGCCGGCGGCCTTCAAAAGGGCCGCGTCAACAGGGGCTCCCTTCACTGCCTGCGCAAAGGCCGCAAGAAGCGCGCCTTCCTCAGCCGGGTGGTGCCTTAAGACCAGCTTGGCCGAGGAGTCGAGCCGCATGGCGCGCGCGGAGGCCGTTATGACGTTCATGAACCGTCCCGCGGCAATGCGCCTTACGATGTAATCCGTAACCGGGTTTTCGTCGGTAACGTGCCCGCCTATTATGAGGAGGGTGTCCGCCTCCATGCAGTCAAAGACCGAAACCCCGCCGCCCGGCATGTCTGTCGCGGCGATATAACCTTCAACGGCCTCCGGAGCAAAGCGCGAGCCGGAGTCAATATTCGAGCTCCCCAGAATGCCCCGCATCAGCTTCTGGAAGAGATAAAGCTCCTCGTTCGTAAGCCGCGCCGAGGCTACGGCGCCCATCTTTTCGCCGTTGGTCTTTGCGAAATTTTCCTTTATTACGCCAAGCGCCTCTTCCCACGAGACCGGCTCGAATTTGCCTGACTTTTTAAGAAGCGGAGAGGTCAGCCTGTCCGCGCTGCTGATGAAGTCAAAGCCGAACCTGCCCTTTACGCAGAGCGTCTCGCTGTTTAACCCTACGCCTATCTGCGCCCTTGCCCTTATGACCTGACCGCCCCGTTCTTCAAGTGTCATGCGGCAGCCCGTGGCGCAATACGGGCAGATGGTATCCGCGCCCTTCAAGTCCCACGGACGGGTCTTGTAGCGGTAAGGCAGACGCATGAAGCAGCCCACCGGACATACCTCTATACAGTTGCCGTCCTGGTCGCAGTCGAGATACGACCTTAAAAAGCTCGTCTCCTCCTGATGATCGCCCCGGCCCATGCCGCTAAGGACGTTGGCGCCGACGATCTCGCGGCAGACCCTCACGCACTTCATGCACTGGATGCACCTGTTTGAGTTCTTTATGATGACCGGAGACAGGATGTAGTCCTTCTCGTGGAACTTGAATTTGGGCTCCTCGTGCCTGCCCTTGTGCGGGCCGTGCTTATGGACGGCGTCCTGAAGCTCGCACTCTCCGCCCTTGTCGCAGACCGGGCAGTCAAGGGCGTGGTTGGCAAGGAGGAATTCCAGCATCGAGGCGCGGGCGGATTGAACCACCGGCGTATCGGTGAGGATGGACATGCCGTGCAAAACGGGCGTGACGCACGAAGGCTGGAGCTTTTTCTGCCCTTCTATCTCGACAAGGCACATCCTGCACGAGCCGATGCCCGCGAGATCCGCCTGATAGCAGAAGGTAGGTATCTCGCAGCCCGCCTCACGCGCCGCGTCAAGTATCAGCGTGTTGTCCTCGACCGTTATCTCTTTTCCGTTTATCTTAACCGTTGCCATGATGATCTTCTTTTGTAATGATAAATTGCAAACCGCAAACAGCCTTCTACACCAGACACGCCTTCTTGTCCACGTGATGCTGGAACTCATGCCTGAAGTTTTTAAGCGCGCCGCGAAGCGCCATGACCGCGCCGTCGCCAAGGGGGCAAAACGTCCTGCCGAAGATGTTGCCGCAAAGGCTCTCAAGCAGTTCCACGTCTCCGGGGCGGCCCTCGCCGTGTTCCATGCGGCCAAGGACGTTCGTAAGCCACGAGGTTCCCTCCCTGCACGGCGTGCATTTGCCGCAGGACTCGTGGCTGAAAAACCGGTTTATGATGTAGGACATCTTGACGATGCACGTCGTCTCGTCCATGACGATGACCGCGCCTGAGCCGAGCATAGACCCCTTTGCCGCGATGGAATCAAAGTCCATCGGCGTGTCGAGGTCTTTCCCTGTGAGCATCGGCGCGCTCACGCCGCCCGGGATGACGGCCTTTAACTTTTTATCCCCCAGAATGCCGCCGCAGTGGTTATATACAATGTCTCTTATAGTGGTGCCCATGGGAAGCTCGTAGAGCCCGGGCTTTTTCACATGGCCGCTTACGCAGAATATCTTCGGCCCAGGGGACTTTGCCGGGCCGATGGAGGAAAACCACTTCGCGCCTTTTTCGACTATCGCCGGTATGCAGGATAGCGTCTCGACGTTGTTGATGACCGTGGGCTTGCCGTAAAGGCCGGCCAGCGCCGGAAAGGGCGGCTTTTTCCTCGGCTGCGCGCGGTAGCCCTCTATGGACTCAAGAAGCGCCGTTTCCTCGCCGCAGATATACGCGCCGAAGCCGCTGTGCACGTACATGTCAAGGTTAAAGCCTGAGCCGAGTATGTTCTTGCCCAGAAAGCCCTTTGCGTAAGCCTCGTCTATCGCGGCCTGAAGCCTTCTTATGCCGAAGACGAATTCGCCCCGGATGTATATATAGGCGGTCCCGGCCCCGATGGCGAAGCTCGATATTATCATCCCCTCTATCAAAAGATGGGGGTCGTTGTCCATGATGCCCCTGTCCTTGAACGTGCCAGGCTCGCCCTCGTCCGCGTTGCAGCACAGATACTTCGGGATGGTCGGGTCTTTCGGGATAAAGCTCCATTTAAGCCCTGTTGAAAAGCCCGCGCCGCCGCGTCCGCGAAGCCCGGAATCCTTGACCAGCTGGATAAGGTGGTCGCGGTCGCTCTTCAGGGCTGTCTCAAGGGCCTTGTAGCCGCCATACCTGATATAAGCGTCGATCTTGTAGGCGTCAGGCTTGTCTATGTTTTTTAAGAGGACTTTTTCCATTTTAGTCTGTCTTTTTTCAGCATCCTCCAGCCTCAGGCAAGAGGAATAAAAATCTTACTTCAAACTCTTTAATATCCCGTCTATTTTTTCCGTCGTCAGGTTCTCGTGGAAGTCGTCGTTTATCTGCATCATCGGCGCCGTGCCGCAGGAGCCGAGGCATTCGACCGTTGTAATCGTGAACTTGCTGTCCTTCGTGGTCTCTCCGGTCTTTATGCCGAGGGTCTTTTCCATGTGCTTAATCAGGTGCTCGGCCCCCAGGAGCGAGCAGGAGATATTCCGGCAGACCTGGATGTAGTACCTGCCCACCGGCTTTTTTACGTTATACATAGTATAAAAGGCCGCCGCGGCGTTCACCTCCGCCGGCCTCATATCGAGTATCTGCGCGACCTCTTCCATGGCGCCCTTGGTGAGGCTCCCGCCCCCGTCGGCCTGCGCGATGCGCAGGGCGTCCATCACCGCGGACCTTCTGTTAGGGTACTTGCGCAAGGCGGCCTGTATGTCTTTTTTAGCGTTTTCAGATAGCATCGTTTTGTCTTCTCAAAGCGGCACGGGACTGAAGCCTCGCGCCGCGTAAACCAAGGCGGTAAAAAAAAATAAAGTTTTTTGGGCTGCCTTTTTTTAAAAAAGGCCCCTACTTATCGCACTCGCCGAATACAGGGTCGAGGCTTGATAGCACCGATATGACGTCGGCGAAGTACCTGCCCTTTGACATATGGTTTATGGACTGCAAATTCATGAACGACGGCACGCGGAGTTTGAGCCTGTATGGTTTTTCCGACCCGTCGCTTACGATGTAAACGCCAAGCTCTCCCTTTGGGGACTCTATCGCCGAATAGACCTCGCCCTTTGGCGCCTTAAAGCCGCTGGAAACATACTTGAAGTGGTGGATGAGCGCTTCCATGTTCTTGTAGACGTCGGGCTTGGGCGGCGGGCATATTTCAGGGATGTCGACGTTGAACGGCCCGTCCGGCATGTCCCTTAATGCCTGCTCGATTATGCGGAGCGACTGCCTCATCTCGTTCATCCTGACCATGTACCGGTCGAACGAGTCGCCGTTTTCGCCGGTCGGCACGTCGAAGTATAACCTGTCGTAGACGAGATACGGCTCGTCCTTCCTTATGTCCCACTTTACGCCGCTTGCGCGGAGCGACGGCCCCGACAGGCCCAAATTAGCGGCGTCCCCGGCTGAAATTACGCCCACGCCCTTATTCCTGTCTATCCATATCCTGTTTCCAGTAAGGAGGGTTTCGTATTCGTCAAGCCTTGCGGGCATTATCTTCACAAGCTCACTGCAGGCATCCTTGCACCCCTGGGTAAAGTCGTAACGGACACCTCCGACACGCAGATAGCTGAGCGTCATCCTCGCGCCGCAAAGCTGCTCGAATATATCAAGGATTATCTCCCTCTCCCTTACGGCGTAAAGAAGCACCGTCATTGCGCCGAGATCCACCGCCCACGCGCCGAGGCCGAGAAGGTGTCCGGCGATCCTTGAAAGCTCCGCCGAGACGACCCTTATGAACTTTGCCCTCTCGGTTATCTCGATGCCGATGAGCTTCTCAACGGCGGTCACATAGGCCAGGTTGTTGCTCATGGCGCACATGTAGTCGAGCCTGTCGGTGTATGGGACAAACTGGTGGTAGAGCAGATTTTCGGCGATCTTCTCCGTGCCCCTGTGCAGATAGCCGATATCCGGCTCCACGTGCATGACCCGCTCGCCCTGCATGTCGATGACGAGATGCAGCACGCCGTGGCTTGACGGATGCTGCGGCCCCATGTGCAGGGTTATCTCCTTTGTGGAGATGATATTATCTTCGCGCTCGGCCACGGCTTATTCCTTGTCTTCCCCGAATGGGTTGTACCTGTCTTTATATCCGCGAAGCGGATAGTCCTTGCGCATGGGGAAACCCTCCCAGTCATCGGCAAGGTATATGCGCTTCATGTTCGGATGTCCTTCAAAGACTATCCCGAACATATCGTAGGCCTCTCTCTCCGGCCAGTTCGCGGCGCTCCACATGTCGGTGACCGTGGGAACGCTCTCGCCTTCGCCTATCTTCACCTTTACGCGTATCCTGTGTTTTTTGGGGATTGAATAAAAATGGTAGACGACCTCGAACCTCGGCGCGGCCGGGTGGTAGTCTACGCCGAGGCAGTCAACGAAGTAGTTCATCTGCATATCAGGGTCGGTCTTCAGGTAGTTGCATACCGCGCGCAGGACGTTCTTGTCCACGAGAACCGTCGCTTCGTTTCTAAAAAGCGCGGCCTCAAGCACCGAATGCCTGAAGTTGTCCTTTACCTTTTTCAGTATCTCTTGGGCCGTCATTTACCTGACCTTGATGTTCCTCTGTTCCAGGATGAAGGGCTTTTCCTTCTTTATCTTTTCCATCAGAAGGAGAAAGCCGTACATAAGCGCGTCAGGCCTCGGAGGGCAGCCGGGTATATAGACGTCAACCGGTATCACGAGGTCTGTGCCCTGAACAACGGCGTATGTGTTGTACGGGCCGCCCGCGGAGGCGCATCCGCCCATCGCGATGACCCATCTCGGCTCGGTCATCTGGTCGTAGAGGCGCTTTACCAGCGGGGCCATCTTCTTGGTCATGGTCCCGGCGACTATCATCACGTCGGACTGGCGGGGCGTAGGCCGAAAGACTATGCCCATCCTGTCCGTGTCGTAGCGCGAGCAGGCCGTCGCGATCATCTCGATGGCGCAGCACGCAAGCCCGAAGGTCAGCGGCCACAGAGACGCCGCCCTGCCCCAGTTGGCCGCGTACTTGACGGCGAAGTTATCCTTCACCGTGTCCATGACCGGATTATTCCTCAGGGCCTCCGCTACATTCTCAAGGGATGTGAAGAGGAATGTCTCCTCGAACGGGTTTTTTTGAGGGTCTGTCGGATACATTTTAAAAGGCGCCTTCCTGTTTAAGTCCGTTGAATTTTCGTTTCTTTCAAGCTGATGACCCTTCCATATACCCCCCCCTCGCGGGGGAGGGCAGGGTGGGGGTGCCGCGCGGCTATATCCACTCAAGCGCGCCCTTGGCCCATGCGTATACGAGGCCGGCGGCAAGGACTACGACGAATACGAGCATCTCCACAAAAAGAAAGACGGAAATGCTCTTATCGCCGAGCAGCGTTGCCCACGGGAAGAGGAAGAGCGTTTCAACGTCGAATATTACAAAGAGTATTGCGATTACAAAGAAGTGCACGCGGAAATGGCCCTGATTGGCCTCGCCTATGGGAGCCAGGCCGCATTCCCATGCCGTTAGTTTCTCAGGATACGGGTTGCTTGGACGGAAGAGGTAGCTTACAAACAGGACGGCAAGCCCCATGAAGGAGACGAACCCTATCATTATAAGAATAGGCAGATAAGAAAGAAGCATCTTAATTACTAGCCCTTACGTAGCGTTAGAAGCTGAAATCCAAGACCGTTCGTCCTGCGCCGTCATTCCACATAGAGGCCGCGGAATTATTCTGCCTTCTTATAATTCACATACGACTTGCCACAGACCAGAGGGGCGCCATTACCGCGGCCCGCCGGAATTCGCGTCCGATATAAAATGACGCCGGGTTCCGATTGTTACGTTATATTTTTAGGTAGCAGGCAAGATAAAACAACTGAGCGATTTTGTCAAGGGAAAAAGGGAATGCAGCAGGAATACCCGGTTTTATAGCCCATATCTACGGCCGTATCTACGGATAGGCACGCGCCGCCCGCTCTGAAGCGCGGGCGCGTCACAGCTCATACATATCCCGCCTCCTGTCCCTGAAGATGTCGTTAAGAGGGGTGATTTTTTTCTTTCGCGCCTCGCTGACGTCTATCTCAACGGCCTTTGCCTCGGCCCTGACAGAACCGGCACGGCAGAGTATCCTTCCGTCCGGCGCAATTATCTGGCTTTGACCTATGAACCTTAAACGTCTGCCCTGTATCCTCTCCTCGGTTCCGACCCTGTTAGCCGTGACGGCAAAGACCCTGTTCTCAAGGCATCTTGTTATCATGGCCTGCGGACAATGCGGCAGGACGAGGTTTGACGGATGCAGTATGATGTCCGCGCCCTTAAGGGCGAGCGTGCGCGCGGCCTCAGGGAACAGCCAGTCGAAGCATATCATCATCCCAACCCTTGCGCCGCCTGCGTCATGCACCTCAAAAGGCGTGTCGCCTTTGTCGAATATCTTTTTCTCATCCCAAAAAAGGTGCGCCTTCCTGTAGACCGCGATAAATCCCCTCGGCCCCACGAGTATGGAGGAGTTATACACCTTCCTGCCGACCCTCTCGGCCATGCCGGCGGCTATGTGCATCTTCCTGTCAGCCGCTATCTCCGCGAGGCGGTCTGAGACGTAACCCATACGGGCGTCCTCGGCAAGGGCCGCGGCCTCTTTTTTCGACCTGAACTGATAGCCCGTTGAAAACAGCTCCGGCAAGACGGCCACGTCCGCGTCGAGCGCGTCAATGCGCTTCAAGGCGTCTTCGACGTTCTTCCCTGTCTCCCCGAATACCGGCCTTGTCTGTATGAAAGCGGCCTTTATCCTGGCCATTATTTATCCATCCCCGCCTCGAAGCATTGCTGTCTGTAAAATAAAACAGGGAGAAAGTCGCCTCTCTCCCTTATCTCCTCAATATCCATAGCCGGCGCGGGCGCTCGCGTTATGTAAACCTCAGCAGCAGCAGCGGCCCGTCTTCTTCGCCGGCGCTTTTTTTGCGGGCTTCTTCACTGCGGCCTTCTTCTTTTCCGGTTTCTTCGTAGCCATTTTGCTTCCTCCTTTTTTGGCCCATTTTTTGGTCTTGGGTTAAAACCTGCATGCCTGCCACATGTTCCTTTTATCATCAACCCATGAAATAGTCAATGCTTTTTCATACGTTTCAGCGCCCGGTCCGGAGCGGCGGCAAATAGCGGCTTGCCTTTTTTGAAAAAGTGCTGCGCACGGCTAAAGCCAAAATGCAACCATTCAGCTTTGCCCACCGCAGGTGCCCGAAAACTTTAATGCCTTCTAACGCAAAATATTTGACGTTACCGTTAAAAGCCCGAGTATTGACAAAAACAGCTTATAAGTATACATTGTTAAAACAGATCAAAACGCAACCGTTTCAAAAACGCACATAAGAAAATACCTTCATATGCGCCGGATGTGCGCGGCATCACGCAGCAGACCAACATCACAATTGAAGGAGCGGCGCTGTGGCATCTATAAGAGAGCAGCTTGAAAATCTGTTCGCCAAGATACTGCAAGGCACGGTGACAAGGGAAGAAGGCACGATGCTGATAAACTCCCTGGCGCGCAAGAACCCTGAGGAGACCATCGCGGAGATAAGCGACCTCATCAACAACCCGCCGCAAAACATGACGCCGCAGGTGGTCTTTCAGACTATCGCCATAACGCGCAACAGAAAGTTCTTCGACGTCCTTACCGCCACGCTCGACCACAAGGACGAGGCGGTGTCCATATTCGCCTGCGAGGAGCTTGCCACCTACTTCAAGGAGGAGTCCAAGTTCGTCCTCGAGGAGCATCTCAACAACGAATCCTACAACGTCAGAAAGTCCTCAGCCGTAACGCTCCAGAAGATCTTCGGCGACGAAGGCATCAACGTCCTCGTCAGGCACATCCTCGCCAAAGACAGCAAAAGCCATTACCACCGCCTTACCTCCGCGGAGGGCCTCTTAAAGGCCGGAAAAAAAGGCGTTGACGCCATGATAAAGATACTTAACTCCGGCAATTCCGGCGCGATAGTCACAATCGCGGACGTGCTCGGCGGCGTAAGCAAACAGATCGGGGACGAGGACGTCCCCAAGATAGTAGACGCCCTCATCAACGCCGGCGACGCAGGGGACTTTGACGCCGTGGTGGCCCTGCTGAAAACCATCGCGTCGCTCGGCCCAAGGGTAAAGCCGTTCGAGTGGTACGTCAGGGCCTATGAGGATAACGCCAACCCTGCCGTAGCCGCCGGGGCCAAGGCCACCCTTAACGCGATAAGCCCTCAAAAACCCCAAAAGCCCGTTGGCCAGAAATAGGGATAAACCTTAGATTCGGAGAGGTAAAACCCATGTCCGACGCAAAGCTCAGCAAAGACGCCCTTGGCGAAATAGACCAGTACTCGCGCGACCGCGTGGGGCTGTCCACGCTTGAGCGCTACACAGGCAGCGCGGCGGCCGAGTTTCAGCCGTATATCCTGCTTACGAACTTCAAGATGTACGTGGACATGTTCGCGCAAATGGCCGGCCAGCCGCTGAGGCAAGGCTCCGTAATGCAGGCCTGCCATGCGAAAAAAGAAAGGATCTCGATGATAAACTTCAGCGTGGGCTCTCCGACGGCGGCGCTGGTAGTCGACCTCCTGTCCTTCATAAAACCCAGGGGCGTGCTCATGCTCGGCATGTGCGGGGGCCTGCGCGAGGAGCACCGTGAAGGCGACTTCTTCAACCCCGTTGCCGCGATACGCGGTGAAGGCACGTCGGACGCCTACATGCCGAAGCAAAGCCCTTCCTTAAGCTCTTTTGTGATACAGAGGTTCGTATGCGAGGAGATAGAAAGGCGCGCCCTGAACTACCACACCGGGGTGATCCACACAACGAACGTGCGCTTCTGGGAGTTTAACGACGCATTCAAGAAGACGCTGCTTGAGGAGCGCGCGCAGGCCGTGGACATGGAATGCGCCACGCTCTTTACCGTGGGTTTCGCCAGATACGTCCCCATCGGCGCGCTGATGCTTATATCCGACACCCCCATTAAGGCAAAGGGCGTGAAGACCGCCGAAAGCGCCAGAATGGTCTTTGAAAAATACACCGGCCTGCACGTGGAGATGGGCATAGAAGTCCTCAAAAACATGCAGGCAAAAGAGCATTCCGGCCTGGGCTACCATTTCTGACCGGCCTTTTTCTTTACACTGCCTGCCATCGCCTATTTGTTTTGACGGTTGTAACCGCCGCTTCAGACCGCGAAATAAGCGATATAAGCGAACGCCGCCCAACAGGCTATCCCGCCGTAGACGAAGGCGCGGATGACGGCGCTCCGCATGACGAGGGAAAATCCATAGGCCCCCAAAAGCGCGAAGCACGGTATGATGCCCATCATATAAGACGCCTTCGCCGTGGTATATACGGGGAGCTTCAGATACAGGCCAAATATAGCCGCGAGGTATATGCCGACAAAAAGCAGCGCGAACAACGCGCCGCTCTTCATACCCCTTGCGGGAGAGCGCAACGCGCCGATCCACCCCGCGATGATGCCGGCCGTCGGTAATAGCGCGAGGAGCGCCCCTGAGAGCATGAAGGAATAGTTCCACGGCGGCAGTTTTTCATAATTCGCCATCGCCCCCAGGCTCGCATCCGTCCAGAGGGTCGAATATATAGAATCCCAAATGCCGTTTATGCTGGAATTAACCGGATAGACAAGCGACTGGCCGAAGGAAAGGAACTGGGCCGGCGTCCTGTATCCAGGGTCCTGCCACCAGACCATGCCGGTGGAAGGGTCCCAGCCTCCCATAAAGGGTTTCCCGAGGACAATCCAGTTGCGAATATAGTACCAGCCGGAGATAACAAAGGCCGCCCCGAGGACTATCCCCAGGCTCGACGCGGCCCTGCGTAAGGGGGTTTGCGTATTGCAGGCCCTGTAAATCAAAATCAGCGCAAGCGGCGGTATCAGCAGAACGGCCGTTGCCTTGGAAAGGAGCGCCAGACCAAGGAATACCCCAAGAAGGAATAGGTCCGTTAACGACCGCTCGCCGGACGGCTCGGCATGTATCTTGAAAGCCCAGACAACGGCGGCAGCGGAAAAAACGCCTGAGAGCGGCTCATTGCCGAGATACTGCGACATATAAATATTCATCGGGAGCAGCCCCCCGATAATCACGGCTAACGCCCGCATATCTTCCCTGTCCGGCCATAAATGCTTAACGGCCCTGTATGACAGCTCCACCTGAAAAATGCCGCAGGCAAGGGGTATGACCTTCAACGCCATCAAGGTTGATTCCAGCGTAAGGAACTTCTTAAAAACAAGGAAGAGAGGGGCGCTCAGGATATAATAGAGCGGGGACTGGAACATCTGCCAGCCTTCCGTGGCAAAAGGTATCCGCCAATTCGACGCCACATAATCTATGTAATCCATGTGCGCATCCATGTCAAACCCGATAGATACCGGGACCTTGACGATATTGTTCAGCGCGAGGACAACCCACAATCCCATTACCCACCACCGGACCGTTGACGCCGAGGGGGTGACACGCACCAGCCGGTCTATCGGTTTTTTCGGCAGGTAGACACACAACGTCCAAATGAATACTACCGAAAAGATAGCCAGCATATACGGGGCGTTCGACAGGAACGCCCTGTCAGCGCGCTGGAACATCCGCGACAGCGGCGCCGGCCTGAAGGTCTCGACATCTATCGCCGGACTCCACTCCAGTCCGTCGGAGCTTGCCTCCCAGTCCGGCCCTGTCCGCAGGCCTATCTCATCTAAATACGCAAGAACCGCGGCGGGCGCGCTGTAATTTGCGGCGATAATGCGCAGCACATGGGTTCCCCTGTCAAGCATCAGGGACAGGTCAACCTGCCTGGGCTTCACCCATGCATCAAGGTCGCTTGACGCGGCAAGCACGGGCACATCGTCTAAAAACACGGATGCGTCCTTAAACGCATGCACCGTGAGAAGCGCTTTTTCAGGGACATTGTCAACCCTGAATGTTTTGCGAAAACCGGCCCTCTCAAAACCCGGCGTTCTTATCACCAGCAGGGAAGGTTCGTTGATGCGTATCCACCTGGCGCCATGCTTCGCGACAAGGAGCGGCGACTCCGGGCTTCGCGCGGCTCTGTAAAAAACCGCACCCGCCGCAAGCAGCGCCAATATTATCAAGATGCCCACAACCCTGCTGCCGCTTATGCGTATCATAAGATAAAACCTCTCCCGCATTAAAAAAACCCGCCTGAACTGGCGGGGAGTTGAACCGGTAACGGATCAGTTTTCTTCTCTTAATGGACTTCAATTTTGTTCAATTTTACTTGCCTTTCCGTCAATTGTCCACATCTTTCAAATCGTCTGGAGTTTGCGGGTGTCTGCGGCGTGCGGGCGGGTAAACTGCGCGGCATTTACAGTTAATACGTCATGTCAGTTCCATCCACTGCGGACCTTTGTCATGACTATGGGCGCTATGTCCTCCAAAGGAAGGACGCTTAAGACCGCGCCGGCCTTTATCGCCTCCTTGGGCATGCCGAAGACAACGGAACTGTTTTCGTCCTGGGCTATGTTGAATGCCCCGGCCTCTTTCATCTCCATCATTCCGCGCGACCCGTCATCCCCCATGCCGGTCATTATCACGCCTATCGCGTTCTTACCGACATACCGCGCAACCGAAGTAAAGAGCACGTCCACGGACGGCCTGTGCCTTGAAACGAGAGGGCCGTCCTTTAACTCTACGTAGTAGCGCGCCCCGCTCCTTTTAACGATCATATGGCGGTTGCCGGGGGCGATAAGCGCCCTGCCGCCGATTACCGTATCGTTGTCCCCGGCCTCCTTGACCGAGATGCGGCAGTCCGCGTCGAGGTGTTTTGCGAACGCGGCGGTAAACTTCTCAGGCATGTGCTGGACTATGACGATGCCCGGAGAATCAGGGGGCATGGCCTTCAAAAACACCCTTATCGCCTCTGTCCCGCCGGTCGAGGCGCCGATGGCAACCACCTTTTCGGTGGTCTGGATCATGGCCTTGGTATTTTTCCCGGACAGGACGGCCTCGGCGCCGAGTTTCGGCGGTATGTCCCGCTGCAGCCTTAACGGGACGGGCTTTATCTTCGCGCAGCAGGCCGCCTTTATCGCGTCGCAGATTATTATCCGGGATTCTTCGAGGAACTCCTTTTTGCCTACCGTGGGCTTCTGGATTATATCCACAGCCCCCAGTTCAAGCGCCCGCATGACGGTCTCCGACCCCTCCTGGGCAAGGCTTGAGATGATGACCACAGGTATGGGGCGCTGGCTCATGATCTTGCCGAGGAACGTCAGGCCATCCATCCTCGGCATCTCTATGTCGAGGGTTATTACGTCCGGTATCTCCTTTGCGATATGCTCCGCCGCGATATACGGGTCTGCCGCCGCCCCTATCACCTCCAGCTGCGGGTCCGACGCGACGACGTGCGACATAATCTGACGGACAACCGCGGAGTCGTCTACGATAAGAACCTTTATTTTTTTCATTGTTGCGATATCTCTTGAGCGCGGCCCAGGGCAGGTTGCGGGATCAGTACCGATTGTAATTATTATACAGCTTTTTAAGATAGGCTCTGTAAATTCCCGTATTGATTATCCGCCTCACGAGGCATTCACCCGTATGCGTGTAAAAATAGAGCACCCTGCCCTCCCTTCCGCCGACGTCCGAATTGACGATCTTCAAATGCCTTGACTCGAGAAACTCACCGGCCATTTTTATATTCTGCGCGCCCACGGTCACAATGCCGCCCGGTATGCCGCTTGACTCGAACATATCCGCGCCGCCGAAGGTCTTTATCTCGATTTCGTCTTCAGCGACGCCGTATGCCGAAAAGCTCTCCAACATGAACTTTATGGCGGAATCCACGTATTTGAACTCCTCATCGCGGCCGTCATGCGCCGCGCCGGCGGCAGGCTTGCCGCCGCCCGGATCCCCCCGCCTCAAATGCGGAAGCAGCGCGTGACAGATCCCCCCGATATGCATCCTTGGACTGAACATCGTCACCGTCAGGCAAGAGCCAAGTATGGTGTGCAAGGCCACCGGACGCGCGGAGATATTAAGCTCGCCGGGCTTTACCGTGACTACCTGAAGGTCTGCGGCTATAGTGTTCATGCGATCTTCCTGTAAATCGACGGGGCAACCTTCTCCAGCGGCAGATAAAAGTCGTTGAGCGTCTCTGAATGGCCGACAAAGATGTAATTGCCCGCGTCAATGCAATCACAAAATTTCGCAAGCAGCCTCTGCTGTGTTTCCCTGTTGAAGTATATTATAACGTTCCGGCAGAATATGATGTCTATCGGCTCCCTGAAGCCGAAGTCGTCCTCCATGAGGTTCAGGCGCCTGAACCTCACGCGGGCGCGCAGCTCGGGCATGATCCTCACAAGCTCCTTTGACGAGTCCTTGCTTTTAAGCAGATACTTTTTCCTCATATCCATCCGCACAGACTCCGCCTTCTCGGCGCTGTATATGCCCATCCTGGCAAGCTCCAGCACCCTTGTGGATATATCCGTCGCTATGACAAGGTACTTGAAGCCGAGGCCGGGATACCTCTCGGCAAAATCCATCAATACCATCGACAGCGTATAAGGCTCCTCTCCGGTCGAGCAGCCGGCGCTCCACACCTTAAGCTCCCTCTTTACTCCGGCGCCCGTTGTCTTTACAAGCTCCGGCAAAGCGGTATTGAAGAGATATTCGAACTGGGCCGACTCCCTGAAGAATTCGGTCTTGTTGGTCGTAACCAGGTCTATCATGTAGACCAGCTCGCCCGTCAGCCCGTCGGGGCCGAAGAGGTAGTCGCAATATTCGGCGTAAGAGCCGAAGCCAAGCGCGCGGAGCCGCTTCTGGAGGCGCGATTCCAGCATCGCCTTTTTTGCCTCCGGCATCTTGATGCCCAGCTCTTTCTGTATGAACTCGGAGAGCCTGCCGAAATCCTTCTCCGTCATTTTAGGCCGCTGCATTAAATCTTCGTAACCATTTGACATGAAAGAGCCGCCTTGCCTGAGATAACCGCCTGCCGCGGCCACGGGGGCAGGTTCTAAACATGCCCTGCCCCCTTTACCGCGGCCTGCCGCATGATGATGAACAAGAACCCCGCCCCTACGAGGCCTGCCCCTGTTCCTGGCCCTTCATATCATGGACTATCTGCAGTTCGTCGGTTGAAAATATCTTGTCCACCTCAAGGATGATGATGAAGTTCTCATCCCGCTTGCCCATCCCCCTGATGAACTCAGTATTGAGCTTCGTGCCTATCCTCGGCGGAGGCTCTATCTGGCCGGGGTCAAGCTCTATCACCTCCTGCACCGAATCCGCAAGGGCGCCGACTATGAGCCTTTCGCCGTCAAGGACTATCTCGACTATGATCATGCACGTATTGACCGTCTTTTCTGTCTTTGACATCCCGAATTTGAGCCTCATGTCGACTATCGGCACCACGCTGCCGCGAAGATTTATAACGCCCCTCATGAACTCCGGCGTCCTCGGAACTTTCGTGACCGTCGTAAAGTCAAGGACCTCCCTTACCTGCGAAATATCAAGGGCAAAGACCTCGTCGCCGAGCTTAAACGTCAGATACTGCGTTGTATTTACTATTGCGGACGTGCCCATTTAAACGCCTCCCTCAAAATTTTTCAAACTCGCTGTCCTCGGCGTCCTTTGCCCCTACGCCGAGATCAATATGCGCGCCGCCCGCCTGAACGGCCGCCTTCCTGGGGTTGAACCCCTTCAAGGGGCTGGCATGCAGTTTTCGCGCATGCGCGACCTTTATCGTGCGCTGCGCGCCATGCTCGACCCTTTCGCCGGAAAAATCATCGCCGCGGACAGACCCGCCGTCCATCTTGAAGAACTCCATGGTCCTCTGGAGATTCACGGCCTGCGACGCGAGCTCCTCGGACGTGGAGGAGAGCTGCTCCGCGGCCCCGGCGTTCTGCTGGATGACCTGGTCAAGCTCCTGGAGCGCCCTGTTTATCTGGTCCGCCCCGCTGTTCTGCTCATTGCTCGCCGCGCTTATTTCCTTCACAAGCTCCGACGTCTTCTGTATGTCCGGCACGAGCCTTGTAAGCATCTCGCCCGCCTGCCCGGCTATCTGAACGCTGCCGGATGAAAGCTGGCTTATCTCCGCCGCGGCGAGCTGGCTCCTCTCGGCGAGCTTCCTGACTTCGGATGCCACCACGGCAAAGCCCTTGCCGTGCTCCCCCGCCCTTGCGGCCTCTATGGCGGCGTTCAGGGCAAGCAGGTTCGTCTGGCGGGCTATTTCCTCTATGATCGAAATCTTTCCGGCTATGTCCTTCATGGCCTTGACGGTTTCTGCAACGGCCTTGCCGCTGTCGCGGGCGTCCGTCGCGGACTTATGCGCTATCTTCTCGGTCTGCTGCGAGTTGTCTGAATTCTGCTTGATGTTGGCGGCCATCTCCTCCATCGAAGAGGACGTCTCCTCTATGGACGACGCCTGTTCGGTCGCGCCCTGGGATATCTGCTGTGCGCTCGCGGAAAGCTCCTGAGAGCCTGATGCGACGTTGTTCGACACAAGACGCACTTCAGAAACAATATTGCTGAGCTTTTCAACCATATTCTTCATGGCTGTCGTTAACTGGCCTGTCTCGTCCTTGCCCGCGACATCGAACTTCACGGTCATGTCGCCGTCCGCTATCCTGTTTGCCACACCCGTAAGCTCGGAAAGCGGCCTTGCTATGAGCTTTGTCAGAAGCAGGATGGACAATATGGCAATGCCTATTGCCACGATAGTGGCGGCTATGACGATGTTCCTGGTGAACGCATAATCTTCCTGCGCCTTCTTATACAGGCCCTTTCCTGCCTCATCCTGCATCTCAATGAGCTTTTTCGCCCTTTCGTCAAGTATCTTGAACTTGGCAGCCGCATTGGTCGCGGCGTTCAGTTTCGCCTTCTCGAAGTTTCCCTCAAGCGCCCACCTGTAAGTGTTCAGCCTCTCCTCGTTATATGCGCGCCACGCGGACTGAAATTCATCGAACACCTTCTTTTCGTCCGCGCTGAGTTCCTTTGCGCCGTGCTTGACGACAAGAGAGTCTATCTCTTTTTCTTCAATAGCCGCCTCGTCGAAGATGGCCTGCCTCTTGCCTGCATCCGGTTCATTGATTATACGCAGGGCGTTTATCCTTATCTTGGCCAGGTCGTAATTCACCACGCCGAGATCAACGGCAGGGACGAACCTGTTGTCGTAAAATGCCTGTATCATGTGGCTCATCTGCATGATCCGGCTTATGCTTATCACCCCGAGCGCCACGACAAAAAATATCACGAAGGCAAAGGCCACCGTGAGTTTACTGCTTGTCCTCATGTCTCTGAAGAAATTCATTACACTGACCTCCGATTATTGAATTGCAATCCATCCCGCCGTTTTCACACGGACAAAGACCATCCTTAGCCGCATCGCAACATATTTCCTCCATACCTTTCGTAATCCCCCTCAGTCCCCCCTTGGAAAGGAGGGAAGTATAATCCCCCTCTTTTCTAAACATGTCCACGCATGTCTTAAGCGGGGAGAGGGGTTGGGGAGATTATCTTTTACGCCGGGCTGGCAGCCGCCTCACGCTGCACGGCCTGAACAAGCCTTGGCACGTCAAGTATCAACGCCACCTGGCCGGAGCCGAGTATCGTCGCCCCTGAGATGCCCTGCAAATCCCTGTAAATCCTACCGAGCGATTTTATCACCGTCTGCACCTCTCCGAGGAGTTCGTCAACCACCAAACCTATTTTCTGGCCGGCGTATTTGACCACGACCACGTGCTCATAGCGCGGCGCGTCTCCATGCGCGTCGAATATCTCCCTGAGGCGCAAATACGGGAGTATCTCGCCCCTCAGGTTTACATAATTTCTCCTGCTTGACGCATGCCTGTCCGCCTCGCCGAGCTCCACGCATTCAACGACCATGTCAAGCGGCATCACGTAAAGGGAGTTGTCAAGGCCCACCATGAAACCGTCAATGATGGCAAGGGTCAGCGGCAGGCGTATGACCACCGCGGCGCCGGCCCCCTCCTTGCTTTTAACCTCGACCGTGCCACGGAGCGCCTCTACGTTCCGCTTGACTACGTCCATGCCGACGCCGCGCCCTGAGAGCTTTGTCACCTCGTCGGCCGTTGAAAAGCCGGGCTTGAATATCAGGCCGTATATCTCATTGTCCGGCAGCAACTGCCCCGGAGACGCCATGCCTATGCTGACCGCCTTTTGCATGATCTTATCCCTGTCAAGCCCCCTGCCGTCGTCCGACACCTCGATGACTATGCACCCGGCGTCGTGATAGGCGTCAAGACGTATCGTGGCCTTTTCCGGTTTTCCGCTCTCCCGCCTGACGGCGGGCGTCTCGATGCCGTGATCTATGGCATTACGGACTATGTGCATCAGAGGGTCGTTTATCTTTTCCACGACGGTCTTGTCCAGTTCCGTATCGCCGCCGCTTATCACGATGCGGATATCCTTGCCGGACTCCATGCCGAGGTCCCTGACGACGCGGTTAAAACGGCTGAACGTCTCGCCTATGGGCACCATGCGAAGCCGCATGGATGATTCCCTCACCTCTTCCACAAGGCGCAGCATCAAGGACGCCGACTCCTTCAGCCAGGGGTCCTGAATCCTGTTTGAGTGCTGGTCAATGCTCGCGCTCGATATGACGAGCTCTCCGACGAGGGTCACAAGCGTGTCGAGCTTACTGGCGTCTATGCGCAAGGTGCTTATCTCTCTTGACTTGAACATCTGGTTCTTTTTCTGCTTCTCAAGCGCGGCATCCACGACCTCAGGATACACTGCGCCCTCCGAAACCAGTATCTCGCCTATGAACCGCTTTGAAGCGGCGCCCTCAGAGCGCGCCTCGACGTCCTGCGTCCTCAATGCGTCCTTAAGCTCGGACGAAGTAAGCGTTCCGCCCCTTAAGAGTATCTCCCCGAGAAGGACCGGATCTTCCGGCAGGCTCTTTATGAGTTCCTTGAAGGACTCTACCCTGCTGTGCGGCGCAAGAATATGAACGGTGGCGTCATTGCGGATGAACTCGAAGGCGTCGTCTATTTTCTTTTTGCCGGCGTCCGTCTTTAAATCAATCTCAAGGCCGAGGTAGCAGCATTCAGGGTCCATATCGGCGGCCCCCGGCATGGAGTCGAAGATGGACGTGAGGTTTACCACGGCGCCGAGCCTGTGGAGATAGTTTATCAAGGTGATCGGATCCATCCCGTTTTTCAGTATCTCCCTTGAAAACCTGAGGGAGATATGCCAAGCGTCCGTCCTCGTCTCAGGAACGGATTGCCCTTCCGGCGGCTGCGGGGTGTGACACCCTTCAACCGTCCCCTTAACCGCCGCCCCTTCCTCTCCCCGCTCAAGGCCTGCGGGGACATGTTTTTGGGCGGCGCGCCCATGCTCGCCGCCCATCAGATCCCCGCTTAAAGCCTGCGGGGACATGCTTCTGAGCCTGTCTATGAGGATCATCTCCTGGCCGGCCACGTCTTCCGGCATCGAGGCGGAAGCGGCGGCGCTCAGATCAACGAGTACCGCCATATGGTCGCGGCATTCGAGGAGGAGCGCGACGATATCCTTGGTAATATGAAGGCTGGACTCGCGCACCTTTGAAAGAAGACTTTCCACTGCATGGGCGAACTTCTCAACCGCCTCCATGCCGAGCACGCCGGCTGACCCTTTGATGGTATGCACGGCGCGAAAGAGCGAATGTATGGTGTCCGTATCTTCCGGCGAACCCTCGAGTATAAGAAGAGAGTTCTCCAGTTCCTGCAAAAGCTCCGCGCTTTCGGCAACAAAAGTCTGCCTTATCTGGCTGACATCGATATCCACGCCGTTTTAATTACCTGTTTGTTTTTTTATGGGGTCGTTGCGTTGAAGGATAGTTTATCTTTTAAAAATATCCGTTCAGGTTGTAGAGATCGAATATCTTCTTCGTCGCATTGCTGTGCGCGGCAATCTTCACGGACTTACGGCAGGCTTTCGCCTCGCGCAAGGCAAGCATCAGAAGCTGCACTCCGGCGGTATCCATGTCGCTTACCGCATTAAGATCGAACTCGACCGCCTCGGCCCCTTGAAGGGGTTCAACCCCCTGAGAGGGTTCGGCCCCTTGAAGGTTCTCGAAAATGCTTTTTTTAAGCTCTCCTGCGTGATAGATGGTCATGTCGCCTTCTATCGAAAACCTTGTAAGGCCGCCTGCCTTTTCAACCTTGACGTTCATAGAAACACCTTCCGGATATTAACGGCTTACATAATGAGCTTGGAAACCGCATCGAGCATCTGTTCCGGCTTAAAAGGCTTGACAAACCACGCCTTTGCGCCAGCGGCCTTTCCTTCCTGTATCTTGGAATCCTGAGACTCGGTCGTGAACATCATCACGGGGGTGAACCTGTAATTAGGCGTTGTCTTCAGGTTCTTTACAAAGGTTATCCCGTCCATGTTAGGCATGTTGACGTCGCAGATTATAAGGTTTACCTTCTGCCCGCTGAGCGGGTTCAACCCCTTGAGCTTGTCCATTGCATCCACTCCGTCCGACGCCTCTATGACGTCGTAGCCGCCCTTCCTGAGAGTAAAGTTCACCACCTGCCTTATCGACGCCGAATCATCAACCACCATTACCATCTTTGCCATATCGTCCTCCTTTACTATTGTCTAACGCTGTTTTTCCCGGTATCTGCCCTCGCGTGCCCCCCGATAGAAACATTCGAGGGCAGGTTAAAGCGGGGTCAGAAGAAAGTCACGCTTCCCTCTGCGCCTTTGTCTGTATTTTTATGTTTCACCTGCGCATTCTTTTCGATCTTGCCTATTTTCACGACCTTGCTATGCACGTTCCTCTGCCTGTCCATCACATAGTAGCCGCGGATGTCGTCGATGTTGAAGTGCAGCAGCCTTTCCTCTTCAGCGGAGATATCCGTCCCGTTCATGTATTCCTTCAGACGGTCCATATGGACGTCGATGTCCGCGAGCGTCCGTATGACGAGGTCTATCTGCTGGCGGACGATGTCTTGGAACTGGACGTGCGCGAGGAGTTCCATGACCTTGCCTGCGGCCTCCTGATAGCTGCGCCTGACCTCCGAGAGCGTCTCGTTGTTCAGATCGCGGAGCTCGCCATGCCTCCGGGTGAATTCTCTCATCTGCTGCTCAAGGCTCACCAGCAGCTTGGACTCCTCATCGTGGGTGCGCTGGTTTAGCTTGCTGGAGAACTCCGCCTCTATCTCTTCGGCCATATCTATCATAGCCTGCCCTATCCTTGATGCGGCCTTCTCCGACTGGCCGGAGAGCTTTCTCACCTCGTCCGCCACTATCGCAAAGCCCCTGCCGTGCTCCCCCGCCCTTGCCGCCTCTATGGCCGCGTTAAGCGCGAGGAGGTTCGTCTGGTCGCTTATTTCCTTGAGGAGGTCAACGAGGCTCGTCATTGATCTCGCGCGCTCGGCAAGCGTCATGACGACCTTGTAATCCTTCTCCACGTCGCCCTTGCGCTTCTCGACATACGTCCTCAGATCCTCTATGGACTTCTCGTTGGCGCTTACCGTATCGCCGGATATCCGGGCAAACGCCGTGCTCTTTTCGTTGAGGGCCGTTATGGTGGACTGCATGTCGCTCATCGCTCCGTCTATCTCCCTGCCCCTGGCAATTATGCTGTGCGCCGCCGTGTCAGTCTGAGAGATGATGTGCGCGAGGTGCGCGCTTGTAAGCCTGTTTAACTCCCCCTGCGCGTCGAAGTAGCGGGATACCTTCTCGGAGCGGGCTATGTTGCGCTCGCTGCCGCCGGCAAGTTCGTCAACGGCCTCTTTTTCACTTGAGGCGAACTCGCTTAAGGTCCGCCCCGACCACTTTACCGTAACGAAGAATACGGCCAGACCGCCTGATATCATCCAGAAGGCGGCCGTTAGAAGTCCGGAAAACCGGGAATGGAACATGCCGCCTAAAAAATCCCCAAGAAGCATATCCGCCGTCAGCCCGGCAAGAATCACAATGACGGCCGTAGAAAAAACAGCCTTCCTGTAATCCGAAACATTTAAAAAGATGAATCTCTTGATGGCGTTTTTGTTTGACATGCTTTTGCCGCTGCCTTTTATTTCCGTCATTGCCCTTGCCGCAATACAGTTATCGCTGAAAACAGAAAAAACCACAATGGGCAAAGGGTTTAACTTTGCCCAGTCAAAGGGTTGATTTCTTAGTAGTCCTTTGTAATGACCCGCTTAAGGAGCTTTTTGATTGGTATTTCAAAAGGTTGTAAAATCCGGCGCGATTCGGACGCGGACGGGGCAGAAAAAGCAGGGATTGATCTTAAAGGCGAGCATGCACTGCGCGGAATAGAGATGGGCAAACAGCCAACCTGACGAATATAAAGAGTTCCGTAGGGTGGGCACCGCCCACCAAAATAGCTACACGCTCCTGTAAAAGGTGGGCTGTGCCCACCCTACAAGGCTGTCTGAGATTTTATTTTTCCGGATGGACGGCGGCTGAAACGCGGGCTATCTTGCAGAGAGGCTCGGAATACGGGAACATGGCTTTTAAAAGCAGGGGCGGCCGCGTTCATTGGGCATCGGCTGAAACATCACACTCCGAATAAGATTCAATACCGTATTCCTGAATCTTTGAACGCAGCGTCTTTGTATCTATCCTCAAAATAGAAGCGGCCTTTGCCTTGTTGTTTTTTGTAGACTCAAGGGCCTTGATAATCATTTCCTTTTCGACCGCGCTTACGCTGTCCCTGAGCGACACCAGGTGAAGCCCCTTGAAGGGGCTTAACCCCTTCCCGTCTTTTTCCTTTTCGTCTTTCCCGAAGGAAAGCTCCAAGTGTTCCGCCTTTATCGCGGAGCCGCCGGAAAGAAGGGCCGCCCTCCTGATGACGTTTTTAAGCTCCCTGATGTTTCCCGGCCAGTGGTAGCCCGTCAAAGAGTCTATCGTCTTGGCGTCAAGCTCTTTTACGGGCTGGCCAAGCTCCGCGGCGGACTCTTCAAGGAACTTGCCGGCGAAAAACATTATGTCTTCGGTCCTTTCGCGCAGCGGCGGCAGCTTTATCACGAACTCGCCCATGCGGTAGAACAGATCCTCCCTTAACCTCTCTTCCGTGATGCTTTCCTGTATGTCGGCGCTTGTGGCGGCTATTATCCTTATATCCATGACAATCGGCCTTCTGCTTCCTATGCGGTATACGGCCTTGTCCTCGACAACGCCGAGAAGCTTGCTCTGGACTATCGGCGGGGCATTTTCAAGTTCGTCAATGAAAATCGAGCCTCCGTCCGCCGATTCAAAGAAGCCCTTTCGGGTAAAGCTCGCGCCTGTAAAAGCCCCTTTTTCATACCCGAACAGCTCGCTTTCCATAAGGGTCAGAGGGATAGCGCCCATATCTATCTTCACGAACGCCTTGCCCGCCCTTTTGCTCATATTGTGCATGGCCTTCGCCAAAAACGTCTTGCCGGTGCCGGTCTCACCCTCTATAATGACTGAAAAATCTGTCGCGGCGACCTGCTTAAGCCGCTCTATGGCCTTCCTTATCGCCGGGCTTCTGCCGAAGATGCTCTCAATGGACTCGTCTCCAGATGCGGTCAGCCTGGCGGCCTCCCTTTCCATTCTTAACTTTTCAACGCCTCTCTTTACCGAAGATACGAGCTTGGCCGGCTCCACTGGCTTGGTAATGAAATCATACGCCCCGAGCCGCATGGTTTCCATCACGCTAAAGGCATCGTTAAGGCCGGTCACCACGATAATAGGCACCGAGGCATCAATGCTCTTTAACCTGTCTATGGTATCAATGCCGCCCATTACAGGCATCTTCAAGTCGAGGATAACGGACAGAGGCGCATTTTTCTTAAAATAATCAACGGCCTCCTTGCCGTTGGATGCCTCGATTACATTGAATCCTTCCTTCTGCAATATCCTGCAAATGGCCAGCCTTGCAGCCTTCTCGCCTTCCACGATGAGCACACTATTCATGACGTCCCTTGCGATCAGCCGTTTTCATATTTTAGCAGCCTGCCCTCGTGTGCCTTAAGCGGGGGTCTTAAACTGGGGAACGAGCTTGCCTTACAATAATCAATTATCGGCAAAAACCGGCATTTACTTGAATTTCAACGCAATGTGCTGAATTTTCACGTGAAAAAAGCTAATCAACGAATCTTGCCGCGCGGCAAAAGGCAGAAACCGGCAACTGCCCATGGAAAAGAAGGCAAAAATTTGACACACGTTTCATAATTATACGGTTAATCGCGTTAGTAGTCAATTTCTTTTGTGCCGCGCACGGCGAAGAGAAAAATGAGGCGACATTGCTTCAAGGCTTGCCCGTGACGCCTGCGCCTATTTTTATCTTTGCTCACCGCAGGCAACGTCAGGATTTTTACGAGTGGCGTGTTGATGTCAACTGAATGGTTTTAACGGCAGCAACTAACAAGTGTGCGCTCTTGCGCCGTGTAATTGACGGCGCCGCGGGAAACTATCATGTCTTGAAATTTGGTTATCTTCATTTTTAAGAAATTAGACGCGCGTTGCGCGCTACTGGCCCGTAAACCACTTTATGGCGTCGCGCGCGGACTCCTTGTCAAACTTGACCCTGAACTTGATATACGGCCCTGCGGCCGTAAAGTCCGCCTTTGAGAAGTCCCTGTCCCTGAAACCTGTGACATTATAGCCGACGCTTAACCAGACATTTTTCACAACGTTATACCCGATGGAGGGCCCGGTGCTGAGTTTGCACTGTCCATCCTTCCATGAGTGCATAACGCTGCTCCTCAGCCCGACGTCCAATCTCCTGGTCACATCATGCCGGAGTTCGCCGCCTAAAAGGTCCGTGTAGCCGCTGTAATCAAAACTATCTATCCGCTCCTTCACATACTTTGCGCCGTATTGCAACGAAAGCTGAGTGTCTGAGTATATCTTGAAGTTTACGTTGAGGTTGTTGACGATGCGCCTGTTGCTGAAATGGAATGCGCTGTTTTTCTGCTCATCTATCAGAAAGTCCAGGCGGTCCAGGATGATCCAGCGTGTTTTCGCCGGACGGTAGGCCGCGCCAAGGCGCAGATCGCCGCTCCTGCGCCTGTCGCCTGATGAATAATCAGTGTTGAACCCCTGCAGGCCCGCGGACACCCCGATGCCGTCACGGAGCTCTCCGTTCATGCCGGTAAATAAGCCCGTCTTGTCGTCAGCCGCCGAATGGCGCGCCTCGGCCCGGCCTGTCCATGCCCATTTTTTCAATCTGTACGCGGCCCCCAGCGATACGGCCGTGAAGTCCGAATCGGCCGCGGACATTATCAGCGCGTGGTTCGGACGCTTGATCGTGGCGCTGTTATCTACGCCCCCGTCCACGCTCCATTTTGCGTTTATTTTCCATGCCTGCTTGAGGCCCATGCTGGAAAAGACCCTGGCCCCGTTCTCATTCAACTGCTGACCTACGGTGGAATTCAACTGGCCGCCGGTCCACGGCGACGCGTTCAGCCCGGCCTGCGTAAGCGATGCGCGTCCGTCCGCCCCCTGAACGAACTCCTGCCTGACAATGAGCGTGGCCGAGTCATTGAGCTTATAATCGGCGCCGAGCGACGTGCGCGACGGATATTCAACGCTTGCGTTCTTGTCGAGGACGGACTGCTCGCGCTGGGCGCTGAGGGCAAGACGGTCGCGCAGCAAATTGTACTTCGCCCCGGCGATGACCTGCTCTGAAGTGAAGACGCCGCCGTTGACGTCGGTGTCCTCCGCGTGCCTCAAACCTGTATAGAGTTCGTAGCCTTTTGCCGTATACCTCGCCCTCATCTCCGCCATGTCCTTCTGCTCAAGGGTGTAGAGCTTATACTGGCGGTAAGCGCCGCCCGTCAGGCTCACATTCGCGATCGGGCGATAGGCGGCGTCAACGCCGTATTTACGGGTGCCCGCCTCGCCGCTCCTTTCCTGTCCAAGGCCAAAGCCCTGCCCCTGCTCGCGGACATACGCCTTGCCGTCCATTTTGTCCGCCTTGTGAGACAATTCCGCGAGATAACCGGTTCCCTCCCTGTGAGCGGCGTCGTTATCGTAATTCGTCGCCGCGGTTTCGGCCTTGAGCTTTGTTTTGGGGCCGAGATCGACGGTAGCGTCAACTCCGGCGAGGCTGCCCGTCCGTAGTCCGCTGTCCTCCTTGACGTATGTGCCGCCTATCTCCACTTTTTTATCAAGGACGCGCGCCGCGCCCCTTCCGCCGTAATTATACGAAACGGCGGCCGCGTCATATGTTTCGTAATTGACGACGATATAGTTAGGGTTGAAGTTCTCGTCGCGGCTGCCGACAGGCGACTTGAAGTGGATGGCGCCGTCATCGTAGTCAATGCTGTAATCCATGAAGCGGCTCATGGCCTTGGATGACACTATCACCTCGCTCCGGAACCTGTCCCTGGTCTCAATGACTATTGATTCCGAATTAAGCACAATGCTCTTTCTTGAGAGCCTGTAGAGGCCGGAGGTCCCGTCTCCGCGGATTTCGTCCTTTACGAACTGCTGGTTGTTGTCGCTCACAAAGACGTTGTAATCGTATTTATCCCCTTTCAGTTCCGACTTCAATCCGTTGAAATTCCGGCTGTATCTCGAAAGGTTCGTAACGGTGAGACCGGTGTTATAGTCTCCGAACAGGGCATAAAAACGGTCGCGCTCTATTTTTACATATAAAGGCCTTGCGCTGGCGGCCTCGCGCTGCTCATAGCTCCCGTCTCCGTAAATAGTATAATATTTATCAGGCGCAATGGTCTGGTGCAGGCTGGTGTTGTCGCCGCTCTTCCAGCTTTTATCGCTGTCATACGCGGCGGTGAGCAGCCATTTGCCCTTTATCTTTCCTTTGGCGAAAAAGGCGGTTCTTCCCTCTTCGTAGAGCCCGATCTTGCCGTCTGAATCGCCGAGGCTCTCCATATTCCCTTTCACGGCGTTATATCCAGCCGTCCCCTCGGCCATGCCCACGAGTATCCAGTCGCGATCATCCGGCTGCATCCACGCCTTTACCTCCTGCTCGCCGATCATCAGGTTAAGCCTTATCGCCGCCTCGCCGGTTTGGGTGGTAGGCCGCAATTTAATGTATGCCATGCCGTTGCCGCCAACCTCATATCTGAGCTTATCGTTCTTGGAGGCGCTGAGCGGGTCGTCCTGCATATCTTCAATCTTCTTCATCGCCATGAAAGGCAGATCTACCGCATATTCGCCGATAATCCCCTCTCTGGCCGGATGGCCGTCCTTATCGGTCAGGCGAATGGCCGCTACCGGCGGGTTCTTGCCGTCCGCCACGAGCCTTGAGAGCTCCATGACCAATTCCGCCTTCACCGGAGGCCTTGAATAATGGACGACGCGCTTGATCCGTCCGCTCTCAACGCCGTTATCGTACTCCGCCGCTTCAAACAAATTATCCCCGTCTACAAGACCAATGCCGCGCCATATGCTCACGGCGATTTTATCATCATGGCTTTTTACGGTATTGTCAAAGCTCACAGGGTCGACCTCCACGCCGTTCATGAAGAGTTGGAGCTTTTTCGCGGGGTCATGTTTTATGGCGACCTTAAGGCTTGGGACAGGCGGATAGAAGCCGTCAAAAGGCCATAGCCACTCAAAACCAGGCCTGGCCGCGTCAGTCCATGCAACGTCAAACAGGGGCATTATTTTCTTTTCCCGCGCCGCCCTGGCCTCTTTCGCCGCTATTTCCGCCGCGGTTTCCGGGGCCTTTGGCCGCCAGACGTCCGTTACCTCGACGGTCTTCAGACCGCTCCTGTCTTTGTCGTTTTTAAACGCGCGCTCCTCCGCTTCGGTGTTCGCCGCTATCTTCATCTCCACGCGGCGGTTAAGGGCGCGGCCTTCGCTTGTCTTGTTGGCCGCGACAGGCTTATCCGGCCCATAGCCGGCAATGACCAACTGCTCGGGTTTAAGGTTTAACGCCTCTTTGACAAAGTTGGCGACGCTCTGCGCCCTGCCCCTTGACAAAGCGTAATTATCCGGGAATATATGCAGAGTTTTCCTGCTTACCCTGTTGGAGTCCGTATGGCCTTCAATGACAATCTGCTTAATGGACCTCTTTTTAAGCTCCTGTATGATCTGCCCCATCATTTCCTTGTCATCCGCGCTGAGGACGTCGCTCATCACATCAAACTGCGGATACAGGGTAAACTCTTCAATGTTCCCATTCGGCTTTTTGCGGTTAAAGCCCTGCAGGATGTTCTCCGCAAGCGGCGTCCTCAGGTTCTTCGACGCGGAGGTATCAAAGGTCAGCATCGCTTTGGCGGCCAGATCATTGCCCGCGGCTTCAATCGGGACGGCGGCGGCAAACTTCAGCAAATTCTGCCAGTCGGCGGGAACGTCAAAAAGCCGGTATGTCAGGGAGCCTTCCAGCGCCAGCGGGTCCAGCAAGGCAGCGTCTCCGAGCGTGCTGCTGCCTTTGACATAATCAACCCCGTCAGGCAGCAAAACCGTAACCCTGAGGTTTTTCAGCGGCACATTGCCGGCCTGAAGGAATACGCTGTAATCCACGGATAAGGCGGCAACGGTATTTTTTCCGTCTTTTTCCGCGCCGCCGCTTTCCAAAGCGCTGCTGAGTTCAATCCCTGCCTGCCCTTTTATCTCAATCGGCTCAGGCAGCGGGGCCTTTGGCTTTTCGGCCAAATAAAAATCTGCCCGCCACAAGGCGCCGCCCTGGAGGTCGACAAACTGAGAAAAATCGCTGCCCGCGAACCGGCTGTGATCTTCACACTGTTCGACCTCATATTCGCCGGGGATAGTGTCTTTATCCATCTGAACCACATGAGATCCGGGCTTTACCCCGGCAAAGTGATACATGCCCTTTTTATCGGTCAGGGTATAAGTGCCGTCCTCAAGGTATATGCGGATGCCTTCCATCTCGCCCTCAATAACGGCCTCTTTCTCCTTATCGCAACCCTTGGCGACGCGGCCCGCTATGAAGCTCTTTTCGGCGAAGAGATCGTCCTTTACCTCTACCGTCGCCCGCGCCGTGTTGGAATTGACGGTTCCGTTGTTAAGGGTCGTGCCGACCGCGTAGGCCGTATTCACGGCCTTGCCCGTCTTTGCCCCTGCCGCTATCGCCGCGACATACGTTATCTCAGCCTTTCCTCCGTTCATGGCAAGGCTGCCGGCGGCAAATGAAAGGGTGCGTCCGTCGCTTGAAATCAAAGGGTCAGGGGCGCGGACGCCGCCGAGCGTTGCCGAGCCTTTACGGTAACGGAAGCCGAGCGGCATCTCGTCGCTGATAACGGCATTGCTGACGTCGAATTGGGTTGAGGTGTTCTCCACGCCGACCCTGTACTGAAGGAAATCACCGACGGCCGCCGTCGACTTTGACGCGGTCTTTGTAAGGTAAAGCATCACGCGCACCGGGTCTGTCGGAATGTCTATCTTCACGGCGACGCCGAGGGGAACGTTAAAAACACCGCCTATGGAGCCGGGATTGTCAAGTACGAACGGCGCGCCGGGAAGGCTCTGCAAGTCCGCGAAAGCCGCTGTGGACGGCAGCCTGTATCCGAGGGCCGGTATAATGTCAAAACGGTAGTTGCCCGGCGCGATAAAGGGGAACCTGTACTCGCCCGCGGGGAAGTTATAAACCTTGCCGCTTCCGTCAGTCGCGGCCCCGCCGGTAGTAACCGTGGAAGGATAGGCGCTGACGCCGTCATCGCCGGCAACAACCGCCGGCAGTCCCGTGGCATTGTCTATGAGGGTAATAATCGCCCCGTTCACGGGCGCTCCGGTGGCGCTGTCAAACATCAATCCGTAAGGGTCAACGAGGGAAACATCCTCGGCGGTGTCGCCGTTCACCGGGTCGGCATATGACGCGAGAATCTTTTGTCCATCGGCAAGATAATTTAAAACGCAGTTATTCGCAGCCGCCTGCGCGGAGCCGATCGTGATGTAGCCTGCGAATACGCCCGTGTCAAGGCCGGTCTCCTGCAGGCGAAGCGTCTCGCTTTCATTAGAGCCGGGGACCGTCAAAGTCACCGTCACCGTGTCTATTGCAGTTGCGTCAAGGTTCTGGTCTCCGTCCGTAAGACGCACGAAGGCAGTATCATTTGCATGATACCTCGTCGTCTTTACAAGAGAGACGGCGACGGCAAGGTTCAGCGGCGACGAAGCCAACAAAGGCTGAGGAGAAGGCATGCCGGTAAATGGCCCGGATGTTGAGCCGCTCTGGCTGCATCCGGTTGTGGCGACGTTGACCGGCTGGGCATCTGGATACGACGGCGCGTATCTCAGGAATTCAATTACCGCCTTGGTCGGAGGCGGCAGGATTTTCACGTCCACCATATTGGAATCGACGGGAGGCATCCCCGGATAAGACGCTTTCGCGGTGTTGCTGATGACAGTCCCGCTGGGCGCGGCGCCCCATGCGCCGGGGACGGCGATAAACAGGTATAACACGGGCAAGAACGCGCCGAGCGCCCATGTCAACACGGAAGTCCTATTTTTATTCGCTCTTATCATTCAGCTGTTTTGTGCGTCCTTAGTATGTCTTGCCTTGCCGTTTACGTAGTGCGAGACTTTAGTCTCGCCTGTTGCAATCAGGCAAGGATGCGGCAAAAACAGCTCGGTAGAAGCCTCGCGCTACGTTTGCAGATGCTCTGGTATGCGCTCATGCTGTTTTTTTTAACGCCGGCATGAGCGCACAGCACAACATCTCCTGCTTTATCCCATCCTTAAGCCGCAAGGACGCCGGGGAACTTCTCCCCTTGAAGGGGCTGAGCCCCCTCAGGGGGTTCACCCCCCGCGTCTTTGCGGCCGTTTCCGGATGGCTGCGCCTTAATTGATCACAACGTTGAACGTAAGCGTTACGGTTTCACCGGGCTTAATTTCACCGGCGAGATAGGCGCCTTCCACAGGCAGCACCGTCGCCAGCGTTGCCGTGATGTTTGGCGCCAGGAGTTCTACGCCGTCCGCGTCGTTAGCGGTGGTGAAGTACTGGGCCACGCCGTTTAAGGCACGCGCGGAACCCGTCACCAGAACCTTGAATCCCTTGCCGGCAGCTGATTCATCGGCCAGGGCCGTCAGTGGGCCGGCAGCGGCCGCAACCTTCAGGTTGGCGTCCATCGTCAGATTCCCACTCAGGCCGTCCGTGATGGTCGTAAGCACGGCTGACCTGCAGGCGGCGCCGGCATTGGACACGGTAACCACGTATCTCACCAGGGCGCCGGGGATTGTTTTCTGTATGGTGGTATAGTTAATCGGGTCCCAGATGGTCGTTGCGGTCTTGGAAAAGCTCAGCAGCGATGAGCAGACCTTGTATGCGTCTCTGTCGGAACCGACTGCGTCTCTCACGGCGTCATCCGGGCCAGCGACGGTATCGGCAAACACGACGTCTCCAACGTTACCCGTGCACGCCAATGCCCCGCCGACAATGGACTGGCCTGCTCCCTGAGTTACTGCCGCGCCAGTGGTATACGTGGTCGTGGCCGTAAGGGCATGGACGGAAAGATCACCGTCAACCTGTGCCGCCCCTATATCCGCCAGGATTGTAACCGTCTGCTCGAAGTCCGGGTCAATGTTGGCGGTAACAGCGCCGGGAGCGCCGTCAACATATATGGCAGGGACCTGCTCCGTCGCGGTAAACGTGCTGTTTGCAGGGAGTCCGGCAAAAGGATTTGCCGTGCCAATCGCCTTTACCAGGCTTGCGAGGTTATACCTCTGACGATAGTTGCCGGCATTGATTACCTTGAATGTCAGTATATTCCCGGCCGAACCCGGAACAACGGACACCGGAGCTGCGTTTTGCTTTACCACGAGGACATTGGCCCTGTTGCCCACCTGAAAGGACGCCGCATTGGAGGCTCCGGGGGTCTGTCCTACGCCGCCAACCGTGAAATTAACGGTGGCCGTGTTGCTGATTTGCGTACATGCCTGGGTAAAGTTGTTCGGTGACGCTGTTGGTACCGGCGCCGCCTGCGCCCCCTGCGGCGCTCCCAGGGCAAATGCTATACCGAGCAGCGGCGCTGCGATTTTAAGCGCTAATTTCTTATTCACGTTTTTTCTCCTTTTGGTTGTTTTGTTTGTTTTTTTACTCGTTAACTCGCCAATGCCTCTCGTTGCCAGGCAGAACATGACCCTTACATATGTTAACTACGGCCCCGACCCACGCTCCATAAAAACCTCCGTATTTATATTGTTATTAATTCGATTGGAATCTATTCTTTTTTTCTGTCATCCCCGAATCCAGATTCCCGATTAAAACCTCGGGAATGACAATAAACCACTTCCGCCGCCTACTTGACCTTTGCCCTGAAAAACACTTCGCCCTTTGCGCCTTTTTCCAAAGCCCCCTTGAAGACCCACCTTATATGGGTGTAATCAGCGGCCGCGGCAACCCTTTCCTTGCCTTTGGCGTCCTTGATCTTCACTTTGCCGGCTGGCGCGTAGCTGGCGCCCTTGTCAGCGGAGAATTCTATCCGCGTGCCCTTGCCTTCGGCGGTGCCGTCCGTATAGATCATATGCTCCGGCATCGGATTCGTGATGACCACGTCAGTGGCAGGCTTGCCGCCTGCATACGAATAACGGGTGGTAAAGATAACCGTGTCGCCCGGCACAACCTTTGCCTTCGCGGCATCCACCCTCTGAACCTCGTCCACGCCCTTGCTGTTCTTTACGGTGATATCCACTTCGTTGACGGATACAAGCTCTAACGGGCTTTTATCCGCCGCCACTGCGTGGGTTGCCGTAAAAATTAGCATCGCCAGGATAAACAGCGCTTTTTTCATCATTGAGTCTCCTCCTTTGTTTAGTTGATCGTCACGTTAAAGACTATTGTCTGAACCGCGGACGCACTGGTCAGATTCCCCAGGCTTACCGTAACCGTTCCCGCAGTCGTTCCTCCCACATCGCCGGCATCTCCGTCTTTGTTGTCAGTCAAGGCTACGGCGTTCAGCTTGAGCGTGCCCGCCGTGTAAGCGGTATATGCGGGTATAACGTCTGTAATCACCACGCCCACGGCCGTGCCGGACCCTGTCGCGGTTACGGTCATGCTGTAGCGGATGGTCGAGCCGGTTATCGCTCTCGTTCCTCCGTAGACGTCGCTCACCGTTGCGGCCTTGTTAATGCTGACCAGCACGCTCGATATCACATACTTGCCGGTAGCGATCGCACTGCCGCCGCTGGCGCCGATTATCGCGTCCACCCCTCCGTCGCCCTGAAGCGCGAATATGGTCCCTGCCGCGCCTGTGCCGGTCTTGGACGCCGCCGTCAGCGTCGCGAAACCCAGGTTTCCGTCCAGTACGCCCGACGACGGTATGTTCGCCAGAACGAACACGTTGACAAACCCGTCAGCGGCAAGGTTCGGATTGTTCACGTTCGGCACATACAACGTGTCGGTGCCGGAATCGTAGGCGCCGTTGCCGTTTGTATCAAGGTAGATACTGGCAAGCGTGGGGTCGAATTGATCGCCCGCCACCGTTGCATTGCCGGTGAGCAGAAACGGCTCAGTCCCGTTGCCGGTATTCGTAACCTTGAATATCAGCACCGCGTTCGTCTGCCCCGGAGAAACCGTCACGTTTGCGGCATCCTGCCATGTAACCGTCACGTTTATCACTTCAGCGACTATGACATTGACAGTATTGCTGTTTGTCGTTACGGTGGGGCCGCCGGATGTATACGTCGCCTTCGCCGCGTTGGATATTACGGTTCCCGCAGGCGTGCCGGCGGCATAAACAGAGCTCACCGACAAACACGCGAGGATCGCAATTGTTGCTGTTAAAATCAGCCTTCTCATCTTTCCACCTCCTTATAGACAGCTTCGTTGTTCTTAATTTACAGGTCGCCGCCTGTTCACTTTGGCGCAGTGTGAGCTGTGCGTGGCCGGCTACGGACCGTCCCGCGCCAATCCGCAGATATTACTATTTGCGCCTTTTTGTAAAAAGAAAAGATCGTCCATGTTTAAATTCCCCCCTGCGATTTGATTTTTTATTTCTATCTGTTTTTCACCGCTCTGGCGCGTCACTTCACCCTCACCCTGAACTTGACGTTGAACGACGGATTATTGCCTCCGCTTGCGCCGCTTAATATGCCGGTCAGGGAAATTTTCAGATTGGTGACGTTCACATCAACCAGATTTGCGTCAGGAACCGGCGTATAGACGTATGTCGCTCCGCCGTTATTTGAAAAAGAAACGTTGTCCGCCGCGCTGGCGAGGGTTATAAAGCCGTAGCTGAGTCCGCTTGCCACCGCGCCGTCCGTAAACAAAACAGGGCCCGTGCCCGCCCCGTTTATATCTCCGACAAAAAGCTCGGTGTTTGCCGGAATCGGGTCGGTTATCACCGTCGTATTGCTGTCAACCGCGCCCGCGCCGCTATTGGTCACCATAACCGTATAGAGCATAAAAGAACCCGGTATTGCCTTTGGACTTGCTGTGCCGTTTATTGGATCGGAATAAGTCAGCACGGATTTGACGATAGTCAGGCTCGGCGCCGACATGACTAAGAATGAGCTGATACCGGTGTCCGAGACCGTGTTTTCCGTTCCTTCCCTAGCCGTTACGGTCGCGTTCCATACGCCGGCAGGGCTGGCCGGAATGACGTATGCGTATTCATAGGTCTTGGTTGCAAGACCGGAATCAAACACCTGTGTCATGGCGGCGGAGGTTACTCTGGTCGTACTGTTGGAATCTTTAATCGTTACCGTCGCCGAGGTGATGTCGTAGCTGCCAAACGGATCGCTCACGACCGCCCGCAGATAGACCGTAGCCCCGCTGGCGTAGGTTGCGGGCGACGTTACGCCCGGATAGACCGTGCTGTAAGGCGTAACGCTTGTCACATTTATGACGTCCTGAGACGGCAGGTTGACATTGGATATCTGTGTGGCGCTTACATACGGAGATACAATCAGCGCAACGGTGCCGAGGTTGGATACTTTGACAACCCACGACCCGCCTGCGCCGCAGGTAATAGACGGAACCGGCCCGGTAAACGGCAGGTTGAATGTGAATAGCGTTACCGTGGTGGTAAGCGCGGGTGCCTGAGTCAGGGTAATAAGCGTTGCCGGCGCCGTTGAACAGTACAGGTCCACCTTAACGCTGTAAGTGCCTGCTGTCGCGCCCCTGGAAAGATAGAGCTGAACAGGCGCCGTTGTGCTCAGCGTGTTGCTGATGGTCACGGAAGAAGCGAGCGCGGGGCTCTCTGTCCATGTCTGAACACCGGTCGTCGCGGCTATCGAAACCGTAGCTCCGGCGGCAGGCGCAGTGCGTGAGAGTATATACGCCGGGGTAGAGGCGGCGTCATAAAAATACATCGGCTTATTTCCATAACCGGGGACAGTTGACGCGGAGACCGTGATCGTGGCCGCGCAAGGCGCGGCCCCGGGGCCGCCGGGATTCGTAATATTACCGCAGTTATTGATCTGCGTGCCGGCAGGCGCCGCAGCGACAGTCACGCGAAATACTATGGTGACCGACCCGCTTGCCGGGACAGATATGCCCGTGACGTTCAGGTAGCCCGTGCCGTTCGTGCCGGTTCCTGTCCCTGTGGAACTGTTGGTCGAGCCCGCAGGCGTGCTCATCACCGTGAAGGTGTTCACGTTCGCGGGGATGTTGTCCGTCACAGAAACGCCGGCGGTAGCGATGCCTGAGGTCTCCCTGAGCGTAATCGTATATTCTATTACATCGCCCGGGTTTGCGTCGCCACCGTTCAGGTCTGTCCATGTCTTGCTGGATGTCGAAATATCCGCCCCCACAACGACCCCTACTGCGCCGGAATTGGCCTGCTCCGTGCCGTAATAAACGCGCGAATTATTATAGTAGGCCGTTGAATTGGGCACGCTTGTGCCGACCGACGCCGCAAAGACTACTGTAAAGCTCGCGCCCGGCGCGAGCGTCTGCGCGCCGAAGTTCCACGCTATCTGCTGCATGTTGGCGGCATTGACATCCGTGCTGTATGGCGCAAGTGTCGGCGGTATCACGACCGTCGGCACAACCGCAGTCATGCCGGTAATGGATGTGGTGCCGGCATAACTGAAGCGAGTCGCGGGATTCAGAACTGCCCCGCCGCTCGGCAGCCAGTCATAGAGGATTATGCTTGTGGCGTTGGCCGTGCCGGTGTTGGTGACGGTTATGGTATATGAAAGCGTGCCGCCCTGCGCTACTCCTGTTACAGATGCGGTCTTGGTTATCCCCAAAAGCGGCGCGGTCGTTACGGACGCCTGCGCATCGCTCGTAACCGCGGTAGCCCCTGTTCCGGAGAGTGTCGCGGTATTGACCACGGTGTTGCCGGCCGCGGCATTGGTTTGAACGTCTAATTTGATTTGTCCGGTCTGCCCCGCGTTCAGCGTCGCCAAGGTTGGGAAGCTGAAGGTCTGCCGGGTAGCGGGACAAACGCCTGCGGCGACAACCGGCGGGTTCGGAGCAGGCGCTAATATCGGCCCGCTTACGATATTGACATTACTAACGGGATTGGCCGCTGTCTGACAGGGCAGCGTGTCCGTGAGAATCACGTTGTTAATGGCAACGCCGCCGGTGTTGGAGTAATCAATCTTGTAGCGCGCCTTGGCGTTGGCCGGGATATTGTTGCCGTATGGCACCCAGGCAAGGGTAGCGGCGTCATAGTAAGATTCAAGCGTCTTGGTAACGGAGAGCGGGGAGGTTACCGTCACCCCCGCCGTGCTTGAGGTATCCGCGCGAAGGGTGGTGTTGTAGGTTACGACCGCGGTATTGTAATAAGGCGTTGCCGAGGACGGGACGCTGGCGCCCACCGTGGCGTTGAAGGTGATCGTGGCGCTCGCGCCTGCGGCGAGCGACTGCGCGCCGAAGTTCCAGAGCACCTGTTGCTGGTTAGCGGATACGCCCCCGGTGTTGTAAGGGGTAAGCGTCGGCGGCACTGCGGTAGTCGGAACCACGGAGGTCAGGCCGGTAATGGATGTGGTGCCGAGGTAACTGAAGCGCGTTAAGGCATTCGCAACACCGCCCGTGCTCGGGAGCATGTCATATACCATCAAGGTGGCGGCGGTGGCGGCGGTGCCGCTGTTGGTTATGGTTATCGTGTATGTAGCCGTCCCTCCCGCCGCCACATTCGGCGTGCTGGTCGTCTTGGTGATAAGCAGATTCGGAGCGGTTTGCACATACGAGTTGACGTTCGAGGTCACACCGGACGGGATCTGCGTGCTGGTCAGCTTGGCCGTGTTGGTTACGGTGCTGCCGAGCGCGGCATTGGTCTGCACGTCGTATTCTATCGAGCCTGCGGCGGCCGGAAGCAGGGTAACCCCCACGCCGTTGTTGAAGCTGACGGTCTGCCGCGTGTCGGGGTTAGTGGCGCAATCGCCTGCTGCCTGCGCCGCAGGGTTTACGATGGCGCTTATCGAACCGCTTATAACGGTGATGCTGCTGACCGGATTGGCCGCAGTCTGACAGGGCAGCGTGTCGCTGAGTACGACGTTGTCCTGATTGGCGTTGCCGGAGTTCAGATATACTGTGCGGTAGCGTATCTTGGCGCCTGCGGGGATATACGCGCCGGACGATGCGTTGCAGTTGCCCAGGGCGTCATACACGCACTTCACGCTTTTGAGCACATAGAGATTTGAATTGTTGTCGGCCACGCTCGGCACATGGTAGCGCCAGGTATTGTCCTGTCCGCCGTCGCCATCGCCCGCGTCGCCGCCAAACACCTCTGAGGAATTGACGATGCCGGTTGACGGCGGAATGTCTGTGATGCGGAGGCTTATCTTGACATAACTGACAGAGCCCACCACAAGCTTACCCACTGCCCAGCGCACGGCATTGGCGCCTGCAGGCAGAGGGTTGCTTGAGGAGAGGTTCCAGCCCACGCTGGTTGAATTGCCGCCAACGCAAGTGGTGCAGGAACCTGTGGCCGTAGCCGGCCCCAAGGTGTTGTCGCCCATGCGGGAACCGGGGTAATATATGCGCTGCCACGGCCCCACCTGTGCAGTGTTGTCAAGTTGATAGCCTGTCTGCGGCCCGGCCACGGCTGAACCGGCATTGTAAGGCGTGGGGCCCCGCCCGGTGGCGAGGGCGGTCTGGAGCGATTTAGGCGCGACCAGTCCGCCGACGGAACCGGCGTTACTTCCGAAGCCGTTGGTCTGATCCGCATCCCACAGGTTATGCGTGGTGGCCGATAATTGATTGAGCAGTGTATTAAGGGCGGCGGCTCCGGTCGGGTTGATATTGTAGCCGTTGGTGCCCTGAGTGATGCGCGTGGGCATGGCTGGATACTGAGAAGTGCGCGAATCGGTAGAAAAGAAGATGCCGGTATCCGCGTAGAGTTCAGTCATACGGGCATTACAGTTGTTGGTGAAGCCGCCTGCTGCGCAGCGCCCTGTGGCGTCGTAGCCTGCGGCGTTGAACGGGGCGAGGAAGGTGTTCTGTCCCCTGTTGCCCCAGCCCGTGTCAATGCCGCCCGGCAGGTTAGGCGAGATATCATAGAAGTTCCCTCTTCCGTCTTTGGCCACGATGGACGCGCCGATTACCTGAACGCCGGAAGGGATGTAATCCGTGATATATCCTGCGACGCCTGTGGTCGCGCCGTTGGCGATGGGTGAAAACTGGATGATGTAACTGACCGTATCGCCCGTGTGCAGTCCCGGGTTTCCGGCGTTGGCGTTATCCACCAGCATCTGCACGGTTTCCGGAGTGAAGTATTTGGTGGTCTGCACCTGCCCCACGCTGTGGGCATGAATCGTATTGACTGTGCCAAGCGCCATCGCCAGCGCCGCCAGCACGGCCACGGCGAACAGCCTAAGCGCTGCTGAACCTTTTTTCTCCTCCCCCTTGCCTGCCCCCGCATATTTAAAGCGGGGGACGGGGGAGGGTAGAGCGGGAGTCCCGCGGTATGGACGCAAATATATAGCGCGGCTGATTAACCACGATATCTTCAATGAGATTTGGCTGAGGATATTATTTTGTCTTTTCATAAATTCTATAATCCTCTCAGAAATGATTAGCGCATCATTATTAATATAGCAAGTTTCATGCCATACCGTAATATACTGTTTTTAAAGGACTTTACATGAACAGCGAAAAAAATACGCATGGGAATTAATTACAAAATAAGGGAAATATTCCCTATTTCATCTTGTTTTTTAGCAAGTTGGAGCTATGCGTCAGCATTCCCACGTTCCAGCGTAGGAACGATGAAATAGGGCAAAAAAAGAACAAAAAGGCGGGTAATATTTTATGCGCCGATTTAACGTGACAGGGCGTGACAGGGGTTTTTGGAAGATTATTAGAGATGGAAAATTCCGGAGAACGCGGGAAGGCGAAAAACCATTGGCCAAACAGAAACGCTGAAAACGGCGTCAAGCCGGATCGCGGGACGTTGCCCGAAACAGGCACAAGCGCAAAATGGCCGCAACATTAATCGCAACGGGGATTATCGATGAAAAAGAGGAAGTGACAACAACGTAAAACAATGTGTTTGTGGTGCCCGAGGCCGGATTTGAACCGGCACGAGGTTGCCCTCTCGGGATTTTAAGTCCCGTGCGTCTACCAAGTTCCGCCACTCGGGCATATAAGAGAAAGGTCTCAATGCCCAGCTGCCGCACCGCTACAGCTTCTATCAGGTTTATCAAATATTCGAGGCAGTGTCAACAAAACCCGCGCAAAAGCCGCCCTCAGGCAAAATGCCGCTGGCAACATTCCTTCCCATTAAGCGAGACTCTCCGTAGTTGACAAACTGCACTCCACAGCCTTTATAGCATCAGCGGCCGAACTCATTATGCCGCCTGTATAGCCTGAACCTTCGCCTATCGGATAGAGATTTTTTATGTTTACCGATTCATATTTTTCGCCGCGTTTAATTCTTATCGGGGCGGAGGTTCTTGTTTCCGCGCCCAACAATATCGCATGATGCGAGACAAATAACGGATAATCCTCCTTCCATTTATTAAACGCGGCTGCAAGCGCCTCGCTTACGAATTCCGGCAAGATTCCGTTCATATCAACGGCTGCCGCCCCCATCGCAAACGAATTTTTATTTAAGCTGCCGGAGACCTTCCCGCATAAAAAATCAACCAGATTCTGCGCGGGGCATTCCCATCTTCCTCCTGCGTTAAAAGCCTTTCGTTCTATATCCTTTTGGAATTCAATCCCGGCCAGCGGGTCTGCTGATCTGTAATCATCCGTACGGCAGGTTACAACAACTGCTGAATTCGAGAATGCCGATGACCTGCTTGAGTAGCTCATGCCGTTTACCACCAGCATGCCGTTTTCAGACGAGGCATTTATTACCTCGCCTCCAGGGCACATGCAGAAGGTGTTCACCCCCCTCCCTGCTTTCCGGTCGCTATAGGTAAAGGAATAATTAGCAGCCCCTATGCCGGGAAAGTCCTTATATTTATCTCCATATCTTATAAGATTAATAATGTCTGCCGGATGCTCTACCCTCACGCCGACAGAGATTGGCTTTTGTTCAATGGCAACGCCTTTTTTATGGATCATCTCAAATGTATCGCGCGCGGAATGTCCTACGGCGAGATAGATACTTGAAGACCGGTGTTCCTCCTTCCCATTTATTACCACGCCCTGCGCTGTATCCTTTGAAATAAGCATATCCGTCATTTTCGAGCCGTAATATATCTCGCCGCCCCTTTCAAGGATATAGTTCCTTATATTGCGGACTATGCGGCACAGCACGTCCGTTCCCAAATGAGGCTTGCTGACAAACCCTATTTCTTCAGGCGCGCCGAATTTAATAAACGTATCCAGCGCTTTGTTTATGTATTCCGAATTCCTCATCCTTGAAAAGAGCTTCCCGTCTGAATATGAACCGGCGCCGCCCTCGCCGAACTGAATATTTGACTCCGGGTCAAGCGCCCTTTCCTTTATAAATCTCTGGACATCAATGGAACGTTCCTCTATCCTTTTACCTCTTTCAAATATTAAGGGTTTCAGGCCGTATTCAATCAGTTCAAGGGCGGCGAAGATGCCGGCAGGGCCGAAACCTATTACTATGGGCCGGGCCGCGCTTTTTTTTACCGGCCTATCCGTCCTCTTTGTTTCAATGTATACGGGAAGGTTTTCCTTGTTATCGAAGTTGTCAGGCAGGCTTGCCACTGCTGAAATTTCGTAGTAGAACTGTTCTTTACTGCCCGCATCAAGTGACTTGCTCAGTATTTTGGCGAGTTGTATGGTTTTAGCGCAAATCTTCAGCTTTTGCGCGGCGGCCTTTACATATTCATCCATCCCGTCTTTTTCAACGGGTATTCGCAAATTGCTGATTATTAAATCCAAAAAAACCTCCGTTCGCAATCAATTAAAAAAGGCCGTAAATCCGAAGATTTACGGCCTTTTCAATCTGGTAGCGGGGACAGGATTTGAACCTGCGACCTTCGGGTTATGAGCCCGACGAGCTACCGGACTGCTCCACCCCGCAGCAGTATGCCCTATCTTATTATAATCACACAACAGCAACGCTCAGTCAAGGAGTTTATGTCAGTTGGCTTATTATTCCTTCACATAGCCGAGCATAAAAGCCCCTGCGGCGAGGAAAAGAACATCCGGGAAAAAAGCGGCGACAACCGGCGGGACAACGCCGTTGGACCCGAGCGACCTTGACAGGGCGAAGATGACCCAGTAGCTGAAGGCTATGGCAACGGAAAGGCCTATGCCGACGGCAATGCCGGAGTGTCTGCCTGTCTTCAGGGCAAACGGGACGCCGACAAAAACCATGATGAAGCTGACAAGGGGAAATGCCGCGCGCCCGTAAAGGTCGGTCTTGTACTTGAAAGCCTCATACCCTTCGGCCTCAAGGTTCTTGACATAGCGCCTTAATTCCGAAAGGTTCATATTCTTTTGTATGTCCTCGACGCCGGAAAGCTCTTCCGGAGAGTATAGGCCGTTGACTCCAGCCCCTTTTTCTCTTGTCTTGACGGCGCGGCCGTCTTTGTCGAATGTCCATACAACCGCCTCGTCAGCAACCCATCCTCCGTTTTTCCAGACGGCCTCCCTCGCGAACATGCGCCCGGCTATGACAAACGGCTTTGCTATGGTAAAGACGGTCACGCCGTGAAGCTCTTTTTTCCTGAAGTCCGCCTGCCGGATGTTAACGATGCCGCTGTCCGTGCGAAGCCAGATGCCCTCCGCGCCGAAAGACCTCTTTTGCGCGGAAAACCAGGTCCGTCTGAACGCATCGGCCTTTCTGAGGGTAATCGGAGCGACGTATTCGCTAAGCATGAAAAGGCCGGCGCTTATGACAGCGCCCGTTATGAAAAGCGGCACGAAGACGCTGAGAAGGCGTATTCCTCCAGCCTTTATGGCGGTTATCTCGCCGTGGCGGGCGAGGATGCCGAGCGTAAGGAGCACCGACAAAAGCACCGCTATCGGCGCCACCTGGCCGACGATGAACGGTATCCTGTAAATGAAAAAAGTCGCCGCCGGCCACAGCGGCACGTTGTTCTTCATAATGTTGTTCATGTTCTCAAAGAGGTCTATCATGATAAAGAGCATTATGAAAGCGGCAACTGCTATGGCAAGGAGTTTTAGGAACTCCGAGACTATGTATTTTGAAAGCGTCTTCATACTGTTCCTTTAGCTTGATATGAAGGCTACCGGCCTGTCCTTTGCGGCCATGTAAAAGAGATACAGCCCGATAAGGGCAAAAATGATGTCGGATCCCCACACCGCGAGCACCGGGTTTAATGCGCCGTTGTTGCCGAGCGTCTCGAGCGCCGTGGACGTGACGTAATAGGCCAGGACAACGCCCAGCGAAATGCTGAAACCCGTGAACCTCGCGGTCCTTGCCTTTTGTATGCCCAGCGGCAGGGCCAGCAGCGCGAACACGAAAACGGAGGCGGGCAGGGAAAAACGCTTATGCAGGTCAATCATATGCGGCGCCGGGTTCTCTCCGCCTGCCCTTGTCTCCCTGACCTTCCCGATGAGTTCGCCCGGATACATCTCTCTGTGGCTTTTGGCCAGCATTGAAGCGTCGGCGCCTGACATGGACATATCGAGAAGATAGGTTGAAAAGTCCGCGATGCTGTATGAATCGTTCTTGTCGTTTTTCCTGTGCAGAGAGCCGCTATATAGCTTCAGATACAGGGAGTTATCGCCATCGCCGGAAAGAAAAGCCCCTTCTTTCGCCGCGAATATGTTGGGCTCTCCGGGGTTGCTGTTGTCGAATATGAATATGCCTTCCATCAAATCCTTATTTCCGCTGCGCGCGCCGGATAGATGGTCCACATAAAGCACTATGCCCTTAAACCTGTCGTAAAATGTCTTTTCCTCCAGACCGGAGGCTATGCGCGACCTGGCGGCGTCAAAGACGAGCTTTTTCATCGTAATGTTGCCAAGCGGAAAGAGATAGAGCGTGAACGACAGGGTGAGGATGAACGACAGGGCCGCCATGAAGAGCACCGGCTTCATCATTGAGTAGAGGCTCACTCCAGAGGCCTTCATGGCCGTTATCTCGCAGTCAGAGCTCAGGCGCGTGAACGCAACGAGAACGGCAATAAGGAAAGATATCGGAATAGTATAAATAAGGAAAGAGGGCAGCGCCGAGGCCGCGAACTTAAGCGCGAACAGCGGCCCGAAACCATGCGTTACCATTAAATCAACTAACTTAATGACCTTGCTTAAAAGCGCGGTAAAGGTTAATATCGCGACGCTGAGCGCAAAAGGAACCGTAATTTCCTTAAAGATATAAATATTAATGAGCCTCGGCACAGCGTTAATAATACTACAAAAAATGGTTCGCCACAACATTCAAATTCAGCGCGCCGCGCCTGTCATTCCGGCGCCGTGATCTGCAGGGCATTAAGAACAGTATATCTCCCTCCGTCAAGGCCTCAGCATTTAATTGACATAGTCCTTTTTTTAAGGTAATAATGGCTTTGCACGCTATAATCACTTTAGATTACATATTATTGTAATCTAAAGTTTCATGTTGTATTTTGCATATTTCCGTTGTACAATTCAAATATTCCCATACATGGCATGAGTTCAAGCTTTAAATGCCATCAAACCGTATTATGCCTGGCCTTAATGTTTAGCCTGAGATGTTATTTATAGTTTATACTGCTCCTTACTTAAATCAAGGTATACGCTATGCAAATGCTCATAGCCGGAGATGTCCTCGGAAGGCTGAGGACGCTGAGGGAAAAAAAGGGACTGAGTCAGGGACATATCGCAAGGCGGCTGAGGATAGACAGGACTACGTACGTCAGAAAAGAACTCGGGCTTATTCCCATAACTACCGAAGAGTGGCTGAAGCTCGCCGTTGCAATGGATGAAGACCCCTGCTACTTCTTCCGCGCCTCTGCCAAGCGCGGACACTCCCCTGCCTCACAGGGGGCGGCCGGCATGACCGAGCGCGCACTCGTCGAACTCTACAGGTCGCTGAGCCGTGAAGAAAAAAAAGACCTCATCTCCATCATCCGTTTGATGCTCAAGGGCATAAGAAGAAAGATGGTCATAAAAACCCTTGAGAGGCTCAGCGCGGCGTAGCTCCGATTGCCCGATACCGTTGCACAAAAAACAGGCAGGGGGTATAATAATTTTGGCCGGTTTTATCCGCAAAAACAAGCAGATATGGCTTTAGGGGTAGAAAATTAACACTATAGGTTATAGGGCATCATTCAAAAGGAGGATACCGTGCTTAAGAGGTTTTTTCAGCTTCTTTTCATTGCAACAACTGCCTTGCTTATCACATCCACTGCATACTCTGATGGGTTTGAGCTTACACAGACTAAAACGGGCTATGAATTAATCCCCCGTGCGCCGGGGATAGCTTTACCCGGAACGAATATGAGAGCAGGAAATTTTCAATATGATTATGACGACCCTCTCATGGGCGCTGGCAGTAAAGCAGGCATCTTGGTTGACAACAAGACGCTTTATTATGTCGAGTCTGATGGTAAAAATAAGGGGGTGTTTGATATAACTGAGGAATGCACCTTCGGCATTTATCATCCGTATTTAGTGATGGATGGTGCGTGTTGCGCCACTACATCAGGTAATAACGACGTCATGTTCCTTTTCAGATACGACAAGGGTACTGTTACGCTACTCGATGTTCTCAAAGTATCATACAAATACGGATTTGATTTCATGTCCGTAACAACCGGAGAAAGGAAAATTAATGGTGACAGCAAACCCCTTTGGACAAAAACCAAAGACCTTGACAACGACGGAAGGCCTGAAATCAAGATCAGGGTTCTTGAGTTAGGGTACTTTTTCCTTTATCTCGAGATACGGGACGAACAGCTTAAGGTTGACTTTAATCCTGCGCTGTATCTCCCTCTTTTTGAACGCGAAGCGAAAATAATGGGCAAAAAAGGAAGGACACGCGCCTATTATATATACGGTTTTTTAGCCAAGAAGTTCAGCATCGAAGATTTAATGAATATGTTTAAGAATAAAGATAAGAAGCGGTACGGCCCTGTAGTCGACGAACTCAAAAACGTTGACCGTTGGGATGCAGCGTTCCATGAATACCGTAACGACAAACCTGTCTTGAAAAAATATGAAATAAAAAGGAGGTAATTTTTATGGCAGACATTTGGAGTTCTTATATTATGCCCAAAAAAGGGGGCTATGGCGTGGGCGACGTAAGCCCTGAACGCATGTATACAATTATCTCCGATTCCGCAAATGTTTGGGCTGGCATGGGACTTACGCACCAGCAGATAGCCTTTGGCATTGCTACAATGGGCGTAGAGTCCGGCTTTAATCCGGCGGCCAGAAATCCAAGCACTGCGCGTGGCTTGGGCCAGTTTCGTGATAAAACATGGCCTGATGCGGTCAAGCACTATAATAAAACCTACGGACAAGCACTTGATCCTGTTTTGAGCAGAGAAAACACCGCATCGCAAATAATGGTCATGGGCGCATGGATTGAAAAGCTCTGGCCAACGGCCGAGAAATTTGCCAGAGAAGACCCTGCGCTAACCGTCGAATACGCGGCCTACGGCCTGTGGCATGAAGGACAGAACCGCGATATAACAGACGTCAAGAATTATCTCGAAAATCCAAAAAAGTTCGATAACGCAGACATCAAAGGATATTTCGGCAGAACCCTTGAAGGCGCAAGCTCGGTCATGGAAATACGCAGAAGGTTTGGAACGATAGACAGGGGTACCGGCGAAACGCTCCGCCGCGAAGGGAACCACGTCTACCGTGTCGAAACAGACGGCAGCACACGCGGATTTTTCATAAGCGAATAGGCGGCATAGTTCCTGTCAAACACCGGCCAGGGGCGCATCGCCTGATATAAAAAGAGTGTTTACGCGCAAAGCTATGGACGGAAAAAATGGATTAGATTTCTCTAACCCATTTTTTTAATTTGCCGGAGGCGGCGCTAAACTGGCAGACCCGATTGCCCTTGACTTTCAGGCCGCCCTCTGATAAACGTTAATATGTGGAAAAGCCTGTAAGAAATAGCTTCTCCGGCATCACCAAAAAGCACGTCTTCTGCATCGCGGTTTTCCTTGTCGCCGTATTCGCCGTATTCGGCAACAAGGGGCTTATTGCCGTTTACAAACTGCGCAATGATCTCAGCGGCATCACAAGCTACAACAAACTTCTCGAAAAAGAGAACAGGGCGCTTGAAAAAGAAATCGAGCTTTTAAAGACCGACCGCCGCTACATCGAGCACGTTGCAAAGCAGGAACTCGGCATGATCGGCAGAAAAGAGGTCGTCTACAGGATTGAAGAAAAAGCGCCCGCTAAATAGGCTGGGGCCGCCAGGCCTGGTTAAAAAAATCCATTTGCATTGCCGCCAGCGGCGTTTTTTCATTAAAACAGCCTCAAAACGATAGTCTATCCCTGTTATGACCCCTGAGCGGCATCCTCATACAACACATTTTATGGCAGGCTAATCAAAACATGTCCCCGCAGGTTTTAAGCGGGGAAGCCCCAGCTACAAGGCGTCACGGAGAGAGAAGCGCGGACAACGCAGTAGATGGGACGCTTGAGGCAACCTGATAAAACATGCAAAAAAACGTCAAAATAGCCGGCATACAGATACAGAACGCCGAGGAGCTAAAAAAGACCCTTTCAAAAACAGCGGAGCTTGTATCCCTTGCCGCTAACGAAGGAGCGCGCATCATAACCCTGCCCCAGCTTTTCAATTCCCGCTGGTTTCCCGCCGGGATCGACGCCGGAAACTTCTCCATCGCCGAACAGGAAGACGGCCCCACGATAACTTTCATAAAGGAACTCGCTCAAAAAAAGGACGCCGTTATAATAGCGAGCATCTTCGAGAGGGACGGCTCAGACCACTTCAACACCGCCTTTGTCATAGGCAATGACGGCCAGACCATAGGCAAATACCGGAAGATGCATGTGCCGCAGATACCTCTCTGGGAGGAAAAGTCCTACTTCAAGCCGGGCGACATCGGCTTTCCGGTCTTCAAAACCCCGTTTGCGACCATCGGCGTCCAGCTTTGCTGGGACGTTTTCTTCCCTGAAGGGTTCCGTCTGCTCGCCCTGCAGGGGGCCGAAATAATCTTTGCCCCCACGGCGTCCGCCTTTTACCATTCACGCGAAAAATGGGAGCGCGCCATCTCCGCGGCCGCCCACGCCAACGGCATTTTCATCATGCGCGTAAACCGGGTCGGCACGGAGGAAAAACAGGAGTTCTACGGCAGGAGCTTTTGCGTAAGACCGGACGGAGAGTACGCCGCAAGGCCAAGCGGCTCATCCGAAGGGGTCGTCCTCGCGGAAGCCGACCTTGCCGAGATAAGCATGATGCGCGGCGAATGGACATTGCTGAGCGACAGAAGGCCTGAATTTTACGCGGGCATTACGGAGAAGAAATAGTGAAGGCAGGCCTTAAGGGGATTATCACGGCATCCGTTCAAAAGGCGGTCCAAGCCGGCTCGGTTCAAATTCCGGACTCAGGCAAGCTCCCCGACATAATCATAGACAGGTCTAAAAAGGATGAATTCGGCGACTTTTCAACCAACATCGCCATGCTCCTTGCCCCGCTCACGAAACAGCCCCCGCGCAGGATAGCCGAGGCCGTCGCAGCGGCGGCTTCATCCGACGATGCCGTTGAAAAATGCGAGGTCGCAGGCCCGGGCTTCATAAACATCTTCCTTAAAAAGACCTACTGGCCCGCGGCCCTTGCGGATATCCTCAAAAAAGGCGCGGATTACGGCAAAGGCACGTCCGGCAGAGGCCGCAAGGTCCAGGTGGAGTTCGTCAGCGCGAACCCCACAGGCCCGCTTCACATCGGCCACGGCAGGGGCGCGGCGGTCGGGGACTCCCTGGCTAACGTGCTTGCCGCCGCCGGTTATGAAGTGACCAGAGAGTTCTACATCAACGACAGGGGCAGACAGATAGACACCCTCGGCAGAACGGCATTCCTGCGCTACCATGAGCTGCTCGGCAGGAAGATAGACCTGCCTGAAGACTCCTACAAAGGCGACTACGTAAAGGACGTCGCGCGCGACTTCATCCTCAAAAACGGCGACAGATACGTTGATTCAGCATTGGACGACGTGCAAAAAATATTTTCCGATTTCGCAAAAAAGGAACTGCTCGATCGCATAAAAAAAGACCTCATGGACTTCCGCATAGAGTTCGACGTATGGTACAGCGAGATTTCCCTTTACGAAAGGTCGCTCGTCGAAAAGGCCATTGAAGAACTACGTCAAAGGGGTTTTGTCTATGAGGAGGAAGGCGCGTTGTGGCTCAAAACCACCGCGCTGGGCGACGACAAGGACAGGGTTTTGAGAAAGGCCGGCGGCGACATGACCTACTTCGCCTCGGACGTTGCCTACCACATTGAAAAAATACACAGGGGTTTTACCACGGTCGTTGACGTCTGGGGCGCCGACCACCACGGATACGAAGGCCGCATCCGCGCCGTTTTCCGCGCGATGGGCCTTGACGACAAGATGCTCCGCATCATCTTCATCCAGCTCGTGGCCCTTTTAAGAGACGGCGCGCCTGTCCCCATGGGCAAGCGCGAAGGGGAGTTCGTCACGCTCCGCCAGGTCATGGACGAGGTCGGCGCCGACGCCTGCCGCTTCTTCTTCCTTATGAGGAAGTCCGACGCTCAGCTCGACTTCGACCTTGAGCTTGCCAAAAAGCAGGCCCCTGAAAACCCTGTCTACTACGTCCAGTACTGCCACGCGCGCATAAAAAGCATCTTCGGTTTCGCAAAGGAAAAGGGCGTCGCCTTCCTTGAGGATTTCGACGAGGGCATACTTAAAAGGCTCGTTGAAAAAGAGGAGCTCGACATCATAAAACACATGGCCATGTTCGAGGAGACCGTCGAAAAGAGCGCCCTTCACATGGAGCCGCACAGGATAACCTTTTATCTCACCGAGCTTGCCGGCCTTTTTCACCCGTACTACAGCAAGACACGTGTCATTACCGACGACGCGGAGGCAACGCTGGCGCGCCTTGCCCTGTGCAAGAGCGTCGGCACGGTGACGGCCAACGGCCTTAAACTCCTTGGAATAAACGCGCCGGACAAGATGTAACGCAGCACCTTTCTTTCAAGAAAGATAATGTTTTGAACTAAACTTCTTTGGGCCTACCTTTCTTTCAAGAAAGGTAGGTCTTTCAAGAAAGGCAGGCGTTTTTATTGACAGTTGCGCAGGGCCTGTGATAATTTAAAAGATTGTTCAATGGTGGGCGTAGCTCAACGGTTAGAGCACTGGACTGTGACTCCGGGGGCTGGGGGTTCGAATCCCCTCGTCCACCCCAATTTTAAACATAAAAAAAGAGGGCTTATTTTTCAATAAGCCCTCTTTTTTTATGTCCGCAATATGTCATTGGCTATCCCAGCCTGCTAAAAATAAAAAAAGCCGGAGGAAATACCTCCGGCCTGTCAATTTGAGGGTTGGATTAGCGACAGGCGAGGCTAACGTCTCGCACTGGTAAAGAGACCGGCTAATCTCTAAATCCAAACAGGGCTACGGCTTCTTCATCGCCTCGTCGTAGGCGCTCAATATCTTCTGCGTAATGTCCACGTTGTCCTTGGAATAAACAACGCCGCCGGCGCTCTTTTCCAGCAGTACGGTAAGGGCTTCCTTTTCCGCCAGCTTCCTGGCAATGCCGCCAATTTCAGCAACGGCCTTCTGGGCAAGCTCCCTGTCGGTCTTCTGGAAATCAGAGTCAAAATCCTCCTTCATCCTCTTGATGGTCTTTGTCTCGTTTGCGAGCTTTTCTTCTACTGACTGCCTGTCCGCCGGGCTCATATCCGCGCCCTTTCTGAGCTTGTCCTCAAGTTCCCTTGCGGCGGCCTCTTTTTCCTGTATAGGTTTTTTCCTCGCATCTATCTGCCTTGAGAGCTTCTCGCGGTAGCCCTCGACTGTCTTTGATTCCCTGAGTATCTTCTGCATGTCAAAGACCCCTATCTTAACGCTCTCCGCGGCAAACGCCCCTGATGCGCCAAACGCCATGAAAATAACAGAGAAAGATATTGCCGCAATGATTCCCTTCTTTTGCATGGTCACTCGTTAAAACCCCCTCGATTAATTACATGTTTTTACATCAAATCCAGAGCAAAGTCAATGCGCGCCGCCTGCTTGCGAACCTGTTGGCAAGACCGCGCTATAAACTCCGCTCCCAGCGTCATAACAAATACGGCCCACTCAGTCTGTCATCCCCGAATGCCTTCATCGGGAATATAACTGCTATCAAAACAGATTCCCGATTAAAACCTCGGGAATGACATCTTTTTATTATGGAATGGAAAATCTACTTCGCGATTCCTGCCGCTGTGCCGCTGAATGTGCCTGTGGCCGGGTCTATCGCTCCGGCGCCCGCGCCCTTGAAGTTCACTGCGCCGCCATATCCGCTTAAAGCCCCCGCGTTGGCCGCGCCGTTTATGGCCGACGTCCATGTGTTTCTCGTCGTATCCCATGCCTTGACCGCGAAGCTGGCGTTTATATTGGCAGCCGCGTTTGACATGGCCACGTTGGCGGCGGAAGGATTGCCCGCATAGCCGCCGTTCACGGCATTGGAGCCCCATATCGCCGGGGCCGCTCCCGTAACAGGCGCGAGGAAGACGACGTTGTTCATGTTGGCGGTCATGCTGTCCGTGCCGTTTGTCCACGAGCCGCCAAGGTTCGTCCTGCCGACCTCGACAGCCGGAATTTTAAGGCTTGTCAGCAGGGCTTGCCCGTTGGTTGTCGCGGCAAGGTCAAGCACCTTCCTTATATCCATGTAAACCCCGCTATTAACAGCCGCGAAGGTGGCGCTGGCCGGGTCAAAGGTGCCGACAGTCTCGCCGACGGTTATCCATGTCTGAGGCGTGGTTCTGATATCTGCGCCAAAACCGGTTGTTTGACCGGCAAGAACGCCATCAGACCATTTTGTGCCGTTTGTCTGCGTGCTGGAGAATGTACCCTGCCACGATTGGTCAACAACGGTATCAAGGCTCCATGTGTCGCATGAACCTGCGGTAACGCATGCAATGTCAGATGCAGGGCCTGTGTATGTGCCGCCTACCAAAGACTTCCAGATACCCCAGTCCTGACCGGTTAGGGAGTATCTCCAGTTGGTGACGGACAACATCTCATTTCCTGCCGCTGTTATAGCGCCTGAGCCGTTAATACTGCCGGCAGATATCATACTATACCCATAATCGGACGTAACAATGTTAACGCTTGCCGTGCTGACGTCAAGACCGGTTGCCAACGCCGTCTGCGACCATGTGCCGTCTGCATCGAACATATTTAACTGCGGATAATACCCGCCTGTGACAGTACCCGTTAAAATGCCCGCGTTGCCTGCAGGGTCTATGTAGAGGCTGTAAACCTTCGCGTTGATAGCCTCGTCCTTCCACACGCCGCTGATAAAGCCCTGATACGCGCCCGCGAAAGTGGTCACGCCGCCAAAGTTCTTTATCTCAGGCGTCCAGATATATGGTGCGCTGGATGAATAATAAACATAATACGATCCCATCATTGTAAAGCCTGTCCCTGTCCAGAGAGAGGTTGTGTCACCCATAAAACCATAACCACCTCCTTGCGTGTCAAGCCAGCCATTGGCTGAATCAAAGCTGTACAGGCTCGCATAATTCGTATTATCGTATACATCGCCGCTCCAGGCAAGCGGGGTGGTTGTCCACGTGCCCGCTGTCACGGCCTGCCATGTGCCGTCAAACGGACTATACGCGCCGAGCGTGTCGCCATCTATAACCGTTAAGTCATATAGGCTGAGTATCCTGCCGGTCTGCGTGCCGGTAATGGTCTCGTCCGCGTTAAATGTGCCTGTGGTGTGGACTATCGTATAGCCGCCGCAACCATAGCAGCCTGTGCCGCCTGTCAGGCTGAAGTTAGCGCCGGAAACCGGATTAGCCGCTGAATACAGCCCATAGTCATTCGCCTTGTATATGCCCCATGACGCGTTGCCTATGGACATGTGGTCAACTGCCGCGCCGCCGGTTATGGAGCCGCTTCCGTTGAATGAGCCGGCGCTGTTAAGATAATCCCATCCATAAGAAATGGATCTCGTCAGGTTTTCCGGAGCTATCCCGATATCCGCCGCCAACGCCATCTGCGTGGGATACGCGGAGCCGTCCATTGCGAACGCCTGAATGTCAGGATATGCCGCGCCGCCAAGCGTCCCTTTAATGACGCCCGCGTTGCCATTGGGGTCTATATAGAGGGCGACAAGCCTTGCGCTCATCGCCCTGCTTGATGAAGTCGAGCCTATGAGATAACCGGCATACGCCCCGCCGTCGTAGGTGGTGCCGGTGTAGTTCGCATAGTTATAGCTGTTTAAGTTCTGGCTGAAAACGCCCGGCGCAGAGGAGTTATAGTAACTGTAATACCGCCCTATCGCCGTAATCGCGGCAGGAGAGGTATTTGCCGCGCCCCACAGGCTGTCTACGCCGCCGAGATAGGCATGCATGTAGTCGTTATTTTGCTGATAAGCATAATCATTGCTCCACGACGACGATACGTTTGCCTGATCCAGCGGCGTCAGCAACAAGGCCAAGGCGTCAACCGGCTGCGTCTTGTCCCACGTGCCGTTTGTGCCAAGCCCTGTAATGCTGTCATAGGTATATGTCGTGCCGTCGCTGTAGTAGTAGGCGTAGTAATACGCGCCGCCCGGCCTGTAGTAGCCCACAACCCCGACCGTGCCTGAGGAAGCCTTGAATCCCGCGGTATCAAAGTACGAGGAATAATGCCCGCCGTCGGCGTATGTATAATACGCATCGGCATGCCTTGCGGTGGTCTGCGAGTAGGCATATACATCCGCCACATGACTTAAGGGCGCGGTGTTCTCCCATGTGCCGAGCGAGGCATACTGCCACGTACCGTTGTCATACGTGCCGGCAATGTCGCCTGATATCGCGCCGAGATACCTTTGGGTTATATATCTGCCGTTTAACTTGCCGGATATGCCGTTATTTGCCCACTGGCCGTTGGTTACGTCCGCTATCCAGTAGCCGTAATTATAATGTGTGCCGCTAAATCCCCCGCCCGGGTTATACGCGCCGAATCCGCCGTCCCCGCCGAGCTTTGCAGACCACGTTTGCGCGCCATCATTTGGGTTGGTGAACGAGCCGAAGTCGGCATATGAGTATATGCCCCAGCCCTGCGCAAGGTTCGTATTCCAGGCAACTATGGACATGGTATCAAGATAGCCCTTGCGCCGGCTTGAGCTGTCGGAGAGCATGCTCCCCGCGCCGTTAAACGACCCGGCCGTCATACCGTAGCCATAGTCCCGCCAGATGGACCAAGACAGGTCAGCGGCGGTTGTCCCGATGTTCGCGGCAACCTGCGTGGGATACATGCCGCCGTCCATTTCAAAGACATCGGCATCAGGGTAGGCCGTGCCGGCCAATGACCCTCTAAGGATGCCCGCATTTCCATAAGGATCAATATAAAGGGCAATCAGGCTCATATTAAGATTGTTGTTTAGTCCCGTGCCTGCAAGGAAGCCGTAATACGCCCCTTTGTCATAGGTGGTGTAACTGTTATTGACGGCATTGTAGCTATAGAAGTAATCGCTGAACAGGACGGGCGCGGCGGCAGCGTCCCGGTAGTAATCGCCTATCATCGTGACGGACGCCGGAGTTGCCGCTGACGCGTGCCAGAGATCGCCGGTGCCGCCCATGATTGCGTCAGTCCATACGTTAGAAAAGTAGTCCGCATGGCTCTTGCTTGAAGACGGCGATGCATTTGAGCTGTCAACCGGCGTTCCGAGGATAGACGCGAGCGTCTGCGTCATATCCCAGGTGCCGTATATGCTGACGCCAGTGGAATAGTCATAGGTATATGTCGTGCCGTCGCTGTAGTAGCCCGTGTAGTAATTCGCGCCGCCCGGCCTGTAGTATTCAACGTAGCCGTGGTAGTTGCCGGTGTTATTATAGCTATAAGACCCGCCGTCCGTGTATGTATAAGAAGCGTAGTTGTACATGTCCGTGGAGTAGCCGCTTGACCATATCCGTGACATGAACGTAAGCGGTGTCCCGCTCCACGTGCCGAGAGAGGCAAGCTGATACGTGCCATCGGGATTATATGCGCCGATAGCGTCGCCGGTTATCGTTCCAAGCTTCGTGTCTGTGATGAACCTGCCGCTTAAATCGCCCGTTACCTTGCCGTCGGCGGCCCATGAGCCGTTCTTGATGTCCGCTATCCAGTAGCCATAGTCACCGTTGCCGTAGGTGTATTTCTGGGGGTCAGAGCCGGAATACGCCGAATCAGGCGCAACGGCGACATACGACAACGGCGCAAAGGCGTCCCACGTGCCGTAGGTCGACAACCCCGTGTTGTAGTCATAGGTATACGTCGTGCCGTCGACGTGGTAGTCCGTGTAGTAATTCGCCGCGCCCGGCCTGTAATACGCGATGCTGGCCGCGTTACTGCATCCGTCGCCGCAAAGACTGTTAAGGTTCGTATTGTAGTTATACGCATACCACCCGCCGTCGGCATAACCATAATTGCCGGCGTAATAAGTGTTCAGATTATACGCGCCGAACCCGCCGCGGCCGCCGAGCTTTGCAGACCACGTTGAGGAGTTATCCGGGTTGGAATATTCGCCGTATGTATTAAGCATGTAGACGCCCCAGTGCTCGCTTGCCGGCTTGTTCTCATAGTCCGCAATAGCAAGGGTGTCCATGTAGCCGTTCCAGTTCTGTTTGTCTCCCACGCCGCCCGCGCCGCCAAACGAGCCGTCCATGGTGAAATAGCCGCTGTCCCGCCAGATGTTGTTGTTGACGAAATCAGCCGGGTTAAGCAGGGCGCCGGAGGCCATCTGCGTCGCAGATACGCCTCCGCTCATATAGAACATGCTTATCTCCTGATAGTTATTGCCTGTGAGCGCGCCCTTCAGATAACCTGTTTTGCCATAAGGGTCTAAATAGAGGCCGATAAACCTTCCGTCCATAACGCCGTTTGTGTCAACCGCCGCGAACAAGCCTTTATACGCGCCGCCGTCATAGGTGGTGTTTGTCCCGTCTATGTAGTTGTAGCTGTCCACGTAGTAAGAGGTCCAAAGGTTGGGCAAGGCCGCGCCGTCTGATGAATAGCTTCCAATCATCGCCACGGCGGCCGGGTCAGCCGCCGTGGCCGTCCAAAGGGAACCGCGCCCCGCTTACGAGCGCGCCCGTGCCGCCAAACAGGGCGTCAAATGAGCCGTTATACAAGGATTCGGCATATACGCCGCTGTAACTCAGGGCATAGCCTGCATCCGGCGGCGTTGCCACGATGGACGAAAGCGGAACGGTCGTGTCCCATGCGGATGTGGAGGATGAAGACGAATAGGTCCACGTCGAGTAGTTATAAGAATAGCTGGACGTATCAGCGCTTCCATCGCCGTAATAGTTAGTGTATGAACTGTTATAGACCGGATAGGCATAGCGGTAAGTCGAGGCGGAACCAAGGTAGCCTGTGTATGCGCCGGGAACAACGGCATAGTCGTAGTAGTATGAGCCGGCAACGCTGCTATAATAGCCGCCGTAGTTGGCCTTCGCGGAGAAGCTGCGGTTGCCTGAGACCGGGCTGACGAACTTCAGCGGCGTCTCAACATACTGCGGCTGCATCACGCCGTTTGCGTCATAGGCAAGGCCGTAGTCGGTAAGCTGCCAGTTTGCGGCGTCAAATGTGCCGGAGACGCTGCCGGAACCGGCGCCGAGCTTGGTGGTAGACAGATAATTGAAGTTGGACGCGCCTTGAAGCGTCCCCGTGGCATTGTCCGCGTTCGCGGTTATGAAGGAAAGCCAGTAGCCGTCAAACGGCGCAACGGCGTCCGCCCCCGCGTATGCCGTGCCGCCTGACAGCATGTTCAAGGTTGCGGGCATTGCGGCGGCGTAGCCGTGCGTTCCGCTCATGTCGACAAGCCATGAGCCGATTGTCCCTGCGGAAAGCGCCCGGATACCCTCGGAAGTCAAATCAACCGCGCCGGAAAGGCCTCCCTGCGCTAAGCCTGTTGTAAAGTAATGCCTGTTGCCGACAAACCAGTCGTATGATTCGGTATTTGAAATATTGCCCGCAAGGTCGTAGGCAGAGAATATCGCGTTGTGCATGCCTTCGCCAAGGCCGGTAAGCGAGAGCGCGTCATTAGACACCGTCTGCCACGCGCCGTTATCCACGCTCGCGTAAGTGAGCGCGACTCCGTTTAAGTCGGTAACCGTATCCGTAAAGGATGCGTCCGGGGAGCCTGTGACCCTGCGCGGGTTGATTGCCGTCAGGGCCAACACGGGCGGAGTATAGTCCGTCGTCCACGTAAAGCTCGACACCGCGGCGTTGCCTGCCGCGTCGGTCGCAGTTACCTCGAATGCGTGCGTTCCCTCGCCGAGACCGGCAAGGTTCGCGGAAGCCACTGCCGCGCCGTCAAGTTTATAGGCATATGCGGCTGTTTCATTGCTCGACACGACGAGGCTGGCGGCCGACTGGTTGGTAACGGATGCGGGCACGCCGGTAAGGATCACGCCCGGCGCGGTGTAGTCCGTAGTCCATGCGTATGTGCTCGACGCTGCGTTGCCGGCCGCGTCGGTCGCGGTCACCGTAAAGGTATGACTGCCCTCGGAGAGGCCGGAAAGTATCGGCGACGCGACGGCGTTGTTGTCAAGGGCGTAGCTATACGCAGCGGTCTCGCTGCTCGACACGCCGATATCGGCGGCGGAAGAGTTCGTAATGGACGCGGGCGTGCCGGTAAGGTTCACGGAAGGCGGCGTATAGTCCGTAGTCCACGAGTAGGTCTGAGTGGCTGCGTTGCCGGCCGCGTCAACGGCCGTCACGGCGTAAATGTGACTGCCTTCGCCAAGTCCGGTTAATACCGGCGCGATGGATGTCGCGGCGCCGTTGTCAACAGCATAACTGTAAGTTACGGCATGGGCATCCGTCGCCTCCGCGCCTATGGCCGCGCTGCTTACATTCGTAATGGCCGCGGGCGTGCCGGACAGCGTCACGGCAGGCGGCGTATAGTCCGTCGTCCATGAATAGGTCTGCGACGTGCTGAGACCCGTTGAGCCGTCATAAGCCGTTGCCGTAAAGGTATGAGCGCCTTCCGTAAGCGTCACACCCGGCAGGGCCGTATCCGTGACAGAGACATTATCAAGGGTAAATGTAGCTGGCGCGCTCGCAACGACCGTAAACGCGGCCGTATTGTTATTCGTGATAGCCAACGGACCAGACGTGATCGTCAGCGTAGGCGGCTGCTGAATGATAAAAGTCTCCGTGATCGGCGGCTGAATTGGCGGAGCAGGAGACGGCGGAGGCGGAACCGTCAACACAGGAGGCGTATAGGTTAAAACAGTGCCTCCCGTATCGCTCGTGCCGGTCGTGCCGCTGATTCCGCTGGTTCCGGTCGTGCCTGATGTGCCTGATGTGTCGCTGGTGCCGCTTGTGTCGGAAGTACCGCTGGTTCCGGTCGTGCCTGATGTGCCTGATGTGTCGCTGGTGCCGCTTGTGCCGCTGGTTCCGGTCGTGCCGCTGGCGCTACCCTTATTGCCAGTATCCTTCTTGTCGCCAGTATCTTTCTTATCGCCGGTGTCTTTCTTATCACCGACGCTACCCTTATCACCGGCGTCTTTCTTGTCGCCGGTGTCGTTTGCGCTGTCTTTAGATTTAGGCGCCGGCGCAGTATCTTTTTCAAGCGCCTTTACCTCAGCCGGCGGGGTCGGCTTCGGAGGGGTCGGAGGCTTGGAAGTCACAACCGTCGTGGAAGTGCCTGCGGTGACGGTGACAACGGCGGCAGGAAACTTCGGGTTGAAGGTCGCAACGACACCCTCTTTAACGATGACCCCTGTGATGTTCTTTTGATAGGTAACGAAAAAGTTCGTGCCGCGCACGCCCGCAACGGCATTGGGCGTCTGTATCTCAAAACGGTTGGCATCGGACGAAACGCCGGCAAGTTTCTTCTGCACCACGGCCTCGACCTTGCCTCTGGGGAGCTTGATGACGCCCTTGGTCTCGGATATATACTCGCTTATGTCTATGCGGCTTCTTTGCGCAAGACGCAGAATATTATTGTCATTGAACACTATCTCGGCCTTTGAATTGCTCTTTGTCCTGATAATGTCCTTTACCGCCACGCTGTCGCCTATATGGGCCGCTATGCCCGGAAGCTCGCCTCCCTTCAGGACGTCCACCTTGCCTTCCACGGCGGTGAACTTTCCGACCATATCGGCGGCCTCGGCAAAGGTGGCGCACATGCCGGCAAACACCAGCATCCACGCGGTCATCATCACGACGGCGTAGTTCTTATAGACGTTCAGCATAAGTCCTCCGGCCTAAAAAAAGGTTGCCGAAATTAAACACAATCGATAAATTATCGCCCTTTATCGGCAAATTATACCTCTAATTTGTATCAATGCTATAGCATGTTCATATATCAAACCCAGCCTGTTGTATGTGACTAAAGTCACATGCCTGTCTATCCGGTTTTTTCCCTTAAAAACCCTTATAAAACCGTCATTTTTCAGAAGCTGTAATCAAGACCGGCAGTGTAGTGATTCCTTTTATAATCATAGACTGGTATGTTCGAGACGGCCTTTGTCCAGCCGTAGGTTAGCGTGAGATTAAGGTCCTTTAGCAGCTCCGTCTTGGCGCTTATGGAGCTGTTGTATATCTTGTCGTGCCTGAACTTGAGAAAGACGGTTGATTCCTTCTGGTATTCCTGCTGCATATAGCCGGCGTTCGCAAGCAGACCGACCTTGCCGGTTACGGGATATATGCCGCCAAGGTTTAATTCGTCGCCTTCGTTTTCCCAATTCCGCCCATCGGTCATGTCCATTGTCCGCTCATACCTGAAGTTCACCATGGCGCCGTTGGCGTATGGATGGATGTAGCCCAAAAGCATGGAATACACGTCGCCGTTCCTGTTCTCATTCGGGTCTATCGCCGGCTTCACAAGGTCTCTTCTGGCAAACCCCGCGCTTGCCTGAAAGATATCGGCCGGGCCTGCCATAATGGTGAAGGTCGGCTTCACGCTCGTGACGCTCTGGTAACGCCTCTCTTTAAGCCAGACTAAATTGTAACTCACCGGAAATGTCAGCGCGGACTTATCAAAGCTGTGCCCCGGCGTGACGGACAGGCTGTGGCTCATCAGGTTATGGCTGTTCGTGTTGCGGTAGTGAGAGCTGTAGACATTATATGCCGCGGTTAAAGACCACGGCCCCATTGGAAGCGGGCTGTAATTCGCGCTGAAGATGGCCGCGGCGTAGTAGCCCTTCTCCCCTGAGATGATGACGCCTGGAATGACGGTAGAGGGCTTGGAGACGATATTGTCGTCGTAGCTGTATGTGACGCCGGCGTTAAAGCGCCAGCTCTTGTACTTCGAGAGGGCCTCGGTAAGGGCCGCGTCATACTCCCTCGCAAAAGAGGCAAGCTCGGTGTCAGGGGCGACCGTGATAACGGCCTTTAACGCCTCTTTTGCCTTGACGGGCTTTTTCTCGCCGGCATAGGCCATGGCTATCTGCATATACGCCGCCTGCGAGAGGGATTCGTCAAGTTTCCCGGCCTTCTCGAAAGCGGCGATGGCCTCGGCATTCCTGCCCTCTTTCGCGAAGACCATACCGCTTAAAAAGGCCATGCGGCCCGGCAGAATATTTTCCCTTTCAGCCTTTGCTATCCATATGCGCGCTTCCTGAAGCTCGTTATTATTGTAGAGACTGTCCACAAGCTCAGGATAGGCGTCCTGCACCGCCGGCGTCAGGCTGACCGCAGCCTTGAAGTTCTCTACCGCGTCAACCATCAGCCCGCTATGCTTGCAGGCAAGACCGAGATAATAGGCGGCAACGGAGTTGTCCGGCTCCTCCTGCCGCGCCTTTTTAAAAATAACAAGCGACTCTTCGAAGTTCTCCGCCCTGAACTCCTTTATGCCCTTGTCCATTAATTCGGAGGCATGAAGAGTGGCAGCGGATAATACGAACAGCAGCTGTAAAAAAACAGCAGTCCTGATGCAAGGCGCACATCTCCTGATGAAACTATCCACTTGCATAGTACCCGCTGTTACCTTTTTGAAATTATTTGATAGCTTATGCTATACCCATAAATATGCCATGTCAAGCTGAAAAAAGCAGGCCGATTGTCACTTTTCGTCCATGACCACGGCCTCTCCGTGTCCGGCTTCCACTATCTTGGATTCAAGTTCAGGGCTGAGAGAAAGCACCTCGTAGATGCCGACAGGCACCTCTTTGCCCTTGACAACAACATTTTCAAGGCCGGTTATCGACACGTGGCCGATGGCCCCGATATTAACGAACTTCCTGATCTTGCTCAGCGTAAATTCCGTTATGAGGAGATGCGCCCCGAATTTTTTAGTAAGGCCCTCGACCCTTGAGCACAGGTTCACATGGTCGCCTATGATGGTATAGTCCATCTTCTTTCCATCGGCGCCGATGTTGCCGACGATGACCTCTCCGGTGTTTATGCCTATTCCGCAGTCAAGCAGGGGCTTGCCCTCGGCCTGCCACTTCTGACGCAGTTCGTCAAGCCTCTTACCCATGTGCAGGGCGCACCTCACCGCCAGCTCCGCGTGGTTTTCCTGCGGCATGGGCGCGCCCCAGAAGACCATGATTGCGTCGCCGATGAACTTGTCGAGCGTGCCCTCCCACTTGAAGACCACCTCGGTCATGGCGCCCAGATACTCGTTCAATATGGCCACGACCTCCTCGGGGGAATGCTTTTCAGAAAAGGACGTAAACCCCCTGACGTCCGAGAAAAGGATGGTTAATTCCTTCCTTGCCCCTCCGAGCTTTGCCATTTCCGGGTTCTTGATGAGCTCCTCAACGACCCTCTTGGTGACGTAGCTGGAGAACATGTTCTTCATCTTCTTTGAGCGCCTTTCCTCTACCGCGAAATTGTAGGCCGTAACGCTCACGAAAATAAGGATTATGTTAACGGCTGGATAGGCAATATTCATCCACAGGCCGTATCCGGCAAAGACATGGTAGCCGGATAAAAAGACGGCGGCCAGACAGCCCGCGGCAAGCGCCGTGGCGCCCACGGCCTTGAAGCGTATGACAAGGACTGAGAAGATTATCCCCGACGCCATGAGAACCATGAAATCGGTGAATGGCGGCGCCTTCCTGATGAGCCTGTTGTCAATCACCGACTCTATGACGCTTGCGTGCTTTTCTATCCCCGGCATCGCCGGGGACAGGGGCGTAACGCGCAGATCGTATATGCCGACGGCGGTGGCGCCTATGAGGACCACCTTGCCGGCCAGATCCTTTGGCGCGGCAGAGCCGTCGATGATGTCGCTGATGGAAATGTGCTTGAAGGTCTGGTTCTTGCCGTAATAATTAATCAGCATCCTGCCGAACCTGTCGGTAGGCAGGTAGCGCTTCCCGAGCTGCACGCCCTCGGTCGCGTTAAGGACGATATTGCCCCGCGGCACCCCAAGATACATGGACGCGGCCTTCAAGGGGGCGGAAGGGTAGACGTTGCCGTCATAGCCTATGACAAGCGCCTCCCAACGGAGCGTGCCGTCGTTGTCAGGAAACATATTTATATGCCCAAGCCCGGCGGCCTCCTTAATCAGCGCGGGGACGGGGCTTAAAACGCCTCCGGCGGCTATCGGGCTGTATTTTTCAAACATATCGGTGTTGATGACCGAGGCGTAGGAGGCGGATGCGAGGATATCTTCTTCAGCCTGCCCTTTGAAAGGGTTCAACCCTCGCGTGCTTGCACTCGCATGTTTTAAGCGGGGGTCTGAAGCGGTGGAAGCAGGCGATTTTTTATCGAACTGGAAGACGATGGGCAGAACAACGTTGCCTGCGTCGTTTATGGCCGCCGCAAGCTGCGGGTCGTTGGCCTCGGTCTCGCTGAAGATGACGTCAAAAACGATTATCTCCGCGCCGGCGGCGTTGAGTTTATTTACAAGCTCCGCGATCTTGTCCCTGCTCCAGGGCCACCTGCCGAGCTTTTCAATGCTCTTTTCATCTATGGCCGCTATGACGACCTTTTCATCACTCGGCAACTGGCCGCGCATCTTCACGCGGTAGTCGTAGAGTTTTGCCTCAAAGACCTCAAGGGGAGAGAGCTTCAGATAAAGCAGGCCCGCCATCAAAAAGGTAATGACAAAGCCGATGGAAAGGTCTACGATGATCTTGTTAATCTTGGACAATTTCATGGCAATTCCCCTGCTCTTTTCCTGTAAAGAATTTATACCGTTAGTTCCAAAGCAAAGTCAACTTTTTAAGCGTTTGACGGATATCTGCCTGCGCGCGAGGCAACTTTATTATGGCGAAAATCGCTGCCTTGTGTTAGACTTACTAATTGAATTTTCAAATAAAACCCTATTAAAAAGGACGGGCTTTTAACATTGGCAAAAGAAGACCTTAAAGACACCCCTCCGAAACCGGAAGAAGGCGCCGCTTACGATGAAAAATCCATAAAAGTCCTTGGCGGGCTTGAGGCGGTTCGTAAAAGGCCGGCCATGTATATCGGCTCCACGGGGGCGATGGGGCTTCACCACCTTGTATACGAAGTGGTGGACAACGCCATAGACGAGGCCCTGGCCGGTTACTGCAAAAACGTAGAAGTGGTCATTCACTCGGACGGCTCGGTCACCGTGGTGGACGACGGGCGCGGCATCCCGGTAAAGATGCACCCTGAGAAGAAAAAGCCAACGGTCGAGGTCGTCCTCACCGAGCTTCACGCCGGCGGCAAGTTCGAAAACAAGGCTTACAAGGTCTCAGGCGGCCTGCACGGCGTAGGCGTGACGGTCGTCAACTTCCTGTCCGAATGGCTTAGCGTGGAGATAAAAAGGGACGGCTCGGTCTTTCAGCAGCGCTACGAAAAGGGCAAGGCCGTAACAACGCTTGCGACCGTGGGCAAGAGCAAGAAGACCGGCACGACGGTCACCTTCAAGCCTGACGCAGCCATCTTCGAGACAACGGAGTTCAGCTTCGACACCCTGTCGCAGAGGCTCAGAGAGCTTTCCTTCCTGAACCCCGGCATATTGATAACGATAAACGACGAACGGACCGGCAAGTCCCACGAGTTCCATTACAAGGACGGCATAATCGAGTTCGTCGCGCACCTCAACAAGGCAAAGGAGTGCATCCACCCCAAGGTCATCTACATCTCCGGCGAAAAAGAGCATGTGCAGATGGAGATAGCCATGCAGTGGACGGAGTCCTACAGCGAAAACGTCTTTGCCTACGCCAACAACATCAACACCACCGAGGGCGGCACGCACATGGTGGGCTTCAAATCCGCCCTTACAAGGACGATAAACGCCTACGCCTCGGCAAAGGGACTGTTAAAGGACATGAAGGAGTCCCTGCAGGGAGACGACGTAAGAGAGGGCCTCACGGCGGTCATCAGCGTGAAGCTCCCCAACCCCCAGTTCGAGGGCCAGACAAAAACCAAGCTCGGCAACTCGGACGTCGAGGGCTACGTAAAATCAATCGTCAACGACAAATTAGGCGCGTTCCTTGAGGAGAACCCGTCAGTGGCCAAAAAGGTCGTGATGAAGGCCGTTGAAGGCGCAAGGGCGAGAGAGGCGGCCCGAAGGGCCAAAGACCTCATCAGGAGAAAGGGCGCGCTGGATTCGTCATCCCTTCCGGGAAAACTCGCCGACTGTCAGGAGACAAACCCCGAATTCTGCGAAATATACCTCGTGGAAGGCGACTCCGCCGGAGGCAGCGCCAAGCAGGGCAGAGACAGGCGCTTTCAGGCGATACTTCCGCTCAAGGGCAAGATATTGAACGTCGAAAAGGCGCGCCTTGACAAGATATTGTCAAACGAGGAAATCCGCACCATAATCACCGCCCTTGGCTGCGGCGTGGGCAACGACGAATTCAACAAGGAAAAGCTCAGATACAGCCGCATCATCATCATGACCGACGCGGACGTTGACGGCAGCCACATAAGGACGCTCCTCCTGACGTTTTTCTACCGCCAGATGAAGCCCCTTGCGGAAAACGGCAACCTCTACATCGCCCAGCCGCCGCTTTACAAGGTAAAACGCGGAAAAGAAGAACGCTACCTGAAGGACGAAGCCAGCCTTGAAGACTTCATCTTCGAATGCGCCGAGCAGGGGCTAAGCGTCATTGCAAAGGGCAAGAAAGTCCCGATACAGGGGCTCTCGCTCATCGCCTTTTTAAAGAAGATATCAAGGTTCCAAAGGGGCATGGCGCGCCTTACGAAGCGCGGCAAAGACGCGCACATCATATGCTCCGCGGCGCAGGACGACGCGTTCACGCCGGACATGCTGAAGGACAAAGGCAGCGTCAATAAGCTCATCGAAGGGATAAAGGCCCATCTAAAGGCCATGCACGCGGAGGCAGGCGCCGTTGAATTTTCAATAATAACGGACGACGAGCACGGCGACTTTTCAATAAAGTGCGCGGCCAAAAGAGGCCACATGTCCATCGAGACGCTGATTGACAGGCACTTCATCACCTCCCCTGAATTCACCGAGCTGAAGGCCCTTGCCAAATCCATGAAGGAGACCGGCGAGGCGCCGCTGAAGCTGAAGGCCGAGGGCATTGACATCGAGATGCCGACCTACAAGGCGCTTGTTGACCATGTGCTGGAGATAGGCAGAAAGGGGCTTACCATACAGAGGTACAAGGGACTTGGAGAGATGAACCCGGGACAGCTCTGGGAGACCACGATGGACCCTGAAAAGAGGATGCTCCTTCAGGTGAAGATAGAAGACGTCGCCGAGGCCGAGGCCATGTTCACCAAACTCATGGGCGACGCGGTGGAGCCGAGAAGGGAGTTTATAGAGAGGCACGCGCTTGAGGTTTCGAATTTAGACGTGTAGAATGGCGTGCAGAGGGATTTTCATCACTACGGATGGCCGGTCAGGAGCGGGACTATAAACCAATGACAAAACAAAAAGCACAGAGGATCGGCCTTTACATCGACGTCGCGAACATCACTCGTAACGGCGGCTACGGCATGCGCTTTGACATGCTCAGGGATTTTGCGTGCAGGGACAGCGGCGAGCCGGTCCGCCTCAACGCCTACGTCGTCTACGACGAGGACAGGGCAAAGACGGACAGGGACTACCGGGAGCGCACCTTTAACTTCCACTCCACGCTCCGGGACTTCGGCTACAAGGTCATTGAAAAGGTCGTTGCATGGTATGTGGACGAGACGGGAAACCGCTTCGGAAAGGCCAACACTGACCTCGACATGGCCGTGGACGCGCTTTTGCAGTCCGAAAACCTTGAAAAGGTCGTCATGGTCACCGGAGACGGCGACTTTATCCAGGTCGTAAGGGCGCTTCAGAACAAAGGCTGCCGCGTCGAAACAGTCGCCTTCCAGAACGTCTCTTCAAACCTGAAAAGAGAGGTTGACCTGTTCATGTCGGGCTATCTCATCCCGAACCTCCTGCCCATAGAAGGGGCCGACCCCAAGAAACCATGGGGCGAAGCCGGAGGAAGGGTCAGGGGCGTTTGCTACACGTTCAACCATTCCAAAAACTTCGGCTTCATGCGCTATCTTCTGCGCATCGGCCCGGGCCTGTGGCTGACCGACACGCGCCACAAGGAATCCCCCTACGCCACGGCCTTTGCGCACGAGTCCGCCTTTGACCCGGCCACCGACGTCAGCCACCTCCCCAGCCGCGACCTCATCTTCGAATTCGACCTCCAGCAAAGCGAAAAAGGGATGCAGGCGGTCAACATCAAGAAGGTCTATCCGTAAAACCGGCTGAACTCCCAAACAATTCCAAACTCGCATAATAACGCAAAAACGCCCCTTGAGCTTTCAAGGGGCGTTTTTGCGTGTTTTTTAATCAGCGGGTAAAATAATTCTGCCCCCTTTCCTTCATAAAAACACCAAAATACGGTTTCAGGGGTAGAATAAAAAAACTATAGGGTATAGGGGTTGTGTATCAAAACCTTTATTGTATAATCAGCCAATGGAATGGAATACAGGAGTTTCAATCTGTCTGAAGTAAACAATATAAGACACGGGGGTCTCGGCATGCAAAGGAATCACATTTCAGTAATGCTCCTGTTCTGTTTTTTGTTACACATCGCCTCAGCATATGCTGACGACAAACCTGTCATTATAAAACTAAAGGATGGAATCAACTATATAGACCTCAACAATGACGGCAAAAAGGATATGGTCATAAAGGCATGGTGGGAAAACAATAACGCCCACGGATATTATATGTATACTTTTTTTATCAAGAATCCGAATACGGAACTTACCAAGAAGGTTGTTTGGCCTGATTACTCAGTTTGGGAAAAGCCTGGCCCTCTAAACAATGACGAGGCATTCCAATTGTTGATAGTGGCTTTTCAAGATGAAAAAGGTGATTTGTCCAACTCCTTTTACAGCCATCAAGGGGCAGACTGTGTTTTAAGGGACATTTATCTGTTGAAAAACAAAGATGGTAAATTTTCCGTCATAGCAGCGGAAAGAACCTTCAAAGAAAGTTTCGCTGAAGAACAAAAAGTCACATTCTACCGTTACGAATTTATAGAAGATAACGAAGGTCTTATGGGCTATCCCCCCTTCCGGTTTGACTACAAAGACAAGTTGACGACCAAAAAAAAAATACTGTGACGCAAACGAGGCCTTTGAAAAGGAATATGACACGCTGCGCAAGGCATCTGAGAAGCAGCCGATACGTAAAAACAAAGAAAAATAAAAACATTTTCAAACCATAAAACATTTAGGGATGGAAAACCATGCCATATAACTCAGCGAAAAAAGGTAATAAAAAAACTGTTGTTTATTCCGGCGACAGCAATGTCTTAATCAGAAAGAACGGAACTATCGCATGGAGGAACAATAATCCTGGCAACATGAAATGCAATCAGGGAAGTTTTGCCAAAAGACATGGCGCTATCGGTTGTGACGGCACTTTCGCAATCTTCCCTGACACTGAAACCGGAAGAAAGGCCCAAGTCGCGCTTCTAAAGATTCAAAAATATCAAGAGAAGTCTATACGCGAAGTAATCAAGGCATATTCTCCTGACGGCAACGAAACCAATTATATTAAATATGTAACGAGCAATACAGGATTATCAGGTGACAGTAAGCTGAGCGAAATGAAGCCTCAGGAATTTAGTAACCTTATACATGTCATGAGGAAGTTTGAAGATTCCAGGGCAGGCACCGAGGTGGTAATGCCGGCTTCGAAAAACGCTCCCGGAGAAGACGCTCCAAACAGAACCCTTAGGCGCGTCGGCGACACGGTTTACAGGATAGAAAATGGAAGGAGCAAGGGTTCCTTTATTTGTAATGGTAAAAAGAAGTAAAAATCTGCACCATGAAGCCGGCTAAATAAAAAGAAGGAGCTATCAATATGTCAAAAAAACAAAAAAAGCTTAGCACAGCGCGAACGATACTGACGCTCCTTTTTGTCCTTGGTCTTATTGCCTTTACCGGAGATGCGCAGGCTGAGGAGTGCCTTTCATACTGGCCGGCAAAGGTGAGGCTCACAGGGACGATAGTGGAGAAAACATTCCCCGGACCGCCGGAATTTGAGAGCATAGAGAAAGGGGACAGGCCGGAAACGCGCTGGATACTCTGAAGGGACGCTGTTTCATCGAGACAATGGCTATCACTTTACAAAGGTTTTGATGGAAGTAACCGGCATAGAGCCGGCTAAATAAAAAAAGGAGAATACTGTATGCCGAAAAACAAAAAAGCAAGGTCATTCGACAATGGAATGACTGTCATATATCCGAGTAACAGCAGCACTATCATCAAAAAGAACGGAACCATTGCATGGAGGAATAACAATCCCGGCAATATTGTTTACGGATTTAGCAGTAAAACCAACAGCCCTAAACGAAATGGACCGGCATGTCCCGCGACAAGAAGCTAAGCGACATGAATCCCCATGAATTTGAGAAGTTTTACAACGCTATCAGGCGCTATGAGCGTTTGACTCTAGGGACACAAATAACATTGCCGCTTCTAATGGTGGCCCGATAGCAGGCGAGCACAGCAGAACCCTTAGGCGCGTCGGCGACACGGTTTACAGGATAGAAAATGGAAAAAACGACGGCTCTTTCACCTGCGCCGGGAAGGAGAAATAAGAGTCTGCTCCATGAAGTTGTCAACTCACTCCTGCGCCTTCTTCTTCCCGAACACCCACGCGCCAAGCACTCCTATGCCGTAAAGGATTATCAGCGGGCCGGCCATTAGCAATTGGTTGAAGATATCGGGCGTCGGGGTAAGGATAGCGGCCGCTATGAAGATAATGATAATGGCATATCTCCACCACGAGGCAAACCGCCTGGCGGTGACGACGCCCATGCGGGCAAGGACGAGCATCCCCAGCGGCAGTTGAAAAGTGACGCCGAAGGCGAGAAGGAGCTTCGTAACGAGCGAGAAATAATCGCTCATGGATATCATGGGCCTCAGGCCGTCGTTGGCAAAGCTGAGGAGATATTTAAAGCCGAAAGGAAAGACCAGATAAAACGCAAAGACAACCCCGGCGAGGAAGAGGACGGCGGAAGACAGGCAGATGCCGGCGAACCAGCGCTTTTCCTTTTCAAGCAGGCCCGGGGCCGCGAAGGCCCATATCTCGTACATGATGACAGGGCTTGCAAGCACCACCCCGCCAACAAAGCCAATCTTAAAGTAGATGAAAAACGGCTCGACAATGCCCGTAAAGACAAGGTACTCCTGCCCCTTTGGAAGCCCCTGCATGGCCGGCTTCGCGAGAAAGACATAAATGACATCCGAATAATAATAGGCCGCGCCGAACCCTATGGCCACGGCTATAGCCGCGTGAGTGAGCCTTCTTCTAAGCTCGATGATATGCTCTATGAATGTCCTTTTGTCTTCGTTTTCAATCATGGTCGGGCATGGGCGGGAGGGCGCGTTATCCTTTTTTCTCTTCATTCGCGCCGGGGAAGGGAGAAGCCCTGCCGGCGTCCTTTTCCGGCTCAGGCACAGAGGCGGCTTCCTTTTGCCCGTTGCCGGCGCCTTCAGGGGGTTGAACCCCCTGAGGGGGCTCAGCCCCTTCAAGGGGCTTATGGGAGGCTGCGGCCTTTTGCAAGTCCGCAGCCCTTGACGCCTCCTCGAAACTTATGTCCGAGACGGTCCTTCTTATCTCCGCGCCCGCCTTCTTGAACTCATTGAAAATCTTTGCCATGGCTTTGGCTATCTCAGGGAGCTTTTCCGGGCTTATGAAGATAAGCGCGACGACAAGGATCAATATGAATTCGCCAAGGCCGATGCCGAACATCTTTAAGTTATAACCTCTGTTTTTTAAAACGGCGGCGCCTTGCCGTCAAGGCGGCCTTTTAAATATATATGCGGCGCGCCGGACGCCGCCGCCGGCCGTCCGCCTGAATTTACCTGTTCGCGGGCGGTATTATAAGCACCGGGCATGGCGCGTGCCTTAAAACCCTGTCGGCGGTAGAGCCGAAGAAGAACCTGCCGACCTCGCCCATGCCGGAGGCGGCCATGACGACCATGTTTATGTTTTTGCCCTTTATCGCATTCATGATCTCTTTGTAGGGAGCGCCGACGGTCACTATCTGTTCGCATTTGTACCCGCCGAAATGTTTGGCGCAAAACTTCCGCATCATTCCCTCCGCGGCCTCCTCCATCTCCTTGTCGAGTATCTCATAGGACATGTGCGGCACATAAAATCCCGCCAAATTGTTTGCCACGTCAACCACATGCATGACATAGAGTCTTGCCTTGTTCTGTCTGGCGAGCATGAGCGCGTACGGCGCGGCGTTCTCAGAGGCGGCGCTGAAGTCCGTGGTGAAAAGCATCCTATCGAGATTTTTCACAGCTGCTTTGTTTTTTGGCGGCATATGATATTCTCCTGAAAGATTTCTATAATAGCGTGCTTTACAACAGGTAACACAGGAAGGGCATGTTTATCAATATCTAAAAATCCCCGTTTGTCTAACAGGTTGCGGAAAAACTTAAAATTTACGCAGGCCGCTCAAAAAGCCCCAGCTGCTAGGCGACGAGCCCAGCACCACTTTCCTCTGCCAACGTTTGTATTATGCATGAACTCTTGGCGATGGAAAGTGGTGCTGAGGAGGAACGAGGCGTGCTTTTGGGCACGCCGTTCGTTCCGAGCTTTAATGCCAACGCAGTAGATGGGGCGCTTGAGGCGGCCTGCTAAGGGCAGGCTGCTCAAAAAGCCCCAGCTACTAGGCGACGAGGAGCGAGGAATGAGGCGTGCTTTTGGGCACGCCGCAGTGACGAGCGACGAAGGCAACGACGTAGATGGGGCTTTTTCAGCAGCCTGCTAAATTCCGACGCTTTTAAGCGCGCCAAGCACCGAGGCCCGTATCTCGGACGGCCTGGGCAGTTTACGCGATATAACGCCATTTTTTATAAGCTGGACAAACCTGCTCTTATATATCCCGCCGCAGGGGCACCTTCCTAGCCTGGCGCCAAGAGGGATTATCTTGCCCTGCCCGCACGACGCGCACCTCAAAACGTCCTTGGCCCCCGACCATTTACCGCGCTTGGCTGCGGGTTTGCCCTCTATTTCCATTATGTCCATGGCGAAATCCACCACAGGGGCGTTGCTGATGCTCGTGCCCACGCCGAAGGCGTCCACCAGAGGCCTTAATTCCGCCACCTCCTTTTCATCCAGCCCTCCGCTGGCAAAGAGCTTGACGTGATTAAAACCCCTGAGGTCAAGCTCCCAGCGCGTCTCCTCGAATATCCTGTAAAAATCGCCCCGGCGCGATTTGGGCGTGTCGAGCCGCACTGCGTAGAGCCTGTCCCCCATGGCCTCGGCCACCCTTATGGCCTCGAACTTCTCATCGTTGAAGGTGTCTATAAGCGCCACCCTCTTGACCCGTTTGTCAATGACCTCGTCAAAGGCCTTTGCCGCGGCGACGGTATCTCCGAACAAAAGTATCAGAGAGTGCGGCATCGTCCCGGCCGGCTCCGCCTCTATAAGCTCGGCGCTGAGTATCACCGCCACGCCGTCACAGCCGCCGATAAAGGCGGCCCTCTCTATCATGGGCGCGATCGCAGGGTGCATCCTCCTTGCCCCGAAGCTGACCACCTGCCTGTCCCCCGCGGCAAGCCTTATGCGCGCCGCCTTCGTGGCCACCCCCGTGGCCTGGCAGATAAGCCCGAGCATTGCCGTTTCAAACACGCAAAATTCCCGGTAATCGCCTTCTATCTCCATCACCGGCTCGAAGGCATGAAAGACAGAGCCTTCCGGAAGGCACCTGATGTTGACCTTTTTCCCTTCCATCAGGCCGGCCAGCTCTTCAACGCCGGCAAGCACGCCCCAATCCCAGCCCTCAGGGAGCGTCTTGGCAAAGAACTCGGCCCTGACCCTTTTTTTAATGCCCTTTGCCTTCAGTATCTGCAAGGTCCGCGCAAAGTATACGTCCGTCAGGCATCCGTTCTTTATATCTTCAGGGTCGGCAATGTGCAGCATCTCAAGCCCTCCTAAAAGGAATTTTAAATGTTGCAGGCGGCATATTTTAAAGGTTCATCCTATTATATCAGAAATGCGGGGCAATACCCGTCCGTGGCCGAAGCCCCCGGCTTATTGACAATCTGCCTTTACATGCTAACCTTTCCCTAAAGTTATACGCGAATCAAGGCGGCAGATATGACGCATATGAAAAAGGGGCGTGACGCCCTCCGGGGGAAATATCATGGAAAGAAACGGAGTCGTAACGATGAAAGGAAGTCCCTTGACGCTCGCAGGCCCTGAGCTCAAGGCAGGGAAAAAGGCGCCTGACTTCACTGTCCTTGACAAGGGGCTTGGTCCGGTGTCCCTCAAGGATTTTAGCGGCAAGATAAAGCTCATAACCGTCACGCCGTCGCTCGACACGCCTGTGTGCGACCATCAGGCAAGGCGCTTTAACGAAGAGGCCGCGAAACTCGGCGAAGCGGTGGAGGTCATCAACATAAGCATGGACCTGCCCTTTGCCATCGGACGGTTTTGCAATGCCGCGGGCATAGACAGGGTAAAGACCCTCTCAGACCACAGGGACGCATCCTTTGGCAATGCCTACGGCGTCCTTATAAAGGAACTGCGGCTTCTGGCGCGCGCCGTCTTCGTCATTGACGCAAACAACACCATAAAATACATGGAAATAGTCCCGGAGATGACAAGCAGCGTCAACTTCGAAAAGGCCTTACAAGCCGCAATCAGCCTCCTTGCGAGGAAGGGAGCCTGAATTCTTTCGCATATGTTCGCGCGGCCCCATCCTGTCAAGGGCTGCCTCAAGGCTCGCCATATCCGGCGCCTCAAGCGAGCCAAACTACGTTACTTATCTGTCATCCCCGAATGTATCTATCGGGGATCTGATTTTGATTTAGATTCCCGATTAAAACATCGGGAATGACAGATATAGGCGCCTATGGCCTCGCGCCGCATTACGGCTTATACGACATCAATTCCCTTGCATACGGCTCGATAATGGAAGCCAGCCTTTGCACCTCTTTGTATTTAAGCGGAAGGAACTCTGCGGCGGCCTGGGCATTCTCCTTCAGCTGGTCAACATCGTCGCATCCAATTACCGCGAGACTGACAGGCTGGGAAAGCGCGTAGCTCAGCAGGAGCTTCTTGGGGGCGTCGAACCTGCCCTGCAGATAGGCCTTCATGCCTATGACGCCTGTGTCCTTTGCCCCCGCGAGAGGTACTATCTCCTCAAGGAAGCATTTATACGAAGGCTCCGCGGGGTTTACCGGAATAAGCACCGTGTCAAAATCATAAATATCAAGGCACTTCGCGGTTATCTTCGGGTCGCAGTGTCCCGTTACGCCGATAAAGCGGACAAGCCCCTTTTTCTTTGCCTCAAGGAACGCCTCCATCGCGCCGCCCGGGCCGAATATCTGCTTTATTTCCTCCTCCGTCCGCACGTCATGCATCTGCCAGATGTCGAGGTAATCCGTCTTGAGGTTCGTGAGGCTCTCTTTAAGGTGCTCAAGCGCGCCCTTTTTGTCTCTTGCGTGGGATTTTCCGGCAAGTATTATGTCCTTACGCCTCTCTTTTAACGCCCCGCCGTAATAGCCCTCGCTTCCGGCATAGGCGCGCGCGGTCTCAAGGTAGTTTATCCCCAGGTCTATCGCGGTATTAATGAGCCTGTGCGCCTTGCCGTCGTTGCCGTAAGTTCGCAGTATCCCTTCTCCGCCGAGGCCGAGGATGCTTACCTGGAGATTTGTCTTCCCAAGCCTTCTTCTTGGTATTTCTTTATCTTTGAGGTTTGCCATGTGAGGATTATAACAACATTTTCATCCAAGTCTATGACATTTTAGGGTATTTTCAAGCTATGCGTCCTGATCCACGATAAAGGCATTCGGGGATGACAAAACAAAGGGGAGCGGCCTTTAAAGGCCGCTCCCCTTTGTTTTTTATCCGCCATCAGGTTCAAACAACCTCTCCGGACACTATCGCCTGTGCTTCAGATACGAGCCTGTGTAAAACGGCCGGGCATGCACGCTTACAAGCTGCAATTCTTCGTTTACGATTCGATTATAAAAAAGCGGGAACAACGATAAGCGCGATAGATGGGGCGCCTAGGCGGCCTGAGAAGCTGCTCAGACCATTTTGGGGAGAAATACCTGAAACAGAGAGCCTTTGCCCTGCTCGCTTTTTACCTCGATGCGTCCGCCGTGCGCCTCGACTATCGTCCTGACGATGGAAAGCCCAAGCCCGCTGCCCACGGTCTGCCCCCTGCTCGCGTCAACCCGGTAGAAGCGGTCGAATATCTTTTCCAATTCATCATCAGGGATGCCTATGCCGGTGTCCGCCACGCTTATGACGGCCGTGCCGGCGTCTTCGCCTATGGTGATGTCCACGTTGCCGTTTTGCCTGTTGTACTTCACGGCGTTCTCGATGATGTTTGTAAAGACCTCGGTGAGTCCCTCCCTGTCGCCGCGTATGCTCAGGTTCGGCCCCTGGAGGTCTATCTGAACGCCCTTGTTATTGGCCGCAGACTCCATGAGCCTCAGCACGTCCTTCATGACGTCTTTTATATCCACCCTCACGGGCTTCAATTCCACGGTCTTGCTGTCAAAGCGCGACACCACGAGTATGCGGTTTATAATGTCGCACATGCGGTTGACCGTCTCGCCGATCTTCTTGATGGCCTCTTTATACTCCTCGCCCGCCCTGTCCCTGCCGAGCGTAACGTCGCAAAAGCTCTTGATGATGGTGGTCGGCGTCCTCAGCTCATGCGAGGCGTCGGACAGGAACTGCCTCTGCCGGAGGAACGAGCCTTCGAGCTTTGAGAGCATGCCGTTAAAACTCGCGGCCAGGGGCTTCAATTCAGCGGCCACGCTGTCCGTCTCGACCCTTTCGCTCAGGCTTTCCTCGGTTATCTGATTTATCTTCACTGAAAAAACCTTCAGGGACTTCATCGCCAGATCGGTTATGAAAAACACGCCGACCGCGCATATCAGAAAGACCGCCGGGAACATGACCAGCGCGAAGTTCCTGAAGGAACTCATGAGCTGGTTGGTTTCCTTCATGGACTCGCCCGCCTGGAAGGTCAGGTTCCCGCGCGGAAATTTAAAGGTCTGCGTTACGATGCGCGTGGGTTCGCCGGCAGGCCCGGTGACCGTATCGTAACGCGGGACCAGAGTCTCTTCGCTCATGGGCAGGGCCGTATTGGCAAGCGTAAGAGACGGCGAACGAACGAGCATGACGCCGCCTGACGTATAAATCTGATAATAATTGCCGGAGAGCTTTTCCGCGTAGTCGCCCGTCGTGGCCTGCGAGACCTCCGCGAGACCCATGTCAAGCTGTCCGTGTTCATCTTCAACGGTAAGCAGGTTGGCAAGGGAGTTCGTCGTTGATTTAAGATGGTCGTCAACGAGGCTTATGACCACGCTCTCGAGCTTGTAATACATGAATATCTCAAGCCCGAGAAGAACGATCGAAAAAATTACCAGAAACCAGACTATCAGTTTTATCTTTATGGAATTAAACATGAATACCTTTAAATCTCAACCCGCTAATAATACAGGCAAAACGTAGTGCGGGGCTTCTACCGAGCTGTAGTTTTTAAAGACAGCGACACTGAAGTGTCGCACTACGAGCCGGTGTTTCGAGCTGCCGGAGCGTCCAAGACTGCGTTCCCACGCTGAAGCGTGGGAACGATATGTAACGGCAAGAACCTGCGCAGCAGGCATTAAAATTTTTTGGCCGCCTGCGGCGGGGCAAAGCTACGAGGGTTATATTCAGGCTTTAGCCGTGCGCAGCGCCTTTTTTTCAAAAAAGGCAGGTTATTCTTCCTTCAGCATGTAGCCTGCGCCGCGCACCGTGTGGATGAGTTTCTTGTCAAAACCCTTGTCTATCTTGTTGCGCAGGTAATTGATGTAAACGTCCACGACGTTGGAATCCATCTCCGAGTCTTCGTTATATATGTGCTCCACTATGTCTGTTCTGCTTACCACGTTGTCCTTTTTGTACGCGAGGTACTCAAGCAGCATATACTCCCTTGCGGAAAGCGTTATGGCCTTTGCGCCGCGTTTGACCGCGTGGCTGGCGGTGTTTATCTCAAGGTCCCCCACGCGTATGACGGCCTGTTTGACCTCGCTCTTCCTGCGTATGAGGGAGCGCACCCTTGCCAGAAGCTCTCCGAAGACAAACGGCTTGGTCAAGTAATCGTCCGCGCCGGTATCAAGACCCTTTATCTTGTCAATAAGGGCGTCGCGGGCCGTAAGGAGGATGACCGGCGTGTCAATGCCCTTTTTGCGCATCTTTGTGAGCATGGTCAGGCCGTCCATCACGGAAAGCATTATATCGAGGACTATGACGTCGGCCGGGAAGTTCTCGGCCATATAGAGGCCCTCCTCCCCGTCGTTGGCCGTGTCCACGACGTAGCCCTCCTCCTCAAGCCCCTTTTTGATTATCCCTGCGAGGTCTTTTTCGTCTTCGATTACAAGAATCCTCATACCTTCACCCTATTCCTTCGGGAAATACTTCTTCCCGTGGATCATCGAGGAAAACAGCCCCGTTTTTTCCTTCAGCTCATGCACAGCGAGACCGGTCAGATGCGCGGCCAGAAAAAATAAGATGAATAACATGCCGAACTCGTGCACGCCCCCGATAGCGTGCTTGAGCCCCTTTGCGGACGCCTCGCCAAGCCCCCCTGTTATAAGCACACCAGGGAATGTCTTGAACTCCAGCCCTGAAAGCAACAGCCCGGTCAACGCCTGCCCTATGAGAACGATAAATAACGCGATATAAAAGAGCGACGCCAGCGGGTCATGTCCTATGATATGCGCCGGTCTGCCCTTAAAGCCGCTTAAGTACCACTTGATGTTCGTCCGTATCGCAGCCCAATTCTCCTTCTTATACGGGATCATGTCGGACCATCTCGCGTAAGCATTCCCCATGAAGCCCCAAATAATCCTTAACATGAACGTTATGATAAATATGTGGCCTATGTAGGCGTGAAGCCTTTTTACCGGAACCCTGAGGCTTTTTTCCACTCCGATTATCTCCATGCCCTCCTTGCCCAAAATAAGCAGAACCATGGTTATAACGAGCATGGCGTTAATCCAGTGCAAGACCCTGATTTGCCAGTCCCAAACGCTCGTAACTGTCCGCTGCGAATCTCTTTCAAATTCCATCGCGCTTATCCGTATTATACCGTATTTTCATGGTCAGCAATGCGTCGGAAACAACGTTGTTCGGCGCGATTTTAACATGACGCCACAGCCAAATCAACACGGACGCTCCGCAAATGGACACCTTTAATATGCCGTTTAGCCAGGACAGCTCAGCATAGTTCAAAATACAACACCGAACATTAAAGTTTGATTAGAACTGCGGAAAGCGGTGGATTGCAGCGCCCGGCGTTATACCGCCTAAACGCCAATGCTTTTAATGCGCTCACATCTGAAAAACCTGCCGTCTTTACGCAGGGCAAAGCCGTCCTCTTCCAAAAGCCGCTCAAGATCGCCGTTTAACTCCGGCCAGAGAGCCAGAAGAGTATCCACATACATATCCATGGAACCGCCGTCTTGCGGGCTTTCGTGGCAGTAAGCCCGCGCGCCGGGCTCATAGACGACCTTCATGCCGAGCCTTTTTATCTTGAGGCACAGGTCAACGTCTTCAAGGCCGCCGAGCGTCCCGTTAAAGCCTCCCGCGGCAAGGAAGGCGTCCGTCCTTACAAGCATGCACTCTCCGCTTACAGCCTGAAGCTCGCGCGCCCTGTTGGCAAAGAGGTCGCCGCTTGCGGCCCCCCTGTAGAGATGGCTCATTTCCAGCCGCCCGCCGGATGTGAGAAAACCTATTCCGGCATGGCGTATCCTGCCGTTTAGCGGGTTTAAGAGCTTTACGCCCACCACCCCGGCCTGCACGTCCGCCCGCGCGGCGCCGAGAAGGGCTTTAATGAGGCCGTCCGCCGGCACGATGCGGGGCCCGATAAACACAAGATACTTCCCCAAGGCCGCAAAGGCCGCCGCGTTAAACATCCCGGACAGCGTCCCTGCGCCGGAACAGTGAATAACCTTCACCAGGCTGTTTGCCTCCAGCGTCCTTAAGAACGCTGGAGGCGCAAGCGCGCTTACCGGAACGACGACCTCACAGCCGTCCTTAGGCGCCTCGCTGATGACGGCGTCAAGGCTCCGGCTAAAGTGTTCTTCCCGTCCGCGGGCGCCGTGGAATCCGGTAGGGGCATCGAAGCATCCGGTAGGGGCATCGAAGCATCCGGGGATTATCACGGAAAGCTCCGGCACGCGGTTTGCGGCGCGAATGGCTCTGCGCCCTTGAAGGGCGTCACACCCTTGCCCTTGCCTCTGCCCTTCAGGGGCCGGGCACCCTTCAAGGGACACGCCGTCCCGCGCACCGCCGGCGGCCTCGATGTATCCGGCAAGCCTTTTTGCCATGTAGCGCCTCTCCTCGTCAAGCTCGATGAAGAGCTGATGATCCGCGTCCGTGTTCTTTTTGGCGTAAATATTGTCGCATGGCGACTTGCCGACGAGGTAGTGCATATGCTCGAATATAACGTCGTCAAGATAGACTATCCTGTCGTGGCCCAGGGACTTCAGTTGCCTGAATACGTCTATCAGATGCGATTCTATGTGGATATTGCGGTAATGCGCCGGACAGACCTCTCCCATGACCTCGCACGCAGCGCGGGAGAGCATAGGGAAGGTCGGCACCTTTTCCCCCTGATCCCCGTCATTTCCATAGACAAAGGCTATGTCATCGGGAAAGACCCTGAAAGCCGCCTTTATCCTCTCATCCCACCCCTTGGTGCCGAAGACCGCGTCGTCGTTCATGAGCATGATATACCTGCCGGAGGACGCCTTGTAAGACTCCTTGAATATGGCCCCCATGTCGCCGCCGTGCGGCCTTATGATCCTTATTACGCTCAAAGCGTCGTGTCCGAGCAAATGGCTTGCCGTATCGTCGGCGTCGAGGTAGAGTATTATTTCTATCCTGCCGGGTTCCGTTGCCGTGCGCGCAAGGCTTTCAAAAAGCCTCTTTACCAAAAATGGGCGTCCCCTTGTGGGAAGGAGTATTGATATGTCGGGCATAGCCATTCCTCAGCCAACGGCCTCGTTTATAAGCTCTTTGCTTCTGAGTATATCTTCGATGCCTGCGTTTCTTGCCTCGATGGTCAGCTTTATGCCGCGTTCCCGCACCGCTCCGGCGTATTCCTTTATAATCGCATACTGATTGCTGTCTTTGCCGACCAGAAGGTGGTCATCCTTCATAAGGTTGTTTTCCGAGAGGTGTATCTCCGCGATCCTTTTGCCGTAACGCCCGAACAAAAGCGCGACGGCGCCTGCATAATTAAAGCCCAGCATCCTTGCGGAAATCTGCAAGTGCCCAAGGTCCAAAAGGAGGCTCGCGCCGTCATGCTCATCCATGAACCCTGATATTTCCGCAATGTGCATGAGGAAACAGCTTTCAGGATTGCCGTTGTTCGGGTAGAGGTTTTCTACCGCCAGTTTTTTACCGGGGTATTTTTCCTCAAACCATCTTACGTTCGCTGAGACGCCTTCCATGCCATACGCCTTTTTGCTCTCGCCGTCGAAAAGAAGCTCGTTTGCCAGCGTGAACTCCTTTCTGAAGCCGGCGTGAACGGAATAATACGGACAATCCAGCCCTTCGACGAACCTCATGCTCTCGTCTATGAAGGCGCGCGTCTTTTCTCCGGTATCGGCGAAGTTGAGGATGAACTGGACGGGAGGGGGAGGGAAGTAGCTGTGCACCAGAAAGTTCAAGCCCTTTTCGCGCCTTAGCGCTTTGAGCTTGCCAAGCAGCCCTGCGTCATGGCGTCCGCCGCCGGAGAGCTCGATATTGCCGACGCGGGCCGCCAGGAGCCCCGCCGCCCCGGCGATATCCTCCGTCCGGACGGACGAACTCGATATGTAGACAGGGTCGTTCATGCGCGGTTTTCTTCAGACCCTTTGAAAGAGCGCCGCGTCAACGAGGGCGCAAATGATGTGACAAACGGTGATGTGCACCTCCTGTATGCGGGGTGTTGAGTCCGCGTCGACATTCAGGAGAAGGTCGGCCTTGCCTCCAAGCTCTCCGCCGCCCTTGCCGGTGAGCGCTATCGTCTTAACGCCGATGTTTTTCGCCGCCTCCGCGGCATTTATGACGTTCCTTGAACTTCCGCTCGTGGAGATTGCCAGCAGCACGTCGCCTTTTTTGCCGAGCGCCCTGACCTGTTTGGAAAATATCTGGTCGAATGAATAATCGTTGCCTATGCTCGTTATGACCGAACTATCCGTGGAAAGGGCCAGGGCCGGCAGGGGCGGCCTTTCTATCTCGAATTTATTGACGAACTCCCCCGCGATGTGCTGGGCGTCCCCGGCTGACCCGCCGTTGCCTGCGACCATGAGCTTTCCGCCCGCCTTGAACGCTTCGGCTATCATCTCCGAGGCCATGTTGATCAGGGGAAGGTTTTTCCTGCTGAAGAACCTCTCCTTCACCCTTGCGCTCTCTTCAAAAATTTTCCGTATCAGCTCGTCGTTATTTTGCATAGCGGCTCCTTCTTATAGATTTAGTCACCCAGTATCCTGCGTTTCAATTTTATCTTGGTCATGTTTTCGCAATGTTCGCGCGTCATGGCGCCGAACTTGCCGTCTATCATTTTCAGGAACTCCGGCCTCGTGAAATACTCGCTGAAGACGTCGTCCCGGAACTTCAAAACCTCGGCAGGGGCGAGATATTTCGTGGGCAGGCACTCGCATTCGTAGCCATAGAGCGAATAGCGGTCCCACGTCTTCGGCGTCTGGATGACGCCCTGCCTGATATACTCGTCGTAAAGCTCCGTGCCGGGAAACGCGAAGGCCGGATAGATGTTTATCCACTCGAAGTTGTGCTTGAAGAGGAACTCCTTCGTGGCGTTCATGGAGTCCATGTCGTCGTCCCACAGGCCGAAGATAGCGTCCGCGCAAATGTAGACGCCCGCGTCCACGCTCCACTTGATGACGTCCTTCATGAGGTCAAGGGAATACCGCTTCTTGGAATTTTCCAGCACCTTGTGGTTGACCGACTCAAAGCCGTAGGCCACCCAGTTCATCCCGACCTTTTTAAGCCTTTTTAAAATTTCCGGCGTGACGGTGTCCACGCGCGCGAAGCACCACATATTGAGGCCGTAGTTCCTCTCCTCGAGCCTGGCGCAGAACTCCTCGATGCGCGGGTGCTTGATGATAAACAGCTCGTCGAGTATCTTTATGTTTTTTATGCCGTAGTCGTTTACGAGAACGTCTATCTCGGCTATCACGTTGTCTATGGAACGCATCCTGTATGTTCTTTTTCCAAAGAGGTTGTTGATGCAGCAGAAGTTGCAGGCATACGGGCACCCCATGCTCGTCCAGACGATGGCATACGGCGTCCGGTTCCCGATGTCCCCGAAGCAGTGCCAGTTGTGCGCGCGGTATCTCGCAGGGTTCATCCTCGACCAGTCGATCATCGGCAGACTGTCCACGTCAACAAGCGCCGGAGGCTCGGTCTCGAAGTATTTGCCGCCCTTCATCCAGGAAAGCCCCATTACCGCGCCGGCGCCCTTGCCTTTAATAAGGCTTTCATAGAGGCCTGCAATGGTTTCATACCCTTCGCCCCTTATCACGTAATCCGCGCCCGTCTCGGCAAGCGTCCGCTCAGGCAGCACCGTAGGATGCGGCCCCCATATGGCCGTGGTTATGCCTTTTGCTTCAGGCTCCACGTTGAATTCCTTGAAAAAGTCCAGTATGCCCACCATGCTCATGGTCGAGGCCGAGGGGTTGGCGCCGGAGGCCACGAGACACAGGAGCTTTGGTCTTTTCGCAATGACCGCCTGCACAAGCTCCCGCACCGGGATGTTCTCGACGTCGGAGTCTATCAGTTCCACCGGGACGCCCTTGTGCGCGAGATAGGAGACCAAAAGCCCCATCGGGATATTAGGGGCTATCGCGGCAAGCTCATCCGCCGTTGACGCGTAAAGCCTTTTCTTGCAATTGACCGTCGCTACGATCACCTGTGACATTTCCGCCCCTCCTCTTTTTAAAAAAACCCGATACCGCCGCCGGATTGACCCGCTTCGACTACCGGCGCGCCGCCGGGCCGATATTCTCCCCGTACCACCGAAGCGTGCTCTTTATGCCTTCATCCAGCGATACGCGCGGCTCCCATCCGATTGTTTTTTTCGCCTTCTCGACGTCAAGACAAAGCCTGGTCATGATGGTCGGCTTCGACCTGTCAAAGATTATCGTCAACTCCTTGCCGGAATGGCTTATGACCTTTTTCACAAGGTCTCTGACGGCGATGGAAGTCCCGAGGCCGGCGTTGAGAAGCTCGAACCTGCCCTCCTGCCTGTCAATGGCCGCCTCGACGAACGCCGCGAGGTCGGATACGTGCATGAGATCCCTTTCCTCCGTGCCCTCGCCCCAGACGACGACAACGCCGCCCTGCGGCGCGCCCATCACCTTTGCGACCGTCGCGCCGAAGACATGCGACCTTTCAAGGTCATACTTGTCATGGGGGCCGTATACGTTCGAATGGCGGACTACGGTGTATTTGGCCGCGCCTATCCTCGAATAGAACTCGCACATCTTTTCAATGTAGACCTTTGTCCAGCCCACGCCGAAGTAATTCGCGTGCATCGCGGCGTTGGCGTCAAAATCGCTTTCGCGCAGCGGTATGGCCGAGGACGGATACATCACCGTGCAGGACGGGAATATGACGTGAGCCGCGCCGTGCTCATGCGCGGCCCTGAAAATGAGAGAGTTCATGACCGCGTTGTCCGTCACGTGTATATGCGGCCTTGAGACGATGTCCCTGGCGCCGGAGGTCGTTGCCGCGGCCTGCACGATGACGTCCATGCCCGCGACAAGCTCGCTGACGTCGCGCGCGTTCGTGAGGTCGGCCTTTATCATCCTGACGCCTGAGACGCTTGCGGGCCTGTTTTTAAAGTAAGAGCCGTAGACCGCCGCGCCGCCTCTCTCCGCCAGGCGCTCAGCGACGTTTCTGCCGACAAAGCCGCTCGCGCCGCACACAAGAATTTTTTTCTTCTTCATCCTCTCTCCTTAATGAACTCTCTGACAACGTCCGCCGAACTCTTTCGAAAGGCCGGACATACAGCGGCTATCTTGCCACCTGAGACATTGCCGCCGTCATATTCGCAGCCGCCGAACCTGACCTTCCTGTCCGCGATGGCCGCCGCCTCGCCGAGCGTGATGTCTCCGGAGGATGCGGCGTTGTAGATGCCGCCAAGACCGGTCTGGGCGGCAATCTCGATGAATTCAAGGATGTCGGAATGCAGAACATAATTGAACCTCGAACCGCCGGACAGCGTAAGTTCCGTCCCGTCATTTTCCAATATTTTTATAAGACTATTTCTTCTCGAATATTTTCCGAGAAGCGCGGATGCCCTGATAATAAGATAATCCGCGGAGCGCTTCCTTACGATTGCCTCGCTCATGAGCTTTGTCATTGCGTAAAGCCCGTTCGCAGGGTTGACGTTTATATCTTCATCCTCCGTGTGCGTCCGCCCGTCTTTCGTGTAGACGTCAATCGTCGACATGAAAATGAATTTTTTATGCGGAATGGACGCTATCTCCTTGGTTAAAAACAGGTTGTCCCGCAGATATTCATACAGCAAGCTCCCGTCAACCTCTTTGGCGGGGTTAAAGGCCGCGTGGATGATAATATCCGCGCCCGTTCGCCTCAACCTGCCTATGACCTCGCCGGCGTTGGCCCTCGTAAGCCCCTGGCCGCCAAGGCTCTCATGAAGGTATCTTCCAAGGCCGCTGGCCGCGCCGGTCACAAGCATCATCTTGCCTCAAGCCCGCCTGCCCTTTGCTTCAGCCTGCCGGGCCGCTTGATGAATATCTCCTTTGCAATCTGCCACAGGAGCGTGGAACCGTTATAAAGGGGCCTCATCTTCCTTACGCCGCCGATCCTCTTTGGCTCGTCCGCCGGTATCTCCGCCACGTTTAAGCCCTGCTTGGCGCACCGGATGCAAAGCTGCATCTCAAAGACCGGCCGGCGCTTCTCGTCCATCTCAAGCTCCGCTACGATGCTCTTTTTGTAGGCCCGGAACATCACGAGCGAGTCCGTATACCTGCCGCCGAAAAGGACATTCACCATCCGCGTGAACATCCAGTTGCCAAGCGCCGTGACCGGGTCGTCGTCGTAGCTCTTGGCCCCGCCCAGATACCGCGACGCTATCACCATGTCATAGCCGTCGCTCATCTTCCTCGCAAGGGCCGGAATCATCTCCGGCAGGGAGTTGTTGTCCGGACTGAACGGGATGATGACGTCGCCCGCCGCCGCGTCCATGCCCTCCCAGTAAGCGCCGCACACGCCCTTTGACTTCTGGTCAACGACCCTGTAGCCGCGGGCCCTCAGCCATTCCTTCGTGCCGTCAACCGAGCCTCCGTCGACCACGAGTATCTCGTCCACCCACTCATTTTTTATCCTCGGCATGATGAGCTTCACGCCTTCTATCTCGTTCATGGTCAGCACAAGCAGGGTCGTTTTCATTCTGTTCACCCCTTTCCGGTTTAAGGGTTAATGAGCTTCCTTTCGGACAGACGCATCTGCGTAAGCGTAAGGAGATTCGGGTCATTGCCCGCAGTCATGTAGATGCGGTAGTAACGGTAGCCCTCGTCATTCTTGAAGTCCCATTGCTTCCACTGCCCGCCGCCGGTAAAGACGTTGTTTTTCACGTCAAGAAGGTCTTTCCACTTCCTGCCGTCGCTGCTGGCCTGAAGCCTGAAGTCCCTCACCCCCCTCGTGTGCTCCGATCCGCCGGGGCTCGACTCCTGAGAGCGAAGCTCCAGATGGTTTATCCTCTCCGGCTTTCCATAGACAACCCTCACCCACTCAGGGTATTTCGGCGGCCTCCTGGCGTGCCAGATGGTCTTATTTTCCTCCATTAGAAGGCCTGCGGAAAGGCCCGGCTTGCCCGGAAACAGATTGGATGACGCCGTTATGCCCTCAACGCCCGCGTGGCGGGCAACAGGGTCGGCAACGACCTCGGTCAGCCTTATCTGCTTCAAGGTAAGCAGTTCAGGATGTCCGCTGGCCGTAATAAGGATGCGGTAATGACTGAACGCCCTGTCGTTCTCAAGAGCCCACTCCTTCCACTGCCCTCCATGCGTAAACGTGTTGTCCTTTACCCTCAAGAGGTCTTTCCACCTCTTTGCGTCGTTGCTCGCCTGAAGCGTGAAGTCCTTTGGCCCCCTGACGTATTCGTCGCCCTTGGGACTGATCTCCTGCGCCCGCAAGGCTATACGGTTAAACCTTTTAGGCTTTGAATAATCGGCGCGCAGCCACTCCGGGTATTTCGGCGGCGACTGGGCGTGCCAGATGACCTTGTTTGTCTCCATGAGCCGGTCAGCCTGCATGTCTTTATCTCCCGGCTGCAAAACTGATGAAGCGGCAATCTTCTCCAGGTCTTTATCCACCTCTGCCGGATCTTTAGTCATCTCAAGGAGGATTATGGTCTTTTCCGAGGGCTGCGCGCCTTCAAGCCATGCCGCCGGGACATGGATTTCGGCGGCATACACCAGTCCGACAGAGCTTAAGTCCCCCCGCCTCCATCTTTCGATCATATCCGCCGTAAGACGCGAATACGGATCGCTGGCCGGATTTCCGGTGGAAACGTCCAGAACGGCGTATTTCCAGTTTTTATGAAGGAGCGCGTAGCCCTCCTCAAGGCTGAAAAACACCGCCGGATACGAAAAGCGTATGTCGCTGCCGTCTTTTTTTGCGACAACGTTTAGCGCCGACGTGTCAAAAGGCCTTTCCTGATACTGAGTCTGGGAAAGGCTCATGGCGGCAATCTCGGTGTGCCCCTTGAAGGGGAACCTCTTCAGCCTGTTATAAAACCTCTCCGACGGGTCGCCGCCTTTCATGGCGTTGCCCGGCGTTTCGTAGAATTTAACTATCAGCGGGGTAACGCCGGACATGGTGTTAAACGTATACGCATAGGCCAGCGCTATCTGGGCCGAGGCCAGAATCGCGACAAGGACATAACGCGCCCTCGGCAAGATGAGTTCATGGTGCGCCGCGAATACGCCATTGACGAGCAGAAGCACGGCAAAGCCCGCGAAGGCCCTCCTGTACGCGATGTCAGTCGTAAGCGAGAGCATGAAAACCGGCGGGATTATCATCGAGATGGCCGCGCCGTTGGCAGCCAGAAAGCCGGTCAGCGCGGATGTCTTCTTTCTCCGGGAGGCCGCGAGGGCGGCGGCGAAAAGCCCTAATGTCACAAGAAGAGGCCAGCCGCCGAGGTTTGAAAAAAATGCGTAGACGGCCTTGATAAAACTCATCTGGCCGCGGTCGTGGTAAAGCTGCCCGACAACGCCGGTGGTCTCCTGTATCCAATCATAGAGATTTTTCATGTAAGGGAGCCACCAGACGATGATCATCATATTGCAGATGAAGACGGCCCATTGATATGGCGCGTGGAGCTTCCATTTTTTGTTGAAAACAAGCGGCAGGGCGGTAATCAGCAGCAAGACCGCGCCGTAAATCCTCAAGGCCGGGCGGTGCTCTATCCACCCTTTGGCCGCGGCTAAAAAAAGCGCCAGCATGAGAACGACGGCCGAGAGCGTTGCCGCGACGTCCCTTCCGCTTATAATCCCTTTTCTCCATGAAAGATAAATAAGCGCCGCCGCAAGAAGACCGAACGCAAGGGTGAACTCGACCGGCCGCACCGCAAAGCCCAGCCCCAGCCATACGGCAGCGAAGATGGAATGGCGCCTTGAAGCAAACATATCCGCTTTTTTCAGGTGATAAAGCGCGGCCATCGAGCAGGCCATCAGCGCCATCTCGGACATGAAGTAGTACGCAAAGTTCACAAGCCACGGTATCGTGGCAACGAAAACCGTCGCAAGGCACGCGCGGGCCGGAGTTATGTACTCCCTTGCCGTCATATACGCATACGTCAGGAACAGGAAGTATAGCGAGCCAAGAGTGAGGGCCGTTGCAAGGAGGATATTGTCGCTGGTTACCGCTATGAACGGCACGGCCATCAACGGGAATAAAAGCGGCCGCCAGCCCCTCACGGCATACGACGCCCAGAGGCCGTCAATCACGCCGCCTTGCTTGAACCTGAAGTAAATGTCCTGCGCGGTCTCAAAGTAATTGGCGCAATCGTCGTTCGGATAGGCGGTGTTAGTGGTGTGCCAGAGGGCAACTATCGCAAGTGGTATGCCGATTGCGATAAGATAAAAACCCCACCGTTCAATCACGGAGCCGCCGTTATTTTCGTCTCGCCCTTTTTCAGCCATTGTGCTTTACCCTCCTCAGGTTTTCCAGCCGTATCTGCTTTATGGTCAGGACGTTCGGGTCTCCGCCGGCCTTTATAAATATCCGGTAGTGTCTGAAGCCGTCATCATTCTTAACATCCCACCCCTTCCACTGGCCGCCGTGTTCATAAAGATTATTTTTGACCTCAAGAAGATTTTTCCACTGCGAGCCGTCTCGGCTGCCCTGAAACACAAAATCCCTCGGCGCCCTTTTCTGTTCCGAGCCGGCCGGGCTTGTATCCTGCGCGCGCATCTCCAAATGATTGATTATCACAGGCGCCAAATACGCGACTTTCACCCACTGCGGATATACGGGAGGAGCGGCGGCGTGCCAGACCGTCCGGTTTTCCTCCATGAGATATTTTGCGTGCGTATAGGTGTCATCGGCGAACATCTGCGACGACGCGGTTATAACCTTCACATTTGCCGTTCTTAGAAGCTCCGCCGGCCCGATGCCGAGCATTTTGGCGGCAGCCGCCGAGACCCTTTCAGCGGCAAGCGCCGTATTCATGACGCTGCCGCCGTTTGCCACATGATAGTCCAGCAGATACTTGGGTGTTTTTTCATTGATATAATCCTGATAAAGCGCGCTTGAGATGAAGTATCTCTTTAGAGGCCCCTGCTCCATGAAGGTAAGCTCCGAGTCCTCAGGCGGGCGGTTTATGAAGTCAAATGAAAAATCCGTCTCGTCCCTGTGGGCGCTGACGAAACCTTCAAGCTCCTCGGCGAACCTGCGCTGGGAGTCAAATACCTCTTTCTGAGCCACGTTTGTCTCGTAGATTCTTTTGCCGCCAAATGGTATCAATATCAAAAGACCGGTTACCGCGATGTATCCGGTCTGTCTGCCCACTCCCTTTGACAGCATTTCCTGCCAACCTGCCATGCCCTGCGAAAACAGAAAGACCGTCAAAAAAGCCCAAAACGGATATGAATACTCCAAGCATTCCTTCAGATAATCCAGCCCAAGCTTGTTCCCCCTGCCCAGTATGACGAGAAGCGAGACTATGATGAGCAATGCGAACGTAAGCAGGGAAAACGACCAGTCCTTTACAAACGACGCCCTGTCTTTTAATGCGGAACGGAAGATATTCGCCATGAAAAAGACGGCAAACGCCGCGATCAGCGAGATGCCTGCGACCACGGGAAGCGGCTGCCAATTCAGGCTTAAAAGCATCTCGCCGAGACGGCCCCAGTCAAGCGGCAGGTTGAAACCGACCCGTCCTCCTCCCGAGAAGTTCTGAAGCGTTGGGAATATTCCGGCATAGAGATACCAGAAGACGACGACAGACCAGTTATAAAGTGTTTTGCCTGCCTCGAAATAATGAAACACATAATTGACAGAAGACTGAAATGGATTGAAAAGGCCGTCTAAATAATTCAGCGCGAAATATATAATCATCGACAGAGAAGGCAGGAGCGCCCAGCTTCTATTAAGCGGCTTTGGCCCAGCACCACTTTCTGTCGTCGATTTTTGTATTTGATATACAGATTGTGCCGGAAAGTGGCGCTGGGTCATGAGCAGATAGCAGGAGAACACCGGGCCGAACGGGACAGTTATCTCGTAGGTCAGGCTTGCCAGCGTCAGGCAGACGGTGAGGGCAATGACTCTCTGCCGCCCGGTCTGCCCCTCCTTCACATGGACAAGCGCGTAATACAGCGCCGCCAGCGAGAAGATGACGGAGATAATATACGGGCTCGTCGCCTCCCATATCACGAGGCCCATCGGCGCGTAGAGCGTTGAAAAAAAGAGCGTTGCCAGCGGGGCCAAGACGCTGGAGCGCACGGCGAGGAGAAGCCTCATGAGCCACCACGCGGCCGCCAGATGGAATGCGACGCCTGCCGCGTGCCACCACGCGAAATGATATCCGAAGAGCCACGTCCTCAGACCGAACCACATATACGTAAGCGGCCTGAAAAGAAATTGGTCTTCGTTCTTGAAAGGCATGACCCTGCCGTAGGAATAGAACTTCAAAACAAGCGTGTAAAAATCCTTGTATGCCGCGGTGGTCGCGGTATAGATAAAGGTGTCCCCGCGGATAAAATGAAGGAGCGACGGGTAATAGATGATGATATTCACCGCGGCGACAGGGATGAAAAACAGTATCATCCACCTTCTCGCGGTGCAGGGGACATTGAAATATGCGCGTATTGTGTCTATCATCGCGTCTATGCCCCCAGGAGCTTTCTTTTAAGCCTTGTCCTGGTCATTTCCTGAACGTGCCTTTTTATATCAGGGCCGAACTTCTTCTCGATCATGCCTAAGTACGAAGGGCTTTCAAAATACCGCTGGAACGCCTCGTCGCGGAACCTCAAGACCTCAACGGCGCTTACGTATTTCGTGGGAAGCGGCACCATCTCGTAGGAATGCTGCGAAAAGCCGTGCCACTGGCATGGGAACTGCCAATTTTCCTTCACCGCCATCTCGTAGAGCTTGGAGCCGGGATAGGCCATTGCGCAGTAAAAGTTGGCGAACTCGCAGTTGAGGTCAACCGCAAGATCGAATGTCTGCCGCATGGTCTCGGCGTTGTCGTCCGGCAGGCCGAAGATGAAGTTGCCGATGACCCTTATGCCGGCGTCCTGTATGGCGGTGACAACGGTCTTGATGTCCTTTACGCGCATCCTTTTGAGCGCGCCGTCGCGCACGTCCGGGTTTGCGGACTCTATGCCGAGGGCGAGCCAGTTGATGCCGCCCTGCTTTATCTTTTTGAGGTTTTCCTTCTTTATAGTGTCTATGCGCGCGTATGCCCAGATGTTGAGGCCGTACCCGCGCTTGATGAGGAGATCCAGCACGGACATGTAGTGGCGCTCGTCGAGGACGAAAAGCTCGTCCACTATCTTCAGGTTCTTGACGCCGTACTTTGTCACGAGCAGTCCGACCTCCTCGGCGATAAGCTCCGGACTCCTGTATCTTATGCCGGGCTTGCCAAAAGGGGCGTTGATGCAGCAGAAGATGCACGAATAGGGACAGCCCAGGCTCGTGTATATCGCGCCGTAAGGCATCCTGTTCTTTATGTCGTCAAAACAGTGCCAGTTGTGGGCGCGGTACCTGTGCATCGGAAGGAGGTCCCATGCCGCCACGGGAAGCCCCTCGTCAAGGTTCTTTATAAGCGGGGCGGTGGGGTTGTTCCTGATGACGCCGTCCTCGCGGTACCAGAGGCCGGGCACTTCGGAGTATTGGCCGCGTCCGGTCTTAAGCAGCCTCACCAGCCCGGAAAGGGTATACGGGCCTTCGCCTTCGACGACGAAGTCCACGCTCTCTTCCCGCATGGTTTTAAGCGGCAGGGCCGACGGATGCAGCCCGCCCATGGCGACCTTCGCGGCCGTGCTTTCCTTCAGCGCCCCGCAGATGCGCCCGGCGACCGACATGTTCTGCGTGGAGGCCGACGGCTGCGAGCCGTAGACTATAACCGCCGCCAGCAACGGGTTCAGCGCGCTTACCCTTCCGGCTATCTCCTCAGGGGAAATGTTCTCGGCGTTTGCGTCGATGACGGCTGAGCTTATGCCGTTATTGCGCAGGTAGGATGCTATGACCGCCACCCAGAAGGGCGGCTCTATGGCCGAGTATTCCGTGCCGAGGTCCTGGTATATCTGCTTTCTGTCGCCGGGATTGATTAAGACTATGTCGAGGCCCATCAAACTCCCCTTAGCAGCGTCTTTATGTTTTTTATTATGCTCTCGGCGTCGAGCTTGCCGAGCTTATGCAGATATTCCCTTGATCCGATATCGAACAGATACTCGTCCGCAAACCCCATCCTTTTAAGCCTTATGTCCGACGCCCTGTCTTCGAGCATGCAGGCAACGAGGCTGTCGAGACCGCCTTTGCCTGCAAAACCCTCTTCAAGCGTGACCACGCACCTGTAACCCTTCAGCGCCTCGTATATCTGCTCGTCGTTAAACGGCTTGATGATGAATACGTCAAGGACGCCTGCGTCTATGCCTTCTTCGGCGAGCATTTGGGCCACCTTCAGCGCCTTGTGCGTCATGTAGCCCGTTGAGACAAGGCATATGTCCCCGCCCTTTTTTAATTCGTAAAAGCCGCTGTCTATCCTCACGTCCGCCGCGTTTTCATATATTGCCGGCAGGGGCTTGCCCTCAAACCTCAGGTATTTGGGCGTCTTCACCTTTAAGGAATATTCGACGAACCTCGCGGCAAGCGCCCAGTCGCTCGGACAGATGACGCTTATGTTCGGCAGCGTCCGCATGATGATGATGTCCTCTATGCAGTGGTGCGTCGGGCCGGATACGTCGTAGCTCATGCCCGCCCCCACGCCTACGAGGTTTACGTTCAGCTCGCGGAGCTGCGCGTGCAGGGCGACGTTCACCCTTATCTGCTCATACGCGCGCATCGTGAGAAAGGGCGCGATGGCGTAGGCGTAAACGGCAAAGCCCTCCAGCGCGAGGCCCGTCGCGACGTTAACGAGGTTTTGCTCCGCTATGCCGACGTTTATGAACCTGTCTTTGAAGTTGACCCTTATCCGGTCAAGCTTCGGAGAGCCGAAGTCCGCGCACAGAAAGAAGATGCGTTCGTCCTCATGCATCCGGTCGCAGACGCCGTCTATAAAGGTGTCCCTCATGGTCTTCATAATAAATCCATCCCCGCTAAAAGATTGTCCACTTCATCCGGTTTTATGTTCCTTATGTGGCTGAGGGGGTCGCTTTCAAGCGCCGCCACGCCCTTGCCCTTTACCGTTTCCGCGATGAGCATGACCGGCCTTCCCGCGCCCTTTTCCGTTTTGAATCTTTTAACGAAGGAGTAGAGGGCGTCCACGTCGTGGCCGTCGGCCTTTGACGTTTCCCACCTGAAGGCCCTGAACTTTTCATCCAGCGCTTCAAGGTCTATGATGTTTTCACAGCGGTCAAGCATCGAGACCCCGTTGCGGTCAACGATGACAAGGAGGTTGTCTATCCCGTGCTCCCCCGCGAACATCAACCCCTCCCAGACGGAGCCTTCGTAGAGCTCCCCGTCGCCCACTATGACGACCACCTTTTCGCCGCGCTTTTTCCTCTTCAATGCCAGGGCCATGCCGCACCCCACGCCTATGCCGTGCCCCAATGAGCCGTTTATGGTTTCAAAGCCGGGGATGACCGAATCGGGTATGCCGCCGAGAAACGTCCCCTCTTTGCAGACCTTCAGAAGCTCGCTTTTGTCAAAGTAGCCAAGATCGGCAAGTATCGGATAAAGGGAAATCGCCCCGTGCCCCTTGCTTATGATGATGCGGTCGCGCTTTTCGCTCCTCAGATCTTTCGGCGTGTTTTTAAGTATCCCGCCGTAATAGAGCACCGTGAATATCTCCACCGCCGAAAGGGATGAGGCCACCCTTGTGTCCTGCGCCATCTTGTGTATCTTCAGCGTCTCTCTTCTTACCCACCGCGCTTTTTCCTTTAAGAAGCCGGTCATATCGGCGCCGGCGTCCCCTGGGCCAATTGTCATATCGCCTCCGTGTTCGCGCATAAAGACCTTTGATACCATTGATACGTCTCCTTGAGTCCCTCCTCCAGCGTTGTCCTGGCCCTCCAGCCGAGGCGGGTGAGTCTGGCGGCGTCAAGGAGCTTTCTCGGCGCGCCGTCGGGCTTTGAAATATCCCACTCTATGACGCCTTTATATTCGACTATCCTTGATATGGCCGATGAAAGCTCCTTTATGGAATACTCCTGGCCGCTGGCGACATTGCAGAACTCGTTCCCGATCCTGTCCGCATTGAGCATGGCGAAGATGGACGCATCCGCGGCGTCCTCGCTGAAAAGGAACTCCCTTTTTGGCTCTCCGCTTCCCCAGAGGGTAAGCCGCTGCCTGCCCTCGCGTTTGGCGTCCGTAATCTTCCTTATCATCGCCGAGAGCACGTGAGAGTTTTCAAGACCGAAGTCGTCGTTGGGGCCGTACATCGAACTGGGCACAAGCGCGATAAAACGGTTTGCCCTGTCCTCGATGTTGCAGGCCCTGCAGGCCTTTATCCCGGCTATCTTCGCGACGGCGTATGCCTCGCTGGTCTCTTCTATTGCACCGGTGAGGAGGCAGTCCTCCTTCATCGGCTGCGCGGCTTTTTTCGGATATATGCACGAGGAGCCGTAGAACACGAGCCGCTTTACGCCAAAGGCCCGGCTCGCCTCAAAGACATTGTCCTGTATGGCGATGTTCACGTGCATGAACTCCGCGGGCCTCTGCCTGTTGGCCATGATGCCGCCGGTAAGGCCGGCGGCGAGGAAGACATACTCCGGCCTCTCTCTATTGAAGAATTTCCACACCGCGCTCTGCACCGTGAGGTCGGTCTCGCCGCGCGCCGCGGTGACTATATTCGAGTAACCATCCGCCCCAAGCCTTTTTACGAGCGCGGAGCCAAGAAGCCCCCTGTGGCCGGCAACGTATATCTTCGAGCCTTTAAACATTGCCGTACCTGCTGTTTGAGATTATGCCGTAACTCTTTACAAGCTCCCTTATGCCGGCCTCAAGCGTCCACGCGGGCCTGAACCCTGTCTTTTCCAGCTTTTCGTTCGACACGATATAATCCCTCTTGTCCGGGTCTTCGCCCACGGACGCCTCCATGTAGACAAACCCCGGCACCGTCTCCTTTATCTTCGCGCACAGCTCTATCTTTGAGATGTTCGCCGAGGACAGGCCCACGTTGTATGCCTGATCCTTCATCTTATCGAAGTTTTCCATGGCGTGGATGAAGGCCCTCGCGACATCGCGCACGTGGATGTAGTTTCTCTTGAAGTGCCCCTCGAAAACCACGACGAACCTGTCCCTTACCGCCCTGTAGGTGAAGTCGTTTACGAGAAGGTCGACGCGCATCCTCGGCGAGGCGCCGAAGACCGTGGCCAGTCTGAGGCTTATCGCGCCGCCGCGGTCGAGGCATATTTTTTCAGCCTCCATCTTTGTCTTGCCGTATGTCGAGATGGGATTTATCGGCGTCTCTTCCGTGCAATGAACGTCCTTTTGCCCCACGCCGTAGCCGCTGTTGGTGGTCGGTATGATTATCTTCTGCCCCTTTGACGCGAGCTTTGAGAGCGTAGCCACCGCGTCCCTGTTCGTGGATATGGTCCCGACCTTGTCCCTGCTGCAAAGGGGCACGCCCACGAGCGCGGCAAGCGGGATTATAAAGTCCGCCTTTTTTACATGGGGCTTCAGAAAATCCTCGTCTCTGGCGTCCCCCTTTGCCACGCTGAAGCTGTCCGAGGCGCAGCAGTCAAGGAGGGTGCTCTGTCCGAACATGAAGTTGTCAATGACCGTGACGCGGCTTCCGAGCTTCAAGAGTTCCGGCACGAGTATCGAGCCGAGATAGCCCGCGCCTCCGGTAACAAGAACGTTGCAGTTCATCATCTTCTCCTTTTCTCCTTTTTGTCTAATGATATGACTCACCCGGCAAGTGCGGGGAAATCCTTAAATCTTTTTTTCTCCTCTCCCCTCCCCCGCTTTAGACACGCGAGGGCAGGCGCGGGAGAGGGTAGAGCCTGTCCCCGTGTGTCTAAAGCGGGGAGTGAGGGGGACTTTTTTATCGCCGCCCTTGCCCGCCAAATCCGCGTATCAAAGGCTTTTCAAGGCCGCGTGCAGGTAATCTATCTTGTCCCTGATGTCGACAGGGTGGTTGCCTACAAAAAAACCGTTATAGTGCGCTATGTCGGCGTTCGTGGACTTCGTGACGCTGTAGTCGTAATATTTTATGACGTCATGGCGAAGGATATTGCCGCCTGTGATTATTCTGTGCTCGATACCGGCGTCTTTCAACCGCCCAAGGACGGCCTTTCTGTCAACGCCGGCCTTGGGGTTTACTATCATCGTGAAGCAGAACCATGAGCTTTCGCCCGTCTCCTTCTGAATAATGAACCGCTCGTCCCGCTTGAAAAGGCCGACGAAGTGGCCGGCGTTCATACGTCTCATTTTCACGAACCCTTCGAGTTTTTCGAGCTGGCGCTTGCCTATCGCCCCGTGCATCTCGCCGGGCCTTACGTTGTACCCCGGCAGAATGAACCTGTATGCCTCGAAAAAGTCATCCTCCTTTTTTGTGAATATGGGGCTGTCCGCGTCCTGGTCGCGTGTCCAACCGTGGTTGCGCATGGCCTTCAGGATATTGTATATCTCCTTGTCGTCCGTCAGCACAAGGCCGCCTTCCATCGTCGAGATATGGTGGGAAAAAAATGTCGAGAAGGTATTAACGAGGCCGAAGGTGCCGGTGTATCTGCCCCCGAACTTTGCGCCCATTGACTCGCAGTTGTCCTCGAAAAGGATGATGCCCTTTTCCGCGCACAGGCGGGTTATCTCGTCGAACCGGCACGGGTTGCCGAGGATGCTCACCGCCACTATCATCCTGGTTTTTTCCGTAACGGCCTTTTTAAGCTCTTCTACGTCGTAATTGAGCGTCTCAAGGTCTATGTCAACGAACTTGAGTTTGAGCCCGTATTGGTGCAGCGGGTGGAAGGTCGTTGACCACGAGACGCACGGGACTATGACCTCGTCTCCCCTTCGCAACGGGTTTACCTTTTTATAAAACAGCGCGGCCACGGCGATCAGATTGGCCGAGGAGCCGGAATTTGCCATGACGGCATACTTCATGCCGAACTGCCGGGCGAACCTTTCTTCAAACTCTCTGACGTGAGCCCCCATGGTGTAGACGTCGCCGTCCACGACCTCGCGTATCGCATCTTTTTCGTCGTCCGTCCACGTCGAGCTTGCAAGGCCGAAAACAGCCTTTTTCCCTTTATCCTGTCTGACGGGCTTTTCACCCTTTGCCGCTGCGAGCATATTTTCTATCCCTCCGTGCGTTATATGGAATGGTGATTGGGCCTGTAAACGATAAGCTCCGAGCCTTTGAAATCGAACTTGAACGGAATATGAAGGTAGCCCCTCAGCGACTCTCTCACGCGCGTCTGGTTTTCCGGCTCCACGTAAAACAGGACAAACCCGCCGCCGCCGGCCCCGAGGAGCTTGCCTCCAATTGCGCCGTTTTTTATCGCGGTCTCATACATGCCGTCTATCTCGGAGTTGCTTATCTTCGTCGACAGGCTCCTCTTCAGATGCCACGTCTCGTTGAGGAGCTTGCCGAACTGAGTGAAGTCGCCCCCGTTCCTTGACGCCGCGATGAGGAGCTTTTGCGCCTCGTCGACGAGCTCCTTCATCCTGTAAAGTTCAGGCTTGTTCTTGCCTGTGTTCTGAATCTGCTCCTCCGCTATCTGCGACGCGAAGCGCGATATGCCGGTGAAGAACAGCATGAATTTTCTCTCAAAGCCCCTGAGTTTATCCTCATCCATTATGATGGGTTTGACGACTATCTCCCCGTTCTGGAGAAACTCTATCGTATTAAGCCCGCCGCAAGCCGCCCAGACCTGGTCCTGCGAGCCGACGTTTTCCTTGATGAGGTTCTGCTCTATGTGTATGGCCTCCTTGAAGAGCTCTTCCTTGGAGATTATCTTTCCTTCAAACGCGTAGAGCGTCTTTAAAAGCCCCACCGTAAAGGCTGAGCTCGATCCCATGCCGGAACGGGCAGGGATATCGCCGTCATGGTGTATCTCAAGCCCCTGCTTTATGTTCAGGTGGTCGAGCGCGCCTTTTACCGCGGGGTGCTGTATCTCCGCCTTCTCGCCGACCATCTCTATCTTCGAGTACGCTATCCTGTATTTGTGATTGAAAAACGGCGGCAGTTCCCTGCAGGTTATGTAGCAGTATTTGTCTATCGCGGTTCCCAGCACCTTCCCTCCGTTTTCAAGGTACCACTGGGGGTAGTCCGTCCCTCCCCCGAAAAAAGAGATCCTGTGAGGCGTTCTCGAAACGATCATGCGCGTCCCTCCCTGAGCATCTTGAACTCTTTTTTAGCCCGCTGATAATCCTCAGGGATGCCGATATCGATAAAATATCCATCTTCTACATACGGCGCTACATTCAGCGCCTTTACGTTTACCTCTAAAAAATCCTTTTCAAATGAAAAGCTCTCCTCGGGGCAATACCGGTCGAGTGTCTCCGCCATGCGCGTTTTCAAAACATAAAACCCGGCGTTCACAAGGCCGGACCTTTCAAACCTCTTTTCATTAAAGCCCGCCACCTTGCCATTTCCATCAAGCGTTACAGTCCCGTATCTGTCAAAATCCCGCATCGGTTTGAGTGATATGGTCACGTCCGCGTCTTTTTCCTTATGCGCTTTCAGAAGCCCAGCAATGCCCACTTCGAAATATGTGTCTCCGTTCAAGACAAATACGTCCTCTTCCCTTGCGCTTTTAAGCGCCTCTTTAATCGCGCCTCCCGTCCCAAGCGGCCTGTCTTCGATAACGTAATCCATGCCGATACCCTTGTATTTGGCGCCGAAGTATCCCCGTATCGCCTCAAACATCCAGCCCACGGAAAGTATCGCCCTGTGAACGCCTGAGGCGGACAGCCTGCCCAGGACATGGCCTAAAAACGGCGTTCCGTTCACGTCCGCCATCGGCTTGGGGATGCCGTTGACCACGCTGCTGAGCCTTGTGCCTTTGCCGCCGGCAAGGATAATGGCTTCCATACTCTTTGCTCCGGATAAAATCGGGCCTCCGTATGCCGCAATGCGTGCATACACCCTGGCGCGCTCGGAGGCGCCGCGCACCTTCCATTTACCTGGGATTTACAAAAGCGCCGCTAAAAAATCTACGGAATTCCACTGATGTGATGCGCGTCTTGATGGGGTCCTTGATGAGAACTGCTCGGGTTAAAATTTCTTGATGCGGGTATTCATGATGCGGGTCGAATCAGCGCAGAAATCGAATGCCATACATGTAAGTATAAGTAAGTTTAAACCGGATTTTCAATTTGTCAACCGTCCCGGCAGAGTTTACGCATATTAAGTAATATCGCCGTTTCAAGGCGCAAAACGCCGCTTTTGAAACAGGCTGAACCTTTTTTCAATATCGTCCGCAACGAATCCCGCGAACGAGAATGAGCAGGTGAACGCAGGGGAAACCGCATTCAGTATATGCGTCGAGTCCTCGGCATGTTCGACAACGAAGTCCGAAACGAGGCGCATACTGCCGGTATCAAGGAGCTGCGCCCTTATCCCCGGCCTTGAAAAGCCGCTGAACTTGGCCGGGTCTATCCGCTTGACGAGCCGCGCTGCCTGCTTTATCAGATACCGCCCCCAATACTTTTTCATCTCTTCGAAGGCCAGCTTCCTGAAGCCGAACGAGTTCCGCGCGAAAAGCCGCGCCTCATACGAAAGCGTCTCCACGAACTCATCGAACCTGAAGTTCCTCAGGCCATCGTAGTTCTCCCTCCAAAAGGCAGGCGTCGCCGTAGGCCCTATCTTCACATGGCCGTCAGCGGTCCTCGTGAAGTGGACGCCGAGGAAGGGATTTTCAAGATCAGGCACCGGATAGATGTGCTTGCCGATGACGGTATCGTCCAAATAGCGCATATACAGGCCCTTAAATGGCAGGAGCGCGTATTTTTTGCCGGCCCCGAATTCGTGCGCCACCCTGTCGGCATACAGGCCAGCCGCGTTGATAAGATGCCTGTACTCGATCCTTCGCTTTGTTGTCAGCACTGATCTCCTGCCTGATAGTTTCACGAAACCCTCACCCAATGATACGTCGACCTTGCCATCCAGATTCCCGGCGACGCTCCTTACCACCTCGGCCGGATTAACGGTGGCGGTCGCCGGCGAATAGACGGCCTTTTTGAAGGTGCGCGCGTTCGGCTCAAGCACGCCGAGCTCCGCCTCGTCAACCATGCTCAGCTCCACTCCGTTCTTATCCCCCCGCGCCTTGAGCTCATGGAGCATCCGAAGCTCCTTTTCATCCTTTGCCACGACGACCTTGCCGCACCTGTTTATCTTTATCCCATTATCAAGGCAGTAGCCGGTCATTAGGCGGTTGCCCTCGGCGGTCAGCCTGGCCTTCAGGGAATCCGGCGTATAGTAAAAGCCGGCGTGAATGACGCCGCTATTTCTGCCGCTTGCGTGCTCCGCAAGGGAGGCCTCTTTTTCCAGGAGCGTTATCCTGAGGCCGGGACGCCGGAGCGCGAACTCCCTCGCGATGGCAAGCCCCACGATGCCGCCGCCGATTATCACGATATCCGCTTCCGTTTTTTTTACGCTGTCAGTCAATCGTTCACCCGATTCCTCTCCCCTCGGAGAGAGGATAGAGCCTGCCCCTTGAAGGGGTTCAACCCCCGCATGTCTAAAGCGGGGGCTTAAAGCAGGACGATGCTTTCGGAAGCAACGCCCCTGCCTTTTAATATCTCAACCATTTCCTCGCCGCTTGCCAGCGCGGCCACGACGACCTTGCCGCGGTAATCCCTTATATCATCCACCGCGATGACCCTGTGGTCGAAAAACCTTTTTCCCCCGCTGAATCCGTAGACGGCGTTTATCCTCACCGGCGACCTCTGCGTGAGCTTGTAGAGTATCTCGGCGATGTCGCCTGTGCCGCACACGGCGACCTCCCTGACATTCTGGGAGGAAAGCGACTGGATGCAAAGCGAGCACCTTTCAACCGCGTAGTTATTGTACGCTGCCATGTTTCTGAAAAAATCATAGGCGCGCACGACCTTGCCCACGCCGTCCTCGATGGACGTGGGCTGTCTGGAGAACTTCGTCACCTTCATGAAAAACTGCCTTTTCAGCATCTTGACGAACGTAAGCGTGAGGCTGAGATTCAGGAAGGGGGCCTTCATGAACTCCTCGACGTTCCAGAACGCTTTTTTCCTCTGACCGAGCTTTTCGGTCGTCCAGTTTTTCATTTCCTCCGAGGGAATGGCCTGCTCCAGCAGCGGCGCGTAGATGACGCCGTCCTCCCGCAGCCTCAATATCCTTATTGACGTATTCTCGACAAGCGGCGGCACGCGGCGCGTCTTACGGGCCTCAAGGGCGGTGCTGGACATGTTCTTGCCGTCGTGCGGCCCCATGTAGTTGTTTTTTCCGTTCGTTCCGGGGTGCCAGACATGGTAGAGGAATTCGCTGCCGTGCCAGACCTCACGCTTGCCGGCGTTAGCGAGCCTGAAGGTCATCTCGTAGGGGCCGCATACGTGGCCGACGTAATCGGCGTGCTCGTCCGCCCCGCCGATGGCTATGAGATCTTCACGGAGCGCGCACATGCACGCGCCGTAGTTGAGCGTATGCAGAGCGTCCTGCCCTGCGTGAAGGCCGGATGCGGCGCCGTTTGTCCAATTTAAGCACCCCCTGCCGGTCACATCCCGTAATGAAGGATAGTTGAACGGGTAGAACCTCTTTGACGCGTTCCTCACTTCGTCGAGATGAAGGACTATGTCCTTGTCCTCTTCGAATGATTTTATTATGGACTCGGCGAAGGTCTGGGTGACGATGGCGTCAGAGTCGCAAAACACGACTATCTTCCCTCTGGCCGCCACGATACCGATGTTGTACATCAAGTGCTTGTGGTAGCAGACATCCTCCGGCATTTCCATGACTATCCACCTGTCCACCGCCGGCGGTTTTCCAAGCCTGTGGCAGCCCTTGACGCCCGCTTCTATCTCAGGCGAGCGCCTCCCGTAATACTCTATCCAGATTATCTCGTATCTGCCGCGTGAGACGCTCTGGTCGCTCAGATACTGGAGCGTATGAAAGCTCTCCCTGCACGACCAGTCAAGGAGAACGAAGCTCACCTCCGGCGCGGCAGGACCGTTATTTTCATACAGTAGTTTCATGGAATATTTCTTCTTTGCCCCGGCGGCTTAGTCCCTGAGCATAATAAATCTCTCAATGCCTGACTTTAACGTTTTTATCCTGTCCTTAATTGACGACTTCAATTTTTCAAAACGTGTCCGCCTTATCGCGGCGCACTGCGCCGCTTCCACTGCCGGCGCGCCGAGGCGCGCCTCTCTCTGTTTTTGAACGGCGAGATCCAAACCTCTCAGGGCCTCCGCCGCGTGCGCCGCCATGTCCGGGCCGCAGTCTTTAAGAGCCCTGTTGAAATAGTCGGCGGCTTCGTTGAAGCCGTTTTTTCTGAAGTGCGACCACCCCGCGGCGCTGAGCGCTTCGCTGATTACGCCCTTTTCCTTAGCGTCCGTCCGCTGCGCCAGCTCCGTAAATCTTTTTACAGCCTCGTCGAAGTTGCCGCCGTGATAGTTCGCCCAACCGAGTCCGCGCATAGCCTCGTGCCACGCCTGCCGCTCCTGGCCCTTTATGTATTCGAGCGCTTTCGCAAGGTCTGCCGCAGCCTCTGCGTATTTGCCCGTCTGAATATGCGCCCAGCCCCTGCCCCGCAGGGCGAAGTGATGCTCCGGCGACAGGAGGAGCGCGGCGTCAAAGGCCTTGACGGCCTCGGCGTAGCGGAGTTTATAATAATGCGACCATCCGATGTGGCTCCATGCGGCGGACGAAGCAGGGACGACAGCCGCCGCCTTTTCAAAATGGCTGATTGCGCGGTCGTAGTCCATTGCGTTAAATGCCGTCTTTCCATTGCCGAAGGCCTCCGTGAAGCCGTCCGCTATCCTCTGCGGCTCCTCGAAGGTGACGTGGCGCCGCGCCGCGAATTTGCCCGCGTCGGCGGATAGCACCGCCCGCGCGTCAGGGAACACGCCGAGCCGATATCCCGCAGCCGCCGCCCGCAGGCAGAAATCAACGTCATCGTCCCTGTCTATCTGGAGGCCCCAGTCGAACTTCACATTATCCCATACGCTTTTTCTCATGAGCATCAGCCATGCGCGTATGTAAGCCCTGTCGGTCCACTCGTCGTACTGCAAAGGATAGGGCAGGCGCCCGTTGCCGAGCTCTACGGCGCACGCCCAGTCCACGCACCGCGTGCCGCCCGGCGTTCGGACGCTTGATCCCGCTATGTCGAGGCAATCAGCCCCGGATATCTTTTCATACCAGCCGGGAGAGAGTTCGATATCAGACTCAAGAAATACGATAAAGTCCTTGGACGCGCCGGCGCAAAGCGCGTTGCGCATCATATTAAGCTCACCGCTGCGCGCCCAGTCCGCGTTCCTGATGTATCTTGCATGGGGATTTTTGCCTTCCATGCCGCAAACGATTATCTCGCTGTCGGGAACGCGCTGGCCCCTGATGCCGCTTATGCAGGCGTCAAGCGACGCGTCGCTCTGGCCGAAGTGCAGGATGCAGAACGATATGCTGTTTATCATGTCCGTCCCTCCTTCTTATTAAAGCGGCTTTTCATATTCTTTTGCGTACGCAAAGCGCAGCCTCCTGCCGTCTCTGCAAAAAAATCTGCCATTGGGTCCTCCGCGCGGATGTGAGAGCAGCGCAAGGGACATGCCCGCGACCCTCCAGGGACTTGCCTTCGAATCGCAGTTCATCTCTGTTTTTGCCTCGCCCGGATCAAGGGCGTTTATCTGCACGTCCGCCTCCGGATATCTGTCTGAATATTCCGCCGCCGCCGACGCCGCAAGGCTGTTGAGCGCCGCCTTTGAAACGTTATATTGCCCCACGCCGGAGGTAAAGGCCCAGCCCGCCTCGGACGTCATGAAAAGTATCCGCGCCGCGCCGCCGGCGATCATGTGCGGAAATATCTCAGCCGTCAAAAGTCTCGGCCCGGTGACATTGGTGCGCATGATCGCGTCCCAGTATTCCGGCGTCTCATCCTGAATTGGAAATCTCACGCCGCTTGGCGGCAGGGCCGCGTTGTTTACAAGGCCATACAGCGATGGGCAGAGTTTTTTTATGCCTGCCGAGGCCGCCTTAACGTCAAGGATATCGGTAACATCCGCGGTAATAGCGTGACAGTTGTCAACCGGGATGGAAAACGGCTTCATCGCCTCGATGGCCTCAATAAGGGTTTTTTTTCTCCTGCCGGTCAGGAACACCTGCGCCCCGGCCGAGGCAAGCGCGGTCGCCATGCACCTGCCGTAGCCTGTGCCGGCCCCGGTTATCCAAAAACTCTTGCCGCGGAGCAGTTCCCACCGCGCCGACGCAAGCCCCCAGCGGTGCGTTTGCCACGAGGCAGGGGCGAAATCTTCATCCACGGCGCGCTCCGGCGGCGCCGGGGCCTCTCCCTTATTTGCATGCGTCAGCAGAAATAACATTTGCATCGCCTCCGAGAGAAGTCAAAAGCGCCGCCGCTCTTGCGTCGTCTATGACGGACACGCGGACAAGGGCGTCATCGAGCCTCGCGCCCTTTGCCGCGAGGAATTCCGCCATTGCCCTTCTGCCGTGCGCCGCGGCCACGGACAGGGGGGTGTCAAAATACAGATTTTTACGGTTGACGTCCGCTCCGCTTTCTATAAGGAATCCGGCCATCTCATAAAGGCCGTTCAGGGCGGCGTGGATAAGCGCCGTTGAGCCGTTTTCATCGGCCGAGTCGGCGTCCGCGCCTTTGGCGACAAGAAACGACGCGGTTTCCATGTCGTTGTTTATGGCGGCGTTCACAAGGTGCGTCAGGCCGTCGGAAAGCCTCCCGTTCACGTCCGCGCCGAGGCCGGCCAGCAGGGCGGCCCAGTCGAGATTATTCATGGCCATTGCGTACGCAAAGGCATGGTTGACGTCCGCGCCTTTGCCTGCAAGGAGCCTTACTATCCCCATGCGGCCTCCGAGCAGCGCGGCGGTAAGCGGGGTGTCCGAATACCTGTTTTTTGCGTTGACGTCCGCGCCCATCTCTATCAATATCTCCGCCGCTTCCTCGCAGCCGTAAAGCGCCGCATACAGAAGGAGCGTGCTGGCGCAGCCGTCCGTTGCAAACGCGTCCGCTTCAGGCGCCAGTCTTTTAACCGTCTCGCCGTCGCCGCTCATCATGGCCTCGGCCAAGGAGTGGCTCACCCCGTCGAAGCCCGCCTTTGGCCGGAGATTCTCCCTTGCTATCTTTTTAAGCCTATCGCGACCTTCCGACGTGGCGGCGATATTATCGGGATTGTATTTGCTCGCGGCCCTGGGGTTAAGGCAGTATTTATACCTGTCGCAATCCTGGCAGAGCAACGGGTTGTCCATGATGAAGCGCCTTATGTACGAGGCCGCCCTGCCATTCCATATGTCCATGATATTGCCGCTGTTGACGTTGCCGATAAGCAGTTCGTTGCACAGGTAGACGGCCCCGTCAGGGCCTATCTTGGCGAAGGTAAAGGGCGAGACGCAGTTATGCTTCATCCCCGGATGGCGGCCTAACTGATAGGCCGTATATTTATTGAAGTACGTCCTTGCGGCAGGGTTGTCAGACCGCACAATTCCATTCTTTACGTTTTTCGGATATTGCGAGCGGAGCGGTGTATAGAGGAAATACGGCGCGCTTAAAACGATCCGGTAACTGTTTTTTATCACGTGCTCGGCGCATTCGTCGAATCTGCCGTTGGCCTCGTCCATTATCGGATCAAGCGACTGGCTGACGACATCGGCCCCGGACGAGCGGACAACCATAGGTATCAGCCCAAGGCCGTCAAACCCGGCGGCCTCGGCAAAATCCGCCATTTCCCTGAGGCCGCCCATGTTGCCCTTCATCACGACCATGTTTATCATGAACATGGTATCCTTGCCCCTGAAGGCCGAGCGCAGGTCAAGGATGTTCTGGCGCGTCTTTTCAAAACGCGCGCCCCTTCTTATGCCCTCGTATATCTTTTTGTCCGCGCTGTCAAAGGAGACGTGGATGGAGTAGAAGTTGCACCCTGCAAGCTCCGCTATCAGGGCCGGGGTAAGGAGCGTCGCGTTGGTGATGATCGAAAGCTCGCACCCGTTATCCGAGAGCATCCTTGCTATCGCGGGAAAGTCTTTGTGCATCAGCGGCTCGTAGACGCCGCCCATCTGTATGAAGACGTTCTTCACGCCCCTCAGTTGGTCTATCTCGACGCACTGGGTCTTTCTGTCGCCCATGTAGCTTATATGGCACATCCTGCACTTGAGGTTGCACTGATTCACGAGGTCTATCTCGTATACCCTCGCCGGGGCGCCGGCGCCGTCAATACCGTCCGCCCGCGGCTCATAGTCACGTTCCTCGACTACGCCGCCGCTGACCTTGAACAGCTTCAGTTTTCTGTCTAAAATGCCCTCCAGGCCGGCGTGGCGGATGTAGTAATTCAAATAAAAGGGCGTATCCTCCACATAGATGGTTTCCGGAAAACCGGCCACCCTGACAGTGTCGCGAAGCGACAGGACAAGCTCGTCATCCGAAACCGTGCCGGAGTATATCCCGGCGATAAAGCCGGGCCTGTCCTTAAAGTATTTCAGATTTTCCCTTGAACCAAGAACGGCGAAACCGCCGCTGCCGGAAAAATTATCGCAGATATCTACGATGCGCCCGTCTCTGTTTTCAAAAAGTATCACCTTCCTGTCCGTAAGTCCGTATACGTCCACGCACTGCATGAAAAATGAGAGGTAATACGCCTTTCTCTCCACGTAAATAGTCCTTATGTGAGGCGGCACCCTGTGTATCCCGATGTGAAATGCCAGCCTATCCATAAGCGGCGCGTCATCCGGGAAGGTTATCCGCGTTTTCAGTTCATCGTGCGTGAGCCTTATGGCGCCGGCGTAGCCTGGCAGGGCCTGAAAATACGCGAGGTTTTTTCTGTCGCCCAAATACGTGAAAGGCACGGGCAGTGCGTCTTTTTGTTCAGCCGCCGAGTTAAACATGCGCTGGCCTCGCCTCCTTCAATGTAGAAGCTCCTTCCGAAGCGGATTCATCCGTTGCCGCAAGACGCAGTTTTTTTATCTCCGCGTTCTCCGTAAGGGGCAGTATCCTGCCTGTCTTCGGGAGCTCCATGGCCGTGAGCGACATGCCCTTGCCGTTATTCGGGCCTGAATAATTATTGTCCCCTCCCTGATTCGGATGCCATACATGATAAAGGAAGTGCGTTGAATGGAGTTTATCCGCAAAGCCGGCGTTGACAAGGCGAGCCGTCATCTCGTATGGCCCGCACACATGGCCGAGATAATCAACGTGCTCGTCCGCCCCGCCGATGAGTATCATATCGTCCCGCCTGGCGCACAGGCACGCCCCGTAGTTATAGACGTGCCAGAGGTTCCAGTCCTCCTTGAGGCTCCTGGCCGCCGTATCAAACCCGCTCGGAACGCCGCTGACCGCGTTAACGCAGCCCTGGCCGGTAATCTCGCGGACGGACGGAAAATTAAACGGATAAAAGGCCGTGTCGAAGTTCCTTATCTGCTCGAAATGCAGGACAAGGTCCGCGTTTTTTTCGAATTCGTCAATGACGGTTTCCACGAAGGTCGGCCTTACTATGGCATCGGAATCGAGGATGACCGTGATGCGGCCCGATGAATTCAATATCCCCATGTTATACATCCTGTGCTTGTGGTAGTATTCGCTCTTTGGCGTATCCATGACTATCCACGTGTCCACGGGAGGCGGCAGGCCAAGCGCCCTGGCCCTGTCCATCATTTCCTTTATCCGGGGCGCCCTCCTCGAATAGAACTCTATCCAGATGATCTCGTAACTGCTCCTGGCTATCCTCTGGCGGTTGAGATATTCCAGCGTGTGAAAACTCTCCCTGACCGTCCAATCAAGGAGGATAATGCTCAGCGCCGGTTTTTTCGAAAATGTGCTTTTATGCAAGAATTCCATCAGTCCTGCCTCCTATGCTATCCTGGCCGATACGGAGCTTGATATAGTATCTTCGACATCCTTGATGGTCCGCCCCCTGAAGCATACCCCTGGCTCGTAGCCGCCGGCCTCGGCCATGTTAATATCAAACGGGTAGCCTTGCCTGATGCCGTAGAACGCGCCTTCCACTTTTATTATGTTGTAGCAGGAGGCGTAGCCTTCCGTGATGAGACGGATATTCGCCGGATTTTCCCGTTTGACCTCCAGCACGTTTGAATCAAAGAGACTCGGCGCCTCAGCCGCGTCCAGGGCGCCGCCGTCAATGCCGTAAAAGCCGCCGGAAAACTTGACGACGTGGAGCTTTTTTTCCGCCGGCCCCGGCGCGGCAAAGCCGAAAAAGCCCTTTTTCGCGCCCTGGGCAGCGCCGTCAGGCTGCGCGCCGGGCCTTGCGCTTGCCCCTGCGCCCTTGCCTTCGAGGACGTCTTTTATCACCTGTTTTGCGAACGGCCCCACGTCAAAACCCCGCTTGTGCAGCTCCATGACAACGCGCTCAAAACGCTGTCTCCTGACCTTTTCGTCAATATACGGATTTTCGCTGAACCACATATTATCCGGCACCATGTGCTGATGCTTCGTCAATATCTCCTGCTTGTCGCCGCGAAACCGTATGCCGTGCTCCTCAGGACTTTCCCAGTAGACGCTCCCGGACATGAGCATCAGCGGATTTATATTGGCCACCCTGCCGATATACGGCTTGCTGGCTTCTATCAATTCTATCGACTGCGTGATGTCGTCATCGGTCTCGCCCGGCACACCGAGGACGATGTTCACCTCGGTGTAGATGCCGGAGGCGAGGCAGTCCCTGAGGTTCTGGGTTATCATGCCAAGGGTGTAGCCTTTGAGCTGCAGGCGCAGGGTGTTTTCCGCCCAGGCGTCTACGCCGAAGCGGAGCGAGACGAACCCGGCCTCCTTGAGCTTGTCAAAGAACGCGCGGTCGCTGTTCTTGTGTATGCGCAGCTGTCCGGTGAGCTTTATGGTAAGCCTTCTTCTTATTATCTCGTCGCATATCTCAAGGAGCGCCTCCGGCATGCCGTTCAGATCGCTCTCGTTGAACATAAAGAGGTCGCATCCCTTGCCGGAGAGGTACTCGAACTCGTCAACGACGTTCTTCGGGGATCGTATCCTCCAGAAAAACCTCTCCGCGCAGAACTTGCACTTTGACCACCTGCATCCCCTGCTTGCTATTATCGGCGTCAGCTGGTAGTGGTTGTGGTTTCTGTATACGTCGATGCCGTACCAGTCGTAGCGCGGCATATCGAGCGCGTCGAGATCCTTGGGCATCGGCCCCGGCCTGAAGTCCGTATCCGGCGGGTCGAACCTGGAGATGACGCCGGGCAGCCCGGTCGGCCTTTCGCCCGCGCTAAGCCTTCTGACGAGTCCTCCCACATTGAGGTCCGCCTCGCCGATCATCATGTAATCCGCCTCAGGAAAGGCAAGCCTGCCTATGAACGGCTGATAGCAGCTGTACCCGCCGGCAAGGATAAGGGTATCCGGCAAAAGCGCCTTCACCCCCTTTGCGACCTCCTTTGCGAACTTCACGTTGCACGCCTGTATGGAAAAGCCGACGATCTTCGGTCTGGCCTCGGCAAGCGCCCTTACCGTTTCATCTATCATCGGACGGAAGTATTCAAGCGTGTCCGGCCTCTGCCATAGTTCGTAGTTCTCCGCCAGCCAGGGGTCTTCGGGCAGGGGATTTCCGTCCGGCGTCAGTATCACATCCGGCGCGTCAAAGAGGCGGCTGACGTGATACCTGTGGTACGCGATGATGTCGAGGTCAACCGTCTGGAAGCTCACGCCTGCCTTTTTAAGGGCGTTACTCACGTAAGCAAGGCCGTTTGGCATGAAGGCCATGTTCCTTGAAGGGCTGTCTATGAGCGCCATGTCGAGGCCGGGCTTGAAGGCTATCTCCGGTATGTCTATCGGATAGATATTGCTCGTCTCGTTCACCCACGCGTGGGCCGGAATAAGGTGCCTGCCTATATCCGCGATGATATCCGGGGATACCGCCTCAATGCCGCCCTGCTGACTGTTGAGCTTTTTTTTCATGTGCCAACGCCGGGCGGTGCGCGTCTCGGCGAGAAAGACCGTCCGCACCTCGCGGGGGACAGAGTCCGGGCGTATGACCGGAACGGCGCCGGACGCCCCTCCCTGCAAGGGTGTGACACCCTGCAAGGGCGCGTTGTCATCTATAATGTATTTTATGGACTGCTTTAGCGCCGGCGCGTGCTTGAGGAGCTCTTCTAAAAACGGGCCCCTTCCGTAGACGGCCAGAGCCGGCGGCCGTGAACAAAGATAATCGCAAAGCAGCCACAGGGCCTTGACCTCCTCCGGCCTTCCGCTGCCCGTAAAGAACCTGTGCGCTGAAAAGCGCACCTTTCTCGCCTTTGCCGTAACCATCCTTGTCCCGTTTCTTACCTTGACCGACGCGCCGATAATGTCCATGTTATCTCCGCCTGAGTTATTTAGACCCGTGAATTTGAACTTGACCATGCCCCTGAGTCCCTTGGGTATGTAACGCTTGAACCTTCTGTATACCCAGCTTGCTTTTCTGTATACCCAAATCGATCTCAAGAGGCCGTCCATAGATTTTGCTCCGCCCGCTGATGCGTCAATCTGACGCGCCTGTTTTTTTAAGACTTACGCGGCCGCTGATTTCGCTTACGGCCTACCCGTTCATGTGATCTGTTTTTCCGCTGTCGTCATTTTTGCCGCCTTTCTGTCCGCTCTCCGCGCATAAAGACGCAATATCATCAACCAGCCGCCTTGCATCCTCGTGGGTGGCGGCTACGGCGCATCTCTGCCTGAGCGTGAAAACCGCAAGCGCCGCCTCGTCCACGGTCTTTATGTCAAAAGGGCCGAGCTCCTGAGAAAAGGCGTAAAACATCTTTTTGTAGGCCACGATATTAAACCCCCGGTAGCCCTCCTCGCGCATCACGGGACACAGGTGCATCAGCTCGTCCACAAGCCGTTTCAATTCATTCCAATCTTCGGCTTCGGCTTCGGCCCCTGCCCCGGCCGCCGCGCAAAGACCTTTTTCTTCAAGCTCTTTAACCGCGGCCGGGTCAAGCGCGGCAAGGTCTACATTGCCCAATGTCTTTGACATGGCCCAGTATCTTCCGTTAAACCGTAAAAAATTAAAGTCCCGGTACTGCCCCGACAGGACGGGTCTTGCGTCCGAATACTCCACCTTTTGCCCGATAATGGCCTCCAATTCGGCAACGGTCGCGGCCTTTACCACGCCGGGGTCAATGCGGCCGGCCTCCTCCGAGGGGTCGAACTCAACGAGCCTTCGCGGGGCGGCGTAGACGAACTTTCCGCAGCGCATGACGATGTGCCTGCTTGTAAGCCCTATAGGTATCGGGGGAAGCTGCCTTTTGTCCTTGAGCTTGCCGAGGCGCGGGGCGGCGGCCTTCCACCTGCCGCCGCCTTTACGAACGCTCCAGATATTGTAATTTACCGAGTAATCCTTAAACTTCTCGCCAACGGCAAGGACGACGCCGCAATGGACGGATTCATGAAAGTTTTTTTCTTTGCCCGATAAAAGGAAGTCGAGGTCGTAATCACTGACGCGGCCCTCGCAGTCGTGGCCGCACAGGACGCCGCCATTTCTTACGAGCGGCGCGCAGACGTTTATGTCCGAGGAGACGCCCGCGTAGGTGTGGTCCGCGTCTATAAAGACGAGGTCGAATAAGCCTTCCTTCAATATCCTCGCGGCGTGCTTCGACTGCCCGCGCAGCGGCATGACCGTATCCTCGAGCCCCTCTTCCTTCATGCGGTTCCAGAAATAGGCGTAGACGTCCTTCTTTTTGGCTATCTCGGCCAACCCGGTGCCGGGGCTTCCCTTCCACCAATCCACGCACACGAGATGCCCTCCGCGCTCGCGCGCGATCCGCGCAAGGATGGCGGACGTGTCGCCGCACCACGAGCCGACCTCAAGGAAAAGACAGCCCGGCCTTGCCGCCATCGAGGCCAGCGCTTCAAGCACCACCTTTTGCTCTACGCCCTGAATCTGCTTTTCACCGATATCAACGTCCATCGCCTTCTCCCGGTGATTCCTTCGGATGGAAAATTAAAAACGCGGCTCCGCAGGCCGGCGTCTCCCTGGCCTGCCCTCGAGCATGTCCTCGAATGTATCTATCGAGGATGTTTTAATCGGGGGACGGAGACTGGCCGTCACCTGCCCTCGAATGTTTTAATCGGGGGCGCGTATATCTATTTAACTATTAGCCGTTCGAGATGTGACTTCAGGGTGTGATGCGCGCCGAGATGAGAAAAAACAGGGGCTGAGCCCCCTCAGGGGGTAAAAAACCGCCGACTGCCAGTATAAGGGACAATTCAAGGATAACTGTTTTTTTTAAACTGTCAATTGCCCCGCTGACATTACGGCTGGAAATTCCTGGAACTCCGTTTCAAACCGCGCAAGGCCGACGAACTCCTCGTCCGAGTGGACGTGCAGATGGATGAGATCCTTCCTGTCGTCCATCATATCGTCCACGTCGGGCATCTGCTCCGCCACGCCGAGATTTATGAAGATGTCCCCGGTGTTGGCGTCAAGCTTTAAAGACCATTTTACCGTGGCCATGCTGCAAGCCTGTGCCGGCCCTATGCCGATGCGGGCCAGCCGCGTGTTCGTTCCGTAGACGATGACCCCGTCGGTCGTCATGACGGCAAATCCGAACATCGGGTATTGGACAGCGCTGCTGAACCTCACCTTCATGTAAATGTCCACGCCGGCGCCCGACCTGATTGCCACCGGGTCAAGTTCGCCCTGGGAAACAACGAGATAGTCCACTATCTCCGCCCTTCCATCCCCGCAGCGGGACTCGTTTTTATTGTAGCTTTTCCTTTGCCTGCATACGTCGCAGGCAGGGACACTTTCCAGAAACGCATCAAACGGGCTAATCGAAGCCGCCGCGCCTGTCTTGACGGCGGCGGAATCAAGGCCCGGCGTAATGTCATCGACCTTCCGCCTGACCTCCTCGGCAGAGCCGCCTGCCGCGCAAAGACCGGCCTTTATCAATTCCTCAATTTTTTCGGCGTTAGCGGCCCCGGCGTCCATCGCGCCAAGCGTCTGCGAAAATGCGTAGTATCCCGCTCCGGCATGGACGATGTTAAAGCCCCTGTAACCCTCCTCCACAAGAAGCGGCTCCGGCGCATAACCCGTGGAATTTTGCGCAAAGAGCAGGTCGTAGTAGGAATTCACGACCGCCTTGGGCTCGCCGGCCTCGACGACCCTGCCTCCTTCAAGGAGCAGCGCCGTATCGCAATGCCTTATGACGGCGTCAGTTGAGTGGCTTACGAACAGGATGGTCTTGCCTTCCCTCTGGAAATCATGGAACCTGGCAAAACACTTCCTCTGAAACTTCGCGTCCCCGACGGCAAGGGCCTCGTCGATTATGAGTATGTCCGGGTCTACGTTGATGGCGGTGGCAAAGGCAAGCCTGACGAACATTCCCGAAGAATATACGCGGACGGGCTGGTCAATGAAGCCGCCTATGTCGGCAAAGGCCTCGATATCCGGCAGCCTGCGCCGCATCTCGTCCTTTGAAATGCCCAGGATGACGCCCTTTAAAAATACGTTCTCACGTCCCGTGAGCATGGGGTTGAATCCCGCCCCAAGCTCCAGAAGGGCAAAGACCCGTCCATTTACCGTGACCGCGCCTTCGCTTGGCTTAAGGACGGAGGATATTATCGAAAGAAGCGTGGATTTGCCTGAGCCGTTCCTGCCGATTATCCCGGCCGTCACCCCTGCCGGCACCTCGAAGGAGACCCCCTTCAAGGCCCAGAACTCTCTGTGATACTTTTTTTTGAACGGGTGCAGCGCCTCGATAAAGCGCTCTCTCGGCGAATTGAAGAGGCGGTACTTTTTTGAGATGTTTTTTACGGATATCGCCGCCGGACTTTTCATGAAAATCCTGACAATAGTATTTGTTTTGCTTGAAGCAATTCAAGCCCGGCGCCACTTTCCGGCGCAATGTGTATATCAAATACAGATATCGGCAACAGAAAGTGGTGTTGGGCGCGCCGCGCCGATGTCAGGGCTGTTATGGAAATTAACGAGATGATAAGTCATGTCCCCGCGGGCTTTAAGCGGGGATTGGCGAGGCGGACACGAACGGGTGAACGGTGTTAACTATAACGCATTTTTTTAGGTTGTCAAATCCGCGCACCTGCCTTTCTTGAAAGAAAGGTGCTGCGCACGGCTAAAGCCAAGATACAACCCTTTAGCTTTGCCCGCCGCAGGTGCTGCGCACGGCTAAAGCCAAGATACAACCCTTTAGCTTTGCCCACCGCAGGTGCTGCGCACGGCTAAAGCCAAGAGACAACCCTTTAGCTTTGCCCGCCGCAGGTGCTGCGCACGGCTAAAGCCAAGATGCAACCCTTTAGCTTTGCCCACCGCAGGTGCCCAAAGAGGTTTAATGTCCGCACCCATATCGCGCAGACAAAGCCCCCACCCGGCCCTTGTATGTTAGACTGTGCCATATTACGTAATTTTTAAATCCTTTTTTCTCCTCTCCCCTCGCAGGAGAGGGTAGGCCCTGTCCCCGTGTGTCTAAAGCGGGGAGTGAGGGGGGTTTGACCCCCTGAGGGGACTCAGCCCCTTCAAGGGGCAACTTTCACTCCCACCCTCCCCTCCCCCTTCACGGGTGAGGGGAGGAGATAAGGAAGGGGTCATCTACTAAACCGCCTCTTAAGACGCGCCAAAGACCGCCCAAAGACCACATTGGCCGCCGATAAAAAACAGCGGGGTTGGCCTAAAGGTCAACCCCGCTGTTTTTTGCGGCACCCTTGCCGAATTACGGCAGGCGAGACTAAAGGCCTGCCCTCGCATGTCTAAAGCGGGGGTCTCGCACTACGAAACATTATGGAAGCGTCTGCGCCTTTTTAATCACCTGAGCGCGCTCGGCGTCCGAAAGGAAAGAATCCGTCTCAGGATACAGAATATGCTCCTCTTTCATGTTGTGGTCGGCGAGGATGTTGAAGATAGCCTGCGCGCCGTCTGTGGCGGTCTTTTCGTCCTTTGCGTCAGCGGCGTTGACGATCTTGTCCATAAGCTCCTTTATGTCCTTATGGTCCATCCTCATGACCGCCGTCGGGCCGGCGTCGTGCATGCCGGTCTTATCCTCAAACACCGGAAACAGTATCTCCTCCTCCGCCTTTATATGTCTTGTCAACCCGAGGCGGAACTCCCTGAACGCCGACGCCGCTTCTTCGAACTTCTTAACCCTGACGGCATCCTTAAACCTGTCGAAAATGGCGTCAAGCCTTCTATGGTCTGTCTGGAAAAAGTCCGTCAGCGTGCGGTGCGGGCCGCTTTTCTCTCTTTTCGCGACAACCACCCTCCACGCCAGCGGCCCCTGCTCAAGAGGCCACCATTCGAACTCCCCGTCGTGCTCGGCCTGGAACTGATAAAGAAGCGGCCTCGGTTCGTGGTCGTTTATGAGGATAAAGGACTCCCCCGGCCCAAGGGCCTTGAAGGCGTCGAATATCCGCGGGTGCCTGTCCTTAGGGGCCATTTCCCTTACATCGAGCATCTTATCCATTAACCATCGCCTCCCTGCGTTTCATTTCAAACTAAACGTTATTTTGCCGCAAAAACGGGGCAAATGGAAATGACAAATGTCAATAACTAGGGGAAGATTCCAGACCAACAGGGGGTTAGTCCCCTTCAGGCAGTCCGCGCAATCCGGAACTGAAAGCCCGCTGCTCAGCTTATATGCACCGCAAAGGCCGTCAGCCTCTCGGTGGCCCGTATGCCGCGCGACTCGCCCTTCTCGACGAAGATCATCATCCCTGCCCTGACCTCCGCCTCTTTGCCTTCAACCGTCATTATTCCCTTGCCGCTGACGACGAAGAAGATGCCCGTCCCGCTCGGGTGCGGCGGTATCTGCTGTCCCGGCTCCATGCAGATAAGCGGCACCTTGTACTCCGGCCTGACCCTCAGTATGCGGGGCGCGAACTCCGGGGCAAAACCCGCCTTTTCATTGACGTCAATCAGCTCCATGTTCTTTTCCTCCTGTAACGTTTATTTTAACGGCGTATAGTTTTCATAATTTTATAGCAGTATAGCATATCGGCGGTTTTTAAGTCACGTGAAGCAGGATTTTTTCGCAATAGACGGGGCTTCCGAATGGCGAAAAGGCGGCCTTTCAGGCAGTAAATCAAAAATCCTCTTTGTTTTTAAGGACAGTCTGTTTATAATATAGAACAATGGACATGAATGCCGACAATACCGCCTTGAAGTCAAGGGACGTAAGGATCCTTGCCGTTGAGGACAGTCCCACGCAGGCCGAACTGCTAAAGCACGCCCTTGGTCAATATGATTACAGGGTTTTAATCGTCAACAACTGCAAAAAGGCGCTCGAAGCGATACCTTCATACAACCCCAAGATCGTATTAAGCGATATCATCACGCCTGTCATGACAGGCTATGAACTCTGCCGGCAGATCAAGTCCGGCGGGGATATGGCCGGGATATATGTCATACTGATTACCTCCCTCGTCAATCCGGACGACGTGATCAAATGCCTTGAGAGCGGCGCGGACAGCTTCGTCGCCAAGCCGTACGACGGAGAGTACCTCTCGTCCTGTATCGAGAACATCCTGCTGAGCGACGAACTGCGCGGGAATAAAGACGGCGACGGAAGGCTGGAATTTTACTTCAATAAACAAAAATATCTTATCAATTCCGACAGGATGCATATCCTTAATTTTCTCCTTTCCACCCACGAGATAGCCATCAGCAAGAGTCTGAAGCTGGCTAAAACGCAGGGTGAATTAAAGAGAACGGCCGAGCTTGCAGATGAACGCAGGAGGGCCATTGCGGAAATCAACAGAACGCTTGAAGGCAAGGTGACGGAGGCCGTCGCCAGGCTCCGCGAAAAGGATATGCTGATGCTTCAGCAATCCCGCCTGGCCGCCATGGGCGAGATGATCGGCAACATCGCCCATCAGTGGAGACAACCGCTGAATGCCTTGAATCTGCTTCTGTCGAATATAGAAGACGCATGCGTTCACGACGAGCTGAGCAGGGATTTTCTCGACCAGAAAATCTTCAAAGGCAAGCAGCTCATCAATAAAATGTCCGGCACAATCGACGACTTCAGGAATTTTTTCAAGCCGAACAAGGAGAAAGAGGATTTTTCCCTGGCCCGGGCAATCAAGGAAGTGATATCTTTGGTTGACCCAAGCTTTAAAAACCATAATGTGTCGATAACAGTGGATGAGGAGGAAGACGTATATGTCCGGGGATACCCGAACGAATTTTCCCAGGTCATCCTGAACATACTTGGCAACGCAAAAGACGCGATCACGGCGGGCAAGGTAAATGACGGGCGGATTCACATTACGGTCTCAAGGCTCGGCGGCGAAGGGGCCGAACCCCTTCAAGGGGCCGAACCCCCTCAGGGGGTTGTCACCGTCATAGACAATGGCGGCGGGATACCTGCCGGCATCATTGATAAGATATTTGACATCTACTTTACTACGAAATCGGACAGCAAGGGAACGGGCGTGGGACTGTATATGTCAAAGGTGATCATCGAAGACCATATGGCGGGAAGGATTCAGGCAATGAACATCGAGGGCGGGGCCGAGTTCAAAGTGTCAATGCCTGCCGCGAAATAATGCCGGCAAAGGGCAAAGCATGTCCCCGCAAGCCTGCCCTCGCATGTCTAAAGCGGGGGCTTTAAGCGGGGGAACGGGAGGCAGTGTCCATATGAATGAGAGTTCCATTGACGGCAAAGACCGCGAACTGCTGAAAAAAACAGCCGTCCTGTATGTCGAAGACGAACAGGATATCCGCGACGAACTGTCCCTTATCCTCAAAAGATGGGTGGGAACGCTCTACACCGCATCCGACGGCGTGGAGGGGCTGGAGGCGTTCAAGGAAAAAAAGCCTGACATAATAATCACCGACATACGCATGCCCCGCATGAACGGCCTTAAGATGTCGGCTGAAATAAAAAGAACCGGATGGGACACGCCCATCGTAGTAACGACCGCGTCCAGCGAGGTCGACAGCCTGATAACGGCCATAGACATCGGCATCGATAAATATGTCCTTAAGCCCACGGAACCGAAGGTCCTCATCGAGTCGCTGTGCCGGATAGCAAGGGCGCTGTTCCAGAAAAGAGAGATTGAAAGCAAGAACAGATACATCCATTTTATCATGGACATCAGCCCAGGATTCATAGTCGCGACTGAAAGCGCCGAGCTTGAATACATCAACAAGGCTTTTTTACAGTTTTTAGGCCATTCATCCATTGATGAGTTCATGGGATCCAGCCGCCGCATCGAAGACTTTGTCCTTAAGATTGACGATCTGGCTTACCCCGATGAAAATTGCCGGTCTTTCATCAAATACATCATAACCAACCGCGACACTTACCATACGGCCACCCTTAAGAGCCCTCAGGCGCAGGGGGGTGCGAAGGTGTTCCTGATAACGTATGACGTTTTTCCCTCTCTTGACAAGTACGTCCTGTTTTTTACCGATATAACCGAGGTTGAAAAGGAAAAAACCGGCCTGAAGCGGCTGTCGGACAAACTGCTTGAAGCAAAGACCTATGCCGAGAATATAGTTGACACCGTGCATGAGTCGCTGCTTGTCCTGGACGCCGACGCGCGGGTGATCTCCGCCAACAGGTCTTTCTATGAGACGTTTAAAGTGACGCCTGAGGAGACGGAGAATTATCCGCTCCATGAACTCGGCGGCCGCCTGTGGGATATTCCCCTGCTGCGCGAACTCCTTGAACACGTCATATCCGGGCGCAAAACCCTGACGGATTACGCGGTTCATTACGCCTTCCCGAAGGTCGGGGCAAGGATCGTTCTGCTCAGCACCAGGAAAATCGCGCAATCAGGCGGACGCCCCGCGCTGATCCTGCTTTCCATCGAAGACGTCACCGAGCGCAGACAGCTTGAAATGGAAAGGGCGAAATTGACGGAGGACCTGGCGGCTTCGCTCAAAAACATAAAGCTGCTGAGCGGCATGCTGCCCATATGCGCGTCCTGCAAAAGAATACGCGACGATAAAGGGTTTTGGGACGGCATCGAAAAATACATCGAAGACCACTCTGAAGCCGTTTTTACCCACAGCATCTGCCAGGACTGCGCGCAGAGGCTCTATCCTGAACTTTACAATAACCCCAAGACCGATTAGCAGGGTGTATACTCATGCACGGCGTCGCCCTATATTCGCCGCACCTGAAAAATGGCTGAAAACAGGATATTAAAACCAGGCCGGAACTGCTGGAACACAAACGGCGTCGCGAAAACCGGCATTATATTTGACGGTCATGACTATTACCGCGCCTTTTACCAGGCCGCCAAACAGGCGCGCCGGACCATACTTATCTCCGGATGGCAGTTTGACAGCGACGTAAAGCTCCTGAGAGCCGGAGATGGTCACGGAGACGTCTCTTTTCTGGACTTTCTGAAGGGTCTTTGCGTTAAAAACCCGCTGCTCAGGATTTACATCCTCGCGTGGGATTACCATTTTATCTATTCCCTCGGACGCGAACGGAAGCAAAGGCTGACCTTCGGCCATGCCCATCAGAACATCTTTTTTCATTTTGACCGCCAACACGCCTTCGCGGCAAGCCAGCATCAGAAGTTCGCCGTAATCGACGGCGCCATGTCGTTTGCCGGCGGCATGGACATATGCGCCGGCCGCTGGGACGACCGCAGCCACGCGGCGCATAACCCCCTGCGCGTGAACAACCACGGCAAGGGATACGAGCCGTATCACGACGTGCAGTCATATCATACCGGCCCGCTCTCGGAAAAATTAGCCGAGCTGTTCAGTGAAAACTGGCTAAAGGCCACAGGCCATGACCTGAAACTTCCAAGACCGGCGCATGAAACCCTTTGGCCGGACGCCGAGGGCGTCTCCATACCCGCGCGCCGCGCCGCGATAAGCAGAACGCAGGCAAGGTCCCTTGTCAGATGGAAAAAATCCATAAAGGAAATCCGCCGCCTTTACACGGACGCCATCCTGTCCGCGCAAAACCTTATCTACATCGAAAACCAGTACTTCAGCTCATTGTCGGTCTACCGCGCGCTCGCAAAAAAGATGAAGTCCGCGGCGTCAAAACTTCAGATTATCATCGTCATACCAAAGATGGATCAAACCCTCCTTGAGAAGATATACGCGGGCATCGCCCAGAAGCGGATACTGAATTCTCTTAAAAGGAAAGCGCGAAGAAGAGGCCACCGCCTCGGCGTTTACTATCCCGCCGCGCCGTCATCCGGCGGCAAGGATGTCCCTGTCTTCGTCCATTCAAAGCTGATGCTGATAGACGACCGCTTCCTTACAGTCGGCTCCGCCAATACCAACAACAGGAGCATGGGGCTTGACACCGAGCTGAACGTGTCATGGGAGGGGGAGGCAGGCGGCAGACATGACGGCGCGGTCATGCGCGCTCTCAATAAAATCCGAACAGAGCTTTTATCCGAGCATACCGGCATAAGCGACCAGAAGGGAATGCAGATGCTGTCCAGAACAGAAGGCCTTGTGGATTACCTTGAGACCATCGCGGACAAGCCGCAAAGCCGCCTGCGCCGCCACAAGATGCGCAGGCCCTTTTTTATCAGCCGCTGGCTCAGGGCATTGAAGCTCGACAGGATCATAATAGACCCGGAAAGGGCCATCATAGACGAAAACATACTTGACGCGGCCTCGATTAATAGAAAATCCACGGTCAGGCGCATAATCAATTTCGTGAAAATCTGGCGAAGACCGGAGGGCAGCCGTAAGGGGAGAGAGCCGAAAAAGGAGTAAGGCGGCGGATGGAAGCGCTTGAAGTCAAAAATTACGGGAAAGCCCGCCCCGCAAGACTGGACGCTGGAGCGTCCGGGGCTGGAACGTGGGAACGATAATTTAAGCTGGCTGATATTTGGGTGGGCGAAGCCACCCGGCCGCTGACGGTTTATGAACCCTGTTCTTTTGCCAGTTTTTCAAGTTTTGCCCTTAAATTCACAACATGAGAATGGCCGGGGCCGTAGACCTTCTCGAAAATATCAAGGGCCTTGGCATAGTAATCTGCGGCCTTTTTTAAATCGCCAAGTGAATGCCACGCCGCGCCGATGTTGTTGCAATCAATGGCGACGTCAGGGTGCCTGGCCCCGTATGCTGCAAGATCAACATCAAGGGCTTTGGCAAAGCAGTCTATGGCCTTCTTTGAATCGCCAAGGGCGTTCCATGTAAAGCCGATGTTGTTGTATCTTAACGCGGCCTTCGGGTGCCTGACTCCGTATGCGGCAAGGTCAATGTCAAGGGCCTTTACATAGCAGTCCATGGCCTTTTTGGGGTCGCCAAGGGCTTCCCATGTCCCGCCGATATTATTGTAATCCGCAGCGACATCCGGATGGCCGGCCCCGTGCACAGCAAGGTCAATATCAATGGCCTTTGTAAAGCAGTCCAACGCCTTCTTGGGATCGCCAAGGGCATTCCATGACAGACCCATGTTGTTATACCTTATGGCAACATTCGGGTTTTTGTTCCCGCCCGCGGCAATATCTATTTCAAGGGCCTTGGTGAAATACTCGATGGCCTTCTTTGAATCGCCAAGGCTGTCCCATGCCGCGCCGATGTTGTTGTAATATGCGGCGGCATTCTGGTGGCCTGCTCCGTGCGCGGCAATGTCAATCTCAAGGGCCCTTGTATAACAACCTATGGCCATTTTTAAATCGCCAATGCTTGCCCATGACACGCCGAGCTTGTTAAGATACGCGCTGCTTTGCGGCTCAAGGCGCGTGGCCTGTTCATAGCAGTCCCTTGCCCCTCTGTAATCAAACCGAAGCTCCATGACGCCGGCAAGATCAAAGGCATTCTCGGCAGCCGCCTCTTTCCCCTCATCAGCGGCCTGCAGGTTTTTATCCAAAGACCCCTTTAGTAATTCTTCAGCGCCGTCCAGACCGCCCTCTTTGAGCATTGCCGCCGCGCCGGCCGTATGGCATCCCTGGCGGCCCGCTTTTCAAGGCGAGAGATTAATTCATTATACCGCTCTATCCATGTCCGTATCTCCGCATCACGCGCAGATATGTCTATGTTCTTACCGGCAAGCGTCTTAAGAAGGCGCTCCTCGGTCTTCCTGTTTGAGGCTATGGTCTTACGAAGCTCTGTAAGGGTCGCGTCTGATACGCCGTTATACGTCATGTCCGCAACGCCGCCTGAGGCAGCCGCGCTATTATGCGCGAGCGAGGGGCTTTGATTAACATCATCCTTAGCGCCAAGGCCGGGCGCAGGGCTGCCGGTAACCGGCTTCTTACCCTTCTTAAAAAAACCTGCCGCGGCAACAACAACCCCTGCTGCGAAAAGGTAACCCAACACCTTTATCAACAAGCTGCCGCGAGGCGCCGTATCCTGCAGAACAATTCTTATGACGCCCGAAAAAAGCATCACCGCAAGCCCCGTAAGCACAACGGGATCCTTTAAACGCAAAAGCCATGACGAAAAATCATTGGACTTCATCTTGCCCCTCTCCTTGGAAACCGGCTATTATGCGGCGGCAGGCCCTGCCCGCCATTAACTTTAATATGCATTATTCCTTTTAAAAAAACAATCCGGTTCAGCGTGCCCTACGGCGAACGCAAAAAAGGGGTTAGATTTCTCTAACCCCTTTTCTTAATTATGCTTCCGATTTTGTTCCGGAACGAGTCTGGGGCGATAGTCTTGTAACCTTCGCCGCCCGGCGCTTCCCGAACCATATGCTATACATCCTCAACCCAGATTAGATGCTTTTTTAAAGGCCCATTTCTTAGACCATCATAGAGTTTGCGGTCTGCCGTCACCATCCTTCCCTTAAGAAGGGCCGCCAGCGCTACGTAGAGGCAATCATAGACGCTCTGCCCTGTCCGGCTGGCGATAGTGTATGCCGAATCCTGAAGCGGTGCAAAGGGGTGCTTCTGGATAGGGAGTTGTCTCAGAGTAGTACGCACTATCTCTCCGTCATCCTCGCTGATTATGCCCCTCCGCATCCATTCGCAAAAAACGCTGTCCATCACCAGCATAAAAAAATCGGGCGCGTGTAGCAGATATTCTCCGCCAAGGAGCCTCAGCGCCTCGTCAGCATGTTCTTCTTCGGTGAACCATTTGGCGGCGACGCTCGCATCTATGACAAGGACGCTCACCTGTTGCGGTCCTCGCGTATAAGTTTCACACTGTCGGGGAACCTGCGTCCCTTGAACTTTTTGCGGATATTCTCCACAAGGGCACGAGCCGCCTCCATGTCCACGGTGGGCCCTTGCGCCGCTTGGTCGAGAATAAACTTTACCTCGGATTGAAGGGAGCGCCCATCATCTCTTGCGCGCTTTTTCAGGCGTTCTACGGTCTCCTTATCCAAGTCGCGCACCAGTATCTGTGCCATAATAAGCTCCTCTCAAGTCATGTTATCATAATGATAGCATGAGGGTTATTGCCTGTCAAATATGGTTGAGGTCAGGGTGCTCGACCTGCCAGACAAACTCTGGGCGCTCATGGAGATAGGCGTGGGCGGTTACATCCTTGGCAGGACGGCGGAGAAGATAAGAGGGGGGTGAAAGTGAGGCTTTAAATGGAAATGGTGGGCGGAGCCCACCCCACGGGGCTTTTTTACAGTTTATGTTTGTGGGATATCTTCCTTCACTCGGTTCCATTCTCTTTTCAGAATTTCACGACAAAGTGCTAAGACTTTTGGATGTATTTCAACAAAAGTATTATTCCCTTCTTTTCCACGATCAAGAGAGTTAAGCATATTACGAATAAAGTCATGAAGTTTTTTATGATCGTCTTCCCTAAAATTGAGCATCAAAGATATCTTTCCTTCAAGTTCGGTGAGCCGCTTATATTCCTCGTCTTTTCTATCTTCAAAACCAGTCTGATAATAATGCAGGGCACTACTCGATATTTCCGCAATCAAGTCTCTAAGACTATTTATCCATGCTTGCCTCATCGGTGCGACTATCTGTTTATTTGCCGCTTTGAGAGAAGATGTAATTTGACGCTTTGCGATTTTCCAAGAGATGATAGGCCCGAAGATAACGGCTAAGATGGTCGTTATAAGAGAAAGTATCGGTATTGTTTCCTGCATAACTTATTTAGCCCCGAAGGGCGGGCTGCGTCCACCGATTCAATTTAGGCCCGGTTTTAATGCCGATCCTTTCCTTCTGGAGCGAGTTTGGGGCACCATTGAGGCACCAAAAATCAACCGGTTAGATTGCTCTAACCGGTTGATTTTATTTAAGATAAAATGGTGGAGGCGGTGGGAATCGAACCCACTGGCTACAAGCCTAACCGATTGAAATACTTAATCAATTTTGGCTCTGACTCCTGTCGGGCCCCCACTGGGCCCCCAACCGTATGACCTTCGCCGACACCTTCCTCTCGAAGGCGATCCTCTGGTAGTGGGTGCAGGATGAGAGTGTAAACGAGGAACGGGGCGCGGTGTGCGGCCAGTTCTCGCAACGTCTCGGTCACCGATGGTTTCGCGTCGGGGTCAACGGGCAGACTATTCCACTGCGCGTCGAACCATTGACTGAGCAAGGCGGCTTCGTCTGGGGCCTCCGAGGTCTGGATCAGGCTGAGGGGGTTACCCGGGGTTATGCCCAAGCCGTCGGTGCTAAAAGCAAGTGAACCGAGAATAACTTTCAATGGATGTGCATCGCCGTTACGCAACACGATGGCGCCTTGCGGCACAGCACCCCTGGCGCGCCGCACGTCGGCCTTATCGAGAAGCCACTGGGCAAGGCATTTAGCGAGCCAGCGGGTTTGTAAGCGGGTTCGTGCGGTACGGTCGGGCGCACTTCCGATGAATGCCAGCTCCGTGTCTTCAGGCGGTAGAAGCAGGCGCGCCTTCGACAGCTTGGTTATATCCGCAAGCATCTCGCCGAACGCGAACAGCGAAAGCGCCGGAGTCACCAAGTCCAGCTGATTGCCCGAATTGAACCAAGGGCGAATCAGGTCGACGACGCGTTCCGTTCCAGTATTGCGAACAAGTTTCATGCGATTGCCTTCGATCGACACGACTTGACTACTGGCAAACTTCTCGTGCCGCAATGATGAACGGTTTTCTGCACCCGCGCATAGTTTGCGTTGTCCACCGCCGCCCAGAACTTGCTTGCAAGGCCGAGATTGCCCCCGTTGCTTTTGCTGGTAGACATTAAAACCTCACATTGCCAAACTTCTTTTATAGGACGTGCTCATTATAAATGATTCCAGGGAGTTTCTCAAATGTAAGACGCGCTCCTAACAACATGGAACTTCACACAATATTTTCAATAGAGAAGTGTAAGAATTAAGAGTATTATACAGATTAAGCAGCAAATCAAAGAATAAAAAAGATGGAGTTGAAATGAATACCAAAGAATTAGCCGAGTTCTTATTGACATCTTTGCATGATGCTGCCGAAGCAGAAGGCTATGATAAAATTTTTTATTTGAAAGATTTTGCGAAAAAAGTTGGGATTGAGGATTTAATAAGAATCTCTAATGCAGCAATGATTTTAAAGTCACGAGGATTTATTCAAAATGCTTATAGTACTCCCCAAAATTTAGACAAGGGTATTTGGTGTAAGATAGCCTGCCATTAACCCTAAGGAGGGAGGCGGGATGAAGAAGAACCACGATGGGGCGTTCAAGGCGAAGGTGGCGCTTGAGGCGGTCAAGGGGGAGAA